>NZ_JBALCP010000078.1:0-124289 GCF_036919675.1 Nostoc sp.
TCAGTTGCACTCGACTTAATAAATCCTCAACATTTAAGAAACTGGTTTGCTAATTGCTGTTACTGTACCTCATAACAGCCGGAAGTGCTGTATCCTCTCGCACAGGCAACGGCATATCCAAAATCTCCATCAGCAAATCCAGACGAGAGGGGCGCGTCAGGAGTGGAACGAGGTTCGGCAAGCTGTAGTAGTCACCCGCGAAGGTAAACGTATCTACAGGTGCTTGCTGCTGCTTCAGTTGGCTCTCCACCCAGTCGTAATGAGTACCCACACGGACAATCACCACATTGGGCATTATCGCCAACTCCCGGCAGTAAGTCTTGTAGACTTCACCGAAGTAAGGAGCTGCATTTTCGCCTTCATCCGTCACTATGATAATCTGGTCAACCACCTGCTTTTTCCGCCGCATTGCTTCCAATGCACAGCCGATGCTAGTGCTACCGCCTGCCTTGATGTGCTGGAAGGCACGCTCCCAGTCGGTCAACTCCTTGCCCTTTGCCGTAACAGCATAAGGAATGGTGTCGAAGGCGTAGACAAACAGTTCTGCCTGAGTGATACCAGAGATGAGGGCAGCGAGTTGCTTACCGATCGCGATCGCATTTTCCATTGAACCAGACTTGTCCACCAATAAAGCAGTTGGACGAGCGATCGCACCACGCCGCTTTACCTGTTCGTTTGTCACCTTTTCCAGTCGGGTAACGGTGTCTGCGTCAAAATCTGCTGCGTCTGCCGCAATCTGGGCTTTGAATGCTGAGACACGCGTACTCTTAGATGCTTCTTCCAGCTTAGAATCAATCAGCTTCTTGACTTCTGGGTGATCCATTGCACCTCTAGCCTGGAGAGACTTGAGGTTGTTGATCGCTTCTTGAGGAGTCATGCTGTTGATTAACGCCACCAGCACAACTGGTGTAAGTTGCTTGATCGCACCAATTGCGATCGTGTAGGGAATGTTGAACTCCACAATTAGCCGTGCCTGTTCGGCGGCATTTTCTACTTTAGCAAGCTGTTTCAGCATATCTGCTAACGAACCCTCTGGAGGAGTATCGCCAAACAGAATCGCATTTGCCCGCTCATTTGGCTTGATGTGCAGTGAAGCATATAAGTGCTTCATTGCCTTACGACCTCGCAGAGCAGCGCGATCGAACAGAGCCGGATTGCTCTCCCGTATCTTCAAGTAACGCCGTACCGCAGTCCGAGCGGAACGAGGCAGTTTATTCTGCTGCTGCTTCATGAAGTCCACCACACGAGCCACCTGATAGGGCGGAAACTCTTGCAGCATCACAAATCCAGCGTCTCGGTGTTCAGTCAAATTGCTGGTTAGTAAATGAGCTAGGAATACTTCTTTATGGTCGCGGACATCGCCATAACGCTGATACCAGACTGCCAGATGTCCATAGAAAATTGGATCGAGTTCAACAATTAACTGATGAATTTCTGCGACTTGCTCAAGTTTACGGTGAGGAGTTCTGAGCAAACTGTTGAGCATTTCCAGGCGCAGGTCACGTTCTGCGGTTTTCATAAGAACCTCCTCTAAGAATTTTAGATTTTAGACTTCGGCTACGCTCAGTCGAACGATTTTAGATTTGGGATTGCAATCTAAAATCCAAAATGGAAGGAGGCAGATGTTGAACGCGGGGCGATCAAGTCACCGCGCAAGTTGTAGAAGCATTGTCTATAATTTGTGCAAAATTATGTAAGCTTCTGCGATCGGGGCGCGGCAACAACTGCCAGTTTTGATGTAACGTATCGAAATCGTTAGTACTACTCCCTAAAAGTAGTAGCTGCGTAAGCTGCCATCATATCTGCCGCTATTGCGACAGCACTTTTTGAAAGCAGCAACCAGAACCACAAAGACAAAGGTCATTGTTACCAAGCTTTTCTTGTAGTTCCTTGTCGCCATGAACAAGGCGGTCGCCACGTTTAACAGCTTTTTCAGATGGGTAGCCACGACGACGTTTACTCGATGATTCAAAAGCAGAAATCGTCAAATTCGTCAAAGTCTTCAGGCTCGATGTTGAAAGAATTAATCTTTTTCATCGTTCTCACCTTCATATTGAAATGAAATAAGATCACCTCATGCAAGTCGAAAAAGCTGTTGATTCACACACGGGATTTGAACCCGTAGTTGCTTGATCTCAAGTCAAGTGCCTGTTCCAATTCGGCTAGTATGTAAGCTTCTCCAGTTAGGGCACGAAGTGAAAATTTTAGTTTTTAGAAAGTTGATTTAAAATAAATCGAATTTCCTTCTTGTTACATTGCTGTTTCATAACAGCGTAAATTATTCGACCTCTATACATTGCGGCAGAACGAGGAATTATACCTTTGACAACATCTATCACATAATGAGTTGGTGGTGGTGGAAAATCTTCAAAGGTAATTAAATACCAAATCTCGTTTAACTTGTGGTATTGATGATAATTGTCAATGATCACAATATCAGTTTGTTCCTGCTTTTGCTTCTGCTTTCGAGGTATTTTCTTGGCTGCACAAAGAATTCCAGTTTCAGGATGGATATAGAAGCGATCGCGATGGTTTACATCTAGCTGAATTCGATATCCTTGGTAAGGCTTGCTATAAAAACCACCATCAATTATTTCCACGTGCCGTTCAACGTAGTCCCACACATGATCGATAACATGCTGTCCTGCCATTGTGTTTGAATCTAATCTTTGACACAGTTTGCTGTAAACCTCATTCCAAGGCTGTCCAACTTTGGAGCGCAAAAACCGACGCAGGGGACCGAGATGGTCTGAAAGATACTTAGATTTATTTATTGGTTTAATCAGGTAGGAATTCAACAATCCATCCTGACTTGCTTCCTCAGTGATTTTGTGTAATTGCTTCTTAAAGCCTGTGAGCTTTTTGAGACTGATTCTCCTCCCACCGCGAGGACGCTCAATCACAATCTCGCTCAAACGATGTTCGCTCATATCTCACGTTGTTTAAATGCAGTTGTACTAATTGAGTTGTTATTAAACATGAGTTAGCTAACATCATTGAACTCACCTCTGTATTGAGTAAAGGTTATATAAAAATCAGATTTAAATAATTTAAATTCCGCACAAGTTAGCAAAGCAGTTTTCACAGTTGCCTATACCAATTTGGCTACGCTCCAATCAAAGGGAGCGACAGGACTTGAACCTGCATTCCGTTGCCGGAGTGTGTGTAGGCTTCACAAGTTAGGGCGCGGAATAAAATTATGCGGTTAGAAATGAAGCAAAGGTTTATGTTTTAAACTTTCTTCCCTCCTACCTCCTTTAACCATAGACAGCTTCAGGACGGATAATCAAATCACCACTGGGACGGCGATCAATTACGTAAACAGAAAGGCGATCGCTATTCACATCTAAATGCCGAGCAACGCGCTCTTTCACTGCCACATCATTCATCCCTGCTGCAATTCCCAATTGTGTTTTTGGGACATCAACGGAACGTCCTTAAAATCGAATATGAACCATTGCAATCACCTCTGATTTTAATTACGAATTGATATTAGTGGATCTGATCGGGATTGAACCGATACCCTCCCTGTGAGAGTTACACTCACACCTCGTGCAAGTTGAAAAAGCTGTGGTAACACCGCAGGAATTGAACCTGCACTTATCGTTTTAAATGCGATCGCTCTACCTTTGAGCAAGTATGTAAGCTTTTTCTGTCAGGCCACAAGTGACATCTGGGAACTCTACCGTTAGAGCTACAGACCCAAGGCAGGCATAATTGTGATGCTCTGCTAATCCCCGGCATCTATGCAATTGTCAAGCTTCCAACAGGTTTTAGTTTTGCCTTTTGAGGAGGCTTTTATCTTTATACTACAAATGTAGTATTTTCTCTCCATAATGTCAAGGCGATACTACAAATTTCGCATTCCAATGGGAAATTTAGATTCTGTCTTCTTTTAAAAGAGAGGCTTCGAGGCTTACTCCCCTTCCCTTGTAGGGAAGGGGCTGGGGGGTTAGGTCTTTTTTTATAGTCTACTCAGCTGAAAATCGCGCTTATTGCGAAATTAACTGCGGTTATCTATCTGAGCGCGTTGCAAACTTCCAGAAAAGTCAACATAAACACTTTTCCATTCTGTGAAAACATCTAAAGCAGTAGTTCCAGCCTCGCGGTGTCCGTTACCGGTTTGTTTCACACCACCAAAGGGCAAGTGTACCTCTGCACCAATCGTGGGGCCGTTAATATAGGTGATACCTGCTTCGATGTCGCGCATGGCAGTAAAAGCCCGGTTGATATCGCGGGTGTAAACTGAAGAAGAAAGACCATAATTGCTATCGTTGAGAATTGCGATCGCTTCCTCAAAGGAGCTAACCTCAATTAATACCACCACTGGCCCAAAAATCTCTTCACGAGCGACGCGCATCTCAGGAGTTACATCATCCAAAATAGTTGGTTGAAAGAAATAACCGTTTTTCAATTCGCCTTCACTGGCAATTTCTCCACCAATTAAAACCTTTGCTCCTTCCTCACGGGCGATATCCAAATACTTGCTCACCTGTTGGAGTTGCTTTTCATTGACAATTGGCCCAATATCTGTATTGGGGTCAGTGCCAGCACCCAAGCGTAACTTACTGGTACGCTCATAAAGCATAGCGGTAAATTTTTCTTTAATATCACGATGCAAAATCAGGCGACTAGTAGCCGTACACCGTTGACCAGTTGTCCCAAAAGCACCCCACACTGCACCATCTAAGGCAAGTTCTAAATCTGCATCTTCCATCACCACTTGGGCATTTTTACCACCCATTTCCAGACAGACACGCTTGTGAGTGCGTCCGCAAGTAGCGCCAACAAAGGCACCCGTTTCTGAAGAACCAGTAAACGATACTAAATCTACATTGGGATGCTCAACTAAAGCTTTCCCCGCCTCTTCTCCTACACCATGCACCAAGTTAATCACTCCTGGTGGTAAACCTGCTTGTTGGAAAATTTCAATCAATTTAGTTGCACAGGCGGAGGTATCCTCGGCAGGTTTTAGGATGACTGTATTGCCACATACCAAAGCTGGCATAGCTTTCCAGCAAGGAATTGCCACTGGGAAATTCCAGGGAGTAATTAAGGCACAAACTCCTATGGGCATTCGCACAGTCATGGCAAATTTATCGGACATTTCCGAGGGTGTGGTTTGCCCGAATAGTCGCCGTCCTTCGCCAGCAGTGTAAAAGGCACAGTCAATACCTTCTTGCACATCTCCTCTGGCTTCTGTCAGAGGTTTACCCATTTCCCGACTGATTAACTGGGCAAGTTCTTCTTTATGCTGGAGTAATATTTCCCCGACGCGAAAGATGTATTCTGCCCTAGCTGGGGCCGGGACTTTACGCCAACTGTGGTAGGCTTTCCGGGCGGCGGCTACCGCTGTATCTACATGATTAACTTGGGAACGGGGGAATGTGGCAACGACTTCAGTTTTGTCAGCAGGGTTGCGACTTTCTAAAGTTGCTTCCCCTACAGCACTCAACCATTGACCGTCTATGTAATTGCGGCAAGATAGCGGAGTTGTCATCTTGAAAATCTCCGGCTGATGATCCACTGGAACTTGTGTATTAAGTTTGCTTGCTTTCTAGGTTATCCCCTAGTCTGAAAAATTGGTGTGAGATAGAAATATCGATATAAAAATTAAGGCACTAACGCCAACACACCCACAGGAGAACCAGAACCACCACGCAACCTCAGAATCCCGATCGCTAGAGTAGTACCTTTCGGTGGCAACTGATCCAAATTGGTGAGATTCTCCAACACAATCCGCGGTTGTTCTAAAACCAGGCGATTAGTAGCAAAACTATTCTCTTGTCCAGGATCTACACCATGAGTATCAATTCCTACTCCAGCAATTTGGCGTTCATTCAGTAAGAATTGAGTCGCATCACTGCCAAAGCCTGGAAAGTGGGCAATTCCTTGAGCATCCTGATTTAGGAATGCACTTTTATCCGACCACTTTTTTTGCCAACCAGTATTCAGTATAACTACGCAACCAGGAGGAATTTCACCGTATTGTTCTTCCCAAGCCACAACATCAGCAATAGTCAAGGCATAATCAGAATTAACCGCTGTGGCTTGGCGAATATCTATGACTACCGCAGGTACAACCAAAGATTGGGCGGGGTATTGGTCAATTCCCATACTATAGCTATGAAAGCTGTTAGGGGCGTTGATATGGGTAGCGCTATGTTCTCCCAAGGCGAAACGCCGCAGGTAATAGCCATCATTATTCAGTTCAGCTACAGTTTCAAATTCTACTGTGGGGTCGCCAGACCATTGGGGTATATCTATGTCAATTACATGACTTAGGTGGATAACGCGTGTGTAGGTGATACTATTTTGACTTTGGGGTTGTATCATCCCAGCCTTCTATTTTATTTATACTCAGGGATTTTTTTAAAGGTGAGAGGCCGCACAGCCCGTCGTAGACATCGCCTGGGTTGGGCTATTCGGCGTCGCAAAGATAGCACTACCATTACAACGTTTTTGAATCAATTGAACTGCAATATTTTTACTCTTAATTCCCTATACTATGATAAATAATCCCCCCAATTCCTGTAAATTTTAGGTTACTGGGGGGGTTCAAATGTTGCAGCAAAAAGTGAATTAATCCTAGTTAACAACCATTAGGTTAATTTCTGATTAAGCTTAGGTTAAAGTTGCGTAATATCTACGTTGAGGGTTGCTCCTCTAGTGGAATTGCAATGACAAACTCGGCACCTTCTCCTGGTGCTGAAATACACTGGATTTGCCCACCGTGTTTTTTAACAACAATTTGATAGCCAATTGATAACCCCATGCCCGTACCTTTACCGACGGGTTTCGTAGTGAAGAACGGGTCAAATAGGCGTTTGCGTACTTCCTCAGTCATGCCTGGGCCATTGTCAGCAATGCTAATGATTACACGGTCTTCTTGGATGAGGGTGTGAATGCGAATTGTGGGCATTGGGCACTTGTACAGAGCATCTCGGCTTCGCTCGATGGAGTCGGCGTCGTTGGCGCAGCCTCTCCAAGAGTTGTATTGGGTATTCTCCTCCTGCCTCCCCTGTGCCCCTAGTCTCCACTCCCCACTCCCCACTCCCTCTTCTAAAGCATCGATTGCATTTGTCAACAGATTCATAAACACCTGATTCATCTGTCCAGCGTGACACACTATCAGTGGTAGGTTGCCGTAGTCTCGGATTACTTGGATTTCGGAATGTCCTGGTTTGGGCTTCAGGCGATTTTGCAACAGCAGTAACGTGCTATCAATACCTTCATGAATATCTACTGGTTTTGTGCCGTCTTCATCAAGGCGAGAGAAATTGCGTAAAGATAGGACAATCTGCCGAATGCGTTCGGCTCCCATCTTCATAGAATCCAGGATTTTGGGCAAATCTTGCTTGAGAAAGTCTAAATCAATGGCGTAGATTTCCTGTTTGATCTCTGGTGTTGGTGGGCAGTAGCTTTGTTGATAAAGTTCTACCAAATGCAACAAATCCTTGGTATATTCACGAACGTAGCTAATATTGCCGTAGATGAAATTGACGGGATTATTGATTTCGTGGGCAATACCTGCAACCAACTGTCCCAAACTGGACATTTTTTCAGTTTGAATCAGCTGCGCTTGGGTTTGTTGAAGTTCTAGCAGCGCCGCTTCTAGTTGCTGGGCTTTGTCTTGGGCAGTTTGGGCAGCGATGCGACTTTGGGTGTAAAGTTTGGCTTGGTCAATGGCGATCGCTAGTTGAACTGTAACTGCTTGTAGTAATTCTACTTCATTGTCCAGCCAAGGTCGAAAGCCACTACAAGAACCACAGCTAAATGCACCTATTTCGCCAGATTGGGTGTGTACGGGGAGCGACATAAAGGCAGTGAAACCGAAATCCTGAAAAAACAACTGTGCAGTGCAATCGCCCACAGTCTTAACATCATCAATGCGGATGATTTCTCTATTTAAGGTTTTAGCTGCGATTAGTTCGATTTCTGCATTAGTTGCTTGGTCGTCAATCAGACAGGGTAAAGAGGAACTTTTCGCCTCATATACACTCTCCCAGTAGGGAACCTCAGCGTTTTGCCGATACCAAAAGAAGGCGCAGCGATCAATCTGGAATAAGTTGCGAATCTCCTGCACTGCGGTTTCCACAATGTAATTGAGATCCAGGGAGGCTCGAATCTGGTTAGAAAGACGATTGAGTAGGGCTTCCCGTTGGGCGCTTTCTCTAAGTGCAACTTCTGCTTGTTTGCGTTTGATGCCAATGGCAATTTCCTGGGCAGCAAATTCTAGTGCTTTAAAAGTTGATTCTGTCACCGTTTGGCGGGTAAACATGGCTATCACCCCTACAGTTTCATCTTCAACAATCAGGGGATAGCCAGCGAAGGCAACCATCCCCTCTCGCTGCGCCCACTCTTTGTTACCCACGCGGGGATCTGTCTGCACAGAGTTAGTGAGGTGGGGTTTACCCTCTTCGGCAATTAAACCAATTTTGAATTGACCAACTGGCACACATTTATGGGGCCCATTAATGTGGGTATACATCCCAGAACTAACTTGCAACTCCAATACGTTGTCTTTTTTGTTCAGCGTCCAGATGCGAGCAAAGGCTGCATCAAGATGTTCAACCAAAGCGTCAGTGCAGCGGCGCATCATGTTCTGTAAGCTGTCACTCTGGGTAAGGGCCGCGTCTACATCGGCACGAAAATTTGCTAAACGCGCTCGCTCTGCTAGAGCTTCTTCTGCTTGTTTACGCTCAGTGGTGTCATAGCAAATACCAACGAAGTTTAAAACATTACCATTGGCATCTCTAATAGCAGATGAGTTGCTTGTATGCCATCGCCAACTGCCATTTTTGTGTTTTATTCGATATTCAATTGCATCTTGTTTTTGCGTTGTTGTCGCAATTGTTTGGAAATAATCTGCACAAATATGCACATCCTCAGGATGTATGAAGGGAATAAAGGATTTGCCTTCAACTTCTGCAACCTCATGCCCAAAAATTTCAGTCCAGTTAGGAGAAACGTAGGAAAATATTCCCTCAAGGGTCAGCGCAAAAATAATGTTATTGGCGTTTTCGACAATGCTGCGAAACTTGGCATCGCTTTCTCTGAATGCTGCTGGTACTTTGTCGCTGATGTCGCGGACAAGAACTATGATTTGCTGGTCTGGTAATAGTAATAACCTAGCTTCAAAATTATTATTTTCTTGTGGTAGCGGTAAGGTATATTCAAAAGTGACTGAAGATTGAGTTTCAAGTACTTGAGTTATTGCTTGCTGGAAGCGATCGCCTACAGCAGTTGGTACGTATTCTCGCAAACTCTTGCCCTGACAATCTCCTGTTGGAATATACGGATTATCCATCAATCCTTGCTTATAATCCAGAATACTTCCATCAGCATCGAGACGAAAGTACAAATCAGGAAGCACTTGCAAAATCGCTGCAAATTCTGATGTTTTTTGACGTAACTGTACTTCAGCTGCTTGGCGTTTTGCAGTTTCGGCTTGTAGTTGCTCTAGTGCTTTTGTTAATTCTGCCGCCTGTTTTTGTTCTGTAATTTTATGCAGACAATAAGAGGAATTTGTAGATGTCGAGCAGCTTTCTCTCATGGTAGATCGCACTTCTGTTATATCCACACAATAACCGATGTAACCGACAAAGCTAGCATCTGCTGAGAATCGTGGCGTGGCTGTATCTAAAATCCAGCGATATTCGCCATCAGCCCGACGCAGACGATATTGTCTCTGGAAGGAATCATGCGTTGTCAATGCTGTTAAGTATATATTTTTACATTGCTGACTATCTTCTGGATGAACGCTACAAGCCCAGATATTGTCTATCTCATCTTCTCGCGCCGATGCAGACGCGCTTGTTGTTAAATGTGTTCCAGTAAATTCCAGCCAATTTGAATTGAAGTAACAATAAAGTGCATTGCATCCAGCCATCCAAATCATCAGAGGAGCAGTACCTACCTGCTGGTAAAATACTTTTTCATCCTGTTGTATTTCTGATGGGGCGACCATGATTTGGTTAATGTAGCTTTGCACCTTTTTAGAAAACACTTTTGCCTGCCTGCTCTGCCTAAATTATTAAGGTAATAGTCTGAAAATAGGATTTGTTATATAGATGGATCTAATCTTCTTCATGCCAACCTGCTATTTATTTTAATACTTTATTTATTTTTATATCTATAAAATTTACTCTTTTACTGTGAATAAATTGAAAAAATGCTGAAGTTATCATTAAGATTAACTTCAGCATTTTTGGTGAAAATTAAACTATCCATGTGGCAGGGAAGTTGTTTAACTTTGTTTATTATTAAAATTACTTATAAATTCATATTAGCTATGTAATTGGATTACTCAAAAACCTGATTTAGCTTTACGAAAACTAGATGATTCTCTGTGAAGCACTTAGCTCGACTTTATCCATTTTTTGGCAAAGCTCAAGCTGACGCTGAAAGCTTTGTGGGACGCTAGTTTTACTTTTTCGTTTTCACCGAGAATCAGTGATATGGAAAAAGTTTTTGCCAAAAAGCTAGGGTTTTGCCGATACAAGAGAACCAAGTTCTTAATTTTGGATAAAGTCGAGCTTAAAGGATGTTTGAAAAGTATCGTTATTAACATCAAAATCCTCGAAACCTAACCCCCCTTCCCTATGTTAGCGTTGGCGAACGCAAAAGCGTCTCTAAGAGTTGCGGCACGAAGTGTGATCCCATTTCACTTTAATAATGATACAAATACGTTGGTAGGGGCATAGCATTGCCCATTGGTGTCAACTTAAGCTATAAACCTCGTAAAATCTCGTTTCCAGTCTCTGGCTGGAAATGCATACCCTGGCGGCTCTGCCGCCAAGAGAGGGAGGCGGAGCCTCCGAACCGGTATTCCCAGTCTGAGACTGGGAACGAGGCAACGAGGTAATGTCTCAAAACATTCTTGCTTACATAGCTTTCACGTTAAGTTGACACGTATGGGCATTGCCATGCCCCTACAAGAAATCTATCTGTATCAGGGTTTTCGTGAATTGGTATGAGAATGGGGGTTTCAAAGCCTCTCAAGAGCAGGAGAGAGGAATGGAAGTGAGGTTTCGAGTATACTTGTTGACTTTCCAAACATCCGCTTACGTCTTTATAATAAATTCACAATAATCAAGAATTTCATATCAAATAAATATTGATTTTTTATCAAGAAGAATTCAGCATGAATTAGAGTCCGTTAATCGATGTAGCTTGCCTAAAAGAAGGGGTATATAGCGATTCTCATTTGAATGAGGTATACAGGTAGGGACACAGCAATGCCGTGTGCTACCTTGTATCTGTGTTCATCTGTGGTTAATTGTTTTTTCTCTACCTTACCCATGCAAGAAGCGCTAAAAAAGGGTTTAATACCCACATATATACTAAGCAGTATTCAGTAAATCTGTAGTATAAAAACCGACTTTTTTATTTAAAATCCTGCATTCTGACAAATGTATTGTTTTTTATTTTTTCCAGTGAAACTCGATTTTTCAAAATTGTCTTTACCGTTCAAAACGCCTCATCCCAAAATCGCAAATTAAATGAGAGAAATGCTAAATGTGATATCAAGACATTGCAACAATGGCTGGCGATCGCGTTTTATATGTTATAAAGCTCACAGAAATTAATGTTAGGCGGAAACTACTCTATGGAACCAGACAAACTGGGCCGTTTTAAGGAGTACGGCGAATTCATCGTCCGAAAGATAGATTCTGTGCCCCAACACCCTTCAAAACAAGAAGATTGGGTTCCAGCTAGTCTTGATGACTGTCTCCTGCGTCTGCGGTCAGCTGCCCAGAAAACTGTAGACCTTGCAACTTCACCTGTCAAAATTGGGGTGATGGGGGAATTCAGTAGTGGGAAAACCTTACTTTTAGGCAGTCTAATTGGATATGCAGATGCTTTGCCAGTCAGTGAAAATCCTACTACAGGTAATGTTACTGCCATACATATCATCCCGCAAGACGAGTTTGCAACTACTCAAGTAAGTAATTTTACCGTAGAGTATCTTTCTCATGAAGGAGTACACGAGTGTCTACGCTTCATGTTAGGGGAAGCCAATAAACGGACAACAGCAGCAGGGCTTCCTCCTATACCAGTATCGAAACTCAACTCTGGCAAAGATATTATTAGCTGGTGTGAAGAAGGATGGAATAGTAGTAACAATTTGGAGCTACGTTATTTACTCCGGGAGTTGGTGTTATTCCTGCGGGCTTATCAAGCCTATGGGGAAGTTATGTGTGGTGGCCGCTACCAAATTGATGCTATCACCGCCCGTGAGGGGCTACAGCTGGTCGAACAGCCAATGGCAATCCAAACTCTGAACTTTGAGGATCTACCTCCAGCGCATATCCGATTACCGAGTCCACCTCAAAGGCTACCAACAAAGTTATTGCAAAACAGTTTCCCACTTATCCGCCGCGTAAATATCGATGTAAAAATCTCACGGGAAATTTGGGATTTTGCAGACGCAGCCAAATTTATTCTCATCGACTTTCCGGGATTGGGGGCTGCTAATTCGGGGGCTAGGGATACCTTTTTGTCACTGCGGGAATTGGCAGAAGTACAGACAATTTTAGTACTGCTAAATGGTAAATCTCCCGGTAGCGATCGCGCCAATAAAATCTTTACGATGATGCAGCAGCAGCGACCGGGACAAGACCTGAAAGATTTAATTCTCGTAGGTGTGGGTCGCTTCGATCAACTGCCTTTAGACAGTGAGGGTGGCGAAAGAGAACTTGACCAACTGATTGAAGATAGCGCAGCCAATAGCCATTTACAAGAAGAAACCGTTTTCCAAAAACTCAAAGTTCTGCAAACTACCATTGACGGTGCAGAAGCGTTTACAACCCAAAAAGACCGGATCGTTTTACTATCGCCACTGTTGGGACTAGCTGAATTAGCAAAACGTTCTAGTACAGTCAAAGCAGGCTCAACAGACTTTTTGGCTAACTTGGACTATCCTGATTACCTAGATCGGTCTAAACGGCTACAAGACAAATGGGAAGACTTAAGTGAACGGCTGTTAGACTCTGATCCCCGCAGTTATTTAGGCAGACAGCTAGGTTACTTTAGTCAAGATGGGGGTCTTGGTAAGCTGCGGGAATTGATTCAAACCCACGTAGCAACTCATGGTCTGAAGCAACTGTATGAAGATACTAAAAGAGCTGTTGATGTGGTGAGTCAGCAACAAGATCACTTGAAGGACATCATAGATGAAATTCACGAGCAAGGTATTCCTACAGGAGACAGTCCCGCATTTATCGAGTTGCGCTTTGTGGTCGAAAGCTTGGATAAAATCTACAGGAATTTTCAAAAAGATTTAGGGAAAGAACCACTCAAAGACCGACGTGGTGTTGTTGTCAGCGATGTAGTGAAAGACGAACTCACCTTTAGAATCCTCAATTGGAACCAGTGGACTTTACTCTTCAACAAAGCCAACAATGGAGCGATCGCTCTGGCAGAATCTAAAGGTGCAGCCGGGAAATTATTTGACCGAGGAAACCGTGTAAATAGTTCCCTTCCAACCAAGAGCGATGATTTTTATCCAGTATTTGAAAAAACCGTTAAGGAAGTAGAAGATTTTGCCCGCGATCGCATTCATCAAGCAGTGGTAGATTTGTTGAACCAATTGTCAAATTATGTAGCCCCAGAACGCGAACAATTGCAGGCAATTTTCCATCCAAAAATGGAGCAAGAAATCGAAGAACAATTTGGTTTTGAAGATGCTGATCTCTTTTACAAATTATTACTAGGATGCGATCCTAACGAATGGAAAGAAGCAATCATCTCCGAAATCAGTAGCAAAGACAAAACCGTTGCACCCGAAATCATTTTTCCTCTAGCGCGTCAAGACGACAAACACAACGTTGGTCAAATCTTTGACTGGGCACCAGAGAAAAGTCAAGGTTTACCCAGATCGAGCAATCACCAACTTTTAGTACTGCGGCTGCGAGATGAAATCACTGCTAGCGCTAGCCTTCATCTTGTGCAGTATGTTAGCGAAGTTAATCAGCAAATTAATTCCGAACTAGAAGGCATTTTGGATCAAATTATTCCTAGTCTGCAAAACCTTTCCAAAAAAGAAACTTTGCTGAGATATTTGGCAGCTGGAGAATTGCCATCTGAGATAAAAATTCCTATTTGGTTGGAGATTATTTCAGAACTCGCCGCTGTTTCTCATTCAGATGATTTGAGATGAGCTAACTCAGAAAATGACTGATTGCGATCGCATACGGATCTGAGGATGTATTTGTCAGACGTGATCCTATCGGTTTGATGCAGTTGACTATTGCCTCCGAGAGTCAAATGGTGCAAAAAGCGAAACGTTTAATTGAGCGGGTGCAACAAGAACAGATAACTGTCTTAGCGAAGAAGGAGATAATAGATGGATTCTTAGCTTATGGTATTTCAATAGAAGAGGTTGCTCAGTTACTTGATTTAACCATCCAACAAGTAAGACTTGCAAGCGGTCAAAAATCTTCAACATGAACTTAGTAACTGCCGCAATTTTCATAGCGATGCTTAGATTGGGCTACGCCCTTTTATATAAAAGCGTAGGCATCGCGCCAAATAAAAAAGCCAGTGTTAAAGAGAATCAGTGGCACAAGATCAACGATTAAAAGTCTTTACGACAAAGATTCTCTGAATTTGCCATTTGATGATACAACCTCACTGTTTTTAGCTAGCTATAAAACAAACAACAGAAAGTTATACTCTAATGAACCCTTTCCAATTGAACAACTATACTGATCAACAACCAAGCCAGAAACAACAAAAAAGATTTCCAGGATGGTTTGCCTTAGATTTTGGCACGTCGAATTCTACAGTTACACTTTTCGATCCCATTGAAGTGCCGATCGCAGAAATTCTACCAAAAGAACAAGAAGTGCGGTTGCGCGATCGCTTATCACAATGGCTAAGTTCTCCCGCCTCAGTGGCTTTACCAGATGTCAGCGATGATGATTGGGCAAAGTTTATCACAGAAATTAGCAAAAACCTGGAGATAGATCCAACAAAGTTGAGTGAAGTATTTGAAAGTGATAATAAAGAGCGATTTTTGGAAGCAATTCGCCAAATTGAACTTTCTTTAGGAAACAGCGAGAGATTCCGTCGGGCTGTCAGCAAAAAACTTTACCAAATCTATCATGAGGTGTTCCGCGTTCCTACCCTAGAGTCGCAAAATCTGATCCCAGTTGTGCTGGATATTGATCGCCGCGATACAGAAATTCCCAGTGAGTCGGAAATTTCGCAGTTAGGGGACTTAAAATTGCAGATGGGTAGGGAAGCTAGAGATAACCGCAAAAAAGCGATCGCCCAAGGTACAAGCAGTTCTTTAAAGGAAATTATCAGCAGGTTTCACCATTCACCCAAACGCTACTTTGGTCAGGAGCGATCGTTTTCAGTTATTTTGGATGGTGAAGAAGAAATAATTACTGCTAATCAACTAATCCAATCTGCTTGGGCGCATTTAATCGAGTTAACTGAAGATTACCGCCAACGCGCACAACGCAGATTTTCAGAAGGGACTTTTTTGACAGCAGTTGTCACTTACCCCACTGTCGCCCCACCAGTTGTTCGCAAGGAAGTTAAGGAATTAGTTGAGCAATTGGGGATCGATGATGTCCAAACTGCTTATGATGAAGCCGTTTCTGTGGCAATATTCTTTTTGTGGCGAGAATTTGGCGGTAATCTCAACATTGGGATTGAATCATTTAAAACTCGTTGTCATCAAGTAGGAAACAAATGGTCACAAAATGTTCTCGTCTTGGATATCGGCGGGGGAACCACAGACTTAGCTTTAATTGAACTGACTTTAGAAGATAAAACTCCGACTTTTGCTAATTATGAAGACCGAGGTTTAGGAGGACGTTACTATAAACTCACTCCCAAACTATTAGGTTCATCCGGTCATTTACAGTTAGGTGGTGAATTAATTACACTGCGAATTTTTAGATTATTAAAAGTTGCGATCGCAGACTTTTTATTGGCAGCAGTAACAACAGGTGATCTTGAAAGCGAAAAGCTAGAAGATTTAATTAACTCTGAGTTAAACGAGCGCTTCTTAGAACAAGGCAAATTCAAAACTGGCAGTATTTTAAAATGTCTAGATAGAGAGAATCCAGAAGGTGATCTTGCTTACAAAGATGCCCTAGATACTGCCGAGAAAGTATTACCCACCCGTTGGCAACAAGCACCCCAACGTCTACAATCCTTTTATCTTCTCTGGGATCATGCAGAAACAGCTAAACTTAAACTTGGGCAAAAACCACTAACAGATAATTCTCTATTAACCTTCACACTTTCTGAACAACAAATTTCTGAACTGCTTACCCAAAGCGCCGTTAAATTGCAAGTAAATGATCCAAATAACATCTGCATCACCCTAGATAACCAACAATTTGAACGAGCCGCCACTTCCGGAATTAAAGAAGCGATCGGTATTGCCAAAGGATTAATGGAAAGTCGCTTACGTCCCGATGATATCACCAAAGATTCTTGGAATTTCCAAAAAGTTGATTGGTTAATTCTGTCTGGAAAAACTTGTAATTTAGACATAGTGCAGCGCCAAATCTACCAAGAATTTAGTAAGTCTCCATATTTTGTGTGGAATCCAGAGCGAATTACCTTTGTGCTGGAATTTACCAAATTAGCCACCTCCGCTGGTGCTTGCTATGCCGAGAAGTTGCGAAGATTAAGGTTCGATCCAGAAGAGTCCAAAAGCTTGCTGTGTAAGGGAGCCAACCAACTAGAAATCGATGTCAAAAACCTGTTTTATTATTTGCCCTGCAACTTCAAACGCAAAACCCAAAGTAACGATTTGCTCACCATATTTAAGGCTGGACAAGAACTCTATCAACTTGCACCTTGGGAAACTGTCGCCAAGGTTCGTACTGCATGGCAGGGAATCCAATTAACTAACATCATCTACCGTCAAGACTACGAGGATGGAGATTTACGACTATGGGGTAGCTTCGACGGCAAAAACCTCATGAATAAACTGGGAATACAAGAAGCAGAGTTTCTAAAAAAAATTAAAATCCAGTTTGAAATTGACCAAACCCTTGAATTTAGGGTATTGCTTTGTCAGGGAAATCCCCATTATTTAATTGATATTCCTGGCATTAATTTGGAATCGGTAATTTCAGAAACTTCGCCGCTATTTGCTGATGGAAAATTGAACTGGAATCTGGCTGTCCAACGTTTCAATAAAGATTTAAATGATGGTGATATTGCCGTCAATGTTATTGAGTCAGCAACTGTTGATCAACCAGATGCCTATCATCTTGTATTTGAAGTAGGAAATGATGGTAGTAAATTGTTCCAAAAATTTCACTATCTGCGCGATGGTGTGACGCAACCAGGAATTGGGTTAATTAGTAATCCCTTACCTCCCTTCCCACAAACTGGCCAGCACACTTTCTATGTTTATCAAACAGACGCCCAAACCAACAGCAAAAAATGGATACGAATTGGCGCACTCAGCAAACCAGATGTGACAACAGATTATCCTTGCCAATATCGTGTAACTCTCGATGATCAAGGCATTCTGCGGATGCACGCCGGTGAAGTGCCTTACTGGACATCAAAAAGTCAGGAATGCCTAAAGGAAGAAGGATGTGTTTATCTTGCTGAATTAGAATTGCAGCCCAATGAAGTTGATAAAGAACGCGATCCATTTTGCGGTATACATTAGGGACTTCAAAATAATACAAATATCCCAAAACTGGGACAAAAATCCTCTCTGTGTTATCTGCGGAATTTGTAGTTAAATAAATTACTTTTTAACCACAGAGGCACAGAGAGCGCAGAGAGAAAAAAGAGATTTTTGGAGTCACCTTGAAAGGGCTAGTAATGATAGCCTCATGCAAATGCATTAAACTTCTATGCTCCTCTGCGTTGAAAAATTAATGTTTTTCAAGGCAAAGGAATGCAGAGGTTTGCCAAATTTAATTCAATATAAAAATATTTGGAGGTGATATTCATGCAGCACTTGCGTCAATTCTTAGAGATAGAAAACTCAGAATTAGCCCAGTTACTGCGGTTTAGTTTGTATGGACTAGAGGCTAGTTTAAATCAGGCCCGCACAGAATTTCCGCTAGATCCAGGATCTAAAATATGCGATGAAGTGCTGCAAGAACTTCATCGCCTCTTGCAACCTACACCCCCAAAATCAGATGATTTGAAACTAAGTCACCTCCGCGAAGCTTTCGATTCTGACTCAGAACTTAGTTATTATCTGGGTAATTCCCAACTGCAAAGCACAACGGACTCTGATTTGTGGAATGAAATTCAACGCAAGCTGCTGCGAGTCCCAGAGGATTTGGCTGCAACTTGGCGACAACGAACCTTAGATTTAGCTCAAAAAGTTGGTGCGATCGCAGATAATTCTAATCTCTATCAACTTCCCTTTATCCGCGATGAAATTATCTACCCTGGACTTAGTGGTACTGTTCAGACTCAGGGATTAGGCTTATCTCAACAAATATTTTTAAACTCTAAAATTACCCAAGGGAATGCATCTGATTTACCAGCGGCATTCCTATTTTTATATATGAATTTTATCGAAATCGACCCCGATTTACACCATGCTTTAAAGAGCGTTTTTAGCTTCGATGTCATTTCCTTACACTCCAAACCAGAACAGTGCCATCAATATATTGATGCTTTAAGCGATCGCTTCCAACGCACCCAAAAAGCAGAGGAAAACACTGATCCCCTGTCAATTCTCCGTACTTGGATTGACATGGACGAGGCGATACATTCCCTAGTATTTGTACCTCCGGCTGAACGCTATTCTTGGTGGGGAAAGCTACAACATGAATCACGACGCATCTTAAAGAAAGTCGCTGATAAAACAATTAAAGCAGGTTATGAAGTGCGGATTCGCCAATTATCGGGACTTTATGCGGATATCTGTGCTTCATCCAAGGATGACTTACAACTAGACTGTGGCGGTATTCCTGGGGAAGTATTAACTTGTCTTCGAGTATATGCGCGAATTAATCAGGAAGAATCCCCAGGTCGTGTAATATTTCGCTCATCACGGTAACAGAATTCTCTCATAAAGCAAAGGCAGACGATTTTACGAATCCCTGCCTTGCCTCATTATTTAATGAAGGTAAAAACGTTTAAATCTATAGAATGCCCCAGAAGTGTAAAATCCCTTGACCAGAAAACACTTCAAGTAAAACGGCAGATAAAAAACCAATCATTGCAAAACGGCCGTTCCAGTTTTCGCTTTGAGGAGTGAAGCCCCAGCGCAAAGCATTAGGATCTTCTGAAACCGAAGGCGTAGTCTTCTTAACGTTTGCCATAAATAACACCCTGAGCGTTTATGTTGTAACAGTTATAACTGCATGTAAAGTAATGTAACATAATTTTACGTAATTGCAACATAAACTCAATAAAAACTTCAGTAAGCAAGTCTATATTACGGGTACGTAGTTTTATCATAACAGGTTTGCGATCGCGCAACAGGGAATTACCTGTGACTTACTACCAGACAAAAATACGGGGAAGACAAACGCTGCCAGAATTCTACATAGCAGAATCATCTCAATAATTAGTAGGGAAAAATTGTTGTGAATAAGATTATTTATCCGTGATAACTAAAATTCCACTCACGCCATGAATAATTCGGATTTCTATGCTTTAATAACCAAAGTTAAGTTAAACTCTGGCAAAGACAAATATTAATAAAAGTTTGAAGACATGACAGGTGTTCTACATTTTACAGGATTTATCAAGGGAGTGACCTATAAAACTTACTTGGATGATAATTTAAAGAGGATTAGTTTAGATGTATTTGATGTCAATCAAGAAAGGGGTTATGGATTAATCAAGTCACCTACAACTGAAATTGCTTATTCAAAATGGGTATCACCTAAGAGAACGAGAAGTTATCCATTTGCCAGAATTTATAATATATATAATTCATCGAAAGTTATAACTATTATCCCAGTGATTAAAGATGAGGGCAAAGATGGCGATATAGATAAAATTCAATACTCTACAATTTCTTGGATGAATTTGCTTAATATCTATATAGTACTTGCTTATTACGAAACAGCAAAAAAAAGCACAAAAAAAGCGCAAATTAACAAGAATAAGTTAAGTCATCAGAAATTTGCTAATGATTTTGTAAAAATTCAAATCAATGAAATATTCGCATATCACCAAAGCGCACTCCATTGGAACAAAAATCTCTTTGAAGAAAGATTTACACAAACTTTTGAAAAAGCTCTAGATTCTTATGATTATATTTTTAATCAAACTGGAGTGATAATTCACTCACGAGATGGACAAGATAAATATTTATCTAAAATTATAGAAGAGTTTGAGGAATTTAAGAATATTTCTCTTAAAGGTTCTCAAAGTGCTAGTAAAAGAGAAGCGCTGACTTCTCATAAGCTAGAATATTTAGTGGATGGATTAAAAGCAACTTTTAGTATTGAAAACTATCTTGGCGGAATTTACTATTTGACTCCTGATGAGATATTATTCGAGAATAATATGTATACTATACAAGAGTCAAAAAATACTTCAACAGCATCTTTGCCAAAGCTTCCTGATATTCAAGATGGTTTATTCAAGCTAATTTTATTTTCTAATTTAGATTCTTTAATGTTGAATGGTCAAAAAGTATTATTTGTTACAAAGTTAAAGCTTACAGGTAACAATGTTGTTGGTTCTATTGTCTTTCCAGATGCATCATTAGAAGAACTAGAATATTTTTTAGAAGTTAATATTAAAATTTTTAATACAAATCAAAGAGCAATTATCAAAAAATTGGCTTTAGAAGCTCAAAATAATCAGAGACTTAAAATAGAAGTATCCAGTAATTTTTAGACATTATAATTTTTAATTATGCTCAAAAGCCCACTCCGTTATCCTGGCGGTAAGTCAAAAGCAATAAATCAAATAGTTGAATACTTGCCAGAGAGCTTTTCGGAATTTCGAGAACCTTTTGTGGGTGGTGGTTCTGTATTCATTTATTTAAGACAAAAGTTTCCTCATATCAAGATTTGGATTAACGATTTAAACCGCGAACTCTTCTTATTCTGGAAGTTTGCTCAATCTGATTTAGCTCAATTAG
This sequence comes from Nostoc sp., assembly GCF_036919675.1. GTDB lineage: Bacteria > Cyanobacteriota > Cyanobacteriia > Cyanobacteriales > Nostocaceae > Nostoc. Next base: position 21,062 of record NZ_JBALCP010000078.1, read on the forward strand.
TTAAAGAAATTAGACATATTAAAGTCAAATATACAGATGGCAAATTACTATTTTCAGAATTTACTAAGGTAGATGTCAATAATTTATCTGATTTAGAAAGAGCCGTTCGCTTTTTCATCCTTAATAGAATTACTTTTTCAGGAACTGTAGAATCAGGTGGCTTTTCCCAGGAAGCTTTTCATAAAAGATTTACTGATTCTTCAATAGAACGATTAGAAAAATTAGAATATATTTTATCAGAAAATGTCCAAATTACTAATTTTGATTACAGCCACCTATTAAAACCAGAGGGAGAAGATGTATTTTTATTTTTAGATCCACCATATTTTAGTGCTACTAAGTCAAAGCTATATGGTAAAGATGGTGACTTGCACACCTCTTTTGAGCATCAGAGATTTGCTGAAATTTTGCAACAATGCCATCATCGCTGGCTAATTACCTACGACGACTCACTACAAATTCGAGAGAATTTTCAATGGGCTAATATCTCAGCATGGGAATTGCAGTATGGAATGAATAACTATAAGCAGAGTGGTGCAGCTAAAGGAAAAGAGTTATTTATTACTAATTACGAAGTAAAACTTGATTTGGATAAAAAAGCAAAAAATCAGAAGCTTGTTAATCCAGCTTTGCAGTTGAGCCTTGATATTTCAACCTAACTTTGATAGATAGCGGCCAATTTTCCGGTAGGATAGCTCCCATGCCCTTCAACGTAGCTACACCCTACAACACCACAAACCTTAGCGATGACAACCTCCGCAATCCCTGCTCAAGAATCCTCTGTTAGCTGGTATATCCTGCTGCAACAATTAATAGATGGCCAATCCTTGTCCCGTACTCAAGCTGCTGAATTGATGCAAGGTTGGCTCAATGAAGCGGTTCCCCCAGAGTTATCAGGGGCTATTTTAACAGCGCTGAACTTTAGAGGCATTTCTGCCGACGAGTTGACCGGCATGGCTGAAGTATTACAATCTCAGTGTTCCCCACTCAACACTCAGCACTTACCACAGGCTAAACACCCCGCTACTGTAATAGATACCTGTGGCACTGGTGGAGATGGTTCATCAACCTTTAATATTTCCACAGCGGTTGCTTTTGTTGCTGCTGCCTATGGCGTACCAGTCGCTAAACACGGCAATCGTTCAGCTTCAAGTCTCACGGGGAGTGCCGATGTCTTGGAAGCTTTGGGTGTAAACTTGAGTGCCTCTAGTGAAAAAGTGCAAGCAGCACTACAAGAGGTGGGGATCACTTTCTTGTTTGCCCCTGGTTGGCATCCAGCCCTCAAGGCGGTTGCCTCATTACGGCGGACTTTGAAAGTGCGAACAGTTTTTAATTTGCTTGGGCCCTTAGTAAATCCCTTGCGTCCAACTGGGCAAGTGGTAGGGTTATTTACTCCCAAACTTTTGGCAACCGTTGCTGAAGCTTTACAGAATTTGGGCAAGGAAAAGGCGATTGTGCTGCATGGGCGAGAAAAACTCGATGAGGCTGGATTAGGAGATGAAACTGACTTGGCGGTGTTATCAGATGGAGAAGTGCAGGTAACTACAATTAATCCCCTGAATTTGGATCTAACGCCTGCTACCATAGGTATGCTTCGGGGTGGGGATGTCCAAGAGAATGCGGTGATTCTCAAGGCGGTACTTCAAGGTAAGGGAACTCAGGCGCAACAAGATGTAGTTGCCTTAAATGCGTCGTTGGCCCTGCAAGTAGCGGGTGCGATCGCATTGCTGGATCACGCCCAAGGGATTAAAGTAGCTAAGGATATCCTACAAAGTGGGGCGGCTTGGACAAAGTTGGAGCAGTTAGTTGAGTTTCTGGGGAATTGATTTGCGATCGCAATTGCGGGCGAAATTCTACCACATTACGTTTAATGGTGACATCGTAGTTGCCAAAAAAGTCATGTCCTAGAAGTCCAGTTTCTAGTTCTGCCCCTGCGATCGCTACTGCTACTTTATTCACTATTACCCCGCCAACTGCCATCGAATTAACGTAGCCCACAGGAAATTCTACAGCTCTAGAACTAGCGGTGTTTGCCTTCGCTCTCCCTACTGGCACTATACCTAAAGCATTGGCCATCTCTTGGGTGATCACAGTGCCACTGGCTCCTGTATCCACAATCATCTCAAATTGTCGCTGGCCATTGAAGGTGACTTCGACAATTGGCGTTCCACCAATTCGCCTTTTAATCGGGGCTGTAAATACTGCTTGATCTGGAATCAGCACTACTGATGAGGGTAAACGTGGCTCTGGTGGTAACGGTTTAGTTTCTTGTAGAGGTGATAGAGGTGAGGTATACTTTGGTGTGGTTGCTGTGTGGGGAACAAGAACTACTATCCTCTTCGGTTCGGCAACGCGCACAGGGCGAGGATTAGCTTGCTGTTTGGCATATTTTATTTGGCGTCGATATTCAGTAATCTTGGTTTGAGCGATCGTAAATTCTGGGCTTTGTCGCCGCACTCTTTGCATCAGCGCGATCGCATCCTGGTACTGATTCGCCACCAAAGTCCAATCACCTGGAGATTGAGCAGATTGGCTGATACTCCAAGCGCCAACGGCTTTGTCTAGCCCCATCTCAAAAAGACTTGGTTCACTTTCAGACGGCTCTAGCGGCTGTGCTTCTGGGGTAGCTGTTGGTGTTGCTGGTTCGACGGCAGGCTGTATTGATGGCAGATCCCCAATTGGCGCGGGTTGCTCATTGCCACCAGTCGCAATGTTCCGTTTGTCTTCACTACAGGCAACACACAAAACCGCTAGAGCGCTTGATAGAAAAATTAGGGTTGCACGGGATAAAAAGGACTGAAGCATAATTAATTTTAACTGCCCAAGCTTTGCCAAAGCCACTCCCGCTACTTTAATTCCCTTTTAATTTTAATTAACTATTCTAAAAAATCCCAATTGCCCAACTCATGGGATAATTAACAATCGCAGTATTGGGGAATGAGGGATGAGAGAGATGAAAGAGCAGGGGGAACAATTGATTAATGCCCCATGCCCCATGCCCAATGACGCCACTTGCTCCACTTGGGGAAACCCCAAGAGCGCAGTGGCTCCCCCATGCCCAATCCATAATCTATAGCCTATGCCCCTGACTGACACAATACCTGCTTTACTTGTCCTGGCAGATGGAACCACTTATCGCGGTTGGTCTTTCGGTGCGACGGGAACCGCGATCGGAGAAGTGGTGTTCAACACTGGCATGACTGGCTACCAAGAAGTACTGACCGACCCTAGTTACTGCGGTCAGATTGTCATTTTTACCTATCCTGAATTAGGGAATACTGGCGTCAATCCTGAAGATGAGGAATCAGATGGCCCCCAAGTGCGGGGTGCGATCGCGCGCAATATTTGTCACAAACCAAGTAACTGGCGATCGACACAATCCTTACCTGACTACCTTAAACAAAACCAAGTACCAGGGATATACGGCATCGATACCCGCGCCCTCACCCGCAAAATTCGGATGTTTGGAGCGATGAACGGTGGCATTTCCACAGCTATTCTTGATGAGGGGGAATTACTAGAGCAGGTACAGGCGGTTCCCAACATGGCGGGATTGAATCTGGTTAGTGAAGTCACCACCCCAACGGCTTATGAATGGTCAGATCCCACAATTCCAGCTTGGGAATTCAACTCTGAGGCTGCGGAAAATCTTGGGGAACCCTTTACTGTTGTTGCCCTTGACTTTGGCGTAAAACGCAATATTTTGCGTCGCTTAGTAAGTTACGGTTGTCGGGTGATTGTTGTGCCTGCTGATACGCCACCAGAGGAAATCCTCAACTACAATCCAGATGGTGTGTTTCTTTCTAATGGGCCTGGTGACCCTGCTGCTGTCACTGAAGGGATTGCAACTGCCAAAGCGCTCCTGTTAAGTCAAAAACCCATCTTTGGGATTTGTATGGGACACCAAATTTTAGGTCATGCACTAGGGGCAGAAACCTATAAACTCAAATTTGGTCACCGTGGTTTAAATCAGCCTGCTGGCTCACAACAACGGGTAGAAATTACCAGCCAAAACCACAGTTTTGCTATTGACCCAGATTCTTTACCTACGGCAGTCGTGGAAATCAGCCACCTGAACTTAAATGATCGCACCATTGCCGGGGTACGTCACAAATCTCTGCCTGTATTCTCCGTACAGTATCACCCAGAAGCCAGTCCTGGCCCTCACGATGCTGATTACTTGTTTGAGCAATTTGTTCAAGTAATGCGAACAGCACGTCAAGCCGTTGCAGCCGAGGTGAGGTAAAAATAGGGAATGGGGCATGGAGCATGGGGCATAGGGCATAGGGACTAGAAAAGAATTTTCCAATGCCCAATCCCCAATGCCCAATGCCCCAGAAGATTGTAGACAACTTGCTCAAAAACCATCTATACTTGAGCGTTCACTTTAACTCATGAGGAGGGAATTATTGCTGAACCACTGAATCTAACCGTTAGCCTGAGGGGCACTCGTGAAGTCCGGGATAACTGCCAGCTATTCCGCCTCACAGGTTTGTTAGATGCCTTTTCTGAACCAACATTTCGCAAAGTACTTGGCAGCAAGATTGACGAGGGCCCTAAGCACATTATTTTGGATCTCTCACAAATCGACTTTATTGATAGCTCTGGCTTGGGTGCTCTGGTGCAGCTAGCCAAGCAGGCTCAAACTGCTGAAGGCACTTTGCAAATTGTCACGAATGCCCGCGTAACTCAAACGGTCAAGCTTGTTCGCCTAGAGAAGTTTCTCTCCCTGCAAAAATCAGTTGAAGACGCTCTAGAAAACGTTAAGCAATCTTGATTGCTTGAACCGAGAGATCAATTCAGCTATCCAGATTCAACATTGGATAGCTTAATTTTTAAAACTTCTGGCAAAAAACCTCTCTCCTTGTGGGGGAGGCACAAAGCCAGTTAAGTTATTATGTTTAAAGTTGAGTAATAACTAAAGATATAGACACACAGATATTGGATATGTAATCGTTGGCTAGAATATTCGGATAAACAATCAAGTCTGAAAAAGTTCTAGCAAAATACAAAGCCAGCAGATTTGTCTATATATAAACTTGACTTGATACTGTATAGTTAGAAATTGTCGCTTACTAAGTAAGCCTGGCAATGTGATCAAGTAAAAGGGTGAATTTGATGTCCAAATTTTACTCTATCTTAGGCATAGACCACAAGAAGTAGGCGAAATTTGGTTTATAGGCGTTGACATTAGGGTGATTTAAAATGCCAACTCTCAAGCAAAAAGATGAAATTAGGAAGTAATTTTGATAGTATTGATTATGCTAAGTATACTATCATGGCATACTTCAGAAAAATCAGTCTTTGCGAAGAATGCCTGCCAAATCTAGCCCGTCAAGGAATGATTTATTTGTGAAGTCACAGGAGGAAGAGCTATTAGATGGACAAGATGAAACTCCCAAACAGAGTTTATCTTGGACTCAAGCACTCTTGGCAACCACAGGGCCATTCCAACAGATTTCCCTTTCACAAGTGCAACAAATTTCTCCTACTGCTTTAGCATATTTGGGGGATGCAATTTATGAGTTGTATGTTAGAATGTTCTATCTGCTGCCATTGCAGCGGTCAGGAATTTACCATAGTCTGGTAGTGGAGCAGGTAAGAGCGGAAACACAAGCCCTACATTTGCGATCGCTGATTCCTCATCTAAGAGACACTGAATTAGAAATTGTCCGACGGGGTAGAAACGCCGCTACAGGACGCCCAAAGCGACTTAATCCCGAAATTTATCAACAGGCAACTAGTCTAGAAACCTTAATTGGCTACTTATATCTCACCGATTACCAGCGTCTAACCGAACTGTTGCAAATACTTCATGTAGAAAAAGAGTGAAAACTCAATTTCACAGTAGCTACAGCAGTAGATTAGGCTCAAAAAATTGAGGGAATCGGGATGACCAACTATACGCTATATCCATAACTCAAATGCAGAATAAACCAAGAAAAGTCAAGACTTCTAGCGAACCAAATCGTGGACAACCCGTAAAAATTCAGGGTAAGCGTGTTGTTACTAATCCGACTCGTAATCCCAGAAAAATAGATAGCAATCCCATCTCTGTTACTAATCCGACTCGCAATCCCAGGAAAATAGATAGCAATCCCATTTCTGTCGCTAATCCGACTCGCAATCCCAGGAAAATAGATAGCAACCCCATTTCTGTTGCTGAGCCGACTCGCAATCCCAGGAAAATAGATAGCAACCCCGTTTCTAGCAACTCCCGACAACGAAATAGTAACTTCTCCCAGATGTCTGTATCTTCTACACCGACAGAAGAAGATAGCGATCTCATCTACGGTCGTCATCCAGTATTGAGTGCGTTGCAAAATCAGCGCAATCTCAATCGCCTCTGGATTACTACCCGTCTGCGCTACGATCCCAGCTTTCACCATTTTCTCTTGCAAGCGAAGGAAAATGGCACAGTTATTGATGAGGTTGAACCCAAGCGCTTAGACCATCTCACCAACGGGGCTAATCATCAAGGTGTGGCGGCACAAATTGCTCCCTACGCCTACATCGAATTGCCGGATCTAATTGAACAGACAAAAGCTGTAACCGATCCTGTAATTGTCGTGGCTGATGGGATTACTGATCCCCACAACTTGGGAGCAATTATTCGCACCGCCGAAGCAATAGGCGCTCAAGGATTGGTGATTCCCCAGAGAAGGGCATCTGGGATCACTTCCACTGTCATGAAAGTGGCAGCAGGTGCTTTAGAAAATTTTGCTGTAGCTAGAGTTGTCAACCTCAGCCGCGCCTTAGAAGAATTAAAAGAAGCTGGCTTTTGGATTTACGGCACTGCTGCAAGTGGGAGCGAACCCGTGCATACAGTCAATTTCACTGGCCCAATAGTTTTAGTAATTGGCTCAGAAGGCGAAGGTCTGAGTATGTTAACTCAACGCTCCTGTGATTTTTTAGTATCGATTCCTCTACAGGGTAAGACTCCCAGCCTCAATGCTTCTGTAGCAGCGGGTATGGCGCTTTATGAAATTTATCGGCAGCGATCGCTAAGTACACTGCACTTAGATAAATTACAAAAATTTTCTTTGAAAAAATAATAGTAAGAGAGTATAAAGAAATGTAAAAGATAATCAAGTAGTATATCGTTTAATACCCTGTAGCACGTTTATAAATCCGCGAAAATTATGAAAACCATTTGGCATAACCTCAAGGAAGTGTTGATTAACACATTCGACTACCTCGGCTTGGCTTGGTGGGTAGAGATTGTGACGCAGAATCCCCGCTGCACGTACTACTTCGGACCATTTCTGAATTCTTCTGATGCAAAATTGTCAAGTACCGGATATATAGAAGATTTGAAAGTCGAAGGAGCGCAGGGAATTGCTGTGCATGTCAAGCGCTGCAAACCTAATACTTTAACAATCGCTGACGACTTGGGGGAAAAGATTGACCGCAAAGTACAGCCTGCCTTTGGCGGTCAAATTTTAAGTTAGGCCAGAGAATGAACACAATTCGTAATTCGTAATTTGTAATTTCGGGTTCTAATTACGAATTATTTTTTCAATAGTCAAAAACCCTTGGACTTTTGACTATTGACGGGGTGGTTGGTACACACGTTTGAAAGTCTATATTGACTTTTCAAGAATTTCCCCTACCTTAGACGTGAGCAGTATCAATACCAATTACCTGCGGATGTTCTTCCAGCCAATGGTCAATGTCATTCAGCACCTGCTGGGGAATTTCCCACGGGAAAAGATGGGCGGTGTTGGGATAGCACTGCCACTGAGAATTTTGCAGGTGTTGAGCAGTTTCTAAGCTGGAATCAGATGTGATGTGGCGGTCTTGGTCACCAGCAAGTACTAAACCAGGACATTGTATTTGTTGCAGATCTAGAAGTCGGTTGTATCCCGATTGAATTGCACTATAGAGGGCGCGAGTAGCAGCAGGAGAGGTTTGCAAATAAGCTGGTACTGCTTCGGTGGCGATATAGTTGTAAGTGGTAGGTGTATGTTGTTGGATTAAGTAGCGGAAAAGCGATCGCTTGCCAAAAGTTTCAATATTCCATGGCCAACTCGGTTTTATATAGTTTAGTAGTCCAGCAACACCAGTATATAAATTATCTTGCCAAGTGATGGTCGGATGACTGCCACGCGGTTTTGCGGCTGTCGCCACCAAAATCAGCCCTGTAACGCGCTCTGGCAAACGTAATGCCAATTCCATTGCCAGAATGCCCCCAAGTGACCATCCCAATACTAGGCACTTTTCAATCTCAAAACGGTCTAGCAGCGCTTCTAAATCGGTCAAATGGTCATTCATATCAAAATTGCCGTTGCAGCGACTTTTGCCGTATCCACGTAAATCAGGGGCAAAAGTTTTGTAGCGTTTTGATAAATGATTGGTAAAGACAGAAAGACTACGACCAGAACCAGGATGACCGTGTAAGCCCAAAATGGGGAATCCTTGACCTTGGATGTAGACATTAAGACGTGCAGCAGTGGTGGTATGGCGATCGCTCATTACTCGCCCTTCTCCTGTCTACCGAATAAATGTTCTAAAATGGGTTGACTTTCAGTTCTCAACCCTCTAATATCCGAGCTGATTTCTCTAAGTTCGGTGACAATTCCTTCAAAATGGTTGAGCTGATGGATTTCAACTACCTGCACCAAGGAATTTACGGTTGAGCGTAGTTGGGCACAGACGCGTTGGCGCACTTGTGCTGAGCGTAGCCGAAGTAGCCTCTCGTAGAGAAGCGGCTTGTCGCCAGACATCGCAACTCTATTCGCTTCTATGGGTACTCTATTACCATCTATAGCTACTGCGTTTGCTTCTATAGCTGTCGTATTCGCTTCAGCGCTTTGTGCTGTCCGTTCTAGGATTGCCTCAATCCGATCTAGCCTTTGTGTCATAGCAGTTCCTTATATTATTCTTCTAATTGTGTCACACGGCTAGTGGTGAAGCATTCCAGTGTTTAGGTGATTTCTGACAAAGAATATACCCAGGTTGACGAGTTTCGACACAACGACCGACTCAGTGCATCGCTTCGCTCAACTCTCGATTTCCTAGTTGGTTGAGCGAAGTCGAAACCAACGGCGGCGGTAAATTTATTAACGGAAATTGCCTTAGTTAGGTCATATTTGCTCGCTTGCAAACGAAACTAGCAAATCACTCGTTGTTTGATATGTGATATCAGATTGAATATCTGCCCAATTATTGGGTAAAGCTCCCATTTAGTTTACTATTGGTGATAATTTTACAGATTGTGCCCAAACTCTGTGTTCAAATTAAAACCTTCAATTTACCAGACTTTCAAGAAATAGGTTCAAAAACCATTTGGGGAATTAACACTTCGTCTTCTAATTGCCCAATACCTAAAAAGCGAGTCTCTTGATCATAAACTCTCACTATTCCAGAAACATCGAAAGTTAGAGAAATTCGCTGACCTTGACACCATTTTTGAGCAGATGTTGCTGGTAAAGTTACAGATGACAAATGTTTCAAGGCAGCATCAGGTACAAAAGGTTGAAATGTCTGGGTTTGCAGTTTAGTTTCTAAGTCTGTGAAAGTGAGACTATCTGTTAAATCGAAACCACTGCTTTGGGTGCGGATCAAAGCCGCAAGAGTGCCACCAGTTTCTAAAATTGCACCTAAGTCACGAGCGATCGCTCTAATATATGTACCAGAACCACAGGCGATCGCAACATCCAATTCAGGAAAATCTCCTTCTCTCCAGTCCAAAATATCTATCTGAAAAACTTCCACTGTTCGCACTGGAACTTCCACCGTTTTACCTTGGCGTGCTAAGTCGTAGAGACGTTTACCATCCACTTGGATTGCACTGTAAATAGGTGGTATTTGCTCAATCTTGCCTTCAAATTGTGCCAGTGCAGTTTTCACCTCTGCTAAACTCAATCCAGCACAAGGTTGAGAAGTGATGATTTCACCTTGTAAATCATCGGTTGTAGTCCGCACACCCAGCCGAATGGTGGCTTTGTAAGCTTTGTTGTCTGGCAGATATTGTAATAATCTTGTGGCTTTACCAAGGGCGATTGGTAATACCCCGGTAGCTGCTGGGTCTAAGGTTCCCGCATGTCCCACACGTTTGAGGCGCAATAATTTTCGCACCCGCGCTACGCAGTCGTGGGAAGTCCAGTCAAATGGTTTGTTTAAGTTGAGAAAACCTTGCACGGTGAAATTTTATAGTTTTTCGTTATTTGGCGACTACTTCTGTTTAGGGAAAACGCCTACCCTTTCAAAAGGCAGCAAACAAAGATTATTCCCCTACTCGTAATAGTAGGCTCACTTGCGCCTGTAGTCCACGATAAAGTCATGTTCTTTGCTACAATCGCCCGCTTTTAAGCGTGTGTTACCTTCTGCTTTGATGAATACAACCAAGCGACATGAAGATATGTGAGAGCCAATGCTGTTAAGCTTTCTTGCGTAAACGGGGTTATTCCAAAACCAAGTATCATCAGTCACAGCTAAATGAATGCTTTTGGATAAAAGGTATAGTTTTGCTATACCTACTAAAAATGGTTTTAAATCTATCTTAAGAAAGATTTCGGAGTTTATTAAAAGCAAACATGATGTTGTTATACTGTCGATAACAGATTATTAAGTGAAAGAAAAAGCTGTCTCAGCAGCCCCTCTCAGTTCTAATGTTGATATAAGCGATAGTCTCTATTCAATAGATTTGGGATGTGGAAATGCTACTTTAATCGAAAACACAAGAGTGTTTCTCGAAGTTTTCGCTACTGAATCAGATTAGAAAGTTAAAGGAAAATATGTTGTAACGACTGTCACACCACTTTTTGAGTTGGTTGGCTATCATGAATAAAAATTATACATAGGAGCCTAGCTAATGGTACAATCCAACCAACCAGACAAAAACGGTTTTTTTTACCCGCGCAGTCGTTACTACGGTCAAATTCGGCCAGAGTGTCTGGTATTTAATGCCAATCTCCAAGAATTTGCTCAAAAAGTTAGCTTCATCTCCATTTTAGAAACATCGGGAAAGCTTGACCCTCAAGAAGCTTACAAGCAGATTAAGCAACTTTGGAAAGAGTTAAAGCACAGCAAAAAGGAACTGGGAATTGGTAATGAACCTGACCAATGAGCTTTTCTTTCTACCTTTGCGTTTAAGAAAGTGGGAACGCCTGACGCCGAATGTATGAGCTTTTTATGTGATGATTTAGCAACGCTGAAAATAGATTTTTCTCAGTCTAATTGCTTTTATATTTATTTGCATTTTCATGCAAATAAACTGCACATACATACATAATTAATTAAATTTATACAAGTCAAATAAAAATCATTACATGCAGCAATGCAACACCAATATCCAACATCCAAAATCCGAAGCTGACTATGGTGTTGGGAACTTTTTTTTTAAAGGTTTTGCTCCTTCAAAATCTAGCAATTGTGCCAATTCTGTTGTATTCAATGACTTGACAAGATTCAAACCAAGAGACTGACTAGAAATGCTTTGAGTGTAGGCGGCGTTAAGGTAGGGAGTGTATTGTGACCTTCCTGAAACATAGGTTTGGAAGAAAGGTAAACTTAAAACATTCATGTAACGACGCGCTTGGGAAGCATCACCAATCATATCAGCAGGTAATGCTACTTGTTGATTTGCAGGGTTACCGTTGCCAATGGTGGAAAAGTGGGTGCCACCTACAAGCATGACGAGATACTTTTGTGAATTAGTGAACCAGGAGAAAGGTAGAATTTGTTCGGATAAAGCTGGTGCAACTGTATCATCACTACTGCTGACAATCATCACTGGAGTTCTAATTTGACTTAAGCCAGCTTTCCCGAAAATAGAACTAGTAATGGGATTAACTGCGATCGCAGCTTTTACTCTCTGATCCCGCAGGTTATAATCCTTGGCAGATTTACTGATGTTCAATTCTAAAGCACGACACTGGAGCAGTAAAGACATGTTCCAGGTATTTTGCAGCGCTGCTGGTTGACAGTCTTGTTTTAGCTGCTCAAAGTTGATTTTAGCGCCTGCCAGGGCCAAGGCTGTATAGCCTCCCAAAGATTGACCAAATACTCCAACTTGTTGCAGATTTAACCGACCTTTAAATCGTGAATCAGATTGGTTACCTTTTTCCAATTGATTCAATATATATGTTACATCCAAAGGTCGGTCTTTAAATTCACTTGGTTCTGCTACATCATTGGCGCGTCCATTCAACAGAGAATGTAATTGTTTAGCATCACTACCAGGATGATTGGGAACGGCGACGGCAAATCCGTAGGAAGCTAGGTGAGTGGCTAAATATTGAAAGTTGCTGCTGTCTAAACCCAAGCCGTGAGAAATCACAATTACAGGTGCAGCATTCTGGACATTGGGAATATAAACATCAGTTAATAAAGGCCGATTGCGGGTTGAGTCGAAAAACTTCAGGGTATATTTTTGCGACTTAAACTTTCCCGGAACCTGTAAATCAGCCAATTGCGAGAAAATTGGTTGTTTTATAGTAGCAGCTTCAATCTTAGACTCTTGGGAAACTGCTGCGATCGCTCGATGGGTTTTATTAACAAGTTTCTCCAATTCTGTAGCTATTTCCAAAGTCTGCACTACATCAAGGTTAATCCTGTTGGTGGGATATTTACGCAACACATTCAAAAGTGTCAAGCCTCCTGATTCAGCAGAGGCTAAAATTACCGCCGAACGCAAAGTATGAAATTCTGGTTCTGGTTGAGGAGATTTGGTTTTAATCACTTGCGCCAACCGATGCAGCAAAAATTCTCCTTGCGGTGTGTACAGAAATTGCGAAAGTACTACCGGACTAACTTTCACCCGATTAAGTAAAATCTGCCGCAATTCTTGAAGCTGTTGAAGAGGCAGATATTGCTGATAGGCTGCCAACTCGTCGTCAATTACACCTGTTTTGGCGTAGTTTTCTAAAGTAGTGACTGAAATCGAAAGCTCTAAAGCTGAATAAGATGCATAAATCCGCTCTGCTGCCAAGACAGAATTACTAATTCCAAATGTTGGCAGCATCATTGAAAGAACCAGCAACAGGAAATTTTTTCTCAGGGTGCTGGCCCAATTACCAAACAAACTATTCATCGCTCAACTGTTTCGGTGGTCTGGTTTTATTCGGTGTTGGCTTTGGTAGTTATTCGGACACCCTGCTTGGTCTACTTAAATTATTAGCCTCAATTTTATCAAAACAGAATTTAGGAGTCAGTCGTTATAATTCAGGATGAATTGTGTATGACTGGCGAATAGAAAAAGCTTTACCTGACTCCTGAATTCTGATTTTTGAATTCTTATTCAAGAATTTTTCTCTTGGCTATCAAGTCAAAAATCAGATACTACGGAGTCATACAGATGAGTAAAATATCCATCTTACAAGAGGCTGACTCCAGTAGTTTGCCTTCACCATCAAATCATAACAAATAAAAAATATTCTGCCTCAGTATTTATGTTGTAGCTTTGAATATGGCACGAATTCACTAAATGAAAAACCCAGTAAAAATCCAGAAAATCCTTTTTATTAATCAGTTTTTACCAAAGCGATCGCTACTGAGCCTATGACTACTAAAGCTGCTCCTAATATTGCGATGATAGTGAAGTGTTCTGCTGGTATCCAATAAGGTGCAATAACTGATACAACTCCGACTGATATTAATGTCACAATGGGAGCTAAAGCTAATACTGCGCTCACTCGTGATGCTTCCCAATGTTCTAATGATTCGGCAAAAGCACTGTAAGCGATTAAAGTATTCAAAGCACAAAAAATCAATATTCCTAAGTGTAAAGTATCAAGTATAAAAAGCGATTTTACTCTGGCTAGAGGAGTGAATAATAAAGCACAGCCCCCGTAAATAATCAGCATGATACTAGAAGAAGATAAAGATTGTAATAACTGCTTTTGTGCTAATGCATAAATAGCCCATGCTGCGGCTCCTAGCACAATCAAAACACTACCTAGTATATATGTGCCATGCGCTGTAATTAAATTCCTTAGTTGTTCACCAAAAAATAAAAGGTAACCGCAAGTTAGTACACTCATACCAATCCATTGATATAGCCGATAACGTTCTTTAAAAATTACTAACCCTCCTAAACCTAATAAAAGGGTAGATAATTGAATGAGAACTTCAGCGTTAGCAGGCGATGTTAGTGCTAAACCTTGCATGAAGAAAAAGTAATTAATCCCTAAAAAGATTGTAGCGATCGCTAATAATTTCCCAGAAGCACAAAACAATTGTTCTAACTTTGGTAATTTACCGCGTATTCCTAAATACATAGCAAGTAGGAAAAAAGATACCAAAAAACGAAACCAAATGACGGTATATACATCAAGTACTTGCAAAGTTACCGTCAGAGCAATAGGTAAAATTCCCCACAATAAGACCGTCAATAGCGATAGCGCTAGCCCTAAGCGCCACCGACCAGAACTTTGATGTAGTAACATTCAAATATCCTACTCAAAGTAGGGCTAATAACAAGCTAAAAGGCATCTATTTTGCATATCTATATTTTATCAAACTCCTGTGGAGAAAGGATGTCAGCAGTCTAGTTAATGTAAATTAAAGTAGAACAGCTTACCTCTCCTACTCAATTTCTTGGTAGTCATATGGCGTTTTTTGTTCACATAAAATTCGTAAATTTATGTAGTTACTTTACATGAATATTAAATTTAGAACTTTCGCGTAAGTATATAATTTATCCGTTGTTATTTTATTACAAAAAACTATGGGGTTTATACCCTTCATAGGCTTAGTAGTCTTTATTACAGGCTTATCAATTTACTTGCTACTGACTTCAAAAGGTCGATTTTTGCTCAAATCTTTGGTGACAAAAATAAAGCCCCAAGAGTGGAGATTCAGATATGGCAAGATTAACTACCTGAGATCAAGATTTTTAAGGACTATAACAATTGCTGCGATTATTCTGGCAGCAGTAATAGCTGGAAATACTGTATCAGCGCAGGTTACGCCGCCTCTCGCTTCACTCAAGAGCGTATCGGTTCCAGAACCTGACAATCTTGGAGACTTTGTAAAAGACAAAGTAGCCGCGATCAAATTAGGAAAGACTCTTTTTTGGGATATACAGGTTGGGAGCGACGGACTGAGTTCCTGTGCTAGTTGTCACTTTCATGCTGGAGCCGACAATAGATCCAAAAATCAGATTTCTCCTGGGCTTTTGCGGATTAACGCTGATCATACACCGAATCCGGATACAGTTTTTGATGTAGGTGGTGCGCCAAACTACCAGCTAAGAAAAGAAGATTTTCCCTTCCACAAGCTGTCAAACCCGAATGATCCCAAGACCGTTGTGTCTGACCGTAACGATGTCAGTTCCTCTCAGGGGGTCTTCGATACGAAATTTGTTAATGTTAAACCTGGTAGCGCGGAAGACGAAGTAAAAACCGAGCCAGATCCTGTGTTTAACGTGGGAGGTACGAATGTGCGCCGCGTCCAGGCGCGTAACACGCCAAGCGTAATTAATGCAGCATTCAACTTCCGCAACTTCTGGGATGGAAGGGCGCAGCGGATCTTTAATGGGGTGAATCCCTTCGGTTTAAGAGACCCTAACGCTTCTGTAGTGAAAGCAGAAAACCCAAATCAACTCAAATTTGTCAAAGTCAGCCTGAATAATTCGTCTTTGGCTTCCCAGGCACTAGGTCCACCACTCAATTCCTTCGAGACGTCTGCTGATGGTCGCACTTTTCGAGAAATTGGTGATAAGTTTGGGCGAATTGACAACAGAACATCTTTCAACGGACCGCTGCAAGATGATATTCAGGTCGGCTCGCTACTCAGTTCTATTGAAGGAATTGGTGATAACCTCAAGCAAATTGACAACAGAAAATCTCTCAGCGGACTGCTGCAAAATATTCTGTCAATTAGGGGTACAAAGCTCCCTCGAGTCCTGGCGCAAAAGTTAACTCGCCTCAGACCGCTAGGCAAACAGGTTGTGCATCCACAAGACAGCGTTTTAGGTGCAGACAGTAGATGGCCTAAACCCGGACTGAAGGATAGAACCTACGAGCAGTTGGTTAAAGATGCCTTTAGGCCGGAGTGGTGGAAGTCTAATCGACTCATCCAAGTTGATGCTCAAGGTACACGGACTTTTGTCAACAGGGCTGATAACTCTTCCCAAACCAATGAGTACACACTGTTGGAGTATAACTTCTCGCTATTCTTTGGGCTTGCAGTTCAGTTGTACGAGTCTACACTCATTGCCAATGATACGCCTTTTGATCGCTTCTTGGAAGGAAAGACCACAGCCCTAACCAAGCAGCAGCAACTAGGTAAACAACTGTTTGAAGGCAAAGGTCTGTGCATTGGTTGTCATGTTGGATCAGAATTAACAGCTGCTTCAGTGAGCAACGTGGCTAAAAACGGCCGAATCAAACGTGCGCCCTTCCCTCCAAACAGCCCTGAAGACAATGGCTTCTTCAATATCGGCGTCAGACCTGTTACGGACGACCCCGGTTTGGGTGGTAATGACGGTTTGTCTGGTAACGGCCAAGGTAATCCGCTTTCAGAGGCACGATTGGCTCAGTTAGGGAAATTTCAGGCTCTCCTCGGCGAAAACCCCCCCATTCTCAGTCCACCGTTGAGTCCTAATGAAACTGTGTTTGCAGACGGAGCCTTCAAAGCACCTGGACTTCGCAATGTGGAACTCACTGCTCCCTACTTTCACAATGGAGGTCAGGCGACTTTAGAGCAAGTGGTTGATTTTTACAATCGGGGTGGTGACTTTGGAGTTCTTCCGCCGCTGAATTTCTCACCAGAAGAAAAACAGCAATTGGTCGCCTTTTTAAAGGGACTGACTGATGAGCGAGTTCGGTATGAGAAAGCGCCCTTTGACCACCCGCAATTGTTCGTTCCGAATGGACATCCGGGTAACTCTACCTCTGTTACCAATGACGGTACTGGCAAAGCCACGGATAGCCTACTAGAAATTCCTGCTGTTGGTAGGTATGGTGGAACTGGCACTGGAAATTTCCTGAACTAACTAGCAATTTCAGTTAGTAACTCAGGTGTGGGAGTAGGGGAGCAGGGGAAGCAGCGGGAAAACTTTTAACTCCTAACTCCCCACTCCCCTTAAGGGACTGACAAAAAATAAATTATCCAAAATTATTTGTACATTTCTAGAGGATCTTGGCCTTGTGCCCCTACGATGGGATGTTTTTTTAACTGGAAGTCCCTAAAAGTGATCAGCCATCCAAGGCGACGCACCTGCAAATATTTGCGTAGCTGCTAAGATAGCGGTTTCTGTCCCATTCAGTTTTCTGGCTTGTTGCAAATAGTAGGGGGTGAACAAACTTGTATACAATGGTGCCAATTCTCGGATATCTAGCTGCAACTCACCTCTTCCACCTCTGGTAACTTCACCACGTCCGTTGGCGACAGAAAGAATGAATTTACCATTATTTCCAGTTAGCAAATTATCTTGAATTTCTAAGTGCAGTTCAGCCTGGATTCCTGATGGATAACCCCGTGCCTCCAACGCATTGACTACATGTACTACCCGCAACATCCAACGGATCGTATGCCTGATCTTGGCAGTCTGCTCTGGTAGCAGCAATGTTAGGGAATCAATCACAGAACTCCTCCATCGCACCCGCTCAATTTGAGAGCGATGATTGGCAAGAAAAGACCAAAAACTTTGTGCAGCAGTATCTGTGAGTATTACCCAATCTTTGATCCGCAGAATTGCGCCATCCTCTGCTTGATGTTGGCTGAAGAGGATGTAGCCTTGGGGTTTCTCTTTGGGACCGATAAAATATGCGTAAAATGTTTCCTTCTCATCTGGTTGGATTAAGCGCTCCCAGATTGCTGGATATCGGTCTAAATATCCATGCGTTTGTCTCGCCTGCTGCTGATATAGCTGATGAAAGATTTCATGATTGATGGTCACTATTGGTTCCAAAGGTAGGGGTTGCTCCCGCACCTGGATACTGTTAGCAGCAACTTCCCAATCACACAAGTGACCCCCCTGCTCATACCCGACTTTTCGGTACAAGCCTTGAATAGACGGATAAAGAGCGGAGAGCGGTATACCCCTAGCATAAAGTTCTTTGAGGGTGTGCTGCATTAGAGCGATCGCAGCTCCCGAACCGCGATCCTCTGGAGCAATGCCCACTGCCGCAATTCCTGTCATGGGTACACGTTGACCACCCCACCACTGACCCATATCCAAAGTTGCCAATCCACCAATTACTTGCTGCAATTTACGGATAATCCGGAAATTTTCTACGCCAATGAGATTGATGTAAACTTCCTCGCCACCAAATGCGCTGATATAACACTGCTCAAAGATATACCCCAGTTGCTGAATATCCTGTGGATGGGCGAGAGTGCTGTATTCAAATTGAGCCGTCATCTCTTATACCATTAGTAGGATAAAACCACAATCATACTACAGCAGGCGTTGCCTCAATGCTTCACCAACTGACTGGAAAATAGGGACTGGGGAAGAAAGATTTTCATGTGTTCTGTGTAGGCGGTTCATAATGGCTATATATAGCAGTTTGCAGTTGAGTGCAATATAGAACCCATTTGACTACTTACAGCAGTTTTCTATCTATTTGAACCACATCTGTCGTAGGGGCGCAAGGCCTTGCGCCCCTACCGGGTGGTCTATTTACCTGAAAATAGCTGTAAGAAGAAGGTAGTAGCAACTACTCTACGCTAGCTCTTCCGCAATGGTCGGAAGAACTCTCGCAAGTCGGCCGCCAGCAGCCCCGGCTCCTCCAGCGCCGCGAAGTGCCCGCCACGCGGCATCTCGGCCCAGTGCCGCACGTTGAAAAACCGCTCGGCAAACTGGCAGGGCGCATCGGCTTGGGGCTTCCTCCTTCTTGGTCAGCTTTTTGTACAGGGTCAATCTCATTAGAGGTAAATCTTTGGATTGAGGTGATGGAGGAATAACCATTTCGGCGCAAAATATTAAGTGCGATGACATTGGATGGCAGTGGATATCGCAATGTCATGTCCGCCAGAATACTGGACAAAATCGCTTTATCTTGAGTTTCATTCAACCCATGATCACCAACTATTAACCAAAGAGCGCAGGCGTAGCCTGTCGTAGACATCGCTCTCATTCAAACACAAGTTGTCAAAATTTAAACGTTTGCAGCTAATGTTAGATCATTCATAAGGTATGTTTAAGCATTTGTAGGTTAGCTATAAGCAATTGCTCAAAATACTTCATCTTTTGCAACAAATACTATTACATGTATAAGCAATGCTTAAGTCATTGCCAGAAATGTATAAATGAGTCCTGCAAACGCTTTAACATTTGCAGCTAATGCTGGTTGATTTATAAGCAACGCTTAAATCATTGCAATTAACTTATAGCGGTTATCGATTGGATAAGAACACCAAAGTCCTTGCTGTCAAATCATTTCAGCAAAATTTTTGTATTTCACTCAACTGCACACCGCTATATAAATTTATTTACTACCTGAAATTCAAAACTTCCCTAAGTTAAATTAACTAAAGTTTTGTGGATGCGATGTCTACGACGGGTTACGCCTACGCGACTTATTAGCCTTAAAGTGGTAACGACAACTTCTTGTGCAATTGCGGTTAAGAGACGATGAATGCTGTAATCAATTTATTGCTTTTTTTGCTGCCGATTCTAAGTAGCCTTTTGATTGCCCAAACTTTCAACCCTCTGTCTTCTTATCAGCCTCTCCAGGCTATAGACAGGGCAGCTTTATATAAAAAACAATTAACAAATGGTAACGAAGCATATTTACAAGTTATTAATCTGGGCCAAATGCACATAGACCAAATTACTGGAGAGGTAGATAATATGGGTCTAAATGAAGGTAAATATTATAAAGGAGAAGGTAAATATTACAGCCCTTTTTTCAAAACCAAGTTGTTTTCTGAAGTTGCAGACGAATATAAGAAACTTTACGCAAATAATGTTTTTTCTCTGATTAACTGTTCTTTTTTTGAGCAATACCAATCTAGTTCTCAATTATCCTTTCCAATTAAACTGAATGGTGTAGTCATCAGTGGTGGCACTAGCCCTTATGGCCCAATCAAGCAACCAAAAGAGAAATACTATACTAATATTCACCTCAAAGCCCTAGTCTGGAATAGTAAGCAGGCATACATTACCGATTACGACCAAGTTAGTGGTGCGCCTCTGAACCAAAAAGCAGTGAACAATGCCATTGTCACTTACCTATACAGGGATCATCCGGCAAAAGTATTAGCCCAAAACCAAGCGAATAAGTATCAAATCATCGGTACTCTGGACAAAGATGGTGTTAAGGGTGACGAGCTTTTGTTGATTATGACGGTGAACCAAGCAACTCTGGACGAAGCAGCCGATTTATTACGTAAATTAGGAGTCAAAGGCGATATCATTACCGTTGACGGCGGCAGATCAACTTATTTGTTCAATTCCCAGAACGGAAATATTATTGTTCCACAACTGTCTAATCCGCAAGAAAATCCGGCTTTCCGACACCTACCTCATTATCTGGGATTCCGTAAGAAAATCAAAAATCAGGTTGCGCCAAAAATCTTGATCACTCAGCCAGTGAAGAAAGTACTTTCAAAGAAGGATCAGCCTTATTTAATATTGTGGCGGGATAATTTTGACGGTGATGTCTCGATTAAGTTGTACGATGGAAACAAACTTATCCAAAACATTTCTTCCCGTACTGCTAGCGATGGAGTTTATGAGTGGACACCACGTATTTCTGTAAAAGAAGGCTATTTTGTTCGCATTTATAGCTGGAAAGACCGGAATATTTTCGGGCAGTTGCAATTGTAATAAAGATCAGCGCTGTTTTTAGCGGTGCGGAATGGGAAAATGAAATGGATAACTAGCTAAACACAAACCTCTCAACAAGGTTGGCGGTGTGGCAGTGATCGGAATTGTCATCGTTTCTCACAGTAAACAACTAGCTCTGGGTGTGCGGGAACTCGCCGCGCAAATGGCTCACGGCCAAGTCCCTATAGCTGTTGCAGCAGGGATTGAAGATCCGGAAAACCCATTGGGTACAGATCCCATCCAGGTTTATGAAGCGATCGCTTCTGTTTTCTCTGATGATGGTGTTTTGGTGTTAATGGATTTGGGTAGTGCTTTGCTGAGTGCAGAAATGGCAATAGAGTTTCTCCCAGAAGCACAGCAGCAAAAAGTGTATCTGTGTGAAGCACCTCTAGTAGAAGGTGCGATCGCTGCTGTTGTTGCTGCTGCTGCTGGTAGGGACATTCACCAAGTGATGGCGGAAGCCCGCGGCGCCCTCCTAGCAAAAGCAACTCAATTAGGTGTAGTGAGTAGTCCGTTGTCAGTTGTCAGTAGCAACACCCCAACAACAAATGGAGAATCACCAACGCAAGAAATCCGGTTGATTGTGAGCAATCGCTTAGGATTACACGCCCGTCCCGCAGCACAGTTTGTAGCAACCGCAGCCCGGTTTCAATCCCAAATTCTGGTGCAGAATTTAACCAGAAATACTGAGCTAGTCAGGGGTGACAGTATTAACCAAGTCACAACTTTAGGGGTACGTCAAGGACACGAACTAGTGATTACTGCTACTGGTTCTGATGCAGATGAGGCGCTGGCGGCATTACAGGCATTATTCGCAAATAACTTTGGTGAAGATAATGTTGCCTTGAATTCTCCACCAGCATTTCACCATAAAGTTACTCCAGCAACTCACGGCGAACTTTCCGGAATTGCAGCTTCTGCTGGAATAGCGATCGCACCTATTGTTCATTATCAACCCACCCACATTTCGATTAGGGAATACCACGTAGATGATCCTGAGGCAGAGTGGCAACGAGTACAAGCAGCAATTCACACTGCCCGACAGGAAATCCAAGCAGTTTTTTCACAAGCATCTATTCAAATTGGTGATGCTGAAGCTGCCATCTTTGACGCCCAACTACTATTTTTAGAAGATCCAGTATTGTTGGAAGCAGCTAAAGAACGCATCTTAGAACACCATCTAAATGCTGAAGCCGCTTGGCAAGCTGTAGTAGATGAAGTAGCGACTTCCTACCACACACTTGAAGATTCTTACCTGCAAGAGCGAGTTGACGATGTTGTGGATGTTGGGCAAAGAGTGCTGCGATTACTAGCTGGGAATGCCCCTGCAAAAGTGCATCTTGATGAACCGGCGATTTTGGTAGCGACTGATTTAACTCCCTCAGATACCGCTAGACTAGATCCGACAAAGGTATTGGGTATTTGTACTACTTCAGGTAGCGCCACCTCCCACAGCGCCATTATCGCCCGGACACTGGGTATTCCCGCAGTTCTGGGAGTGGATGCCCAGGTGTTGCACTTGGCGGATGGTACAGTTATGGCACTTGATGGTGAAAGTGGCAGAGCTTGGGTAGAACCAGAATCACATATCCTAGATTTACTGGCAGCAAAGCAGTCAGCTTGGCAAACTGCCCAACAGCAAGCACGAGCTACGGCACACCAGCCAGCAATTACTCGTGATCGTCGACAAGTTAGCGTCTTCGCAAATATTGGTAGTATAAGTGATGTCCAAGTTGCTGTGGCTAGCGGTGCAGAAGGCGTAGGGCTACTCCGCACTGAGTTTTTTTATCTCGAACGGACAAACGCCCCCACTGAAGAAGAACAACTAGAAGTGTATCAGGCGATCGCCCAAGTTTTAGATAATCGTCCGTTGATTATTCGTACCTTAGATGTAGGTGGTGATAAGCCACTCCCCTATCTGAGAGTAGGGTTAAGAGAAGCTAACCCTTTCTTAGGTTCGCGGGGAATTCGTTTCTGTTTGGATAATTTAGATTTGTTTAAAACTCAGTTACGGGCAATTTTGAGAGCCAGTGTGGGACACCAAATTAAGATCATGTTGCCGATGATTGCTACTGTAACGGAGGTACGTGCAGCTAAAACAATCTTGGGTGAAGTGCAGGCGGAACTAAATCAAGCTGGTATACCCTTCGATGCAGCGATGAAAGTAGGAATTATGGTGGAGGTACCCTCAGCAGTGGCGATCGCAGATCAGTTAGCCGCTGAAGTAGACTTCTTTAGTATAGGCACTAATGATCTGAGTCAGTACGTCATGGCTAGCGATCGCACTAATCCCCGCGTGGCAAATTTGGTTGATGCGCTACACCCAGCAGTGTTAAGAATGGTGCAGCAAGCTATCCAAGCTGCCAATGCGGCAGGGATTTCGGTGGGATTATGTGGAGAATTAGCAGCTGATACTTTAGCAACACCAATTTTACTAGGTTTAGGGCTGGATGAATTGAGCGTGAATCCTCAAAGTATAGCTGGAGTCAAGCAAGCGATCGCTCGGTTAAGTATAGTTGAATGTGAAGCGATCGTGGCATCAGCATTACAACAAGATTCCGCAGTTCATGTCAGAGAACTAATCTCAACTTCAGTTACTCCGCCTGCATAATACTAATTCATAATTAATCGTTAAAATCTTATTCCCAGTTGCCCGTTAAAGCCACGAATAGAATTGTAACCAGCACCTACAAAAACGTTATTAGTAGCACCTACCTGAACACCACCTGAAACTGCAACACCTTTATCCTCTGAATAAAGTCCAACTCCTACATAGGGTGAAATCACAGGCAAACTGATAAATTTCAAAACATCTACTCCCGTAGCACCATCAGGGCCAGTTCCTAGCTCAACCCCAAAATTCAAAGCTCTAGCTCCTACAGCATAGGTTATATCACCATCTTTTCCACCGACTGAAACCCAAGGTTGTGGTATAAGTTGAGCCGATGCTTGACTTGGGGCAAATAAAGCTAACAAAGCTATGGATGTAATTAATGTTTTAGCAATAATCGCTATTTTCACGTTGTTCTTTTCCACAAACTGTTGCATCTTAATTGTTTTCTCACAACTACCCTTGCTTCAGGACTACTGTTAACTAGGTTTATCATGATGGCTAATCGTGACGGATTGAACCTCATCTGAGTGCCCAATGAGTGCAAGCATTATTTTGGTCATGTAATATTAATTACAGCATTATTCATGTATTTGAACCACATCATTAAAGGTTTGTAGTAAGCAAGAAAGCTTTGAGAGATTACCTCGTTCCCAGTCGGAGACTGGGAATGCCTACTTTGAGGCTCCGCCTCCCTTACTCACTACTCAAAAGTGGACACATCTCGCAGCACATTAGGAATTTCCCCTTGAGAAAAAGGAAACTCCAGCAAGGTTTCTCTAAGACCCAAATACCCAGATTCAGCAAACGACAAAAGCATTCGTGAAAGCGCTAACCAAACCTCCGGTTCGTATTCCCAATCACGATAACGGGAAGCTTGACCAGCAATTGAACGTAGCGCCCAAAAATAAGAGTTCCGCACCACCGAACCACCCTTCTTAAACTCTGGCAAATCTTCATGGTGGATAAAAAGTATTTTATTTTCGATTCTGGCTCTCATAGCAATTTTGAATTTTAGATTTTAGATTTTGGATTAACAGTCCATCTTAAGTAGGGTGCGTTACGGCTTCAGCCTAACGCACCATATTGTATTGCGGTGCGTCAGGCACTCGTGTCATATTTTGCTTACAAATTATATCGAAATATACGCCTAACAAACAGCAGCTATGAGCTAGGGAAGCCTCATTTACTCCTGCCTTCCCTACAGAAACTTTATTTTTACTTTATAAATTGTTTCTTATATTTTGGATTAAAAGTTTTTACCAAAAGACTGTTTCAATAATCTCAAACAATACTATTTATTCCAACAATAATGTATAGATTTTGCACTGACAAAATCTATACATTTAACCAAGAGCCTCTTTTTCAATACCTAAAAATTGGCGCTTAAACCCACACGTAAAGTAAATCCAGGGCTATATATGCGATTAACTCGCTCATATTGCTCACCGAGTAAATTCTCTAAGTAAACTGTTAGTCCTAAATTGCTAGTTAAAGGTATACGACTACTCAAATCTAAATTTACAAAAAATGGTGCAAAGTCTGTAGTCTTGTCACCAGGGTTAGTAAAGAAGGCTCTACGAGCGCCACTATTGTAAGTAACATACAAGTTAGCCTGCCAACCTGAATTTTGATAACCCACACCAGTTTGAAGTACAGAGTAGGGAATCAAACCTAATTGCAAACCTCTCTCTGATCCTGTTTTTATTTGGGAATCTGTATAAGTATAGTTGAAAAAAGTTGACTAGCCAGCCGCAATTGTTAATTGCAAAGCAGCCTCTAAACCATTGGTATCTACCAATCCAATGTTTGCCCATTTTCCATCTATTACTCCCAAGCGATCGCCTATACTACTACCAAAGTAAGTAAACTGTCCAATCAGATTTTCCGAAAAATTGACATCTACTCCTGCACTCCAACTAGAGCCAGTTTCTGGGTTTAAATCAGGATTAGGTTCCCAACCATGAACCGTATCATAAACATACAACTCTAATTAAAAAACGCAGACCTTCATTTACTGCTTCCGAATTGGGAAACATTTCTGCAACATCAGGTTCTAAAAAAACTTTTAATTTTTCAATCCTCTTGTGATTAACTTCACCTTTTATCACATGATTGTCTGTCAAAGTATGATTGGATTGAGGTTTATTCTGTATTATGGTTGTTTGGGAAGATGCAGCATTTAATTTATTAACTAATGATTCCCAACTACTAACTTTCAGGTTAAAGTGAGCTTTTGCATCCCGTAATGTTTTAAACTGTTGCTTGAGAATATCAATAGTATAAATATACTTTTGAGATACCTGTTTTTCTAGATTAAGGTCTGACTCAACCATATCAACTACTTCACTAATAAGTTGATCATGATTTTCGGCAATTTGAGCAGCAGCCCCTAAAATCCGAGAAGTTGTTTTTATTTGTACATCAGTCTCTTGTTTAAGGCGATCAGCAATACTGCGAATTTGATCTCCCAGCCTTGCTTTACCTTGTTTTCGCGTCGTTGGGAGTGATTTTTTGCTCATGAGTATGCTTATTTATTCAGAAAGTATATCTTTAATAGCCAGCCAGATACGTTTAAACTTTTGTACCAAACCCATAGGATTGTTAGTTGTTTCTTCTTCTACCGAATCAACTAGAGATTGAATCCGATCCATACGCTCTGCTACAACGTAAAGACTATTTACTGCTTCATCTTTACTTTCTAAGGATTCACGCAGTAGCACAACCATCTGGGCAATTTCGTGTTTTAGTCGTTCATTCTCAGCTTTACGGCGAGTTTCCCATCCCTTAATACCAGCTTTAGAACGTCGCTCATGCTTGAGTTCTGCTTTAGCCTCATTGTATAAAGTTAAATACATTTCTCGTTCAGAGTTTACTGCATCATATTTAGTAAGCAATTCAGTCGCTCTCACTTTTTCTGCGTTGTAGAGGCAGAGGGTTTGTTTATGACTTTGTTGTTCATCAATATAGAACTGGTAATTTTGAGTGACTCGCTCTTTTAACTCATTAGCTTCGAGTTGGCAAGTTTGGATCTCTCGCTGATAAATATGAACTAGCTGAGATATTTTCGTTTTTTCTTCGTTGTAAAGGTAGAGCGTCTTTTGATGATTTTCTTGCTCATCAATATAAAAGCGATAATTTTGAGAAACACGCTCTTTTAGCTCATTAGCCTCGATTTGGTAAGTTTGAATCTCTTGCTGAACATGAACTAGTTGGGATGCAGCTTCCTGGTATTCTTTTGCACGTTCTTGCCACTCATCACGTTGAGATACAGTTTCCTGAAGATTGGCACGGACAGTCATCAATGAAAGTCTTAACTCATAAGGAGGAGTTGGTTCTTTCTGCCGTGAGTGAGGATTATTAACAGCGTTGTCATGATTAGAATCTTTGCGATCCGCTCTTTTCATTGCCATAATTTCAGTTCCTACGTGAGCATTTGTTATAGTAAAATGTTTAGTTTAGCCAAGATGAACTTATTGAAGTGTGATCTCGGTTCTACTGGTAATATGATCTGACTCTGAGTTGAGATATCTTTTATTCTTTCTCAGGCGCTCAAATTCCCAGAGTGCGATCTCCAAGGGCTAGAAATATTGCGCTTCATAAGCAATCAAGGCTCTAAAAGGCTAAGGGCAATAAGCCTCAAAACTTCTTTCCCTGTAGCAATTACGAATTACGTTAGCATTGAGAAAACTGGAAGCTTTGCAAACACTATAGAAGGCAATAATTTATGATTCAAGTCTTACGCAAACTAGTTACATTTGATGAATTCGTTGCTAGATATCCCGATAACACAGGAAAACGTTATGAATTGCATGATGGAGTAATAGTCGAAATGTCCCAACCAACAGGCGACCATGAAGAGATTATCGTATTTTTAGTCCAGAAATTCATTCTGGAATATAGTCGCATCAGCCTACCCTATGGCATCCCAAAAACAGTACTAGTAAAACCGCTTGAAAGTGAATCGGCTTACTCACCAGATGTACTGATATTAAATCTCCCTAATTTGGTAAATGAACCTCTGTGGAAAAAAGAATCTACTGTAAGCCAAGCGGAATCAATACCCTTAGCAGTTGAGGTAGTGAGTAGCAATTGGCGTGATGATTATTTAAAAAAAGCTGCTGACTATGAAGCTGTAGGCATCCCAGAATACTGGATTGTAGACTATGCGGCTTTAGGCGGTAGGCGATTTATTGGCAACCCTAAACAACCAACTGTCTCGCTTTACACCTTAATTGAGGGAGAATACCAAGTCAGCCAGTTTCGAGGTAGCGATCGCATCGTCTCACCTACTTTAAGAGAGTTAAATTTAACCCCCGAACAAATTTTTCAAGCTGGTGGATACCCTGTACAACCCTGATAGTGCTAGAAAAGAGCGATTTCCGTTACAGACGAAATTTGTTGTCGCAAACTCTTCAGTAAATCAAAAGTTTTTTTTAGGCTTCTCTCTTTCCTTGGTTTTAAAAGTACTTAGATGCTTTTTGTAAATCAGCGATCGCTATCAGCCACAGCAAAATATTTCTGAATTTCAATCGCCTGATTGAAATTCTCTATTGCTACCTGGTAATTACCACGCCCCATCTTATCTCCACCAAATTCTCAGAAATCACCCGCTGTAATTTGTGTGATAGATATGGGTGATGAATGTGCGGATGGAGTCAAACAAATCAAAGATAAAGCAATAATTACACTGATAAATAATCACCATAAATCAGTCATAAACATCCTATCTGACAACTTCGGATATCCTAAAATTAGCGGGACAAAAAGCCCCACTAATTGTTAATCCTTGAAGTTAGATTTTATCTACTTCCAGTCTTTATCTGCTTGTGAAAGCACATAAGCAGTTACATCTTCAATCTGGTTAGGTTTCAAACGTTTGCCGAAAGCAGGCATAGCATTTTTCCCTTTTGTAACTTGGGCGATAATCGCCTCCGCTGAGTACATACCATACTTTTCCAAAGCATCTTTCTTCAGGTTTTTTTGCGCTTGAACCAGATTCTTACCTCCCGCGTGACAAGAGGCACAATTGGCACTAAATACTTTAGCTCCACTAACAGCATCTGCTGCCAATGCTGGACTACTGAAGGTAAAGGTAAAGATTGCTATGCCTAAAAGCATTACTGTAATAACTTTTTTCATTTGGTGTTCTCTCTGTCTGGAATAATGGCTTATTCAGTGCAATATCCTCCATAATTGTCAGTTGAGCCGCTGCTATAGTCAAATGACAATCTGTCAAACTTCCTTTGAAAGTTTTTGGATTTTGAATATTCCTGGTTTTAGATTCAGAGGTGTTAGTGCAGAGCGATGTCTGATGATGAAAATGCAAGTTTATATAAATTTAAATACTTTATAACCAACAAATGATACTTGTTTAAGGATGAAATATTCAAGATAAAAATTGTCCGGCTTCATCCTTTGTTCTTTAGTTTACAGCCCCTAACTGATACCAATTACCTGTCAATCAATTTTGGATTTTGGATAATAGAATTTAACTTGACCCCAGCAATCAAGTCAGGTGATGCACTGAGCGTAGCCGAAGTGGGCAAGGCATAAAATGTTTGGATAATGGAAAAATAGAATTATTCTCGTGTTTAAATTCGCAAGTCTCAAAAGTTTTAAATAATGGAACGCAAGAATATTCAATTCCAAAATCCAAAATTTAAAATTTAAAATCTAAAATTCGGTGAGGTTGCTCCAGAACTTGGAGATTTTGCCCCAAGTCTGACCAAGCTTTATTTTGTGCAGTTTCACAAAGAATTAATATGAGGAAGCATATCTTCTGTCACACGGCAAATTTGCCAATCATTTAATATAGATGCTCCCATATTACGGTAGAATGCTTTAGCTGATTCGTTCCAATCCAATACACTCCACTCTAACCGGCCACAATCACGTTCTACAGCTATCTGGGCTACTTTAGTAATCAGAGCCTTACCAATACCTTGCCTGCGATATTCTGGTAAAACAAATAAGTCTTCCAGATAAATTCCTGGCTTGGTCAAAAATGTTGAATAATTATGAAAAAATAGGGTAAAACCAACAGCTTGACCCCCAGATTCTGCTAAAATCGCTTCTATATACTTGTGTGAACCAAATAAATGCTCCTTAAGTGCCAGAGCATTGCCAGTGACAGCGTGAGATAATTTTTCATACTCAGCAAGCCCCTGAATTAATTTAAACAGTACGCTGTAATCAGCTGGTTCAGCAAAACGCACAATCAAATTGCTACACGAAGTCATTAGTCTATAGTCCATAGTTCATAGTCCATAGTCTATAGGCAAGTGTGCAAATTTTTTTAGTCATCACTAAAAAAAAGCCTAAAAAACCTACAAAACGCCTGGTTTTTGCGAATTGGAGTAGGCGAAGCTGAAGAATATAATATACAGATACAAGCTCTCTAAATTTCTTAGGAACGTGGATTTAATCAAGAGCAAGTTTTGTCCGATGTGTTATCGCCGAGAGGACAGCAGCATCAGGAATTTTAGGTGCATTAAGACAAATTTCCATAACACAACGCCAGTTGCTACAACGGAGAGAACCTCCGCAACGCACTGGGTCCCCGACGAAATTTCAAGTTTTGCACTTTATTTTATCCATGTTCGTTAGTGGAGTTAATTAGGTCAGATATTGCATCTCTATCTTCATGAATGTAATTAAATCAACCAACCTTTTAAGCGTTTGGCTATATGGGGACGTCGCAATTTTCGCATAGCTTTGCTTTGAATTTGTCGGACTCGCTCACGAGAAAGATTAAACATATTGCCAACTTCTTCTAAGGTACAGGGTTCGCTGGTCGTTAAACCATAGCGTAGAGAAATCACATCTTTCTCTCGTGGAGTTAACACGTCACCCAAGACTTCCCAAATCTCCTGACGCATCATGTTTTCATTCATTTTTGCTTCTGGAGACAGATTATCTTCATCTTCTAGCAAATCCATCAATTCCGTGTCTTCTTCTTTACCGACGCGGTGGTTGAGAGAAAGTGCTTGACGCCGTAGTTGTTGTAGTTGGCGTAGTTGTTGCACACTAATTTCCAAAGCTTCTGCCATTTCGCCTTCAGTAGGATTGCGACAGAATTTTTGTTTGAGTTCCCGTTGGGCTTTTTTCAGCTTGTTAAGCTTTTCAACAATATGAATAGGTAGCCGGATTGTCCGCGCATCGTTAGCTATAGCCCTGGTAATTGCTTGTCTAATCCACCAGTAGGCGTAAGTAGAAAATTTATATCCTTTATCAGGATCAAACTTTTCTGTAGCGCGATTTAAACCCATTGCTCCTTCCTGAATTAAATCCAGAAAAGGCACTCCCCGATTCAGATATCGCTTGGCAATAGAAACTACTAATCTCAAGTTCGAGCGAATCATTTTACGTTTCGCTACTCTACCTTGATACAAGCGACTTTCTAATTGCTTTTCCGTCATTTCTAGCTCGGAAGCTACTTCTAGCTTGGTAGGTTCCTGTCCCAGTTTTAAGTGTAAGGCAGCTTGTAATTCCCTAATTTCTTCTAGAAACCTAACTCGCCGCGCTAACTCCACCTCTTCATCAGCTTTTAGGAGCGGATAACGCGCCATCTCTTTAAAAAACGCGCCTACGGCATCATCATGCTCGGTTTTATTGTATCCCGAAGGACGAGCCGCCGCCATCTCATCCCCGTCGCGTTCGTCTGATTCCAGATTTTCTATTACAATTGGAGGTTCTTCATCTGCCACTGCATCTAAACTATCGAGTGATGGTTCTTCAATATCAGCAGTGTTCTCCAGTATTTCCATTTTTCCTAATTCAACAATATTCATAGTTTTCTTTAGGGATTGTTGCTTTATTTGGTACATAATTTAGTTACAGCTACTCGTTTGAGGCTTGGTAGTTTTCCCTAAGGGACGAATGCACCCGTTTATATAGCGAAATACAGGCTTATGCTAATTTATCTTCAGGAATAAAAATCGGCATCTACCTACCACTTATGGGTTACGGTTAGATACAACCTATAACGAAACTGGCCTTCGCACTCAGCAAAACTTTATTCTCAGGCTCTTACAGATTATATTCTTCATTTTTTTCTTAATTACCAAATATGTCAAACCCCCTCAAACTTTCTCAACCTTAACAAACATAAAATTCTCAGCTAACTATCCAAATTCCTTAAACTTTCATATATTTTTCTAAATATTTATTTTTAATTTTGAGGTGTTGGAAGTCACTGGATAAATCAAAAACCTGGTGCTGGGGTTATGTATTCCCGATTAAAGTTACCCAGATGATATAAATTACAATAATGGCAGCTTATTTTCGGGATGTTCTTACTTGTATAAAAGCATCTCATATACAGAAAGGCTTGAATATCTATCGATAGGCGGAAAAACGCTACTCCCCATTTAGTAGTTGGAGTAACTTTTGTAGACTTAGCCGAGATGCTTTTATTTGTAGAGTAGGCACCAAATATTTATTGCACGTATAGAAGAGACAAAATTGTCTAGTAGATTACATAAGAGGAAACTTATCAAGTATTATGAAGAATAACAGTATTGAGAAATACAATTAATGTCTAATAAAGCAAAAAAATAAAGTTGAATGAGCTAGGTTAATTGTGAACAGCTATGTGAGTAAAATATCTAACTATAAAGTCAGAAACTATGTATATTAATGACATAAATTTATCTCCTGTGATGGTGGCTGAACCTGGGGAATCGTATCAGTTAAGTGCAACTGTTAATAGGTGGGTTGAAGTACTGGTAGACTGTCCAGGAAGTACAGGACTATTGACTTATCGATTACCAGCCCAGTTAGAAATAAAACCAGGGGATATTTTGAGCGTGCCATTGAACGGGCAACAAATGGGAGGGGTAGCCATTCGGTTACTGGGAAAACTCCCAGCAAATTTACAACTCAAAAAAATCCTGGATGTGGAAGATATTATCCAAAGAGATTTCTTGTGCGATCGCTACTGGACTCTAATGGAACGGGTATCAGAGTATTACTACACACAACTAATTCAGGTAATCCGTATGGCGTTGCCACCTGGGTTATTGGGGCGATCGCAGCGTCGCATCCGCTTAACTGTAGCTGGTGCAGCAGTATCTATAAATACTAATCCTAATGCTTGGTTAAATACACCTTTGATGCGTGCCGTTCACCAGCCTTATTCTCACTTAATTAAGTTTTATTTACTCAACACAATTGAAAATAATTATTTAATTAAAACCCTGGTTTTGTTAAGCTTCCAAAGTTTAGTGGCGAAAATTAACAATACAGATGCTAATAAAATTCTGCAACTCCTGCAACAACAATCAGACGGCGATTATAGCTTTTGGCACTTACAGGGTCAAGTTCAACGAGCCTACCAGGCAGTCCGCGAACTGTTACGACAAGGTTTAGTAGAAAGCTACTTCGAACCGCCAAGACTGACTAAACCGAAGTTTCAAAAAGCAGTGACGCTAGTGGGGAGTACATTTGACTACGATTTAACTACTCGCCAACGAGAGATTTTGGAAGTGCTGCGGCGGCGTGGTGGGGAGTTGTGGCTAAATGAGTTCCTCCAGATTTGTAAAACAACTACCTCTACCCTAAAAGGGCTGGAGCAAAAAGGCTGTATCGTCATCGAAGAACGGGAAGTATTGCGAAGCGAACAGGGCCCAGCATTAGTAGGCGATGAGGCTAAATCCTTAACTTCTGCCCAAGCTAGCGCCTTAGCAACAATCCAGACGCTAGATGGGTTTGCTCAAGTTTTGTTGCATGGAGTGACAGGTTCAGGAAAAACGGAAGTATATTTGCAAGCGATCGCACCCCTCCTCAACCAAGGCAAATCCGCGCTTGTCTTAGTCCCAGAAATTGGACTTACACCCCAGCTAACTGACCGTTTTCGCGCCCGCTTTGGCAATAAAGTCAGCGTTTATCACAGCGCCCTTTCCGACGGTGAACGTTACGACACTTGGCGACAAATGCTCACTGGAGAACCCCAAGTTGTGATTGGTACTCGCAGCGCCGTTTTTGCCCCTTTGCCCAACTTGGGTTTAATTATTTTAGACGAAGAACACGACAGCAGCTTTAAGCAAGACTCTCCCATACCCA
The DNA here is from genome assembly GCF_036919675.1 of Nostoc sp. Lineage (GTDB taxonomy): Bacteria > Cyanobacteriota > Cyanobacteriia > Cyanobacteriales > Nostocaceae > Nostoc. The sequence continues at coordinate 54,463 of NZ_JBALCP010000078.1, forward strand.
CCTACCACGCTCGCACCGTCGCCCAGTGGCGAGCAGAGTTAGAAAATTGTCCCTTGGTGTTAGGTTCTGCTACCCCTTCGTTAGAAAGTTGGGTAAGTATGAGGAGCCAGGAAGAAGGAGCTAAGAGTTATTACTTAAGTTTGCCCGAACGCATAAACTCCCGCCCTCTACCGCCAGTGGAAATAGTCGATATGCGGCAAGAGTTGCAGCAGGGAAATCGTTCTATATTTAGTAGATCATTGCAAGAAGCTTTGCAACAGTTACAAGAAAGAAAACAACAGGGGATTTTATTTATCCATCGCCGGGGACACAGCACTTTTGTATCGTGCCGCAGTTGTGGATATGTGTTGGAATGTCCCTACTGTGATGTGTCGCTGGCGTATCACCACACCGAAGAAAAAGCGCCGGAATTATTGCGCTGTCATTACTGTAACTATGCGCGATCGCATCCCAAATACTGCCCCGATTGCAGCTCCCCTTACCTAAAATTCTTCGGTAGCGGTACTCAACGAGTAACGCAGGAATTAGCGCGACAGTTCCCAGAGTTGCGCTTGATTCGTTTTGATAGCGATACCACTCGCAACAAAGGTTCACACCGAACCCTACTTACCCAGTTTGCCAACGGCGAAGCAGATTTATTAGTAGGAACGCAAATGCTCACCAAAGGTTTGGATTTACCCCAGGTGACACTTGTGGGCGTTGTCGCCGCCGATGGATTACTAAATTTATCAGACTATCGCGCCAGTGAACGGGCATTTCAAACCCTAACTCAGGTAGCTGGACGTGCTGGTAGAGGTGATGATCCAGGTAGGGTAATTGTGCAAACTTATACTACAGAGCATCAGGTAATTGCAGCAGTGCGATCGCACGATTATCACTCTTTCTCTGAAGCTGAATTAGAACAACGGCAAGCACTCAATTATCCGCCATACGGGCGGTTAATTTTGTTGCGCTTAAGTAGTCTCGATCCGATTCAAGTGCAAAATACCGCGCAAATTATCGCCACAGCCTTGAGTACAGAAGAAGAATTCGAGATATTGGGTCCAGCACCAGCAAGTATTTTACGGGTAGCTAATCGTTATCGCTGGCAGATATTGATTAAATTTGCCCCCGATGCATTGCCACAATTGCCAGATTGGGAAGAAGTGCGAGATATCTGTCCCCAATCTGTTAGCTTAACGATAGATGTAGACCCATTAAATATTATGTAATTTTATTGGGTTAAAAATTTGATAAATCAGGTTTATCTAGATCAGCACTGACGCAAAAAGGTAGTGAAAGCAAAGTTTGAATGTTTAATCTAATTAATCAAAAATTCTGCTGCTACCAATCCTTTCTGGATAGCTAAAACTGCGGCTTGAGTGCGATCGCGTACTTCTAGTTTCTGCAAAATAGCATGGACATGCACCCGCACTGTACCAGGGGCAATGTAGAGAATCTCGGCAATTTCTTGATTGCTTTTACCAGCTGCCACCAGTGCCAAAATTTCTTGTTCCCGCTTCGTTAAGGGATTTTCTATGGATTCCTCAGTTTTTGCGGGCTGCACCGCCATAAAATTGCCCTCAAAAGCAGCTCTAATTTCTGTTGTTGCCGTTTGATCCCACCAAGACGCTCCTGCTGCGACCGATCGCACTGCCAATATCAGAGACTCAGCAGGAATACCTTTAAGGCAGTAACCTTGCGCTCCAGCCGCAATTAAGCGCGAAATCAAAGGTTTTTCAGAACGAGAAGTTAAAACGAGAATTGGTAAAGTTGGGTGCTTCTGCTTGATTTGGCGACAAGCCTCAATCCCGCCAATTCCCGGTAAACCTATATCCAACAAGACCAAATCCAGGGGATAGCGATTTGCAAATTCTACAGCTTGTTCTCCATCTTCTGCTTCTGCGACAATCTCCAAACTGGTTTCTTGTTGCAACCGCATCCGCAGACCAAGCCGAAATAATTCATCATCTTCAACGAGTAGGATTTTTGTCATTTGTTATTTGTCATTGGTTATTTCTCTCCTACTTCCCCTGCCCCCACTCCTCATCTCCCCGGTGGTGGACAAGCTGGGAGTCGGAAACCAAACAGTGCGCCTCGTGGTGAGCGATTCTCTGCCCAAATTGTACCCCCATGAGCGGTAATAATTTGCCTGGTCAAATAAAGCCCTAGTCCAGATCCAAAGACGTGGCGATCGCTATGTCCTTGATAAAATCTCTCAAATAAGTGGGGTAACTCTTCTTCGGTAATGCCGGAACCAGTATCGAGTATTTTTACCACTTGATCGCTAGAATAACCTTCAAATACTACTTCTACTTTACCGCCACGAGGAGTATGGTTAATGCCATTACTCAGGAGATTTGTAAAGACTCGCCCTAGTTGTAAAGGATCACCATTTACCCAAAGAAAACTCCGAAAATCTGATTCCCCATAGTGCAGAGAAATATAAACCTGACGTGTTCTCGCTAGTTCAGTCAAGTTAGCGATGATCTCCTCCGCCACTGTTACCAAGTTAACAGGTGATATTTGTAGTTTCAGACCTTCGGCATCATTGCGATACACATCTAAAAGCGTTTGGACTAATTGCAGTGTACTTTGATGACTACGAGCCATTGTTTGTAGGACTTTTGCTTGCATTGGTGTAACTTCACCAAATTGCTCATTTTGAAAATATTTCAGCGTTTCAATTGCTCCTAATAGGGGTGTTTTCAAATCATGCGTTAGGGTAGAAATAAAATCTTCACGCATGGTAGCTAATTGTTCTTGAGAGCGTAATTGTGCTTGCGTATAAGCGATCGCTTCTTCATTGCGGTGGTTGCGATCGCTTAACCAACCCGTTACCAGCAATGCCAATACTGCAATCAACCTATTTGCCAACGTTGGGGGATTAATCATTTCTCCTCCTGGGACAAATAAATTCAATAATGTTAATCCTGTCGCTGCAAGAGTGATCCCCAATACTGCTGCCCGATTCAATCGAGAATCTGCTAACAAAATTGTCCCTGTGTAGAGGTAGCCAAATACGTACTCAGGTGGTGTCAAATATTCTAAGCCTATTACTATAGCAAAGGCGATCGCTATTAGCCCATATGTCTCCCTCCGCTTATTTATAGCTTCTTTCATAGTCAATAATCGCCTTAATATTGTCATTTATGATTTACTAAAAAATCGTGATTATACAATCTGCATAACTATTGAATTTACCAATTATGATTTATCTGCAATCTATATCTGCAAATGCCAAGTTGAGAATTAATCCTAAAATTAGGATTATCCAGATGCAAGAAAGGGGATTGGTGACTGGGGACTAGGTAGTTAGCCACAAGGAGCCGGGTATGTACCCCAATCTTGCCAATCCCTAATCCCATTAATAAAAGCCAAGATAATTTTATATTCTTTGAAAGTAGCAAACTTGGAAAATGTATTGTATAAACAAATAGTCCTAATGAGTGAGATAGATGAATTAACCGGAAAATTTAAATAATCTTAACAAAAAGTTTAACAAGTATCTGGAAAAGAGTAAGAACCGAAAATAGTAAATCCCTCAAAATGAAATACCCCAACAGTTAATCTTTTATTTCTAAGAATTGGCTTGCTAGCACTTAAATTTAATTTAGCGCGAAATATATGGGACAAGGTTTTTTGCAAATTGGCTTGACGCTGTGTATCGTCATCGCAATCACTCCGCTATTCGGTAGATACATAGCGCGTGTCTTTTTGGGAGAAAGAACACTGCTTGATTTTTTAATGAACCCGATAGAGCGAAGTATGTTTGTACTAGCGGGTGTCCGCAGGAAAGATGACATGACAGGTTGGCAGTATATCCGGGCTGTACTGTGCAGCAACCTGATTATGGGTATTTCAGTGTATTTGCTGATATATTTTCAGAGACTCTTGCCCTGGAATCCTAATGGCTTCGGTGCGCCCAATTGGGATATATTATTGCACACAACAATTTCCTTTGTGACGAATACCGACCAGCAACACTATGCTGGTGAGACAACCTTAAGTTATTTTAGCCAGGTAGCGGCTTTAGGCTTTTTGATGTTCACCTCCGCAGCCACTGGTTTATCTGTGGGAATTGCCTTTATTCGCGGGTTGACGGGTAGAAGACTGGGGAACTTTTACGTCGATCTCGTCCGTGGAATTACGCGAATATTGCTGCCGATTTCGATTATTGGAGCGATCGCCTTGCTTGTAGTAGGTGTACCACAAACATTAGCTGGGACTCTGGATGTGAGAACCTTAGAAGGCGGGACGCAATATCTTGCCAGAGGCCCGGTGGCATCCTTTGAAATGATCAAACTTTTGGGCGACAACGGCGGTGGCTTTTTTGGCGTCAACTCAGCCCATCCCTTTGAAAATCCCAATGGCGCTTCTAACTTGATAGAAATGATCGCGATGATTTCTATACCAGCAGCCTTGATTTACACCTACGGTATATTTGCCAACAACATCAAACAAGCTTGGCTACTTTTTTGGATGGTGTTTGTGATTTTTGTCGTTATGGTGGGAGTGACAGCCGTCGGAGAACTACAAGGTAATCCCCTTGTTAATAATGCTTTTGGATTAGAACAGCCCAATTTAGAGGGGAAAGAAGTTCGGTTTGGCTGGGCACAAACGGCATTCTGGGCAGTTATGACTACAGCTACTATGTCTGGTGCTGTGAACGGGATGCACGATTCTTTAATGCCGCAAGGAATATTTTCGATTCTCTTCAACTTGTTTATTCAGGTTATCTGGGGTGGTCAGGGAACTGGAACGGCTTACCTATTCATTTACTTAATTCTCACAGTGTTTCTAACTGGACTAATGGCAGGACGCACCCCAGAGTTTTTAGGACGCAAAATTGAAAAGCCAGAAATCGTCCTCGCCAGCGTGGTGCTGTTGATTCACCCAATTATAGTTTTGATTCCCAGTGCGATCGCCTTGGCTTATCCCATCTCCCTGTCTGGAATTAGCAATACTGGTTATCACGGCATTTCTCAAGTAGTTTATGAATACGCCTCAGCAGCAGCAAATAATGGCTCCGGCTTAGAGGGGTTGAGAGATAACACCCTGTGGTGGAATTTGAGTACTTTAGTTAGCTTAATAGGAGGACGCTATATTCCGATGATTGCCATCTTGCTGTTAGCTGACGGGATGTCTCGCAAACAACAAGTACAAGAAACCCCTGCTACCCTAAGAACTGATTCTCTAGTATTTACTGGGATCACTGCTGGAGTGACATTGGTTTTGGGAGTGTTGACTTTCTTTCCCGTTCTGGCTTTAGGCCCCATAGCTGAGGGTTTGAAACTAGCATCTGGCAGTTAGAAGATTTATGAGTTATAAGTTTGGAATTAAGAGAATACCAAAAAATAAATAAATTATCTGATTTCGTAGGGGAGCCAGTGCGTTGCGGTGAGTCCAGCACTGTAGGCGACTGAGGAACCCGAAGGAGGTTCCCGACGCTCGATAGCATAGCATTAGCGACTGGGCGTAGCGTCTGATTCGGTTTAGCTCCGCTATGCGTTGCAGGAACTGGCGTTGTGTTAGCGATCGCCTAACGCACCTTACAGGTTGGATCTGTTTTTTATTGAATAATTCTTAATAACTTTTAACTCCTGTACAGACGCAATTAATCGCGTCTCTCCTAACTCTTAACTCTTAACTCCTAACTTTATTTATAAATCAAGTGGCAACTAACTTCAAAGCTAGACGCCCAAATTCCCGTGCTGGCGATCGCCGCCAAGCACGTAAAAAGGCGAAGACAAGTACTAAGTGGCTGTACTTAAGGGCAATTAAAGATGCTTTTGTCAAGCTCAACCCTAAGTATGCAATCAAAAACCCAGTGATGTTTGTGGTTTGGGTGGGGACAATCATCACCCTATTGCTAACAATTGATCCCAACCTATTTGGCCCAGCCCTCCAAAAAAACCCGCAACTTTTCAACGGCTTGTTGTCGGGGATTTTATTCTTTACAGTTTGGTTTGCCAATTTTGCCGAAGCCGTGGCCCAAGGACGGGGTAAAGCCCAAGCCGATGCTTTGCGATCGACGAAATCAGAGACGATCGCGAAAAAACTCGCTCCCGACGGCACACTTAGTGAATTTCCATCCACCAGCCTGAAACAGGGCGATACCATCTACGTCGTTGCTGGCGATATCATTCCCGCTGATGGCGAAGTAATCATGGGTGTTGCCTCTGTGGATGAATCAGCAATTACTGGGGAATCGGCACCAGTATTGAAAGAATCAGGCTCCGACGTAACTAGTTCCGTTACTGGTGGGACGCGGATTATCTCAGATGAACTAATTATCCGCATCACATCTGACCCAGGCAAAGGCTTTATTGACCGGATGATTGCCTTGGTGGAAGGGGCAGAACGCAGCAAAACACCCAATGAAATTGCCCTGACAGTATTGCTGGCAGTTCTGAGCCTAGTATTTTTGTTAGTCGTGGTAACCTTGCCCGCACTTGCTTACTATGTCAACAGTCCAGTCAGCGTGCCAATTTTGATTGCCCTGTTAGTAGCATTAATTCCGACAACGATTGGCGGCTTACTAACTACCATCGGCATTGCTGGTATGGATCGAGTTGCCCAATTTAACGTCATTGCCACTTCCGGACGAGCAGTCGAAGCCTGTGGAGATGTCACCACTTTAGTGCTGGATAAGACAGGTACAATTACCCTCGGCAACCGTTTGGCGGAAGAGTTTATCCCAATTAACGGTTATTCAATGTCGGAAATTGCTAATGTTGCGTGGGCGGCTAGTGTCTTTGACAATACACCAGAAGGTAAATCGATTGTTCGATTGGCAGAAAAGTTAGGGGCACGGTTTGATTTTGATTCCAGTCAAGCAGAAGGAGTTGATTTTTCTGCCAAAACCCGCATGAGTGGCACCAACTTGCCTGGAGGGCATGAGGCCAGGAAGGGAGCAGTAGAAGCCATTAAAGGATTTGTCCGTTTCCACAACGAACGCGATAGCGCAGAACTGGATGCTACCTACGAACGAGTTTCTCGCCTGGGAGGTACACCCCTAGCAGTCAGCCTAGATAACGAAATCTATGGGGTTATTTATCTCAAAGATATAGTTAAACCTGGTATCCGCGATCGCTTTGAACAACTGCGACGGATGGGAGTGCGTACCATCATGCTAACTGGAGACAACCGAATTACAGCTTCTGTGATTGCCAAAGAAGCTGGGGTAGATGACTTCATCGCCGAAGCCACACCAGAAGACAAAATCAGCGTCATTAAAAAGGAGCAAGCAGCAGGCAAACTGGTTGCCATGACGGGAGATGGCACTAACGATGCTCCAGCATTAGCCCAAGCTAACGTTGGTGTTGCGATGAATACAGGAACACAAGCTGCAAAAGAAGCCGCCAACATGGTCGATTTGGACTCCGATCCCACAAAGCTGCTCGATGTCATTAGCATTGGTAAACAATTGCTGATTACTCGCGGGGCATTGACTACATTTTCTATCGCTAATGATATTGCTAAATACTTTGCGATTATCCCAATGATATTTGTCGCTGCTAACCTGCAAAGCCTGAATATTATGAATTTGACTAGCCCTAAGTCTGCTGTACTATCAGCGCTGATTTACAACGCTTTGATTATTCCAGCTTTGATTCCCTTGGCATTGCAGGGTGTGCGGTTTAGACCTCTAACAGCTAATCAACTAGTGCAACGTAATATCTTAATTTATGGCTTAGGTGGGGTGATTGCGCCGTTTATCGCCATTAAGTTGATAGATATACTGATTACAATTGTGGGCTTGGCTTAAGGACAACAGAAGTAGAGATGCTGACAAACAAGCGCATCTTACTAAGATAAGATAATAAACATTTGACCTTTTTTATTTTTACTTTTACCTATTGAGAAGGGGAACAAAAAGAATATGAATAAACAGGTCGATGTTTGGGAGAAGTTTCTGCCCATGAATCTGATACAGGCGATGTCCTTTGTTTGGTCGCAATGGCATAAACAACACTTACCAAAGAAGACGCAAAGAGTGGGGGATGCACTGATGCGGTGCTATAGGCTGGTTAACCATGTCTGTTTGTCTGCGTGTCTTTTCAACACTCGCTATTTTTATCCTGCTGTGCTTGAATGTGGTAATTGCCCCAGTTGTTTACGCTGTTGCTGACAGCACCTTGGAACGTCCTTCTGCTTGGGTAAAAGAATTAAAAATTAAAAATAAAATATTAGCAGCAATTGGAAAACTTTTTATGGCTATTATTCGAGAAACTATCAGAGCAATTTTCATCACTCTAATGCTTTGGTTGTTGACTGCAATCATCTATCCTTTGGTAATCCTTGTAGTGGGTCAAGTTTTTTTGCCATATCAAGCGAATGGCAGCATCATGCGGAATCTAAATAATCAACCAATTGGTTCGGCTTTGATTGGTCAAGTCTTCACATCTGAGCGATATTTCCATCCTCGTCCCAGTACTGTTAGATATAGCCAAGGTAAAAAAGCCAAGCCAACTGGCATATCTGGAGCCAGCAATCTCGCTGCAAGCAATCCAGAGCTACTGAAGCGGATTCTAGAACAGGCAAATCAATTGCGAGACGAAAATCTTCAACCAATTGCTGATATAATTTATACGTCTGCTTCTGGTTTAGATCCGCATATTTCCTTAAAAGCAGCCCGGCAACAATTAACGCGGGTTGCTGGTGCGCGGGGAGTAAAAGAAGATGAGATCCTCCGTTTAATTAATAAGTATAGTGATGACAGATTTTTATGGATTTTTGGGGAACCGGGAGTCAATGTTCTCCGATTGAATTATGCTCTTGACTTGCAAGATATTAATCGTCAGCAAAATCAATAAACGGGTCATTGGGCATTGGAAAAGCGCCGTTTTCTGATCAAATAGGATTGCCATACAGATACTAAGAATGAAATGTCAGATAATAGTAATACTGCTTCGGCTGGCACAGCACCTTTAAATTCTGCAAGTAACTCTCTTTATCCGGCACGACGGCGGGGTAAGCATAAAATTTTTATTGGCATGGCTCCTGGGGTAGGCAAAACCTACCGGATGTTGGAAGAGGGACACGCACTCAAACAGGAAGGAATTGATGTTGTCGTTGGGCTTTTGGAAACCCACGGACGCAAGGAGACAGCTGAGAAGGCAGAGGGACTGGAAATTATAGCCCGCAAGCAATATCCTCGGGGTGAGTTGACACTAACGGACATGGATACAGATGCTATTTTAAAGCGATCGCCCCAATTAGTCTTAATCGATGAATTTGCCCATACCAATGTCCCTGATTCTCCACGCGAAAAACGCTACGAAGATGTAGAAGTAGTTTTAGCAGTAGGTATTGATGTCTACTCCACAATGAATGTGCAACATTTAGAAAGTCTCAATGACTTAGTAGCCCGAATTACAGGGGTGGTAGTCCGTGAGCGGGTTCCTGACAGAATTTTAGATGAAGCAGATGAAGTTGTGTTAGTAGATGTCACACCGGAAACCCTGCAAGAACGGTTATTAGAAGGGAAGATTTACGCACCGCAAAAAATCCAACAATCCCTCGATAACTTTTTCCAACGTCGTAACCTGATTGCTTTGCGGGAGTTGGCTTTGCGGGAAGTAGCAGACAACGTGGAAGAAAATGCGATCGCTACTACCCCCAACGGGCAATTTTGTAATATTCACGAGCGGGTTTTGGTGTGTGTATCCACGTATCCCAACTCAGTACAACTGTTACGCCGGGGTGCGAGGCTAGCTAACTATATGAACGCGCCGCTTTATACCTTGTTTGTGGCTGATTCTGAGCGCTTCCTTACTAAAGAGGAAAGCTTACACATCCACACTTGTGAGAAACTTTGTAAAGAATTTGAAGGTACTTTTCTTCGTGTTACCAACAGTAATGTAGCTAATGCGATCGCCCAAGTTGCCGAGAAATATCGGATCACCCAAATTGTAATTGGAGAGAGTCAGCGATCGCGCTGGCAAATGCTCCTCAAAGGATCTTTGACGCAAAAATTGGTGCGCTTGCTCAAAAATATAGATTTGCATATCATTGCCAGCGAAAAAATGGTTTCACCCAAATAAAGGATCAAATTTCCCCAAAAATCTCAGAAGTAAAGCTTCCATGTAAACCATAGGGGATATGATGCTTGAGATGTAGCCGAGCAATTACTCCTTTATCGAAATCACTGGCATCTAAAATCACTACATCTGAGCGGTGATGAGTAGCATCATAAACTAAAGCTAATATCCAACCATCATCTTCCTTTTCAGAATCTGGGCGTGGGACAAAAATCGGTTCACCTACAAAACCACGGGGTGCAGCACTCCAAAATTGTCTTTCTCCTGACTCTAAATCAATTTTCAGCAATGCTTGTAAGGGAGCATTACCAGTCTCTGCATGAGCCACACCTATATATAGATATCGATAAGGACGTCCCACATTCGCCGGATGTATGCTGGGAAATTCACAACAGCGGCCATCAATCAATTCCCGCCGGACTGTCCCATTCTTTAGATTCAGATAAAATCGCCAAAGTTGCCCAGGTGAAAGTGCCTCAATATCAACTTGTCGAAAATCGCTTTCGGGTTCTACTTCTGGGAAAGATTGGTAGCAAATGGAGTCAATCAAAACTTCGTCTCCTACTTCAAAAGCATTAATGTGGTGGAAGACGAAACCCGACTGAGTTTCCAGAATTTTTATCTTTTCTTGCCCTTCTTGGGGGAAGCGGGGAATAATTAAAATTTGAGTTGGCTGATTTGGCTGAAATTTGATACATTCTCCCGCCGCACGTATTCCCAAGGCGAAAGGTATGGGATTGAAGGTGACAGGATTTTGAAAGAAGATGCAGTAATTGGGAGTAATGACAAAATCGTGGATGAAACAAAAACCTGGAACACTATGAGCGTGCTGTCTGACAATTTTACCCGCTAAGTTTAGCTCGAAAATAGTAATTGTGGTAGATAATCCCGGCTTAATCGAGAAATTTACCAGGCAAGGTGCGCCCCCATCTTGGTCGCAATTATTTTCCAAGCGGGGATGTGCAGCGAAAGCTTCACCTGCTGACAAAACACCATTAAAATATTCATTGCCCAAGGTTTCAAGAGTATAAGGATCGAGGCGATGTGCTTCACCCCCTTCCCACAGCGCTAGTAGTTTACCACCCCAATAAATAACATTTGTATTAGCGATATTTTTGAGTTTGAAGTCAAAGATATTAGCTAGCCAACCGCCGGGTTTTTGAGTACCAAAAATACCGCGATAGAGAATTTTTCCCGCCTTTTGCTCTGCCAAATAGCCAGTTGTGCGGACAAAGCGGTTGCGAAAATGAGCGCGACCGTTGGTAAAGGTAATTTTGCTAATCATCCCATCCCCATCAAATGGGTGATGAAGAGGTTGCCCATTCACATCCAGCAAACCAGAGCCATTTCTAAACAGCGTCCCTTGTAACTCTCTGGGAATTTGTCCTTCTATATCATCAATCCAATAATCAAACTCTTGGGTGAGAGATTGATATCCTCCTTGCCAGTCTGCACGAGTATAGGATTTTTCTGTAACTGGGCTTTCTTGACTTTTAAAAGTTTGCATGGACTTTATTTTTATTGTTACTTTGCACGAAAATATGTAGCCGCTAAAAATAATTTTTTTGCGACTTTACTACGCCAGTGCGTGAGATTTATTACACTATTCCACTATTTCCGACTCTGGTTCTGTCAGTATCAACTCAGACATCAAATCTGGCAAAAACGGTTTTTCCCCATCTTTGGGTGTCTCAGTTTGATCTTCAGCAGCAGGTAGCCAGTTGATAAATGGTAGGGGTAATAGCGTGCTGAGGTTAGTAATTAACACCAACAGCCAAAGTGACTCAAAGTTCGTTGCGGTGATCCCCAGCCAATACGTGATTAATGCCCCAAATGCCCGAGAAACCGTTCCAGCAGAATTAAACACCGACATTAACAAGGCAAATAACGTCGCTTCCACACCTGAGGGACAAAGCCTTGCTGCTAGAACCATCACTTGCATAAAGGCAATTTGACCCATCACAGAAAGAACAACACTATCACCCAAACTAAACCAGTGGTCATCTATACCCAACCGCCTGTTTGTGTGAGTCACTAACAATAGCATCGTCATCCCTAAAATTGACGAAAGGACGGTACTCCAAGCAAAAATCACGCGAAAAGGGATGCTTTTGAGGAAACGTTGAAAAATCCAAACACCAGCTAGAGAAGCGAAACTTGTTACCAAGTGTACCCGCCCCAAAAATTCTGGTTCAAAGTGTAATTCGTTGGTAGAGAAGTAGAAAAAGGCTGAGTCAGCACTTGGCGTAGCTTGCCAGACGAAGATAAACGCCGTTGGTAGCCAAATTGTTTTTTGGCTAATGGCTTGGCGTAGCTGCTTCAGTTGATGTTTGATTGGTAAAGAGTTGGTGTGATTATTATCTTGAGAATCTTTGCTAACGGGGGACTCAGCAATTAACCAAGCTACCCCTGAAACGATGAGAGGAAACAAGGCGGTAATTCCAAAGACAGTACGGGTAGTAAAGTATTGGAGCAGCAGACCGCTAAAGTATGCTGTTATCAAACCCCCGATCGCAGAAGCACCCCAGCACACAGATTGTAGTGAACCGGCTTTCGCTTGCGATTCGCCTCTAGCTCTTTCAACAACCAGTGAGTCAACTATGACATCACTCATGGCGACAGAGAGAGAACTAAGAGCGATCGCTAACGTAGCTGCCCAGGTAGTATGAACTATTGTGGCCAGACTTACCCAGGAAGCAGTTCCCAGTATCCCGGATAAAATCAAGTAAGGACGCCTACGATAGCCAAATATAGGCAAGCCATCAGAGATAAAACCAAACACTGGCTTGATCATCCAAGGTAGCAAGACAATTCCGAATAGCGCCGAAACCTGGACTGGACTCAGCAGCAGTTCATCTTTGAGGAAAAAGCTAACGGCTAGACGCGATAGCCCTAAAATTCCTTGGACAAAGTAAACGGTGAGAATTGCAATTAACTCCGCATTGGGTTCATTACCCAAGAAGATTTTTTGTGTTAATGAGTCTTTGACTTTGGACAAGCCAGATGATTGAAGCACCATTCGATAAATATTTTTTAATTTTTATCTACTTTTCTATCATATCGATATCTTAAGACCTGGGCTTTAGGATCAGTTCTTAAGCCTCTGGACTGGGTAATGCCGACATCTTCAAGCTAAAGCAGTAAGCAATCCAGGCATTGTCCAACTTTCTCCAAGTGTTATAGAGCGGCTGATGATAAAATAAATGACAAAAGAATTAGGGCGAAGTTACCTAAGTAAGCTTGCCCTAACTTGTATTTAATGTTGACTTTTCACTGAAACTTTTGAAATCCTGCCTACGGCACACTACGCGAACATGGAGTCTGGAAGTAGACTATAGAGAAAATCAGGCAAATCTTACTGAGTTAGAATTAGTATCTTTTAAGAAATTGCTTTTCACTTTGCAACTTCTCGTTATTACGCTTGCAGAGAAACTTGATGATCCAATGCCGGAAGGGCCAAGACTTAGACCAGCACCGCATAAGTCCAGAATCTCTGTAACACTTTCCCCAAAAACGACTGCGGTTAGTACACTAATTGCAAAGACAAACGGCGGTGCGATTCGTTGATTAGTGAATCACGGTATTCAGTCCGTAAATAACTAATCCAGCCCGACAGCAGATTACTGTCACGAAAGGCTGAACTCTCGGTCAGATGCAAGTGCAAGTCTTGCCATTCAGACTCAGAATTGACTCCTTACCTGCCCACACCGAGCAAGCTCGATTCTTGCAGAGTGAAGCTGGGAACAGGGTGCAATCAGACAGCCGTTACGGGCTGACACTGGCGCTAATAGGGAGTTCCTACGGTGAAACAGGGTCTAAAAAAGCAACTCAGTCTTAAGCAGGGCGTAACATAAAAACCCTGACTTCACTGGAGAATTAATTCCCGCCGTCATTCGTCGTTAAAACGGTAAGAGTCCTGGGAATCCAGTAGTTGAAATGACCACACCTAAAGGAACAATCAATCTTTCCGAGGGAACGAATAAAAACTAATTGTGGGTCTTGGGACAGTCGAACCCCAGGTAGACCAGACGAGCGGAGGAATCCCCACAGTTAGGGTAGGACGCAACGTAATTGTTGCGAGGTGTTCAGAGTACACTAACCAGAGAAGAGAAAATGATTAGACACAGTTACAAAACTAGTGAATCTTGGAAAGCTCTACCGTGGAAGAAATTCCGCCGAAATCTTTTCCGCCTTCAAAAGCGCGTGTATAAAGCTGTTCAAGTTGGAAACAAGCGGAAAGCTAGGTCACTCCAAAAGCTTATTCTAAAATCAACCTCGGCTCGATTTCTTGCAATAAGACAAGTATCTCAGCTAAATGCTGGCAAAAAGACGGCTGGCATCGATGGTAAGAAATCCCTCTCATTCGAGGAACGCTTCAATTTAGAAGAACTACTCAAAGTGAATAGTGGAAATTGGAAGCATCAAGGACTACGGGAAATCCCCATTCCTAAGAAGGACGGGACTACCAGAATACTTAAGATACCGACCATCGCAGATAGAGCTTGGCAATGCCTAGCGAAATATGCACTAGAAGCAGCACACGAAGCCACTTTCCACGCTAGGAGCTATGGGTTTAGAACTGGGCGCTCTGCCCATGATGCACAAAAGTATATCTTTCAAAATTTACGCTCCCAAAGTAAAGGAATAGAAAAACGAGTAATCGAACTCGATATCGAAAAGTGCTTCGACAAGATTAATCACTCAGCAATTATGGACGAACTCATTGCCCCCAAAGGCTTAAAACTCGGTATCTTCCGATGCCTCAAGGCAGGAGTTAACCCAGAATTTCCTGAGCAAGGGACTCCACAAGGGGGAGTGGTCAGCCCACTATTAGCGAACATCGCACTCAACGGAATCGAGAGTATCCACAGATACAGAGATGCAGCGAACGCATGTAAAGAGCCATCAATCCGGTACGCGGATGACATGGTTATTATACTTCGACCCGAAGATAACGCGATAGAGATACTTGAAAGAATCAGCGAGTTCCTCCGCAATCGCGGAATGCAAGTAAGCCAAAAGAAAACCAAAATTACCGCTGCGACAGATGGGTTTGATTTCCTCGGCTGGCATCTCAAAGTCCAGAAAAACGGAAAGTTCAAAAGCACTCCCTCAGTGGAGAACTTCAAAGCGTTCCGTAAGAAAGTAAAACGCATCGTCAACAACTCGAATTATGGTGCTACCACAAAGGCTGAGAAATTAGCCCCGGTAGTTAGAGGCTGGAGAAATTACCATAAGTTCTGTAAGATGGACGGGTCTAGAAACTCGTTATACCACATCGAAACAAGAGCTTATGCGGTATTCAACAAGGAAACCAAGAAAAACCGCCACTCTAGCAAGAAATTACTAGACAAGGCATTCCCAGCAGTTCCCTTCTCCGAAAATAAACACGTCATGGTTAAAGGAATAAAATCCCCCTATGACGGAGATATTCGTTACTGGAGTGAACGCAACAGTAAGCTCTATGACGGCGAAACCTCTAAAGCCCTTAAGAAGCAAAACCATAGATGTGCTTCCTGTGGTCTGAAATTCATTGATATGGAAGTTATTAATTTACACCACATCGACGGAAATCATGCCAACTGGAAAAAGAATAATTTAGAGGCAATTCATGAGAGTTGTCACGATTATATCCACATGGGCAAAAGCGCAAGCTAAGAACATCGGGAGCCAGATGCACGGAAACGGGCATGTCTGGATCTAATCGAGAGGTGCGGGAGATAATACCCCCCATCGACTCAACCTAAAGACTGGAACAAAAAAACTGTGCTATTAACGTTGTGAGTGACATTCCCTTAATTATGATCAGAAGTGCAGAAGACCCTTAATGTGAGCCAGAAATTGTCTTATTTGCAAATTGCAACAGTTATGACAATTGCAAAACTGACTTTTTATTGACTCGACGAGTCAGAACTGAAGTAGCACCCACAAAACCAATTACAAGAACTCCTAATACAGAAGAAGACTCAGGAACTGCTGCTGTAACGACGCTACCAGTGATACTCTTGTAGCTAGTGGCGACTGTATGATTATCTGATTCAAAACCAGTTCCGCCAACATTGGTGAATTGAACCTGATCAAAAGTTCCGCCAACATCGTAGAAGTTGATAAACGCAAAAGGTTCTCCAGAATCCTGATTTTGGAATGTCGAATTAGGATTACCGTAGTAGCTGGCTTTATTTGGTAGCTTTGCGATATAACTAACCACATCAGCGGTAGTCATACTTTGTACAACCTGACCTTGTGAAAGAAATGTAATTACGTTGTTACTATCTCCCGCAGACCACCAAAGTCCAAAGTAACTTTGTGCGGTTGTCAAATTTAGGGTAGAAACCGTTTGACCATTACCTGATCTACCGTTATCTACATCAAAATATTTGCCTGTTCCACCAGCACCACCATATTGATCTGCATTCACGATCAGAGTCTTCTGATAGCTACCAATATTTGTTGTTCCATCATTCCATTGAAAGCCTGTTGCACTGTAACCTTGTGTTTGTGCATCAAAATTTTGTATATGAGCATTAACAAGATTTGATAATTGTGCATTTTGTACGCCTGGGTTTTCTATTGATACCGCAAAAGACGCAGCCATTACAGGACGGGTAACAGTGGCTAAGGACAAAACAACACCAGAAGCGATCGCGGACTTAATTAAAAGACTTTTCATAATTCAATCCTTTTCATTTTTTTATCTTTCGTGTTCATAGCCTCATTGTGCGATGTGCCTTTAGATTCCAACATCAGAAGGATTACTACTTTTTCGATTTGATTATACTTAGATAAAAATGTAAAATATTGGACTTTATTTAGAGGAGGAACACTGATATTCTGTTATGTGATGTCTATCACTTTATGTAAAAAGCGCGAAGTTCTCAGTGCAAAATTGTAAAGAAGCTTTATTTATAAAACGTACTATTTTGTGATTTACAGGCAGTTTATATTTTTTAGGTTCTAGATCAAGAAGGCATGAGGCATTGGACTATACCAATCCCTTGAAAACCTGTGTTTCTCCCTTGGCTGAATAGTTTTTCAATTTCATGATCAAGATTACCTTGGTTATTCTTTAAGGTAATTACATAATCTGCATAATGCTAGAGTGATTAACTTCCCAATCTCTTTGTGACAACTGATTGCATAAATTTTCACAATATATCTAGATAGTTGTAATACCTTTAATAACTCTGGAATTGTTGTAATTTTAAACGTAATTATTTTTTCTGCTTCAAGGGAATACCACGTTCTTTGACAGGTAGCCGTCGGCTGCCTCTAACTCCTTGTCTCACAATTCGTCTTTCTCCAGTCAACTATGCCACCTTAGTTTTTTTTTGACATGGGTAATAACATGAATTAAACTATTTCTTGCAATTAACAAAAGAATCTTTATCAATGCATCCGACTGAAGAAGCTGCTGTCCCTACTCGCGTTATAGGTTTAATTAGTGGCACATCCGTAGATGGCATAGACACTGCGTTGGTAGAGATTTCCGGTACAGAATTAGATATCAAAATTGAGTTGCTAGCTGGGGCAACATATCCTTATCCAGCCGAACTCAGAGAAAGAATATTGGCAGTTGGTGCAGGCGTTGCCATCTCAATGGCAGAATTGGCAGAAATAGATGATGCGATCGCTCAAGTCTTTGCCCAAGCCGCCCAAAATATTCAAATTGGTCATCAGCCAGCCACTCTCATTGGCTCCCACGGTCAGACGGTTTATCATCGACCACCTGGGGGAGCAGGGGAGCAGGGGAGGAGAGAAATCTTAATTTCTGACTTAGCAGTGGCTAAACAACAGCTATCCGCTAACAGCACTCCCTTGGGTTACAGTCTGCAACTAGGGCGCGGTGCATTAATTGCCAATCTTACGGGCATTACAACTGTGAGCAACTTCCGCGTTGCTGATATCGCTATTGGTGGTCATGGTGCGCCTCTCGTGCCCAGAGTAGATGCCTATTTGCTCAGTCATCCTGAAGAAGGGCGTTGTATTCAAAACATTGGTGGTATTGGTAATGTTGCTTATATTCCGCCTCAGCATGGCGACTGGCTCTCAAAAATTCGCGCTTGGGATACTGGGCCAGGAAATAGTCTGTTGGATCTGGGGGTGGAGCATTTAAGCGCTGGTGCTAAAACTTACGATGAAGATGGCAATTGGGCAGCGAGTGGTACTCCTTGTGATCCGTTGGTAGAACAATGGCTCAATCAAGACTATTTTCATCTGCCGCCACCCAAATCTACTGGTCGAGAGTTATTTGGTGTGACTTACCTACATCAGTGTTTAAAAGATGCCCAAGCATACCAACTCAATGCTGCCGACGTACTGGCAACTCTCACGGAACTTACAGTTGCTTCAATTGTTCAGAGTTACCGCACTTTTTTACCGGAAATGCCACAACGGGTACTATTATGTGGGGGTGGTAGTCGCAACCTCTATTTGAAACAAAGATTACAGTTATTGTTGACATCAATACCAGTCTGGACTACAGATGAAGTCGGTTTGAGTGCAGATTTTAAAGAAGCGATCGCCTTTGCGATTTTAGCCTACTGGCGAAATTTGGGTATTCCTGGCAACCTACCTACTGCCACTGGGGCACCTCAAGAAGTGCTTTTGGGAGAAATTCACAAAGGTCAGTCCTGAGTTCTGAGATAGGAACAATAAATAAGATAAAAAAATTTCTTCATTCATTCAGCACTCGCAACTCAGCACTGCTATAACTGTAGTCTTGGCGGCACTCGATCAAGGCAGGGAATATAGAATGTGGCTCATACTTTTTTATTGGAACCAGGACGCTGGGCAATGCAAGGAAATTGGCTGGAACGTAATGGTATGCCAATCAGCGTCAAGGGTATGACCTTGGTAGCTTGGAATCGAGATAACTGGTTCACTATGGCTACAAAGCTGATATTCCCAGGTAGTGATCGCTCCGAAATCTCTCTGCAATACAAGGGGCGGCTGCATGATGGAGAGCGTCAGTATACTTTTTTACTACAACATAATATTTTGGGGCAGGTTGAAGGTGAAGGCTGGATTGGTCTAGATACTATTGTGCAGCGTTACTGGGTACTAGGCGATCGTCAGCGTCGTAGTGGCTTTGAAACCCTCCACCGGATTTCGGAAGATACATATTACCTCAGTAGTGGCATCTTGGCTGGTCATTTTTTGACTAACACAATGGAAGCTAGCCTAGAGCGTCAGTCAACTTAAGCGCTGTATGTTTAGGCTGGAAGCCGACTGCTCAAACAACTCTAGCAACGTTCAATGTCTCATATCTGACCTTAAGGAGTCATCGTTTATTTTCACCAACCTACTGAGTTGTATACTAAAAAAGTAGTTATCAAATTATCGTCAGGATTTTAGCATTTTTACCGAACCGTGTAGTCTGGAGTTGAGTTTCGTGAATCCTAAAGTATCTGTAATTATCCCTGCTTACAATACTGAAGCTTATATTGCCAAGGCAATAGAGTCAGCCTTAGAGCAAACGCTCACTGATATTGAAGTTATCGTGGTCGATGATGGTTCAAGTGATAAAACTGTAGAAGTCGTTAAAAGTTTTACTGACCAACGTCTCAAAGTAATAGTTAATCAACAAAACCTTGGGGTTTCTGCTGCGCGTAATCGTGCTCTCAGAGCAGCCCAAGGAGAATGGATTGCTGTTCTTGATTCAGATGACTGGTATGCTCCCGAAAGATTAGAAAAACTTGTGTTACTGGCAGAGCAAACAAATGCAGACATGATTGCTGACGATCCTTATTTAATCAAAGATGGTGCAACATCTCCTTGGAGTACATTGATTCAAGAAAGTGGAGAACATATAGATAAAATTATTCAAATTGATCTCATTTATTTTGTGGAAACTGATATATATGGAAAAGCAGGGTTGCGTCTTGGTTTAAGCAAGCCTATATTCAAACGAGAATTTCTGGTTAAGCACGGCATTGAGTACGATGAAACCGTCAGCATAGCTGAGGACTTTTGGCTTGATCTGAAATGTTTAATCAATGGCGCTCGCTTTTTTATTGTGCCAGAACCCTATTATTTCTATCGCTCACGCTCTATTTCTCTTGTACGTCAAAGCATATTGTTACGTCTAAATCAATACATAAGTGCTACTAATTCTTTCATGCAACAAGAAGTTGTGAAAAAAAATCCAGCTTTAATGCGTGCTCTGTCTTATAATCTTGCAGTTTATCAGAAAAATCTAGCTTACTTTCAAGTTGTAGTGCCTATAAAGCAAGGAAAATGGTTAATAGCATTAAGAAAAATGGGAGAAAACCCCTACTTTTTCCCTGATTTTCTTTCCCGATTTAACACTATTATCGAACGTCGAATTCAATACTATGTGAAGGGTAATAAATCAGTTTATGACATGTCTTATAACCTAAAGAAAAAACGAAAAGCTACCAATTAGTATTGTTACAGTTTTATCAAGAAATAATACATCCTTAGAGGATGCTTTCAAAGGGTCTTTTGCTCTCCTAGTCAGGACAGCAAACTATCTCAGTATATGGTTAAAACTTTGATTTATCGTCGAAGTGAACCCAAGTGAGAACAGCAAAATTATACCTATTGGGACTTTTAAAACATTCTCTTACATAATCAGAATCACCCTTAAGGTTAAAAACCTGGTCAGGCAATAAGTATTTGTCATTATCCCTACTTACAAAACAAAGGCAGATGACAGTCTTGCTGAAGGTAGAAGGAAAGTACTAATCAAGCAAAACTTTAGTTGTGGATCATTGCTTACTAAAATAACAGTTATAAATCCTAATAGACTAGAGCATTGTTTACAAGACATCAGGGCTTGGATCTGATAAAATCTGCCCAGCAGGGCTGCATGTCATCCCCTCAGGCTTTATTTATATTCAAAACTCCGCACTCATTACTCAGTTATCAGAACTCTGTGGTGAGTGTGGTGCTCCCTAATTAAGCTTTTTGGCAGATACTATAGTTATCTATTGAGTCAATATTGGGCAAACTAAAATTACACCACAATGAAAGTGCAAAATGGTACAAAGCGTCATTATAAGTAAGTAGGCACGAATCAACCTAACTATGTAACAAAATGTAAAACCGTCACAGTCCTTGTGATTGCAACTCTTGGAGACGCTACGCGTAGCTTGCTTTTCCGTAGGAGTACGTTGCACTCCGTTTCACTAGAAATGACATACTTATAAATTTTTCCCCCCACCTACTTAAATCTACCCTTTCTACTTGTTTGATCTGGCATGTTGCACTAGTTGTAATAACCGTCTCGATTGCAAACTGCCAGTTCATGGTTTCAATGTTCTAAAAAAGGACTGAAAAAAGCTAGTACAGCACCGCGTAAATAGACCAACGATTGAAAATAGCCCAAAAGTCTAGCCTATATTTTGACTTTTGACTTCCATTTCTGCTTTGTGGTACGAGCCTAGAAAGTCATTTCTGGGCGCAATAATTCAAATCTCAGTTTGAATGCACTTTTCCTCCCAAACACTTACAACCTGCTTTTGGATTCAAATTCTCTATGTCAGACCCCAACATTGGTCGCTTACTCAGCAAACGCTACCAACTCCAGGAGTTAATCGGTACTGGAGCAATGGGTCGAGTTTATCGTGCTAAAGATACTTTGTTGGGAGGTGTACCTGTTGCAGTTAAGTTTCTGGCGCTATCAATCCAAAATGAAAAGATGCGATTGCAAGACCGCTTTGAGCGAGAAGCAAAAACCTGTGCTTTACTAGGGCAAAAAAGCATCCACATTGTCCGAGTTATGGACTATGGCGTAGACGACAATAACACCCCGTTCTACGTCATGGAATACCTACAAGGACAAAGCCTGAACAATATTATTCGCAAGCAACGACTGCCTTTACCAAGATTCCTGAGTATGGCGCGTCAACTCAGCCTGGGGTTGCAGTGCGCTCATGATGGCATCCTAGTTGAGGGTACTATTTGCCCAATTATCCATCGGGATGTCAAGCCAAGCAATATGCTGGTGATTCAAGATGCCAGTTTCGGAGAATTGGTCAAAATTCTAGATTTTGGGATTGCAAAGTTATTACAGTCAGATGGCGACCATACAAAATTCTATTTGGGGACATTGGCTTATTCTTCTCCCGAACAGATGGAGGGTAAAGAATTAGACAACCGTGCTGATATTTATAGTTTGGGAATTATGATGTTTGAGATGCTCACAGGCAAAATGCCACTGGTGGTCCCATCTCATTCTTTTGGAGCATGGTATAAAACACATCACTATCAAAAACCACGTTCTTTTGCTGAGGTTGCGCCTGGATTAGAACTACCAAAAGAAATCGAAAATTTGGTGATGATCTGTCTAGCTAAAGTAGCACGCGATCGCCCCCAAAGTATCACTGAAATCCTAAAAGTTTTAGCGTCTCTAGAAAAGCCTGAGCATACACGCGAAATTAAGCAAGATCAGGCGCTAGTTCCTGCTACTACAGTCAGCACTGAACTTGAACAAAATACAAAAGCCGATTTACAGGTATCCTGGTCAAACGATGAAATCGCTCGTGCCATTTCCTGGCCTCAAAATAAACCAATTGCCGATATTGTCTTTCCCCAGGCCATTCATACCAATGGAGAGATTTTACCAGCCCTGTGGGTAATGCTACCGCAAGAAGAAATTCAAAAGCGCTTAGTGTGTACCCGCTATAACCAATTTCTGTTCATCTCTATTCCCCATCCGATGCTGCTATGGATTACTGTCATCTACAACCACAAACATAGTGCTAAATGGTTACCTTATTACCTTGATCTCAAAACCACCCTTGGTCAAGAAATTGCTCGATTACTACAGCACACTGGTTATTACCGCCTGTTATTCTTTGCACGAGAAACACCAAATAGCTGTACCCATATCTTACTTTCTAGCGTCGCTTCTGCCCAGCGCCAACGACTGCAAGAGTGGGTCGCAATGAGCAATACAATGATGTCCTCTGCCGACCCGCAAATTAGTAAAAGCTTACTCAAAAGCGAGTACGAAAAGATTAAGCCTCAAATTCTAGCAAAACTGGAAAGTATTGATACAGATTCTGCATACGAGTTTTCCAGCTAAAAATAATTTCTTAATGTTACATCTTTTAGATGGAACTAAGGGGTGCTCACTCAGCGAATGTAAACTTTTATAAACAAAATATATATAAAGATGTAAGTTCTAGTTATATGTATAAAGAGTGAAAACACTAGCTGCCAAATCACGGCTATCTAAATTCTCTGTCAATCTTCCTATATACATCATTCCGGGGGATTGTAAATTTACGCAGGTTAATCAGCACACTAGACGAACCAAAAGGAAGTCTGGCTCAAGCAAACAGTAGATTTGTCCGACAAAATTAAAGTAAGTCTAGACTTTAGCAGATGTGTCGTCGAAAAATTTACTCATTGTTAGTTTTTTGAATTTAATTTTTGTCGAACCTTTGCGGAATTAGTTATCGAAGTTGACGCCCCGACATCCCCAGCTCTTTTCCTCCTTGGAACCAAGCAAGAGAAGGAGGTCGCCCACTGCGACAGTAGAACGACTCTATGCCATAGTGGAACCGGAATCTAAGCCCCACTGGTGCTTAAGAAGTTCTTGATAAGTTGCCTCGCGCACGACCATTTGCTCATATAGCTTGACTAAAAAATCTTTAGCTTGATCGTGGCTCATATTTTGCACCTGAGTAGAAAATGAGCAAATGCTGAATTGCTGTTCCAAGGATAGTTTCATTGGTTGATTCATAAGTTAACTCCGAAAAAACAACGCGTAAAAGATGATATCGCTCACAGAAGTCCAAATGGGATAATATTTGGACTTATAACTGTCCAACATTTGTTCCTCCGTATTAAGAAAGATAACAATTGTTTGACACATTGCCCACATCCTAAATGTGGACTTTTTCTGCTTTGATATCTTGCACCTAATCCTACTGATATACCACCCAAGTCAGCCGAGACATATTCCGGAAAATAGGCTCCGTTTGAACTCAGATAAGTATAACTACCTCCCTAACTCCTAACTGCTTTGCATAACTCTCGTTTGCAAAGAAGTTCAGATGTTATCCTTAACCCTCGATAGTTTTTCTGTTTAAGAAAAACTAAGATGCTGTCTCTCCCACTATGGAGGAAGTTTTGAAGGGTAGGGATTTTAAGGAGGTTGGGGAATGAATGGTAATAAGCGTGAATTATAGTCGCTTTACCTTATTACGTGCAAGATGTCAATTTACCAATTTATACAAATTCAGCCTCCTTAAATCACTTTGGAGGCTAAAAATATTTGTATCAAATTGTAAAAAGGAAAAATGCTCACGCTGAACAAATTGCTGAGTATATCTACCAAATAGGAGTCAGGAGTCAGGAGTCAGGAGTAAAAACTCATAACTTTGCTAATTCGGAATTTTAGATTTTAGATTTTTCCTTCAATCCCTGACGCTAGGGTAGCGCAGCGTAAAGCCTGCGGCATGGCAACTCTTAGAGAGGCTGCGCCAACCACTCGTTAGCGAGTCCGTGAGCATCTGACTCGCTAACGAGCGAACGCGAAAAGCGTCTCCCCTTATCACATTGCCAGAGGCTAACGCCTGCCGTAGGATGCCCAAACGCAAGAGCGTCTCCTGTCTTGAGAAGGGCTGTAAGCAGAATACTCGCTAACGGCAGTCGCTTCTCCTAGGGAGACGCTGCGCGTAGCTTGCTTCCCCGTAAGGGTACAAGTCGGGAAACCCGCTGTTAGCACCTGACTCATCACCCTGCTTCACCAAAATTCAAAATCTAAAATTGAATGACTCATAACTTTTTAGTCAAGTGAGACGATGACAACTGTGATGTTATCGTGCCCTCCATGCTCCTTAGCAGCCTCAACTAGAGAAATGGCGACCTTATCAAGCCAAGGACTGTCTTGGAGGCAGCTAGCAATCTTCTGTTCGACAAGTTCTTCGGTGAGACCATCACTACATAACAGCAAGCGATCGCCAACTTTTACATCTAGTGGTTGCACATCAATCTGATGCAAGTCTTCACGCCCTAAACAGCGCGATAATACATGACGAAAAGGATGTAATCGTGCTTCATCTAAGGTGATGTCACCTATTTTGATTGCCCGTGCTACCCAAGTGTGGTCTTCTGTTATCTGTTCTAATTGCGACTCTCGGAAGCGATACAGCCGCGAATCGCCAACATGAGCGCACCAAGGCGACTCTGGGGAGCGAAAAATTACCGCTACAACCGTTGTACCCATGTCGCCGCGTTCAGGATGATTTTGCTGATCCTGCAAAATCGCTTCATTGGCACGCCACAAAGCTTGCTCTAGCAATTCTTGAGAAGATTTAGAAGATTGCCAATTTGCCAGCAAATACGCTTGAATTTCTCCAGTGGCGATCCGACTTGCTTCCTCACCTCCGGCATGACCACCCATACCATCGGCAACAACGAAAAACCGTCCCTCTGGGTCGATATGGTAATTATCCTGATTATTAGAACGAATAAGTCCCGGATCGGTAAAACCCGTGAAATTAAGTTTCATAAATTTTTGCAACAATTAATACATCCGATCGTAACGGTCTAGGCGTAAAAGTAGTCGGATCAGGATCACTGAAAGCCCTGCTGCAATTAAACCAGGCACTAGTGCCCACCATAGATAATTGTTAACCACCAAGATCGTAGCTGAAAGTGTGAAACCACTGATTAACAGAGCATAGCTTATTGAGAGCTGAATACTGCTCTGCCGCCGCAACAGCCGTTCAGTTTCTATAGACCGAACGCGCAGGCGCATGTCTCCCCGTTCTAGCTTCTCTAAGGTCTCCTCTAACCTACGGGGTAGACCGAACGCAGTACTACTTACCTGAGCTGCTTGACGACTTAATTCGTTAAGAAAGCTATTCCCCTCAGAACCATTCATATCGGTCATAAGCTGCATTGCATATGGTTTGGCAACTTCCATAAAGTTAAACTCTGGATCTAAACCTTTGCCTACCCCTTCTAAGGTAGAAAAGGCTCGCATCACAAAAGTGAAGGTTGCTGGAAATCTAAATGGCTGATTATAAGCTATTTCGTAAAGGTCGTCACTGATTGCCGCGACCGATTGATTTTCAAAGGGCTTATCCATGAAATGATCCAGCATATACTGGACGGAACGCCGCACTGGGCCCATGTCATCCGTTGGGGCGATCGCGCCTAAATCGATTAGAGACTGAACAACGCGATCGCCATCTTTTTGGGCAATACCAAAAAGTGTTTGCATCAGTCCTTCGCGCACGTTGGATTTAATCCGCCCCATCATGCCGAAATCGTAGAATATCAAAGCACCACTTGCACTAATGGCAATATTGCCTGGGTGAGGGTCGGCGTGGAAAAAGCCACTATTGAGTAACTGTAGTAAGTAGGCTTGAGCACCTTGACGAGCGATCGCCTTTCGATCCAAACCCGCTGCTTCTAAAGCTTCATACTGGCTAATTTTAATTCCAGGGAGATATTCTAAAGTTAGCACTCTGGAAGTAGCATAACGCCAATATATTCTTGGGACATTCACCCAATCGTAGCCGCGAAAATTCCGGCGAAAAGTATCGGCGTTACGACCTTCGTTAAGATAATCAATTTCTTCCCAAAGAATGCGACAACATTCTTCATAAATACCCAACCAATCTCGCCCCCGTCCCCATTTGGGATGGTTTTGAAAGTAGCGGGTAATTCCCTTGAGAATTTGTAAATCTATTTCAAATAACTTCTTCAATCCAGGACGTTGCACTTTAACTACAACCGATTCCCCAGTATGCAGCACAGCTTTGTGTACTTGCCCCAAGCTAGCAGCAGCTAAGGGAATAGGTTCAAAATTATGGAAGAGTTCAGGAATTTTCTTGCCTAGTTCTTTCTCAATGGTCGCTTCTACTTGCTCATAGCTAAATGCCGGTACTTTGTCTTGTAATTTGGCTAGTTCTTCTACATATTCACCAGGGAATATATCAGCACGGGTAGAAAACAGTTGCCCAACTTTGATAAAGGTTGGCCCTAAATCCAGCAGGGTATTGCGAATCCAGACTGCTTGGGTTTTGCGTCTTGCAGCTTGCTTTGTGTCAGTCACACCACCTGGATAACTCCAAGATTTGTTGTATAGCCAAAGTTTGAACAATAAGGTCAAGACAAAAGACCAAATGTCCACAAAACGCCGTCTGCTAGAGTATTTTTCCCGATTCCAACGGTATGCCTTATCTGAATAACCTTGTTCCATATGCTGTGTGTACCGTTGGTTTGCAACCGAATCACTTAGAAGAAAAGACACTCTGATTCCTAAACTGTTTTTGATAAAGTGCCATTTGTGTTTTGTCCTTTGTCATTTGTGCATAATTTTTGGACTAATGACTAATGACCAATGCCCAAATTTATGCAGAAGTTCGGCGATAATGTTGCAATTCTGTTCGTAACAGGGCAATTTCTGCTCGTAATTCATCAATATCTGCTTGCAAGTCACCTGAATCAGAACTGGGTTGCCCACTACCTGTGGTAGGTTGACCAGCATTAGCAACTTCTGCTGACCGATTTGCCCGCTCTAGGACTTCTTCTGTAAACTGGCGCAACTGCTCTCTAGCTTCGGCATCAAATTTGCCCAGATCACTCAAAGCATCGGTCAAGGCGACCTCTAAACGCTCATTAACTACTTCAGCTACCGCTCTGCCTACGAAAAAGGCTTGTACAAGGGGGTTACTCATAAATTTTTGTTACGTTGATCCGCAAGAGAATTATAACTTGCCTGTATGCTTTACGGCTTCTGCTAGGGAGTTAGAGATTTACGTGACGCGATATGCGACTTCAGCCTTTGCGAATTCTATTCGCAAAGTTTAGGGGCACACAAACGATAGCTTACCTGGAAATACAGGAAGTTAAGCAAATTACTGTCAAAGCCTTAGAAATTCTTGGGTACCTGCAATTTCTCAATCCTCCGGTAATTCATCAGGATATTAAGCCGGAAAACATCTTGGTAGATGAAGAACTCAATGTCTATATTAATTGACTTTGGTTTTGCTCGTATTGGTAGCCAAGAAGTGGCGGGGAGTAGCGTATTTAAAGGTACTCCGGGTTTTATTCCGCCAGAGCAAATGTTTGAGCCGACGAAAGCCACTGACTTATATGCTGTGGGTGTGGCTGTGGGGCGTATTGTGGAGGTTGTGGATTGGGCTGTGAGTTGGGCTGTGAGTGTGTGGTTGTGTTTGGGGCTATGGGTGGGGCTATGGATTGGGTTATAGATTTGGCTAAAGACTCATTTACAATTGTACTAATACTACTAATATTAGGGTTTGGGGCTAGTGTAGGAACTGGGATAATAGCAGGCTTTCTCAATCCATTAGTTTTGTTAGCACTAACGGTAAGCAGTTTACCCGCACTTTCCATGCTGCTTTATTCTTCCCTAAAAAAGTGCGATTTATCTTTCAATAAGAATGTTAATCGCATCCTCTAGTTGTAAATATTCCTCTGGAGTGGAGTATTTTTTTGGTGTTTGTGTTTGCATAAAAACCAGATATGGTAAATATAAATTACTGAGGATAATGGTTGGCTAAAAACTCTTCAGCCTCAGTCTTATCTTTAATCACTCCATCCAAAGTAGCAGCAACTACATCATCTAATATTTGCCGATACTGGGGCCCTGGTTTGTAACCAAGTTTCTTTAAATCATTGCCATTCAATAGTGGCTGCATATTTGCCCAAACAGTGAAATATTCCCAAATCTGATGTCTAATCTCTCGTGGACTTTGCACGGCGATTAAAATCAGCATTGGTAAATCGTACTGTCGCAGCAACTGCACTACTTGACTGGGGGGTTGAAAAGTGGGTAATAATGTCATCACCTCAGTTTGAAATTGAGCTAAGTTCTTCAGCCTAGCAATGCTATCCTCTGGCAATTGCAGATTTTTTGCTACTTTCGCCCGATATTGTGATGTTAGGTGGGCGATTAACGTTTCTAAGCGCATTTCCCAATGGATAAGGGTTGGTTGCGGGTCAAATCGCCGCAAGCAGCGTTCTAGCAAGCGTAATTGTCGCAGAAGTTCTGCGTCTAGCTTCAGGGTAGGATGGATACATTGCAATGCCCCTAAGTTATCGAGTAACTGCAAAGCCGATTTCCAGTAGGGGGCTTCGAGAATGTATTTTAATTCTGTTTTCAGTCTAGTTTGCAGGGCTGGAGTTCTGCTATTCTCTTGAGCAGTGCGATCGTAAACGCCACTGTTGATGGCATAGCGGATAAACTCTTCAGTTTGCGGTTCTATCTGAAATCCAAAGCGCACGGCAAAGCGTACACCACGATAAATGCGGGTGGGGTCTTCGATAAAGCTGTTGGCATGTAAAACCCGAATTTGCTTGGCTTCTAAATCCAGTAAACCGCCAAAGAAGTCAAGTAATTCACCTGAACGAGGGGTAGTAAGCCGCAAGGCGATCGCATTGATGGTAAAATCTCGACGATACAAGTCTTGACGAATAGAACTCGCCTCAACTTCTGGATTCGCCGCTGGGTAAGGATAAAATTCTGTCCTAGCCGTAGCAATATCTACCCATAGAGAATCTAATTCCGGGTCTTTGTGCCACAACAAAGCAGCAGTTTGAAAAGCCCCGTGGATTTCTAAGCGAGCCGCAGGGTAAAGTTGTTGGAGTGCTTTTGCTAGTTCCACACCAGCACCAACATCTGCTGATTTATGAAAGCCATCAACTACGAGGTCAATATCTTTAATCATCAAGCTACCTGCTGCGTCAGCTAACAGCAAATCCCGCACTGCACCCCCGACAAGATAAAGATGCCAACCCCGTTTTTCTGCTTCTTGCGATGCTGTGGTGAGTAATTGCCATAACTGAGGAGCAAGTTTATTTTGCAATTGAGGGAGATTAATATTACTTTTCCCCCTCTTTGCCTTTCCCCTTCCTCGGTCTTCATCCCTTTGCTGATGTAATTCCCGCAAAACATCAGTACGAGTGACGATACCAACTAACTGCCCATTTTCCAATACTGGTAAGCGTCCGATATCGTAGGTTACCATCACTGACTCAATTTGTGGCAATGTCGTATCTGGTGTAATCGTTTTCAGATTCGTAGTCATGTAACCCTTGACTGGTGCATGACTAAATCCGTGATGCAAGGCGATATCGATATCCCGCCGCGAAATAATACCTACCAGTTGCCCTTGAGCATCGACTACAGATAAACCAGACTGTCCATAGCGTAATAAAATGCGCTGTGCTTCGGCAATTGTAGTTTCAGGCAGAATAGTGCGGACAGGAGAGGACATCAAATCCCTAGCGGTGGGGGGATGGGGAATTTGCGCTTTTACCCCGTCCAAGAGTTGTTTTAATATTGCCTGCGAATCAACCCCCCTTAGGTTTAGCGATGCAGCTTGTGAATGACCGCCGCCACCTAGAGGTTGGAATAATTGGTTAAGATTCGTTTTGGGAATTTGCGATCGCCCAATTACTGTTAAGCGGGAATCACTTTCACTCAAAGGATATTCATTGGCTAATAGTATGCCATCAATTTCGGTTAATTCCACGAGTTCTGAAGCCAAACTCGATAGCCCCGGCACAAAACCATCTGTTTTCAGAGTTACCCAAGCAACCGTATATCCATGTAGACAAAGATATTCTAAATTTTCCAGTGATTCAGTTAATAGCTGCTGCAATTGCAAAGACAAGCCAGGGTCACGGTAAGTAGAAATTACTGATAAACTGGCATCTTGTTGCATCAACCAAGCCAAAGCCAAGGCATCTCGTGGTGTGGATTGGTCAAAGGTCAAGGAGCCAGTGTCAACATGGATACCCAAAGCCATCACAGTTGCTTCGGGAGGAGTTAGAGAAATTTGCTGTTGTTGCAATAGCTCCACAATTAAAGTTGTAGTGGCTCCTACTGAGGAAATATGCGATCGCCTGGCGGGAATATCTGATTCTTGTCCTAAGTGATGGTCATAAACTATAATCTCTGTTACATGCGGTAAATCTAACCACTCAGCAGCTTTACCCAAGCAATCGCGCTGTTGCGTATCCACCACAGTCAGAGAACGAATTTTTTCTGGATTCACCGAACGGCGTTCAATCAGCGGATATTCATCCCGATGCAATGCTAAAAAATCCCGTACAGTAGGGTCAGAACCGCCAGTCAAGACAATCTTACTTCCCGGTATTAGCCGCGTTAACCCTACTGCTGCTCCTAGTGCGTCAAAATCTGCTGTTGTGTGGCAAAGAATTAAATCCATAGTTAAGAGTCATTAGTCATTGGTCATAGGTACTTATACAAAGAACAAACGACTAAAATGTTGCAATTTTTGGTAACTTAACAACAAGAAAAAAGTGTCAGTGTCGCCCTTTAGCTAAAATGAGCAGAAGCCTCACTCTTTACCCCTCAGAGTCAGCACCCTAATTGTCAAATATTCTGAAATAGATGATCAGGGCGTTGTATGATTTAATTGGTTACTCGCCGCCACGGTCGTTGATACACCTCGCTTATTGCCCTCTGGGAAACCTATGTCAAAGGTTGGACAACGGGAAACGAGTAGACTTCCTTTCAAACAATGCAAATTTACCATTGGTTGACACATCAGTGCAAAAGTCATAAGCAATTCATCCTGTGTCGTAAAATTTGTGGGTTACGAAAGGAAGAAAAAATCAAACTGTTGGCCGTGGGGCATCAGGAGGACATAAAACCAGAGCTTCTGGAAATGTCCTATGCAATAGCAGGAGTCATACTCGTTGCCTACACTGTACAGCTTACTGTTAGTGTAGGACATATCACTATTTCGCTGTATTGGGAGAAGCAAAAATGACCATAATATTCCAGTTTGCCTTGATAGGTCTAGTCGTGTTGTCTTTTGTCCTGGTTGTGGGCGTCCCCGTTGCTTACGCCACTCCCCAAAATTGGGTTGAATCTAAAAAACTGCTTTGGCTTGGTTCTGGCGTCTGGATTGGTTTGGTATTTTTAGTTGGTTTGTTAAACTTTTTTGTCGTGTAGGCGACGGCTTCACTCTGGCGCAGGCACATAATATAAGAACTAGAGGGGCAGAAAAGCCAAGGTCAAAGATTAAAGGAAAAAAGGAGAGATTTTTCGATTTTTCCTGTTTCCTTTCTCCTGACCGTGCTTTCCTGCTCCTCTACATTTAAATAAGAAATGTATATTGACCCGAAGAAGTATAGTTGATTAAGAGGCAGTCATGGCAGTTTTCGAGGGAACTTTTACTCAAACGGAGCCTTTGCGGTTTGCAGTGGTGATTGGTCGATTCAATGACCTTGTTACCGGAAAGCTGCTAGAGGGATGTCAAGATTGCTTGAAACGCCACGGTGTAGACCCTAACCCCCACGGTAGTCAGGTGGACTATGTTTGGGTGCCAGGAAGTTTTGAGGTACCTTTAGTAGCTCGCCAACTAGCACTTTCCCATCGTTATGATGCTGTAATTTGTTTAGGTGCAGTCATTCGAGGGCAAACACCCCATTTTGATTACGTATCCTCAGAAGTTTCTAAAGGTATTGCTGCCGCTAGCTTTCAAACTGGGGTGCCAGTAATTTTTGGCATTTTGACAGTAGACACTATGCAGCAAGCTTTAGAACGGGCAGGGATAAAAGGTAATCATGGCTGGGATTATGCCCTGAATGCCCTAGAAATGGCAAGCCTGATGCGGCAATTGCGTTCTAATCTGGCAGAGCCATATTCTCGTAATAGCCAGTCTTTGCCGGCCTCTTTTCAAAGTGCCAGTGTCGGCAATTTAACTGTGGAGTCAGAAGAACTGAGCTAATTGACACTCTCAGGTATAAACACAGGCTCGATTCTCCAAGCCAAGCAGGAAAGGGATAGTCAAATATCCCTCTAGACGCTCAAAACAACTATTAGGACGAGAAATAATGTAATTACTTGCTCTTTTTGTGTTACGCCTCAATGTGCGTACTAAGTAGCCGAGATTTCTCCGGACTAGGATGCTTCCAAACGTAGATAGTTATTCTTAAACTGACTGCGACTAGAAGAGCAGGTGGCGTTCGCACGAGTCATTTCCCTCTCAGCACTATTAAGTGAGTGAGTTTCTCAATTACTGCCTAATCGGATGAGTGCTGAGTTATGAGTTAAAAAACTCGGCGCTCAAAACTAAATTAAGGGGTTGACAATTAGGGATAAATCTGAGAGACTAATATTTGGTTATTGATTGCGGGTATAGCTCAGTGGTAGAGCGTCACCTTGCCAAGGTGAATGTCGCGCGTTCGAATCGCGTTACCCGCTTCCAAGTAAAACCTCTTGGAGCTAAAAATTTCAAGAGGTTTTGTATTTTTAGGGTGCGTTGAAGTGTTCGTCGATTCGCGCTGCATCTGTGTGAAATGATCCGAATGTGGACAGATAGAACAAAGAAATCATCTACTATCCGAATTTGAATATCGTCCACTAAAATCATTCCTAAGAAATATAAAACCCAGCTTTAGACTAATCTAGATATGGATTAGCTTGGATACAATCTTTATAGGTGTAATCAATTCAGTTTCTGTAAGTAAGTCAGTGAGAATAACTCAAACTATATTAACTACTGTAAAAAATAGTGAAATTAGTTTGTAGTCAGGGCTTTAGCCCTCAAAGTAGGGCTAAAGCCCTGACTACAAATCTTTGATTATTTACGCCGACTTACTTAGGGTGTATTACACTGGACTAAAGGTGGCTGGTTAAATAATAGTGTTGTCAAGTGCAAAGGGTCTTTTAGCAGTGAAGTTAGCCACAATGTATTTGGGCAAAGAGTTACACAGACGCTCTGGATGTTTTGGCAATTCCCGCTCTTGAAATGCTTGTGAACTAATCCCGATGTAACCTTGATAACTGGATAGTAATATATAGTGACCCAAAGGAAAATCTAGGGTTTATTAGTGTCTTTTGTTTATGAACGTAGCCTTCCCAAACGATTTATTTTAGGAGTGCTCACCACGTAGGCTTAAAATT
This sequence comes from Nostoc sp., assembly GCF_036919675.1. Classification (GTDB taxonomy): domain Bacteria; phylum Cyanobacteriota; class Cyanobacteriia; order Cyanobacteriales; family Nostocaceae; genus Nostoc. The sequence continues at coordinate 88,381 of NZ_JBALCP010000078.1, forward strand.
GTACCAGGTGTGTCAGCACAATAAATCCAAAAATGCAACCATATTACCTTGAAAGCGATAAATGAAGAGAAGGAAATTTTTAAATAAGATTGCCAGTTCGGGAAAAGACTACAAACAGAAAACCCCGTATTCATATGGCAATTAGAATATTTAGAGTCTGCTGCATCTACTGTTTGCATCGCCTGTCCATCTTCATAAAGAGAAAAGCCTCTAAGGCATTTATTAAGGGATCATATTCTCGCAGTTTGTATAAAACACGCTCAAGTTATTAGAACGCTTGTGCAATCTCAAAAACCCGAAAAAATAGACTTCAATACCGAATACCCCTGTCCCTGTCGTCGCCGGGGTCAGTTAATTCCGATTACGCTGACAGAAGCATTTGGTTGCGATCGCTGTCAGCAAATCTTTGTAGTAGAAGATAATGGTCATGTGCTAGAACAGCTTTCTACCACCTATCCCTACAAGCGGGCTTGGCGTTGGATGGGAAATAGTTGGCATGTTGTTCATCCCCGCTTGGGAGAAAGCTATTTGCCTATAGCACTTGGCATTATTTTCGTGCTAGTGATTATATGGCTACCATTAGCACTGCGATTGGCAAATGGTTCCAGCATTATTGCTTGGGCAATGGTGGCGGTGCTATTGGCTATTCTGCCAGCATTAATGGTCTGGCTTACCTACAGACGTTAACTCAATGACTGTTGAAGTTTTGGATGATCACCCCGAACCGATTACTAGTGCCCAACGAGCCTATCAAGCCTCCCTAAAGTTGGGGATCACAAAGGGAGCAGACCGGAGTCGTGCAGTACTGGCGATGGCACAAGCCCTTGAGCGCTCATTTGACGACATTCTAGAAGCCAACACCTTGGATTTAGAAGCCAGTCGGGAAATGGCAGTGTCAGAGTTGATATTGGACTGGCTGAAGCTGACTCCCACAAGGCTAGAGATGACAGTAGACATTTTACAACGGTTGGGGGAATTATCAGATCCGCTGCGGCGCGTCAGAACTGCTGATTATCAACTGGAAGATTCCCAGAGTTACACCCAGTTAATGCCCTTGGGAGTGATTGGATTTATTTATGAGGCGTTCCCGGATTTAGGGGCGATCGCAGCGGGTTTTTGTATCAAAACTGGCAATTGTCTAATTCTCAAAGGCAGTACTGAAGCTAGCCATTCTAACGCGGTGATCGCTGAGGTACTGCAAAATGCGATCGCCGAAGTTGGTCTACCTCCAGGGTGTCTAGAACTGATCACAGCAGAACATGGTGCTTCAATTCGGGATTTAGTTACCCAAGATCAGTACCTGAATTTAGCGATTCCCTACGGACGTTCCGGCTTGATACAGCAGGTAGTAAGACAGTCAACTTGCCCAGTCTTAAAATCAGCGATGGGTAATTGTTACCTCTACTGGTCACTCAATAGCAACTTAGAAATGGTGCGCTGGATGATTCTTGATAGCCATCAAAGCGAACCAGACCAAGTTAATGCCATTGAAAAGGTACTAATTCATCGCCAAGCTTTGCGGTCTTCAATAGCCGTTCTGTGGAACAGTTTGAAGGAAAAAGGCTTTGAAATTAAAGGAGATGCAGAACTAGTAGAAGCCTTTCCCCAATTGCAGCTGGTGAAAGAAGGCGAATGGGGAAATCCTTATTTAACTAGGACAGTAGCTTTTAAACTGGTGGATAGCTTAGAGCCTGCGATCGCCTGGATTAATGAATACAGCAGTGGTCATGCCGACTGCATCGTTACTGAATCCTACCAGGAAAGTCGGCAGTTTGCTTTAGGAGTTAACAGTGCCTCTACCTACATCAACACTTCGCCGCGTTTTTCCCGCAACCCCTCGCGAGGAGATTCAGTATTTCTCGGCATGTCTAACCAAAAAGGTCATCGTCGGGGATTTATCAGCCTGGAAACCTTGACCACTGTCAAGCACATTGTTCAGGGGAATGGCAGGTTTTAAATAATTCGTAATTTATCCAGTAAGTATAATTCCGAATTCAGAAGTAAAACAGAGATTAAGCTGCTCTACGTAATAATCCTCGTACTAAGTTTTTTGACGGTGCTGGGGAGACGTCCGCTGCAAACTTACCCCAGAACGCTGGCAAAGTGACTACCGCGTTGTATCAAGCATTGTTGACTTGAATGCCTCTGTCAAAACCCTAGCTTCGTTTGTAGTCCAAAACGGACAACCAGGAGCACATCTAAGTTAAACAAATCTCACAAGTAATCAACCAAACCCCCCAAATATAATCTGGGGGGTTTCAATATAGGATGAAATATGACTTCAACTATTAGAACATCAGAATTCGGACGCTATTATCTCACATTCTTCTGGTGTTCGGATATAGCAATCCTATCTGATTTACCAAAACTGCAATAAAGTTCAAAAAAGGCGGAGAATAGGGAAAATTCAGGAATAGTGTAGACTATTCAAGCCGGAAGCGTAGGCATAGCCCGTCGTAGACATCGCCTGCTAAAGGCTACAGTAAATAAATTTTCCTGAAGAGTTATTTTGGCATTTCTTTGCAATACTTAACTAACTTTTAATTAAAAAAAGTGAACATAGATTAAAAATGATAACTAGCATCATAATTTATTAAGTTCTTCAGGCTAAGTTGAGAGTATGCTTAATAATTGAAGTCTAGTTGAGAATTTTAAGTAACTACGTGCAAAGAAACTTAAACATTTGTTGAGTTTTTTCTACTTTGACATTTGTTTGAGGATTAAATATTAAAAAACAAAGTTTATTTGTGCCAATTTACTAACTAGGTTGTCAAGCAAGGTAGGAAAAATCTGACCATAGCCAAGTACTAACAGCGAAAACAAAAGTAAACTTCACAAAAATTACGTAAGATGATCAGAAGAATTTTGCTGGCTGTATCGGGATTGGGACACGCAGAAGAAATGCTCAAAACCCTGAAAGAAATCCCTTCAATTCAATCTGCAAAAGTTACAATTTTGCATGTTGTTCCTGCACAAAGTACTGCTACTACCATGACAGCTAAATGGGAAAATGGTGGTAAAATTCTGGCGAATGCAATTCAAACTTTGAACTTAGATCCTAGTCAGGTTTCTTCAATTTTGCGTGAAGGCGAACCCAAAGATGTAGTTTGCCAAGTAGCTGATGAAATCGACGCTGACTTGATTATTATGGGTTCACGCGGACTTAAACGCCTGCAATCGATTTTATCGAACTCAGTCAGTCAGTATGTTTTCCAACTATCTTCTCGCCCCATGTTGCTGGTAAAAGATGACATTTATGTCAAAAGAATTAAGCGCATTATGGTGGCAATAAACAACTCTGATTCCGCAAAAAACTGCTTGAAATTAGCACTGTTTTTACTGCGAGATATTCAGGGCGGCCAGTTAATCTTGGCAAATATTGCTACAGATTTAGGCGGAAAAAGATCGGAAATAACCGAGGTTAACTCAGATAAAAATCCAGTTTTAGCAGCCGCAGTTGCAGAAGCTCAAAAACAGGGCATTCAATCTCGTTCTTATATCAGCAGTGGCAAACCTGGTGAAGAAATTTGTCGGTTGGCAGAGGAGTTGAATGTAGACTTATTATTACTCGGTTCCCCAGATCGTCGTCCATCCATTGCTAAGAGTTTTGTTGATATAGACCGACTCATCGGTTCTTCCTTGTCTGACTATGTTCGAGTCAATGCCAGTTGTCCAGTACTGTTGGCGCGAACAATTGCTTAAGCTCAAGGGTGCTGAGTACTTTTTATTTAACTCAGCACTCAGTTAGCATGATAAATAAAAACCCCTACATTACTAGTGCAGGGGTTATTTATTTTATACACAAACTCTTAACTATCTTTTCCACCTTGTCGGCTAGCAGTTTGGATGTACAGAATTAATAAAAACACAGCGGGAACCAGTACGAACAAAATGCTCGCTATGAACCCCAGGTCATTAACTTGCATGGCAAGAAAGCCTCTCTTAATTTTCCAGTCAACAAGATTAGGATAGCATCATAGATGACAGAGTTATACCAATTCAAAATTCAAAATTCAAAATTCAAAATCAGGAAACTCAATTTTGGTAAGTATTTTGACTAGTGACCGGATAAAAATTGAAGCAATGGCAGATTTGAGAATTTAAGGTTTGGTGACTACACTGACTGAGCCATTCACTAAAGTTTGACAGGCAAGACGGTAATTTTCTGGCTTTTTTTTGAATTTTCGGTTCTCTACATCTGTGCGGGGGGAAAGATTTTCTAGTCCTTCGACTATCTCGACAACGCAAGTGCCACACTGTCCATTACCACCGCAATTCGTCATCTTGCCAATCAATTTATATATATCAATACCATTTTGCATCGCTTTTAGCCGGAGATTAGCTCCATCCGCCACCACTACTTCCTTATTTTCTTTAACGAATTTGATATTACCCATAACTGAATTCCTCCTTGACTCTAAGCTTGGCTTTCAAGGCTTCATATTGACATGGCTTGATTCAAATCTTATTTATTATATTAATTCATTACAAAATATTAATAAATATTAACTTTAGAAAACATGATGCCACAAAAAAATAGGACAGGTGTACCATCTGTCCTATAAATTGAAAATAGATTAACTTACCTAAATCCCACGGCTGCTTGCCAAACGAAAGCAAGCAACAAAAAGAATACGGGAATAACTGGGAGAACGTCCACCAAGGGATCGAAGATTTGGTAAGCTTCAGGCAGTTTTGCTAATAAAAGTGCTGCTTCCATGTTTGTTTAAATCCACCTATCCAACACAGCTTTCATAATTGAGAAGTATCTTAACATGGTTTGGGTCTTGGTCATTGGTCAATAGTTATTTGTCATTTCTTCCTCATCTGGTACTGATTCAGATGAGTTGAGCCAGTGACCAAATTCTGTGGTGAAGCGATCGCTCAATATTGCTTCTCTGATATGTTGGGTAAAGCGAATTAGTTCGGTAATGTTGTGAATGCTCAATAAGGTGTAAGCTAAAATCTCCTGCGATCGCACTAAATGAGACACGTAAGCACGGCTAAAATTTTGACAAGTGTAGCAGGGGCAAGTTTCATCTAATGGCGTAAAATCTTCACGAAACTTAGCATTTTTTAAATTCCAGCGTCCGCCCTGGACTATTGCTGTACCATGTCTAGCCCAACGGGTGGGAATTACGCAATCAAATAAATCTACACCAGATGCGATCGCGATCGCCATTTCCCGATAAGTACCCACACCCATCAAATAACGCGGCTTTTCCGGGGGTAGAAGCGGTGCTGTGACTTTTACAATCTCAGCCATCAATTTTGGTGGTTCTCCTACACTGACGCCACCAATGGCATATCCAGGCAAATCCAACTTAGCCAAAGCCTCAGCCGCACGGCAACGCAAATCCAAATATACGCCCCCTTGCACAATCCCAAACAAAGCCTGCTCACTGCTTTGATGAGCCGTTATGCAGCGTTCTAACCAGCGGTAAGTGCGCTCCGTTGCAGTTTCTACCTCTTGGCGAGTAGCTGGGTAGGGCGGACACTCATCAAAGGCCATAATCACATCTGCCCCCAAAGTATTTTGAATTTCAATGGAGCGCTCTGGTGTTAAGTTAATAATTTGTCCATCATGGGGCGAGCGAAAGGTGACCCCTTCTTCAGTAATTTTTCGCATCTCGCTTAAGCTGAATACCTGAAACCCACCCGAATCTGTGAGCATTGGGCCGTTCCAACCCATAAATTTGTGCAACCCACCACCTCCAGCCACGATCGCTTCCCCTGGTTGTAGGTGAAGATGATAAGTATTGGATAAAATCATTTGCGCCCCAGTATCTCGTAGCTGAGATGGGGTGAGAGTTTTGACATTCGCCAGCGTTCCCACTGGCATAAATCTGGGGGTTTCTACAATACCGTGAGGAGTGAAAAACACTCCTGCTCTAGCTTTTGTCTGACTACAGCAAGCAAGACATTCAAAGGAAAAATTCGCACTCATGCCATTTTAGATTTTTGAAAATGCGCCTATAGGACTTAGGCAAAACATCCGAATGTAGGGGCAATTCATAAATTGCCTCTACATAAATAAAGCGCAGCCTCAGATAAAATTGCTATAGTAGTCGCTATTTTAGAAAGAATCAGAACAGTCATCGTCAATTTCTGCATCCCATCTGGCTGAGAGGACTTGCTCCATCATCGCTTCTATGGCGCTGACATTGAAGTTTCGCTCTCGTCGCTCTTGTAAAGGGGTTGAGCGGGGAATCAACCGCAGACACACTCCTTCTTGGATCAAATCGAAGTGGGTTTCTTGTTGGGGTGACTGTTTGAGTTCCAAGTAATCAAAACTACAAACATTCAAATATAGCGCATGGTTAGCCACTAAGGTAGACCTTTGTGGATTAGCAAAAACTTCCATCACATCCCCTTCACCCTCGCTCAGTACCTTATCTTCTTGGGTGTAGATGTAGTGGACTCGACCTAAATCTGCCAGCAATCGCCGGATGTCGAGTTTATTTACAATGATGCCCGTGTTAATAATGCACGGAGCTGGTATCCTGGTGTCGGGTAGATGGTGACTCATAGGAAAATAACGATTGAGCTAAGGAGAGCGACAACATAGCTAAACTGTCATAATTGAATAGCTTGTTTACTCCCTACATTTAAAAAAATATCAATTTTGTGGGGCAATCGTCTAAATAATTTGGAGTAAGTTTTTAGTTAACGAATACAAAATACAAATTTTGATTGCTGATGGAATTTTAATTTCCGGAATCTTTATGTTTTTTGTATAAACAATACTCAATATTATTTAATTACTACTTAGACCAGGATAACAAAATTTTCAGTAATAATCTTCAATAGAAGTAAATCTTATTTAAAGCTTTAAAGTCTACTGATGTCGAATTGTACTAAAATTATCACTCTTATCTAGCAATTAACCAAATATTAATGTAACTAAGATGACAAAACAGCAACAGTGGTGGAAAAAGCTGCTGTTAAAGCTGGCAGCTAGTATAATATTTTACAGTGCTATTCCTCTACCGGATTTGAACGGATTGGACTTTCGGGGAGTGGCACGGCTTGCTTCGCTTGTAGGGTTGATAATTGGGGGAATTTTAGGGTTACTGGATACGGGGATGGATTATATTGGTATGCCCGTGCTAACTCGTAGTACTTTGGTAGTAAGTGTTTGGATTGCGATTACTGGAGGACTACACTTAGATGGGGCAATGGATACTGCTGATGGTTTGGCAGTAGGCGACCCAGATCGGCGACTGGAGGTAATGGCAGATAGTGCCACAGGTGCTTTTGGAGGAATGGCAGCGATCGCCTTGGTGATCCTGAAAATAACAGCCTTAACAGATATGCCAGAAAACCGTTGGTTACTGTTGATGGCTGCTTGTGGGTGGGGACGTTGGGGACAACAGGTGGCGATCGCGCGATATCCTTACCTGAAACCAACTGGCAAAGGTGCCTTTCACAAACAAGCCATTCGTTCTTACAAAGATTTGTTACCCGGATTATTTTTGTTGTTTTGTTTAAGTGGTTTACTTGTGCTGATAAATAAACAGCAGCTATTTCTCGCACTGACAATGATCATTGCTGGAAGTGCGATCGCCACTTTAACTGGTGCGTGGTTCAACCACAAATTAGGCGGACACACTGGAGATACCTACGGCGCAGTTGTCGAGTGGACTGAAGCCTTATTTCTCTGCGTGCTGACCACTGTAGGAAGTTAGGAGTGAGGAATGAAAAGTTAGGAGTTAAATAATCCAAACTCCAAACTCTGTCAATTTTAGATTTTGAATTTTGGAAAATGGAATTGAAGAAAAAATCTAAAATCTAAAATCGTTCGACTGAGCGACTTGCCTTGAGCGTTCGCGCAGCGTCTCGTAGAGAAGCCGAAAGGAGCCGAAGTCTAAAATCCAAAATTGAATGACTCCTAACTTTATTTAATCGGTTGCAGCTTTGTCACCTTGAGTTTAAAAACCCCAACCCCAGTTTCCCCAAAAGACCGGACACGAATAACATAATTCCCTGTCTCTACGATGCGGGAAAATAGTAGGGAATTGCTACTACCATCAGGGCCATCATCATTTTCTGCCAGAGTCGATCCATCAGGTGCCAGCAGTGTGATGATGCTGTCAAAGTTTTCAGATGACAGGTCAACTGCTAAATTATCGCCCTTCTGTAACTTGACTGTGTAATCACGAGCAAATCCACCTTGACCTGTGGGAATGTCTTTATCTGAGAGGCTATCAGTAATTTCAGTACTGTTAGGTAAAGGAATTGGACTATACAACTTATTTTGAGCAAAAGCTGCACTTGTACTTATGCCTATTGCCAGCAATGTGGCAGGAATGATGATCAGTTGTTTTAAATCCGCTGCAAAAACTTTATTCATACATTTCAAGCAATTTTTTCCACAAAAATAGGGTAATTCAGTCAATTTATGCACTTATATGTCAAAGCTTGCCCATTAATTCTGGATTTATCCGTCTTTGACGGTAGTGGCTACTGCTACTAATCCTAAGACCACAATTCCATACTGACGAAGTGTTTGCACAGCAGACCTGGCAGTAGCACCAGTAGTATAAATGTCGTCCACTAACAGCACTGGGACATTTGGGGGACGATGGCGAAATTCTTGGCTAACAGCAAAAGCTTGAGCTAAGTTTTTTTCCCGTTTAGATACCGATAAACCAAATTGCGCTTCAGTTTCTCGCACTCTTGCTAAACCGTTTAGTTTCAATTTTAATCCAGTTATTTCGCAGAAGCTTTGTGCGATCAGTGCGGCTTGATTGTATTTACGTTGCTTTTGCTTGCTAGGGTGCAGTGGAATGGGAACTACCACAGGTTGGCTATCTCGCCTCGGGGAATTTAACAACCATGCTTCTCCTAACCATTGACCAAAGGGACGAGCTATTTGGGGTTGATTTTCGTATTTCATCGCCGCGATCGCTCGTTTTACCGGGCCACCATATTCCCCCCAGCCAAATACTGGTATTGGTTCTTGCCACAGAGAAATCGGGTCTTTTCGTTGACATTTTTGCAGTTGTCTGGTGCAGTTTTGACAGAATTCTTCCGAGGTTGCACGTTGGCACAGAGGGCAATGAGATTGGAGAAAAAGATTGAGTAAGCCTGTGAGATTTTTAGTCCAAGTGTGCATTTTAAGAATTAGGAGTTAACTCCTTTAACTGTTGTGCAGTAACTTAACATACACGCGATGCCTGCGGCTGGCAATGCCAACATAGCCTATTGTTTCCACACCTGTTGCTGGAGTGTAGCCGTTGCTTTCATACAGCTTGACTGCTTCCACCAAAATGCTGGTGGTTTCAATCCAAATTTGCCCAAAACCACGATCTGCGATCGCTGCTTCTAGCTGTTGTAACAAATATTTCCCCAATCCCAAACCCCTGATGCTGGGCAAAAGATACATTTTGCGGATTTCTACAGCTTTTTCGCCACGATCTATTGGGTAGTATGCCCCAGTACCCACTAACTGGCTTTGGTGTTCAATTACCCAAAACTCTCCCCCAGTGGCTAAATAATATTCCTCTACTCGCAGCACATCTCGGTCAGCACCGTTTGGTTCCCAACCCAGACCGTATTCTGATAATACATAACTGATGACTTCGGCGGCTCTAGTGCGATCGCTTTCCACCCAATCACGAATTAAAAAATCTTGATAATAGTTTTTCATTACCATTTGCTGGTCAAGTTTACACAGAAAATTTTTCCGCATCTATATCCCAATTTACCCAGCAAATAGCAATTCTTGCAGAGTCCATTTCAGGCGCTACTATCAAGGCGTGAATTGTGCCAGTGTTGATAAAAGTCATCTTTAACAAATAAATTGGCTCTACATCTATATCATCAACGTAGAATTTATTGTGATCGCCATGTCACAAGATCCCCCTACCTGGGCAGGGCTGTTTCATTTCACAAGGATAAGAAGTTTGTCAATATCATTAGAGAGAAATCTCTGAGCAATTGTGATGGAAGTATGACCATTTCGGCGGAGTATATTGAGAGCGATCGCTCTCAATATCGAGAGATTTGCTGGAGCGTTGCCCAGACGGATTGTCGAATCATCTTCCTTGAGAACTACATCTTTAACCCAATGGAGGCAATTTTTAATACTCCAATGACCGCGAATACCACAGGTAAATTCTTTTGCTATGCGGATCAGGCTACTAGATATAATAGACAATCTCATGATATTGTTTACCCCCTCGTGTTCCGACTCTTTCCACTCGAATCAAAGACTTAATTCCAGTTCATTGCGGGTCAATTCCATCCAAATCATCAAAAACTTCAACGCTACGTGTTGTGAGTCTATCCCTAGTTTTTTCGGTTTGTATATAACGACTCGTTGGTTTTGTAAATGCTGCAAGGCGTTGAATATAACGATGTAGTTTTGGTTGATTGTTTTTCACGGCAATTACGTAATCGTTGCCACTGTCTATAAAAAACTTGCAAGTTTTTTTTGGCAATGTAGGGAATCAAAGCTGAATACAGCACCTTTGATCTCGAAAGCGGCAATTAGTGGATGTCTTCTACCATCAGTCGTTCTAAAGTCTTCTATTTACCGCAGTTGTTCAATCAGATTTGCACCCATAATTTTTTATCCCCTCAACACTTGCAATTTTAACCGTTTTAGGGAATGAAACAGCCCTGCCTCACCCCTGAGCGTCTACGCTCAATAGAAATGTCACAGCCACGCCGTAATTAACTGACAAAGGACTAGGATTTAGAACTACGACAAGCGACTTGATATACACTCATTTTTTTCATAGTCAACTTCATGCAACAATTAAGAATATTTATTATTTGATGATAAATATTATCATTAAACCATGACAAAAATTTTTACAACTACAGATTGGGATGAACTTTGGCAAGAAAGTGAGGAAAATAGCAAAGTTTCCAGTCAATCAAAGGGTTTTGAAACTATCGAGTCTGCGAAGATTCCAGATGTGTGTAATTTATATGACTACTGGGCAGTTTTACGCAATAGCTTATCTCTTTATATACACCAAGAAGAGTTGATTGATGATCTTGTATTGATTAGAGATAACTTGGATGATTCTCGATTTGGGTTGAGCTTTTTTATCTCAGGAAAAGTTAAAATGGAACGCCACGGTTTAACTGACGAGACTGACGAATCAGTAGGAAAATACTATTCAGAATGTAACTGCGATCTCAAAGAAACTGAGTGGTGGAAAGCTGGAGAGAAGTATTTACGAATTTATCTTGAAATCGAACCGCAGGAATTTTTTCAAAGTTTTGGCGAAGAAGAGTTAGAACAGATACCAATTTACCTGCGCCAAGCTGTGATTGATGGTAAGGTACAGCCTTACTACCAGCAAGGGGAAATCACACAGCAAATGTGGACGGTGTTATCTAAAATTCTACAATGTCCCTATCAAGGCTTGATGAAGCGAATGTATCTGGAAAGTCAGGCAATGGAATTGATTACGCTTCATTTCCAGCAATTTCAGGAGCAGGATATACATTATCATAGCTTTCCAGGCAAGAATTTGAGCGATGTTGACAGAATTTACCAAGCTAAGGAAATTTTGCTGTGTAATCTAGAAAATCCACCCAGTCTGATAGAGTTAGCACGAGAAGTAGGGCTAAATGAATTTAAATTGAAGCGTGGGTTTCGTCAAGTTTTTGGGACACCTGCATTTAAATATTTGCACGACTATCGACTGGAAAAAGCAAGACAACTTCTAGCATTAGGAGAAATGAAGGTTGAAGAAGTGGCATCGAGCGTAGGTTTTGATAGTCGCAGTTACTTTGCCTTAGCTTTTCGCAAAAAATTCGGCTTGAATCCCAAACAGTACTTTCAGAATTGCCAAAAATCCCTCTAGCGTTCAAAAAAAATCCCTCTAGCGTTCAAATTAAAAATAGAAATCCCCTATTATGCATACACTACCAGTTTAGTTAAGAAATTTTCTTAATACTGTCAAGCGGTGTGAGGGAGTGTAGGTGGATAAATGAATTTAGATAAATTTTTTCAAAGTTTGGTGCTGACAAGTACAGTTGTTATTTTGATCAGCACTCCTGCAAAAGGTGGGGAAGTGGTAAAGGATGTTCGAGAAGCCAACAAAAATATTCCCCAACTGAGCGAAATTGAACTTCCCGCAACTAGCGCAATTATGTTGGTACAGTCACCAACACCAAACTCAACACCTGCAACCCAAGTTGTACCAATCACGGGAGTTAAAGCAAATCCCACCTCTAAAGGTGTGGAGGTGATTTTAGAAACGCCTCTTGGAACTCAATTGCAAGTCACAAATCGCAGTACAGCGCCAGCCAGGATAATTCAAGACTATATGTTCAAAGAGGTGCGCCCTTGGCAATAATTGGTTCTATCAGTTGGGAATTTTGACTCGCAGCATGATGTTGGTTATTGGTTCAGCATCATGCCAAAAACGCGACTGAATCAAAACGATAACTATCTGCATTTATTGGAGGATTTGTCAACAGTCCAAATAGCAAAGTGGAAGACTGTTGAAAAAGTTTGTGAAATATCGAATCTCGTTGCATGAAAAAATTCTACTGATTTTTGTGTTTATGGTTAATAGTCTCTAGTAATTTAAACGCTTTTTGAGGCAAATTCATAGACTTATTTTAGTCTTACCAAAAATTATTCAACTTATTGGCTGCTAATTCAGTTTAGCGTATAGGTTGCTGAATGTTATTGTGCGTGAGATTTTGCCAGGGCTGAAGGCGATCGCGTCCTATGCTTATACTAATGCAGAAGTAACTGAAGATAACGTTCTTCTTATAGAACCCATTTGGGATCTATTTTTCCGTCTGCAAGTCTTGTGCAAAGCCGGATTTCATACTTTTGCAGCAATTGCTCTATGATTTCCCACCCCCTGGTTACTAGGTTGTTTAAAACAGCCTTCTTGTAACCCTTATATGTTTAGAAAAGATCCCAAATGGGTTCTATAGGCGATAGATTGAGTAATGTGCCTTATAATCAAGCGAGTCTCTGGACAACTTATTCCTTTCAATCTGAAATTTTGAAAGGACTAGAGCTTGGCTTGGGACTATTTTATATCAGCTAGATCAGCGATGCCTACGGCAACCCTTGATCGGGAACGCCTAATCATCAAACGCTTTGAGTAGTGCGATCGCTCCATTCTGTTTGCATAATCTGCGAGCATTCTTCTGTCTAAGGCTAGCTATCGCTCCTGGCGGCTCCCCAAACCCTTGCATTGCTCAAACGTTATCCAATTCTCATCAGAGCTTGCGCTAGTTACTGTAAAATTATTGCTAATTATTAACATTAAAATTACTATCAATCGCCAGCAATGCTATTACCATGAAAGCGCAGCAACAAGGGCTTAGAAGCTGAAATGAACAACCTGCAAAACCCAGAACCTGATGAGTTTATTCATCAAGTGCATAGCTGGGAGGCTAAAGGATATGAGCGAGAGATTGAAGTACATCCCAATCTTTGGCTTTCAATTTATGATACAGAAAATTACTATGACTCTTTAGAAAAAACTTCTGAATGGGATCATCCCGTGCAATTCCAAGTTCTCCTAGCAGGCAAAGGGTTTGAAGAGTTAGGAGGGCAGATTGGGGAAGGATACACCCTTATCTCTGGTAGCGGCGTGCAACGAGCCATGTTGATGGGGAGTCCGAAAGGTCGCTACATGGGTGTGGACATCCATATGCCTCCTGAATTGTTGAAAACCTTTTTCCCCGCAGAGGATGGAGACATTTCTCCCCAGTTGAAGTTTCTCACAAAAAGCAATGATTGGCAGACATTAATTTACCCCCAAATTACGACAGCTATCCAAGGAGTGGCGCAGCAAATCGTCAACTGTCCTTACCGAGGGATGATAAAGCGGATGTATTTGCAAGGAAAGATCCAAGAATTAATGGCACTGCAACTCGCTCCCATCTTGGCAGAGCAGGATGGACTGCAACCATCCCCACGATTAAAGGCTCAAACCATTACCCGTATTCATTATGCCAAGGATATTTTGCTTTCCCGTCTAGAGGATGAGCCGATTGAGTTGGTAGTGACAGGGGAGCAGGATGGCTATAATGCGCCAAATGCGACAACAGCGACAAGAACGGACACCCCCTTGCGAGACATTCCCCAATCAATTCAAGTCATTCCCAATCAGGTGATTAGAGATCAAGGCGTGAATCGACTGCAAGATGCAGTGCGAAATAATGCTCCCGGTGTCTCACAGTATTTTGGTCAAAATCAAGCTTTTGTTATTCGCGGATTTAGACAAGATTTCAACCTCCGAAATGGGTTTCGTACTAGCAGTGCCATCGCACCCTTCGATGTGGATCTTGCGAATATAGAACGCATTGAGGTGTTACGCGGACCGGCATCGGTTTTGTTTGGGCAATTGCAGCCCGGAGGCGTTATTAACACTGTGACGAAACAGCCTCTGACTGAACCTTATTATAGTGTCAACTTCACAGGGGGGCAGTTCAGCTTTTACCGTTCAGAGCTTGATTTTTCAGGACCCTTAACTGATGACGGCAATTTGCGGTATCGGCTTAATACAGCCTATCAAAATAATGGCAGTTTTCGAGACTTTGTAAGTGAGCAGCGATTTTTTGTGGCTCCTGTCCTGCAATGGAACATCAGCAAAAATACAACCTTAACGGTTGACTTCTCTTATACCTACAACGATCCAGTGGTTGATTTTGGTGTAGTAGCCCTCAGTGATGCTTCTCTGGTACTGCCGATTAATCGAGCCTTGTTCTATCCATCCCTAGACAGGTTTACTGAGGAACAATATCAGGCGAGTTACCGATTTGAGCATAAGTTCAGTGATAACTGGCAGCTTCGCAATGGCTTTTCTTTCTATAATACATATCAGTCCGGCGGCTATACATACGTAGATGCTGACTTCCGTGATGATCGCTTTCTTGACAAACTCTATAGTGATGATGTATTTCTGCTCCAAGACTATGAAATGCAGACTGATCTGATTGGGAAATTTGCCACAGGTTCCATTAAACATCAGTTATTAGTCGGGTTTGATCTTAGTCGTGCAACCTCCTATTTTACATCTGGTAGTGCTCGATTACCGACAATCGATATCTTTAACCCAAATTACACTGTTACTCGACCAGATGTCCAAATCAATAGCTATGGCACAACTTTCACAGACAGCTTGGGCATTTATATTCAGGATCAGATTGACATTACCGACAATTTGCACTTGCTAGTCGGTGGACGATTTGACTTCACCGAACAGTACGATAGTCTTGATATCTTTTTTCAGGGGGATCAAGCGTTCAGCCCTCGTGTGGGCATTGTCTATCAGCCTATTAAACCGATTTCTCTCTATGCCAGCTACAGTCAATCCTTTACGCCGGTGATTGGGCGATCGCGAACTCAAGAACTCTTTGAGCCTGAGCGGGGCAACCAATACGAAGTTGGCATCAAAGCAGACATCACCAATAAGCTGTCTGCCACGTTAGCTGCTTTTCAGATTACTAAGAGCAATGTGCTAACTAGTGACCCTGTTGATCCGATCAATTTCTCGCTCCAAATCGGTGAGCAGCGTAGTCGAGGGGTTGAGTTCACCATTGGGGGCGAAATCCTACCAGGATGGAATATCATTGCAGGCTATGCTTATACCGATGCGCGAGTCACCGAAGACAATGATATTCCAGTGGGTGAACTTTTGCAGAACGTTCCCAAAAATGCGGCGAACCTGTGGACAACCTACGAAATTCAAAGCGGTGACTACAAAGGATTAGGCTTTGGATTTGGGCTAGTCTTTGTGGGCGAACAGCAAGGCGAGTTTCCTAACAGCAACTTTCAGATTCCCAGTTATGTCCGTACTGATGCTGCCTTGTTTTACCACCGAGACAACTGGAGAGTTGGTATCAACGTGAATAATCTTTTTGATACAGAATACTACGAGACTGCTACAAGGCGAACCTTAGTCTATCCAGGCGCACCAATGAATGTGCAGGCAACAATTTCCTACGAGTTCTGAATCAAGTGCTTCATTCAAAATGCGGGGAAGTGATTGATAATCTCATAAAGATGGAAGTTTTAACTCGCTTGCTTTGTTGCTCATCGGTTAAACAACCTGCCGGAATACAGCACTCATTTTGTGGACAACGCTTTAAATAGGAACTGCATTTTTCCTGTTAATCTGTTGAGAATTGATGTTTGAAGTCTATAAACCCAAACAAAAGGTATTTATGAAAATACCTTTGCCTCGCTTTACTTAATCTATTGTTATTGAGCGTTTTGACATTCACACTTGCTTCAGCTTGTGCAATAATATTGACCACAGTGTTACTTATCAAAAAGTTTTAAGAAAAAATATATGTCTTCAACTCCTCTAACCTTGAACTTAATTGAAGGTTCTGTCTCCTTCAGTTTTTCACCCCAAGCAGCACGAGAATTAAAGACAGCGACGGATAAACTGATGGAGCGCCTGAAAGCTGTCGCCGCTAAACCTACTCCTGGCGGCGGTAAAGTCACTCCCCAGCCTCCCCTGGAATATCGTTATACGGGTGAAGTATTTTTAGAAATTTTCTGTAATCCTAATATCTGGCCAACACCCTTCGCAGCCAAAGTTTTGCTGACTGTCCGCAACGTCAACATCCGCTTGACTACTGAAGCTGAACTTACCCGCATCATTGAAGACATTAATCAGTATTTAGAGCAAGTAGGATAATAGTTCACATGATTTTGTTATGCTTTTCGAGATTTTTTAAGAAAGAATCCTATACAAACTTTGGCTTTTGCGAAAGTTGAGCCATTTGCTTGCAAAGGTTCCCGAAGCTCCGATAGCGCAGCGTCTGGTAGAGAGCGTCTGACTTGCTAACGAGCAAACGCAAACAACGTCTCCCCTTCTTCACATTGGGAGAGGCTAGCGCTAACGGAGAAGAGAAGGCTTTACGCTGCACTATCTGTTGTAGCAACTGGTGTCGGTTAGCCCAACTTAGCAAACTTTTCAGGACGGATTTTTATTTTGAACAGCAAGCAAACTATCGCTCACTTGAGGGAAGCGATGTAATGAATTACGAGTCAAAAGTGAAGTTCCTCCACTTTTATCAGATCAATGTAGGAACTTCACAGAATTTACACAATAGACTAAAGCTGTAGCACCAGATATACAGAACAAATGGTTCTGATACCTACTTCAACTTAAACAATTGTATAAATTCAGACTCAAATGCTTCTGTGTTAATCAAAAACGCAAGATTCTGTATGGGGCAATGCTCATCAAAAACCAGAGATTATTCCCCAGATTGGGCGTCGAATCGTTGATGGTGACATCTACACATCAAAAATCAGGTCCCAATCCCAAATCCGAAATTACAAACATTGATTAGTCGTTGTCCCACTGTTCACGACCAATTAGGTCGCCAATGCGATCGCGTAACAAAAAGTCACATTTCTCTAATTCAC
Source organism: Nostoc sp. (assembly GCF_036919675.1). GTDB lineage: Bacteria > Cyanobacteriota > Cyanobacteriia > Cyanobacteriales > Nostocaceae > Nostoc. The sequence goes on from NZ_JBALCP010000078.1 coordinate 105,764, forward strand.
ATTCAACGCAAACCCACTCTCTCGCTGGAATATATTGGCAGAGGGTATATATTGGCTGTTGTCTGCTAACCATTCCCTTTTGCACCAGTCGGCGTGCTTCGTCTTGAATCACATCTAGAGAGTAGTAATTGATAAAAGGCACCGTATTCACACTCATGGTTTTTACTCACAAATTAACACTTACGATAGTGTTCCCGTTAATAATTAGGAACAAACATTACAGAAATTAGACTTGTGGCTAGGATTTTGTAGTTTGCTATACGGAACTATTTTTATTTTGACGCTACATATCCGGAAAATATTTCAAGAAATGTTAAGAAAGTCAACAAATCCTGACATTTATCGAAAATCCGCTTTACAAAAAAAATTCCTTGTAGTTAACTTAACCTGCTAGGGTGACTGGATGATTTTATTCAACAAGTCTAAAAGTCTTGCCATCACTGAATTTAGGCAAGATTTGGCAGGTAGGAAGAATTCATATCGCGTAGCCGAATAGCTCGCCGCAGGCATCGCTTACATATCAAATAATCACCTTAAAGCTGGATCTAGAACTGCTGGTATTTATCTAAGGGTAAACAACACAAGAATATTTGTCAGATACTAGGGTATAAACTGTTGCAAAACATAACGGTTAAAGTCCACTACGAAGGCTTTTATCCCAGCATTTATTAACAATTTATTAAGTAAAACCGTAATATATTGGTTATTTTCAGCACTAATATCACACAGTTTTCTTTTGATAAACATCTGTAAAAGGGTGGAGTAATATTAATTCGTAATTAGGACACACTTAACAATTCAAAATTCAAAATTCAAAATTCAAAATTGTTCGTCCAACCTCTGGTAGAGAAGAGAGTTTCAGACTCTTATTTAACCCCTGACTGAAACTGAATGCAGTCAGAGCGTAACCGTTGAGGACGAGCTACGTGTAGACGTTGGCGTTAGCCTCTCTCAAAAGGAGATGGGGTCTTAAACCCTTTGATTTACGATAAACAGAAAGCGTATACATGCAACTACCGATAGCTGAAGTAGATTATGGTTACATTAAAACAGACGCGATCTAGTCACGTCTGTAAACTGTTTGGCGGATTTGCTGAGATTAATTGTTCTGAAGTTACATTGTTATTTAAGTCACTTATTCACTAGATGATTCATCATCTTCATCTGTGCTGTCTTCTACTGATACGAGATTTTCTGGCGGACGCTCATGGTTAAGTTGGTTTAGTAGTGCCAGTACTTTATTACCGCGTTCTATGGAGCAATCTTCGAGAAAGATGACCTCTGGTGTCCGACGTAGCCGTACCCGCGCCCCAAGTTCGCTGCGGACGTAACCCGTGGCCGACTTTAAGCCTGCCATTGTTTCTGCCTTAGCTTCATCTGTACCATAGATACTGACGTAGATTTTGGCGTGTTGGAGATCGCCGGAAACATCAACATCAGTAACACTTACCATTCCTGTACCCACACGGTCATCCTTAATGCCGTTGAGCAGCATTTGGCTAACTTCCCGTTTGATCAGTTCAGCAACGCGGGAAACCCGGCGATTTGTAGCCATAGAAATTTCGCCTCCTCACAGAGGTTGTACAACAAAAATAGATGTAAGTTGGGTAGACAGTACTTAGCGTCAGCAACGCCAAGAGCAACCGTCTGTGGGGCACAACCCCGATATAGCGCTAGTCTAGATTGTACTCAAGCCCAGCATTGCTCGTAGGGTGAAAGTAAGGAAGACTAGGCTGCCCACAAATAAACCCAAGATCGCGATCAAGGTGACTGGGCGCTTCAACAGTGGCACTAATGGCGCAAAGGTGTTCAGAAACAGGCCTAAGACGATAGTAATTAAGTACCGGGGGTAGCGAAAGACGTTATCCCAAAATCCGTCAAACATCTGAATGTAAACTGCCTTGTTATATACTTACGTTTCTTTTGATATGCTTTATCTACTCAATTGTAATCTATGCGGCTAGAAAATTAGCCGGTTAATCTAAAATATGGCTCGTCGGTTATATTGGCTTTATTTAGTGACGATTATTTTCAGTTAAATCGTAGGTAAATGGTAATTCAAATCCCCAAGGAAACTAGCCCACGTCCATTTTTAAAGTGGGCAGGGGGTAAAAGTAGGTTGATACAGCAATATATTCCTTATTTTCCCAAGAGTTATAAAAATTACTATGAACCATTCTTAGGTGGGGGTGCTGTTTTTTTCTATCTTCGACCAACCGCAGCAATTTTAACTGATATTAATGCGGAATTAATTAACACTTATTGTTGTGTTAGAGATCATGTTGAGGAATTAATTTCTATATTGAAAGAGCATAAAATCCGACATAATAAAGATTACTACTATAGTGTCCGAAACAACTCTAGTGGTACTGAGATAGAAAAAGCTGCTCGTCTTATTTATCTTAATAAGACTTGTTTTAATGGTCTTTATCGAGTTAACTCACAGGGCAAATTCAATGTACCTTTAGGCAGATATGAAAATCCCAATATTTGTCATGAAAATTTATTGAGACTAGCCTCAATAGCACTTTCTCATGGAGAAATCCGACAAGCAGATTTTACAGAAGTCTTAAATCATGCGACTAGCAGTGATGACTTTGTATTTTTTGACCCGCCCTATCATCCTATCAGTGACACTAGCTATTTTACTGCTTATAATCAAAATTGTTTTAGTAAAAAAGACCAAGAACTTTTAAGAGATACTTGTGCAGAGTTGGCAAGTCGTGGTGTCAAAGTTATGGTATGTAATTCTGATAGTGAATTTATTAGTAAAATTTATACTGATATCAATTTTGAAACATACAGAATCAAAGCAGCCCGATCAATTAACTCAAACATAAAAAATAGAGGCATGATTTACGAACTATTAATTACATCTTTTAAAGATTTTTATTTGCCCAAGCAATGAATCTGTCTAAGCTATAAACTGCTAATAAATTATGATTATCATTAACTCGTGCTTTTAGCCATTTGCTTGCGCCTTCTCGCATACCTTCACCGCCTAAAATCACGATAGTTGGTGCAGGGTAATAATTCTGAATATTCATGTTCAAGTAAGGAAATTTTTCATCAACCGAACCGGGGCTTTCTTGCCATTTGCACTCGAAAATTAAACCAGATGGCATTGCAGGTGAGCCAATAACATAAAAATCAACCTTCAGAACGGTATGATAAATTCCAGTTCCAATATAAACTTCTTTTCCATAACGTTTTGGTAATAAAGCAGCATTCAATATAAATTCTTTTGGGACATAGTTCCCTACTTGGAAATAATTATGCCCATTTAAGATTGCTTCTACATTTCCTTCTAAAATATTCCCAGACTTATTTGCCCGTCCGCCTTGAGTCAGAGCCATCATCAATCCCTCTGCCAAAAGTCCTGCTTATTATAGGATTTCACAGAAGCAGTAACAAATAATCAGTTGCTTAATATGAATTTTTGATTTTGACTAAACAAGGTTGGATTAATAGGCAAAAAATCCGAAAGTTTTGGTATTTTTGTACTAGATAAATACAAATGTATTAATAATTGGGATCAAGAACGAGTTACTAATTCAGGGAAGTATGAAAGAAATGGAATTTTCCTTTTCTCTTTGCCCCTTAACCTTTTTCCTAACCTCTCTAATAACTGGAATTGAGCTTGGATAGATTTTAGTGATTTCGCCTTAGCTTTAGCCTGTCTGGGCTTCAGTATGACCGTTGCGGATAGCCCATGCTAGTTCTAAGAGTTGAGTCCAGCGCTTTTGTAGTTGTTTGGGAGTGCATTTGATGGCTTTGGCGATCGCTTGATCGTTTTGTCGGGCAGTTTTTAACTCTAATATTTGCTGTTGCTGTTCTGTGAGTTGATTTACAAAGATTTCCCACTGCTGGGAAGATAAACCCAATTTTTGCTCTAAACCTGCACCTAACCATTGATGTACCAATTGCCAGTGATGTTGCTTGGCAAACTTTTCCACATGGTATTTAAAGCGTTGTTGGAGATAATCGCGCTGACGGCTAGTTAAACCGAGAATTTGGTCAATTTCTGGGGCTGAGAGGTCTTGGAGTTTCAGGCTGAGGTAGTTCATACAGTCAGATTGGCCTTGAGACTCCAGGTATTTCATCAATTCAGTGATGACGCGATCGCGTTCTGACTCTTCTGATGGATCGAAATTAGTTTGGGCAATCATCTGCGATCGTAGCTGTTGCACCGCCGAGTTGCGCTGGTAAGATTCTGCTTCTTCACCCTTGGCAGACTCTACCGCCATTTCAATATCCACGGTAGTTTCTTGCGGCTGACGACGAGCAAAACCTTGGGCGCGCAAGATAATCAATTGCTGATTTGCACCACCAGGTAAATTGATCCGGCGTTTGGCATACTGTTCTGTAAACGCCATATATTCAGCTAATTGCAGCTGAGTACGCGGCGTATGATCATTAGGTAGTTCGTTTTCTCTGCGGAAAGCTTTGATAGCTTCGATATAAAATGCTTGTAAAAAATCTTCAATCAGGCTGTAACGAGCCTCAAAGCCCAACTCAGAGCCAGATATAGTTACATGGCGGTAAACCATAGCACCCAAATTGCTATGTAATTCCACCCGCCCTTGTTTGGAACCTAGTTGGTAGTAACGTAAGCACTTTTGCATCCGATGCCTTCCCAACGTCATCTGCCAGGATTTGATTTGCCCAGATGTTTGGATACGAGAGCTTTTGTCGCAAATGCGTTCTACTTCTACGGCTATGCGCTTTGCTAAAGCTTCTACGCACTTGGGTGCTGCTTTCACTTGTGCTTGCATTTCCTCACACAGCAATTCAATCAAGTTACCGCTGCTGCTGTCTGAAAATTCTTCGGTCGAAAGGTGATTATCAAAAATAGGTGTAGAGTTTGGTAGATTAATGACGTTAGCTTTCATGACTTTTCCAGGGAGTAGTATTGCACCGTAATTACAACGCAGACACAGCAATCAAGGCTAGCCTTGGCTGGAGAATCTTTGGGCATTCATCCATTAAGACTTGCCGCATGTAATGCTCACATCTAAAGCTCATATATAAAACTATAGGAAATACGAGAGAGTTACAGTTATGGCAATGTGTCGGTTTTTTCACAAGCCGCCACATTTACGCGGGAACATGAGTACCCGTCATTTTGTCAAAGTTGTCAAATCCCTTGCTGTACCGACTGTTACCACCATCCTGTTATTGCATCTGTGCCCATCGTAGACATCGCCTTTAAATATGACAATTTCAAAACTGGAGTCGTTTTTATCACAATTTCCGAAACGGAGAGCTGTGCCTGTGAAGTTTTATTTTTATACCCATGCTGCTGCTGCTTCCCAACCTAAACCCCTCCGTATAATTACTGCTTCCTCTGCCGTCATATCCAAAATGGTTGACACTTCGTATGTAGGTTCCTCGCCAGTGTCTACAATTATGTCTACCAAGTTGTCCAAACGGTCAAATAGCTCTACCCGCGACTGAACAGTTTCTGGATCTATCCGAATCATGCCATTATCTGCTTCATCTGGTGGCAGATGTGCTGAAGTTGAAATAATCGGATTGCCCAAGGCTGCCAGCAACTCCAAACACACAGTATGGTTTGGTACTCTAATTCCAGTACTTTTCCGCTTGGGGCTTTGCACCAATCGCGGTACTAATTTAGTTGCTGGGAGCAAAAACGTGTATGGACCTGGAATCAGGCGTTTCATAATCCGATAGGCTGTGTCACTTACGAAGGCATAAGTTGCCACATTTGAAAGCGAGGGAGATAAAAATGTCAGTGGTTTATCATTTGCTAGCTGTTTAATTTGCCGCACTCGTTCTACCGCCGACTTGGCATTCAAATCACAACCGATCGCATAGACTGTATCAGTAGGGTAAAGCATGACTGCGCCACTAGAAAGCGCCGACTTTATTTCCTCTATTCGGCGAATTTGAGGATTATCCGGATGAACTGGGAAAATTTTTGCCATAGAGGGATTGGGAATTGGGGATAAGAGAGAATAAGTAATGACTAATGACTAATTTATTATGAATAAAATTGCTTATCTTCAATGTCCGACAGGGATTTCTGGTGATATGTGCCTGGGTGCTTTGGTAAGTTTGGGTGTTCCTGTGGAGTATTTAATTGAAAAACTCAATGAGTTGGGTATTGAACAGGAATATCAGTTAAGGGCGGAATTTGTCCAACGGAATGGTCAGCAGGCAACTAAAGTCCATGTGGATTTAGTAGACGATCATCACGACCACGAGCACAGTCACCATCACACACGCCACCTGCCAGAAATAGAGGAGATGATTATCAAAGCGGGGTTGCCACCACGGGCAGAAGCTTGGAGTTTGGCGGTATTCCAACAGTTAGCAGTAGCAGAAGGGGCGGTGCATGGCATTTCGCCTGAAAAAGTTCATTTCCATGAGGTGGGTGCTGTAGATGCGATCGTCGATATTGTAGGTACTTGCCTGGGGTTCGATTGGTTGGGGATTGAGAGCAATAAGGAAGGATGGCCCTTACTTTACTGCTCGGCGTTCCCGACTGGTGGTGGTACTGTTCGGGCTGCACATGGTCAGATGGCAGTACCAGTACCAGCGGTATTAAAGCTGTGGGAAATGCGAGGTTGTCCAGTTTATAGCAATGGAATTGACAGAGAACTGGTGACACCCACAGGGGCCGCGATCGCTACTACTTTGGCAAAAGACTTTGGTTCACCACCTGCGATCGCTATCAAGCAGATAGGACTAGGAGCAGGAACCATAAATTTACCCATTCCCAATATTCTACGCCTCTGGTTGGGTGAAAGCACAAGTTTACAGTCTAATTTCAGTGAATCTGAAGATACTAGCTCAAATTTAGAAACTATCTCGGTACTAGAAACCCAAATTGATGATTTAAACCCGCAAGCGATCAGCTATGTGTTTGAGGCGTTGTTTGCGGCTGGTGCAGTGGATGTTTTTACCCAAGCGATCGGCATGAAAAAGTCTCGTCCAGGGATTTTGCTGACTGTGATTTGTCATCCAGAAAATTTACTCAGTTGTGAAGCGGTTTTATTTCGCGAAACCACTACTTTGGGCATTCGGCGAACAACTCAGCAACGCGCCATTTTACAACGGGAAATTCAACAAGTGGAAATTGAATATGGCAAAGTGCGTGTCAAGATAGCATGGAAGGGAGAATTACCAGAAAAAGTTATTGTTAATGTGCAGCCAGAATATGAAGATTGTGCAGAGTTAGCTCGAAAACATAATATTCCCTGGCGCGAAATTCAACGCCTGGCGCTACAGGGTTGGTATTTAGTCAATGGCTGATCTCCTCGTTCCCAGTCTCCGACTGGGAATGCCATCCTAAAGGCTCCGCCTTGCCTCACACATCAATTAACTCTACCTGCAATAAACCTAGTTGCCCGATGTAATTGCGGCAACTAGAATACCGCCAATGTGCCGGATCATCTACATAACCACGTCTGACTGGATTGTTGTGAATATAATCTAACTTTTGTCTCAACATTTCCTCATCCAGAATTACCTGTGGATGGAAACCTTCTTGCCAAAGTTGATATTCTTGTCTTGTCTTATGTTTTAATTTATAAAACTCAAGCTGGTTAAGTATGTAGTTGGAATTATTTTTCTCAAGTAAGTCAATAATACAGCGAGCCGTGAATGATTTAAAGTTTCCTATTTCTTTAGATAAACTAGTGGCTGAGGCGATTATATGGAGATGATTTTCCATAATTACGTAAGCGTATAAGGTTAAACGCTGCTGACGTTGCAGAAAATTGAGGGAATCTAAAATAATTTGTGTAAATTCAACTTTGCCGAATAGTGGTATCCAATTTATAACTGTGCAGGTGAGGAAGTGGGGCTGGGTTCCTAGTACGTGGTAGCGGTTGCGTCCCATGATTTTCTATTTAAATTAGAGGCAGAGCCTCTAGGATGGCATTCCCAGTCGGAGACTGGGAACGAGGGAATTGACTAGCTTAGAGCTTTCACTAAGTATTGTGTCAATGTAAATGCATCTACACCCAATTCGGTACGCTCTTGGGCTGCTAAAATACCGGCTTGTGAATGCCACCAAGCGGCAGTTGCCACAATATCTTCTACGGGAATGTGTTTAGTTGCTGCTTGGGCCAACAATCCACCCAGTAGCCCAGTTAACACGTCGCCGCTACCGCCACGTGCTAAGGCGGGTGTGCTTTCAGGAACAATCCAAACGGCACCTTGAGGGTTTGCGATCGCAGTTCTCGCCCCTTTCAACAACACTACAGCCCCACTTTGCGCCGCTGCTTCTTGTACTGCTTTCACCCTGTCATGTTTGGCATCGGCGACATCAGGAAACAATCGTTCAAATTCGCCAGTGTGGGGTGTGAGTACGGTTATGGCAAGACGTTCTTTTAAGGTGGCGATCGCTCCCATTTGTGCCAGGATATTTAAACCATCGGCATCGAGAAGCAAAGGGCGTTCGCTTTCTATAACCTGTTCCACAATTGGAGTAGCATCTCGTGTTAAACCGGGGCCACAAGCGATCGCATTAAAGAAACTCAGATCAGTTTTTTCTGGTAGTTGTAGGTGGGCGATCGCTCCGGTTTCCGTCTCTGGACAACCGACAATTAACGCTTCTGGCAAGTGTAACACCAAAAGAGATTTCAGCGATTCGGGTACGGCAATCGAAAGCATCCCCACACCACTAGCCCTAGCACCCAAACCAGTTAAAATTGCTCCACCTGCATAGCGCCGCGAACCGCAAATCAACAGTAAATGTCCTTCTTTATATTTATGGGTGACTGCTGGACGGGGTAGGGGTAAAGTAGCAAGTGCCGTTGCTGATGTAATACGTTTAATCCTGGGTGCATCTTTGACAACAGCTTCTACATCAGCTAAAGGAATATCGAAATCGATTAACTCAGCTTTGCCGAGATATTCCAGCGCCTGATCTTGGAAGAAAGCTAGTTTCCATAAACCCAAGCAAAAAGTGTGAGTGGCGCGAATCGCAGTTCCTAATACAACGCCAGTGTCGGTGTGTAAACCTGAAGGTAAATCGATGCTATAAATCGGCACAGGCAATTCATTTAGCTGATTAATTGCAGAGGCAATGGGATCGGTGAGGTTTTTTTCTAAACCATACCCAAACAAGCCATCAATCAACAAATCAGAATCTGGTAGTTGCTCAATTGTTTGATAAATTGGAATGCTCAAACTCTGAGCATACTGCAAGTGCTGCGAAGTTAATTCCTTAAGCTTAGAGAAAGGAGAATAAATCCAAATTTTATACCCGCGAAAGTGTAATTCCCGGGCTACTACTAAAGCATCCCCGCCATTATGACCGGGGCCGACAAGAATTCCGACACGAGAAGGAACAGAGTCTCCCTTTTTAAGGGGATTTAGGGCGATATCTTGAATGCGACGGGCAATTAATCCCGCCACCTTTTCCATCAAAGCTACTACAGGCATTCCTGCTGCAAAGATCCGCTCTTCAATATCGCGCATCTGCCCAGCAGTCACTACCACTTGCGAAATTTTTTCTTGCTTGTTCTGCATCAGTCCTGAGTGCTGAGTTATGAGTTTCAGTGAACAAGAGGTTTACTACTTTACTCATCAGCTTACCTTGGATGTGCTTACCACCTAGCAACTTTTCACCTTGCTGACTGACGTTAGCTTTGAGTAAACGCGGTAGTAGATCAATTTATTAGTACAGTTTTGCGTAAAAGCCTAGCGTTCTTAATGCAGGGGGACGCATTGGCATTACAGAGGAACGCATTGGCATTGCAGAGGAACGCATTAATAATGCAGCCGACTACATTAACATTGCAGAGGGACGCATTAACATTGTATCAAGATGCATTGGCATTGCAGAGGGACGCATTAACATTGTATTGAGATGCATTGGCATTGTAAGGTATTGCCAAATTTAATTCGCTACGAATTAATCAAATGCTGTACTGAGTCAGTTCGTTGACAGGTAGCCTTCCGTTTCCACGCCGATTAGGAGGTACTGCCACAGGCTGATTTAGCACAGTGAGGAATCACTCGGTTTTTTAACCAAACCATTTCCTCACTGTTGCAGAACAGTTCCCATGCCTGATTGACTAAACTCTTCAGTACAATAGCTAAAATCACAGGTGATACTTGCCATGCTGCAAGCGCTGGAAGAATATTTCGATTTACTGTTCCATAGCAGCAAGGCATTTATAAAGTGGCGATCGCCCGATCCGCAAATTTGAAGAGAATATCGATAATGAGATAACTAGGAATTCTCTTTAATAGTGACTAATCCATGTATGCCTAGCGCTGCAATTACTCCTCCCAGTAATCCCCAAGTCCCATCGGCAAACACATTGATGCAATGAATGTAGGTGCGATGATCGGCGGACTTTAACTGTCTATCATTTACTTTTCCCACCTCTACCAGTTTTTGCACATACCTTTCAGCTTTGATCAGTGCTGCATAATCGAGATTAAACCAATACAGCGATACTCCCACTACTGCCAAACCTGGAAAAACCAAGGTAATTAAGAGAATTACTATACGTGCGTTCATACATCTCATCGGCTGATATACCTGCTTAGGGACTGACATAGCTGGAATCCTTGTATTACCTGACTTTTCACGGGATCTGGAAAACCTCACTTCTATTTCTCTCTCCTTTTAGGAGAGAAATTTTGAACTTTCCCCCTTCCCGCGTCGGGAAGGGGTTAGGTTTTTCGTGGGCTTTTTCAGATGGACTGAATTGTCAGTTGTCTTACAACTTGGCAGACCAATTTAATAATGCGTTGGAGTAGGTGAATCAGATTTTGGGAATAATCCTCATAGGTTTGTAAGCATCGGTTTGGTTGGGCTGCACACTATGAGAGCGCGATTTATCGGAAAAAAGCAGATTTTTGGCTATTTATCTATTGCATTTTGCTGCATTTTATGGATTTATTTGGCATTAATTCCAGCCCACGCAACGTCCACAGAGTCTATTGATACTTTGCAACAACAGCAGCAACAAATGAACCAGCAGCATCAGAGTGTGGTTAACGATCGCGATCGCTTAACAAATCTCCAACAAGAGGCCCAAAAACACCTCACTGGTTTAAAGCAAAATCTGCAAACCACAGACAGCTACATTCAAGAGAGTGGATCACGATTACAATTGGCTACCCAACGCCTCCACCAGTTAGAAGCTGATTTAGCTGTAGCGGAACGTGACTATGAGGAGCGGCAAATAGCAACAGTAGCACGATTGCGTTATCTCCAGCGATCGCCTGCATCTGTTGGATGGGCAGTTTTGCTCCAAAGTGAAAATATCAGCGATTTTATCAGCCGCCGTCATCAGTTGAAGTTAGTGTATCAGGCAGACGAACAAATTTTAGTAAAACTCAACGCTCAAGCAAACCATATCAATAAACAGAAAACGGACGTAGAACAGCAAAAAAACGAAATTGCCTTGATTCGTGAGCAACTGTTGGCACAAAAAGCCGATTATCAAACTCAGGCGCAGTCACAATCAGAATTGATTCAACGTCTGAATAGCGATCGCCTAGCCTTGGAAGCGGCGCAAAACCAGCTAGAGAGGGAATCCAAAAATCTGGAAATCTTGATTCAACAAAAGGTAGCAGAAGCTAGAGCAGCAGAAGAGGCGCAAGCAAAAACCAACAGCCGGACAAGCATGATCATTCGGGGAACTGGTGTAATGGCATATCCTAGTAATGCTCCTACTAGCAGTCCCTTCGGCTGGCGGATACACCCAATCCTCGGCTATCGTCGCTTTCATGCCGGGTTAGATTTTGCCGCTAGCTATGGTAGTACAATTCGGGCAGCCGATTCGGGAAGAGTGATTTTTGCTGGGTGGTATGGTGGTTATGGCAGAGCTGTAATTATCGACCACGGCAATGGCATGACTACACTGTATGGACATACCAGCGAGTTGTATGTTTCCGAAGGACAAGTAGTTGAACGCGGACAAGCGATCGCTGCTGTCGGTTCCACAGGTTTCTCAACTGGCCCCCACCTCCATTTTGAAGTTCGTCGGAATGGTACACCCGTAGATCCAGCTAATTATCTTTGAACCCAAAAACCAAGTTTCTCTAGGCTGCAAATTTGATCACAGACGTGCTAGAATATGGAAGATTAAGGGCGCGTAGCTCAGTGGATAGAGCAACAGATTCCGGTTCTGTGGGTCGGGGGTTCAAATCCCTCCGCGCTCGTTATTTGTAAATTGCCAAATTGTTTGTCTGCGTTAACAGATTAACTGTCATGTCTATACAATGGACTTTCGTAAAGTAGGTTATTAATTCTGTCTAAGATAAAGTTTTTGCGTTTGATATAGCAATCTGGAATCAAACGCGCAAAAACAAAATGCCTGACTTCTTTGAGAAGTCGGGGATGTGTAGCTTGTAATTCTCACAAATCAAAAATCAAGTAGGATTGCTATATGAGCTTGCTGTTTATCATTAAAGTCCCCTTTGGCTTTGGTATTAATGATAGTTTTAGCGATTTCTAAGGTAAGCGGTTTATGTTGTTGTAGGAAGGGCCTTTATCTTCACCACAGGACGTTTAACCTTGAATACTGAACTGCTAGACTTACCGAAAGAGCTAGGCAAGTTCGTCATTGTTCACGAACTGGTGCATCTCCTCGCTCCCAACCACGGTAAGATGTTTAAGTGCTTTATGTCTGCTTATTTGCCTGATTGTGAAGAAAGAGAGAAGCGATTGCAGGGGTATGTTAGCTGATGGTGGAAGGATGGTTTACCCATAACAGGTTATCATCTGTATCAAGCAGTTACAATTTCGGAACAGCATGTCACGTGAGTGTAGATTGTTTAGTTATGGTCTCAAGACGGTTTGCAATCTGTCGCTATCAAGTGTGGCAACCATCACTGACTTAATAGTCAAAAGTCGGCTAATCTATAAGAATAAAGGTTGTTTTAATTGGTGATGAAAAGTTTTAAAACATGAAGCTCCCAGACTATGAAAGAGTAATTTATGAGTATAACCCTTTAATTGAGGTTATTGGTCAACTTAGGTTTCCAACTATCTTGAAAATTGCTAGTCAACAGCCTGTAGACTTTCAAGATAGTGTTAGGTTTGAATACCCAATTTTTGAAGCGTCTAGAAACTTACAAATACCAGTTGAACTGTCCAATCTTTTAACCCAATTTAGCCCAAATATTACAAGTGATTTGACTTATCAATTCAAATCAGAGGACTTAAGTTGGCAACTTTCTATAGATAAAAACTCTATAACTATTGCTACGACAAAATATGAAAGATACGAAACTTTTGTTAAAAAATTCATAACTGCTGTAGAAATGTTTGAAAGAATATATAATCCATCATTTTATTCACGAATAGGATTAAGATATCGTGATTTAATCATTAGAACAAAACTAAATATTAAAGACAAAGAATGGTCTGAATTAATACCTGAACATATTGCTAATGAATTATACACCCCAGAAATAGCAGATTCAATTCAATACTTTGTTAAAAATTTACAGTTAAAAACCGAATTTGGTCAAGTTAATTTCAATCATGGGCTTGTTGCGGTTAGGGACACAGAGAAAAGCATAGATGAAACAGCTTATTTGTTAGATGCTGACTTTTTTACTGAAGAGAAGATAGAAAGAGGTGAAAATGTTTGGAACATACTCGAAAAATCAAACCGTACAGCCAGAAATCTCTTTCGCTGGAGCATCACCAACGATTTACATAGAGCTATGCGACCCCAAGCAATATAATTCTATGCAAATAACAACTGGTGGCACTAACGGCGAAAATATAATTGGGCAACGGTATAAGGTTATATCAACTGCTACCCAGAATCCTTATTCACAGACCTCAGCGTCTGGCACTCCTAGTTTAAAAATTCAAGTTTCAATTGAATCATCTACTAGTGGTGAATGGTCTGATCAGTTTAATCACAACAGAGTTCTATTGGTTAAGTGTTTGACACTACTCAATATACTTTTTGCTACTTCTCCAGAAGGCTTACAAGAAGCATCTGAAGCACTTGAAACCATGGTGGAATATTATAATGTTTGTAAGTATGATTGGCTACAGAATAACCTACCTCAAGAATTAGGAGTAATTAAAGGAACTATATCATCAAGTGAAGTTAGACGACCTTTAGTCCTAGATTTAGATTGATTCTTGCCATGCCAGAAAAGCAAATTTATAGAGCCTCTAATGAAACAGAGGCTCTTAGGCAAGGAGAGATTTTGAGTGGAGTAATACAGTTTAAACCTGTTCAATTTAAACCTGTTCCAAATGAAACCTCTTCAAGCTTTGAGAATCTTGATTTTATACGAAAAATGCATCCTTATGCAATTGTGGTCAGCCAAGACTGTGATTTAGATTGGGACTATAAGGCTAAACAAAACAAGTCTCAACCAAATAAATTATTAAATTCTATAATTTTATGTGAAGTTTATGCTGCTGAGGATATTCGCTCAAACAAAGCTAATTCTGACATGAATTCACAGCAATGGAACCTAGTAAAAACCAATAGGCATGAACAGTACCATTTTTTTGAAAAAGTTACTCCTGAATATGAGCTAATTAAGCAAGGGTTGCCAGAATTAACGGTAGATTTTAAACAAGTTTTTGGTATAGATTCCCAATTTTTATACGATCAATTAAAAACTAAACAAACTCAAAGGCGTACAGTTCTCGAAAGCCCTTATTTAGAACACTTTTCTTATCGTTATCATTGCTTTCATGGACGTATCGCACTTCCTTCACCACATGTAAATGAAAAATAAATGATAATAAATAAATTAGAGTAAAGGTAGTTAAATAGTTTCTAACTATTCATATATAGAGAAAATATCAAATAGGCTTTTGCCTTTTAGCCTTCTCCGTAAAAGGCATAAAACATCATGATGGAAGAAAAAGCCCGCCATTAGATATAGAGTTATATCAGTCTGCCAGCAGCGATAGTAATAAGGTAAGGGTTAATGTTTACGCAGAGATTAAAGGTCAGAAATCAAACATATATTTTGCAAGTGCTACGCACTTGCAGTCACGCGATCGCTTAAACCATCGACACTCCCTTTGAACATCAAAGCCACATACTGAACTTGGCACTAGACTTAAAATTTAATAGCGATAGCTGCGCCAACGCCTGCCGTAGAATGCCCGAGTGCGAACAGCGTCTCCTTTAGGAGAAAGGCTGTAGGGCGATCGCATTCTCAGAAATCCGCTTCTAGGAAGTTGTAGTAATAACTTGTTATATTTGACACCACAGCTTTCTTGACGCTCAAATTTATGCTAGCTAAATTACCATCACCTGTATTCATACTTCTATTAGGATTTGCCATAACTCAAACCTTTGGATGCACAGCTGATAAAGATAATTCAGCGATCGCTCAAACTTCACCAAAGCCAGCACCCCAAGAAATTGTGCAACCAGGAGAAGTTCTGGCTCTACCAGGTGAGTTGGATAAAATACCCGTTTTTAACAGCAATAGCCCAGAATGGATTAAAACTGAAGGTATTTTACTTTCTACCTTTCCAACAAATGGTAAAAAAGTTCCAGCAGCACACCTCAATTTTCCCTTTCAGGGACGCTTTGACTTATTCGCTCACCATTACTCCCACACTCCCAAGGATTTACAAACGTTATATTTGGGCGTAATAGTGCATAACCCTGGTAAAAAACCTGTAACACTAGATGTATTGCAAGCGGCGAGTTATTTGATGCAAGATGCGCCCTTTGTTACCTTATCCCCCTACATTGAAAATAATGATGGTAAGGCTTACTCAGGGCCAGGCGATCGCGCTGTTAGTGATGTTCTCCGAGGTGTTCGACAAGCAGATTTTCCCGCAAAGCTGATAATTCCCCCAGGACAAAGCCGGATGTTGCTAAATCATCCTATTCCTGTACGAAATTTAGAAAAGCCGGTGAATGGTCGCTCTACTTTTATGCGGCTGCGTAGTAGCGATCAAGTTTATGCGGCAAGTTTAGCAATGTTTGCCAAGAAAAATTCTGATAATACAGAACGCCCACCGACTCTTGCAGAATGGCAAGCTTTACTAAATACCGGGAACTTCGCCGGGCCGCGAGATAAAACCCCTACTCCTCCAAATGCTACCAGTGGCGTACTGATTTATGGGCGTGTAGCTGGGGTGTCTAGTGGTTCCCAGTGGCAAGCAAAGTTGGTGGATAATCCCCAAACCACAATTCTAACTATTCCCCAGCCTGGCAAAGCTATTTCCTATACTTTAGACACATTGCGAAATGGTCGATTGGGCACTCAACAAATCCAAACGGCCAAAATGCTGGTACGTTATCCAGATACGGCATACGAAGCACATGGCAATTATGCGGTGGAATATAAACTCACCTTACCCTTAACCAACAATACCAACCAAAACCAGACTGTGACTGTTACTTTGGAAACACCTTTGAAGGAAGATAAATTATCTCAAGGTGGTGTGCGTTTTCGCAAACCATCCCTAGATTTTCCTTTCTTCCGTGGTACAGTGCGGCTACGCTACTTTGATGACCAAGGTCAACAAAAGACGCGCTATGTACATCTATGGCACAGAACTGGTCAGGTCTTAGAACCATTGGTGCAGCTTGTACTTCCACCTTCGACTAAGCGGATAGTACAGATAGATGTGATTTATCCACCAGATTCGACACCACCGCAAGTCCTGAGTGTAAGAACCTTAGAAAAGTGAGAGTTTCAAAAAAATCAAATAACTTAAGGCTTATATGGTTTTCCAGTACACTAACGCATTTGTCACCATAGCATCGGTTAATTGTGAGGAGTTAGTGAATTTCTATACTAGATTTCTGGAGCAAAAGCCAATTATTTTGATTCCGAATATCTATGCTGAGTTTAATTTGGTTGGTATGCGATTAGGTATTTTTAAACCCAAGAACACAAACGAATCGGAATTTGAAGCGCTCGCCAAAAGTAAAATAAGTTTGTGTTTAGAGGTGAGTAACTTAAAAGATGCGATCGCTCACCTAACAGCTTTGGGTTATCCCCCACCAGGAAAGATTTCCATTGCTGACCACGGCAGAGAAATTTATGCTTATGACCCTGATGGCAATCGTCTGATTTTACATCAAGCCATAGTGAATGATAATTGATAAGTAATAATAATTTATTTGGTAATTGACTATGGCTATAACTCAAAACTATAGATTAAACCTGATTCAATGGTATCCAGGTCACATTGCTAAAGCTGAAAAGAAGCTCAAAGAACAGCTGAAGCGTGTAGATGTCGTGTTTGAGGTGCGAGACGCCCGGATTCCCTTAGCGACTCACCATCCCCAAATAGGCGAGTGGGTGGAGGGTAAAAAACGGGTGTTGATACTTAACCGAGTAGATATGATTACGCCACAAATGCGATCGCTGTGGATAGATTGGTTTAAACGTCAGGGAGAAGTCCCTTATTTTACCAATGCTCAACATGGTAAAGGTATAGCAGAAGTGGCACGGGCAGCACAAGCCGCTGGGGTAGAACTTAATCAAAGAAGAAGCGATCGCGGCATGTTACCCCGTCCAGTGCGGGCTGTGGTGATTGGCTTTCCCAATGTCGGTAAATCAGCATTGATTAACCGTCTGTTAGGAAAGCGAGTAGTGGAAAGTGCAGCCCGTCCTGGGGTAACTCGCCAACTGCGCTGGGTGCGAATTTCCGAACATTTGGAATTGCTAGATGCTCCTGGTGTCATCCCTGTAAGGTTGGAAGACCAAGATGCAGCATTGAAATTAGCCATTTGTGATGATATCGGTGAAGCATCTTACGATAATCAGCTAGTAGCAGCAGCCCTAGTGGATTTACTAAACTATTTGGAAGCTGTAGCTACAGATTTGTTACCAAAAAAACCATTACAGTCCCGCTACCAACTCGATTCGGTATCAGACACCGGAGATGTCTATTTGCACGCCTTAGCGGAGCATCGTTACAAAGGTGATATAGAGCGAGCTGCAAGGCAACTTTTAACAGATTTTCGCAAGGGTTTGTTGGGTGAAATGAGTTTGGAATTGCCACCCAACTAGATTACAAGCATTTTCAACCCGTTTTTGAGTAGCAGGTGAGTAGCGTTCAAAAGTCTGGACACTCAGCTTTGGTGACATCTGGGTGACAGTAGTACCTCAAAACTGTTTGGACGTTATCGCCGATCCAGTAGGCTACCTTTTCAGGAGATGCTCCCGAAGCGATCGCCCAAGTGGCGAAGGTGTGCCGAGTGCTATAAGCCTTTAAGTAAGGAACTACGCCTTGGTCAGCCAATTCTGCGACTACACCGTTATAGCGATAGCTTTTGGTGTCGTGCGCCCTCCAGCATTTATCCAAAATGTTTAAATTCATTCTTTGCCCTGCTTTGCTTTTAAAAATCAGTCCTTTTGGGTCTGGGGAGTCGGGTTGAATCTCTAGAAGCAGAGATTGTAGCTTTGATCCTTCTTTGCAAGGAAACACCCGCCGTTTGTTGTTCTTAGTACCTTTGAGAACGCAAACACGAGATGCATACAGCACTTCCGTCTGTTATGAGGTACACTAGATTAAAATATAAATACTTTTAAATGAAGTCATATTCTGTCGAACTTCGAGAAAAAATAG
>NZ_JBALCP010000079.1:0-10333 GCF_036919675.1 Nostoc sp.
ATCAGTTGCACTCGACTTAATAAATCCTCAACATTTAAGAAACTGGTTTGCTAATTGCTGTTACTGTACCTCATAACAGCCGGAAGTGCTGTAAGGCAGCAGCGATGAACCCAAGGAGCATTTTCCTCACATTGAACATAAAAGACCTCGAATACGTTCAGGTACTAGATAAAGTACTGAGTTGGATACAACAAACGGCGGCTCAGTCGCCGCGAATAATTTTTCTTTCTTTATTTTTTCCAAATTGGGATGCTCCCGTTTGTTTTGCCAAAAATTGATCTTGTTTTTGTTTAAGAAGGATATAACGTTTCTCTCACGGATAAGGTACGTACATGATACTAAGAAGCCTGTCAATTAAGGGTTTTAGTCTACCTCACGCGAATAGGAACCGCTATAATGCACTGGCAAGCATACCGTAAAACAGCTGCCAACCTCCAGCTGACTTGTGACTGTAAGGGTGCCTCCATGATTTTGGACAAGACTTTGAGCGATTGCCAAACCCAACCCGAAGCCTCTAGACCGATAAGACCGTGCCTCATCCGCCCGCCAAAACCGCTCAAAGACTTGCTGGAGATGTTCTGGGGCTATCCCAATTCCCGTATCTTTTACACTTACATATACCTGTTGAGCGACAAGATTAGTTTGGATTTCAACTGTACCGGTTGCTTTTGTATATTGAAGAGCATTTTCAATTAAATTAACAAAAACTCTTGTCAGCTGAACTGAATCACCTAGCACATATAGCGGTTTCCTCAGTTTAGCTGTTAAATTGATTTCTTTCGCGTCGGCTTGAGGCTGATAGAGGTGGGCTAGCTGATCTAAAATTTCCGCTAGATTTACAATTTTTCGTTTTGAGATTTTAATTTGGTCGCTTCGAGCTAGGAGTAGCAAATCTTCAGTGAGGCAAATCATTTGGTCAGCTGCACTAGCGATCGCCTGAAATTTTTTAGCATCTGTAGAGCGCATTCCCTCTGGATATTCTAATGCCACTTCTACATTTGCTGTAATTGCCATCAAAGGAGTCCGAAGTTCATGAGATGCATCTCCTGTAAACTGTTTGAGTCGTTGAAAACTCCGCTCAATTGGTTGCATTGCCTTACGAGTTAGCCAAACTCCACCAACACTACTCAGCATTAAAGTAATGAGAACACCAATACCTAAACCCCAATCTAACTCAGCCAGCGTTTCATCAAATTCTTTCAAGGATTGACTTACCCTCACATAGCCAATCAAGCGACCATTGTCATTATCAATTACAGGTAAAGTAATCCCTTGAAGGCGAACTTTACCAATCTTTTGAAATTGCATAGTTTGATTGGAAGGAAAAGGCAAAGTTAAAACATATTTTCCCTGTTGTCCCACCAAACGATGTTGAAGGTCGTACCACTGCAAAGCTTGATGATAAGTAATTAGTTCTTGGATAGGAAAGTCATTTTCTAATTGCGGGCGACCATTTTTAAGTTCAGCATCAGCTACAGCATTTTGTCCTGAAATCATCAGGTTTTCTGTAAGTCTTTGACTAAGGCTGCGAATAAACACTACTCGGACTGCCAACGCAAATATCCCTAGTAGTGAAGCGAAAACAACTAGATAAGATAGCAGTAATTGATACCGGGTTTTCTGAAACACAAGACGGTTTTCCCACCAGATATTTAATCAGCTACTTGTAGACGATAGCCTATCCCATACACACTTTGGATCAAATCTGACTCACAGCCTGCGGCTTTAATTTTCCGTCGCAAGTTGCTTAGGTGAGTTTTGACAGTTTCTTCTCCTGGTACTTCCTCAAATTCCCAAAGTTTATCTAGCAGTTCTGAGCGAGTAAACACCCGCGTCGGACTTCTCAAAAATACTTCTAGAATCGTGTATTCTTTTGGAGTTAATGGGAGACGATGCTGTCCATAATTTACTTCACAGGTGCTTGGATCTAGTTGTAAATTTCCATGAGTTAAAATCGTGGGTTTAATATCTAGACTTCGGCGCGATAAGGCTCTAATTCTAGCAGTTAGTTCTACTAGTTTAAACGGCTTCACCAGATAATCATCAGCTCCGGCATCCAGTCCAATGACTTTATCTGTGGTTGTATCTTTGGCTGTCAACATCAAAATAAAAGCCTGACATCTATCGGATCGTAAATATTTACACAAGCTAATTCCATCAAGCCGAGGTAACATCAAATCTAACAAAATTAGGTCATAGGGAACAATGAGCGCCTGTTCAAAACCTGTAATCCCATCCGACGCTAGATCCACCACATGATATTGATGTCTTAAATGCTCAGTTAAAGGTTCAGCAATTCGCTGGTCATCTTCGATTAGCAGGATTTTCATTTCTAGGGAAGAGGGGTGCGTGGGGTAGAATTACGAATTGCCGTAACCCTTTTACTACTCACGGTCACGATGCTTTAGTAAATGATTTTGTGACTATTCTAACATAATTAGTTAATTCAAAGCCATTAGCTGTAAGTGCTTGACGTACTTTTTCGCTCAACAAGGCAGTGAGTTCTACTGTACCTGCTCCTGGTGAACCATTCAATGGTTCACTAGGATTAAGCACTGCGGGATGGAAATAAATCTCCACTAAGTCTGCCTCAATCTGGGGTATGAGACCGAGCAAATATTCCTCAGTCATACTGCCAGTTGCCAATAACCCGTAGACGCGGTTAGCGTAATTAATATTTTGAGATGTGAGCAAAGTCTCACCATAGCGGCGCAGGAGAGTAAACACCCCCGACCAAACTAACTTGGTCAATAACCTACGTCTATCAAGCTTCAGGCTCATCCCCAATTCTTCATTTGGCAGACGGATAACTTGAATATTAAACTCCTGTGCCAACTCTACCAAGATACTTAGTACGAAGGGATGAGAGTGGAGGTGTAAATGTCCATCTACATGAGAAAGAGATAGCCCAGAATCGCGGAATTTGGTCAACTGGGCGCGGATTTCTCGTCGCAATTCTGAGCGTGCGGCGCTCTGAAATTGGTAGCGTAACCCAGTTTGAAGGGGGCTATCTGGGAAGTTCCCATTTGATGAAACTAAATGAGGAATTTGGTCTGGGGGTAGCACAGACCGGCCACAAACCAAAACTAGATGTAAGCCAACAGCTAGATTGGGGTGATTATGTGCCAAAGCGATCGCCTCCTGGGCTGCATCACCGCTCACCATCAGGCTAGTACTGGTTAGTATACCTTGTTTATGTGCTTTAATAATCGCTTGATTTACGCCGGTAGAGAAGCCGAAGTCATCACCGTTGATAATAGCAAAACGACGCCGCAAGATGTTAATTCCTTGAGTATTAGGCATTGGGCATTGGTGTTGTAATTGAAACTAACTTACCTCCTTTTGTTAACTTTAGTCGCTGTCCTCGCCATGTAATAGTGCTGCCAAGGAAGCCATAACACCAAATGGCAAACTGAATCAAATCGCGTAAAGGGATGACCCAGAAAAACTTTTTGGTATTTAAATCATTGAGAATATTCACCCCAACTATCCAGCCCATTAGTAACCGCATCATCCAAGTAATAACTAACCCTATCCACCCTGCTATTGACCCTTTTGTAGCCATCAAAAAAAGTAGGCTAGCAACTGTACCGTGAGTAAAAAGCAATCCCAGATAACCCCAAGGACGAGAAACGCGGATACAACGCGTCCAACGAATTTGACGCCTAATAGCATCAGCTAGAGTGGTAGAACCTAAAACATGATCAACTACATAGTTAGATAACACAACCTTGTAACCTATTTTCCCTGGTAGGTAGCCGAGTTGGAAGTCGTCTGCCAAATAATCAGCAATCGCTTCAAATCCGCCGATTGCTTTGAGCACTTGTTTACCGATGACAATTGTAGAACCACAGGCAAATTTTGTCCCTTCTAGTTGATTACTGACTAAAACGCCTGCATGAAAATGTGTAGCAGTAGCAATCGCCTCTAAAGTTGCTACCCATCCTTGTGCTAAAGAACGATACATACAAGTGACAACACCAACTTTGTGATCTTTGAGAGGTTGAATGACTCGTTGTAAATAGTCTGTCCCGACTCGAGTATCACTATCGGCTATGACCAAGATTTCATGTTTAGCGGCGGCGACAGCATTTGCTAGATTACTCACTTTCAGGTTGGTACCAATGATCCGGTCGCTCACGACCAAATGAATATCTACATCTGGAAATTGCTGAATGATTTTCTCGACAACTTTTATGGCAGGGTCTTCGGGATCGCATACACCGAAGATCATCTGGTACTCTGGATAATTTTGTTGACAAAATGAGGCAAAATTTTCGTAAGCATACTTATCTAGCCCACAAATTGGCTTGAGGATGGTAACAGGTGGATGGAACTCAGGATCGATAAGATCAGGGTGATTTGCAAAAGTTATCGCTGCATAAATTCCATAACAATAAAATAAGACAGTCGATAGACACAGGACTAACAGCAGAACATTAATAATTGTCATCTGAAAAATCAGCTTAAATTCTAATTTTTTCGTAAGAATTTAGGTGTTTGAAACCCGGTCACAGAGGAAGTTTCAAATTAGACTTGGACTGATTAACATATCTTTAGTCGCAATAAGACCCGAAAATATAGTCGTTACGCAATTATTATTGAGAATGTAAATTTGTGGTTAATCCACGGAAAGTGCTATCAATAAACGATTGTAGAGATTTGGGTATAACCTGAATCCTTACATTTTTTCTATGGATGAAGCTGATGATTGTATAACTTAATCAGCTAAGGGTAAGCTTAACGAAGCTGATACTTACTCCTACATAATGTTTAAAAACCTTTTGGAAAATTCCAATTTAAAATCAATTTTGTAATCAATCAGCCATCACAGCAACTATTAAAAATACACCCATAACAAAGTGCTAGAAATAAAACAGCAGTCAAGCTAGCTAACTGCATTGCTGCGGAAAAAGCAGATCCCATATTTTTGAGTTTCAGTACCACTACCCCTAGCACTGTTTTTGATGGTATTGCTATGATGGCTGGTATTGAAAATAAACCGCTGCTACCTAGTGTGATGCCTCCTTGCATGAGTAGGTTTTTGATAATGGTTTTTTTGATACATAGCGTGGCTTTTTCTATGGGTCTTTGCAACAGCCACCCTTCTAACATCACTAGCTTCTCTATCCCCATCTTCATGAGTACTATCACGATCATGAGGGCTATCAACTTCTGCAACTTGGACACCGCTCGAAGACTGCGATGCAGTTAATGGTCTATATGGGAATTGATTTGCATACGTTACCTGTGTATAACTACTAAATTCCAAAATACTTACAACAACAGTTAACAAAATAGTTTTTGTGAAATTTTTCATGATCCAAAGCAAGATTGGAATTGAAGTCAGCAACTCAATAATAGGTATCAATTGTTAAGAACTGGAAAAGATTTTGGTAAAATAGACCTCTTGCACGAATAGTAAACCTTTTGCCAATACCAAAATTGATGGTGAGTCAATGCTAGAGCGATCGCTTCTGAGGCTGCATCATCATTTACCATCAAGCTGGTCTTAGTTAGTATTATTGCTCATAAACTCCGAATAATCCCTTAATTTACACCCCTAGAAAAGCCGAAATCATCACCATTAATAATGGCGAAACGACGAGGCGATTGTTGAATTTCGCGGATGTTCATAGGGAATTGGGGATTGGAAAAAAGAAAGTATAAAATGTTACTAAATTTTACCCTAGCCTGCGGCAAACCGCTACGTGTCTACGGGTTCTGCTTACAGTACAGCCTTTAGAGGTTGTAATGAAATAAGTTTGCCAACCTTCTCTACGAGACGCTATGCGAACGCAAAGGGTTTGGAAGCGGGTTTGCTCCCCCATAAGTGATTTTGAAGGTTTACAGATAACCAATAAGTTTGGCAAACTTCTTATTAAACAGGTACTTAGCCTGTATCAAGAGACAGTTCTCAATCCCCAATATTTAAACCGCAGCCGCCTGATTAGATTGCGCGTGGGCAATAGCTTGAGTCCGGCGTTCCTTCAGGTAAGAAAAGAACTCCACACCTTCACGTAGGCGACGCACCATCATTTGACGGTCAGCCAACATTTCCCGTACAATGGGGATAATAGCTTTGGGACGGAAGTAAAATTTCCGGTACATTCGTTCAACTGCATCTTCAATTTCCGCACTGGAAAAGGTGGGATATTGCAACGTAGAAGTTTGAATGCCAGACTCAGCTACTAGATGTTGGTTAGTAAACCAGGCGTTAGCTTTGGCTTGTTCGTAAAGTTCCGTCCCTGGATAGGGTGCGGCGATGGAAACTTGAATAGTATGGGGACTGAGTTCGCAGGCAAACCGAATCGTCTCTTCTACAGTTTCTTGGGTTTCAATTGGTAACCCGATGATAAAAGTTCCGTGGACAGTAATTCCCAGTTGGTGGCAGTTTTTCATAAATTCTCGTGCCACTTCCAACTTAATTCCCTTTTTAATTCGGTTGAGAATATCTTGGTTCCCAGATTCAAACCCAACTAGAAGCAAGCGTAAACCGTTATCGCGTAGTTGTTTAAGGGTATCATAATCTAGGTTAGCGCGGGCATTACAACTCCAAGTGAGCTTGAGCTGCTTCATGTATTCACTGATAGCGATCGCTCGATGTTTGTCAATGGTAAAGGTATCATCATCAAACATATATTCCTGCACCTTGTCGCCAAATATGGCTTTGGCTTGTGCCATCTCTCGTCCTACAGCCTCTGGGCTTTTGTGGCGGTAGAGGTGACCGCCAATTGTTTGCGGCCAAAGACAAAAGGTGCATTTTGCCGGACAACCGCGTCCAGTGTAAAAGGAAATATAAGGATGTTGAAGATAGCCAATGAAATACTTAGTAATATCTAAATCACTTGCGTAAATTGGCAAGACACTAGGCATAGCATCCCAATCATGAATTAAGGGACGCTCTTCATTGTGGCGGATTTGTGAAAAGCGATCGCGGTAACTTAGTCCTTTAATTTCTTCCCAGGGTTTACCTTCCGCTAGTTCTTTACAGGTATAGTCAAATTCATTGCGGCACACAAAGTCAATAACTTGGTTATCCCGTAAAGTCTCTTCTGGTAAGACTGCTACATGGGCACCCACCAAACCAATCTGTACACTTGGATTCGTAGCTCTAATAGCCTCAGCACAATTAACATCGTTAACTAGTGATGGTGTACTAGTATGCATGATAATTAATTCGTAATCTTTAGCGATTTGCAGCACGTCATCCACAGTCTGACCATGTGGTGGCGCATCTACCAGTTTGCTACCAGGTACAAGCGCCGCAGGTTGCGCTAGCCATGTGGGATACCAAAACGATGTAATTTCGCGCTTGGCTTGGTATCGGGAACCAGCACCGCCATCAAACCCATCGAAAGAAGGAGGATTGAGGAATAGTGTTTTCTTCACTGATATCTCTTCTTAATATTTGAGCAAGATAGTTACTTATCTTACATATTTTATTTAAATCTACAACAATTTAGTTTGCTCCCGGCAAATCCGCCTATCTAGCCGAGTGCTAACTTTCTTAGGCAGATCACACAGTTCAGGCAAGCCGCGATGAACTTTCCCCACGGCTTACCTAATTTGTAGCAAGGGGAAATCTTTTATCTCAATCCCTGCTATGAGATCCATTAACACTGCCCTCAGTCCCCGCTGATGACGCATGAGCCACGCGGTTCAATTGTTTACATTGAAAGTCTCACGTCCACTTTTGTAGAGGAGTTACTCTGGTGACGGGGCGGCTTAGTCATCTCAATTGCTCTTAATCCTGGTTCCAGGCAGTGCCTTAGTTCCTTCAATCCGTACACCTGTTAAGAGATTGGAATTAAGACCCAGAGCATTCAAAATAGTTACAGCAATTTGAGTTGTACGAACCCGATCATTTACTGTTGTGCCCTTAACATGATTTGATAAACCATCACCACCGATGATTAGAGCGATGTTGGTCGCATCCTTATTAAACAAAGCACCGTGTTCAGCAATTTTCTTACCTTTTGAAGGATTACCAACAAAGATATAGCCAGGAAGCGTCTGGATGAACACATCAGGCGTGCGGTTGTCCGGGTTAGAGCTGGGAGCCAGACCAAGCTGATAGGCTAAAGCCCCAGAGTAAACTTTGGCAATGCCAGGATTACAAGTAGCTGCTGAAGTTGTAGAGCCTGATGAAGTACCCTTACAGAGTGGGAGATTTGTCAAACCGCGCAGATATTGAGTGACATCACTAATCTTGCTTTGATTTTTGAGCCAAACCAGAGAGACATCATCCTGAGTAGCCTGACTTACAGCATTAGGATCTTTAAGGTGGAAGTCGATGGCATCCGGGATCAGGTTATCTTTAAGCAGAGTTCCCACACCATTACGCGGGTCTTGACCATGTTTAGCGACCAGAATCACCAGGGTATTCTTAGCTAGAAGTGGATTAGAGCGAATCGCTGACAGAATTTGACCGATACTCTTATCAGTATGCTGCACAGCATCAGTCAAAACACTAGATGGTCCCTTTGGAGGAGTAGCCCCGATCGCATTCGGATTGTTAGTCGGATTACCGCTGTTGTTGATGCCGCCAGAAAGTGCCTTTTCAGCAACGCTTACAGCTTGAAAGTTCATTGCAAAGATGTTAGGAACAGGTGCATTCTCAGTTCCTAAAGAGTTTCGCCCACTAATTTCATTGAGAATGGCTTTTACTTTCAAGTCGTCGTAAGCCTTGGTATAAGTTGTGTTATCTGTGACGACATGAGCATTTGGAGCGATTATCGGCTTGTGATTTGCGTCAAAGGAAATAGCATCTATCAACAAGCCCTTTCTATCGAAGATAACACTTGCATTGATCTCAGGGGAGTAATAGTCGTTAATCGAGTTGCCACCACGTCCTTGAACGATATTGTAGGCACCTGCGTGTTTATCAGAAAAAGCAGTGTACAGCCCAGCGTTATGAGCCACATTGAAAATTGTCTTGATGTCGGGATTGAGATATTGCCAGGGATAAACTGGCTTACAGATGCCGCTAGAGCAATTTTGGGGCAACCGAGTTTTATCGATACTCCCCAAGCCATAGTCCCCTCGCACAAAGCCTTTGGTCGGGTTACCGCTGATATAACCACCACCATCAAGTCTCCAAATGACATTGTTCGGATCTGGATGGCTGGGATCAGCAGGAATCGAATAATCGAGCAATTCAAAGTAGGTTGCCTCAGTTCCTAAGGGGCTGTTAATATTACCACCTTCCGCGATCGGTGCAGTCAAGTTGCGAGCATAGGTATCATCGTAGTAAACGCCAGTGGTCGCAGGACCTGCACCAGTGAGGTAGGACAGAGTTCCTGGGAAAGAGTCGGATGGGCTAGTAGTGAAGGCGTTAGGGTAAGTTACCCCCACTGAACGGAGGCTGTTGATGTTGGTTAAGTAGCGTTGCAGCCCTGGGTCTAAAATATCTGCACTACGCAAGCCATCTACAGATAGAATTAGCACATGCTGATATGGTCCAGGGGCAATAGCTGCGATTGCAGCCCGGTTAGGAATTGCCATAGAAGCAGAGACACCACAAACCATCGTGAGGGCAAGTGCCAGTTTGAAACGGTTAAATATCATTAACTAGTCCTAGTGGAATTTAAGTTCAAGTGAACATTGAAACCCCGTGGGGTGGGCAGTGCCAGCCTTTTCAATGCATTCATTTGTACTATATTCTTGGACTCTGGATTAATTCTTGGGCTATAGTCTTTACGAGATTTTCTGGTACAAAATGCTTAATCAAAGATACCATATTTTGATTATCTTTGATGTTGTAATCGCCCTAATGGACATCGATAGCCTCAAGCTTTAATTTCACAGCCTCCGCAAGGAGAGGTTTCAGCCAGTGATTTAATAGTTCATTTGTTTGTCTTGGAAAGGCTGGCACTGCCCACCCTATGAAGTCATATTAGATTTAAGACGCAAAACTTGCTGGTGTTTGCCCCAGGACTCCAAGGCATACACATGTTTAAGAGTGTCTTCATTTATATTTAAATGTAGCAATTGGAATACTCTATTTCTGTAAGGTTAAGGAAAAATTATTAAAATTTTAATAAGTAGTTAAGCTCTTGCACAGTATGTTTATTAAAACAGAATTCAGTTCTTCTGGAGTCAGAATACAGGAAAGTTTTTCTGGTGTGACGCAATTTACTTTTTTATGGCAGATGACCCAACACAGTTGAATAGACAAGATCCTGATTCACGGGAGCAATATAGCGGTTTTCACTCGGGTGAGAGACAACCAAATGTACTATAGAACCCATTTGGGATCTGGTGTACCGGGAGATTAAAAGTATTTTTTATTACTTATGTACTCAAGCAGTTTAACAGATGAAGAGTGGTC
>NZ_JBALCP010000080.1:0-8304 GCF_036919675.1 Nostoc sp.
GATCAGTGAGAATTCTTTGAGTTGCATTCAATCTCAGTACACTTGGGTGATAACCCTCAGTTTATCTGCTTTTTGGCTTAACCGAACCGTATTGAAACGACTCGGCCTTTAAGGCTGGTGACAGTAACAGAGCCAGATGCTGACTACCACGGGAAAACTCTAGAGGAATTGGCGCAGGATTGGCAAAAAATATTACAAGCAGAAGTGGAACGCATTAATAGACTCTTCTCGCATAAGGTATTGTTGCAACGGATTTGGCAGGCACTGCAAATTAGCATCGGCTTACTGTTGGGGAGTGTTGTGTTGTGGTTACTGCGGCGAACTCTAATTCGCAAACACACGGCATTGCAAGTACGCCATCAAGAGCATATAGCTGCGGTAAAACAGGATGTGGTCAAGCGATCTGAGGTAGAAACATCCACAACTATTCACACAATAGAGACCAGCGAAAAGAAAACAGAGCCAGACACCATCGCCGATGGGCGATCGCACTTTCTAGAAATGATCCAACACCAGTTCAGCCTCAAGCGCCAACTGGGGATCTATTCTCTTCTCACATTGCTACTGTTTTGGGCATTTATTCTGATGTGGTACATCGGGATTGTGGTCATCATGTTTCGCGTCCCCTACCTCATGAGATGGTGGACGGAGGCTGTAGCCAGGCCCCTGGCGCTACTGATTGTTTGGTTTTTCATCACTCTTGTTATTCGGATCGGTAAAACCTTAATTGACCGCCTCACTGATGTCTGGATAACCCATCCCTCTCTCCCCTTGAGTGAAACTCAACGGATTGCACTGCGAGCTGCAACAGTTTCCGGCGCACTCAAAGGATTAATCACTTTTGTTTTTATCACCTTGGGTATCTTGCAGTCTTTAAATATATTTAATATGCCTACCAGTTCAATTTTGGCAGGGGGTGCTGTCATCGGTATTGCAATTTCTCTTGGTTCTCAAGGTCTGATTAAAGATTTGGTCAATGGCTGCTTGATTTTGATGGAGGATCAATTTGCTGTGGGAGATGTAATTGAGATTGGGGATAAAAGCGGACTGGTGGAAAATCTCAACCTGCGGGTGACTCAACTACGTAATGACGAAGGTAAACTAATTACCATTCCCAATAGCAATATCACGAATGTCAGCAATCTAACCCGCCTCTGGTCACGGGTAGACTTTTCCATTGTGGTGGCCTATGAAAACGACCCCAAGCAGGTTTTAGAGATTCTCAAGCAAGTATGCAAACAATTGTATAGCGAAGTAGAATGGCGCGATCGCCTACTAGAATCGCCCCAAGTGTTGGGGATTGATGACCTATCCCACATGGGTATGTTAGTGCGCGTCTGGATTAAAACGGCACCTATGGAACAATGGAGCGTTGGGCGAGAGTTCCGTCTACGGGTACGGCAAGCCTTTGAAGCAAACAATATTCAGATTGACGCAAATTGAGGATTGTCAGCCGAAAACGAATAATTTAGCTAAATCATAAAAGTATGAGGAGCAGTAGAACAAATAAACTTTTTCACCTTCGACCAACAATTTTCAATAGCAAAGAAGTCAGCACAAAAATATAAAAAGATTTATCATAGGCGATAATGATTATCCACAAGGTAAGACAAGAGGAATTTAGAGTATGGTGGCTGACGTAATCAACAATTCAGTTCCCGTTACTGTTCTTACAGGCTATTTGGGAGCAGGTAAAACGACTCTACTCAATCACATCCTCACCTACGAACATGGCAAAAAAGTTGCTGTGATTGTCAATGAATTTGGGGAAGTGGGTATTGATAATCAATTGATTATCGATGCAGACGAAGAAATATTTGAAATGAACAATGGCTGTATCTGTTGTACAGTCCGCGGCGACTTAATTCGGATCATCGGCAATTTGATGAAGCGGCGCGATAAATTTGACCATTTAGTAATTGAAACGACTGGATTAGCCGATCCAGCACCAGTGATTCAGACATTTTTTGTTGATGAAGATTTGCAAAGCCAACTGTCACTAGATGCGGTGGTGACAGTCGTAGATGCCAAGCATATTTGGCAGCATTGGGATGCAGACGAAGCACAAGAACAGATTGCCTTTGCCGATGTAATTTTACTTAATAAAACTGATTTAGTAGCGCCAGAAGAGTTGGATGAATTAGAAAAACGGATTCGGGCGATGAATGCGATCGCAAAAATCTACCGTACCCAAAATTCTGAACTAGGAATGGATGCTTTATTAGGTGTAAAAGCCTTTGATTTAGACCGGGCATTAGAAATTGATCCAGATTTCTTAGGCGAAGATGCTCATGTACACGATGAAACTGTCTTTTCTGTGGCTTTAGTAGAAGCAGGTGCAGTTGATGGAGAAAAATTAAACGCTTGGATTTCCGAGTTACTGCGTACCCAAGGCCCAGATATCTTTCGGATGAAAGGCATTTTAAATATTGCTGGAGAGGATAATCGATTTGTGTTTCAAGGAGTGCATATGATATTTGATGGCAAACCCGATCGCCCCTGGAAACCAAGTGAAACTCCTAAAAACGAACTGGTATTTATCGGTCGCAACCTTGATGCAGACCAACTCAAGCAAGATTTTCTCGCCTGTCTGGTATAAAAAGCGAGTTAGGAATTATGAGTTAAAAATTCAAAACTCCTAACTCCTAACTTCTAACTCCTGTAGAAAATATGAACTCCACAACCAAATCTAAGGAATTTGAACAACATTATTCGGGGACACTTTCAGATTATGTAACTGCGATCGCTTGGTCGCCACAAGGTAAAACTTTAGCAGCAACTTCCGCCGCCGGGGAAGTAGTTCTGTGGAATGATGGCGAACTCACAACCTTACAAACTGGTAACGGTAAATCAGTAGACTGTCTTGCCTTTTCGCCAGATGGAAAATTTTTAGCTATTGGTGGACAGAATGGACAAGTAAAAATTTGGCAGAATACTGAATTAATCGTCACTTTAGAAAATGCCCCCGCATGGGTTGACAAGCTAGCTTGGAATTACACTAGTAACCAACTGGCTTTTAGTTTAGGGCGTTACGTCCAAGTCTGGGATGCAGATACTCATGAAATTGTCGTGACGCTGAATTTCGACAACTCTTCAGTATTGGGTATAGATTGGCGCATTGACGGACAATACTTAGCCATTAGTGGTTATAAGGGAGTCAAGATTTGGCATAGTCAAAACTGGGATGAAGAACCGTACAGCCTGGATACGACTACTGTTAGTCTCGCTATGGCTTGGTCGCCCGATGGCAAATTCCTGGCTTCTGGCAACATGGATCGTAGTGTCACTGTTTTGGAATGGAACAACCCTGACCCTTGGGTAATGCGTGGCTTCCCTGGTAAAATTCGCCAATTGGCATGGTCAGAAGCTACCACCAAAGTGGGTGCGCCGATACTGGCATCTTCTAGCGTTGAAGGTATTGTGGTGTGGGAAAAGCTAGAGGATGATTCCTTAGGTTGGGAAGCGCGAGTCTTAACTAATCATGTAGATGTGATCAATGCGATCGCTTTTGCACCTAAAAGCTTCCTTCTCGCTTCTGCTGCTGCTGACGGCTGGTTGTGTTTGTGGAACCAAGCCAAGGAAGTATCCCAAATTATCACAGGTGTCTCAGGAGGCTTTTCTAGCCTGGCTTGGCATCCTCAAGGCAATTTACTGGCCGCAGGTGGTGAAAAGGGCGAATTAGTTGTTTGGTCGAAGGTTTTGCGGGGTCAAGGATTTGGGCGTAGTTAAGCAATACTCACTACTTGAAATTGAACCCCGGCAATTTATTAGCTATCCTGTATCAGCAAAGGTATCTTTGTGAGAATTATGAAAATAGTCAAACTGATTTTACTTGCCTGTCCTGCCCTTCTGACATTTATGCTGCTGGTAGTCAATCCAGCACACGCATCCAGCCTGAAATCTGCATATGCTACACAAATTATTACGGTAGCATCTACACTACAAATTCCTGATTTAGCAATACCAAAGTTGACTCAAATATCTAATCCGATTATTGATCAACTTGGTTGCAATTGTGCAAACTGTGTTCAAGCTAAATTTCAGTCGCTACAAGGCAAACTGCCATCTGTCGATTTTTAATAAAGTTAGGAGTTATGAATACTGTAGGGGCACAGCAATGCTGTGCCCTGATTAATTTTAATCAGCTTTATTATGCGTGACGATTGCCTACGGCACACTATGCGAACGCCTACGGCACGCTACGCGAACGCGCTGGCTGTGGCATGATTATTTATGTAATCAAGATATTCGCTGAAGGTCACGCCTGAAAAAAGAAGTAGGAAAGCTGTTCAGTGAATTCCTAGATACTGAGAAAGCCACTGAAGTTGGTGCAATCGCGTATCTCTACCCAAGCTGTTAAGCTCTTGAACAAAAGAGCTAGTCCCGGAATTGGAAAACTTGCTAGAGTGAACAGAGTTAGCCTTAATGTCTAATCGCCAAAACCTATACATCTCATGGATTTTGCTAATATTGCATCCCAGTTAAATGCTGGAACGATTTTGCCAGAGGGGATTGTTATTCTCACCCTCTTGGGGGTTTTGATTGTTGATTTGATTTTGGGGCGTACATCCGCGCGCTGGATTGGATATCTAGCGATCGCAGGTTTGCTGACTTCGATCATCGCCCTATACTTCCAATGGGATGCGCCAAATCCCACCTCCTTTACTGGTGCTTTCATTGGTGATGACCTCAGTATCGTCTTTCGCGGCATCATTGCTTTGTCTGCCGCTACCACTATACTGATGTCAATCAGCTACATTGAACAGAGTGGCGCTGCTTTAGCAGAATTCATCGCTATTTTGTTGAGCGCTACTCTAGGAGGGATGTTTTTATCCGGGGCTAGTGAGTTGGTGATGATTTTCATCTCCCTAGAAACCCTGAGTATCTCCTCTTATTTATTGACAGGTTATACCAAGCGTGACCCTCGCTCCAATGAAGCGGCGCTGAAATACTTGTTAATTGGAGCTTCCAGTACGGCAATATTTTTGTATGGCGTATCACTGCTGTATGGATTATCTGGAGGACAAACGGAACTGAGTGCGATCGCTAATGGTATTGCCACAGCTAAAGCCGGTCAATCTTTAGCTTTAGTGATTGCCCTGGTTTTTGCGATCGCAGGTATTGGCTTCAAAATCTCTGCTGCACCCTTCCACCAGTGGACACCAGACGTTTACGAAGGCGCTCCCACCCCAGTAATCGCCTTTTTATCAGTTGGTTCCAAAGCAGCTGGGTTTGCCCTAGCCATCCGCTTACTGACAACAGCCTTCCCCCTTGTTGCTGACGAGTGGAGGTTTGTCTTCACTGCTCTGGCAGTTCTCAGCATGATCTTGGGTAACGTAGTCGCCCTAGCCCAAACCAGCATGAAACGGATGCTAGCTTATTCATCCATTGCCCAAGCTGGGTTTGTGATGATTGGCTTGATTGCTAGTACACAGGCAGGGTATGCCAGTATGATATTTTACCTACTGGTTTACCTGTTTATGAACCTATGCGGCTTTACCTGCATCATCCTGTTCTCACTACGTACAGGAACCGACCAGATTGCGGAATACTCTGGTTTATACCAAAAAGACCCACTCCTAACATTGGGGTTGAGTATCGCCCTGCTTTCCTTGGGTGGTATTCCACCATTGGCTGGGTTTTTCGGCAAGATTTACTTATTCTGGGCTGGTTGGCAAGCAGGACTTTATTGGTTAGTCTTGCTGGGCTTAGTTACCAGCGTCGTCTCCATCTACTACTACATTCGCGTAGTCAAGATGATGGTAGTCAAAGAACCCCATGAAATGTCCGACGCGGTGAAGAATTATCCACAAGTGCGTTGGGACTTGCCTGGGCTAAGACCTTTGCAGGTCGGATTGGTGGTAACATTAATTGCCACTTCCATAGCAGGAATTTTGTCAAATCCACTGTTTACATTGGCTAACAATTCCATCTCCCATACCCCAATTTTGCAAGCAACAATCAACAGTAATCTAAAAGCACAAAATCTACTGCTTTTACCAAAGTTAGATTCGGTTAGTCAGTCTCAACCCTCAGTTGATTCTACTACTAAGATTTAACCGAGTCTCACTCAATAGAACTTTGTATTACAGGACACGCCTGTTTGCTAATTAGCAGACAGGCGTTTGTTATATCTTTTAACTTAATATTGAGAAAAGCTTGAAACGACCAATTTTTGTTAATGCATATTCCTGGAGCAGAAAAACACCTAAGTTGTCTTCTTGGCTAAAATGGAGCGAACTTGCTGCCGTAACTGCTGAGGGAACAGCCACATAGTTAAGTACAAGTATATGTCAATCGGTCGGAGCTTGCCCCATCGTATAGCTTCCCCCAACAAAGGAAAGAAGGCTTTCCAATCACCTACAAAGGAGGCAGAAGGAGCGATAATTGTTGCAATGAAGCCTGAATAAGCCTTTGGTGTTACTAAATTGCGGTTGTGACGAATCCAATCCAAGGAATATTGCCAGTCCTTGATGTTGCTTAAGCGCTTGATTCCCATTTCTGAATGCCAGATTGACATAGGCTCAGGCACAAACTCTATTCCTACACCTTCGGTAGCACTAACCCGAAGCAACCACTCCCAATCCTCATGTCTGTAAAATTTTTCTTCTAGAGGCATTTTTTGCATTAACTCTTTTTTCACGAAAAGAGTTGAGGTTTGTATGCAGCCCTCTCCTTTAAAAAAGGAGTTACGCGCAAAAAGATATTCACTTAAATGTTCCGAGAGGTTAGGTAGCCTTCTCGGACAAATAAACTTACCTTTGTGAGTATGGGAAATGAAACGACTGGCGACAACTGGAAAATCATAATGGGAATTATTTGCTACTTCAAGTTGACGCTCCAATTTTTCTGGAAGCCATTCATCATCGTCATCTAAAAAGGCTATCCAAGTGCCTTTAGCTTCTCTCACACCAGTATTTCTAGCCCCTGATGGCCCAACATTTTTTGGTAGTTCTATTACTCTCAATCTTGGATCAGCTATCTGAGATAGTCCATTGACTGTTTCCTGATCGGGACCGTCTATGATCACAATCACTTCAATTGATTCCAGCGTTTGAGTTAATGCAGTCATCACACTCTTTGCAACAATTTGTGGTCTATTGCGTGTAGGAATCACGACGCTGACTATTATTTGGTTAGTTTCATTTACCATTGCTAATTTTTTGGGTAGTAATCAAGATGTAATGATAGATAGAGTAGAGGTGATTGCTAATTACTTTTTACCCATGCCTGTCTGCCCAAACTGTGCTTCTTGTAAAACGGTTAAAAATGGTCGCATCCACAACGGGAAACAACGATTCAAGTGTCATGAATGCGGACGGCAATTCGTTGAGCATTCGCCAAAGAAAGTGATTGATTTAGGGACACGAGAATTGATTGACCAACTGCTGCTCTCACGCATCTCACTTGCAGGAATTGCTCGTGCCACGCAGGTTTCTGAGCCAGGGCTGAAAACTACGTGAATGAGAAATATGCGTTAATGCCCCGAAGCGTACAAGTGGCATCAAAAAAAAATGGGGAGTTTAACGATTCAATGCGATGAATTGCGGTCATTTGTGGACAATTTGAGTAACTAAGCAATGGGTTTGGTTAGCGCTCGATGCAGACACGCGCGAAATTGTTGGTATTTATATTGGCGCGGGACCAAGCCTCTGCCCGTCAGTTATGGAATACCTTACAATACGGTCTATCGCCAGTGTCCGATCTTACATCGATTTTGTCCTGTGTATGCGGCAGTGTTACCGAGCAAGCGGCATCGAACAGTGGGAAAAAAGACGGGTAAAACGAGCTACATTGAGCGATTTAATAATACAACATTGAGACAATGTGTGTCCCGATTAGTCCGAAAAACGCTGTCCAATTCTTACGTCGTTAGAGAATCACATTGGTGCCATTTGGTATTTCATTCATTACTACAATACATCATTACTTGTTTAGTACTTCTACAGTCCAAATCCTGATGTGATTCGGATTGTTAGAGGTTGTTTGAAAAGTGTTTTGCTGTAACTTTAGGCACTTTGAAATTCCCTATAACCCCCCTTAAAAAGGGGGGGAACCGGAATCAAAGTTCCCCTTTTTAACAGGGATTTAGAGAGAACTAGAACTTTTGATACCAACAAGAGGATTTTTCAAACATCCTCTTATACGGTCATCTTTTTTACTTATAAAATAAACTTAACACATTGTCAGACATTCACTGACATCTTGAGAAATTAAATAGTGCGATTCGTTGATTAGTGAATCACGGTGTAAGTCCGTAAATAGCTAATCCAACCTGGCAGCAGATTACTGCCATATAAGGTT
>NZ_JBALCP010000081.1:0-14667 GCF_036919675.1 Nostoc sp.
GGTATATTTACCAACAAAATACTATCAAAGGTAATAAACCTATTAAGATTGCTCATTCTTATTCTATACTTTCTATCTTACCAGAGAAAGAAACTGCGAATGCAGCCCCTTGGTCAATACCAATATCAGGAGAAAGGGTATCACTTGATAAAACTAGTGTTGATGTGGGTAGTGAACAAATCTCCGAAATAATGTGCGATTCATCACTTGCTTGGCATGAAAAATTGTGCGTATTGGTGGGGGATACTGCTTATAGCCAACGTTCATTTCTTTTTGAACAGTCCAAACACAAAAACTTGGTAGTGCCAGAGTACGCAGTAATCGGATTTTCTACCAATCTCCACTTGTTGAGGTGTCAAAGAAAAAACCTGGGTGCAAGAAAAAATACGGTGAGCGATTTGATTTAGGTGATGCCGAAACTTGGCACAAGCCTGACGAAACAACACAAATTCAGCAGACAACTCGTAAGGGTCGTCTTTTAAACATAACCATACTTGCTTGGCATCAAATGTTGATCAGGGGAACTAAGCACCAAAAAATGTACCGTCATCCTTTTACTCTGCTCAGAATTAATGTGACTGATGATACTAATCAATCTCTCTGGAAACCAATGTGGTTAATTGTCATAGGTGAGCAACGTGGAGAAATCTCACCTACAGTTGCAAACCATTGCTATAGACAAAGGTTTGATATTGAACACCTGTTGCGATTTAGCAAGCAGCGTTTGTTGATGACGGAGTTTCAAACTCCAGATGTTGAACACAAGGAAAATTGGATACGTTTAGTAATGCTTGTTTACGTACAACTCTGGGCAGCCAAAGATTTAGCAACACACTTATCTAGACCCTGGGAGCGTTATTTAAAACCTCAAAGTGATACAATCATGACTCCTAGTACTGTGCAACGCGATTTTCCGAGAATTATTTCAGAGATTGGTACACCCGCTCGTTCTCCCAAAACCCGGAGAAATTCAATCGGTCGAGTTCAAGGTCAGGCTCAAACGCAACGCACTAAGCATCCTGTGCTCAAGAAGCAGTCAAAATCAACACCTGATAAACAAAAAACTGCGTAAATTTTTTTAGGCTTTAGCCGTTTAACTTAGTTGGACTCAGTTGGAAACATAACTGGGGTAATTTATGATGCGTAGTTTTTAGTTCGCGAGTGTGACTCGCTAAATATCTTCTTTTTGTCCAAAGTCCAAAAATTTAGTTGCTCTGAGTCAACTGACGTAGTATTTATTATACTACGTGTCCCGAAATACATTTTTTTATTTTCCATAAATAAATTTAGGCGATGCACTGACGTAGCCGAAGTGGGCTTGTACCTTTTTCTTTTTGGTCAGAAGTTAGAGGTCGTTTAAAAAGTCTAAAAGTATACCAAAAAATCCTACTTCCATTCCTCTCCCGCAAAGGTCGAGAGGCTTTGAAACCCTCATTCCCTAGTAAAAATTGGCGGAACGGTTCTAGGGGGTTAGGTTTGGGAGCTTTTGGTGTTAGCAATAATACCTTTGAAACATCCTCTTAGGGCAGTCTTCTGTTTACTAATCATTCCTTGGTTCAGTAACGTCTTTTTCCTTTGGCATGTGTTAACAGGCATATATTGTGGGCATCATAATCCCAAGCCAAATACATCAGCTAGCAGCCATAAAACTCTTTGGCAGCAAGTTTTTCATTTACAACTATAGTATCGATTTATGGCAGATAGTTTTAGACGTTATCTCTTTGTTTCTCGATATAGTTTATACACTGAGTTGATTTTAGGATGCGTACAGATTCAATTAGGAGTAATCTGTAGCGTAGGTATTTTGACATTATCAGAAGCTAAGTTACAAGCTGCCCAAGCACATCAGACCTGGAAATCACTTTCAGAATTGACCGAGCGAGTTACTATAGTAAATCCTTCTTCAGCAGAGCAATACTCAGAACTTGGAATTCACAGAGAAGTCAGAGCGGCAGATTGGGCTGATAGCGCAACCTCTTCTCTACAAGGAACTGCACCAACCAGTCCGCGTACCCCTACTCAAAGGCCAGCTAGTAAGAGCGATCGCACCAAAGCACCTGACTTTGCTAAGGGTGAACTGAACTTCGGTCATTTACAATTTTCGATACCGCTCCCCTATCAATTAAAGCCAACACCTATTTTGATGGCGGCACCCGAAAACTTCAATCCTTCACTGCGATTACCACCAGCGCTACCCGAACCACCGCTACCCGAACCACCGCAGAATTCTAGTCCACCACCAACTTCCACCGAACCAAGAACGCCGGATGCAGTTTTGGAAAGTATTGATACGGACTATCGCTATGACACAGACAACTTTGGCCAAACTAATTTTTTCCTCGAACCAACGGTTAAGTTTCGATTGAGCAATGGCAATAAAATATTTTTCAAGACAGGTTTTAACTTCTTTAAGCAAGACGGCGTTGAATCAGTAACCAATTTTCCCTTACAAATTGGATGGCAAGGAAAAATTGGGCAAGTGACTCTACAAACAGCAGCCGGAGTCGATGTGTTCAATCGTTTACCCACAGCTATCAATCTCAATGCTAAGGTGGAGGCTCCCATTTCACCGCCGCGAGTTTCGTCATCAGGTCGATTGCTATCGGCAGTAATACTATCAGGTAATTTAGAACAAGGACCTTATAAATCCAATGCCCGAACTTTAGACAATCAAATTACCGCTTGGCGATTTGGACCTGATTTATACTGGCAGATTGACCGTAATACCAGCTTGTTTTCGTCATTGCGTTTGGGTAGTTACAACGATGGGAATTCTGAGGTGCAGTCATTTAGTAGATTAGAGCGCAAGTTTGGACAATTTTCTTTGGCGGCTAACTTATTCACTTGGAGTTACGATCGCGATTTAGAACGCACAAGTGGCTATTTTTCCCCACCAGATTTTCTAGTTTATAACGGTGAGGTGGCTTGGGAGGGAGATATTGCTAATTTCTTACGCTGTCGCCTCGCTGCCAATTTAGGACGGCAACGGCTTAAAGGAGAATTTGACAATGCCAATACCTATCAAACGCGCTGTACCGTAAAGGTTTCACCAAATATAGAGCTAGACCTCGGCTATAGCTTTAGTAATGTCCGAAATCAAGAAACCGGGGGAAGTGCCTATAGTGGTAATTCCTTGACAGGACAGTTGCGGGTCAAATTTTAGGAGTTACTGATAAGGCTGAAGAATGAAAGCACCATTACCTGATAACGAAATACAGCGAATCGAATCTCTTTTGGAGTATAAAATCCTCGATACTCGTTCGGAAGCTGCCTTTGACGACCTCACCCGTTTAGCCTCCTATATTTGTGGAACTCCCATTGCCTTAATCAGTTTAGTTGATAGCGATCGCCAGTGGTTCAAGTCAAAAGTTGGTTTGGATGCCTTAGAAACACCGCGAGATGTAGCATTCTGCGCCCATGCTATTATGCAACCTGAAGTTTTTGTTGTGCCTGATGCAACCGAAGACAAAAGGTTTGCTACAAACCCGCTAGTCACCTCCGATCCGAATGTTCGGTTTTATGCTGGTATACCGCTGATTAACCCTGAAGGATATGCACTAGGAACACTTTGTGTAATTGACCATGTACCAAGAGAACTCTCTCCAGAACAAGTTGAAGCATTACGAATTATCGGTAGCCAGGTAATCAAGCAACTAGAAATGCGGCGTAACTTAGCAGGTTTTGTGTTGGCGAGTGACACACGCAAACAGGCACAAAAGGGACGTAAACAATTTTTTAAAAGAGTAGCCGGAGGATTTGGGTTAGCATCAGCAATTTTAGTTTTGATTGGTGTGATTTCTTATCAAAACACACGTATATTGATTGATACTAAAAATCAGGTGCAGAGAACCCAAGAGAAAATCAATAAACTGGAAGAATTACTGTCGGATATGAAGGATGCTGAGACTGGACAACGCGGTTATATCCTGACTGGACAAGAAAGTTATCTGGAACCTTATCAAGCAGTAGTTGGAAACATCGATCAAAAAATTGCAGAACTGAAGGATCTAATCATAGATCAACCTAGCCAACAACAGCAGTTTGCAACCCTTGAATCTCTGATAGCTGCAAAACTTGCCATACTCAAGAAGACTATATACCTGCGTCAAAATCAGGGATTCGACGCAGCGTTGCAGGTAATCCAGACAAATCAGGGAAAATATCTCATGGATAATATCCGCAAGGTCATACATGAGATAGAGAATCAGGATAAAAGGTTGCTCCAACAGCAATCACAAGGTGCAAAAGCCAGTGCTAACAAGACGCTTTTGACACTTGCGCTCGCTATTTTTCTAAGTTTTGTCATTTTGGGTATAGTTTACTACTTAATTTCTCGTGAGGTAAAAGAGCGTAAATTAACAGAGGAAACACTGAACCAAGAACGCAACTTTATCTCAGCAGTCCTTGATACAGCCAGCGCTTTGGTAATAGTTATTGACACACAAGGGCAAATCGTTCGCTTCAATCAAGCTTGTGAACAAACAACTGGTTACTCATTTGATGAAGTGAGAGGAAGGCATTTCTGGAACCTGTTTTTACTTCCTGAACAGGTAGAGGAAGTTAAAGCAGTTTTTGAGCAGTTACGATCTGGTGAAGGGCCTAAAGAGTACGAAAACTATTGGGTAGCTAAGGATGGCAGTCGGCGGCTCATTGCCTGGGCTAACACTACCTTGCAAGACTATCAGGGCCACGTTGAATACATTGTCGCCACAGGTATTGACATCACCGATGTATTCGAGGATCTGCGCTTACGCAAACTAGCTGAACAGCATCTCAAAGCAGAGTATGCTACAACCCGCGTCTTAGCAGAGTCAACTACAATCAACGAAGCTATGCCCCAAATTCTGCAAGGAATCTGCGAAAGTTTGGGATGGGATTTAAGTGAATTTTGGATGGTAGATCAACGAGCAAATCTACTGTATTTCCTAAATTCCTGGTATAAAATATCCTCAAAGATGCAAGAATTTGACATCCTAAGTCGGCAGATCACGTTTGCACCAGGAATTGGGCTGCCTGGTCGTGTCTGGGCTAGTGTTGAACCTGTTTGGATCGCTGATGTCGTTAAAGAGCAGAATTTCATGCGTTCTCAAATCGCTGCTGAAGTAGAACTGCACGGAGCTTTCGGTTTTCCAATCCGTAGTGGTAAAAAAATCATCGGTGTCATTACCTGCTTTAGCCATGAGATTCAACAACATGACCCGGATTTGGCAACAGTAATGAATTCGATTGGTGAGCAAGTAGGGCAGTTTATTGAGCGCAAGCAGGCAGAAGAAGAACTTCAACGCCAAAACTTGCGATCGCAATTATTTACTGAAATCACCCTCAAGATTCGTCAGTCTTTGCAAATCAAAGAAATTCTCCAAATCACTGTTACGGAGGTACAGAAAATTATCCATAGCGATCGAGTTTTGATTTATCAACCTTTGGCAGATGGATCTGAAACCACTGTAGTTGAGGCAGTAGTTTCTGGGTGGCTGGCAATTAAAGAGAAAAAGCTCACTGATGCTTACTTTCAAGCGGAATATACACAGCAGTACTATCTACAGCAGTATCGTCAAAGACGAGATATCGAGCTTGCTGAATTGGATATAGCTGAAGTCCAAAAAAACCAGATGAAATTACTACAAGAATTTGGGGTCAAGTCCAATTTGGTCATACCCATTCTTGTCAAAGAAGAACTTTGCGGTTTGCTGATTGTCCATCAGTGTAGCAGTTCCCGCCAATGGTCTAGCTTTGAAACTCATCTTTTACGGCAAATAGCTGACCAAGTAGGTATTGCCTTAGCCCAAGCCCAAATGTTAAACGCAGAAACTCAACAGCGACGAGAACTCGAAATTGCCCGTCAGCAAGCTGAATTAGCTTCTCAAACCAAAAGTGCCTTTTTAGCCAATATGAGCCATGAAATTCGGACTCCGATGAATGCTGTGTTAGGCATGACAGGCTTAATGTTAGAAACTCCCCTTAACTCAGAGCAACGGGATTTTATTGAAACAATTCGCATTAGTGGAGACGCTCTTTTAAGCCTGATCAACGAAATTTTGGATCTGTCCAAACTTGAGGCTGGGGAAATGGCACTGGAAACTCTAGATTTTAACTTATCTACCTGTGTAGAAGAGGTGTTGGAATTATTGGCTCCCCCAGCCCATAGTAAGGGATTAGAAATAGCAGCGTTGATTTATCCCAACGTCCCTATCAACCTCCAAGGCGATGCTGGCCGCCTGCGGCAAATTCTGATGAACCTGATCAGCAATGCGATCAAGTTCACCAGCAATGGAGAGGTAATATTACGAGCAGAATTGCGATCGCAAACCTCTACTACAGCCACCATTTATTTTGCCATTATAGATACTGGTCTTGGCATTACCTCTGAAGACCAATCCAAACTCTTTACGCCATTTACCCAAGTAGATGCTTCCACTACCCGCAAATATGGCGGTACAGGTTTGGGATTAGCCATCTGTAAGCAACTGGTAAGCTTGATGGGAGGAGAAATTGGCGTAGAAAGTCAGTTAGCAAAAGGATCTAAATTTTGGTTTGAAGTAACTCTCGCCAAGCAACTTTACCCTATTTCCTCAGAAAGCAATGGCTTCGCCAACGCCAACGGCGAACGCGAACTTTTGCTCAATCGGCGCTTGTTGGTGGTGGATGATAATGCTACTAATCGCAAAATCATCCACCATCAAGCTACTCGTTGGGGAATGCTGGTGGATCAGGCTGCTTCGGCTACTACTGCCCTCCAAGCTATTCAGGAAGCCGCCAAGCAAAAAAATCTCTATGACATAGCTGTGGTTGATATGCAGATGCCAGAAATAGATGGGATGACCTTGGGAGAGCAAATTAAGGCAAATTCAGCGATCGCTGGGCTACCTTTGATTATGCTTACCTCTACTAATCAAAGAGATGAAATCCAACGAGCGCTAAAAATAGGATTTGCGGCTTATTTGGTCAAACCTGTTAAGCCGTCCCGACTCCTCGATACCATCATGACTATCTTAGGAACCCAGATGGAACAAGAGAAATCAGAAGTCAGAAGTCAGGAGTTAAAACTTAAAAATCACGAAAATAACAGCAACTATCATTCTCCTGGCTCCCCCAAACTTAGAATTCTCTTAGCTGAAGATAATCTGGTGAATCAGAAAGTTGCCTTGAAACAACTCCAAAGCCTGGGCTACAGTGCTGATGTCGCTGGTAATGGGAAAGAAGTTTTGCAGTTATTAGA
The DNA here is from genome assembly GCF_036919675.1 of Nostoc sp. Classification (GTDB taxonomy): domain Bacteria; phylum Cyanobacteriota; class Cyanobacteriia; order Cyanobacteriales; family Nostocaceae; genus Nostoc. Next base: position 7,220 of record NZ_JBALCP010000081.1, read on the forward strand.
AAAAATTCCCTACGATTTAATTCTGATGGATTGCCAAATGCCAGTTCTGGACGGTTTTGAAACCACAAAAGAAATTCATCGTTGGCAAGAAAGCAGCTTTGCCAGCAGTCGTCGTCCTGTAGTAATTGCGATGACAGCTAATGCCATGAAAGAAGATCAACAAATGTGTCTAGATGCCGGAATGGACGACTATCTGAGCAAGCCAGTAACTAAACAAAAATTGGCTGCGGCGCTACAGCATTGGGGAAGTGTGATATTCAAGGCAAAAGAAATAGCTGCCACAGAGCAGATTTCTACTACAGATGTCAGTTTAGTTGACCTCCCAATTGATTGGGAACGTTTGCATCAACTCTCGGAAAATAATCCAGAATTTGAATTGGAACTACTGCAAATATTTGTTGAAGATATTCAACCTCGCCTAGAGGTAATAAGAATAGCGATCGCTGCTCATGACTTTGGTCAAATAGCGCGAGAAGCCCATCAAATCAAAGGTGCTAGTGCTAATGTTGGAGCAACAACTATGCATCTGGCAGCAGAAAAACTAGAACAACTAGCTTATAACCAAGAGCGTCGAGGTACTACTAACTTCATCTCAGAGTTAGAAGAGTTTGTTAAACGCATCCAAGAATTTTTGAAATGTCAAGATAATAACGCAGAAATCTAAAAAATTAATAATATTTATTAATAAATAAAAAGTGACAACTTTTTCTGAGTAAGCATGAATAATACCTATTTTCCATTTTTCATTACCCATTTCATATTTTGAATGATAGAACTTGCGAACAACTGGGAATAATAACTTTGATGTACTAAAAGTAGGTTCGGTGAGTTAACTGCATCTTATGCTGAGAATTTTTAGCCTAAATATCAGTTAAATGCATCACCTCCTATCCCCAATTAATTCCCGAAAAGTGAGGTTTTCCTGATGAGTCAGATAAGTAGAGACGATGTCCGAGAACGGCTTGGCAATATCGATCAGATCCGCGATATTATTTTGGGAACACAGCTAAGAGAGTACGAAAATCGATTTAACAAGCAGGAGTCAGATATCTCACTCCTGCAACAACAGATGCGATCGCATGTCGATCAACTTAAGTCAAACTTTTCGGCTGAACTAAAGGCAGGGTTTGAGGCGGTGGAGAAAAAGCTGAAGTCACTCAACCTGACAACTCAAGAAGAAACTCTTGACTTACGGCAACAAGTTGATAGACTCAATAAAAAGTTCTCTAACAGTGTTCAGTCGCTTGATGACACATTAGATAGCCAAACTACCTCGATTCGAGATGAAATTTTTCAAACTAAAGTCCAATTACAAGATGATGTTACAGCGTTACGGGATCTGATTTTAGAAGAAATAGACCGACGCTTCTCACAGTTGACAGACACTAAGGTTTCTAAAGACGATATGGCTGAAACTTTGTTTGCTTTGGGAATGCGTCTGAAAGAAACTGAATTCATTCCTAAATTACGAGAAGCAGCCGATGAAGGCAGCGACAACTATACTCCTGTACCGCTTCTAGAAACTGCAAACTTGTCAAAAGTGTTAACTCACTCCAATAGTACCGCAGAATTACATTCCTAATCAAGTCAGAAGGCAAGGATAAATGAAGGGGATGAGGGAGATAATTCTTGACTCCTAACTCCTGTACAGACGCGATTAATCGCGTCTCTCAGCACTTTTAAAGACGAGACTTACTGATATGACTCAGGTGGAAAATTCGATTTCTCAATCTTTTGAGTTAAAACCAGAAAAAGCTGTACAGCTTGATAAATTATTGGATTTACTTGTCGAACTGAAAATTATCGAATCACCTGAGCAATCTTTTTCTTTATTACCATCAGAAACTGATAATAGTCATGAGTATATTACTGAAGAAATTGAATTACTGCAACTTCCTCCAGTGCCGTTAGAAGTATGTGAAGCTTATTTAGAGTCAGCTTGGAATTTTCCTCAAAATATATCTAATTCATCACAAATTACCCAAGAAGAATTAGAAAAATCTATTGAAATTTTTGCAACTTTTGAGGAAACGTTAGACAACTCAGAAGATGCATTGCAAAAATTACGGGAGATATTGGTCGGATATGAATTAGCAGAAATCAACAATATCGTAGCAAAATTTGAGCAAAATTTTACGAAAATAGAGGATCAAATTTATGACCCTAAAGAGCTAATAAATCTACTACTCCCGTGTATTTCTGAGCTTTTAAGGCTAAAGATTACAGAGTCAAAAGAAGAAATTGTAGAGATAATTGCTCCGATTATTGATCAGGCTATCCGCAGTCGCACTGAACAAGATAAAATTAGCATGAGTGCGGCGATCGCTCCTACTATTCCCCTAGCTATTTCCCAGCAGATTATTATTGCTCCAGAGGAAGTTTCAGATGCGATCGCTCCTGCAATCGGACGAGCTATTAAAAAGCAAATTGAAATTGAACAAAATATTGTTGTGGATGCACTCTACCCAATTATTGGTAGTACCATAGCTAAATATATGGCAGAGACCATCCGTGCCATTAACAAGCAAGTTGAAGAAACCCTAAGTATTGAAGGAATAAAACGTAAAATTCGTGCCAAGCTACAGGGAGTTTCTGAAGCAGAATTAATTTTTAAAGAAGCTTTACCATTTACAATTCAAGCTATTTTCTTGATACATAAAGCATCTGGTTTAGTTATCTCAGATATTCAACGCTCTGATGCACACCAGTTAGAGGCTGAAATGGTAGCAGGAATGCTGACAGCAATTCGTAGCTTTGCTAATGATTGCATCAATCAATCTGGAAATGTGACAGAATTAGACGCAATCGAATATGGGAGATCTAAAATAATTTTAGAAGTTGCAGGATACTGTTATTTAGCACTCGTTATGCAAGGAGAGCCAAGCAAAAACTTTATTTTACAAATGCGGCAAATATTCAGCAAAATTGTTCAAACACATGGTCATTTAATTGAAAAGTTTGATGGTGATCCAGATACAATCCCTGTTGAAGTTCATACAGTTCTAGAAGAACTTAAAGATACAGATATTCAGCAGAAAAAGAAAAAAAAGTTATCGCCACTACTGATATTATGCTTAACAGTTATCAGCACTATTTTCATTCCTTTGGGCTTTTGGCGATACCATACTGGAGTGATCCATTCTATTGAAAATCAAACTTCCTTGGCTTTAACTTCTGTTCCAGAACTAGCTGTATATCGGCTTACAGTACAGATTGAACATGATAAATTAAAATTAACAGGACGATTACCTAATCAACTTCTTCGTCAGAAAGCCGAGCAAATTGTCAAAGTAACCTCCTCTAATTGGTTGATTGACAATCAAATTTTATTAGTAGAAGTACCAGCAGACCCTGTATTAGCTGCTGCTGAAGTCAAACGAATCACAGCAGTTTTAAATCAGACTGACAATATAGCAATTTCTGCTCAATACATTGCTGGTAAAGTAGCTGTCGAAGGTACTGTCAACCGAATCGCAGATGCTCAAATTATTGCTCATGCACTTGAAGCAGTTCCAGGCGTAAAATTTGTATCTAGCGCAGTGCGAGTCCAATCCCCACAGATTGAAGTTCGATTTTACTTTGAACCTGACTCAGCGAGTTTGATGAGAGCGAATTTAGGGTACAAGGTTCAACAAGTAAAGTTTTTCCTCAATCAGCACCCAAATCAGCATTTAAAAATCATTGGTTATAGTTATGACCATACTGGTAAGAATACATCTTTAAAATTGGCATTTATGCGAGCAAAGACTGTACAAGAAGCACTGATTAAATTAGGTATTGAGCCATCTCGTCTACAGATAATTGGTAAGACAAACTTACCACCAGGAATTGATGTAACTCACCCCTTATGGTTAAGCCGCTGTGTAGTTCTAGAACTGATAAACAGGCAACTTTAAGTTTAAAATAGCTCTGATTCATATAAAATACTACCTACTTTCCCTCAACTATGTCTACAATTTCTAAAAAAATCTGCTTATTTGGTGATTTTGGTGTTGGTAAAACTAGTCTAATTCGCCAATTTGTAGAGTGTCAATTTAGTGATGAATATCTTTCGACAGTAGGAGTAAAAATTTCTCGTAAATCGGTTGAGTTTTCTACAAAAGACCTGTATGATGGGCAAATTTTACAGCTTATAATTTGGGATATTGAAGGCAGTAATAAGTTTAAGGCAGTTGCTAAAAACTATTTTCAAGGTTCTAAAGGTGCTGTGATAGTTGGTGATGTCACACAACCAGAAACACTCAATCATCTCCAGGATCATATTCAAAGTTTTTTAGCTGTTAATCCTAAAAGCTATATTGTTGTTGCACTGAACAAATCAGATATGATTGCAGGCGAGTATTTAGAAAAAATGCGTCAAATGTATCAATTCAGTGAGCAAAATAACGTATTAGACACCTATTTAACTTCAGCTAAAACTGGCAAGAATGTTGATGAAATATTTAAAACTTTAGCCACTCGTTTAATTTAGTAAGATGAACTCATTGTTGATAAACCTATTATCTATATGTCATATTGAATATTTGATAATTGATGAAAATTTCAAGATTCTGGAGAAGTCTTTAGGACTAAATCATTTTGCTGATATTCCTGATGAGGTGAAACAAGGTGAGGATATTAGGATTGTGTTTCCAGAATTAGAGGGACTTGAAGATGTTTTTGATGCGATTCGGCAGGGAGAGCAAGATAATTTTGAATTAAAGGGAATTATGCGCTCACAAGATGTAGTTTCTCCTTTATATATTGATATTCGTATTACTAAAAATATACAAGAAGATCATTCTGGTAATCCGCTAATTATTCTTGTGGAAGATGCGACAGAACGGATGGTTCTTGAGCAATCTTTGTTTCAAGGTGCAAATGAAGCAAATCTTTTATTACGTAATTTAAAGGCTTCTAAACAATATATTGACCAAATTGTGACATCAATAGCAGATGCTTTATTAGTGACAACACTATCAGGAAAGATAAAAAAAATAAATCTTGCTGCACAAATTTTATTGGAATATGACGAAGTAGAACTCCTGGGTCAATCTATTACAAAAGTTATTAGAGAAATCAATAGTTGTCCGCTAATAAATAAGGATATTAAAAATAACAATTTACTACAAAGTCAAGATATAAATTCTTTAGAAAAAGAGGTTGAAACCGTTTGTTATACCAAAAGTGGTAAAACAATTCCAGTAGCTTTTTCATACTCAATAGTGAAGACAGAAATTGAACATTTTCAAGGCTATGTTTACATTTTGCGAGATATGACTGAACGGAAGCAGGCAGAACTTGCTAAACAGGGATTTTTAGCGATGATTAGCCATGAGGTTCGGACTCCGATCGCATCAGTAACTGGTATGGCCAGCTTATTACTAGATAGTGGATTGACCGCCGAACAGCAAGATTTTGTTGAAACCATTCACACCAGTGGAAATTCCTTACTCAAAATTATTAACGATTTCCTTGACTTCTCCAAAATACAATCGGGGAACTTGGAACTAGAAGAGGAACCTTTTGGTTTACGAAATTGCATTAATGAGGTTCTTTATTTACTTGCACCTAAAGCTAGAGAAAAAGGTTTAAAACTCACATTTTTAGATACTCCTAAAGTTCCTACTAGGATTGTGGGTGATATTACGCGACTGCGCCAAATCTTGATTAATTTACTTAGTAATGCTATTAAATTTACTGGAACTGGAAGTATAGAAGTTTCAGTAATAACCCGCAAGAATAGCAATATTAATCATTCTTCTACAAATACTGACGAGATTCAGTTTAGCGTTAAAGATACAGGCATCGGAATTCCACGCGATCGCCTTGAACGTTTATTTAAAGCCTTCAGTCAAGTTAACTCCTCCATTACTCGACAGTATGGTGGTACTGGGTTAGGTCTTGCTATCTGTAAGCAACTGTGCGAGTTAATGGGTGGCAAAATTTGGGTTGAAAGTGAGCTTAGTGCAGGTAGTACATTTTACTTTACGATTGCTGCTTCTATTATTCCAGAGGAGTCAGAAGTCAGGAGTCAGGAGTTATTGTTGTTGTCCCCGCCTAAGAGCGTCCCTATGTCTTCTTCCCCATCACCTGACTCCCATAAATTAAGAATTCTCTTAACTGAGGATAATCTGGTGAATCAAAAAATAGCCTTGAAGCAACTCAAAAGCTTGGGCTACAGTGCTGATGTCGCTGGTAATGGGAAAGAAGCGTTGCAGCTATTAGAAAAAATTCCTTACGATTTAATTCTGATGGATTGCCAAATGCCAGTTCTCGACGGTTTGGAAACTACAAAAGAAATTCATCGTTGGCAAGAAAGCAGCTTTGCCGGTGGTTGTCGTCCTGTAATAATTGCGATGACAGCTAATGCGATGAAAGAAGACAAACAAATGTGTCTAGATGCCGGAATGGACGACTATCTGAGCAAGCCGGTGATGAAAGAAAATTTAGCGGCGACATTAGAGCATTGGGCAAGTGTGATATTCAAGGCAAAAGAAATGGATGCCGTGGAGCAGACAGTTTCTACAATAGATGTCGGTTCAGTTGACCTCCTAATTAATTGGGAACGCTTGCATCAACTCTCAGAAAATAACCCAGAATTTGAATTGGAACTACTACAATTATTTGTTGAAGATATTCAACCTCGTATTGAGATAATTAAAATAGCGATCGCTACTGACAATTTTGAGCAACTAGCGCGAGAAATCCATCAAATTAAAGGTGCTAGTGCCAATGTTGGAGCTACAACCATGCATCTAGCAGCAGAAAAACTAGAACAACTAGCTTATAACCAAGAGCGTCGAGGTACTACTAACATAATCTCAGAGTTAGAAGAATTTGTTAAAAGCATCCAAGAATTTTTAATCAGGGCTCCTAGCTTTTAACTCCTAACTCCTGACTGCCGTTGCAACTTTGGTAATATTTACTAATAAATAAACAGTAACGATTATCTACTGTCGGCTCATAACTCAATTTGTCGGCAATGGCGGACATGATTTTTAAACCACGGCCACGCTCTTGCTCATTCTCTTCAAATTCACATATTTTCCGCAATTGCTGCTCTAAGTCAAAGGGTTCACCTTGAGACCAAATGCGAATTTCTATATATTCATCTAATCGTATAGCTTCCATCTCAATAGGAGTTTCAATAGGTAAATTTTTGTGGGCATGTTCAACAATGTTAGTAAAGCCTTCTATCATCAGTGTTTGACATTGCCACCAAATTTGTTTATCAGGAATAGGTGGTAGATTCATCTGCTCGAACCAAGACAGGACTTGAGGCGACGCTATCAGGTCTGTATTGACTTTTAGATAAATTTTATTTTTCACTTTTTAACCAATAAAATATTTTAAAATCATCATATTCGTTAATTACAGCAGTTTGCGTTCAAAGCAGCCACAATAAAAACTACCTAATAGGCTCAACAAACAGACCACAATGATTAAACCAATTTAGAGCATTTTCA
>NZ_JBALCP010000082.1:0-84605 GCF_036919675.1 Nostoc sp.
GATGAACGAGTATCAAAGGTGGATGAACGGAGTTCCGAGGTGGATGAACGAGTATCAAAGGTGGATGAACGGAGTTCCGAGGTGGATGAACGAGTATCAAAGGTGGATGAACGGAGTTCCGAGGTGGATGAACGAGTCTTTGAGAGAGATGAATCAGTCTCTAATTCTCCTTGTCCCCTTGTCTTTTTGTCCTCTCATCCCCTACTCCCCATTCCCTAAGCACCGTGCCCCATGTGCTTTTCCAAAATCTTTTCGGCTCTAGGTTTATAAATGAGATGAAATAAGGCTTCCATATAGCGATCTCTGGCTTCGTTATTTTCTGGAGCAACAAAGTTCCAGAAACTAAACATTTTAGCTAACAATAGTAATTGATTGCTATGTAAACGCCAATTATATCTATTATGAATTCGCTGACTCATCCGTTCTGAGACTTCGTGCCAATGTTCAGGATGAGTATCGCATTGCTCAACGAAGTCTAAAATTTTCTTTGCTGTTCCTTCTAAATCTGTAGGATTAACATTAAATCCATTCTCTTGGTTCTCGATAATTTCTAAAGAGCCACCAAATTGAGTGGCGAAAGTTGGCAAGCCGGAAATCATCGCTTCCAAAATGCTCCGCCCGAAGGATTCAAAGAGAGCAAAATGGACATAAATTCCCTGAGAGTCTGCAACTACCCGGTAAGCTTCGCCGAGGTCGCAAGTCGGGATACGCATCCCTATCCAGCGAATATTACCATAGAGATGATATTGATCAATGATGTCGTGAAGTTTTTGAATTTCTTCTGCTTCTTCTGGGTTTGTAGCTTCATGCGGATGCAGTTTACCACTTAAGAGGATCAGGTTACAATGCTTTTGCAACGCCTGACTTTGACCAAAGCATTCAACTAACCCAGTGAGATTTTTGATTGAAGTGACGGAAGCAGCAGCAAAAATTGGTCGCTTATCAGGGTTCTCTAAGTGACCTAATATTTGGGGATCTTCGCGGATAAAGAGTAAGTCGTGAATTTGGGTGCCAAGGTTAATATCTCGGTCTTCTTTTTGGCTATAGGGAAAGAAAATATTCTCATTTACTCCCGGCGGTACCAAGTTGAATTTAGGACTAAACAAATCAATCCCATCAACCACATGATACAACTGCGGCATTGTAAACCACTTGTACGACTCGTATTGACCTATGGTGTCGGGTGTGCCGACAATTTCTTGGTAGGACGATGTGATGATGAAGTCAGCTGCATTCATGCTGATTAAATCGGCGGTGAATTGGGCCGAGAAGTGATATTGGTCTTCTAAATCTTGCCAATATAAATTACTAAATAGATATTTAGGTTTGTCCAAAGAATGGGCAATGTTGCACTGGGTAACTTTCATCCGGCGAGATAAAAGAAAGGCTACTAAGTTCCCATCGCTGTAGTTACCAACAATCAGATTAGGTTTGCCTTTGAATTGAGCTAGTAATTCTTTTTCTGCATCTAGAGCAAATGTTTCTAAATAGGGCCAAATCTCAAATTTAGAAATCCAATTGTTAGTGATTTCTGGATTGAATTCACCAAAAGGAACGCGCAATATCCAAGCATTTTCAGTATCTTGGACTTTTTCTAAGCGCAGGTTGCAAAATGTCTCTTCACAGTTAGGGATTAACCGGGTAAGAATAATCACATGTGGCTTAATGCCCAGCAGGTCCAGTCCAGCGAGTTTGATTTCTTCACGCAGTTTGTTTTCTAAGCTGCGAGCTTGTTCGAGGACGTAGACAACTTGACCGAGTGTTTCATCTCTTCCTAAAACATCTTCCTGTCCAACCCAGCCGTGGATGGAAATGAGGACGACGCGAAAGACGGCGGGGACACGGGCGACAAATGTTTCTAAGATGCCAGGTTCTGGAGAGAAAATGAGTCGGTCGAGCAGTTCTAAGGTTTGGGAGACTCGCACCGCAGTGTTACCCCAACCAGGCTCAAAGCCGAGTTTTTGGAGGTCAAAGCGGAATTTTTCATAGGGTTCATTAGGTTCAAGCTCACTCAGGAATTTGAGCGCTTGCTTAATTTGTTTGGCTAGCTGAATACCAGATGAAATGCGATTGTTCAACAGTAGGCGAATACCATCGTATTCCAGCCGATGTAAAGCTTGAAATAATATTTCTAACCAATGTTCGGGGTCAGTCAACAATTGACTGCACAGGTAACGGTTGAGGAAAGCAAAACCTTGACCAATATTTCTGGGGTCGTCGATTCTTGGGGAACCCTCGTAAAAGGGGTGGAGGTCAATTTCGAGAATGTGGTGTTGGTAGCGGTTGACTAAGCGATCTCTTACATCTAGCAGCGCTTGGGGTGTCATCTGCTCAAAACTATCAAAATCGGCTGTCAGTTGCCAAACTTGCTGGTTAGCAATCTTGGACCGAACCACGAACCAGGTACTTTCCTCTTCGAGAATTATTTCGTGGGTGTACTGGATCAGTTTGCCAACAGAAGAAGAGTAGTAAAAATAGGCTGGCTTTTGGGATTGATCACAGTAATCAGCAAAGAGGAGCAAAATCTCATTTCTTAGGAAGTAACGCTTACCTGAAGCATTCAACGTATAAATTAACTGATGTAGAGCAGTTTTTTCATCACTGTTGAAGACAGCTTGAACGAGTTCATGCATGATGACGAATTCCAGAACTTTAGCTAGGTCACGACCTCATTTTTATCTCCAGTATTGTGAGGCACATTTCCGTCTGTAATGGTATATAACCGTGAAAACCCCTCGCATCTAGCTCTGGGATGAAATGCTGCGAAGACTTCAAATTTATAGGATTAGGGAGTGGGGAGGTAGGAGGTTTAGTGTAATAGACCTCTTGCATAAATCAAAAATAAGAACCCCACCCCGCCAAAGCTACGCTTTGTCTCCCCTCCGCTTGGTACTACCGTGTATACACAAGTCTGAAATAAGTTTACTCAGCTGGTTTTTCGCGTCAGTTTTACCCCACCCTAACCCTCCCCTTAGAAAGGGGAGGGAACTAGATTCCTGTTTCCCCCCAATCTTCGGGGGGATTAAGGGGGGTAATTTGACTTGTGTATAACACGGTAGCCCCTTGGTAAGGGGAGGGGTTAGGGATGGGGTGTTAGGGACTTTTGCAAGAGGTCTAATTTGTCCAGCGATCGCTAACTCATGATTAATCTTTCTAACAATTATAGGACTTACGCAAAAAACCTCTCAAACTCTCATTCCTCCGTGTACTCTGTGTCTCTGTGGTTCGTTCTTCCATGACCCGTGCATAAGTCCTGGATTAATAACATGATTTAAGCTAGACAAATTAATTGAGTTCCCAAGTATACCCCCTCTAGAGAGATTATTGCAGAGCAAAAAGGCTGGCAAAACAAACTGTAAACACCAAAAGAGAATGTAGATGCTCTCTGGGCGACTCGCCAAAAGGTAGGCTAGGGTAAATAACATTCTCTAAAAAACTTATACTATGCTCCTGAATCTTGATAAAGTTCGCCAATATTTTCCTGCCCTAGCTGGTGAATGGACTTTTTTTGATAATGCTGGCGGCTCACAAACCCTAAAAAAAGTAGTAGATAGGATTAGCGAATTTCTCTTGAGTTCTGATGTCCAGTTGGGAGCTTCTTATGCGGTTTCTGAACTTGCAGGAGAACGATTAGCTCTAGCAACGAAGGGAATGGCTACTTTGATTAACGCCAATTCTTTTAAAGAAGTGGTCATGGGCCCATCTACTACAATGATGTTGAAAGTTCTCTCAATTTCTCTGGGTCAAACTTTCACCCCTGGTGATGAAATTATTGTTACTAATTGTGACCATGAGTCCAATATTGGTGCTTGGGTTGCTCTTGAAAAACAAGGAATGAAGGTTAAAGTGTGGCAAATTCGCCCAGACACCTTAGAACTTCATTTAGCAGATTTAGAACTCTTGATGAACCAGCGCACCAAACTAGTAGCCTTGACTCATGCTTCTAATGTTTTGGGAACCATCAACCCGATCAAAGAAATTGCTGCATTTGTCCACGATCGCAACGCGATGATTTGTGTAGATGGTGTAGCTTATGCACCCCACAGATTAGTTGATGTCCAAGATTTAGATGTTGATTTCTATACTTTGAGTTCTTATAAAGTCTATGGGCCACATCATGCCTTACTTTATGGGAAAGAAGAACATTTATTAAGATTGCCTAGTCTTAACCATTATTTTATTGAACAGACAGATATACCTTATAAATTTCAGTTAGGAAATGTCAATTTTGAATTAAGTTATGGAATGTTAGGTTTATGTGATTATCTAAGTGAGTTAGCACAACTGCACTACGGCAATCAAACTGCACCTGATTTGAGAAATCAAATGGTGCAAGCGTTTGATTTAATTAGCATCCATGAAGAAAAGATTAGCGATCGCCTCCTAAATTACCTCAACAGTAAGTCTAATGTGCGAGTGATTGGTCAATCAAAAGCTGATCGCCGATTCCGTGTACCAACTATATCTTTTGTAGTAGATGGAATGAATAGCTCAATCATTCCGGCAAAAATTGACCAACATTACATTGGAATTCGCTACGGGGACTTTTATGCTAAACGGCTGATTGAATACTTGGGGTTAGCATCGCAAGGTGGAATAGTCCGGGTAAGTATGGTGCATTACAACACCCTTGAGGAAGTTAACAGCTTGATTGAGGCTTTTGAGCAGATATTTTAACTACAGCAGATTTAAAGTAGGTGAAGTACAAAAATACCCCACCTGCGCTGTCGCGCACCCTCCCCTTGGCAAGGAGAGGGTTGGGGAGGGGTGTACTTAATTTACTTGCAAAGTGCTGTATTATTTTGACCTACTTACCCGTTAACAAGCTGCAAAACTTGCACCTCTTCTTGTGGAGAAATTAATGTTTTACCCATTGGCAGAACAGCTAAAGCATTGGTTTGAGCTAAATTAATTAAATTGCCGGAACTATTACTACCACCAGCTTTGTGAAATTCGTAAACCCCATCAATTAAATGCAATTTACCCCAAAGGTAAGTTTCACGCTTACCATCCGATCGCAACTCGTCATGCGATCGCACTTTCAAAAATACTGGTTCCCAACCTTCAGTAATTCCCGAAAGTTTCTTGATTGCTGGTAGCACAAACCGCCAAAAAGTTGCTAAAACAGAACCAGGGTTTCCTGGTAAACCAAAATAGAGGGCTGAGACGCGATTAATCGCGTCTCTACTGGGGAAAGTCGCGACAGTAAGGGGTTTCCCTGGCCTCATTTCCACAGCCTGAATGTGGATTTTTGCTTCTAGTGAGTCTAGAATTTTGTCCACATAATCATAATCTCCCACTGAGACACCACCAGAAGAGAGAACTATATCAGCGATCGCAATGGCGTGGGCAATGACTTTTTCAAGAGCAACTGGATCATCCTTCACAATACCTAAAATTAACGGTTCTGCCCCACTCTCCTTTACCAAAGCTGCCAGCGTATACTGATTAGAATCCACAATTTGCCCTGGTTGCAGCTGTTTCTCAACTGTCATCAGCTCATCACCAGTCGAAAAAATTGCCACCCGCGGACGGCGGTAAACACTTAATTGCGGACATTGTGCTGCTGCCAATACGGCAATTTCTGGGGCATTTAACTTAATTCCTGCTGGTAGTAGTTGTGTTCCAGCTTGATAAAAAGATGCTTTGTATCTGACAAATTCTTGGGGTTTTGGTGCAGCCAGGATAAATACGCGGTTTTCTTCCCGCCGTGTATTCTCTTGCATGACTACAGTATCCGCACCTGCTGGGATCACCGCACCTGTGAAAATCCGCGCGGCTTGCCCTAGTTGAATCGTAGACTTGGGCTGATACCCAGCCGGAATATTTTCAACAATTTCTAAAACGGCTGGTTGTTCGGCGTTAGAGTGCTGTACATCTTGATAGCGAACTGCGTAGCCATCCATTGCCGAATTATCCCAATGGGGAAAATCTAGCGGACTGGTGACAGGTGTTGCCAAAATCCGACTATCGGCTGCCAATAAATCGACAACTTCTGTATCTCGTTGATGATCCAACGGTTGGACTAAATTTAAAATAATTGCTTGTGCATCGCTGACTGGTAGCATAGCGATCGCCTCCGACTTTTTACCTTAATCTCTGTAAAGTAACATTAATCAATTTTAGATTTTAGTCGCACCTTTGGTGCGCTGGAAGCGCAACTTGGATTTTGGATTGAAGGATTCAAAATTAAAATCTGGTTTCACAGCCACCGTTATTTCAACTATGGAAAAATCTAAAATTCCTTTCCGAGCAATCCTACCTTTAGCTATGGGATTAATCTAAAATCCCAAATCCCAAATTGATTGACTTTTCACTTTATGTGGAAAATTCAGAAGTTTACCTACCTTTAAGACAAGGGGCAAAATCCCCAAATCTTGTTAAGGGACTTCCAGTTAAAAAAAACATCCCATCGTAGGGGCGCAAGGCCTTGCGCCCCTACAAATGTACAAATAATTTTGGATAATTTATTTTTTGTCAGTCCCTAATTGTGATAATAGCTGGATTTACGTCAAGCTGTGCTAGCTTTTTTATGCTTGAGGGTAAATCCTAAACTACACACTGCTAGTAAACCTACAATTATGCTTCCTTCGGGGACTTTGGATACCTGAACTGAATTGTTACTTAAATTTAGTATTTGCTCTTTGCCTGCTGCATCTCTCTTGATCAAATGAAATTCTTTAGCTAGAACCTGATCACTAAAGTTTTCATCTATGAGTGCGAGATTATTATTAAGCCATGTGTCACCAGGAAGGCTATTATCCTTGCCAACATCAAAGGGACCAATTTGCTGGGTAGTGCTATCAAAGTTGAATCTCAAATACTTGTAGTTAGATACACCACTAACCACTGGAGTGAAACTATTTATGAGAGTACTCAATGGATCAAAGAAGGAAATTGAGAGAGACTGCAAGTTCTTCGTCGCCCCTAAACCTGCTTCAGAAATGACGCTTGGAGCAGTTGTTGTATCATAGTTAAATGAACCTTTAGCTGAATAACCGGTGTCTCCTTTCCAGTTAAAGTTGAACTCAGCAGCATCAGCTAGGTCGTTAGTGGTTATGGCGATCGCTAATACTAAACTAGTAGTCGTCACTATCCTAAAAGCTGTTTTAGTAAACAGATGTTTCATGGATACAACTTCCAAATTAATTAAAATTAAGTTTCTACAACAATACAATATTTCCCAAAAACAGAATTAAAGCTTAAGTCATTCTGGGATTAGCAGTACGCTCCTACTGTATCTTGCATCCATGACGCGTAGCGGCTATTCTCCGAGAACGCCAAAGGCGAATCGGCAGGGGATGAGAACCCCTATAGCTGCTTAATCCTATTCTTGAGTCGTGCAGTTGGCAGTTTCATAAATATTATGCTGGCTGGTTTTTGTTCGTTTACAACGCAGCAAGTAGCCAAGTCATCATCTTAATATAAAAAACAGGAGCAATCATTATTCCCCAACCCCTAAATAAAAATACCTATTTTGTATGACAATCGAACGAGTTCCCCAAAAACACTATCCCAAGGCTGGTATTGGGCGGCGAGGTATGGCATTGGGACTTGATTTCCTTGGTGTCTGGTTAGTCAGTTCGCTACTGGGAGGCAGCGATATCGGGATTCAATTTGTTGAAATCTTAGTTTTCGTAATACTTTGGCTAGTTTTGCGGGTGCTACTGGTATACAACAATCAAGGGCAAAGTTTAGGGCGTTGGGCGTTCGATTTAAAGGTGTTGTCAGTCGAAGATGGGCAAGTGATGGGCAGAATTCCAGATTTGCTCTCACTGCTGAAGCGAGAGGCAATCATCGGCTTGGGTGCCCTTTTAGTGTCAATTGCCCTGAGCAATATTAGAGCCAATCCCACTGCTATACTGCTAGTACTTCCCTTAGCAATTGATTGTGGGACTGCCTTCTATGATGCCCAAATGCGGCAGGCTTTACACGATCGCTACTGCGGAACTTTCATAGTTTCGTCGCGTCGTGGCTACTCGCTCGATATAAAAGTCAAAAGATTAGTTGAAAATATGCGGCGGAATGTGAGAAGATAGTCATTTGTGTTAATTCTCTTCAGGCTTCACTGTTTGTAAGATTATGGCTAAGAGTAAAGGTGCCCGCATAATTGTGACACTAGAGTGTACCGAGTGTCGGACAAATTTAGATAAGCGTTCTGCTGGTGTTTCACGTTATACCAGTACCAAGAATCGCCGCAACACTACAAATCGGCTAGAACTGAAAAAGTTCTGCACCCACTGCAATAAACATACCGTTCACAAGGAAATTAAATAGAGATGAGTTATTTCCGTCGTCGTCTTTCTCCGATCAAGCCAGGAGAACCAATCGATTATAAAGATGTTGATTTATTGCGTAAGTTTGTCACAGAGCGGGGTAAAATACTGCCACGTCGGATAACTGGGCTGACATCTCAGCAACAGCGAGAGTTGACATTAGCAATTAAACGTTCGCGGATTGTGGCTTTGTTGCCATTTATCAACGCGGAAGGCTAGAGCAATTTTGGATTTTAGATTTTGGGTTATAAAGAGAAGCTGTATTTAAATAAACATTTGGCTTTATCTTTACTAAGACCAAAATCTCAAATCTGAAGAAGAGAGTGTAAAATGAATTGCTGCATCAAAAATGGTTGGATTTAGGATTTAATACCAGTTATGAAATCCAAAATCCAAGTTGCGCTTCCAGCGCACCTGTGCGACTAAAATCTAAAATTATTAGAGTGCGAGAGTTGTGGAGAAGGGGACGCTAGTTGAATTTAGGGTTCAAGGCGATCGCCGTCTGGGCATCGTAGAACGTCCAGACGGTAAAACCCGCTGGTTTGTGGTAGACGAACGTGGTCAATCCCACAGCCTCGCGCCTAAACAAATAACCTATACAGTTACCAAAGAGACTTACAAGCCGTCTGAGATTGCCAGCTTTTTGGAGCAGATCAAGCCTTATTTAGATCCATCTAGCTTAGAAGTGGCTTGGGAATTACTGGTTGAAGATGGGGAAACAGTCACCCCAGACCAAATGGCGAATCTGCTATTTTCAGAATCAGCCGCGCCTCTTTGTTACGCCGCCTATTGCTTGTTATCAGACGACAAACTTTATTTCAAGCAAAAAGGAGACGCTTACGAACCGCGAACTGCTGCTCAGGTGGCAGAACGCAAGCACCAGCTGGAAGTAGAGGCACTAAAAGCTAAGGGACAGCAGGAATTTTTAACTCGTATAGAGCAGGCGCTCAAAGGTGAAGTGGTAGAGTGGGGCCGCCACGATCGCCAACGCTTAGAAGGACTAGAAAAATACGCAGCGCTGATAGCTGACACCGTGCGGACGGGGGTTAATTATGACTCCTTGGCTCGTGCTTATCCGCCCAGCGCTCCAGTATTAGAAACTATGACCATGCTGGGACGGCCCACAACACCCCAAGGAGCCTTTCAACTGTTGGTGGATTTGGGTTGCTGGAGTCCTTATGAAAACTTGTTCCTGCGTCGTTCTTCAATTCCAATTCAATTTCCTCATAAGGTATTAGAAGTGGCGCAACAGCGTTTGGATTTCCCGCCGATTGACTCAGATACAAACCGTTTGGATCTGACTCACCTGAAGGTCTACACCATTGATGATGAAACTACCACAGAGATCGACGATGGTCTAAGTTGGGAAGTACTCGCTGATGGACGGGAACGCCTATGGGTGCATATCGCCGATCCCACGAGATGGTTAGTGCCGGAAGATGAATTAGATTTGGAAGCCAGAAAGCGGGGTAGTACAGTCTATTTACCTACGGGGATGATTCCCATGTTCCCAGAGGTATTGGCAACTGGGCCAATGAGTCTGATCCAGGGAAAAGTTTGTTGCGCCCTCAGTTTTGGGATTGTTTTAGGTACAACTGGAGTAGTAGAAGATTACAGCATTCATACCAGTTCGATTAAGCCGACTTATCGCCTCACCTACGAAGATGTAGATGAAATGCTGCAATTAAGGGTACAAGCAGAACCGGAAATTGCCGCGATCGCTACTTGGGCACAGCGGCGCAAAGCTTGGCGTTACGCCCAAGGGGCAATTAGCATCACTATGCCGGAAGCGACGATCAAAGTCAAAGGTGACGAGATCAACATTGACATTTTGGACGATTCCCCGTCGCGGCAACTGGTAGCAGAAATGATGATTCTTGCCGGTGAAGTTGCGGCTCGTTATGGTAAAGCTCATAACATACCTTTGCCCTTTCGCGGTCAGCCGCAACCGGAATTACCTCCAGATGAGGAATTGCTCCTACTTCCGGCTGGATTCGTTCGCGCCTGCGCCATGCGTCGTTGTATGCCCAAGAGTGAAATGAGCATCACGCCTTTGCGTCATGCTGGTTTAGGTTTGGATACCTACACCCAAGCAACCTCTCCCATCCGCCGCTACAGTGACTTGCTCACCCACTTTCAATTGAAAGCTCATTTGCGTGGTGAAGTTTTACCATTTTCCGCAGAACAACTAAAAGAAGTAATGATGACTGTTGCCAGTATCACCCAAGAAGTGACGATGGTGGAACGGCAAACTAATAGATATTATGCTCTAGAGTATTTACGCCGTCATCCAGAGGAAACTTGGGATGTGACAGTATTGATGTGGCTGCGGGAAGACAGCAACTTGGCACTAATTTTGCTAGAAGATTTGGGCTTGCAGTTGCCAATGACTTTCAAACGTTCTGTGAACTTGGGCGAACAGATATTAGTGAAAGTTAGCCACGCCGATCCGCAAAAAGATATGATCCAGTTTCAAGAAATAATTTATCAAGAAGCCTAAACAGCAGCGAATTATTTTAACCTTGCTCCAACCCCTGTCGGTTAGCATGTGGTGCTAACACTATTAGTATTCCTGATAGCTTAGGTTTGGCATCGCCAGAAGATTTTTCGCAACTTCTGCAAATGATTTTTAATCGAGTAGCAAATATTGATCAAACTGTTGTTTCAGTACACTGTCATGATGATTTGGGTATGGCGGTAGTTAAATCGTTTACTTAATTTCCATTCGAGCAATTTTTATAGTATATAATAATGGATCGTGTCGAATTAAAGCTAGACCATGCCTAAACTCAAGACTCGTAAAGCCGCAGCGAAGCGATTTCGTGCCACCGGCACCGGCAAAATTGTCCGTCGGAAAGCTGGCAAAAGCCACCTTTTAGAGCACAAATCTTCAGACAAAAAGCGTAGCATGTCCAAGACCGGACTTGTACATGAACGCGATGAACTCAACGTGCGCTTGATGCTCCCATATTTGTAAGTCCTTCAGGAAATAAGTTATGACACGGGTAAAACGCGGTAATGTAGCTCGGAAGCGCCGCAATAAAATTCTCAAACTAGCTAAAGGTTTTCGCGGTTCCCACTCAACTCTGTTTAGAACTGCCAACCAACAAGTGATGAAGGCACTAAGGAGTGCCTACCGCGATCGCAAAAAGAAAAAGCGCGATTTTCGTCGCCTCTGGATCACCCGCATCAACGCTGCTTCAAGGCAACACGGCTTGAGCTACAGCCAGTTGATCGGTAACTTGAAAAAAGCTGATATCCAACTAAATCGCAAGATGTTGGCGCAATTGGCAGTCCTCGATCCAGCTAGCTTCGGCAAAGTTGCTGAACTAGCAAATCAAGCTAAAGGATAAAGGTGGTAACGGATGTACAACGGATGTAACAGATGGCAAGTAATTACTCGGTTACATCTGGTATTATCCGCCACTATTTTTTGGATATCTTGCTTTTCCATAGTGGGGACAGGCTTAACTGCATCTGCCGCCGAAATGCCAGAAATTCAGCAGCGGGGCTATTTAACTGTTGCAGTTAAAGATAACTTGCGTCCCTTGGGATTTAAAGATACCAGTGGCAATTTGCAAGGCTTAGAAATTGACTTGGCACAGCGCTTGACAAGTGATTTGGTTGGGAAAGCAAAGGCTGTCAAATTGAAACCTGTAGCGAATCGCGATCGCCTGTCTGTAGTCTTAGACAAGAAAGTTGATTTTGCGATCGCTAGGGTAACAGCAACTGAATCTCGTAGCCGCATAGTTAGTTTCAGTGTTCCCTACTATTTGGATGGCACTGTATTAGTTACAAAAGATGCCTCTGTCCAGCAATTGAGTGATTTGGCAAAACAAAAAATTGCCGTACTGAATAACTCCAGCACGATCGCTAAAGTGCGGTACTATGTGCCAAATGGCGAGTTAGTAGGAGCGAATTCCTATGAGGAAGCGCGAGAGAAAATAGAAAGTAATGCCGCCGTAGCCTTTGCCGCAGATGCTAGCGTTCTGAGCGGTTGGGTGCAACAATATCCCCAATATCGGCTACTACCAACTAAGCTATCAACTGAACCCTTGTCTGTAGTCATGCCCAAGGGATTGCAGTACGATGAGTTAAGACGAAATGTGAATCAAGCGATCGCTCGTTACTTAGAAGAAGGTTGGCTCCAGCAACGCTCTCAATATTGGGGTTTACCTTAAGAGACGCGATTAATCGCGTCTGTACAGGAGTTAGGAGTAGAGACACGATTAATCGCGTCTGCCTCATCTCCCTCATGCCCAATAGGCTAATAATAGATTACAGAAGCAACTTTTAATATTTGTATTTGCAGCAATGGATAACAGTCTAGCCGTTGTTTATCTCTCAATTTTGGTGGTTCTACTCACAATTGCAGCCGTGGGTGTTTTTCGCCAGATTTTCAAAACTCGCAAGATTGAAGGCTCCTTTGGAAAATTGCGAAAGAAGTTAGAGAAAGAAAAGGGTACGACTCAAGAATATTATGAGTTAGCCAGTATTTATTCAGACAAAAAAATGTATTCCCAAGCGATCGCGCTGTTTCAAAAAGCTCTGAAAGCTGCCCCAGAAGAGGGAGAAGAAAATATTGCCCCCATCTACAATGGGCTGGGTTATGTTTATTTTATCCAAGAGCAATATGACTTAGCAATTCGTCAGTATAAAGAAGCCCTTAAATCTAAACCAGACTACGTAACAGGGTTGAATAATCTCGGTCATGCTTACGAGAAAAAAAAATTAACTGCTCAGGCGTTACAAACTTACGAAGAAGCACTAAAATTTGCTCCAAATAACTCTATTGCTAAACGCCGTGCTGAATCTTTACGCCGTTTGGTTTCTGCGTAAATTAAGACCTAACAAGAACAGCCCCTTCCTTACTAGCGTTGGGGAGTAAGATTCAAAGGAGAGAGGAATAGAAGTGAAGTCAGTGTGTATTGTATACAAACGAAAAACGCTATAGTCTTCAGTCCCCCCAACTATTAGCAAATTAATTTAGCTTTAGCTTCTTAATTTATCGGGTTTTAAGCTTCGGCTTAGAAATAGATAACTATACGTCTTTTGTAAGAATGTAAAAGATGATTAAGCGGCTAAGGCGTTTTTTGTGGCTAGCTATTCCCATCATTGTCGTCATTTCTCTCTCACTTGGATTAATGGGGAAATTAATGGCTCAACAGCCTTCGATTTCCCATCCTCTCACTTCGCTAACAGAGGCAGAAATTAGTACAGCTGTTTCGGTGATCAAAAGAGAAAAAACTTTGAGCGAAATGGCAGCTTTTCCACTTATTGCTTTACAAGAACCAGATAAAGAAGAAGTTCTGAAATTTACACCTGGTAAAGTCTTCCAGCGAAAAGCTTTTTTGGTAATCTATGAGCGATCGCAAAACAAAACCTTTGAGGGAATTGTTGATCTGACAAGCCAAACCTTAAGTTCTTGGAAAGAAATACCGTCTGTCCAACCTGCGATCGTCAATTCAGAATATGAACTAGCAACTCAAGTAGTCAAAGCCGATCCCCGATGGCAAAAAGCGATGCGAAGGCGGGGAATTACCGATTTCGATCAAGTCAAAATCAGTTCATGGGACCCAGGAATCCTGAGTCAACAGGAAGAAGCAACAGGTAATCGTCTTTGTCGGAGCTTATCTTACTACAAAGGTAAAGGCTGGAACTATTACGGTAGTCCGATTGAAGGAGTCGTAGCAACTGTCAATTTGAACACAGGTAAAATCGCCAGTTTTGTTGATAGAGGAAATGTCCCTTTCTCTAAGGAAAACTGGAACTATGATGTAAAGTCCTTGGGCAAATTACTTTCACCACTTAAAGCATTAAATATTCTGCAACCAAATGGTGTAAGTTTCCAAAGCAAAGACAATGAAATTAGCTGGCAAGGTTGGAAGTTTCGCTATTTAATGCATCCTCGGAATGGATTAATGCTATACCAAGTGACGCACAAGGACGGGGAAAATATCCGACCAGTTTTATACCGCGCTAGTCTATCGGAGATGGTAGTACCTTATGGCGATCCTGAGCCTACTTGGTCATTTAGGAATGCCTTTGATGTTGGAGAATATAACCTTGGTTTGCTAGCAAATACGATGGAGTTAAGTAAGGAAATTCCCGAAAACGGCCTGTTGCTAAATGCTGTATTTGCTAATGAGCAGGGAGAACCTTATGTAATGCCAGGGGTTATCGGTATCTACGAGCGCGATAACGGAATGCTTTGGAAGCACTATGAGTATAATACTCAGCGCAATGATGTCCGTCGCAGTCGAGAATTAGTGATGACAATGACTGCGGCGATTGACAACTATGATTACAGCATCAATTGGATCTTTCACCAGGATGGGACTTTGGAAGTCCAAAATGAATTAACGGGTATCGTCCTGGCGCAGGGAACGGCTTCTGAAAAGCAATCTGAAGGTAATTCCGATGGTCAGCTAATCACTAAGAATATTTTCGGAGTAAATCACCAGCACTTTTTCAACTACCGCTTAGATTTAGATGTAGATGGTCAAGCTAATTCTGTGATGGAAATGAACGTGAAAGCTTTGCCGATGGATGAGAAAAATCCATTAGGAAATGCGATCGCACTTGTAGAAACCCCATTAACAAATGAAACGGCTGCTGTGCGCGATTTGGATATGAAAAACAGCCGGGAATGGATGATTGTTAGTGCAGATAAGAAAAATCCGCTAGGGGCTGCACCTGGATATATGCTGATGCCTGGTGCAAACTCCATGTTTTTCCCAGTAGAAGGCTCGAAAATCCGTCAACGGGCAGAATTTGCGACTCACCACGTCTGGGTAACAAAATATAAATCTGCTGAACTTTATGCTGGTGGCGATTATCCCAACCAAACTCAACCAGGACAGGGTTTACCAAAATATATTGCTGACGATGAATCTTTGATGGGTAAAGATATCGTGCTGTGGTACACAATGGGCGTAACTCATATTCCGCGATCGGAAGATTGGCCTGTGATGCCTGTCCACCGAGTTGGCTTTAAGCTAGTCCCTAGAGGATTTTTTAGCCGGAATCCAGCAATAAATTTGCCTGAGTAAAATATTCGTTTGCTCAAGTTTCCTTCCTTCAGTTTTTTTGTCATGTCTAAAGGGAGCAACTTGAATGCTGATAAACTTATATAGGTCAAATACTGGCACTTGTTAAAGTAGGATATCTGATGAACTTTCCAGAAATTAATATTCCCGGTAATGGCAAGCTGCACGCTCGTTTAATTACTTCCTTGGGTGAAATCGTAGTTCGTTTGGAAGAAGAGCGAACCCCCAACACCGTCAAAAATTTTGTTGGTCTAGCAACCGGAACAATCGACTGGAAAGACCCTAAAACTGGTGAATCTGGTAAGGGAACTCCAGCCTACGATGGGGTTCGCTTTCACCGGGTCATCCCTGATTTTATGATTCAGTGTGGCGATCCTCTGAGTCGTTATCTAGATACCGCCAACCGCTGGGGTACTGGTGGCCCGGGATATCAATTTGAGGATGAGTTTAATCCTGAATTGAGACACACTGGTGCAGGTATCCTGTCGATGGCGAATGCCGGACGCGGTACAAATGGTTCGCAATGGTTCATTACAGAAGCACCAACGCCTCACCTTGATAACAAACACAGTGTTTTTGGTGAAGTTGTCCAAGGTCTAGATATAGTCAGCAAGATCGCCAAAGTGCCTACGACTAGAGATCGCCCCAATCAAGAGGTAGTGTTACAAAAAGTAGAAATTTTTCGGCAGTAATTAACACCTCTCTAGGTTAATTTTTACTCCCTCGAATGAACAAATTGCGCTAGTGTTATTCTCCCCTTTTTTCCTGGTTTAAGGAGGGTTAGGGAGAATCTTGATACAACCTGATTCTTTACAAAGATCCTCTGAGAGGATCTTTGTATTTTTGGAGAAGTTGTACATAAATTTTCTAAATTTATTGGTGATGCTTAACACACCGCCCCAAATTGAAAATAAATTTGCCGAAAAATTAAGATTTATTTTAAAAAATCAACAGTAATGTTGTTAAAGTTCAGAAGCTAGATTCCAATCAGGTACGAGGTTTGGGCGATGCCTACGCTGGACAAGCCTACGCACTTCAGACAAAATCCTTACAAGTCTTCACTTCATCAGGGCTACAAGTTTTGAGACAATCAGAAACGATTTAATAATAATCAAGCACTTATAGTCCACTCTTATCGGACTCCGTGTTATTTCTGTTGAAAAGGGAGAACACAAACATGAAATTGGCTTACTGGATGTATGCTGGGCCAGCCCACATCGGCACTCTGCGAATCGCTAGCTCTTTTAAAAATGTTCATGCGATCATGCACGCCCCCATTGGCGATGACTACTTTAATGTCATGCGCTCCATGCTATCGCGGGAGAGGGATTTCACTCCAGTGACAACCAGTGTGGTTGACCGCAACGTTTTGGCGCGTGGTTCCCAAGAGAAGGTAGTAGATAACATCATCCGTAAGGATGCCGAGGAACACCCGGATTTGATTGTGTTAACTCCCACCTGTACTTCCAGCATTTTGCAAGAAGACCTGCACAACTTTGTTGAACGGGCGCAGTTGGAAGCGAAAGGAGACGTAATGCTGGCGGATGTGAACCACTACCGCTACAACGAACTGCAAGCCGCCGATCGCACTCTCGATCAAATCGTCCAATACTACATTGAAAAAGCCCGGAAACGGGGCGAATTGGCAGAGGGCAAAACTGCAAAGCCCTCAGTTAACATTATCGGTACTACTACCCTTGGTTTCCACAATAATCACGACTGCACCGAACTCAAACGGTTGATGGCTGACTTGGGAATTGAGATAAATACCTTAATTCCCGAAGGTGCTTCGGTAAATGACTTGAAGAAAATGCCCAAAGCCTGGTTTAACCTGGTGCCTTACCGTGAACTTGGTTTGACCACAGCTCGTTACCTGGAAGAACAATTTGGCACACCTTATATAGACATTACTCCAATGGGTGTAGTGGAAACTGCCCGTTGTATTCGCAAGATTCAGCAGGTAATTAACGCTCAAGGTGCAGAAGTTGACTACGAAAACTTCATCAATGAGCAAACCCTGTATGTCTCTCAGGCTGCTTGGTTCTCCCGTTCTATTGACTGTCAAAACTTGACTGGCAAAAAAGCTGTGGTCTTTGGTGACAACACCCACGCCGCCGCCATCACCAAGATTCTGGCGCGAGAAATGGGGATTCATGTTGTTTGGGCTGGAACCTACTGCAAATATGATGCAGACTGGTTCCGCGAAGAGGTTAGCGAGTATTGCGATGAAGTGTTAATCTCCGAAGATCATGGTGCAATTGGGGATGCGATCGCTCGTGTCGAACCCTCTGCTATTTTCG
Source organism: Nostoc sp. (assembly GCF_036919675.1). Taxonomy (GTDB): domain Bacteria; phylum Cyanobacteriota; class Cyanobacteriia; order Cyanobacteriales; family Nostocaceae; genus Nostoc. The sequence goes on from NZ_JBALCP010000082.1 coordinate 17,626, forward strand.
GCACCCAAATGGAACGCCACGTTGGTAAGCGCTTGGATATTCCCTGCGGCGTAATTGCTGCACCAATTCATGTCCAAAACTTCCCCATTGGTTACAAACCATTTATGGGTTACGAAGGCACGAATCAGATTACAGATTTGATCTATAATTCCTTCACTTTGGGAATGGAAGATCATCTGTTAGAAATCTTCGGTGGTCACGATACCAAAGAAGTTATTACTAGGGGAATTTCTGCTGATTCTGACCTCAACTGGACAAAAGATGGTCAAGCAGAATTGAACAAAATTCCTGGATTTGTTCGCGGTAAAGTGAAGCGTAATACTGAAAAATTTGCCCGCGATCGCGGTTTCAAAGAAATCAACGCTGAGGTATTATACGCCGCGAAGGAAGCAGTGGGGGCTTAGGTTCGCGGTTTCAAAGAAGTTAACGCTGAGGTTTTGTACGCTGCCAAGGAGGCTGTAGGCGCGTAGATTTGAAGGTTGATTGAGAAGATTAAGGGGTAAGGATTTATTGAGGATCTTTACCCCTCAATTTTATTAACTAAAAGGCTTGATAAGCAGCTTGAATCTGAGATATTATTAAATTTATTATATAAATTATTATTTAAAATAACCAAATTAAATATGAATCAAGACACAGCGGGATTACTTGCGGCGCTCCTTGATGCTGGCGTTAAACACAGTCCTGAGAAAATTGTGCGGATTGCCAAACAAACTGATGGCAAAATCATATTTTTAGAAGAGGGAAATGCGGAAGCAGGACTGCAACATATATTGGAAGAACATTCTTTAGAGTTTGCAGATCAGGGAATCGAGCCAAACCAGATACCAGATGCAATTATCACCGCAGTGACCCAAGGTAAAATAATTGGTTATCAAGGAAGAAAAAAAACTCGCACTATTTATGAAGTTAATTTTAATGGCAAAACCCAATACATCTGTGTGACTGTAAGCGATAATGAATATATAGTGGGCGCTAATCCCAGAACTTCCTCTATAAATCTAATGCAGCACCAAGAAATTTAATTGCGATCGCGGTTTCAAAGAAATCAACGCTGAGGTTCTTTACGCCGCGAAGGAAGCAGTCGGGGCTTAGGTTAGCGGTTAATCGAGAAGATTGAGGGGTGAGGAGTTATGTATACTCTTTACCCCCATTTTTTTTTACTTTAGTGATAAAAATTAAATTATGAGATATCATAGATTTAATATTAATTTTTATATATTTCTTTCAATAACTATTTAAAATAACTAAATTAAATATGAACGATGACAAAGCGGCATTGTTTGCGGCACTGTGTCAGGCTGGTATTAAGCACAGTCCAGAAAAGGTTGTGCGGATTGCCAAGCAAGCTGATGGCAAAATCGTATTTTTAGAAGAGGGCAAAGCTGGTAAAAGAGGTAGCGGATTATCACACATTTTAAAGGAACATCAAGATGATTTTGCCAGACGCGGAATTTCCGAAAATGAAATCCCTGATGCTGTTATGGCTGCTGTGACAAGAGGAAAGTTTCTGGGTTATCAAGGAACAATAGAAGCTCACCGGGAAATCTATGAAGTAATTTTTAATGGACAAACACAATATATAGCAGTGACGATAAGCATAATGGTTATATAGTCGGAGCTAATCCCGCCTCGTTACCATAATTCCACCTGAATAGCTATGGCAGTAAAGATAAAACTAATGGCTGATTATGGGTGCGCTCCTTTATGGTGGGCAGATACTGATAAAGTTGGTAATATCGATCCAGCAAGACTGCCCCTCAGTCAAGAAACCATTAGCCATCTTAAAAAATGGGCATCTGCTTACAATGCAACATTAAATTGGCAAGATCCTGCTAACTCACCAGATTTGAGTGAAGAAGCTGAAGCGGCTTTTGAAGAAGAAGGAATTAGTCTGTGGAAGCAACTACAAACAGAACTTGCACCTAATTATCAAGTTGTTTATTTCAGCGAACCATTAGGCAAGGTTTTAACTCATCCTAGTGAATTAGAAGTTTTACGTCCTATTTAGCAATGATTTCACCTGACAGAAGATAAATTTAGTGCAGCACCAAGAAATTTAATCGCGATTGCGGTTTCCAGGAAATCAATCCTGAGGTGCTATAAGCCGCCAAGGAAGTCGTCGGGGTGTAGTTTCGGGGTTAATCGAGAAGATTTAGGGGTGAGGAGTCATGTATGCTCTTTACCCTCATGTTTTTTTTAATTATGAAATATGAGAAAGCTTCAATTGAACTAACGAAAATTTACCAAAGCAATAAGTATGAGTTACTCAGAACTATTAGAGATTTTTAAGTCATCTCTCATTCTAACTAATCAAATTTTTAATTTTTTGAATACAACTTATGAAAAATTAGATGATAAAAATAAACTAAGGCATCATATTTTATATAGAATGAAGTCTACTGGTACAACTATTTTGCACATCTTAAGTCAAAATATCGACAACCCAAATTTTGTTGATTTTTCATCAGCGGCAATTTTAACAAGAAGCATAATTGAGTCTTATAAAACGTTTTATTATTTAACATCTGAAGCTGGTATTGATGAAACTGAATTTAAATTTAGATATCTCATATTTCAATCATATGATATTTTTGAAAGGCAAGATATGATTAACTGAAATAGCACATAGCTACAAGCGACTGTGCGTCTACTATTCCTGACAAAAGCTTATCTTGGGATATGTTACCATATAGCGATGCCTGCGGCAACCCCTGGAGCGATCGCATTCCTTAACGCAGAAATTTACTGATAAATAAAAATTAATTGCGAACAAATATCACAATACAAAATTATTACTTTGGGGATCTAATAGGCAGAATAACCTACTAGAGGCTTAACCGATGTGTCTCCCATAACGAAGTAAAAAAAGCATCATAAAAGCCTCGCAATATCTCTTATAGAAAAAAAGCAGATGCATGTTAATGTTTTAATCTCATTGACTTTCCCTTCACACCTTTCCTTATGCATCTGCACTATTTACACCCTCAACACCTTGAAGAACTAGTCAAGAGTAGTGGTATAGACTTACACTTAGTGCAACTCAATTTTAGGTCACTCCAAGACGTAACTGCTTATGAGTACCTATTGATTTCTGAGCTACTCCCCCGCACCAATACCGGAATGGTGAAGAGTGGATGGTTGCAGCGTTATGCTCATATCACTGAAGGTGGTTGGTGGTGTTCGGGGTTAGACCCTTTGAATAATTGGCAAATGATGGAATGGGGATGCTTTAAGCCAAACCAACCCCGACAGAATCACAATGGTAAGTCCATCAAATACGAACATCCCCCCAGCACTCCAACGCGGGTGTTTTGTTTGCGGGTGACGCTGCAAGTGTGGCAGCAAGTCGCTGGACGTTATAATCTGGTCATGCCTGACAATATCACCATTACTGCTGATGGTGAAGTTAGAGGCTTTTGGCAATGGGTGATGCAAGAGAACATTCCCCTGATTCTCTGCGAGGGTGTGAAGAAAGCAGCCACACTGTTGACGCAAGGATATGCAGCTATTGCCATTCCCGGAATTAGCAGTGGTTATCGGGTTGTCAAAGATGAATTTGGTAAAGTTACCCGTCGTCAGCTGATTCCCGACTTAGCAGCGTTTGCAATTACAAAGCGTACCTTTTATATTTGCTTTGATTTTGAAACTCAACCTAAAAAAATTGCTGCTGTAAATAATGCTATTTCTCAGCTTGGTTGTTTATTCCAGCAAAAAAATTGCCCTGTTAAAGTCATTGAACTTCCAGGAATGGAAAAAGGGGTTGATGAGTTTATCGTTGCTAAAGGTGCAGGTAGTTTCGATAAAGTTTATCGTCAAAGTGTTGATTTAGAAATTTATCTTGCTCAAACCAAACCCCACACCGAGTTAAGCATTCCTGCTACACTCACTTTCAACCGCCCTTATATAAGTGAAATACCTTTCCCCACTTCTGGATTAGTAGGAGTCAAATCTGGCAAAGGAACAGGTAAAACTACAGCACTGCAAGCTGTTGTTCAGCAAGCAAAAAGTAGAAATCAACCCGTTTTATTAATTACTCACAGAATTCTACTAGGACGATTTTTGTGTGAAAAAATTGGGATTCAATGGGGAATAGATAAAAATTCCAAATTTCTAACTCCTAACTCCTGTACAGACGCGATTAATCGCGTCTCTCCTCCTCTGAAATCTTTTGGATTGTGTGTTGATTCCATTTGGAAACTTAACCCTGAAAATTGGCGGGGAGCAATAGTAATTTTGGATGAAGTAGAGCAATCTTTGTGGCATCTATTAAATAGTAATACTTGTAAACACAAGCGTGTAAAAATATTAAAATTATTCCAGCAATTAATTTCTACAGTTTTAACAACTGGAGGGTTAGTAATTGCCCAAGATGCTGATTTATCAGATGTGTCACTTGAATATTTACAGGGATTGGCAGGAATTAAATTAACACCTTGGGTAGTTCTCAACCAGTGGAAACCTCAGCATGGTTGGGACGTGACTTTTTATGATTCGCCCAACCCAACACCGCTAATTCACCAACTGGAATTGGATTTACTTGCTGGACGTAAATGTTACGTTACTACCGATAGTCGGGCTGGGCGTTACAGTTGTGAAACAATTGAACGTTATCTGAAAGAGCGGTTACAAAAATTACGACGGCAATTTCCCAAAACTCTTGTAGTTAGTAGCCACACTACAAACACACCTGGCCACGCAGCGGTTGATTTTATTGCAGCTATCAATCAAAAAATCTCTGAATATGACGGCGTTTTTGTTACGCCTAGCCTTGGTACGGGAATTAGTATTGATGTCCAACATTTCGACCGAGTTTATGGCATTTTTCAAGGGGTAATTCCTGACTCAGAAGCAAGACAAGCATTAGCGAGAGTGCGGGATGATGTTCCGCGTATTGTCTGGTGCGCTAAACGAGGTATTGGCTTAATTGGTAGTGGTAGTACAAATTATCGCTTGCTATCTGATTGGTATCAGGAAAATCAAAAAGAAAATTTAGCTTTGCTTAGTCCATTACATAAAATAGATGTGGATTTACCTTTAGTTCATGACCCGATTCATTTGCGAACTTGGGCTAAGTTATCTGCAAGGGTAAATGCTTCTATCCGCCTCTACCGTCAATCGATGCAAGACGGTTTGATTGCTGATGGGCATCAAATTCAGATGCGGAGTAATGCTGTTCACAATAATATTATTCGAGATTTACGCCTGGCCTTTTTGGCAACTGATGCTGATGATTCAGCTACTCGCAGAAGATTAATTTTAGAAATTGTCAAAGTTCAAAAAGATTGGGCGCAAAGCCGTCAAAAAGCTAAAGAAATTAAACGCAAAATTCAAGATATTAAGCAGCAAAATCAACTATCGCTAGCAACTGCTGTAGCTAATGCTCAAAATATCGATTATGTAGAATATGAGCAGCTATTAGTGAAGCATTCCCTAACTGATAAAGAACGCAACCAAATTAACAAATATGTTCTCAGGCAAAAATATGAGATAGAAGTTACTCCTTGCCTAAAGTTGCAGGATGACCACGGATATTATCCTCAACTGTTAATTCACTATTATTTAACTCACGAAAGCGAGTATTTTCATGTTAGAGATGAGCAAGAATGGCATCAGCAATTATCTTGGGGTGAAGGGAAAGTTTTCCTACCAGATTTAAAAACTTATACGCTCAAAGTTGAGGCGATGAGAGCCTTGGGAATGCTTCAGTTTCTTGAAGCAGAACGAGAATTTACCGAGAGTAATCCAGATTTGATATTACTTAAAAATGTTGTTTTTCAGCATAGTAAGCATATTAAAAGAGCGCTTGGTATTAACTTAGTTGGAGAGAAAGAGCAGGTTTCGGCAATAAAAATACTCAGCCGACTGTTAAATTTGTTGGGTTTGAAACTGAAGCGGGTAAATGAGGTTTATCAAATCGACCTGGAAACGCTTTATGATGGCAGAGAGAAAATATTTGCAGTTTGGCATCAACGGGATAAGTTGATGTTGGCTCATGTTAAGAGGGTTGGCTATGAGTTGCCTGATTATTCTTCAGACTGGAAGCTTGAAATTATTCAAACCAAGCCGTATGCCGCAGTGGTCAACAAATAATTACGAATTGTGAATATCCTGTAGCCTAATATATACTTAATATCTAGTAGTGATGCTGTCATACTTCTAAAATGCAGCATTTAAATCATTTCAAATAATACAGCACTTACGATGCCTGCGGCGGGCTACGGCTACGCACCTACAAAATGTGGGATTTACAGCAGCTTTCATTTCTTTGAACCACATAAATTGTAGGCACAGCATTGCTCATGCGTGTCAACTTAAGCTGAAAGCCAGTAAGCGAAAAAGCTTTTAGAGATTGTCTCGTTCCCAGTTTCTGACTGGGAATGCCTAATGTGAGGCTCCGCCTCAAGACTTGCGGCACCGCAATGAAAGAGCATTTCCAGCCAGAGGCTCTTAAGAGGTTTCAAAAGAGTTTTAGCTTAAGTTGACACCAATCAGCATTGCTGTGCCCCTACACCGTGGTCTATTTACCTGAAAATAACTGTAAGTACGATTGCTTTAAAAAATCAAGATTGTGAGACCAGATTACAACCTTAACTAATGGAAGCGATCGCTATATTTTACTTACCTATCCCAATTTCTACTTTGCCTTCACCCGCGCCTGCTTCACCATCGCAATTAGAGTTTGATGGGCATCTTCCGCATCTGCTAAAACATGATCAAACTGAATGCGGACTGGCACAGCTTCCCCATTCACTTGCGCTGTTAAATTCATACCTTGTGCATCAATTGACAGCATTTGTGCTGCGATCGCATCTGTTATACCGCCAAAAGCCTTAGCATAAATAACTATGGCATCAGCATGATCATCATTCATATGCTTGCAGATGCGCGAACTAATATCAGCAGAGAAATCCTTAGACATTGTTGAGATAAAAAGTTAGCAATACAGCAACAGCTTACATTTTAAGATTTTAAGCTAACGCGGGTGAAATTTGCTGATTTTCTTTCTTAGCAGTAAAAAGTATGCATCTTACCCTATCTTCATCATCAATATATTTTATTTTTAGGACAATAATTAAATTAAAATAAAACTTATTCAGTATTTTTACCTTCTATTACGGAAACCAAACAGCTTAAACTGTAGCAGAAGTATTAGCCAAACTATTGAAGCTAAGAGACAATGAGCGAAATTAGCCCCAGACGAATTGTAATTGGGGATGTGCATGGTCACTATGAAGGTTTGATGACATTGTTGGAGGCGATCGCCCCCGCCTCAGATGATCAAGTCTATTTTTTGGGAGACTTAATTGATCGCGGTCCTCATAGCGCACAAGTAGTGAATTTTGTCAAACGACATAACTACCCATGTTTGTTGGGAAATCATGAGCAGATGTTATTAAACATTCTGACCAATGAAAGAACCTCCTCCCCGACGATGCAAGCATGGTTGTATAGTGGGGGGCAAGCTACCGTAGCCAGTTACCACGAGGCTATAATTCCTGATGACCATCTAGATTGGTTGAAGACTTTGCCTACATATCTCGACTTGGGGGATATTTGGTTAACTCATGCTGGTGTTGACCCTTCCAAGTTGGTGACAGAACAAACTGCCGATCAACTGTGCTGGATACGAGAGGAATTTCATAGTATTGAAAAACCCTACTTTCCCGATAAGCTAATTATCATCGGTCACACCATTACCTTTACTCTGCCGGGTGTTTCTCCTGGTAAACTGGCACAAGGACAGGGATGGCTAGACATAGATACTGGCGCTTATCATCCCCGGAGTGGCTGGTTGACTGGACTGGATGTCACGAATAACTTAGTTTATCAAGTTAACATTTTTAAAGACTATCTTCGCGCCCTGCCCTTAAAAGATGTAGTGATCAGAGTTGATCCAGCCAAAATCAAAGTCGATCGCCGCTACAAGTATTGAGCATCATTCGAGATGGGAAGATAAGCGAGATAGGCTAGATCAAGGAGATAGGGCAGAAATGACCCTTGATTCTTGACTTTAAGACCGCACTAATGGTCGAATATTAGCTTTATAACTAGCATTATTCAAGCCATAATTTCCATTACTGGGTTGAGAGTTAATTGCACTTCTGAGGGCATCAATGCGATCGCTAGTTCCGGGGTGCGTACTCAAAAATGTTGGAGCAGAACCACCTTTTTTCAGCAGCTTTTGCATAAAGGAAACCATTGCAGACTGGTCGTAACCAGTTCGTGTCAAAGTTCGTAGTCCTCTTTGATCGGCCTCAAATTCATTTTTACGACTGCGTGGCAAGTCTCGCGCTAACTGGACACCAATTTGCACCGCCGTATTCCGGTCTAAGCCAGCAGCTGTTAATAGGCCACCTTCGAGCGCTTTTTGCTGCATCTGTTTGACTACGTGTTTCCCACCAATGTGACCAATTTCATGGGCGAGTACACTTGCCAATTGCGCTTCATTGTCTGCGGTTTTCAGCAAACCCGTGTGGACATAGACATAGCCGCCCAAGGTAGCAAAAGCATTAATACTGTCATCCTGAACTACTTGGAAGGTATAGGGGAGATCGGGGCGATCGCTATTAACTGCTAAACGCCGACCAACTTGTTCGACGTAACGATTAACTTCGGGATTGCGGTAAAGCCGGACTTGACTACCGACTAATTCCTGATTAATCTGCTTACCAAGATCAACCTCTTGGTTAGGAGATATATTAGAAAGCTGAAATGCCTGAACTCCTTGGAGTAGAAGAGGCAAGAAGTCTAAAGTTCTTCCAGGCAAGGGTGTACTTAGGCACAGACTCAGAGCAACTACCACTGAAATTAAAGGATAAAACCAGCGACGCCGCCATACACGGGAATTTGCAACAAAACTTTTCCAGTTGAACATAATACACTCTGAAGATTATTTTGGGAGAACATAAAATGATGGGACAAATTATCAGACGGATTTAGAGTATTCTAAGTTGCATTCTTAACTCAAGACCAAAGGAGTTGTTATACAGCTAATGTATAGGCAAAGCCACCGAATTGCGGGGGTTAGCGATTCCCTCTACAGATAGGCTTAAACACGAGATATTAATTTCTGCGTGCGTCAGTCCTAACAGGCAAAAGTTTGAGAGTCATCTGCCGCCACTCCAAACTTACGAACTCGTGATAAACTGTCGCATAACCGCAACCCCTAGATACTTTGAGTTATTATCAAATGGGGAAAATTGCCGTTACTACCGAAAACCTTCTTGCTACAATCAATTACTTCGCTATTACCTCGGAAAAATTTTTATGGCTATTTTAGATTCAAAAGGTCGTTTGTTTGGCAAAATCAACCTCCTAGATTTAGGTGCTGCGCTGGTAACTCTGCTAGTTATATTTGTCATCTCATCTAGCATCTTGTCTGGCTTGGGTGTTGCCCAAGTTGGTGAGAAAATAGTACCCATAGAAGTAGATTTAGTAGTCCGTGGTTTGAATGTCCGTGACCCTGAGCAATTATTCAATAACGGATTAAAAAAAGGCGGAAAAACTAATGTGATTATTCGCAATCAACCCCACGGAGAGATTGAGATTAAATCCATTCAACAGCTACCTAGAACAATCAATATTCCCCAACCTGATGGTACTGTTAAAGAATTGCCAGATCCAAAAACCAATAATTTTAGTACAGATTTGATTTTGACTTTAGATGGCAAAGCCCAACTCACTGAAAATGGGCCAGTTCTGGGTAACAGTAAAGTTAAAATTGGTATGCCATTTGAGTTAGAAGGCTTTAACTACAACTTCAATGCAACTGTTATTGATCTCAGATTAAAAGATAAATAGCAATCCCATTTTCATCTTAAAAAAAGAAGCTGATAAACCGAATTTTCTGTAATCTAAAAAAATTCGGTTTATCAGATTACTCAATTGAGGTTAGAACTACTGAGCAGCTTTTGGTTGAAACATTAAATACGTCCCTTCTAATCCCTCTACAATTGTGCGTGTATTGGCAATCATCATTTTCTGATAAGTGTCTGCCTCACTTCCTGGTTCACCAAGTCCCTGAGCATACAACTTCCTGTCAGAAATTTTCACTTCAGCAACTCTTGCTACAGATTGAAGTAAATTAGGGTTAATTGCCGTCTCAGCAAAAATTGTTGACACTTTAGCCCGTTTAATATTTGTAACCAAATTTTTCACTCTTGCAGCTGTTAGGTTTTTGTCAGTACTAATACCTTGTAATCCCCCTACTAATGAAATACCGTATGCTTTGGTGTAATAATTCAGTGCATCAGAGGTTGTAACTAACTTACGTTCTTTAGTAGGAATACTCGCAATTCTTGACTTAATCCACCTATCTAGTTGAGTGAGTTCATTTGTGATTTTTCTGGTATTGCTGGTATAAGTCGCGGCATCACTAGATTCTAATTTTCCCAGGTTGCTATTAATTACTTCTACCATCCTGATCGCATTCTTAGTATTGTGCCAAAGATAAGGATCGTTTACTTTCTTATCGCCTCGCTGAAATTTTTGTGGCTTAGGCACCGCAAGTTGACCGACGGCTATTTTCGGTGCAGAATTTTTAGTCGCTTTAATTAATTTGATCAGATTTGGTTCTAAATTATAGCCACTATAGAGAATAAGATTAGCTTGCTCAATGGCTTTACGATCCTCCGGTTTTGGTTTATAAAATTGGGCGTTGGCAGTAGGAGAAATCAAGCAGGTAAGGTTAACACTATTTCCGGCAACCTGTCTGGTTAAATCGCATAGTACACTTGTAGTTGCTACGACTTGGGGAAGATTCTCATTTACCTGCGTGGTAGTTTGAGTAAATGTAGTTCTTGCAGTTTGATTTACGCACCCAACAAATCCAATCGTCAAAGCAACAAGAATAGCTCGTAAGGAATTATTTGATGGTGGTTTTTTTGACATCCTAAACTCCTACTGGATGTATAAAAAAAGATAATCATTATTATTAAACAAGTCAGAATTTTGAATTCTGAATTCAGCTTAGGTAATTAGCGAACAGTCAGAGCTAGGGCTTTTAGCGATCGCTGTGCTAACACCAAAGGCGAACTGAACCTTTGAAGAGAATGGGGAAAAAAGACCCAGCAATTTTTGGTAAGTGAACTACAAATGAGGTTTTTGCAGGCAAAAACTTCGCTTCACGCGACAGGCTGCAAAACTGCTAGGGATAAAAGCACAATCAGCAAAGCGATGCTAGGGTGTCTTTGGTAAGAAGTGTAGTGCAGTTCTCTCACCATCTGCTGAAGCGGCTATACCATTGTGCTTATGTGCCGCCAAAGTCGCAAATTGACTAGAATTATCCGCTTAAGGAGAGAAACATAGTGATGATGGGGCCTATTGATCATACAAGTTGATTTCGCAAACCAAGTCGTGAATCTAAGGCAATTGTAACTGCGGTTTTGTGAGGTGTGGGCATATGCTTGTTACAAATATTGGTGAAGATAAACAATGGTAATTTTAGTTATCCTCGTTAACACCCTGATTTCACTGATACTACTCTATGTGGCTTGGCGGGTGTGGCAACTCAAGCAGCAGTTAGCATACATAGCAGATAGGTTAACCGTCTATGAAAGTTGTACCCATGCAGCACTGAATAAAGCACCCGAAAATATTTATCTTAGCCAGGAGAATATTTACAACTTACGCCAGAAAAATCAAGCACTACAAATGCAAATTCAACAAGTGCGGCAAATTATCAGTCTACTTTTGCTAGGACGGCAAATATGGGAGCGTTATTTTCGGAGGCTAGAGTTAACACCTGGGAAAAAAACAGTCGCAAAATGAGTCATGTCAAGTTCGGATGAACATTTATAATTAGGGCTGACACGGGGATGCGGTGGCACAAGGAGGTGAGGATACGGTGAGACGGTGACACTAGGAGTTTTGAATTATAAGTAATTAACAGTTTCAATATTAAAGCAACATTTTTGGCTGATATTTTGTCACGATAGATTAACTGGATAAAATCCTTTAAGTCTTGCAAGGGGAGAAAACCCACCTAAAATGGGTGTAAGGAGAGCAATAACAAGATGTCTAATAACCGTTCTGGAGTATTTATTGGCGGTTTGATGCTGGGAGCTACCATCGGTGCTTTGACCGGTTTGCTCGTAGCTCCACGCACAGGGCGCGAAACGCGTAAAATTTTGAAGAAATCTGCCAATGCTATCCCAGAATTGGCAGAAGATTTATCAACGAGTGTGCAAATCCAGGCAGATCGTCTCTCTGCCAGCGCACTGCGAAACTGGGATGAGACTTTAGATAGATTACGGGAAGCGATCGCAGCAGGTATAGATGCCAGTCAGCAAGAAAGCCAAGTCTTAAAGCGGCAAACATCTGTTGAAGACTCAGATTCTCTTGCCCAGCAATTAGAACGCTCATAAATAACATAACCGTGATTGACCCCCTGTTTTGGTTGGGACTTTCCTTACTCTTAGTCGCCACAAGTTTGACTGCGGTTTTAGTGGTGGCAATACCGGCTTTCCAGGAGTTAGCACGCGCTGCTCGCAGTGCAGAAAAGCTATTTGATACACTTTCACGGGATTTACCACCCACTCTAGAAGCTATCCGCGTCACTGGTTTGGAGATCACTGACTTAACTGATGATGTCGGTGAAGGTGTAAAAAGTGCCAGTCAAGTCATGAAACAAGTTGATCAAAGCCTTGATAGTGCAAGAATTCAGGCTCAAAATCTGCAAGTAGGTACACGCAGTATCTTTGTTGGCGCGAAAGCTGCTTGGAGAAACTTCACACGCCAAAAACCCGCGAGGCGAATAAGCGATCGCATCCCAAGCAATGAACAACCACCACTCACGTTGCGAGAACGAGAAGTGCTCAGGCAAGAAAATCGCCGGCTAAAAACAGAAGTATACCGCGCTAATGACGGTTACAACGACCCTGCTAACTGGGAAACCAATTTCGATGACGAAGATTGACTAAAAAAAGGCTGTGCATCTTCATACAGAATTGGTATTAGTCAATTTTGAGTTGTTAAAAACTTTGACGATAATGATAATCAAAAAGAGTGATCGTCGCTTGCCTCCTACCTTTCTCCCCTGCCACGACTATGATTTTTATTAAAAATATTTTGAGTATTTTAACTGATTGACAAAAGGCACTTTATTTAAAATTCTTCCGAATGCCACTCCCCAATCCCTAATACCCAAAAACGCTTTGCTTTGATCCCTTAGATTAGAGTAAAGTAAACAAGTGTAAAGAAGTATCACTTTTCCAGTACTCTTTTAAAACAACTTGTTCACTTCTACCGTTGATATTTATTTGTATAAAAACGTCCATGCAATCTTGTTTTTGGCGACGAATTCTGGTATCTATTGCAGTATTTTTCCTGGCTGGGACAATTTGGGTCATGCACTCTCCCCCAGCACTGGCTTATGACAATCCTGACTTACTCCCTAACACCTTTACCCCAGTTGTAGACTTAGCAAAATCTCTTCCTGTGCTGCAAGAAGAAAAGCTTGTCAAAGATTTAGAGCAGTTTGAAACCGATACGGGTTGGAAATTGCGAGTATTGACCCAGTATGACCGCACCCCAGGTCGGGCAGTCATAAAATATTGGGGTTTGGATGACAAAAGCATTCTACTAGTTGCCGATTCTCGTGGCGGTAACATCCTCAGTTTTAGCGTCGGCGATGCTGTTTATGAACTTTTACCCCGGACTTTCTGGATAGAACTACAAACCCGCTTTGGTAATTTGTACTTTGTCCGCGAACAAGGCGAAGACCAAGCCATTCTGCAAGCCTTAGAATCGGTTAAAGGCTGTTTACTCAAAGGTGGTTGCAATGTTGTCCCCGGACTTCCACGAGAGCAATGGATTCTCACCTTGATTAGCTCAATCATTGGTGGGGTGATTTGTGGATTTGCAGCTCAACCCCGCGAGAAAGGACAAGTTTTCGCTTGGCAATGGGCTTTAATTTTCTCACCTTTGTGGGGAATCTTGTTTATTGCCTTTGGTATTGGACCAGTGGTGACACGCACAAGCGACTGGTTACCTCTAGTTCGCAATATCTCTGGGTTTCTTATTGGCGTCTTGGTTGCCTACTTATCTCCTATTTTCAGTCGGTCTTCTTCTAATAATGAGTTATGAATGCTGAGTTAGAGTTATAAGTTTTTAATTAACTTATAACTCCTAACTCCTAACTCTCTGAAGCTGATAAGCTGAAAGCTAATATTTGAGAAGCTCAAGAAAAATGGAATGGCACGTAACTGATGCTCAAAGTTTAGCAATCATTGATAGTGAAATTGAAAATCATGTTTTTTCACCAGCAGAGTATGAGATTGTGCGTCGGGTAATATACTCTACAGCTGACTTTGAGTATAAGTCTTTGATTCGTTTCTCTGAGCGTGCCTTGCAAGCTGGAGCAGCAGCACTAGCCGCGCGTACCACGATTGTCGTAGATGTACCGATGGTACAAGTAGGTATTGCCTACGAGATTCAAAACACCTTTGCCAATCCGGTCTATTGCAGTATGGAAGCTCTGACACGCCCTCAAAAAGAAAAAACTCGGGCAGCATGGGGAATAGAAACCTTAGCAAAGCGTTATCCAGAGGGCATTTTTGTGGTGGGTCAAGCACAAACAGCACTAACAGCACTAGTGGATTTAATTGAAGCTGAGGAAATTAGACCTGCTTTGATAATTGCGACTCCAGTGGGATTTGTAAATGTTAATGAAGCAAAGGAGCGCTTACAAGACTCTCTAGTGCCTCACATTACAATTGATAGTCGTAAAGGTAATGCAGTTGTAGCAGCTGCGATCGTTGATGGATTGGTAGACTTGGCTTGGCAAGCCTATGGACAAGATGGAAATCGGGGGAGTTAGGAAAGTCGGCCGTATCGTTCCCTTTATGCCAAATAGGATTTAAAACTACTAAATAACCTGATATTTTTGTTAAGTAGTGCCGATAAAGGAGCCTTTTCCTGTGGTATTTCAACGTTTTGGTTTAATCGCATTTCTTGCAATTCCCGTGGTATTAAGTCTTTTGGGTGGGAAAGAAAGGATAAAAGTATCTTTAGTTGAAAACGCCCGTCAGGTATCCACTAACAAGGAAATCATCCTACCCAACCACAAACTAATCAGCATTAAGGCGACTCCGAAAACATATTATGTTAGTGGTAGGGGAGACGACACAAATAGTGGACTCTCTACTTCATCCGCCTTTAGGACAATTCAAAAGGCAGCAGATATAACTAACCCTGGCGATACAGTATTGATTATGAACGGAGTATATACAAACTTAGCCAAAGCTCCGAGTGTAGTAAGTATTAAACGTTCTGGAACCGCAAAAGCATGGATTAAGTATAAAGCCTATCCTGGGCATTACCCAAAAATTAAACACAATACATGGAACGGTATCCTGATTTCAAGTGGAGCTTCATATATCGAGATCAACAGGCTGGAAGTTATAGGAAACAATGCCAATATAACCCTTGCTTATGCATTAAGTCAAAAGACTAACAGATCAAATCCACTTACAAGCGGAAACTGCATAAACATGGACGGACGAGCCAATGGTCATGTTCGTCATATCCGTATTCTAAACAACAAAGTGCATGACTGTGGAGGAGCAGGTATCGGAGCATTGCAGGCTGATTATGTGAAGGTGGATAATAACACTGTGTTCAATAATGCCTGGTATGGTGTTTATGGTTGCAGTGGCATTTCGATGGCAAGCAATTGGAATTCTGACACCAACCGACGATACAAGATGTTCGTGACCAACAACAAGGTATATAACAATCGCATGTACATCCCTTGGATTGCGGTGGGAAAGATCACAGATGGTAATGGCATTATTATCGATACTTCCAGAAATGATCAGAACCCAAATTTGGATGCATATGTAGGACGGACTTTAATTCAAAACAATTTGACATTTAATAATGGTGGTTCAGGTATTCATACATTTTTAAGTGATCATGTTGATATCGTCAATAACACAGCTGTTTTAAATAATCAGAGTCCAGAAATTAAAGATGGGCAAATATTTGGCAATGTGTCATCTGATGTCAGAATTTTAAGGAACATTCTCTATGCTTTTCCTGGCAAGAATATCACCGGCCACAATAAAAATAAAAACGTTATTTATGATTATAATATCTACATCAATAGTTCTAAGGTGAGTGTTAAAGGATCTCACGATATTGTTGCAGACTCCGAGTTTTTAAGGAAGCATCCTACTCTAGAAAAAATATCTAGCAATTGGAAATCGCGGCTAGCTAAACAAAATCCGCCGAGGCGGACTTATGTAGAGCCTAAGTCGGGAGGTTTTGTTTGTGGGTCAATGACCTATCGTTTGAAAGGGAAACTCATCAAAGTGGGATGCTCCCGTTAGCAAGAAGGCAAAAGGCACAGGGCAGGAAATGATTTATGCTGAATCCAAATGCCCGAACCTCATGGGCGACCATTGGCGAATCTTGCGGTTGAGAGCAAACTACCAAAATCTCTGTAATAGGTGGGTCATAATTAATGTCGGTCTGTCCTTTGCATGTGTCTGAAACAGAAGCCTATACTGATTACATCCTCCTGCCTGCTTCACTTCTTTAATCCTCTACTCTCCGACGCCGCCGACGCGGCTTTTGTTGTTGGTCTTCACTCAAGCGGCGACCGATTTCGTTGAAGAAATCCCGCCGCAAATAAGGATAATCGCTAACCCACAGGTCACGACTGGGAAAGTATATATCGCTGAATTCTTCAATACTGCTCAAATCAGAGCGATTTGACATCACTACCATTTCTGCAATTTGACCACGAGTAATAACTTTGTGAGCAGGACGTAATGGTGCTACAAACTCAATGCTAAATCCTGTGTCATCACCCACCTCTAAGTTAATCTGTTTTTCTCGGTTTTCTACAATCACTAATTCGCCTTTGCTGTTGACTGTTTCGGTTTTACCCATCAACTGGTCTGTAATCCACCAATCTAGCACTCGACCACGGAAAAAGCCGCCATACTTATAACGGCGGCATTGCAAATTCCGCATACTTGCTTGAAACACTGGATACCACAGCCAAAAAAAAGCGCTAAGTATCCCCAGCACAAATACTATTGAAGCAAACTCAAGTTTAAAAACGACTGTCACAAGCAAAATAACAACTACGGCAACTACAGAAATTAACAGCCTTTGCAAAAAATTTGAGAACTTCCCCCAGTAGTACTTGTACTGCAAACCAGTGGCAATTAGAGGGACAACTTGTTCAAATTTCTGGCGAGTCAGTGGTACTAACATGAGTGCTGAGTGATGAATGCCCAATAGTGAGTTTAAAGTTTAAAGTATCTTTTCTAATCCATATACTAACGACTTTAGCGCTAAGACTTTGCGAATCGCTAGTAGCACTCCTGGCATATAGCAAGCGCGATCGCTCGTATCATGTCGTAAAGTATAAATCTGTCCTGCTGCGCCAAAAATAACTTCCTGATGGGCAATCAATCCTGGCAAGCGGACGCTATGAATTCTAATCCCTTCATCTGCTATACTGCCTCTAGCTCCTGGTAATTTCTCCGTTTCTTCTACAAGAGCAGGGTTAAAAGTTTTACCCAATTCTCCTAATAACTGCGCTGTTTGAATGGCAGTACCACTTGGAGCATCAGCTTTTTGGTTGTGATGCAGTTCGATAATTTCCACATGGTCAAAATATTTTGAGGCTGCAACTGCGGCTTGTTGCAACAGCACCATGCCAATGGAGAAGTTAGGAATAATTAGACAACCAGTGCTAGCTTTGTCGGCAAAGTCTGCCAAGTCTTGGATTTGTTCTGGACTTAACCCAGTGGTGCCGACTACAGGACGAATACCGTAAGCGATCGCACTACGAATATTGTCATAAACTGAATCGGGATGGGTAAAGTCTACAATCACCCCTGGAGGAGAGTGTCTGTCGCCAGCCACATACCCCAACATCGGTTCTAATTGATTGGTAATTGGCACTTCCAGAGGTTCGCTTAAACCCGCCAACTCTCCAGCGTCTTTATCTTGATGTTCCAAACTGTGGTCAATTGCACCCACTAGGTTTAAGTCAGGCGCTTGCGCCACCGCCTTAATCACCTCACGGCCCATTTTACCAGCAGCACCGTTGACAATAACCGGGATAGGAGCTTGATTCGTCATAGGTCGAGAAATACTTTTTGAGTCAACAAGGGAATTGTAAAGACTTTGGTGATCTAGTAGCTAGCTTTTCAAATCTCTGGCTTAATTCCGACTACCTTGATTTATGCAGCTAATCGCTCAGTTTTTCTACTCCCGAAAGCGGATGGGTTCTCATTTTCATCCCACTATCTTAGCCAGTAAGCCGTTTTATATTCCCTACTTCATTTACCACACCTCCAAAAATAATCTTATACTTACCTAATAAGTAGCTCTTATAAAAGCTATTAGTCTTTTTTTGTCAAGTCCAATTGACTATTTGTAATCTTTTTGCTAAATTTATTTACATAACTTAGCAAAGCCCAAACTTAACTACTTAACTGGTGTTAGCTAAGAAAATAAGATTTCTGTATCCCAATATCTCATCGACATTTAGACTTCTCCCATCTACCTCGGCTATCAAGTCGGGGTTTTTTATATTCTCGATTAACTTTTCTTTAGTAGTTATTATTGATTTAGTCATCTTTGAGATGACTTTCGCTATTAGCCGTAGGTTTCTAACCTATGGCGGGTGATGGTTCAGGCGCGAGATTGGACATTATGATAATTGCGGAATATTGGCTTGACTACAAGTCCGCTTCAGAATGAATTCTGAGGCTCATAGCTCAAGTCAGCTTAAGCTGACTAAGTACAGTTTTGCGTAAAAGCGTAGCGTTTTTAATGCAGGGGAACGCATTAACATTCCAAGGGAATGCATTGGCATTGCATAGTTTTCTTATTCCGCCCACAGGATGGATAATGCTACCAAGTGTATTGGCTTTGCCAATGATGTAACTATAAAGTTGGGTTTCGCCTTCAGGTGTAATAAGTGGCTGTCGCTCTTTTGTCACCCAAATAAGATGATAATAAAGTCGCCACAGAGCCATGTACCTGCTGTTTTTGATGAAATTTATTGCGTCTAGTATTCCCGCAATGGTTAAAAATTTTCCAGTCAGCTTGAGCTATTAGCCTTGGAATTCATTCCGAGGCGGGTAAGCGATGTCTCCGACGAGCTACGCTGACGCATTTCCCACCGCTTCATCAGTAAGGCGAGACACCAGGGAGTATTTGCCGACATTTGGGCATTGATCGATCCCTCCCCATCTAATGCGTCATCCGAAGCGTCCCGGTTGATGGGAGAATAAAAACGAGAAATGATGCTTGCTTGGTGTTGTCTCCAGCCCAAAGGAATCTGTAGAAATGTGGAAACGAATTGTATTAATTTTGCTATTGGTGTTGTGCTTCAGCCTGAGTAATTCTGGTGGAGCGGCTGCGGCTGGACTCAAAAGCTTTGTAGACACTAGTGATGGCTATCAGTTTTTATATCCTAACGGCTGGCTGCAAGTTAAAGTTGCCAACGGGCCAGATGTGGTTTTCCACGATTTGATTGAGGTATCTGAAAATGTTTCGGTTGTGATTAGCCCAGTTCCAGAAGGCAAAACTTTGTCAGAATTGGGAACCCCAACAGAAGTAGGATATAAGTTAGGAAAAGCTGCTCTTGCGCCTCCTGACTCTGGTCGTTCGGCTGAATTAGTTAATGCCGCACAGCGAGAAGTAGACGGTAAAATATACTACCTATTAGAGTATGAGGTTAAACTTCCCAATCAACAGGAACGACACAACATTGCCAGCGTCGCTGTTAGCCGTGGTAAGCTTTTTACCTTTAATGCCTCAATTCCTGAAAAACGCTGGCAGAGAGTTAAAGGAATGATTGATCAGGTTGTCAATTCTTTTTCTGTCTATTAATTGTGGAGTGGAGAATAGGGAATAGGGGATAGAGAAGAAACTTAATCACCAATCCCCAATGACGCCACTTGCTCCACTTGGGGAAACCCCAAGTGGAGCAAGTGGCTCCCCCATCCCCCATGCCCAATTAACAATTTTGTCAGAAATATCATGAAAATTCCACCTTTTGTACTTGCCTCAGCTTCCCCAGCCCGACGCCGCTTGCTGCAAAGTGTTGGTATTGAACCGATAGTTCGACCAAGTGACTTTGATGAGTCGCAAATCCAATTAAGTGAACCAGAAGAATTAGTCAAAACTCTTGCCCAATATAAGGCGGAAACTGTAGCCCCGCAGTTTGAATCGGCTTTGATTATGGGTTGTGATTCAGTTTTGTCTATCAATGGTGAAATTCACGGTAAACCAGCAGACTTCTCTGAAGCGATCGCTCGTTGGCAGATAATGCAGGGTAACTTTGGCGACTTGTACACAGGTCATGCCTTAATTGACCTTGACCAAAACCGCACTATAGTCAAGTCTCAAGTTACAAGAGTTCACTTTGCTCAAATGAGCGATCGCGCAATTAAAGCTTATGTTGCCACAGGTGAACCCCTCAAGTGTGCTGGAGCCTTTGCCATTGAGGGTTTTGGTAGTTTCTTTGTAGAAAAAATTGCAGGCTGTCACAGCAATGTAATTGGACTCAGTTTACCCTTGCTGCGGCACATGTTAGGGGAATTGGGATACGATGTCACTGATTTGTGGCAATAGTCCTTTGGCTTTTGTCATTTGCCCAATGACGCCACTTGCTTCTCCTGTTCGGAGACGCTTCTCTACCAGAGACTCCGCCAACGCGAACAACCGGGGGAACCCCGGAAACGCAGTGGCTGCCCAATGCCCGATGCCCATCAAGTGTTTGCTTATATTGCAGTCCACGACAGGTGTGGCACAACAGGTTGTAGACTGGCTACTAGATCGCATTCCCAACTAGAATATGTCATTTACTTCTATGCCCTCGCTGCGTGAGCAACAACATCCCCTAATTCGTCAGCTAGCTGATTGTATTGAGGCAGCTTGGCATCAGCACCTGGATCTATCGCCCTACCATTTGCCTGATGAGTTGGGGTATGTGGAAGGTAGACTAGAAGGCGAAAAACTGACAATTGAAAATCGCTGCTATCAAACGCCCCAGTTTCGGAAAATGCACTTGGAACTGGCGAAAATCGGAAATATGCTGGATATTTTGCACTGCGTCATGTTTCCCCGTCCAGAATACAACCTGCCGATGTTTGGTTGCGATTTAGTTGGGGGTAGAGGTCAAATTAGTGCAGCGATCGCAGACCTTTCTCCTATCCAAGTAGAGCGCACCTTACCAGAATCTTATACTACAGCACTGACACAGTTAACAGTGCTTAACTTTTCCCAACCCCGTGAATTACCTGAATGGGGAAATATTTTTTCGGATTTTTGCATCTTTGTGCGCCCTAGTTCCCCAGAAGAAGAAACAATGTTTCTCTCACGCGTGCGAGAATTTTTAGATATTCATTGTACCCAAGCGATCGCCTCACATCCTGTTTCAGTTGAACAAGTCACACAAAATATCGCCGGACAACACAACTACTGTACCAAACAGCAGCAAAACGATAAAACCCGCCGCGTACTAGAAAAAGCCTTTGGCCCAGCTTGGGCAGAACATTACATGACCACAGTTTTATTCGACCTGCCAAATTAATCATCCCCCTCATCGTTGTGATCTCCTTCCAGACTCACAGTTCCCCATCTGTAAGCTCTGTTACGTTTTCGGGTAACGGATAAATGTAGAATTCATTCAACGAGAGTTTAATGGAGTCCCAAAACAGCAGCAGGGAAAATAGTCAGGTCTTTGAAGCGAATATTACAAAATGGTTTGTTGTCTTGGTAGGTGCAAGCAACTAGAGACAGCTAACTCATTGACCAGAAAGTTAAGGAAACTCTGATGTTAAGAATGCTCAAGTTGACCCTTTCGACTTCGCTCAGGGTCAACAGATATTTTTTAGTCAGTTAATCGTTGATTCACTTAAGGAAGACTAACTTTTGTAGCAAGATTGTATCCCGCAAAGGCAACAGTCTATTTTTGATGTTTCTTTTCAATTTTGTGACTAACTGTAGCCGTAGTGAATGTAGCAGTACAGTACCGCATCATACCAATTTGGGATTTTGTGTAGAGACGCGATATATAACGTCTCTACATCTAGATTCATACTGCTTGTGAATTCTGCTAACTCCCATTGCACTCATGTCTCAATAATACTCAGAGTTATTAAATAGCCAGCTACTATAGCGCTTCTAGGTTTCAATACAGACCTAACCTCAGCCCCAACCCTTGTAGCGTTGGGAATAAGTAAGCCTCAAAGCCTCTCACTTTTTAGGAGAGAGGAATGGTAGTGAGGTCAGTGTATTGCATACAAACGAGCGTAGACGCAAAGTGGCTTGTCGTAAGACATCGCTATAGAAAACACCATTTTGCAAAACCATAGTGTTGAGCGTTCATCACACAATGGATTTTAAGCCATACCTAGCTTTAAACCACTGTTGTTTGTCCTAAACGGCTGGCTGTTAATTAAAAACCCTTTTATTTTTACTTCCATCAGCACAATTCAGGTAAACGGGCAACATACTATGTCAAGGGTGACTGAAAAGCCAAAGCCAAGTGAGCAGACACTTAATCATGAACAACCTAAGATTTGGTGGGGTATTGCTGTAGCTGTGCCAGTAGTAATAGCTGCTGGGATACTAGGTACAGCTAAAATCGAGCAGCTGAAAAAACTAACTACATCTGCACCCGTAATGCCATCTACCAATAGCATTAGTGCTCTAGGGCGTTTGGAACCGCGAGGCGAAGTTGTTAAATTGTCCGCTCCATCCTCAGGATTAGCGCCATCGTCACGAATTCAGCAACTTCTGGTGAGAGAGGGTGAACAGGTAAAGCGAGGCCAAATTGTGGCAATTTTGGATAACCGCGATACCCAAATAGCCGGACTAGAAGAGGCAAAAGCCAAGGTGCAAGAATCCCGTGCGAATTTAGCGCAAATCAGAGCCGGATCTCCAAGAGATATTCAAGCCCAAAGAGCAGTTATTGCTCGCCTACAAGCGCAGTTTGTTGGGGAAAGGGATGCTCAACAAGCGACGATCGCGCGGATTGCTGCTCAGTTAAGTGGGGGTAAACTCGTCCAACAAGCAACCGTGAATCGCCTAGAAGCTGAACTTAGTGGGCAAAGAGATGTCCTAAGAGCCACAGTTGGACGTGTTCGAGCCGAACAGCGCAATGCCCAAGTCGATGCCGGACGCTATGATTTTTTATACAGAGAAGGTGCAATTTCTCAGCAAGAGCGGGACAGGAGACGCTTGAGTGCAGTAACTTCTAATCAGCAAGTTGCTGAAAGCCAAGCTACGCTAAAGCAGACATTGGCAACCCTACGACAGCAAGTTGCTGAAGCTAGAGCTAACCAAATACAAAACTTAGCAACTTTGCAACAGCAGCTAATTGAAGCCAAAGTTAACCGTGACAAAACTTTAGCAACTTTGCAAAGACAAATCGATGAAGAAAAGGCCAAACTGAGCAAAATTTTAGATGTTAGTCCTACTGGTGTGCAAGTAGCGCAAGCCCAAGTTAGTAATGCGATCGCAAATATTAGAAAAGCCGAAGCAGAATTGAGGTTGAGCTACGTTCAAGCACCAATAGCTGGAGAGATTTTAAAGGTTTACACCAAGTCAGGCGAAGCCATCGGTGCAAATGGTATTGCTGAAATTGGACAAACCAGCCAAATGTTTGTGATTGCTGAAGTCGCCGAAGACAGTATTGGAAAAGTGCGTATTGGTCAAAACGCCACTATCAGCAGCGATAATGGAGCATTTAGCGACGAATTAAAGGGAACTGTTACTGAAATTGGTAGAAAAATTGGTAAAAAAGATGTGCTGAATACAGATCCAGCAGCAGATGTGGATGCCAGAGTAGTAGAAGTGAAAATTGCTCTACCTCCAGAAGATAGCCAGAAAGTTTCGGGTTTAACTTACGCTAAAGTTCTTGTCGAAATTAATAGCGAATCAAGTTATAGGTGAACAGTAATACAAATTTATGATTTGATATTTTGGATTAAGAATGTTTTTAATTAGGCTGTTTCATCAATAAATAATGTCTGATAAATTACAACAGGTTGCAATTAAGTGAGGTACAGAACCTAGTACCGCAAGGCGGAAGTCAAAAGTCACTTGTACTGAGTTTAGCCTGAGTTTAGCCTGAGCGTAGCCGAAGGGCGGCGTCGTTGGCGCAGCCTCTCTAAGAGTTGGGCGTAGCCGAAGTAAAAGTCAAAAGAATTGTATTCCGGGCTTTTGCACCATTTGAAATGGTATGTTTATTTACGCCGTGCTGTACTAGATTTAAAAGCCAATACAGTTCAGTTAAGCATTTTTCCTTCTCTCTGTGCCTCTGCGGTAGCCTGCGGCAATCCCTCCGGGTGACGCTCGTTCCGACGCTGTGCTATCGCCCTTGGCATCTCTCAATGTGAGAAGACGGCGCTGCTTCACCACTTTACATCTACGTTCAAAAAATAAAGATTTTTAGCCTTAACCCAAGCGTATTGAGATATAAAGACTGTTTTACTCCTGACTCTGCCAATTTTAGATTTTAGATTTCTCCCTCAATCAAAAATTGAATTATTTCTAAATTCTACTGTAATTGATAACTGTGCTTGGATACCTATAACATGAATCAAAAAATACCTCTGTCGTGGTTACAACTGACAAGGGAAAAAACTCGCCTAGCTGTGGCTTTGGCAGGAATTGCCTTTGCTGATATTTTGATGTTTATGCAACTCGGTTTCCGGGATGCTTTGTATTATAGTAACGTTCGATTTCATAGCAGCTTACAGGGCGATATTGTTTTAATCAATAGTCAATCTAGTGCTGTTCTGGCAATGAGGAGCTTTTCTCAACGACGGTTATATAAAGCTTTAGATTTACCCGCAGTCCAATCAGTACATCCTATATATTTGGACTATACAGTCTGGAAAAATCCTGTAACAGGCCGTCCTCGTAGTATCCTTATCTTTGGAATGAACCCAGAGAATAACCTAGTTAGCTTACCTGGAGTTCAGGAGAATTTAGATAAACTTAAACTGCCTGATGTAGTTTTATTTGACCGTTCTTCTAGAGTGGAGTATGGCCCAATCGCGACTAATTATGAGCAAGGAAAGACTGTAATAGCAGAAGTACGAAGGCGGCGAATTAAAGTAGGAGGACTATTTACATTAGGTGCATCATTTGGTGCAGATGGAAATTTAATTACAAGTGATATTAACTTTCTGCGAATATTTAACAATCGTCAACCAGGATTAATTGATATTGGGTTAATTAGATTAAAACCGGGAGCAGATGTTAAAGTTGTCGTCCAAGAATTGCAAAATTATTTACCTAATGAGGTAAATGTTTTAACTAAGCAAGAATTTATTGATTTTGAGCGGAATTATTGGGCAAATAGTACAGCTATTGGCTTTATTTTCACATTAGGGACTATCATGGGTTTCATTGTAGGGACTGTGATTGTTTATCAAATCCTTTATACAGAAGTTGCAGACCACTTAGCTGAGTACGCTACTCTCAAGGCAATAGGTTATACACAAAACTATTTATTGACAGTCATTCTTCAAGAGGCTTTGTTATTAGCAGTTTTAGGATATTTCCCTGGAATTATTTTTGCTTTATTTATGTATAAAACCGCCAGAGAGGCTACACTTTTACCAGTCTTTATGAGTTTTGATCGGGCGGTAATGGTGTTGATTCTGACAATGCTTATGTGTATTATCTCCGGTGCGATCGCAGTCCGAAAATTACGTTCTGCCGATCCAGCAGATATCTTTTAATTAATTAAATATTCACTAAGATATGTTATTAGTAATTATAGGTTATAATTAAAAGTTAATGAATCTTAATTTCTGGTAACCCCTACAGTTTTGTTTCAAAACTACTAACTTATAGTTAACAAATTTATGAACCAAAAAGAACCTGTTATTGCCATTAAAAACCTCAATCACTACTATGGCAAGGGCGCACTGAAAAAACAGATATTATTTGACATTAACCTAGAAATTTATTCTGGTGAGATTGTAATTATGACCGGGCCATCTGGTTCAGGTAAAACAACATTACTGAGCTTAATTGGTGGTTTGCGATCTGTACAAGAGGGAAGTTTGAAATTTTTAGGTGAAGAACTCGTTGGCGTCAGTCAAAATAAACTGGTGCAGATGCGACGCAGCATTGGTTATATTTTCCAAGCTCACAATTTGCTAGGGTTCTTGACTGCGAAGCAAAATGTGCAAATGGCGGTAGAATTGAATAATAATATTTCTAAAACAGAAGCAGTGGCTAAATCAAAAGCCATGCTGGGGTCTGTTGGTCTAGAAGAACGAGTTGATTACTACCCAGACAACCTTTCTGGTGGACAAAAACAAAGAATTGCGATCGCCCGCGCCTTGGTGAATCGTCCTCCACTGGTGCTAGCAGACGAACCAACAGCTGCATTAGACAAACAATCAGGACGCGATGTCGTGGAAATAATGCAGAGTCTTGCCAAAAATCAGGGAACTACTATCTTATTAGTGACACACGACAACCGCATTTTAGACATAGCCGATCGGATCGTAGAAATGGAAGATGGTCTTTTAACCCGTAATTCCCCCAATGCAGCTATTGGGTCATGATTTGGAAGTAATAAATCACAACTGATAACTAAGTTGTGACGCAAATAAATATTGCCTATTTACTCGTAAGGGTCATTTTTTGTCATTGGTCATTTGTATCTACAAAGGAAAAAGGACAAATGACTAATGACAGCCATAATTTATTGTCTAACCGAGCCTGATTTTTTCATTCCAAGTGGCTTTGGCGGAGTTGGGGCATTTGGTTGGCGACTAGTGCGAAAAGTCACATTCACGCCTTCATTCGATTGCTCTAGCACCAAGAGAGGCGTAGGTTTAGCCTTTTGATCCCAATGCATGGTAGCAATCCGACCTTGAATTGTTGGTTGCCAGCTATCTTCGTCTTCTATGGGGCTTAGGTAAGTTTCTATACAGTCAATAATCTGACTAATAGTCGCAGAACTTGCTTGCGTCGGTAACTTCATTAACCGGATTTGAATGCGAAACAGAACTCGCTTGGCAGAGTTTCCTGGACTACCAGTCTCATACTCTACATCAAAAATTTCATCTACTTGCCGTCCAGCGCTATTAGCAATTCCGACTGATCCAAGTTGTGCTTGATTTGGACGCAGGGCTTGAGAAACTTTATCTTTAATCTGAATCTTCACTTGATTAAGGATTGCAAAATGAAACACCTCCTCTGACATCCGCATTCGCAGATAATCCAGGTTAAAGTCCCGTGAGTTGACCAAATCGGGATTAGTTTCCATTTTGCGAATTGTTTCTAGTGCCAGCTTAAATTTTTTCTCTAATTCTCGTGCGCGGAATTGTTCAAACCTAAGTTTTTTCTCCAGCTTATTCATCTGGAGCTTACTATACACAATTAAAGCAATCACCGCTAAAGCCAGTCCTCCAGAAGTTACCAACAATAATGGTGGTATTTGAGGATTACTTGCTGGCACTTCCTGGGATGCTTTTTTAGGCTTTGACCCTGAGGATTGGGCAAGAAACATCGAAGTGGGCATGGTTGGGAAACTGAAAAACTTGACTCCTGATGTTTAGGATGCCCAAATCTTCAATGCCATCTTGCTGTATCATTAATATTTTTTACAACCTTTTACAAACTGCATATGTCCAGACATTTGAGCCTCCCTACCCTATCTGAGGTTTCATCTACAAGCTTTAGCAATATTCGTCTGATAGCCACAGATATGGATGGCACCCTGACTAGACGAGGAAAATTTACTCCCGCACTGCTGCAAGCTTTAGAGGATTTAGCGGCAGCTGACATTAAGGTGCTGATTGTCACAGGACGTTCTGCTGGGTGGGTGAGTGGATTGAGTAGTTTGATGCCAGTGGCAGGTGCTATGGCAGAAAATGGCGGTTTGTACTTTCCACCTGGAAACCAGAAACCAGTAGTCTTAATACCCATTCCCGATTTAGCTAAACATCGCCAGCACTTGGCTACGACTTTTGAGAATTTACAAACTAAATTTCCCCAAATCCAAGAATCTGCTGATAATCGCTTTCGCATCACGGACTGGACTTTTGATGTAGCTGCTTTGCGTCAAGACGAACTACAAACCCTAGACAATCTCTCTCAACAAATGGGCTGGGGATTTACCTATAGCAACGTGCAGTGTCATATTAAACCTCAAGGGCAAGATAAAGCTGTAGGATTATTGCAGGTATTGCGCGAATATTTACCTCAATACTCATCAGAACAAATTGTCACTGTTGGCGATAGCCCCAATGATGAAAGTTTATTTGATCGGCGTTATTTTCCTGTTTCTGTAGGCGTGGCAAACGTGCTGGAATATCTGAATCAGTTGAAATATCACCCTGCTTATATTACTAACGCTGCCGAAGGGGAAGGATTTTGTGAGTTATCTAGTTATATTTTGAAAAGCTTGCACATCCTAAGTTAGGCAGAGGCAGACTTGCTCTACAATAATCTCGTAGCACTGATTTTACAACCATGACGGCTACTCTAAGAGTTGATATCGAATCAGAAATCTTCTATCCCAGTGCTGATGGTCAACCAGTGGCAGAAACCTACGACCACCTTTATGCCTTGCTAACTACTTTGGAAGTACTGAAACAGTATCTGGCAGCTCATCAGGCAACAGTATTGGGAAATCAATTTCTTTATTATGCACAGGGTTTTCCTAAGTTGCGCCTAGCCCCAAATGTGATGGTGATTTTTGATGTTGCACCCGGCGGTCGGGACAACTACAAAATGTGGGAAGAGGGTCAAGTACCCACAGTTATTTTTGAAATGACATCTTTTGGTACTAAGGGACAAGACGAAATCTTCAAAAAGACCCTCTATGAGCAGCTAGGTGTCAAGGAATACTGGCTATTTGACCCTAAAGGTGAGTGGGTAGAACAACAGCTACGTGGCTATCGCCTGCGGGGAGAAATCTACGAACCTATACAAGATGGACGCAGTGAACCGTTACAACTGCGTTTGGTGGTTGAGGAAAGGCTAATTGGGTTTTATCGAGAGGATACAGGGGAAAAATTACTGATCCCTGATGAACTGGTACAGGCTTTACGGCAGGAAGTTTTAGCAAGGCAGCAAGCAGAAGAACTGGCAGAACAGGAACGCCAACGAGCAGAACAGGAACGCCAACGAGCAGAACAGGCAGAATTGCAGATAGAACAGTTAAAGGCAAGGTTACGTTCCCTCAATGCCTCAATGTAGACCCCGATACTATTGAGTAACATGCAAGGTGTAATTCTAGAAATTGCTTTAACTACGCCCATCGTAGACATCGCACCAAAGACACCAATGAGTGACCGTGAAATTGAAAAATTGTTACAAACAAGTAAACAATTTGTTACCTATATTTTTGCCACATTTATTACCTTAGACAGAATAGAATAGATGGGTGTCCACCGCGTTTCAATCTCGCAAGTCTCAACAGTAGTGATTTGATTTAAAAGACTGTTTTATAAAATCATTCGCAAGAGGTTAGCGTTTTATTTCCAGCTTCCACTAGAAAGTCCAAAATCAATGGTAGAGTCAAGAATTTACCTTTAAATACTGAGGTATTAAATTATGCAAGAAATTGAAAGATTCTTTGGCAACTTGTTCAGTAGCGTAATCAACCGCTTTAAGTATTCTGCGATGGACACTGCTGAACGGAAAATGAGAGAAACTATCGACGAGCAGATCGAACAACGGCGACAAAAACCCAAACCTAAGGATCAAGAAGACCGCGAGTAGATAGGTCTTTTGGGGTAGTTTAAAACTAGTCAGTTAAACACTAGTACATCACGGCGTAAATGCAGCTACCATCTCAATTAACAAGATTTGGGACAAAATCCCTTCTTTAAAGGTAGGCAAACTGACGCCATGTACTAGGGTGTAGCTCACCTGGCTTAAAACGCGTAACTTCAGCTTTTTTTACTGAGTATTTATTACTATAAAAAATGGGAGATCGCTGTTGAAGGCGTTTAAAACAGCAATATTTTTAGCCCTATCACTACAAGCATAGCGCTTCCCTATTGTTGAGTGGGCAGCGCTATTTTCTCGCCCTTATTTTTCAACAAACTACAACTCTTCCGAATATGCTAACCTAGTATGGTTAACTAATCTCGCACATCTGAGAATTCGGGTGTTTCCCTGTTGGGAAATGCACTTGGATGGAGGTTTAACCCGAATCGGAGTTAGAAAATATATGCCAGTAGTTTCATTGGCTCAGATGATGGAGTCAGGGGTTCACTTTGGGCATCAGACCCGGCGTTGGAACCCAAAAATGTCTCCTTACATTTACACTTCCCGCAATGGTGTACATATTATCGACTTGGTGCAGACTGCCCAGTTGATGGAAAATGCTTATGCGTACATGCGATCGCACGCTGAACAAGGGAAGAAATTTCTTTTTGTTGGCACCAAGCGCCAAGCAGCTGGAATTATTGCCCAAGAGGCCAGCCGTTGTGGTTCCCACTACATTAACCAACGCTGGTTGGGCGGAATGTTGACTAATTGGGCAACCATCAAAACACGGGTAGACCGTCTGAAAGATTTAGAACGCCGTGAGGAAACTGGCGCACTAGATTTATTACCGAAAAAAGAAGCATCAATGCTACGTCGGGAAATGACGAAGCTTCAGAAATACTTGGGCGGCATTAAAACAATGCGGAAAGTGCCCGATATCGTTGTAATCGTAGACCAACGGCGGGAATATAACGCAGTTCAAGAGTGCCAAAAGCTGAATATTCCGATTGTGTCCATGCTGGATACAAACTGTGACCCAGATGTAGTAGATATCCCCATCCCAGCAAACGACGATGCTATCAGGTCAATTAAGCTGATAGTCGGAAAATTGGCGGATGCCATTTATGAAGGTCGTCATGGTCAGCTGGATGCTGAAGAGGATTACGAAGATTACGAAGGTGGTGAGTATGACGAAGACTACGAAGAAAGCGAATATACTGACGCCGTAATTCCCGAGGAGGAAGCAGAGGAATAAGTAAAGCAGGGGTGAAGTAAGTGGACAAGGGAGGGCGGTGGATTGCAGAGTAGCAGCAAGCCGCCCTAGCCTGCGGCAAATCATAGGCAAAGGTGGAGGCAAAAAACTCATGCCTCATACATACCTTTGTACTTGATTATTTTTTCTTCCCCAGCCCTGAGTAAGATAGAAATACTCAACACCCGTGAGCGATTACAAATCGAGGTCAAGTTAGGAATTGAGACAACATGGCGGAAATATCTGCAAAACTCGTCCAAGAGCTACGCCAAAAAACTGGTGCCGGCATGATGGACTGCAAAAATGCGCTGAAAGAGACTGATGGCAACATAGAAGAAGCCGTAGACTGGCTACGGAAAAAGGGCATCTCTACGGCGGGAAAAAAAAGTGATCGCGTTGCGGCAGAAGGTCTAGTAGACACTTACATTCAGCCCGGAGGTAGAGTGGGTGTACTCATAGAAGTCAACTGCCAAACCGACTTTGTTGCTCGTAACGAGGCTTTTAAAGCTTTAGTTAAGAACCTAGCAAAGCAAGCAGCGACTGCTAATAGTGTTGAGTCTTTGTTAGCTCAACCCTATATTGATAATGAAAGTGGGACTGTAGAAGAATTCATCAAGCAAACTATTGCCACGCTCGGTGAAAACATCCAAGTGCGTCGCTTTAATAATTTTGCTTTAGCAGAAGGCACGCAAGGGATAGTAGACAGCTATATTCACACTGGCGGTCGAGTTGGTGTATTGGTAGAGTTGGGTTCCCAAACTGAGTCAGCGGCTACTAATCAAGAGTTCCAAACCTTGGCACGGAACACTGCTATGCAAGTTGCAGCTTGTCCAAATGTCGAGTATGTGAGCGTAGACCAAATCCCTAGCGAAATTGCCCAAAAGGAAAAAAACATTGAAATGGGCAAGGATGATTTGGCGAACAAGCCAGATAACATCAAAGAAAAGATTGTTCAGGGACGGATTGAAAAACGCTTGAAAGAATTGGCTTTGCTCGATCAGCCTTACATTCGTGATCAAAGTATTTCCGTGGAAGACTTGGTGAAGCAAGTGAAGGCGCAATTAGGCGAAGAGATTCAAGTGACTCGCTTTGTCCGCTATATACTGGGCGAAGGCATTGAAAAGCAAGAAAGTAACTTTGCTGATGAAGTCGCTGCACAAATTGGCAGCAAGTAATAATTAGTTAGGAGAGACGCGATTAATCGCGTCTGTACAGAAGTTAGGAGTTAATAGAAAGTTAGCTTCATAATTCGTCACTCATAATTCTTAACTCCTAACCTATTTAAGGACAGGTCAAGCAAATTGCCTGACCTGTATTTTATTAGTAGAGACGCGAAATATCGCATTTAATTTAAAATCTAAAATCCTCTGGAAAGTTATCCTCAAATAAATTCGTACATTTGTACTATGTAAGAGTTCACATGGGCAACAACGAAAAGATATGGCAAGAGCAATCGAGCGAATTGAACGGGATATTGCAGCATTGAAAGAAGCGATTCGGGCGATCGCAACAGAACTACAAAGCGCTTATGCTAGTTATCTAAACACCTTAGGGCTAGCTGTACGAAAACAGTTGATTCTGGCGAGTTACCACCTTTGTACCCAAGGGTATCCCGAAAGCTTTCTGCATTTGTCATTGAATCAGCGTCAACAATTGCAACAAGCCATCCGCAAGTTGGGTCAACTGGCATCTGAGCAATTACTCACTTGTATTAAAAGTGAGGAAGTAGGGGAAGATGGAACAGATGGAACAGATGGAACAGATGGAACAGATGAGGGAGATGGACAAGATGGGGGAGTAACATCCTCATCTCCTGTGATGCTGGACACATCTACTCCTGAACCTCTCACCCTCGACACCTCTAATCCTATTGAACTGGCAAAATGGCAACATAACTTAGAAGAGGTCACGCAAGAGATACTGAAAAAACTTTCGCATGATGCTAATCTTTTATTACAAAAAGCTGGGGTATTACCCAAAAAATTACCAGAACCGATTTTAGCGGCTGCGGCTGCGGCTGCATCAGAAGCCTCTGCCGAGGTTATGCCAGGGCCACCCAACTTATTAAACTTAGTAATTGAAATTGAAAATGAGCAGCAGTCAGAAGATTCTGAACTGGCGCAAATCATGGCTATTAACCTGCGGCTAGGGGAAATTGAATTTGCTGATGTGACACTCTCCTCTGAGCGCAGGCAAATCCGCAGTATTTTAGTTCAGATCAACAAGCTAGGACGAGAGTATCAAAAAAAACATCGAGAAAGAGCAATCGCTGAAGCTGAAGCTGCATGGCGTGCTAGTTGGTTTGAATAAAGTTATGAGTTATGAATTATGAATTATGAGTTATGAGTAATTTATTCCTAACTCCTCACTCCTAACTCCTCACTCTGCTGACCAATGACTAATGAAAAACCAGATTGGATACGATTGCACAAAGCCTTGGCAATAGAAGCTGAACATGGCTTTACAGACTTGGTGGGCAGACAGTACCGCTTCAGTGAATTTCTTAGCCTGACTTTGGGCAAATTCCCAACAGGCTTGCCCCAAACTGAACGCCGCCGTTGGCAAGGACTAGCGGTACAATTTGCTAGTTATCCACATCTAGCACTGGAAGAAAGACAACACTTAGTAGCAGATACTCGCAGGTATCTCTCCCAACTACAGCAGGGGGAGCAGGGGGAGCAGAGGAGCAGCACTTCGGCTACGCTCAGTGACCGGGGAGCAGGGGAGCAGGGGAAAAAAATCCAAAATCGTTCGACTGAGCGTTCGCGTAGCGTCTCGGAGAGAAGCCGAAGTCCAAAATCTCCAATTGTTGCTGAGGTGAGTCGGAGGCTTGCACCAAAAATTGAGCAAAAACTCAGTGATTTACCAGAAATAGGCTTCAAAAAAGCTGATAATTTGGCACGGCTTGGTTTACACACTGTCCGCGACTTGCTTTTCTACTATCCTCGTGACCACATTGATTATGCGCGTCAGGTGAATATCCGCGAGTTACAGGCGGGTGAGACGGTGACAATAGTGGCTACTGTGAAGCGTTGCAACTGCTTTACTAGCCCTAAGAATCAGAAATTATCAATTTTAGAACTGATCGTAAAAGATAACAGCGGTCAAATCAAAATTGGTCGTTTTTACGCAGGTACGCGCTTTAGCAGTCGGGCTTGGCAAGAAAGTTTAAAACGTCGTTATTCAGTAGGTAGTATTCTGGCGGCGTGTGGGTTGGTGAAAGAAAGTAAATACGGCTTGACACTGGATAATCCAGAACTAGAGGTTTTGGCAAATCCAGGAGATTCGATTGAGTCGCTGAATATTGGGCGGGTGGTGCCAATTTATGGACTGACTGAGGGTGTGGTGGCAAATACAGTGCGACAAGCAGTAATTGCTGCTTTACCCGCTGCAACTCACCTGAAAGACCCTCTGCCAAGTGGTTTGCGACAGAAGTATGGTTTGATGGAATTGAAAGATGCGATCGCTAACATTCATTTTCCCAGTGATAGCGCCGCCCTACAAGTTGCCCGTCGCCGCCTAGTCTTTGATGAATTTTTCTACCTACAACTTGGTTTACTGCAACGTCAGCAACAAGCAAGGGCGATTCAAACCAGCGCCATCCTTGTCCCACGAGGTCAACTTGTGGAGAAATTCCACGAAATACTGCCTTTTCAACTTACTGGCGCACAGCAACGAGTTCTCAACGACATTCTCAACGATTTACAAAAACCTGTGCCAATGAATCGTCTGGTGCAAGGCGATGTTGGTTCTGGTAAAACGGTTGTCGCCGTGCTGGCTATCCTCGCAGCAATTCAATCTGGCTACCAAGCGGCGCTGATGGCTCCCACAGAAGTTTTGGCAGAACAACATTATCGCAAGTTAGTTAGCTGGTTTAACCTGCTACATTTACCAGTGGAATTATTGACAGGTTCTACTAAAACTGCTAAACGAAGACAAATACATTCTCAGTTAGGCACTGGTGAATTGCCTCTGTTAGTGGGAACTCATGCCTTAATTCAAGACCCAGTAAACTTCCAGCAATTGGGGTTAGTGGTGATAGATGAACAGCATCGTTTTGGGGTAGAACAACGGGCGCGTTTACAGCAAAAAGGCGAGCAACCACATGTGTTAACTATGACAGCTACCCCGATTCCCCGAACACTGGCACTGACGATACACGGGGATTTGGATGTGAGCCAAATTGATGAGTTACCACCAGGACGACAAAAGATTCAGACAACAGTATTGTCAGGTCAGCAACGCAACCATGCTTACGACCTCATCCGCCGAGAAATTGCCCAAGGTAGACAAGTTTACGTGGTTTTGCCGTTAGTGGAAGAATCAGAAAAACTGGATTTGCGATCGGCTGTGGAGGAGCATCAAAAGTTACAAGAAAGCGTTTTTCCCGACTTTCAAGTTGGGTTGCTACACGGTCGCATGAGTTCAGCCGATAAGGACGAAGCAATAACCAAATTCCGTGATAACCAAACACAGGTTCTAGTTTCTACTACCGTTATTGAGGTTGGTGTAGACGTACCTAATGCTACAGTAATGCTCATTGAAAATGCAGAGCGATTTGGCTTATCACAACTGCACCAACTGCGGGGGCGTGTCGGTCGGGGCGCGGCTCAGTCCTACTGTCTGCTGATGAGCAGTTCTAGAAGTCCTGATGCTCAACAACGCTTGAAGGTGTTGGAACAATCTCAGGATGGCTTTTTCATATCTGAAATGGATATGCGTTTTCGTGGGCCTGGGCAAGTACTGGGAACTCGGCAATCGGGAGTGCCAGATTTTACCCTAGCGAGTTTGGTTGAGGATGAGGAAGTTTTACTTTTGGCACGGCAAGCAGCGGAGAAAATTATAGAGATGGATGTTACTTTAGAGCGTTGGTATTTGATGAAGGAAGAGTTGAAATATCGGTATGAGCGGTTGATGGGTGGGGCGATTTTGACTTAATTTATCTTGTCTTGATGATCAACAGCTACTAGATATAGATGGCACTACAGTTTCTGATAGCTGGGACGATCGCAGAAGTGAAACGGTAATTCGCAAGTTGGAGCAGGAATACAATTTGCAATCGGTGCAACCAAGTTAGGAAAAAGAATAAGCACAATCCAACTACTGGCGAACGTAGGCACATTGCTAGAAGTGGAGAGGAAAGCGTTAGGATCAAACTTCAGCGATCGCTCCAAATTCACAGACAGTAACGTGTGAAGAATTCTTTCAACTCTGTCTTACCGTCTTGAGTAAAGGGATTATAAAACACCTCATCGCTATTACCCTGACTCCAAAAACGCAAAATTCTAGGGTAGTCGGCATAACGAACGTAAATTAGAGGGGTTTTTGTAGAAGCGATCATATTAAATTTGGTGTGATCGCGCCTTTGAGTATCTTCCAGGTCATGCCAGGGAGACTGACATTCCAACATTAGACAAGCTTTACGGCAGTGTTCACCCAAGTTAGGGTTCATCACAATGATGTCTACCCTAGAGTTAACCCAGAATTGCCACAAGGTTTTGTCTTCTAAGTAAACCGCTTCCCGTTTAGGGCAGGCTATTTGCAAAGGAAATTCGGCGAAGTACCAGTAGTTTTCGCCCAAAATACCACGCACCAATTCCATGATAGACAGGGCGTAACCACTTATCAGTTCTCCTCGCTCAAAGTCGGCAGTGAACAAATGCGTATCTCCACCAAAGAATTCAGATTGGTGAAAATCTGCTTGGTTGGATCTTACATAGCTAGTGTAGACTGCGTTGTAATGATCGGTCATTTAACTTTCTCCAGATTCGTTTATTTATATGTTTACAACCTATCTGGAAAACCCTAACCAAGTCTCCACACAAGCGTGGGCAATTTTGTGGGTAATTTTGTGGGTAGTCTATCACCCCAAGAAATTGATAACCTTGAGCGAGTCAATAAAAACATATTTAACTAATGCTAAACTTTGCAACTAACTTAAACGAGGAGTTCTTAGAGGTTTCCCAGTGGTACGATTGGTAACAATTTCGATTAGACCTACTGGCAGGCAATAGTGGCGATGGATTAAGCCCTCAAGAAGAACGATGTTTACGAGCTATTGCTCTCGATTTAGATCGGAGGCAAATAGCTAAAAAGTTGACTATTCAGCCCCGCACTGTGAGTGACTATTTAAGGAAGCCATACGAGCTGATTAAAATCCTCTTCGCCATAGAAGGCAAGATGACGGAGAGAAAAGCTCGTCGTCTAATCCTGAGCAAGTACAAGAAATCAACACTAAGCAGTTCTACTTCTGTGCAGCAATTTAAAGCTGATTATGAAATTAATGAAGATGAAAGTTTAGAAGATATAAGCTCAACCAACGAGTATGCTTGGCAGACACTTGATGAAGTTCAACCGTATATTGATAATTTTCACAAGCTCTGTGAAGCAGAAGATTATACGGAAGCTTTTTACACAATTTTTGACACTGATAATTACGAAAATTGTGTTTATAAATTCTTGAGTTTGCATGGCTACCTAAACATTGTAATTTTTATTTATGAGCGATTGATAGAATCTTGGATTCCACGAAAAGGCGAAAAATGGGAATTTATAACTACACTTGCTTGTTTAGGTGATGCTCATGATCGGATGGGAAATCACGAAATAGCCATTGGACATTATCAAAATTGCTTG
Source organism: Nostoc sp. (assembly GCF_036919675.1). GTDB lineage: Bacteria > Cyanobacteriota > Cyanobacteriia > Cyanobacteriales > Nostocaceae > Nostoc. The sequence goes on from NZ_JBALCP010000082.1 coordinate 55,250, forward strand.
GAAATTGCTGAGGAAATTGATGATATAGATAACATTGCTGGTTCTCTTGTAAATTTGGGTCTCGCCTATTTTTCTTTAGAAAACTATGAAGAAGCACTTGACTATAGCCGACTTGGTTTAGAAATCGCTAGAAAAATTGGAAACAGGGAGTTTGAGGCTCACGCATTAAATAACTTAGGCATGATTTACAGTGATCTTGAAGAGTACCAATTAGCTATTGATTATTATCATTTTTCGTTAGAAGTTAAATCAAAGCTTAATGATCCTCAAGGAGCAGCAGGGTCATTAATTAATATAGGCAACACATACCGCCAGCTAGAAAAGTATGAACAAGCTATTTCTTACCTTCAACACGGAATAGAAGCTGCTCACCATAGTCATCATAATGAATTTGAAGCTAATGGCTGGTTTAATTTAGCATTGGCTCTAAAGTCTCTACACCATTATTCAGATGCTATTTCTGCTTATGAAGAAGCTTTTAATCTGTATCAGCAAATGGAGATGATTGAAAATGCAAAAGATTGTAGAAAAGCGATTACCCAGATGACCAAAGGTATTAAAGACGACATTGGTGATTTCATAGAGAATGGCTGCAATACAGATGATTTTAAGAACGTTGATTTAAAAAACGATTTCGATGCAGAAACCAGGGATAAATTGGACGATGAGGTATATGATGACTTTGATAATAAGGAGTGAAGACGTGGTCTATAAAGAAATAGCTCCCAATTCCGTCTCTATATTGGGTGAAGTCTTGCTGTGAGCATCACCCAAGGAGCGTTGGCAAGGCGATCGTGCATGGTTTGCTCATCTTTTGCTTTAGTTAATATCTTTGTACTTGAATTGTTGATATCATAGGCTTTGCTTTCCCATTTTTGGTAAATAAGACTGACGATAATTGTTCTTAATTATGCCCAAATGAAATCCAAAATCACGATACTTGCTGCATTTCGGCATAGGCTTGATAAACACCCTTCACGTTGTACCAGTTAAGAAAAATTCGGGCAATTTCTAAAGCCAGTTGAGGTTTACCTAAATCAATTAACCATTGCAAAAATGGAGCCATTGTCCGTTCATTAAGTGCGCCATTGAGTGACAGAATTCCCCAAAGTAAGCGATGCAGCCAAGTCATTTGAATCATCATTCGCACTTCCCATGTGGGATGCTTTTGATAAAACAAAACTCCCATACGTCCACGTTGAATTTCTTGGTCAATCAATCGGGGAATTTGCTCTAATTTAAATGGTGGATGCCAATGATAGCCGACGGCTTCTGGACATTTAATTAGTGTCAAACCTAGTTTTTTCAGCCTCACACCTAGTTCTAAATCTTCCCAGCCATAGAGTTGGAAACTGGTATCAAAAAGTCCCGCTTTCTCTAGCCAATGTTTGGGAATTGCCACATTTCCGGTAGCAAAAAAAGCTGCTGAAAAATCTGTAACCTTGTAGGATTCAGCAGTTGGGTTATCGAAATTACAAGTATTAATAACTGCACCGTAAGTGAAAAAGCGATCGCTCCTCAATTTCTCCTGTCCCTGCATTAGTGCATCTGCGTGAGCTTGCAAGAAATTATCCAGCACTACTAAATCACTATCAATAAAGATAATTGTATCTCCCAGCGCCTGTTCTACACCCAAATTCCGAGCCGCAGCTGGGCCAGCATGGTCTTGCTGAAACCATCGCACATGGGGAAACTCCTCTTTGTGTTCTGCCAACCACTCCAATGTGCCATCAGTAGAACCATCATCCACTAAGACAATCTCGTAACCAGAAACTGCACTTGGCTGACTCAACTCCTGCATCTCCAACGCACGGAGGCACTTTTCTAAAATCGGTTGGCGATTATAAGTCGGTATCACAACGCTGAAAAACACATTCTCACCCACAACACTACTCATCTCCAGGATAGGACAGATGGAGCGCTGACACTGTTCCTTAGCTGATTCTGGTCACGAAAACAGTAAGGGTTAATTATTAGTTAATTAATACATAAGTGGATAGGTGTAAATAAATATAATATGGACTGTCATTTAACGTAAACATTACCATTCCTTAAATTAACCAGGATAAATTTTATATAGTCTTAAATATATTCTAGTGTTCAAAAATTAGTGCATTTAATATTATGTATCTCTAGAATAAAAAGTTAGTGAGTAATTTGCCGAAATATATCTATAACTCCAATTTTAATTTGGAAAATATTCTGAAGAATGAAAAGCACATTTTATTAAGGTTTTATCTAAAGTATTGTTTATAAATCAGAAGTTTGATAGGAAACAAAAATCTTTAATCACAGCCTATTTGAGGATAATTTGTGAGGATGTAGCATTCTAAATTAAAAACAGACTCATCACAAATCTTGAGGTGGATATTTTTCAGGCTAATAATGTAGATTTAAAGGGTTTTTTGGGTAATGCTTTCACTTCGATGGGATGAATGTAGATGCGAAAATACTTCTACGAAAGTGGTTAAAAGTCAGCAGAAAGCCAAAATATTATGGATAACATTAGGTTTACTTGTTTGTTTTTTTGTTGCTGAGTGGAGTGTAGGTTTGTGGAGTAAAAGTTTATCTCTAGAAGCAGATGCCGGACATATGTTCTCCGATATTACAGCCTTGCTAATATCACTATTTGCAAGTTTTTTAGCACGGCAACCAGCTAAGAGTCAGGCAACATTCGGACATCAACGAATCGAAGTTTTAGCAGCTTTGTTAAATGGATTAGGTTTGCTGGCGATCGCTAGTTTTATTACTTGGGAAGCTATTGGGCGCTGGCAACATCCAACAACAATTTTGGGCTTACCAATGCTAGGAATTGCAGTATTAGGTTTAATAGTCAATTTACTCAATATTACTTTGCTTCATCCCCACACTCACGACGACTTAAACCTCCGGGGGGCTTTGCTTCATGTCATTGCAGATACTGTTAGTTCTGTTGGTGTCATTCTAGCTGCTTTAGCAGTTTATCTTTGGGATTGGTGGTGGGCAGATATCATTATTAGTTTAGTAGTTGCAACTTTTACTGCTTTAAGTGCTTTACCGTTAGTTCAAGAAAGCTTGAAAATTTTTTTGGAGTATGCACCTGAATCAATTGATCCAGATGAAGTGGAAATATGTCTCAAATCTTTTCCTGGTGTTGCTCAAGTAGAAAAACTTCATATCTGGGCAATTAGCTTAAATCAGATAATGCTTTGCGCTGATTTGACAGTTCAATGTACAACAGCCCAAGAACGCGATCGCTTACTCAATAAATTACAAACTCATCTGCAAAAAACTTTTAACATCACTGAAGTAACTTTGCAGCTAACTAGCTGTAAATACCCTTCAAAAATACCCATTCATCCTTTTTTCAACCAAGATATAGCGTTAATGTTATCGGCAAATCAAACACATTCATCCTGAAGCAATGGCTAAAAATATATCAAATAAATAAGTTTTTATGCTTCCTTATAATTCAGATTTAAACATGATGCTTATTGACGGTTTTTTAATTGTCAAAGCATAGCTATTGTCTAACAAGCATAACTTATTTACTAGGAGGTTTGCTAATCATGACTTTAATTCAAAAATCAAAAATCGTTTCAGTAATCAAACAGTACAAACGTGCATTGGCTTGGTTCATATCTGGTTTAGTTGTGGCAATCCTGCTGTTCTTGGGAACATTGATTCAACAACCAGCTACTGCCTCTAACCAGAGTCATGTCACAACTTCTACTCAACCAGATGTGAGTGCTACCCACTCAAACTTTGAGAATAATCATCTTGAACCCAATTTTTATCAGTATTAGGACTTACGCATACTCTACGAATTCTTCTTTACGAGATGCTCTGCGTACCTCTACGGGGAAGCAAGCTACACATAGTGTCTCCAAAGTTGACGATAGCCTGCGGCAAGCCACTACGTGTCTACGATAAATTAAGCTTTTTGGGAGTTTTTGCGTAAGCTTTAAGTATTAACCGCTACTAACTGCTCAATCAATCTGAAGGCATACTGCAATGATTTCATTTTTAGGAAAGTATAGACGCTTCCTAGCTTTGACTATGGCTGGCTTTTTCTGTACCGTTCTGCTGATGTTGGGTAATTCTGTTTTTCAGCCGACTATGGCCGCTGGTAATGGAATTAACGTGATTATCATGATTGGCGATGGCATGGGTTGGAACATGGCACGGGCCGCAGCCCTTGCTAAAGGCGCTCCCTTTTACACCAGTGGGAAAGGCTCTGGTCTGAGCTTTCAAAATTTGACTGGATATGGATTAGTGACCACTTATGGCACAACGATTCAGGGCAATACACCAGCTAAACCAATAAATCAACCCCACCTCACAAGTAACTCTGGCTTAGATGGGTCTAATCCACTTACAGCTGCAAGTCTTGTTCGTCCGAACTTCTCATTCCAGCCTACTCCTTTTAATCCTGGCGATCGCGCTGATGGTAATAGCCTTTCACCTGGCAACTTGACAGGTTATGAAACAAGTAAAGGAGGCCCCGTTCCCTGGATTCCTTTAACTCCTACTACTTCTGGTGGATATGACAAAGAGTACATCAAGCACAGTTATCCTGACTCTGCTAACACCGCTACCACTCTTTATACAGGTGTAAAGAGCTATAACAACGCGATGGGAGTAGACATTTACGAGAAGAGATTGAAAACCATCCTGGAAATTGCCAAAGAAAAAGGTAAGTCTACAGGTCTAGTAACATCTGTACCTGTTAGCCATGCAACGCCTGGTGCTGCTGCCTCTTTCGTCAATCGTCGTAGCAAGTACGACAGTATTTATGACCCCACCAAGACCAACCAAGACAGCATTTTGCAGCAAACATTGCTAAACTTTCAGCCCAATGTTTTGTTGGGTGGTGGTCATCCCTTGGACTTTAGCAATACAACCAATACAGGGCCAGTTTTTAACTACACGTATATCACACAAGACACCTACGAGTATCTGAAGGCTAACCCTACGTCCAATCGTTATGGCTATAACTTTTTGGAACGTGGCCCGAATGCAACTAAGGCACTGTTAGACACGGCAACCAAAATCGACCCAAATAAAGGAGGTAAATTATTTGGTCTATACGGTGCCCGTGGACAAGATGGCAATATTCCTACCAGTTCCTCTAAAGGTGACTACAGCACCACAGGTCTGGGTAACTTTACACTCTATAGCTCTGTTGTTAAAACTGTAACTCCCTGTCCATCAGGTCAAATCATTCCTGGTACTGCTGGGGACTGTGTTCCTGTCATTGATGCAGCAGGCAACCCGATTGCTCCCAATGCTCCTGCACCTGATACTGTGCGTCCTCTGGCTGCCGGTGAAACCGATGCTAGCTTCATTACCAGAGAGATTAACGAAAATCCAACTTTGGCTGATCTGAGCAAAGCAGCTCTTAAAGTTTTAGGTAAGGACAAAGATGGCTTCTGGCTAATGATTGAGGGAGGTGATATCGACTGGGGTGCTCATGACAACAACATGGATAACCTGATTGGTACTATGAATGATTTTGACAAAGCAGTTCAAGAGGTTATTACCTGGATCAACAATCATGGTGGTTGGAGCAAGAACCTGCTACTCGTTACTGCTGACCATGACCACTATTTGACTCTGAATAATGACTTTGTATCAAAGCTGACTCCTAATCCTAACCCAAATCAGTCTAAGGGCTTGAAGTATAACGCCAAGGACATCACTTTCAACAAGCATAATTCTAAAGATGCTGGTCACTTTTGGGGGTCTGATCCGAATTATAAGTACCTCTGGGGTAGTCACAGCCGAAGGATTGTACCTGTTTACTACCAAGGTGCTTATGCATCAGTTCTGACTAAATACCTGGGAAAAGAAGTTAGGTTCAAAGATAGTTCTAATACTACTTACAGTGCGCCCGGTGTCCGAGGAGTAGTTGATCAAAGCCATATCTTTAAGGCAATGAAAACTGCGCTGACGAGTCAGTGAATTTAATCCACTGCTTCACTGAACATTGATTGAAAAGCATGGTGTTACAGAGACGTGTGTTATACCATTTCACACAAATCTTGATACATATAGATTTCTCGTAAGGGCACAGCAATGCTCATACGTGTCAACTTAAGGCAAAAGCCAGTCTAGAACAAGCTTTTAGAGATTGTCTCATTTATCTCGTTCCCAGTCTCCAACTGGGAATGCCTAATGAGAGGCTCTGCCTCAAGACTAGCGGTAGAGCCGCAATTAAAGAGCATTTCCAGCCTCTGGCTGGAAACGAGGTTTTAAAAGAGTTTTAGCTTAAGTTGACACCAATGAGCAATGCTGTGCCCCTACCAACGTATTTGTATCATTATTAAGGTGAAACGGTATTACACGTCTCTCTCATAAAACTATTTCAGTCTTTTTGTACCTGTTCTTTATCAAGTAAAAAAATGACTGACTCCATCTTTAAGAAATTAGCAGCTGTAACGATGGGAACTGCTCTGATTTTTGCAGCCGGAGAAATTATGCCCGTCCAGGCTGCACAACTGACTTATCATTTCTCTAACACTAATAAAACTCTGACAGGCACTTTTTCGTTTGACCAGGCAGCTGCTGCTGACCAACAAATAACGATCGCAGAAGGTTTAAAGATTTTTGCTACCTACAATGGCCAGTCTTATACTGAAGCAAATGATCCATTAGCGTTAGTTTTAACCGACTCTTCGGGAAAAATTCCTGAAGGACAGGGATTAGGGTTGCAATTTACACCGGGCACTTTTGAAGTTTACAGTGGCAATTTTATTGATCTAAATGATGTTCAGATTATCAGTTACACCAGTGTTCCTGAGCCAAATTTTACCCTTGGGTTATCTGTGTTGGGACTGGGTGTATTATTTGCCAAAAAGCAACTATCTTCTAGGTCATCAAGCACAAAAGCTTGAATCAAGTTATCAAGAATAAAGTGTTACGCAGTTAATTTGCATCTATTTAAAACAGGGTGGATAATTCTACCCTGTTACTAATTTCTTACATTTATAGGACTGATATTTGATTTTTTAAATATACGTAGGGTGCGTTACGCCAAAGGCTTACGCACCACCTCTGATCTAAGTGCCGTACTCTCGCCGATAATACACCCTACATATGAATGTCACTGACTTAAGCTGGATTTAGATCCCCGACTTCTTGAAGAAGTCGGGGATCTGGGCAGCAACTTTTGTTTAAGTAAGTGCCATTGCACCCTACATATACTTAAATTTTTTCAAAAATAAAATCGGATTGCTATACAAAACATGTAATATGTAATACATTGATGATTTAGTCTTATAAAAATTGATATTTTTAAAGTTATATCTAGCTTTCAGGCTGAGATGCTGTACTTCATCTAGTCGCATCTGCTGTATTGATATATAGGCGATCGCTCTATTTGCAAACTTCGATTAGAGTTAACCACAAATTAACCTATACAGATTCTTCTGTCTGAGTTTGCTGACAATCTGCCTATAGGTTGTTGCATAAAGAAAATATACATGGATTAGTTTAGATATAATAATGACTCATTGTTTGTTTTCCTAACTGGAGAAATTAATGGGTCGCGCCAAAAAGGTTGTCCTGGCATATTCTGGCGGAGTCGATACCTCAGTTTGCATCCCCTACCTCAAAAAGGAGTGGGGTGTGGAAGAGGTGATTACCCTAGCAGCAGATTTAGGTCAGGGAGATGAATTAGAGCCAATTCGAGAAAAAGCTCTGAAATCGGGTGCAAGTGAATCCCTAGTGGCGGATGTCAAAGACAGCTTCGTTAAAGATTACGCCTTTGGAGCGATTCAAGCCAACGCCCTCTATGAAAATCGTTATCCTCTAGGAACTGCCCTTGCCCGTCCACTGATCGCTAAGGTATTAGTAGAAACCGCTGAAAAATATGGTGCCGATGCGATCGCTCACGGTTGCACCGGCAAGGGTAACGATCAGGTTCGCTTTGATGTCTCTGTTACCGCCCTCAACCCCAACCTAAAGATCCTCGCACCAGCCAGAGAATGGGGAATGAGCCGTGAAGAAACGATCGCCTATGGGGAAAAGTTTGGTATCCCCTCACCGGTCAAAAAATCCTCTCCCTACAGCATTGACAAGAATTTGCTCGGTCGTAGCATTGAAGCTGGTTTACTCGAAGATCCGTCATTTGAGCCACCAGAAGAAATTTATGAGATGACCAAAGCGATCGCCCACACTCCCAATGAGCCTGAGTATATCGAAATTGGTTTCCACGGTGGTATTCCCACAACCCTCAATGGCATAGCTAAAAAGCCAGTTGAGCTAATTGAACAACTCAATCAGGTGGTAGGAAATCACGGTATCGGGCGGATCGATATGATTGAAAACCGTTTGGTGGGGATCAAATCGCGGGAAATCTACGAATCACCCGCGATGTTGGTGCTAATTCAGGCACATAGGGATTTAGAAAGCTTGACTTTAACGGCAGATGTCACCCATTACAAACGTGGGATTGAAGAAACTTACAGCCAAATTGTTTACAACGGTCTCTGGTACAGTCCACTCAAAGTTGCACTGGATGCCTTTATTCAAAAGACACAAGAACGAGTCTCTGGAACTGTGCGAGTGAAGTTGTTTAAGGGCAACTCTACGATAGTTGGGCGTTTGAGCGATAATTCCCTCTATACTCCTGATTTGGCAACCTACGGAGCCGAAGACCAATTTGACCACAAAGCTGCTGAAGGCTTTATCTACGTTTGGGGACTACCAACTCGCATTTGGTCGCAGCAAGTTAGGGGTTAGGGGTTAGGAGTTAGGAGTTAGGAGTTAAAAATGCAAAATACAAGAAGTGAAAGTTAAATGAAATAACTTTTCACTTTATTTCTCACTCCTCACTCCTCACTCCTCACTTCCTTAACTTGGCGAGACTCTAGCCACAGGGGCACAACAATTAAGGCAGCGAGGATTAGTAACGCTGCGATCGCAAATTGACCCACCCAAGCAACCAATTGTTCTAAAGAGACAATTTTGCCCGCAAAAAAAGCTAATGTCACCATCAAACTAGCCCAAGCAACTGCTCCTAACAAGTTGTATAAAAAGAATTTTCCAAAGGGCATTTCGGCTATACCAGCTAGTGGTGCAGCAAAAACTCGCAACAACGCCAAAAAACGTCCAAAAAATACTGCTTTAGCAGCATTTTGACTAAATTGATCTTTAATAGTCAGCAGCCGCACTTCCGAAATCCGAAGTATGCTACCAACTTTTACCAGAAAAGGCCAACCGCTAACTCTACCAATCCAATAACCACAAGTGCCACCAATGACAGCACCCATAATCGCGTCACCGAGAACTAGCCAGAAATTTAGTTCATTACTGCCAGCTAGAAATCCGCCCACTATGGTCACGGTTTCACCAGGAAGAGGAATGCCTAAATTTTCTAGCAAAATTCCCAAAAAAATTGCCCAATACCCGTATATGTGGGCGACTTTCTGGATGTTTTCTAGTGAAATCAACTCTAAAGACATCCTGCACCGCCGGCTTTACAAATTTTTACTTTTATTATATCTTTGCTTGTTTTTGAGCGGGGTGTCAATCAAACCGCTATATAGAGTCATTTAGTCATTAATTTAATTCTGAATTAACCATAGTTTATAGTCTATGATAACGATTAACTTTTGACTATTAACTATGCCATTTTTATAACTAAATACCACAATTTCATATTTTTTTTTTAAAAATTAAAAAATTCATAAAAAATTTATAAATATCTAGTTAAATTATAAAAATATTGTAAAAGATACGGTTGATACCGAAATTGTTAGGCGGTTATGCCTATATTGATGAAAGTTATCACAAATTATACGGCATGAATACTGAAGTAATCTCTCTCAACTGGACGACTGCAATTGCCCAAATATCTGGGTAAAACAGTAATTTTGCGGTTGAAAGAGAAAAGGTATTGATGTTTTTTTTCAATTTTTTGTCAAGTGTTCCAACTACCCTATTAAATTCATGACTCTTACACAAGAACTTCAAGTGATTTTGTTTAAACCCCAAGGAAGCATAGATTTGGAAGGCGGTAAGGCTTTGAGTCAACAGATGGCTGGAGTAGTACCTCAAGCTGATCAACTCTGGGTTATTGACCTAGTAGAAGTTAATTTCATGGATAGTTCTGGGTTAGTCCCTTTAGTAAAAGGATTGAAAGCTGCACGTCAGAGTGGTTGCCGCTTGGTTTTATGCAATGTGCAAGCTCCTGTACGGCTAATTTTTGAACTTACCCACCTAGATTCAGTGTTTGAAATTTTTCACACTTACGAAGACATTTTTACTGACGAAAATAATAATCTGGTACTAGCACGCTAACTAATAAATCTACCTTTAGAAGGATGGTAGAGTCAATCAATATTTGCATTTTTTCACATTTACCCAAATATCCTCAGCGAATTTTAGATTTTAAATTTTGGATTTTGGATTGAAGATTCAAAATCCAAAATTTAAAAAGGTCTGAGAGTAAGCGAATTAGAATGCGAGAATAATTCTATTATCCAAAATCTCAAATTAATTGACAAGCAAGTAACTTGATTACTGGGGTCAATCTAAAATCTAAAATCTAAAATCCAAAATTGATTGACATCCTTAAAGATAACAGTCTGGTGCTAGCAGGCTGATTTTTTATTTTATCTAGATAAGAAATGTTGAGCAAAACTTATGGCTTTGAGCTATATAGAATCAATGACAGATGAATGAATTTACTTCTTGTCCGCCAATCGACCTAAGACATGTCTAGTAATAAATGACCAAAATCGGTCAAAGCAAATGCAATTGCTTGTGATCCTCCCCAGCTTCTGCAAATTACTCTGAGCTAATTGTTCTATGTCCAACGCAACCAGTACAAGGAAGCAGGAGGTAAGAAAGGTTAGAATATCAGCCTTTGCGTTATTTCTAACTCTATAGTTATTTTTGCCTGTACTACTTGGATGTCTCCAAGATTCTTTGCCGCGCCAATTTCTTACCTCTTCTATTCCACCATAATCGTAACTTTAGGCATTCTGGGGAGTAGAAATGTTAGTTTCTTCGGATGCTGGGCGGGGAAAATTTGGCAAATCAATGCCGCTGTGACTAGCATTGCGAGTTTTGAGTGCTAAACGGTAACTCACACTTTGCAGTTCTGCTTGTAGTTGGCGGTTTTCCCGTTGAAGCATTGCTACTTTTTCTCTGACTGGCGTCATCCGTTCCTCAAACTTGCGACGGTAAATTTGAGGCAACTCTTGTACTACTTGCTCCAACATCCGAGTGCGATCGGTGAGTTCTTGAACTGACTGTCGCAATTGGTAAATTTCGGAGTCACGAGTTGTAATTTGCTCTTGGTAGAACGCCACCTGCTGCTCCACAGCTTGGAGTTGTTCTTGCAAAGCCTGTAACTGGGCCAGATCGCGCTCAACCTCCGGCTGCTGGGGCATAAAACTAGTGTTACCCTTTACTAGCCGGAAGAGTTCTTGAGATAGTTGTTGCACTAATTGATCACGAAGTTGCAACTCTTGGCGTAGCTGCGATACTTCAGTAGAGAGAACTTGAATATTGGGTGTATCAGATTGGCTCACAGTAGCTTACATCTCCCATTCAGAATCTTGTCCACTCTTAGGTATAACTGCGGGAGTACTACCTTTGGCAAGTATTTGTTAATTTAGCATTCCCAGACAAGTCACAAAAAAAGAAAAAAACAAAATTTTACTGAATGGGATTGGGTGTGGAGCACTTGTACTGAACGAAGCCGAAGTATTGGGCATTGGTTTCTCCCACTCCCCCTGCTTCTGTGCTCTGCTGTTCCCTACTCCCTACTCCTTAGACCGTTGCAGCCACTTTAGCGGGCTTTTCCTTTTCCTCTTTAGGGAGTTTTTCCTCTGCGATATCCTGCTTAATTGTCAAATAGCGAATCACTTCTTCACTCAAACGCATGGCACGTTCAAAGGGGGCGATCGCAGTTGCAGGTGCAGTGTAGTTTAACTGGATGTAGATGCCATCACGGTGTTTTTTGATTTCATAAGCGAGGCGACGCTTACCACGATTTTGAATTTGGATATCCTCCGCACCTTGGTCGCGAAGCAAATTCTGATATTTAGTAATTGCTTGCTCTATCAGTTCGTCTCCCAGGTCAGGACGAAGGATGTACATTGTTTCGTAAGTTGTAGTCATATTTTTGAGTCTCCTCATGGACAAAAACGGCTGCCGATATTTATTTATACTTAATATTTATTTTTAATACCAGTATTAATCAACATCTGAAGCAACAAGGAACTATAATCTTACCAGTTTTCAATTTGAATCATTAGCCAAATCGCCAAGGTTTGGATTTTTTGGATGTCCTTAATGAAAACTCGGTTGGGAGACGATCCCGATATTTCTTTAGGAAGTAAGAATCCAATTTGCTGGCGATCGCCAGCAAATTGATCAAGCTATCAGCTTCGCCAACGGGTATATTTCCCTAAAAGCATCTATAGCGATCGCTTTCAGGTTCAAGGCTGAATCGGTTCACTAAAAAGCTAACTGAGGATTGCTACCCGCTCACAGTAACAAAAAAGCAGATAAAAGGATATTCATCAAGGTTATGGCGCAGCGTTATGTGCGAATTCAAAATCAAGAAGGACAAATTTACTATGGGATACTACAACTATCCCTGAATGTGCAGGTGCTAGATGCTCCGCCCTGGTTACAAGGACAATCCACTGATTTAACTTTGACACCAGAAGATTACCAAATTCTGGCTCCCTGCGCTCCCTCAAAAATTGTGGCGGTGGGTAAGAATTATGCAGATCATGCAGCGGAAATGGGAACTCCAGTACCTTCTGAGCCACTAATCTTTCTCAAGCCACCTACGTCTATCATCCCATCTGAGAGGGAAATTAAGTATCCTCCTCAGTCACAAAGAGTTGACTACGAAGGAGAGTTAGCATTAGTGATTGGCGATTACGCCTATGAATGTACACCAGAGGTAGCCCAAACCAAAATTTGGGGCTACACCATCGCCAATGACGTAACAGCGCGAGATTTACAAAAACAGGATGGTCAATGGACACGAGCCAAAGGTTTTGATACTTTCTGTCCCTTGGGTCCTTGGATTGTGCGGGAATTAAATCCAGGAGCGAGATTGCAGACTTTTGTGAATGACGACGCCAATCCAGTCCAATCTGCCTGTATCAATCAGATGGTCTTTTCCCCGGATGTTCTAGTTTCCTATATCAGTCAGGTTATGACGCTACTACCCGGTGATTTGGTGCTTACAGGTACACCAGAGGGTGTAAATCCATTGCATCCAGGCGATCGCGTCCGCGTAGAAATTGAAGGTATTGGTCGCCTAGAAAACACCGTAGCCGTCCGTTAACTCCTAACGCACTTGCATATACACTGCATCGGAAATCGCTGGAATTTCCGCATAACGTCCGCTCAACGACTGGATGACTGAATATCCAACTGCTGCCACTATCCCTAAAAAGATGGTGTTGGCTACTGTTTCTATTGCAAAGCCAGTACCAGGAACCTTTCCTAAAGCTCCCACCAGTATGGAACACAAAAATATAACTATGTCCAGAAGAATTGCCTGCATTGTGTTGAAACGAATGAAGTGATTGATTTTTTCGTTTCTTACCACCAATAGGAACAACGCAAAAAACACAATTATTTGTCCAAATTGTCCTAAACTACCGTAAATTATTAACACTGGTTGCAGTGGTAAAAGCAGGACTTTTAGTGCTGGAAACTGATTCAACAAAAATTTGCCAAAAACTAAACCATCAATTAGGGGCAGCAAATAAGGCAAGGAAGCAAAAATCCGATCTGAAACCGTTGTAGACCCGCGCCAAGACATTATGCGTTCTCCTGTGGTGAAATTTCTATAGTTACTTGAGCTTAGGATAACGCAGTTACTTGGTCTTGCTGGCAAATTCAACTATTCTATATGGGCGATGCGAAAGCCCATCATACACTCGTACTGGTCTGGCTGCTGTTGAGTAAGTTTGCGAATGGCTTGACCACAGCGCAGTTTACCCCCACGCCAACGGGGTTGACCGCTCCCGTCAGCAAGTAAACAAGACTGGCAAACTTGCTCAGGGGCAAGGATTTGCTCGTCCATTAAAATGACTAGCATCGAATCCCTCCTGTAAATCCTCATTGTCACCCACATTTCTACTCAGGGGAGGACACACTTTGTAGCGGTTTGAACCGCTTCAGGTAGGTTGGGCGCGTTTTACAAAGTGGTTTGTTGTGATTGGCGATGGCGCTTTGCACCCGGCGTGGGCGATCGCAGAGGACACTTAAGAGGCACATCCTAGCTCTTGATAGCAAAAATGTGGGCAATCACAATTCAAGAAAAATTATCAAGTGAATATTAATTTATTGTATGTTGTGTCTATTGCAAATTAGACATTTTAGTAAAAAATAATACAAAAATATTCGTACAAGGTTGAGCAGAGACAACCAACGGTATTCATTGCATTCCTGTTTATTTAGCACTGGAGAGCGTCAAAGTTAATATTCAGGAAACAACAAAAGCTTTGTGCACAAGCAACACGACGAACCATTGAAATTCCCTTGATGCGACTAGTTAAAGTGCGAGAACTCAAGTAAGTAAAACTAAGTTAACTTGATAGCCATTTAAGTGATGCATTTACAAATTACTGAGGTAAACTTGCAAGCAAGGTAATACACAATATTACTAAGCGACTCGTCGGTCTGAACATCACTTACAATGGAACACTGGCAATTTCTGATACAGAAACAAGGCGCTCGCTCGTGGCATATCCTAGAATCGCCAAATTTGCAAATTTTGGAAGGGCATTATAGAGTTTTAGCTCGTTCTAACCTTCCGAATACAGACGTGGAAGTGCGGGTAACTCACTCTTCAACCCATGAAGTTCAACCAAAGCAGCGAATTTTCAAGCGATCGCGTCGCACTAATTCAGAAGGCTTAATGGCGCTAATTCCCTTTACCTACTTCGCTCCGGGAGTTTGGGAGTTGCGCTGTAGCGGCGATTTGATGTCGGATTTGCTGGGTAAATCTTGGCAATACAGTGTCCAACTTCAAGTCTTGTCCCAGGAAGAAGAGGGGAAGCAGGGGGAGAATGTAGAATCAAATTCACCTGATCACCCAGATCCTGTTTCTGAAAACTTGGAATCCACTGCCCCAGTAAAATCCGCAGTTACGTTAGATAAAGCGATCGCTATTTCCACAGAACTGGCAATTGCTACAGACAATAACCCCACTAGCATTGTTCTGCCAGAAGGGAACTTGGAATCTACTGTCCCACCAGAATCTGCAATTACGCTAGATAAAGCGATCGCTGTCTCCACAGAAGTAGCAATTACTACAGACAGTAACCTTAGTACCACTGTTCTGCTAGATGAAAGGGAAGAAGATATAGTTAGCGATGAGCCTGTGAGTCCTGTGTGGCTCAAAGGTGAAACGGTAGAGCAGATTTTACAAAATTTAATAGATTTAGCTTTACCCACCTCTGAACCCCTGCCCAAAGATGAAAAGGCTACAGATTCTCCAGCAACACAACCACCGCCACCATTACTGCTAACTTTAGGTGAGGATACTTACATTGCTCGTTGGGGACAAGCTCTTACAATCAATGGACATATAGAACTCAAAGAAAAGACAAATCTAGATCAGGTTGAAACATTATCCCCACAAAGCCTGCGGGCGCTTGAACTAGGAATTGAACTGCGATCGCCCAATAACTCAAAAATCTTCACCCAGGTACGGCAACCCTTACCAGACCAGGAGTTGCCCTTCACGATCAATACCTCAATTGATATTCCTGCTGACTGTGAATCTAAGTTAATTTTGGCAGATATCAGTTTGTATGGTAGATTCGCCGATGCTGCTCAAGTCATCCGGTTAGCCAGCCAGTCGTTCACCATTACAGCAGATGTAACAGAATTACTGGCAATCACAGCCGCAGCAAAATCTAGTACATCCTTAAAAAATCACCCCATAGCACCATCTGACTCGTCTGCTGGTTTCACGGAGCCGGAAACCGCTGTGAGGAGTGATTTGAAACTATTCAATCTGGTCAAGATTCCAAAAACAGACCAGTCTCAGATCCTTAATCCATCCCCAAATACACCCCTACCACCGCAAATTAACCTGCAAGTTCTGCGAGAAGCCACCCTGCGGACATCTAACTTAAACAATTCAGCCACTTCGCCTCAATTGCCGAAATTGCCACCTGTTCAAACCGATGTTAACCCTGTCACAGATGTTGTTGCAGAATCCCCTACACAGGAGGAGCTTTTAGAAAAGGATGCTCCTATAGCTGCCATCAACTTGGAGCAGTTGGTCATCAAGCAACGTCGAATGCCAATACTTGACGCTACTTTTCCATACTTGAGACGGCTACAAGCTTTGCCGGGTGATGCAGAAGAAGTAAAAAACAATGTCCCCCCAGATGCATTGGAAGTTCAAGCGGCTGAAGACTTTACGCAGTTGGAGGCAATTACAGCTGAAGATGAAAATACACCTGAATTAATGGTGGGTGATGCACAATTCCAGGAAGAATCTGTTGCTGTACTAGAAGCCCAGCCAAATGCACAATTCCAGGAAGAATCTGTTGCTGTACTAGAAGCCCAGCCAAATGCAGAATTGATTAAAACAGGTAACCTTTACTCATCTCCCCTGCTCAGAAAGTGGATGCACAGCCAAGGATACTCTTTGCCTGAATCCATCAATGATCTGGAACCTGAAGACTACAATAACTATGTTCCAGCCCAGCAGACCCAGCTTTCTCTTAGTGCTGAAACTCCCAATGTTGATGTCAACTTGCCGTTAAGCCTGGATGCTGACACAGAGACATCGGAAGAAGCCCAAGAGGCGGTTTTTGATCTTGGGAACTTTGGGGAAGATGTAGACACTGCAAAGGAAACTGATCTAGAGACAAGGGAAAATACGCTAGGAGAAAAAGTATCTGAACCAACACTCTCAATGGCTCTGGTAAGACAACTACCGCCCCCTCCTCCTCCGATAAAAATAAATATAGCGTCAGCTTGGTTGGCGCAAGAAATCGTTGTAGATGATATATATAGTGAACTGGAAACCGATGCGAAGAAGAATTACTCTTTTGAAGAACAGAAGCAACCACCGTTAGGTTTATCCCCTTCTCTACCCATAACTGCGGCAGCCATTGAGCCTTTGCCAATTCCCCAACTGCATGTGCCAGAAGGCGAACTAATCGCCGGCAAATATATCATAGTGCGCGTAGTACTGCCGGAAGTACCTCCGCAAATGGTTGTCAAGTTATGGGTTGAAGATTATCAAACTCGCTGGTTACTAGATGGCCCCCATTTATTGACAAATTTACTACCTAATGCATTGGGAGCGTTGGAAGTGATGACCCTATTAAACATTCCCTTTGGCTGTTTGGAAATTCGCTTAGAAGCGATCGCACTTGATCTGACAACCCAACAGGAGAGTCACAAAGTTACAATAGTGCGAACTGTGATTCCTCCAGACTTACCAAACTTGCAGCAGCTAGATGAGCTTTTGGGTATGTGATAGCCAGGAGCGAGTAACTTAGGAATCAGCAGGATCAGGGGGACAAGGAGGATAAAGAAAGAGTTTTTCCACTTAAGAGTCCCCATCTGCCAATATTGGCTGTGTTAAAAATATGAAAGAATTTCAAAAATCTGGCAGAATTTGCAGTAAGCTCATTTTGAATTGTAGTGTGATTTGATAGGAACCTTTACTATGGCAGCTTATTTTTTGCCTTCTATCTTGGCTAGTACTTCCTACTTGCCCTCTATCTTCATTCCCATAATTGGTTGGGTTTTGCCAGGTGTGGTCTTCGCGTTTCTATTTTTATACATCGAAAGCGACGATATCAGCGATATTTAACTGATGTAGTCATTAAGAGCCACTGCGTTGCTCTGGTTTCCAGAGTTGTACCCCTGCTCAAAAGCCAGCTAGCAAGAGCGTCTCACGCCACTTGTTACAACTCTTGTCACCACAGCGCAGTCGCTCCTCTTCTCCCAAAGGGAGAAGCAAGTGGCGTTCATTAGTCAAGTTTTCGGACAAGCGAGAGTTATCAATTCTGTCGGATACGTTTCTAGACTATTGACCAAAATTAATACCGCCCATCTCTATGAGACAGGCGGTTTTTTTAATGTTGATTTCTCAACAAATGCTAGAAAATCCTAGCTTATAGTGTTCGGTTCAAACTAACTAATGTTAAATCGAAGAACCAAGTCCGGCGTAGGCACCATAAAAGAAAATGCCCAGGACTGTAATTATACCTAAACCTGCGATCGTAGCGACGACCCACAGGGGAATTCTCCCACTTCCAGACATAGCTTCTCTCCTCCCTTAACAACAAATCAACACAGGTTCAATAAACAAAGATTAACAACAGTAGTCCCAGTTAGTTAAAGAAGTAACTGGAAAACAGAATCCCCAGAACGAAAACTAGTAGTAGTCCCAAGTATAGGGAAGTCCGGTTTAGTTCAACTGGCTGATTATTGGGATTGGGCGATCTTTCGGCCATAATTGCTCCTAACGGTGAATAAATTGCATTGCAGCGATCGCGCCTAAAAAGAATACAGTTGGCACACCTAAAGTGTGAACTGCCAGCCATCTAACGGTAAAAATTGGGTAGGTAACTGGTTGATTGATGTTATTGCTGCTAGTCATGATCTCAAACTACTTTCCGATAAATTGTTCAACTTGTTTTTTAGCTTCAAAACGGTTCTTCACAATTGGCACTTCTTGCCGCGTTGGTGTGAAATACTCATTGGGACGAGGTGTGCCAAAAGCATCATAAGCCAGCCCAGTTTGCACAAATAGCCAACCCGCAATAAACAATGCCGGGATGGTGATGCTATGAATTACCCAGTAACGAACGCTAGTAATGATGTCCGAAAACGGACGTTCTCCAGTGGTACCTGACATTAGATCCCTACCTTTACATAGAGTGTTATTGAGTTTATTATCCTACAAAGTTAAGAAAGAGTTACAAGTTGCAACGTTCTTCTCAGAAATTGGGCATTGGGAGATCACAAGTGAGAGACTTCGCCAATAATTCTTCCTTGTCCCCTTGTCCCCACTCCCTCTTACTCACTAAGCCGCCTCTGCTGGGGAAGTTGTTTCAGGGTTTGGTAAATATTTGAGCAAAACGCCGCGATCGCCAATTATAAATCCCCGTTCTGGCTCTAAGAACACTATCTTATACAAATTAGCAGCAACTTCTTCCACTGCACGGTCTTTTTCCCACGTTTTGCCACCGTCGCCACTCCGTAGCAAATTACCGCTACCGCCACCTATCCAAATTTCATTGGGTGTGCGATATGCCAAATCCAGTAAACCCCAACTGGTGGATACCTCTGGATATTTTGCCTTTTCCCACTCTTCAGGTTTAGTTGGGTCACTAAATTGAATTTGGCCTCCCCTAGCTAGTAACCACAATTGCCCATTGTCAGTAAAACCCATGTTTTCTAGCCGCCGAGAATTATTGCGGTTATGGGGTACCCAAGCATCTTGTCCTGGTTCCCAAGTCGAGTAGAAACTACCCTTAGCGGAAACTGCAATATATTTACCATCAGTAGAACGTTCCAAGTTACGTACTACACCTACTGCTGATTCTACCTGGGCTTTCCAGTTTTTGCCGCCATCTGTGGTCTTATATATTGCTCCGACATCAGTAGCCATTTCAGCTGTCTTGTCTGCCAGTGCCTTAATTGTGATCGGGCTACCTGGTAGCTTTTCACTCAGTGGAATACGTGACCAAGAACCACCTTCATCGGTAGTGTGCAGCAACAGTCCAGGCTCTCCGGCAATCCAGCCTTCTTTACCTGCAAAACTTACTGAGTCAAAGCGATACTTTTGCTCATCCAGTTGCAATATTATCGGTTTCCAGGTATTACCACCGTCATTGGTTTCTAACAGGGTAGCATTGCTACCTACTAAGTAGCCATGCTCAGGGTTATTAGTAAAAGCAATATCCAGTAGATTCGAGTCTGTTGGCACAGAAATGATTTTCCAAGGGTTGTAGCTAACAGAGGGGATTTTGCTACAACCTATGCACATGAGGAATACTATTAACAAGGCAGCTATTCGTTGCCAACTTTTTACAATTGAATGCATCAGGATCTCTTATTTGTTTCTAAATTTCTGTAGCTGTTCTCTAAAAGGTTTACTTTATACCAATTTTGGATTTTAGACTTCGGCTTACCTCGACTTCGCTCGGTACAAGTCGCTCAGTCGAATGATTTTGGATTTTGGTGAAGCAGTGCGGTCTTCTCCCTACAGCCCTTCTCAAGACAGGAGACGCTCTTGCGTTCGGGCATCCTACGGCAGGCGTTAGCCTCTGGCAATGTGAGAAGGCTTTACGCTGCTAAAGCGTAAAGCCTTCTTTTCGAGAGGCTGCGCTAACGCTTAGAGCAAGTCCGCGTACTCCTACGGGAATCTTGCTAGCAAGGCGTCTCGTAGAGAGCATCTGGGGGTTTCCACGCCACTTGACGGCAGTTGCTTCTCCCTACAGCCCTTCCCTAACGGGACGCCTTGCGGCGAACGGGCATACTACGGCAGGCGCTAGCCTCTCCCTTTGGGAGAAGGGGAGACGCGCAAGGGACAAGTCGGGAAACCGCAAGGGCGCACTGCCTCCTTTATGCCGGAGAACCCGTCCACCGCAGTGGCTCTCCATGAGCGACTGCACCAAGCCGAGGGATTAAAAGTCCTTATTAAAAGGCGTTCCAAGAATCCCAAAAATATACTTTATTGCCAATTTGGCACTGAGGGACGTAGCCGCTCTACGGAACTAGTATAACGGCACATCTATGTGATTTTAATTACAGAAATAAACTCACTGTCACCTGTTCCCTATTATCGAGATAACGGCTGTCATTGTAAGCCGTAGAGACTAATAAAAAACAAGAAGCCCAGAGCCAAAGCGCCAAAAATTAGGATATTCTTTTGGGCTGGCGTTAGGGTATTGACACCCAAACCGTAACCGAGATTTTCTTTGAAGCCGGATGCAGTACCCGCAGGGCCAATGTTGGCAAAAGCGGTCTTTTTCGCAGTACAAACTGGACAGCGCCAACTTATAGGCAGTTCTGCAAAAAGTGTCCCTGAAGGAATATCATGCTCGTCGTCTCCCTTTTCGGGTTCGTAAACATAACCGCAGGCGCGACACTCGTAGCGGTCTAACACAGGAGTATCAACAGCTGGTTCGCTCATGGCTAAGGCCTCGCAGAGGAGAAATCTTAAATATACGTTAAAAATTATGACATAATTGTTAGACTTTTCTATCACTATCAAAAGCGAATTAAATAAGCTGTTGTGCGTCTATTTGCCAGATTTCAGAAAAATCAAACAGATATAATGTAAAAGAAAGTAACGTAATTCAAGGGATTGGGCATGGGGCATGGGGCATGGGGCATGGGAAAGAAAAGTTCTTTGTCTCCCTACTCCAAAGTCCCTATAGCGATGTCTTACGACAAGCCGCTTTGCGTCTACGCTCGTGTGTATGCAATACACTCTGACATCACTTGCATTCTTCTCTCCTTTTAGGAGAAAGGCTTTGATGCTTGTTCCCCTTCCCTACAAGGGTTGGGGCTGGGGGTTAGGTTTATATTGAACTCAATCCAGAAGCGCTCTAGTCCCTAATCTCTAGTTGTCAGTACCCAATCTCCAGTCACTACTTAAAATACTCCATAAGCGGTAGATACTCATTGTGTTTGTCCTCAGCGGTTACGAGTACCTTCTAGGCTTTTTCATCATCTGTAGCCTAGTGCCTGCCTTAGCGCTCTCAGCATCCAAGCTCCTACGACCCAGTGGTTACAGCCCAGAACGGCACACTACCTATGAATCTGGTATGGAACCCATCGGGGGAGCCTGGATTCAGTTCAACATCCGTTACTACATGTTTGCTCTGGTCTTCGTGATCTTTGATGTGGAGACTGTATTCTTGTATCCTTGGGCGGTAGCTTTCCACCGTTTGGGGCTATTAGCATTTATTGAAGCGCTAGTCTTTATTGCAATTCTTGTAGTCGCCTTAGTTTACGCATGGCGTAAAGGAGCTTTGGAATGGTCTTGAATTCTAACTTAACAACCCAGGACAAAGAGCGAATCATCAACCCCATTGAGCGGACTAATGTCACTCAAGACCTTTCAGAAAACGTCATTTTGACGACGGTTGATGATCTCTACGACTGGGCGCGGCTTTCTAGTCTGTGGCCGTTGCTGTTTGGTACTGCTTGCTGCTTTATTGAGTTTGCAGCTTTAATTGGTTCCCGATTTGACTTTGACCGTTTTGGACTAATTCCCCGTTCTAGCCCCCGCCAAGCCGATTTAATTATTACGGCAGGGACTATTACGATGAAGATGGCTCCCCAACTGGTTCGTCTTTATGAACAAATGCCAGAGCCAAAGTATGTAATTGCGATGGGAGCTTGCACAATTACTGGCGGGATGTTCAGCGTTGATTCCCCCACAGCAGTGCGTGGAGTCGATAAACTGATTCCTGTGGATGTGTATTTGCCTGGTTGTCCTCCCCGTCCAGAAGCAATTATCGACGCAATCATTAAGCTGCGGAAGAAAATCGCCAATGAATCGATGCAAGAGCGGTATAAAATTAAGCAAACCCACCGCTACTACAGCACGACTCATAATTTGAAGCCAGTAGAGGAAATCTTAACTGGTAAGTATTTGCAGTCAGAAACTCGCTCTGCACCACCGAAGGAATTGGCGGAAGCGATCGGTATGCCAATACCACCTGCACTGCTGACAGCAAAGGCACAAAAGGAGGAACAAACCCGTGGCTGAAGAAGAATCTAAACCAGTACCAGCAGACGAAGAAGAGTCTAAAGCAGTAGCAGCAGCCAAAGAAGAGTCATTGGTACAAGCCGGTAAAGTTTCCCAGTGGTTAACGGAAAATGGCTTTGACCATGAGTTTTTAGCACCAGACAAGAATGGTGTAGAGATAATTAAAGTGGGGGCAGATTTCTTGCTTCCCACTGCTACAGCCCTTTATGCCTACGGGTTTAATTATCTCCAGTTTCAAGGTGGTGTTGACCTTGGGGCAGGACAGGAATTGGTAAGTGTGTATCACTTGACTAAAGTCGGTGATAATAGCGATCGCCCCGAAGAAGTCCGCGTGAAGGTGTTCTTACCACGGGAAAACCCCGTAGTGCCTTCTGTGTACTGGATTTGGAAGACGGCAGATTGGCAAGAGCGCGAGTCTTACGATATGTTGGGCATTGTCTACGAAGGACACCCAAATCTCAAGCGGATTTTGATGCCGGAAGATTGGGTAGGTTGGCCTTTGCGGAAGGATTATATCTCGCCTGATTTCTATGAATTGCAGGACGCTTATTAGATAGTGCTGAATAGAGACGCGATTCATCGCGTCTGTACAAAATAGTGCTGGGTTTCGATAGTGATTAACCCCTTTCCGGTGGCGGAGAGGGGTTATGTTTTTGGTGTTTCATGTCAAGTTGGTTGACAAAATTTGCTGTAATTGGAGGCAATACGGTTCGGTTAAGGTTTTTTGATGAAAATTTTAGATCGCTAAAGATGCAATAAATCATCACAAAAACGCGATAAATCGCCGTCAAGATGAAAAACTGATTATTGTAGAGACGGCGATTCATCGCGTCTCTTGTCTAGGGAAACGCAGAGGTTCGCAAAGCAGGGAGAAGTAGGATAGAGATATTCAGTGAGATTTCCTAGTAATCGGAATCGCTATCTCTACCGTTGTATCTGTATTTATGGGAAAATTTCATGTAAATATTTAAAGTAATATGTCAGAAACACCTCAAGACGGCATTTGGATTGTGACCGATGAAACGCCGCAAATATCGATTCCTGACGGTGCTAAAGGCGGGAGTACTAATACACGCAGTTGGGGAGACGAAACTATCAGGGAAAACACTGGTAGCAAAGGGGTAGGAGATGCCGTTAAGGTTAGCGCTCAAAAATTAGAGCAAAATATGACTCACTTTCTCAAAATAGTGGGAAGTTTGTTTAATCAAGCTGAACAGCAAGCAAAAGTTAACTCCAGAATGCAGCTAGATGAAATTGAGCTATCGGTGGAAATTAGTGCAGAAGGAGAAGTTAAATTAATTGGCAGTGGTGCCAAAGCTGAGAGTAAAGGAGCGATTAAGCTGAAGTTTAAGCGCCAATAAGCACAGTGAAATGGCAAAAAATTGGGCGATCGCGATCGGAATTAACCAGTATGATTATCTGCAACCGCTAAACTATGCCAAGCGGGATGCACTGTTAATGCAAGAGTTTCTAAGCAATGAAGCAGGTTTTGAGCGGATATTCTTCTTCTCTGATGACTCCCCTGAACTTGCTGGAAAATCGACTCGCCCAACCCGCACTAACTTGCTGCGAGTCTTGCGGCAGTTATTTGACAATCCCTTTATGGGAGCAGGGGATAATTTCTGGTTTTTCTTCAGTGGTCATGGGATAAGATACGCTGACCGTGATTATCTCATGCCCTGTGATGGCGATCCAGAAGATATTGAAAGTACGGCAATTGCGATTAACTTTGTGACTGAACGCCTGCGTCGCTGCGGTGCTGATAATGTTGTCTTGATTCTGGATGCTTGTCGCAATGAAGGTAAAAAAACAGGTGAAGGAATTGGGCGACAAACCGCAGAAGAAGCACGTCAACAAGGAGTTATCAGTATTTTTTCTTGTATTCCCCAAGAGTATTCTTATGAAATTGAAGCTTTACAACAAGGTGCTTTTACCACTGCGTTACTAGAAGGATTAGGAATTCAAGGTAAATGCGCTACTATTGAACGATTGGATCAATATCTCAAGTTTCGCGTGCCTGAACTGGTTCGCCAGTATAAGAATACAAGGCAAACGCCTTATCTTATTGCTGAACCTGTGAATAAATCCCACCTAATACTTGTGCCACGATATGCAACTCTAGCGGATATCGCCATGTTGAAAAATGATGCTTACCAAGCAGAAGTAAACGGGAATTTAGATTTAGCAGAGCAATTATGGATTCGGGTATTAGCAGCCGCTTCAGGGCAAGATATGGATGCAGTGAGAGGTTTACAAAGAATTGAGCGGTTGCGAAATAGTTCTGAAAATCTTGATTTACCTCAGCAAACAATTCCACAACCATCTAAGTCAGTTACAAATACACCTATAAGTAAACCTCCTCAAATTCCAACTCCCAAATTAACCTCACCATCCCCTGTTACAAATACTCAGACTTCTGGTGCAGAACAATTTGCAACACCTTCAACGCCATCAAAAAAACTAATATTACCTAACTGGTCACGGCGAAGGGTGATAACTGTTGGGTTTGCGGGTGCTGGGTTGGGTTTGGCAATTGTAGTACCTCGTATCTGGCGGTCTGATTCAGGAGAAACGACACCAGCAAGTACACCAGCAAGTACACCAGAAATAACAAGAGTTCCTAGTAACCCGAACCCGTTTGACGTTTCCTCCAATAGCTTAAAAACCTTTCCTTTTGAAACGGTGACTGTCAATGCACAGGGAAATATCACCAACCGCCGTAAACAGGAAGCGAAATACTTTGTTGAAAACTTAGGGAATGGTGTCACCTTGGAAATGGTGCAGATACCAGGGGGAACCTTTATGATGGGTTCACCGGAAGGAGAAGCAGAAAGATATAAAGATGAAAGTCCACAACATCAGGTAAAAGTATCTGGGTTCTTCATGGGTAAATATGAAATCACCCAGGCGCAATATCAAGCAATTATGGGTAGTAACCCTTCTAGTTTCAAAGGTGAGAAACGACCTGTAGAAACAGTTAGTTGGGATGATGCAGTAGAATTTTGTAAAAAGTTGAGTCATAAAAAAGGAAAAACCTATCGACTACCCAGCGAAGCCGAATGGGAATATGCTTGCCGTGCTGGAACCAAAACCCCATTTTATTTTGGTGAAACGATTACCACAGATTTAGTTAACTACGACGGTAACGCTCCTTACGGCTCTGCACCAAAGGGCGAATATCGTCAAAAAACAATAGATGTAGGAAAATTTCCGCCTAACTCTTTCGGTTTATACGATATACATGGTAATGTATGGGAATGGTGTCTAGATGTATATAATGACAATTACCAGGGTGCACCAAAAGATGGTAGTGTGTGGATGACTGGTAAAGATAATAACAAAAATCTGCTGCGTGGCGGTAGTTGGATATACAATGCCATGCATTGCCGTTCTGCCGTTCGCGCTGGGTACGCGCGCGCGTTTCTTGACCACAATGTTGGTTTTCGCGTGGTGGCGGTGGCTGTGGCGTGAGGATTCCCTTGCCCTTTGCACTCTTCCCCTTTTGCCCTCTGCAGTTCTTGTTCTTTACCCTTCTTCACTCTCCGCCGTAGGCGGTTACAAAATTTTTCAAGAAATTGTGTCTTGATATCAAAACTATTATACACTACATTTAATCAAATTTCTCACTTTGTTTGAGAATTTGAGGATGGGGCAGGTCGATTTTAGCTGCTGCGTGGCGGTAGTTGGATCAACAACGCTAGGAATTGCCGTTCTGCCAATCGCAATAGGAACGCGCGCGCGAATCGTAACAACAATGTTGGTTTTCGCGTGGTGGCGGTGGCTGTGGCGTGAGTACTCCCCATTGTCAGAGTTGATAAGTGGGAATTTATCGAGCGTACACCAGGGAGTCCAGACCTGAACCAGCGAGGAAGGCGACAACCTCCGAATATAAAACCGAGTCGGATAGCTTGGTAGGTTGCAAAACCGAACAGTTGTTCGACTCAATTAATTATGCAAGATTTAAAAGAAATGTGGACTATCTTT
This sequence comes from Nostoc sp., assembly GCF_036919675.1. Classification (GTDB taxonomy): domain Bacteria; phylum Cyanobacteriota; class Cyanobacteriia; order Cyanobacteriales; family Nostocaceae; genus Nostoc. The sequence continues at coordinate 81,963 of NZ_JBALCP010000082.1, forward strand.
AAAATCATCAATCAAGTAGGGTCGTGACTACGTTAGGAGACCTCCAGCTTGAAAAATCTGCTGGGCGGTTAAGTTCAATTCAGGGAAAGTAAGCGAGACGATGCAAGCGCTACCTCTAAATTGAGTAACTTGGTACTCATCATCAATTAATTGATAAATGGATATAGTAGGCAGTTTAGGATTGCCAATAAACTTTCTAGCGCCACAAGCCGCGTAATCTATAATCCAATATTCAGGAATACCTATAGCTTCATAATCAGCTAATTTTTTGTAGTAATCATCCCGCCAATTAGTGAGGCAGTGCGTTGGACGGGTTTCCCGGCTTGAAGCAACTGCCGTACTAACAACTTCAATAACCAATGGAATAGATGCAGCTTGAGATACAGTTGATTCCTTTTTCCATAAAGGCTCATTCACTAAATTTGGTCGATTGATTATTAATATGTCTGGTGAATAAGCTGATTCCCCTTCAAGTGGTTTGACTAATACAGTTTTTGGAATGAAGTAGGGAAGTTTTAGTCGCCCAATGTCGATGGATATATTTAGCGCCAAAAAACCCACAACATCTTCATGATCTCCCACAGGTTGTGCCATTTCAACAATCACGCCATCATGTAATTCGTATCTTCCGCCCTCAGGCCGCCACGCTGCAAAATGCTCAAAAGTTACTAGTTCGGGTATAGCTTGAGTCATAAATTGTTACCTTGGCTTTTATGTTGTTTTAATTCGCACTCAGCATTAAAAAAATTACTCTAATAACTAGCCAAATATAGATGCCACGCTCAGATTTAACTCATTAGCAAAAGATGGAACAGGAAGTTTTTGCTGTGGTTCATCAAATACCTCTGGTTGCTGCTTGGGAAGATAAACAAACACTGTTTGCTCATTTGGGTCAATGCTTACCCTGTGGCATTGGTTTCTGGATGATTTGTCCATCAATATATTCGCTAGCAGGTTCTGTTTCTGGTAGCTTGAGAAACTCATCTAAAGTTATCGATTTAGATGGGGTTTGTAGCATTAGGGCTTTCTTGTAAAAAAGAGTTTGATTAGCTTTATATTAATTTTAATGGTGCGTTGACCTTGGTGACAACGCACCATTATCTAAAGAAACAGCGAGTCAAAACAATCACTTCACAGATGTCACTGTTTGGTTTACCACTAGACGTGCTTTTTTACGGTCTGACCTGCGCGTTCCACCAGCCATCTCATACTCATCACTATTTTTGCCATAGCGAGATGCAACATTCAACAGCATCTGCTCAGAATAAGTATTTAACTCACGTTCTACTTCTATTAATGCATTGTGTGTCTTATCTACTATTGTTTGTGCTTGATTATAAGCGGCTAGCTTTTCTCGTAATTCAATGACTCTAGTGTTGTAAGTAGCAATTGAAAACCCATTACTAAAGTCTAACTCAGGGTTAATTGTCTGCATTCCTTCAATCCGTCGTTCAGCTTTGGTCAGTGCTATGGAGTTTCGTTTGCGTTGCGTCATATAGTTTTCCTGTTTGAATTAATTTATAAATAACCCCAATCTTATACACTGAGTTATTTATATATCATCAAAATACGCAATAAGCAGATGCAGCAGCCACAGTGAAGTTACAGAATTTTAAGAGCATTGGATGGCATTAGGCAATTAGATAGATGCGGGTATATTTGCTGAAATTCGTTGAGAAAAGCTGGTTTAGAAGTCGCAAAAGCTGGTTTAGAAGTCGCAAAAGCTAGTTTAGAAGTCGCAAAAGCTGGTTTAGAAGTCGCAAAAGCTGGTTTAGAAGTCGCAAAAGCTGGTTTAGAAGTCGCAAAAGCTGGTTTAGAAGTCGCAAAAGCTGGTTTAGAAGTCGCAAAAGCTGGTTTGATGAAAGTTGTTCAAATAATTCCATAACGCTTAATTAGCTCAACAGAACAACCCCACGGATAAATCCGTGGGGTTGCGACTATTACCGCAAGGCGGAATTAAAATAATGCTTTTTAGCACCGTGTGCAACTTTCTTTCAAACCTAACCTCCAGCCTCTTCCGTTGGAGCAAGAATCAAAGCCTCGCTCGCGGTGTACACACAAGTCGAATTACCCCCCTTAATCCCCCCTTGGAAAGGGGGGAAAGAAGAAATTCAGTTCCCTGCCGTTTGCAAGGCGATCGCAGGCGGGTTGTGGGTGTCGTTTCCAGCTAGTGATCGGCAAACAAGAAATTCAGTTCCCTGCCGTTTGCAAGGCGATCGCAGGCGGGTTGTGGGTGTGGTTTCCAGCTAGTGATCGGGAAACAAGAAATCCAGTTCCTTCCCGTTTGCAAGGCGATCGCAGCCGGGTTGTGGGTGTCGTTTCCAGCTAGTGATGGGAAAACAAGAAATTCAGTTCCCTGCCGTTTGCAAGGCGATCGCAGCCGGGTTGTGGGTGTCATTTCCAGCTAGTGATCGGCAAACAAGAAATCCAGTTCCCTGCCGTTTGCAAGGCGATCGCAGCCGGGTTGTAGGTGTCATTTCCAGCTAGTGATCGGCAAACAAGAAATCCAGTTCCCTCACGTTTGCAAGGCGATCGCAGCCGGGTTGTGGGTGTCATTTCCAGCTAGTGATCGGCAAACAAGAAATCCAGTTCCCTCACGTTTGCAAGGCGATCGCAGCCGGGTTGTGGGTGTCGTTTCCAGCT
>NZ_JBALCP010000083.1:0-474 GCF_036919675.1 Nostoc sp.
GCCACAAAGCTCATAAACTGTAATAAATGTAAAGAATAGTATTTAAAGATGGCAGCATATTCAATTGACTTACGACAAAAGATATTAAGTGCGTGGCAAAACAAAGAAGGCAGCCAAAGGGAATTAGCAAAACGATTTAAAGTCAGTTTGTCTTTTATCCGTGACTTTTTACGTCGGTATCGAGAGACGGCAGAGATTGCTGCCAGACCCCAAGGAGGAGACCGCCGCTCAAAGCTTAATAGTATTGAGCAAGAATTGTTAAAGGTAATCGTGACAAAGCAAAGTGATATATATTTGCGAGAAATTCAAGAAGTAATAAAGGAGCGCACAGAAATAGATGTAAGTATATCAAGTTTATCCCGCACTCTTAAACGCTTAAAATTAAATCGGAAAAAAAACTTTAGTATCGACTGAGCAAACTACAGAAAGAGTACAAAAACTACGCTATGAATTTCGACGTTGGCTAGACACTAT
>NZ_JBALCP010000084.1:0-43845 GCF_036919675.1 Nostoc sp.
AAACTTTATCAACTCTTACTATTTTATTTAATTGCCAAAAACTGAAATTAAAATAATCCTTGATCATACCACAAAATATTTATGCAAGAGTTCTATAGTACGTGCAGCTTCATACGAACCAGCTATTGCACCATATTTTGTAACTGTTGCCCAAAGATGGGGTGTTAATCCTTCTTCTATTCCTAACCATTTTAGAAAGGGGCAGAATCCTAACTTTAAATATTTACCTTTTTGATGTGATTGTTGGTGACGCTCAACCATATATGGTAATGAAAGAGTTACTTTAACCTGACCAACTGTTAATATATGTCTAGTATAATTCCCATGCTTTCTGAATGCTTTATTTGACATATTTTCTGTTTGACTGATTGCTGTATTTAAAGCTGATTGGGACTGTGATAGTTTGTTTAATAAAACTGCTACACATTCCCCCGCCAAACTTAATGCCGTGTTTCTAATTTTTTCCTCTCTATCTTTAAAAGTCTGAGCCGACCATTCACTCAGATTTTTTATTTCTAAAAATTTCGTAACTTTTTCTTTAAAGTTTGACAATAATGTGCTTAAATCTAAACTCAAATGTTTATTCATGAAGTGTAGTCATTCCCTGTTTTGATATCAAATCTCAAAACTTTTACTCCAAAGGAATCCTACACTTTTTTGTTTCCATCATAAAATTAAACAATCATAACGATAAATTTTTCTCAGTATTACTGAGGTATTGAGCTATCTAACCAGTATCTATTTTACTCATCTACTGAACTATCGGGTTAGCGATCGCATCCTTCGGAGTGGGGCATATTCACTCGTTTTTACCCGACTTCAGAAAATCGTGTTGCTCCCGGGAGGCATCTACTGAAGCAATTGGTCGTAGCAAAGGTGGATTGAGTACCAAGATTCATGCGACAGTAGATGCCTTGGGCAATCCTTTGAGTTTTCATCTAACCCCAGGACAAGCTTGTGATTTGGATGGAGCTGACCAACTATTACCTGAGTTAGTAGCTGATACCATACTTGCTGACAAAGCATACGATGCTGATCACAGAGTAATTGAACCACTCCAGGCTCAAGGCAAGACAGTGGTAATTCCGTCCAAGTGTAACCGCACCAAAGCGCGTGATTACGATTAAGACTTGTACAAGGCCCGCCACCTGATCGAAAACTTTTTTGCCAAGCTCAAGCAGTACCGGGCAATCGCCACCCGCTATGATAAACGTGCCAACAACTTTTTGGGTGCCATTTATTTGGCTGCCTCTGTTATCTGGTTGAATTGATGACACGCCCTAGGTTTGTCACAAGGATTTTATCTCCAATATAAAGAACTTCCTAATTTAAAGTTAAGGTCTTAAATATTAATAATTTTAATCAGAAAATTCACTATTAACTTCCAAAATTGTAGGTAATGTAGATATGGTTACTACTTTACTCTAGAGAACATTACTACAAACATATCTTTTAACTGAGTACCTTTCTGGTGGAGAAAAAATAAATAATACTCTAATTTTTATTAGTTAGTAATACTTCTGCGATCGCTTGCGAGATGGGATAATGCGGTGAATATATTTCCATCCAAAAAAATTCCCCGACTGGATTAACTTCGAGGAATACATGCTGACCATCGGGGGTGACAATAATATCAATTGCCCCATAGTTTAAGCCAAACTCAGTCATTAGTTTGAGCAGCTTTTTCTCAATATCTTCTGGCAAGTTGTATGGTTGCCAATTCTTACCTAAAGCTAGCCCCTCTTTACGCCAGTCGTAAGTAGATCCTGACAAGCTTTGCGAGTCTACGGAGGCAGTAAATACGCGGTGTCCGACGATAGTTATCCGCAACTCCAGCGCCTTGGGCACGTTTTCTTGAAATGTCATCGGACAAAAACGCAGCCCTTCCATATTCTCCATATCCTCATCTGTAACTGGAGTGGTAAACACCACGTTTTCTCGTCCCTGCTCATCATAGATAGCAAAGGAAGAAAGCATCTTGGTGATTATACCTTGCTGACACTCTTGAGCGAACTGCTTGACTGCTTCGGGATTATTTGAAGTCAAGGTACGTGGAGTTAGAAGTCCGAGTTCTCGTGCAACTTGCAATTGTAGTTGCTTATTATTAGCCCGATCCACATTTGACATTTTATCAAAGTGGAATCCTTGGAGGCTGGCAATCATACCTCTGACGGTGGCGCGACATTCGTTAATTGACGCATCTCTATATTGCTTGTCCATTGAGTTAGATATTTTCTGCCCATAGCGCATCCGCCGATACCAAACTGAGAACACTTCACTCAAATCGAGCTTTTGTTCGCCATCAGTAATAATTACCTGTTCAGTATCACCAGAGTAAATATCTAGCTTGACTTCGGTGGGATATCTGTCTGTGTCAAACCGAAATGCTTTTTCTCCTCTAGCCTCAATTTCTTTGATTACTAAAGGAATGCTTTCGTTATCTTGGCTAAACGTAACTATTAATACAGTCATAAAAAATTGTTAACGAAAATACTTGTTTTTATATTTTGTAGTAAGGACTTTAGTACTTAATACTGAAGCTAAAACCTTTACTAGAAGAACTATCCGGCTTTTTCATAAATAAGAGCAAGTGCGATCGCACTTGCAATAGGCAAGTCTAAATCTTTCTCTAGCATTCCCCATTCTCCCACAGGGGTGATTTCCAAAAAGACGTATTCGCCTGATGGTGTGAGAATGAAATCTAAGGCTCCAAATAACAACCCAAATCTCCCCATAAAGGCTTTGATACGACGAATTATTTGATCAGGAAGCTGGTGGTGTTGCCATGCGCCAACCTCAACACCTGGTTTACGCCAATCAACTTTAGCTGCTGCATACACATCCGCATTTAGCGCCCCTACAAATACATTGCCATTCACATACACCACTCGTAATTCCTGTTTCTTGGGGATTTGCTCTTGAAAAACCATTGGGCAATAGCGTAGTGACTCGGCATCTTCTAAGTCTTCCTCTTTGACGATGCTGGTGTAAAGAAAGAAAGAGGAGTTAGCTTCCATACACTACTATTGTTTGATACTTGCAGAAGTTTTCGGTCTACTGACTTTATCAACGAAGGCAGGAGGCAGATAGCGCAGCGTTAGGAGTCCGCGTTCGCTTTTAGCGTCTCGTAGAGAGCGTCGGGCAGGAGACAGAAGGAAAACTGCCCGTACTGTAGAACAGCTGCGACCAGATAAGATAAGAACACCAAATTTTCAATTTGGTGGCTCCCGTTCAGGAGCAGGCTGTTTCATTCGTAATGGTCATGATTTTGTCAAGAGTATGGCCGAGAAGTTTAGGAAGGTAGGAAAAAGAAAAATTACCATTTCAACAGATAAATTTAAGTGCGAGCGCCATTTTCTTGTCGAATTAGATTTCTTAGTCACCTGATTTTTTTGCTTAAAATACTTGTAAATCAGCGCCTTTTAGGGGATAAATCAGCCCTGCGTCCAGAAGGGGATTCAGACCCCTTCTGAACGGAACCTTCTGCTTTCTGCCTCCTACCTCCTTCAAAAATATCAAAGTTAACTCGCTTGGCTTGTGCGTTTTACTTGATTTTGAAGCCGGAAATTAGTTTGCGCCAACCAGACTACAAAATAATTCCTGCAATACTGAGAACTAAAATAGGAATCTGCTTTGATTTCTATTAGCGCAGCTTGGCGTAGCCTACTGATTTGTGTAGGCAGGGAATAGGCAATAGGCACTCTTGCAACAGAAAAAAAGCCTTTCTGTTGTACTGAGCTTTTTCAAAAATCAAATATAAGTCCTATATCTACTTAACTTTCTTAACTTTCCTTGAGTTCCCGCTATGAAGCTGAGAGAATAGTAAGCTGTATAAGTTAAAAAACAAAGGTAAAAAAGTTTGCTTAAATTAGATTAATACTGAATAATTTTAATACGTAGCTTTTACGTAATGTTAAGCATTCTTAGCAAAACTAAAGTTAGCTAATTTTAATTCTCAAAGAGCGGTCTTTAAGCAAAGATACAGAAGCTAATGCATTTAGATAGTCAAGCTAGCATAAATAATATTACTTAAAATTTTGTAAAATATGGAAGTAAAAATAAAACTTTGAGGCTATCGATAATTACGGAGGATTACGCCTACCCGTCATCAAAAAAAGTACCACTCATTCTTAACCGCCAATACTCCGTATAATATTAAATTCGATACTCAGATACTGCGGGTCTGTTGTAATGGGGAAGACCGCTTTTAAATATTGTATTTGACGGTAGTAGTGAAGTAGTAACCGGAGAATTAAAACGATTATTTGAACCGAGTAATAAAGGTAGTAAAAGTTTTTATTATCGTTTTCAAACATTCCCCAGCAGTGAACAGCAAGCAACAGATAACGCTAAACCAGAAAATATTCGTCAGCTACAGGCATTAGCAGCTCGGCTGATTGTAGAAAAAAAACAAACAATTAATAAGTTGTGTGGTCTATTATAAAACTAGTCTTTATTAATGGCCTGCTATTATTTAATGTCACCTCTTACTATTATTAGCAAAAGTGCAGTTAAGTAAGCATAATTCTGAAAAAGCCAACAGCAAGAAGGATATAGAATCAAATGCAGTTAGATAACTATAGTCTGCCTTTAGCAAATTCAATTAATAAGAATTTTATATGTAGAGAAGTGGAAGTTGCTATTCGGTCGGATTTAGCTGTTGACGATTGTGTAGTAATCCAGAGGCAGACAAAAAAGTTAAAACAAGAGTTAGTTGCTTATATAGTTCCATCAGGTTCTTTTATACCAGAACAATTGTTATCTGACTTGCAAAAAATTCTACCCAGCGAATACATCCCCAAGGCGATCGCACTAGTTTCTACCATACCCTTGACAGATAAAGGAGAGTTAGACAAAGCGACTCTAGCCACTTTAGAACTGATTGACTCTGACCTGATACTTAATATAGAAAAGCAACTAGAGTCATTGTCAGAAATTGAGCGCGTTGCTGTGGTTTTTGAACCTCAAATTAAGATTATTCCTACTCTACATTTAGAGAATTTACTAGGCGAAAATCAAGCAATATCTCTGGCAACGTCTCTAACAAATGTTTTTGAAAATAGCCTCCTGCAAAAAGTACAAGCCGTTATACCTAATGAGAATATAGAAAATCAAAATTCTGACTCGTCAAAAAAGCTAGCCATTAGCCACGGGGAATCTCTGCAATACTCCGAAGACACTTCTAAAAGTTTACAAGAAGTGCTGCAACGAACTGCTCAAAATTCAACTAAAGGTATCATTTATGTTCAACTTAATGGCAGTGAGAAAATTCAGTCTTACCGCCAATTATGGCAAGATGCTCAAAGAATTTTAGCGGGATTGAGAAAGCTGGGACTCAAGCCCCAAGATAAAGTAATTTTTCAACTAGAAGATAATCAAGATTTCATCTGTGCCTTTTGGGGTTGTGTGCTAGGGGGCTTTGTGCCGGTGCCAGTGTCTATCGCACCTACCTACGAACCAGTCAACAGTACCGCAAGCAAACTCCAAAATGCTTGGCAACTGTTGGGAAAACCGATTGTACTGACGAGTGCTTCTTTAGCTCCCAACATTGATGGTTTTTTCCGGCTTTTAAATTTAGAAAACTTTCAAATTGCAACTATCGATCAGTTGCGTGAGTGTGAACCGGATTTTAAATTGCATCAAAGTCAGCCAGAGGATTTAGCAATTTTGTTGTTAACTTCTGGAAGTACTGGCATACCCAAGTGTGTAATACTAAATCATCGCAATCTATTGAGTATGACGGCTGGCTTAGTTTCAATGGGCCATTTCTCCAGCCAGGAAAGCGTTTTAAACTGGATGCCTCTGGATCACGTCGGTGCATTGGTATCTCTGAGTATCATGGCTGTTAGTCTGGGTTGCCAACAAATCCATGTACCCACTGACTTAATTGTGCAAAATCCGCTCAAGTGGCTGGATTTGATTGATAAACATCAAGCTACGATTAGTTGGTCTCCTAACTTTGCTTTTTCCCTAATCTGCGATGCCCTTGGCGATCTTTCCTACGGAACGCTGCGCGAAGGGTATCAGGCTTTTGATATCGAGCGCCAGAAATGGGATTTATCCTCAATGAAGTTCATAATCAACGCTGGAGAGCCGATTGTCACTAAAACAGCCAGGAATTTTTTAAAGCTGCTTCGCCCTTATGGTTTACCAACCAACACGATTCATCCAGCCTTTGGGATGTGCGAAACCGCTTCTGGTATCACTTACTCTAATAGTTTTTCCCTAGAATCGTCATTAGATAACACCTCATTTGTAGAGTTGGGGTCTCCTATTGCTGGTGCTTCACTGCGAATTGTTGACGAAAATGAACAAATAGTTCTAGAAGGCATAATTGGGCGACTGCAAGTAAAAGGTGCATCTGTTACTAGAGGTTACTATCAGAATCCACAGGCGAACCAAGAAGTTTTTACCCTCAATGGTTGGTTTAATACAGGTGATTTAGGATTTCTGGATCAAGGGCGTTTAACGATTACTGGACGGCTCAAAGATGTCATTATTATCAATGGACTCAATTACTACTGCCACGAAATTGAAGCTGCTGTTGAGGAACTTAAAGATGTAGAAGTTTCATATACAGCCGCCTGTGCAGTTAAACAACCAGGAAGCAATACTGATAAATTAGCTATATTTTTTAATACTTCTGTTTCTGATGATGCCAATTTATTAGTTCTGCTGAGGCAAGTTCGCGCTTCTGTTGTCAATAAAGTAGGAGTAAATCCAGATTATTTAATTCCAGTAGATAAAGAAATTATTCTTAAAACCGCTATTGGTAAAATCCAGCGATCGCAACTTAGCCAGCGTTTCAATGCAGGTGAGTTTAAATTAATTATTAAGCGACTTGATATATTACTGAGTAACGCTAATACCATTGCCGACTGGTTCTACCGTCAAGTGTGGCAGCCCAAATCTCCCATTACTTTTAATTCTGTTTTAACTATTACTAATTCCACTCTAGTATTTCTAGATTCTTGCGGATTAGGGGCATATTTATGTCAAATATTGTTAGAACATAACCTGCCATATATAACTGTTTCACCCAGTGAAGATTTCCGAAAAATTAATCACTCACACTACACAATTACTCCCAGACAAGCCAAGGACTACCAACTTTTAATCGAATTTCTAGCAGCAGATAATATTATCATTGGACAGATTCTTCACTTATGGACTTATGACGAGTATATTGGCGAAGTCAAAAATCTTGATGCTCTCGAACAAGCACAAGAACATAGCATCTACAGTTTATTGTTCCTGACTCAAGCTTTAGCCAAATTTCAGGGTGCTGATAATTCTGTTCAATTACTATTTATTTCTTCTTATATTCAATCTATTTCCTCATCTGATCCAATCGGTTACGAGAAATCAGCAGTATTAGGGCTATTGAAAACGATTCCTCAAGAATTACCTTGGTTGAACTGTCGCCACATTGATTTGCCTTTCGCTGAAGTTGAAAAAAATGGAGCTTATATCTTACAAGAGATACAAGTTTCCTCAAAAGAACGAGAGATAGCATATAGAAATGGACAGCGTTTCGTTCCTCGTTTGAAAAAAGTTGATTGGACTAACGAACCTAAATCCTCAATTGCCTTCAAGCAAGGAGGAACTTATTTAATCACTGGAGGACTTGGTGGTATAGGTATTGAAATTGCGCGGTATTTGCTGAAACATTACCAAGCTAAGTTACTGTTGGTTGGCAGAACTCCTTTACCTGAAAAAAGTACCTGTAATGCTCATCTAGAGAGGGAAGATGTTACTGCAAAATCCCTGAAAGTTTATCAGGAACTAGAACATCTTGGCGGAGAAGTAATCTACGAAGCTGTTGACATTTGTGACTTAAAACAGTTGCAGATAATAGTTGAAAAAGCTAAATTCCGATGGAGTACAAATCTGGATGGAATAATTCATTTAGCTGGAACTTTCCATGAGCAGCTGGTACTTGAAGAAACTCAGGAGAACTTAGCAGTAGTATTGCGTCCCAAGATGTTGGGTGCTTGGACGTTGCATCAATTAGTGAAAGACAATGCAGACAGCATTTTTATCAATTTTTCTTCAGCACACGGTTTTTTTGGTAGTACTGCTGTCGGTGCTTATGCTGCTGCCAATAGTTTTCTCGATCGCTTTTCTGATTACCAAAATTCCCACAGTAAATTAACAAGCTATTGTTTGAGTTGGAGTATGTGGGATGACACAGGGATGAGTCAGGGATATCAGATGAAGAATCTGATCCGTGCCAAAGGTTTCTATGTCATGTCTGCTTCCCAAGCAATATCTTCAATGCTTGCCACCTTACAACATCAGCAAAAAAATATATTGATAGGTTTGGATGGTAGTAACCAAAATATTCAACGTTGGCAGTCTCAAGCCTTTAATTTAGAGAAGTTAACTGCCTATTTCACTTCTAGTAGTAACGAGGTTGTTCAATTACCAAACTTGCAAGTGCAAGACCGCTTTGGAACTTCTTGTACTTGCAATTTAGTACAACTGCCGGAAATGCCTTGCCTCGAAAACGGCGAAATCGATCGCACCAGCCTAATTCAGAAAATTAATACTCAGCAAATTAGGGAGCGAGTAGAACCACGCAACGAGATAGAGTTCAAAATTGCTCAATGTTGGCAGCAAGTTCTAAAAGTACCACCTTTAAGTATTAATGACAACTTTTTTGAGTTTGGTGGAAATTCACTACTAGCTGGGCAAGTAATTTCTCGGTTACAAGCAGATTTTTCTCTAGAGTTGTCTCTACAACGTTTATTTAAAGCACCCACGATCGCTAGTTTAGCCCAGAGTATTGAGGCGATTCGAGGATTAACTCAAAATCAGAGTGGATCTATTGAGGCAATCGCAGAAGAATATGAGGAAGTAAGGATATGAGAATAGAAGAGTTTTTAGCTAACCTGCAAACCAAGGGTGTCAAAATCTGGATTGACGGAGATCAACTTGGCTGTCGCGCTCCCAAAGGAGTGATGACAGCAGTCATCCAGCAGGAACTTAAAGAGCGGAAAACAGAAATCCTTGCTTTTCTCAAAGAAGCTCAAATAGCTACACAATCTACTTCTTTCCCTCTAGCAGCAGTTGCCAGGGATAGGGAGTTGCCTTTATCTTTCGCTCAACAGAGGATATGGTTTCTTTCTCAACTAGATAAGGAAAGCCCATTTTACAATGAAAGTTTCCAACTGCGGATTATTGGAAAGCTTTCAATCACAGCCTTAGAACAGAGTATCAACGAAATTATCCGCCGTCATGAAGCCTTACGAACTACCTTTGCTGTGGTAGAGGGCATCTCTTTTCAGGCGATTGCACCTACCTTTACCATAAATATACCTGTGGTGAACTTACAGGGTTTACCAAAAGCCTCAGTGCAACAAATAGTCACTTCATTGGTTCGCAAACCCTTTGACTTGAGTAGTGTTCCTTTGTTGCGAGTTACTCTACTGCGTCAGGAAGTAGAATCTCACTTGTTGATCTTGACCATGCATCACATCATTATCGATGGCTGGTCAATGGGGATATTTTTCAAAGAGTTAAAAGCTCTTTATCAAGCTTTTACTAAAGACCAACCAAATCCTTTACCAAAGTTAACTATACAATACGCTGATTTTACCTTTTGGCAACGCCAGTGGTTAACTCAAGAAGTTCAACAAAAGCAACTTGATTACTGGAAACAACAGTTAACTGGTGCACCGCCTTTATTAAAGTTGCCAACTGATTATCCGCGTCCACCCGTGCAGACATTCTCTGGTGCTACTAAAAAATTTCAACTAACAGAGCATTTAACCTCTCAACTATTAAGCCTCAGCCAAAAGTCAGGTGTCACCTTGTTTATGACCCTGCTGGCCGCTTTTGCAGTTTTACTGCATCGTTATAGCGGTGTAAATGATGTTTGTATCGGTTCGCCTTTTGCTAACCGCAATCGTCAAGAAGTTGAGCCACTAATTGGCTGCTTTGTCAATACTTTAGTGTTGCGTACTCAAATCGAAGATAATCCTAGTTTCTCTCAATTACTCCAACAAATCCGCTCTGTTGTTTGGGATGCCCACGCACACCAAGATATACCATTTGAGCAAGTGGTAGAAGCACTACAGCCAGAACGTTCTCTTAGCTATAATTCCCTGTTTCAAGTGGTGTTTGTTTTAGAAAATTTTTCGCTCGATACTTTAGAATTACCTGATATTAGTCTGACCCCAGAGATGGTAGAGCGGGGTACGTCTCAGTTCGATTTGAGCCTCTCGATTTGGCAGACACAAAAGGGATTAATTGGGTCGTGGGAATATAACAGCGATCTGTTTGAGGCAGATACAATTGCTAGGATGACGGGTCATTTCCAGACTTTGTTAGAAACAATAGTTAGAGAACCCAATCAGAGAGTTGGAGAATTCTCTTTACTAACACAATTAGAACGGCATCAGTTATTAGTGGAATGGAATAGTACTCAAACAGACTATCCCCAAAAATGTATCCATCAGTTGTTTGAAGAGCAAGTAGAGCGCAATCCTGATGCAGTAGCGATAGTCTTTGAAAATCAACAACTTACATACCGTGAATTAAACTGCCGCGCTAACCAATTAGCGCATTACTTACGTTCTTTGGGTGTGGGAGCAGATGTACTGGTAGGTATTTGTGTAGAACGCTCGCTCTTAATGATTGTGGGAATCTTAGCAATTCTCAAAGCAGGTGGGGCTTATGTGCCACTTGACCCTGAGTATCCGACTGAGCGTTTGCACTTCATGCTCGAAGACACTCAGCTATCACTGATATTGACTCAAGAAAAACTAGTTGAGAAATTAAGCGATCGCTTTCGGCGTGGCTTTGGCGATTCTCCAGAGGAGACGCTACGCGATCGCAAAGCTAGGATAATTTGCTTAGACTCAAACTGGGATATCATCAGTCAACAAACACAACAGAACCCGACTACTAGCATAAAGCCTGATAACTTAGCTTATGTAATGTATACGAGCGGTTCTACAGGTCAACCCAAAGGTGTGAGCATTATTCACCGAGGTGTAGTTCGATTAGTTAAAGAAAACGACTATGTAAGCTTTTCTGAAAAAGAAGTATTTTTCCAATTTGCTCCTATCGCCTTCGACGCTGCAACTTTTGAAATTTGGGGAGCGTTACTTAACGGTGGAAAACTTGTAATATTCCCTGCCCACACCCCATCAATAAATGAATTAGGACAAGTTATTGAGCAATACCAAATTACTACCCTTTGGCTAACTGCGGGTCTATTTCATTTAATAGTAGATGAAAATATTGAAGCTTTAAAACCCTTACGTCAACTGTTAGCAGGTGGTGATGTTTTATCTGTAACTCATGTCCAAAAATTTTTTCAAACTGTAGAAAATTGCCGACTAATTAATGGTTACGGCCCCACAGAAAATACAACTTTTACTTGCTGTTATCAAATCCCCAAGTCACTCAGTTGGGATGTCTCTATTCCTATCGGTCGTCCGATTGCTAATACCCAAGTTTACATATTAGATAAAAATCTTCAACCCGTACCCATTGGTGTACCTGGAGAATTGCATATCGGTGGTGCAGGATTAGCACGAGACTATTTCCATCGACCTGAAACTACCGCCGAAACATTTATTGAAATTGAATTATTCAATAAAGTTGAACGTCTTTACAAAACAGGGGATTTAGTTCGTTATTTACCAGATGGCAATATCGAATACCTGGGACGCATTGACAATCAGGTGAAGATTCGTGGTTTTCGGATCGAGTTGGGAGAAATTGAAGCAATACTGAGCCAACATGGAAATGTGCAAACCTGTTGTGTGATTGTCAACGAAGATGCAACTGGTGATAAACGCTTATTCGCCTACGTAGTACTGCAAACAGAGGTAACATCCATCAAGGACGAACTACGTCAGTTTCTTGCCGATAAACTGCCTCACTACATGATGCCATCGGCTTTTGTAATCTTGGAGTCCTTACCACTAACTCCCAACGGCAAAGTAGACCGCCGTGCATTACCACTACCGGATTTATACAGTGAAATAGCAGATAAATATGTAGCTCCGCGCACCCCCATTGAAGAAAAGTTGGCACAAATTTGGGCGCAAGTCCTCAAAGTAGAGCCAGTTGGCATTTACAATAATTTCTTTGAATTAGGGGGACACTCGCTATTAGTGACCCAAATAATTTCTCGCTTACCAGAAGCTTTTGGGAGTTCGTTATCGTTGCGTTCTTTATTTGAATCACCAACAGTTGCTCAGTTAAGTGAAGTCATCTCTAATGAACTGCAAACTAATTCGGGTTTGACAGTACCGCCGATTGTGCCTGTTTCCACAAGACTTGACATACCTCTATCTTGGGCGCAGGAACGCCTGTGGTTTCTGCATCAATTAGAAGGTGAAAGTGGAGCTTACACGATAAATTTCCCCTTGCATTTGGTGGGGAATCTCAATATTCAAGCCTTAGAAAAGGCAATTGAGGAGATTGTGCAGCGACATGAAGTTCTGCGTACTCGCTTTGAGATTAAGAATGAGAAGTTAGTACAAGTAATCGACCCCAACATAACCATCAAGTTACCAATAGTGGATCTACAAAATGTGGCAGATCCTTGGCAACTAGTGGAGCAACTAGCGATTAAAGAAGCATACAAACCATTTGATTTGGCTAACGATCCTGTGTTGCGGGTCAAGATGTGGCAAGTTGCTCAACAGGAGTATGTATTACTGATAGCCATCCACCATATTGCTGCTGACGGTTGGTCATTAGGTGTTGTTAACAGCGAACTGTCTGCCCATTATCGAGCCAATGTCACAGGTAGTTCAGTTGTCTTACCATTACCTGTACAATATGCTGACTTTACCTTATGGCAACGCCAATGGCTGACAAATGAGGTACTAGAGCGTCAGTTAAGCTACTGGAAGCAACAGTTAGCAGGAGCGCTCCCTTTGTTGGAAGTGCCTACAGACCGCCTCCGCCCAACCATCCAGACTTTTAGGGGAGCAACAGAGCAGTTTAAACTAGATAGCAAGCTAACTTCTGCGCTCAGACTACTGAGCCAAGAGTCAGGAAGCACTTTGTTTATGACACTGCTGGCGGGTTTTGTGGTGTTAATGTCTCGCTACAGTGGACAAACGGATCTTCTAGTTGGCTCCCCAATTGCCAATCGCAACCGCAAAGAAATCGAAGGATTAATTGGATTTTTTGTCAATATCTTAGCACTGAGGTTCGACTTATCAAAAGAACCGACCTTTGCAGACTTATTGACGCAAGTACGACAGGTGACTCAAAACGCTTACGACCATCAAGATTTGCCCTTTGAGATGTTAGTCGAAAAGTTGCAATTGGAGCGAAACCTGGCTCACAACCCATTGGTACAGGTGATTTTTACTCTCCAGAATGCTCCTACTTCCCCTTGGGATTTACCTGGTTTAAAGGTGGAAGAAATGCCTTGGGAACTTGATGCCGTGCGGTTTGACCTGGAAGTACACTTCTGGGAAACTCCAGAAGGTCTTGAGGGCTTTTGCTGTTACAGCACCGATTTATTTGATGGGATAACGATCGCCCGCATGATGCAGCATTTCCAGAATTTGTTCGTGGCGATCGCTGCAAATCCACAGCAGCCAGTAGCTTTACTACCCTGGCTCACACAGCAAGAGCGTCATCAACTGTTAGTGGAGTGGAACGATACAGGAGTAGATTATCCCCAAGATAAGTGTATCCATCAGTTGTTTGATGAGCAGGTAGCGCGTACTCCCGATGCGGTGGCGGTAGTGTATAAAAATCAACAACTTACATACCGTGAATTAAACTGCCGCGCTAACCAATTAGCGCATTACTTACGTTCTTTGGGTGTGGGAGCAGATGTGCTAGTAGGCATTTGCGTAGAGCGTTCTTTAGAAATGATTGTGGGACTGTTAGGGATTCTCAAGGCAGGTGGTGCTTATGTACCT
This sequence comes from Nostoc sp., assembly GCF_036919675.1. Taxonomy (GTDB): domain Bacteria; phylum Cyanobacteriota; class Cyanobacteriia; order Cyanobacteriales; family Nostocaceae; genus Nostoc. The sequence continues at coordinate 13,908 of NZ_JBALCP010000084.1, forward strand.
ATTGACCCAGAGTATCCCCAAGAGCGTTTGAGCTTTATGTTAGAAGATGCTCAAGTATCGGTGCTTTTAACTCAACAGCAATTTGTAGAAACGTTGTATGCAACGTCTAAAAATCAAGCGTATGTCGTTTGCTTAGACACTGACTGGGAAACAATAGCTCAAAACAACTCCTCAAACCTGGAAAAGACTGTAACCCGCGATAATTTAGCTTATGTCATCTACACTTCAGGTTCTACAGGTAAGCCCAAAGGCGTTTTAGTCAATCACAATAATGTAACTCGTCTGTTTGCAGCAACAAACTCTTGGTATAACTTCAATTCCCAAGATGTATGGACACTGTTCCACTCTTATGCTTTCGACTTTTCCGTTTGGGAAATTTGGGGTGCATTACTGTATGGTGGACGGTTGGTAGTCGTGCCTTATTTAGTGACGCGATCGCCTGAATCCTTCTATAAATTATTGTGTCAAGAAAAAGTCACAATTCTCAATCAAACACCTTCAGCCTTCCGCCAGTTAATTCAAGCTGAACAGGCGATCGCAACTGCTGGCGATTTGAACTTACGCTTAGTAATTTTCGGTGGGGAAGCCTTAGAACTATCGAGTTTGCAACCTTGGTTTGAACGCCACGGCGACCAGATGCCCCAGTTAGTAAATATGTACGGGATCACCGAAACCACCGTACATGTTACTTATCGTCCCTTGAGCAAAGCTGATTTAAATGGTGCGGCAAGTGTGATTGGTCGTCCGATTCCCGACTTACAAGTGTATGTACTGGATGAATATAAACAGCCAGTACCGATTGGTGTTCCAGGTGAGATGTACGTTAGTGGTGCTGGAGTGACACGCGGCTATGTCAATCGTCCCGAACTCACAGAACAACGGTTTATCTCTAATCCTTTTAGCAACAACCCTCAAGCACGACTATACAAAACAGGGGATAGGGCGCGTTACTTGCCCAATGGCGAGTTAGAGTACTTAGGACGAATCGACAATCAAGTGAAAATTCGGGGCTTCCGTATCGAATTAGGGGAAATTGAAGCGGTTTTAAATCAACACCCCTTAGTACAGGAGAGTGTAGTCGTCGTCAGAGAAGATACCCCTGGGGATACTTGTACTGAGCTAAATCGAAGTAAACGTCTTGTGGCTTACTTAGTGCCTGCTGTTCATCACAAAACATTACCCCAGCAGGTTGCCCAATGGCAGAGCGAGTACGTTAGTGACTGGCAAATGCTCTATGAACAAGCCTATAGCCAAAACCAAGCATCTACAGATGACCTCACGTTCAATATTACTGGTTGGAACAGTAGTTATACCAGACAACCCATCCCAGATTGGGAAATGCAGGAGTGGGTTGAAAGTACAGTTAGCCGCATTCTGGCTGGTTTTCCGCAACGGGTACTAGAAATTGGTTGTGGAACGGGTTTACTATTATCTCGCGTTGCCAAGCACTGCCAACAGTATTGGGGATGTGATTATTCTATCGCCGCAATCAAGCACGTTAAGCAGATATGCTCCACAGTTGATGGTCTAGCTCATGTGCAACTGCTGCACCAAATGGCTGACAACTTTGAAGGTATCCCCAAAGCTGAATTCGACACTGTTATTTTAAACTCTGTAGTGCAGTATTTCCCCGGTGTTGAGTATTTGTTGCAGGTAATAGAAGGAGCAATGGCAGCAATTGGCACTCAGGGTAAACTATTCATGGGCGATATCCGCAGTTTGCCATTACTAGAGCCATATCATGCAGCTGTGCAGTTGTTCCAAGCTGCTGAAGATAGAACTGTTGAGCAATGGCAGCGAATGGTAAATCAGAGTGTTGCTGTTGAGGAAGAATTAGTTATCGACCCCAGTTTCTTCATCGCCCTCCAGACACGCTTTCCTCAAATTACTTGGGTAGAGATTCAGCCCAAAGGCGGTAACGCTCAAAATGAGTTAACTCAATTCCGCTATGATGTTACCCTGTACGTAGGTATTGATGTCCCAAAAACGGCAGTTCCTTGGTTAAATTGGCAACTCGACAAGCTTTCATTGACACAAATTCAAAATCGATTGCAACAGGAACAGCCCCAAGTGTTGGCAATCAGACGCGTACCGAATCAAAGGGTACAGCAAGCACTACAAGTTTGGCAATGGTTGGAACATCCCCCGGCTGTAGAAACAGTGGGACAACTGCGGCAGTTCCTAGCACAACAGCCAACACTGGGGGTCAATCCAGAGCAGTTTTACAACTTGGGGCAACAATTTGGTTACACGGTTAATCTAAGTTGGTGGGAGAGTAGTCAGGATGGTTGCTATGATGTGCTGTTCTGCCGCCATAATTCGACGCAGACACTTGCACTGACTTGTGCCGAGCGTTCGCGTAGCGTCTCGCAGAGAAGCCGAGGTAGAAAAGCTGAAGTGTCTGACGCACAAATTGCTTTTTGGGAGACTTCAACAGTCACTAATAAACCTTGGACTGACTATACTAACAATCCTCTACGGGGCAAATTAGTTCAGAAACTAGTACCGCAGCTGCGTGAACATATCCAACAAAAGCTACCCGATTACATGATGCCACAGGCTTTTGTCGTCCTCAATGCCCTGCCGTTAACCCTCAATGGCAAAGTAGATCGCCGCGCCCTGCCTTCACCTGATACAGCCACAAGAAATCTTTCTACTGGCTTTATTTTACCTCGCACCCCAATTGAAGCTCAACTGGCTCGAATCTGGAGCCAAGTTTTGGGAGTTGAACGTATTGGCGTTAAGGACAACTTCTTTGATCTGGGTGGTCATTCTTTACTAGCTACCCAAGTTCTTTCAGAGATTAACTCAGCTTTTGGGCTTTATATATCTATACAGATGATGTTTGAGTCTCCCACAGTAGCGGGGATAGCAGCCTACATAGAAGCAGTGAATTTGGTAACACAAAATTTATCAGTTAAAGAAATTGGTAGTGAGGTAGTGGAGTTTTGAGCATGACTAACAACACCCTGGAATTCATTCGTCACCTGACAAACCTAAGTATTGAACTAGAGGCCGATGGCGATCGCTTGCGCTGTCATGCACCTGAAGGGGTATTAACTCCAACACTACGTCAGGAAATAGCTGGGCGTAAAACAGAAATTATGCTGTTTTTACAGCAAGCAAAGCAGGTTAAAACCTCTAATCAGTTGCCCATTGAAAAAGTGCCACGGAACGGTGAACTACCGCTATCTTTTGCACAGCAACAACTCTGGCTTTTGCACCAGCTCTCGCCTGACAGTTGTTCTTATAATATGCTATTGATTCTGCGGCTAGATGGGTTGCTCAATATAGTTGCACTCTCAGAGAGCCTGAGTGAACTTGTTCGTCGCCATGAGGTTTTAAGAACCACTTTTCCCTCAGTAGACGGAAAACCCGTCCAGGTAATTGCTCCTCCTACTGCCTTAACTTTGCCCTGCTATGATTTGCAGGGGTTGTCAGCCCAGGAACAAACTGCTCAAATTCGGCAAATAGCGAACTCCATTGCATCCAAGCCCTTCGATCTGGCTGCTGAACCATTATTACAACTGACCCTACTCCAACTGAGCAACCAAGAATATATACTGCTGTTGAAGATGCACCACATCATTTACGATGGCTGGTCTTTGAACATCTTCAACCGTGAGTTATCTCAGCTATATTTGGCTTTCACTCAAGGATTGCCCAACCCACTACCAGAATTACCCATCCAATACGCTGACTTTGCCGTTTGGCAACGTCAATGGTTGACAGGCGAAGTCCTCGATCGACAACTGGCTTACTGGCAAAAACAGTTAGCGGATGCCCCTGTTGTACTAGAACTGCCTACTGATAAACCACGACCCCCAGTCCAGACCTTCCGAGGTGGAGTTGAGCGTTTTCAACTGGATCGTGACCTCACGCAACGCCTTAAGCAACTGAGCCAAGAGTCAAACGCAACGTTGTTTATGACTCTACTGGCAGGTTTTTTAGTCTTGCTCTCTCGTTACAGTGGTCAATTAGATATTGTTATTGGCTCCCCAACCGCTAATCGCAACAACAAGAGCATTCAGGAGCTAATAGGTTTTTTTGTTAATACCCTAGCATTAAGGGGCGATCTCTCTGGCAACCCCAGCTTTGCTGACTTTTTGGCGCAAGTGCGGCAAACCACATTGTCAGCTTATGCCCACCAGGACTTGCCCTTTGAAATGTTGGTAGAAAAGCTCCAGCCAGAACGAGATTTGAGTCGTAATCCCTTAGTACAGGTGATGTTTTCCCTTCATAACACCGCACAGTCTTCTTGGGATTTGCCAGGTTTAACTATTCAGGATATATCCTTACCAATTGATGAAATGGTCAGGTTTGACTTGGAAGTTCACTACTGGGAAGTTTCAGGAGCTTTGGAGGGTATTTGGAGTTATAGTACTGATTTATTTGATGCAACAACAATTGCTCGCATAGCCCAACATTTTCAAACTTTACTCCAAGCAATTGTTGCCAATAAAGAAGCGCGAATTGCAGAATTACCACTGTTGACGATCGCAGAACGCCATCAATTGTTGGTGGAATGTAACAACACTCAAGTAGACTATTCCTCTGATAAGAGTATTAATCAGTTATTTGAGGAGCAAGTAGAGCGTACCCCGGATGCAGTGGCAATTGTGTATGAAAATCAACAACTGACTTATCAGCAGTTGAACAGTCGTGCTAACCAGTTGGCGCATTACTTGTGCTCATTGGGTGTGGGAGCCGATGCGCTGGTCGGTTTGTGTGTAGAACGCTCTTTAGAAATGATTGTAGGATTACTTGGTATTCTCAAGGCAGGTGGAGCTTATGTACCAATTGACCCGGTGTATCCCCAAGATCGTCTTAGTTTCATGTTAGAAGACGCTCAACTTTCGGTGCTGTTAACCCAACAGCAGTTAGTAGAGTCTCTTCCTCAACATCAAGCGCGTATCGTCTGCTTAGACACCGACTGGGAAAAAATTGCTCAAAAGTGCCAGTCAAACCTAGAAAACACCGCAACACCCGATAACCTAGCTTATGTTATCTACACATCAGGTTCCACAGGTAAGCCCAAAGGCGTTTTAGTCAATCACAATAATGTAACTCGTCTGTTTGCAGCAACAAACTCTTGGTATAACTTCAATTCCCAAGATGTATGGACACTGTTCCACTCTTATGCTTTCGACTTTTCCGTTTGGGAAATTTGGGGTGCATTACTGTATGGTGGACGGTTGGTAGTCGTGCCTTATTTAGTGACGCGATCGCCTGAATCCTTCTATAAATTATTGTGTCAAGAAAAAGTCACAATTCTCAATCAAACACCTTCAGCCTTCCGCCAGTTAATTCAAGCTGAACAGGCGATCGCAACTGCTGGCGATTTGAACTTACGCTTAGTAATTTTCGGTGGGGAAGCCTTAGAACTATCGAGTTTGCAACCTTGGTTTGAACGCCACGGCGACCAGATGCCCCAGTTAGTAAATATGTACGGGATCACCGAAACCACCGTACATGTTACTTATCGTCCCTTGAGCAAAGCTGATTTAAATGGTGCGGCAAGTGTGATTGGTCGTCCGATTCCCGACTTACAAGTATATCTGCTAGATGAACATTTACAGCCAGTGCCGATTGGGGTTCCAGGCGAGATGTATGTTGGTGGTGCTGGGGTGGCGCGTGGTTATCTCAATCGTCCCGAATTGACAAAACAACGGTTTATCTCTAACCCGTTTAGCAACAACCCTCAAGTGCAACTATATAAAACAGGGGATAAGGCGCGTTACTTGCCCAATGGCGAGTTAGAGTACTTAGGGCGAATCGACAATCAAGTAAAAATTCGAGGTTTCCGCATCGAGTTGGGAGAAATTGAGGCAGCGCTAACACAACATTTGGCTGTGGGGGAAACTGTAGTAATCGTCCGAGAGGACGAGCCTGACAATAAACGTCTAGTAGCGTATATTGTCCCCGATCAAAACTATGCCTTTCAAATTTCACAACTACTTCATTTTAAAAATAAAAGTCTGCTGAGTAAAGAGTTACTCTATGAGTTGCCGAATGGCATGGTGGTTGCCTATCTGAACAAAAGCGAGACAGAATTCGTCTACAAAGAACTTTGGGAGGAACAGGTTTATTTAAAACACGGCATCACTATCAATGAAGGGGATTGCATCTTTGATGTGGGTGCTAATATCGGTTTGTTCACACTCTTCATGGGTCAAATATATAAAGATGTCTCTATTTACGCATTTGAGCCAATTCCACCTGTTTTTGATCTGCTACGCATAAATGCTGAGAACTATAGCTTAAATGTGAAGCTATTTAATGTTGGTCTTTCCAGCGAAACAAAGAGTGACACCTTTACATATTATCCTCAACTTTCCGTCATTTCGGGGCGTTTTGCTGATGCCGATCAAGAGCGCAAGACGGTCAAATCCTTTTTGCTCAACCAACACAATATTGTAGCAAATAAGACAGAAATATCGAGTCAAGCAATTGATGAATTGTTAGCTGAACGATTACAGAGTCAGCAATTCACTTGCCATTTAAGAACAATTTCTGATGTGATACGTGAGCATGGCGTTGAGAGGATCGATTTGCTAAAAATCGATGTGGAGAAAAGTGAGCAGGATGTGCTGTCTGGCATCCAGCAAGAAGATTGGCAAAAGATCCAGCAGATAGTTGTAGAGGTTCATAACATCAATGGCAGGTTGGAGGAGATTGCAGCCCTGCTAAAAAAACATGGATACGACCTAATTATTGAGCAGGATATTTTACTGGAAGATACTGTACTCTACAATATTTATGCTAGACGACCATCCATAAACCAGTACCTCCTAGAAGAGCTTGGTAGCAGGTTAGTCAGTGATTCTGTAAAACCGACCTGGAACAATGTAAGTTTATTAGTCAGTGAGCTTCGCAGCTTCCTACAAAAGAAGTTACCAGAGTACATGATACCAAGTGCTTTTGTGCTGCTGGAATCCTTACCCTTGACTCCCAACGGCAAAGTAGACCGCCGCGCCCTACCAAAACCAGACTTAAACAGCACACTGCTAGAAAAATATGTAGCCCCGCGCACACCCATTGAGGAAATTTTGGCACAAATTTGGGCGCAAGTCCTCAAAGTAGAGCAAGTTGGCATTTATGATAACTTCTTTGAACTAGGGGGACACTCGTTACTAGCAACTCAACTACTCTCGCGCATCCGCAACATTTTCAAATTAGAACTACCATTGCATAGCTTGTTTGCAGCAGCAACAGTTGCCGAATTTACGCAAGAGATTAAGAAGTTACAGCAACAAAACCTAAAACTGTCCGCACCACCTATCTTACTAAGAGCAAGTGATGCTCAATTACCACTATCATTTGCTCAACAGCGTTTGTGGTTTTTAGACAAGTTACAGCCGAATAGCGCCTTCTACAACGTACCCATAGCTTTGCGTCTAGTCGGAACTCTGGAAGTTGCAGCGCTACAACAAAGCTTACAAGAAATTATTCATCGCCACGAAGCTTTACGGACAAACTTCATCACAGTTGATGGACAAGCAACTCAAGTTATTAGGGAACTCTTAACAGGGAACGGGGAACAGACAATAATATCTGTTGTTGACTTAAACCATTTAGCTACAACCGAACAAGAAGATGCTTTACAGCAATTAGCAAAACAACAAGCTATTCAATCTTTTAACTTGGCAACTGAACCATTAGTTAGGGCGACATTAATCGTATTGTCCCAGACAGAATACGCCTTATTAATGTGTATGCACCACATTGTCTTTGATGGCTGGTCAGTGGGTGTGTTTCTCCAAGAACTAGCAGCGTTGTACAATGCTCATTCTCAAAATCAATCCTTATCGTTGACTCCATTGCCGATTCAGTACGCAGATTTCGCTATTTGGCAAAGAGAGTGGTTGCAAGGAGATGTACTGCAAACGCAGCTTGACTACTGGCAAGAACAACTGGCAAACGCACCAGCTTTGTTATCCCTACCTACAGACCGACCCAGACCAGCTTTGCAGACTTTCGCTGGAGCATATCAACAGTTTGCACTCTCAGTTGAGTTAACTGATAGATTGGTAAAACTGAGCCAGGAGCAAGGTTGTACTCTCTTTATGACGCTGTTGGCAGCTTATAATACCCTGCTTTATCGCTACACAGGGCAAGAAGATATTCTGGTGGGTTCGCCAATTGCTAGTCGCGATCGCTCTGAAATAGAAGGGTTAATTGGCTTTTTTGTCAATACTTTAGTCATGCGTTCTAACTTAGCAGACAACCCCACTTTTAGCGAATTACTCCTTCGTGTTCGAGAAGCAGCGTTATCCGCGTATGCTCATCAGAATTTGCCTTTTGAAATGCTGGTAGAAGCATTGCAGCCAGAACGGAATCTTAGTCATTCCCCTCTGTTTCAGGTAATGTTCGTCCTTCAAAATGTTCCTATTTCTCAATTAGAGTTGACTGGGTTAACTATTAGTCCACTGATGGTAAAAAGTACAACTACCAAGTTTGACCTTACCTTAGTAATGGAGAACACTGCCACTGGGCTGGTGGGAGTATGGGACTACAACACAGATTTGTTTGATGCTAGTACCATTGAGCGCATGACTGGTCATTTTGTCACTTTGCTTGAAGGTATTATTACTAACCCAGAACAGCTAATTTCGGAATTGCCTCTGCTGACACAAACTGAGCAACAGCAGTTACTTGTCGAGTGGAACGATACTCAAGCAGATTATCCACAAGATTTGTGCATCAATCAGTTGTTTGAGGAGTGGGTTGAACGTACTCCAGATGCAGTAGCAGTGGTGTACGAAAATCAACATCTTACATACGGTGAATTAAACTGCCGTGCTAACCAGTTGGCGCACTATCTCAAGTCTTTGGGAGTGGGAGCAGATGTGCTGGTAGGCATTTGTGTAGAACGCTCAATAGAAATGCTGGTGGGACTACTAAGTATTCTCAAGGCAGGTGGAGCATATCTACCACTTGACCCTGAGTATCCTACTGAGCGTTTGCGCTTTATGCTAGAAGATGCTCAAGTTCCAGTTTTGTTGACCCAGCAGCGATTTGTTGATAGATTAGCCCAGCAGAAAGCACATCTTGTCTGTTTAGATACTGACGCTGGGGTGATTTCTCAGTTCAATCAAGACAATCTCATCCTTGAGGTACAAGCAACTAATTTAGCTTATGTAATTTATACTTCTGGTTCTACGGGAACACCAAAAGGTGTGATGATTCCCCATAAAGGATTGCTAAATTTGGTGTTCTGGCATCAACGTACTTTTAAAGTCACTTCATCAGATAGAGCCACTCAGCTAGCAGGAACAGCATTTGACGCTGCGGTATGGGAATTATGGCCTTACCTAACAGCAGGAGCAAGTATCCAATTAGTTAAACCTCAGCTACTTAGTTCGCTAGTGAAGCTACAAGACTGGTTGATTTCAAACAAGATTACTATCAGTTTTCTGCCAACACCATTGGCACAGGAATTATTATCTTTGGAATGGCCAACTGAAGGTTTGGCAATGCGTTCCATGCTGACTGGAGGAGATAAGCTTCATCAGTATCCATCAGATTTAATCCCCTTCCAAGTAGTGAATAATTATGGTCCAACTGAGAATACTGTTGTCACAACTTCTGGGCTAATAGTTGCCGAGGGACAAAATCAGATATCACCGAGCATTGGAAAAGCGATCGCCAATACACAAGTTTACATCTTAGACGCAAATTTACAACCAGTGCCTGTGGGTGTGCCAGGAGAGTTGCACATTGGTGGTGTTGGGTTGGCAAAAGGCTATCTCAACCGTCCAGAACTAACTCAGGAAAGATTTATCAGTAACCCCTTTGATTCTGGTCGCCTCTACAAAACTGGGGATTTAGCACGTTATTTACCGGATGGCAACATTGAATACCTGGGGCGCATTGACAATCAGGTAAAAATTCGGGGCTTCCGCATCGAATTGGCAGAAATAGAAACAGTACTGGGGCAACATGATGATGTGCAGATATGTTGCGTCATCGCTCGTGAAGTAACTCCAGGTAACAAGTGTTTAGTCGCTTATGTAGTGTCACAAAAAGATGTGACACTTACAACAGACAACCTGCGTCAGTTCCTTGCCGATAAACTGCCTGGGTATATGGTGCCAAGTGCTTTTGTGATATTGGAGTCCTTACCCCTGACACCTAACCGTAAAGTAGACCGTCGCGCTCTGCCTAACCCAGATTTGCAACAGGAACTGTCAGATTATGTAATACCAAATACAGAAGCAGAAAAAATCATTGCTAGCATTTGGCAAAAAGCATTAGCAGTAGAAAAGGTAGGGATTTACAATAATTTCTTTGAACTGGGAGGTCATTCATTATTACTAGTAAAAATTAATCAACAATTGCAAGAAAAATTTGGTTTGGAATTGTCAATAGTTGATATGTTTAATTATCCAACTATACATAGCTTAAGCGAATATTTGATTACTAAGACTCGTAAAGAAAGTACAGTCAAGCAAAATAACCATAATCCTCAATCTCATAGTGAAATTAAATTTTTGAGAAATCAACAATTGGAATCTAGACAACAATATCGCTCTCAGAAAAAAAGGTAAAAATGACAATGACTTTGGTGCATAACAATAATGAGTTTAACAATTGCGAAATAGCAATAATTGCTGTTGCAGGGAAATTTCCAGGCGCAAAAGATATCGACTCATTTTGGCAGAATCTACGAGATGGGGTAGAATCTATCTCTTGTTTGACGGATGAAGAATTGATAAATTCTGGCGTTTCCCTAGATTTACTGAGTAATCCTAATTATGTAAAAGCTAGTTCTGTGCTATCAGACATTGAATTGTTTGATACAAATTTCTTTGCTTATAGTGCAAAAGAAGCTGAGTTAATAGATCCACAACAACGCCTATTTTTAGAATTGGCTTGGGAAGCTGTAGAAAAAGCTGGTTATGACCCGCAAACCTACAATGGTTTAATCGGAGTTTATGGTGGTGTAGGGATGAGTGGGTATTTGCTCAATAATCTTTACCCTAATCATCAATTATTAGCAACAATTGACCCTATTCAATTAGTATCTTCCAATGATAAAGATTTTTTACCTACACGAGTTGCATATAAACTCGATTTGACTGGGCCCGCAGTAAATGTGCAAACAGCCTGTTCTACTTCTTTGGTTGCTGTTCATGTGGCTTGTCAAAGTCTTTTAAATGGTGAATGTGACATAGCTTTAGCTGGTGGAGTTACTCTGGGCATTCCCCAAAAAATAGGTTATTTGTATCAAGAGGGAATGATTCTTTCTCCTGATGGACACTGCCGTACTTTTGATGCTAAAGCACAAGGAACAATTCCTGGTAGCGGTGCTGGTATTGTGGTATTGAAAAGATTAAAAGATGCAATAAGCGATCGCGACTACATCCATGCAATTATTAAAGGTTCAGCCATCAATAACGATGGTGCAATGAAGGTGGGCTACACTGCTCCTAGTGTTAGTGGTCAAGCAGCAGTGATTGGCGAAGCTCAAGCTATAGCTGGTGTAGATGCCGAAACAATTTCCTACATTGAAGCTCATGGTACAGCTACACCTTTAGGAGATCCCATTGAAATTGCCGCTTTAACTCAAGCTTTTAGTCAAACTACGGATAAAAAAGGTTTCTGCGCTATTGGTTCGCTCAAAACCAACTTGGGACATTTAGATAGCGCAGCAGGTGTGGCAGGTTTGATTAAAACAGTATTAGCACTGCAAAATAAAATGCTGCCTCCTAGTTTGCACTACCAGACACCTAATCCTAAAATTGATTTTGCCAACAGTCCTTTTCATGTTAATACAACCCTAGCTGAATGGAAAACAAATAACACTCCTCGCCGTGCTGGGGTTAGTTCTTTTGGTATGGGGGGTACTAATGCTCATGTCATTTTAGAGGAAGCACCTGTTTTTAGGCAGGGAGCAGGGGGCAGGGAGCAGGGGAGAAATTATCAATTGTTGGTACTTTCAGCTAAGACTGCTAGTGCGCTTGAGAAGGCAACAGCTAACTTAACCGCACATTTAAAAGAACATCCAGAACTAAACTTGGGCGATGTAGCTTATACCCTCAATAGTGGTCGCCGGGGTTTTAGTTACCGACGGATGTTAGTTTGTCAAGACTTAGAAGATGCTCTTAAAGGTTTAGAGTCAAAACAAGTATTGACCAACTATACAGAGATTACAGAACGCCCTGTTGTTTTTATGTTTCCAGGACAAGGTTCTCAGTATGTCAACATGGCGCGGGAAATTTATGAAACCGAGACAGTATTTAAAGAGCAAGTTGATTATTGCTCAGAAATTCTTAAACCCATACTAGAGCTAAATTTACGTCATATTCTTTATCCTAGTGAAGAAAAGCTTGATGAAGCATTGCAGCAACTTCAACAAACATCTGTTGCTCAACCAGCTATTTTTGTAATTGAGTACGCCCTAGCTAAATTATGGCAGTCTTATGGAATAGAGCCACAAGCTGTGATCGGTCACAGTATTGGCGAATATGTAGCAGCAACTCTAGCAGAAGTCTTTTCTCTAGAAGATGCCTTATCTCTGGTAGCAACACGCGGACAGATGATGCAGCAACTGCCCACTGGGGCAATGCTTTCGATTCCCCTGCCCGCAGACAAAATAAAATCCCTGTTAGGTGAAGAACTTTCTGTTGCTGCGATTAATCAACCTTCACAGTGTGTAGTTTCCGGTTCCATAGCAGCAGTAGAGACATTACAAAATCAGCTTGCTACTCAAGGCATTGAGTGCCGTCGTCTGCATACTTCCCATGCCTTCCATTCGCAAATGATGGAACCAATTTTAGAGGCATTTGCAGAGCGAGTCAAAAAAGTTACTTTAAATCCCCCAAAACTTCCTTATATCTCTAACCTTACTGGTACTTGGATTACAGTCACCCAAGCCACAAATCCTGAATACTACGCTCAACATCTGCGTTCCACCGTGCTGTTCGCTTCTGGTGTAGAGAAATTATTGGCAACACCTGAGCAAGTCTTACTAGAAGTGGGGCCTGGACACACACTAGCTACATTAGTCAAGAGACATCCAGATAAAGCAACTACACAAACAGTTTTAACTTCGGTACGTCATCCTCAAGAAAAGCAATCTGATATTCATGTTCTATTTAACACATTCGGCCAACTCTGGCTGGCTGGAGTCAAAGTAGATTGGTTTGGATTTTATAGTCAGGATGAGTATTATCGTCTTCCCTTACCAACTTATCCCTTTGAACGTCAACGTTATTGGATTGACCCCCCACAAAAAGCAGCTTGGGGAGAATTGCAAACTTTACCTCCAACATCGCAATTGTGGACATCGCTTACACAAGCAGGTCAAAAGCAAGCAAGTGTTAGAAATGCAGAACTCAACGAGTTAACCTATCAACAGAACAGACAATGGTTGGAACGTTTATGTACAGCCTACATTAACTCTGCATTCCAGCAATTAGCAGCTTTTAGCAATCCCAAAGAAAAATATTCTTTGGAGAGTTTGTTGGCGCAATGCCATATTTCTCCTCGTTATCAGCAATTGTTGTCTAGATGGTTACAAATATTGGTTGAGCAACGACAAATACAAGAACATGAGGGATTATTTACTGGGCTAATGCCATGTTCGCAAGATTATATTCATGAACATTTAGAAGAAGTTAGAGCGAGGTTTGCTGCTTCATCTTTACTATATTTAGACTTAGTGCAACGCTGCGGTGAAAATTTAGCTGCTATTGTTGCTGGTGAACAAGAACCATTAGAAATTTTCAATGAACTGATTTACCAAAAAGAAAACAACGGCTCAAATTTAGAAGGGGAAAACAACGGTTCACATCCAGAATCTTCCTTAAATACTTACTACAACTCTATCTTGCGCTCAAGCTTGGAACAGGTGGTCAAGTCATTGCCATCATCGGTTAATCTGAGAATTCTGGAAATCGGTGGGGGCACTGGTTTATCTACGCAAGCATTATTACCTGTGTTGCCGCCCAAACAAACCGACTATACTTTTACTGATATTGGTAGTGGCTTCTTGACTCAAGCTCAAGAAAAGTTTAAGGAATATTCATTTGTTGAATATCGATTACTAGACATAGATAAGTCGCCAACTGAGCAAGGGTTTGAAAAGTATAGCTTTGATGTAATAATAGCTGCTAATGTATTGCACGCAACTCGAAACATAGATCAAACCCTCAACAATGTACGCTCTTTATTAGCTCCTGGTGGTTTCCTCTTAGTGTGGGAAATAACTCAGCCAAAAATTGACTTTGATATTAGTTGGGGTCTGCTGTTAAAACCTCTAAACGATAAAAGACGCAGCCCTGGTCAGCCTTTTATTATCAAAGAGCAGTGGTTTGAAGCACTACGCGCTCAAGATTTTGTTCAAGTTGCAGCTTTTCCTGAAACTGAAGCGATTGAGCATCAAATTATTATGGCTGTTGCTTCTGCATCAGCCGCATTTAGCAAAAAATCTGGGCAAAAAGAGACTGACACCAAGTTAGAGAGTTCATTGCAAATAACGCCGGATCTTGTTCAGTTAGAAAAATTATCTGCACTCCATTCAAGACCCAATTTACCTAATTCTTCTGTAGCTCCTCGTGATGAGATTGAGCAAAAAATTGCCGATATTTGGCAAGAATTATTGGGAATTAAACAGGTAGGAATTTATGACAGCTTTTTTGAGTTAGGAGGAGATTCTTTAATAGCTGTTCAAATTATATCCAGGCTAAAAAATACTTTTTCTATTAAATTAACTGTAGCAAGTTTACTTGAGTCTCCCACAATAGCTGAAATAGCACCAAAGCTAGGAAAGCAACAATTAAGACAAAATACTAAGAGGGGTACAATTGGTAGAGAAAAAATAGAAATATGAGCAAGATGAAATAGGGTTCATATAAATATCTAACCTGACAAAATAAGTTGTGATTAGCACGCACATTCTGCTGAAATCGTTGACAATATAAAGGACATGATTCTATGAATCTCAAGCAATTTATAGTAGAACTCTCTAATCAGGATGTGGAGTTGTGGGTCGAAGGCGTTAGCGGAGCGCCTCTGGAAGAGGTTCGCTTGTGCGTTGATGCTCCAGAAGGAGTATTGACACCAGAAACTCGTGACTTATTAGCTAAAAATAAAGCAGAACTTATTTTGTTACTGCACCAGGAAAATGCAGATACCGATACAGATTTACTCCTGATTAAAACTGAGTGTCCTCAGAACTTACCTCTGTCTTTTGCTCAAGAACAACTTTGGTTAGTAAACCAATTAGAACCAGACAACCCTTCATATAACGAACAAGTATCTCTAAAAGTTCACGGTCATTTGAACACCGTGGCACTAAAGCAAAGCCTTAACAAAATTATCTCTCGTCACGAAGCCTTACGTACCAACTTCCGCACCATCAACGAGCAGCCAGTCCAAGTAATTGCTAACAGCTTAACTTTAAGTATACCAGTAGTAGACTTAGCAGAATTACCTGAAAGTGAAAGAGCGATCGCTTGCCAAAAATTAGCTGCAAAAGAAGCTAATCAACCCTTTGACCTTGCTAATTCTTCGTTAATCCGAGCTTTTGTGATTAAACTTAGAGAAGAAGAACACGTTTTTATACTCACAATACACCACATTGTCTTTGATGGTTGGTCAATGGGTATAATTATGCGGGAATTAGCAGCTATTTACTCAGATATCTGCAATAATTTGTCCCCAGAGCTACCTGAGTTACCAATTCAGTATGCCGACTATGCTATTTGGCAGCGGCAATGGTTGCAATCAGAAGTACTGCAAACCCAGCTTGACTACTGGAAGCAACAACTCAAAAACGCTCCCACCTTACTAGAATTACCCACAGACAGACCAAGACCAGCGATTCAAACTTTCCAGGGCGCAACTCAATATTTAGAAATTTCAAACCAACTGAGTCAAAAGCTTGCCAATTTCAGTAGGCAAGAGGGAGCCACCCTATACATGACGCTGTTAACAGCTTATGTTACTTTACTTTATCGGTATACAGGCTCGGATGATATTGTAGTAGGTACGCCCCTTGCTAAACGCGATCGCACCGAACTTGAAGGATTAATTGGCTTTTTTGTCAATACTTTAGTGCTACGTACCGATTTGTCAGGCAACCCCAGCTTTAAGGAATTACTTAATAGAGTGCGGCAAGTGACACTGGAAGCTTACACTCATCCAGACCTCCCCTTTGAGGAGTTAGTCAAAGCATTGCAGCCACAACGCGACCTCAGTCATACACCACTGTTTCAGGTGATGTTTATCCTCGAAAGTGCGATCGCGTCTGAAGTAGAAATGAGTGGGTTAACTGTCAGTTCATTTGCCGCAGAAAGGACAATTGCCAAGTTCGATTTAACTCTATTTATAAAAAACACTGCTAATGGGTTGGTAGCTGCGTGGCAATACAACACAGATTTGTTTGATGCACCTAGCATTGAGCGAATGGCAGGCCATTTTGTGACCTTGCTAGAAGGTGTTACTGCTAACCCACAGCAGCAAATTTACCAATTGCCCCTGCTGACAGAAGCCGAACAGCGAAAATTACTTGTTGAGTGGAACGATACTCAAACTAAGCATCCTATTGATAAATCTATCCATCAGTTGTTTGAGGCGCAAGTGGAGCGTACACCCGATGCAGTGGCGGTGGAGTTTGGCAATCAACGACTAACCTACGATGAATTAAACTGTCGTGCTAACCAGTTGGCACATTACCTAAAGTCTTTGGGAGTAAAAGCAGATGTGCTAGTTGGGTTGTGTGTCGAGCGTTCCTTAGAAATGGTCGTAGGACTGTTAGGTATTTTGAAAGCGGGTGGTGCTTATGTACCACTCGACCCAAACTATCCTCAAGAGCGTTTGGCTTTCATGTTAGAAGATACTCAAGTTTCAGTGTTGCTAACCCAACATTCTATCCTGGACAGATTGCCCTTAAATCAAGCAAAGCAAGTCTTTTTGGATACTGACTGGCAACTGATTTCCCAGTCGAGTCAGGACAATCTCATCTCTGGCGTACAGACTACTAACTTAGCTTATGTAATTTACACGAGTGGTTCTACAGGCCAACCTAAAGGCGTAGCCCTTAATCAACTTGGCCTTTGCAATCTGATCTTGTGGCAACTTCAAAATAATACAATTTCTACTGGACTAAAAACGCTGCAATTTGCTCCTATCAGCTTTGATGTCTCTTTCCAGGAAATATTCACTACTTGGTTTTCGGGAGGCACATTGCTGTTAATTACAGAGGAATTGCGCCGTGATGCCTTGGCTTTATTAGGTTTTCTCGAAGAAAACGCTGTTGAAAGATTGTTTCTTCCTTTTGTTGCCTTACAGCAATTAGCTGAAGTAGCTGTTGGTGGTGAATTAGTTGTTAGTCATCTACGAGAAATTATTACTGCTGGGGAACAGTTGCAGATTACTCCTGCGATTTCTCAATGGTTGAGCAAACTAGGTAATTGTATTCTGCACAATCATTATGGTCCATCGGAAAGCCATGTAGTTACTACTTTTACACTGACTAATTCAGTTGATACTTGGCCGTTACTTCCTCCCATTGGAAAGCCAATTGCCAATACACAAATTCATATTTTAGATAAATATTTACAGCCTGTACCTATCGGTGTGCCAGGAGAGTTGTACATCGGTGGTGTCGCTTTAGCTAGAGGCTACCTCAACCGTCCAGAGTTAACACAGGAAAAATTTATCTCTAATCCTTTTGAGAAGGCAGAAGGGAATAGGTTATATAAAACTGGGGATTTAGCGCGTTATTTATCAGATAGTAATATTGAATACTTGGGACGCATTGATAACCAAGTAAAAATACGCGGTTTTCGCATTGAGTTGGGGGAAATTGAAGCAGCATTAAGCCAACATAGCCATGTACAAGCCGCTTCTGTCATTCCCCGCGAAGATACCCCTGGTGATAAACGCCTAGTTGCTTACGTGGTAGCACATCAAGACTCTACACCCACAGTTAGCGAACTGCGGCAAGCCTTGAAAGCAAAGTTGCCAGATTACATGGTGCCAAATGCTTTTGTCTTTTTGGATTCCCTGCCAGTGACTCCTAGCGGCAAAGTAGACCGCCGCGCTTTGCCAGCACAAGATTTAAACAACGAAATTACAGACAAATATGTTGCCCCACGTAACCCAATTGAAGAACTGCTAGCACAAATTTGGGCGCAAGTGTTGAAAGTAGAGCAAATAGGTATTCATGATAACTTCTTTGAACTTGGGGGACATTCGCTACTAGCAACGCAACTGGTTTCACGTATCCGCAACATTTTCAAAGTGGAATTACCATTGCGTGAGTTGTTTACCAACGCAACAGTAGCGGAATTGGCGCGATCGCTTGAGCAGTTACAGCAACATGACTTAGAATTGTCTGCACCGCCCATTCTACCAAGAGCCAAGAATACAGATATACCACTGTCTTATGCTCAACAGCGTTTGTGGTTTTTAGACCAGTTTGAACCGAACAGCCCCTCCTACAACATTCCTTTGGCTTTGCGTTTAGTAGGAACTCTCAATCAAACAGCCTTAGAGCAAACCTTACAAGAAATTATTTATCGCCACGAAGCGTTACGGACAAACTTCATTACAGTTGATGGAAAACCAACTCAAGTTATTAGGGAACAGGAAATAGGGAACAGGGAGCAGACAATAATATCAGTTGTTGACTTGAAGCATTTATCTACAAGCGAACAAAAACGTGCTTTACAGCAATTAGCGCAACAAGAAGGCATTCAAACTTTTGACTTGGACAGTGTTGCATTAGTCAGGGCAAAATTACTAGTTCTGAATGAGACAGAATACGCCTTATTAATGTGTATGCACCACATTGTCTCTGATGGTTGGTCAATGGGTGTGTTTCTCCAAGAACTCGCAACGCTGTACAATGCTCATTCTGAAGGTAAATCCCCATCGTTGACCCCACTGCCGATTCAGTACGCAGATTTCGCCATTTGGCAAAGAGAGTGGTTGCAAGGAGATGTACTGCAAACTCAACTCTCTTACTGGCAAGAACAACTAAAAGATGCACCAGCTTTATTGTCCCTACCGACTGACCGACCAAGACCTGCTGTGCAGACTTTTGTTGGCTCACATCAAGAATTTACACTTTCAGTTGAGTTAACTGATAAATTGGTGAAGCTGAGCCAAGAGCAAGGTTGTACCCTCTTTATGACGCTGTTAGCAGCTTATGATACTTTGCTTTATCGCTACACAGGACAAGAAGATATTCTGGTGGGTTCGCCAATTGCAAACCGCGATCGCTTGGAAGTTGAAGGATTAATTGGCTTTTTTGTCAATACCTTAGTTATGCGTAGCGATTTAGCAGGTAATCCAAGCTTTAGTGAATTACTCCTTCGTGTTAGAGAAGTGGCGTTGTCCGCGTATGCTCATCAGGACTTACCTTTTGAAATGCTGGTAGAAGCATTGCAGCCAGAACGGGATCTAGGTCATACACCACTATTCCAAGTGATGTTTGCACTTCAGAATGCGCCTATGTCTCAACTAGAGTTAAATGGGTTAAGTATCAGTTCTTTTCTAATAGAAAGTAAAACAGCCAAGTTTAACTTAAATTTATTAATGCAGAACACTGCTGATGGGCTGGTGGGCGTGTGGGAGTACAATACTGATTTGTTTGATGCCAGCACTATCGAGCGGATGACTGGGCATTTTGTGACATTGCTTGAAGGTATTGTTACTAATCCGCAGCAGCAAATCTCACAATTGCCACTGTTGACGGCAGTAGAAGAAAGACAGTTACTTGTGGAGTGGAACAACACTCAAGTAAACTATCCCATTGATAAGTGTATCCATCAGTTATTTGAGGAGCAAGTTCAGCGCACCCCGGATGCTGTAGCAGTTGTGTTTGAAGATCAACAACTGACCTATCACCAGTTAAACTGTCGTGCTAACCAGTTGGCACACTACCTCAAGTCTTTGGGTGTAGCAGCAGATGTGCTGGTTGGGTTGTGTGTAGAGCGATCGCTAGAAATGATAGTGGGACTACTGGGTATTCTCAAGGCGGGTGGTGCTTACCTGCCACTCGACCCTGAGTATCCTCAAGAACGCTTGAGCTTTATGCTCCAAGATGCTCAAGTTGGCGTGCTGCTAACACAACAGCAACTTCTGGAAAAGTTACCTGGGCATCAAGCGCAGGTTGTATGTTTAGATACTGACTGGCAATTGATTTCTCACTCAAGTCAGGATAATGCAATCCCCGATGTGCAAGCAACTAACTTGGCTTATGTGATTTACACTTCTGGCTCTACAGGCAGACCCAAAGGGGTAATGATCGCACATGGCGCGATCGCCAACCACTGTTGTATTATTCAAGAAGCTTACGCACTTGGAAAGAGCGATCGGGTACTCCAGTTCGCCTCAATCAACTTCGATGCCTCATTAGAACAGATATTTCCCACACTCATAGTTGGCGCGACCTTGGTACTCCGAGGCTCAGATGTATGGACTCCAACAAACTTTCAAAAAATAATTTCTGATTTTGGACTTACTGTTGTTAATCTGCCAACAGTCTATTGGCAACAATTAGCTCAAGAGTGGATCAAAACACAAGTGTTAGATACCAATAACCAACTGAGACTTGTGATTGTTGGTGGAGACGTAATGTTACCCGAATATGTTACCGTTTGGCAAAAAAGCCCAATGTCTTGTGTTCGTCTGGTCAACGCTTATGGTCCCACAGAGACGACTATCACCACAACCCTGTTTGAAATTCTTCCCCAGTTGAGTGAACACGGTAATCTGAGAAAAATGCCTATTGGTCGTCCTCTGCCTAACAGGACTGTATATATTCTAGACAAGTATTTACAGCCTGTTCCCATTGGTGTACCAGGACAATTGTACATTGGTGGTGTGTGCTTGGCAAAAGGCTACCTCAATCGTCCTGAGTTGACACAGGAAAGATTTATCACTAACCCCTTTGGTTCTGGTCGCCTCTACAAAACTGGGGATTTAGTACGCTATTTACGGAATGGTAATATCGAATACCTTGGTCGCATCGATAACCAAGTGAAGATTCGCGGTTTCCGCATCGAACTCGGAGAAATCGAAGCAGTCCTCAACACCCATCCCCAAATTCAACAAGCTGTAGTCATTGTCAGAGAAGATATTCCTGGTAACACTTGTACTGAGCGACTTGTGCCGAGCGGAGCCGAGGTAAGTCGAAGTAAACGCTTAGTTGCTTATGTACTTCCAAGTGATGAATCCCTCACCAGCAACCAACTGCGGCAATTCCTCAAGCAACAGCTACCGGAATATATGGTTCCCACTAGCTTTGTCACTTTAGAGAACCTACCATTAACACCTAACGGCAAAGTAGACCGCAAAGCACTACCAACACCTGATGGGGAAATTAACCGGGAAGATGAATACGTAGCACCACGTACAGCTATAGAACAAACCTTAACCAATATCTGGCAACAACTGTTAGTCAAAGAAAAAGTCAGCATCCACGACAACTTTTTTGAAATTGGTGGTGATTCCATCCTCAGTATTCAAATAGTTTCTCGTGCCAAAAACTCAGGAATACAAATCACTCCCAAGCAAATATTCCAAAATCAAACCATTGCTGAACTTGCTCAGGTTGCTAATACAGTAGCGAGTGTTGAATGTAAACAAGGTATAGTGACTGGAGTAGCACCCCTCACGCCAATTCAACACAGATTCTTTGAGCAAAATAGACCAGAGGCACACCATTATAACCAATCAGTTTTATTGCAAGTTCCAAATTATTTGCAAAGTGAATTAATGGCAATAGCCGTGAAAAATTTACTAAAGTATCACGATGCTTTGCGTTTAAGATTTACATCTGTTGTAGATGAATACAAACAAATAAATCAAGGGTTAGATGATAACATACCATTTGCCGTAGTTGACTTATCATCAACACCTAAAAAAGAACAACCACAAGCCCTAGAAAAAATCGCCACAAAATATCAAGCAAGTTTAAACTTGTCAATAGGGCAAATAATACAAGTAGTAATGTTTAATTTGGGTGATGATAGTGATGCCAGGTTACTAATTATTATTCATCACCTAGTAGTAGATGGTGTAAGTTGGCGAATTTTATTACCAGACATAGAAAGAATTTATCAACAATTAGTTACTCAAAAACCAATTCAACTCAGTCCAAAAACCACAGCATTTATGGATTGGGCAGAGAAGTTAAATAATTATGCCAATTCAGAAATTATCAAACTTGAGTTAGACTATTGGCTGAACCAACCTTGGTCTAAAATAACGTCCCTACCATCAGATTATGCTGAGATTCAAACAGAAAATACAGTAAATAGTACTGCTCGTGTGTCAATAAAATTAAGTCAAGAAGAAACCCAAACTCTCTTGCTATCAGTCAACGAAGCTTACAATACACAAATTAACGATATATTACTAAGTGCATTAGTAGTTTCCATAGCAGAGTGGACAAAAAATTCAACGGTACTAATTGACTTAGAGGGACATGGCAGAGAAGAACTATTTTCAGATGTAGACTTATCACGGACGGTAGGTTGGTTCACTAGTTTATTTCCCGTATTATTGCAACTGCCTTCAATCAACCAGCTAAAAGAAATTATCAAATCAATAAAAGAACAATTACGAGCAATTCCTAATCGTGGAATTGGCTACGGTATATTGCGTTACTTGTGCAAAGATAAGACTGTTAAAGAGCAAATACAGGCAATTGCTGCTTCCGAAATTAGTTTTAACTATCTGGGACAATTTGACCAAGTAGAATCAGAAACTGGTTGGAAATTTGCGCCTGAATCTGCTGGAGCTATCCACAGCTTAAAGCAAACTCGTGACCATCTATTGGATATTAATGCTGTGGTAGTAGCAGGTGAATTACAAATTGATTGGACTTACAATAGTCACGTTCACACCCATGCCACAGTAGAGAAATTAGCACAGAGCTATATAGAAGCGATCGCGTCAATCATAGAACATTGTCAGTTAGCAGAGAATAGAGGATATACACCGAGTGATTTTCCTGAAGCACAGTTGAATCAATTACAACTCGATGAGTTATTAAGTCAGTTTCCAACTAAAAATATTGAATCAATTTATCCACTGTCTCCTTCACAACAGGGAATGTTTTTCGAGACTCTAACTGCTTCTGAGTCAGGGATACATCTTGAACAGTGCATTTTAAACTTGCAAATTGAAGAATTTGACTCATTAGCTTTTGAAAAAGCTTGGCAGCGTCTTAGCGATCGCCACTCAGTTCTCAGAACAGCCTTTATTTGGGAAAATCAAGATGAGCCATTGCAAGTTGTACTCAAGGAAGTAGAAATTTCACTAGAGCAGCAAGATTGGCGTGGACTTTCTCTATCCCAGCAGCAAGAAAAATTAGAAACCTATCTGGGTGCAGACCGACTGCGTGGTTTCGAGATGACTAAACCACCATTAATGCGTTTTGCACTTTTTCAAGTAGACACAAATACCTATCAATTCATCTGGACTTCTCATCACATTCTTACAGATGGTTGGTGCGTGCCTCTGATCTTCAAAGAGGTTTTCGCATCCTACGAGGCATTCAGCAAAGGTCAAGATTTATTACTGCAACCCAGTCATCCCTACAGAAATTATATCGTCTGGCTCAAACAGCAGGATTTATCGCAGGCTGAGGCATTCTGGCGGAACAAACTTCAAGGGTTCAAAAGGCCAACCCCATTAGGAAGAGAAGCTGAATTTGTTAATTTTTCTGACCAGGAAGAACGGTATGGTGAGCAACAAGCCAGCTTGCCAGCTCCGGCAAAAGAAGCTTTACAGTCTTTGGTACGGCAACATCGCTTGAGCTTAAATATTCTAGTTCAAGGCGTTTGGGCTTTGCTGTTGAGTCGCTATAGTGGTCTCGAAGATGTGGTATTCGGCGCGACTTTCTCTGGTCGTCCCCCAGAATTGGTAGGGTCTGAATCCACTTTAGGTCTATTTATTAATACCCTACCGATGCGGCTTTTGGTTTCTCCCCAAGCATCACTTTGGTATTGGCTTAGAGATATCCAAGAGCAAGGCTTTACGCAACGAGATTATGAATACTGTTCTCAAGGACAAATTCACGAATGGAGTGAAGTACCCGGCTCATTACCCCTTTACGAGAGTCTTCTAGTTTTTCAAAGCTATCCAGTCGATTCATCGGTAAAACAATCTGCAAACCATGAGAAGAATCAATCTCAGACTCGTTCTATAGGCGCACAAACGAAATATGCCCTCACTATTTTGGTTAGCCCAACTTCAGAGCTAGATTTTCGCATTATCTATCAGCGATCGCGTTGTGACAATTCGGCTATAACTTTGATTCTGGAGCATTTTCAGGCTTTGTTGAACAGTATTATTGACCTTCCAGAACAGCACCTGGGAAAACTGATTGAAAGAATTTCGGCAGATCAAATTCCGCAAGTTAAACCGCCTCAGAAACTTATTCCAAAAGAAGCGCGGAAGGGCTTTAACGAACCTAGAAATCTCTGTGAATTTCAACTGGTACAAATTTGGGAAGACATTCTGGGCATTCATCCTGTCAGCATACAAGATAACTTCTTTGAACTTGGGGGTCATTCCCTTTTAGCTGTCCGTCTCATGTCCCAGATTCAAAAACACTTCCAGATAAATTTACCTTTAGCTATTTTGTTCCAATATCCCACCATCGAACAACTAGCACATTTTCTGGATTCTTCAACAGATCCTTTACCTTGGTCTGCCCTAGTCCCTATTAAAACTAATGGCAATCAACCACCTCTGTTCTGTATTCATCCTGGTGGGGGAAATGTTCTTTGCTATCATAATCTTGCTTATTATTTGAGTTCAAAACGACCATTCTATGGACTACAATCTTTTGGTTTAAATCCCCAAAATCAGCCTCATACTAGTATTGAACAAATGGCAACTCACTATATCCAAGAGTTACAAACTGTTCAACCTTATGGCCCTTATTTTCTCTCTGGCTGGTCTTTTGGTGGTCTAGTAGCTTTTGAAATGGCTCAACAACTTTCCCAGCAAGGTGAACAGATAGCTTTATTGGCTCTACTAGATACTTCTCCACCTGTTCTCATGATCAAAGAACCAATAGACTATGCTTTTCTATTAGTAGAGTTCTTTAAAGAACATTTAGACCTTTGTTTAGAGGAACTGCGGCAATTTGAACCAGAGGAACAGATAAATTATGTCTTGGAACAAGCCAAACAGAAAAATATTGTTCTAGAAGGTTTTGATTTCGATCTAGCTCCCCTGATTCTGAAAATTTCCCAAATCAACGCTCAAGCCATACAAAATTACAAAGCTCAACATTACTCAGGCTCAATTGTTCTATTTAAAGCTAGTGAAACTGATGCAGACTTTGAATTTGGCTGGAGTGAACTTGTAGAACATATAGAAACTGTTGTAGTTCCTGGTAATCATCTAAGCATGGTGAAAACACCTCATGTCCAGACCCTAGTTCAAAAATTCCAACATTTTATTGAACAAGCACAGAGTAATCAATCAATAGACATCTACTAAAAAACTATGTATGAACGTGCGGCGTTCTACGTTATAAAATAAACACCCTGAACTGGGAGTCAAACTTCAATATGCCAACCCAAGTTGTTCAAGCTAAACTGTCAACTAATGCTTTTTCAGATTTTATTCAATTCTGGAAAGATGTAAAAGCGATCGCAGGCCCTTACTGGTATCCAACAAAGCCAGGGGAAAGAGCATTCTCAGACGTTATTCGTGCTTGGGGAATGCTTATTCTCCTAATATTGCTAATAATCCTCCTTGTAAGTGCAAATACTTTTAATAGTTTTATTCATCGCTATTTAATCGATGTCATTATTCAAGAAAAAGATTATTCTAAATTCACTTATACTATATCAATTTATGCTGTTGGACTTGTATTGATAACGCTTTTAGTAGGATTTTCTAAATTTATTAGGAAACAAATCGCTCTTGATTGGTATCAATGGCTTAATAATCACATTTTAAATAAATATTTACATAAACGGGCTTATTATAAAATCAACTTTCAAGCCAATATTGATAATCCAGATCAACGTTTATCTCAAGAAATTGAACCGATCACCAGCAGTGCCTTAAGTTTTTCAGCTATTTTTCTAGAAAAACTACTAGAAATGATGACTTTTTTAATAATTGTCTGGTTAATTTCTCAACAAGTAGCTATTGCTCTGCTTGTCTATACAATTATAGGCAACTTGATTGCTGTTTATTTAAATCAAGAGTTGACTAAAATTAATCAGGCAGAACTCGAATCTAAAGCTGATTATAGTTATTCTTTAACTCATGTTCGCAATCACGCTGAGTCGATAGCTTTTTTTCAAGGAGAAGAACAGGAACTCAATATAATTGGAAGGCGATTTATTAATCTTATAAAAAATGCTAAAGATAAAGTGAATTGGGAGAGAAATCAGGCAATTTTTAACAGAGGATACCGTGCTGCTATCGAATTTTTCACGCTTTTAGTACTCGCACCTTTATTTATTAGAGGTGATATTGATTTTGGAGAAATTGGACAAGCTACTACAGCTTGCTATTTTTTTGCTGGTGCTGTGGAAGAATTAATAGCTGAATTTGGCATTTCTGGGAGATTTTCCAGTTATGTTCAGCGTTTATCTGAGTTCTCAGATGCGTTAGAAGCTGTGACTAAAGAACTAGAAAATTTCACTACCATTAAAACAATAGAAGAGAATCATTTCGCTTTTGAGCATGTCACCTTACAAACGCCAAACTATGAGCAGGTAATCGTCGAAGACTTGTCACTCGCTGTTCAGCCTGGAGAAGGTTTATTAATTGTAGGGCCAAGTGGTCGAGGTAAGAGTTCTCTATTGAGAGCGATCGCTGGTTTGTGGAATGCGGGAACAGGTCGTCTAGTGCGTCCTCCTCTAAAAGAAGTCTTATTCCTACCCCAGCGTCCTTATATCATTTTGGGTACTTTGCGCGAACAGTTACTTTATCCTAAAACTAATCGTCAAATGACCGACGCAGAACTCAAAGAAGTTTTGCAACAAGTAAACCTGCAAAACTTGTTAAGTCGAGTTGAAGGCTTTGATACTGAAGTTCCTTGGGAGAATATATTGTCTTTGGGAGAGCAACAACGCCTTGCTTTCGCACGCCTGTTAGTTACTCATCCAAGGTTCACCATATTAGATGAAGCAACAAGTGCTTTAGATTTAAAAAATGAAGGAAGTTTATATCAACAGTTACAAGAGACAAAAACAACGTTTATTAGTGTTGGACATCGAGAAAGCCTATTTGAATATCATCAATGGGTTTTGGAACTTTCGCAAGATTCAAGTTGGCAACTAGTAACCGTACAAGATTATCGAAATCAAAAAACAATTACCCATAACTCCCCTGAAAATCCTCACATTACTATAGACAGTGTACCTAATAATGAATACCAAAATCAATCAGAAATATTGACTCAAAAAGCTAAAAATGTAGGACTTTCTCATAAAGAAATGACTGAATTAACCTTCTATTCCATTAAGACGATTAGAAGTAAGGCAAGTAAAGGGGAGTCTATCACTAATAGGGACGGTCTTACTTACCGCTATGACAAAGACTCAAAGGTATTGAAATGGGTGAGAATTTAGTAACATATTTTTAACTAATTGCGCGATGTAATCTTTTACCTCAGCAATTCTCATTTTGAAATAAATAGAGTATTAACCGTATCCCCTCAATACTTCGGGGAAAAAGTTATTCAGTCACCCATGAGCAACCAAAAGGATTGAGAACAGATTTTTCGCGAATAATAGACCCCAAAGATGGAATATTTCCCAGATGAGAAATGCGGTCACGGATATATTCAAAAAAGCTGATTCCTAACTTACGAGTAGTAGCAACAAGAGACATAAAAGTATCCCAAGTCTGAGTCCCCTCAAGAGTTTGAGTTGCATAACTAATATGACGTCGCTGCACCATCGTCCTGGCAGCTAACTCTGCCGGATTATTATGCAAGGGCAATTCAGGATGCTCTAAAACATATAGCAACTCGGAACTTTTTAGGAGCGTTAATCGTTTTCGCTCATCCAATTGTTGATAATCACTTGGAGTATCGAAAAGTTTCCAAAACTCAGACCTAAGTTTGTCTGCTCTTTGCTGACTGGGAGAATGTTTATAAGCAAGTAAGTCTCGATAGTAATCCCAGAAATCATCTAGAAATTTATCAAGAGTTTTTTGGTGACAAGCAACATAAGGAGTTAACTTCTTATAGTGTCGTCCCTCATGCACCCAAAATAAAGCTATACTATCAGTCAGTAACTTGAACTGGGGAGCATCATCACAAACGAGAGTTTGTACCACTGGCCAATCAGTTTGCTGATGATAGAAAGCAATCGCTGCTGCTTCGCTGATGCGAGTCCGTTGTTGAGAACCCAGTTTGGGTAGATATGTATCAAGTAGGGCATTAAACTCTGCCTCACTCAACACGGTTTCTTGAGGTAATAGTTTAAGTGCGTTTTTCCATTTAGCTGGAAGTTGGAAGGTCTCCAGTAAATTATATGTGAGTTGATTGAGAATTAACTCCAATTCTCGTCCGTTTTGCAATACTTTCACTACACTCAATCGGTCTTTATTGGCAGTAGTCGAGTAGATTGTATATAAAGGGTTGCACACTACATTAGTGGTGTAGTTCACCCCACCCACCCGCGCACCTGTTTGGTCTAAGTGTTGCCAAGGACTGCTCTCTAGTCCCGACGCATATACTTCTGTTTTCTCGCTTTCAAAATCAACGTGGTTTTTAATTAGTAGGTTCGATAAATATCCTGCTGATATGGATATCCCAATATCTTCTAAAAACTCTAATAATTTGCCTTGGGTCATGTTACCAAGGCAGCTTTGCGGGGGAAGCTTCCCCCGCAAACGTGCCGCCCCGTAGTACAGACTAATTACTAAGGTTTTGATTCCCGGTCCGAATTCTCCTTCATAACCGCAAGGCAGTTCAGCTAAATAAGTTTTCCCAACTGAGGGTGAGTAGTATTTCTCTTTCCGGAATAGTATGTTATCGGTTGCAAGGGTGATGTCTTGGACGATTACTTCTTGATAACCTTTAAATTCTGCGTCTGCTGGCAGTTTGTCTTGGGGATATTCTAGTATTTCTTCCCGGTCTATTTTTATAGTTTGATTTTTATTGCCCTTGCAGTGCTTTTTTGGGGTTTTTCTTTCTTGCTCTGATGAGTGTTTGTTCTCAAACCCTTTCTTGTTCTTGGCTTTTATGTCTGGCTGACCTTTTTCTCCCTTGAGTCGGTTAAATTCATCTCTTAACCGTTGATTCTCTGACTCTAAGCCTTTTACTTTTGATTGTAATTGCTCTATTAGGTTCAGTAATATCTCTACTATCTGACGCATTGATTCGTCTGCAATCCCTTTTGGCTCGATGGTTTGCAGCAAATCTATTTCTGAAAGGTCACTGGAAATAAGCTTTGGCGTCATGTCTCCTATTTTATGACACTGTGTGTACCTCGCTTCACTTATTTTCCTCTGCTACCCCTACTTATTGAGCCGATACTTAATCGCTTTAACTCATATCTTGCACCTGGAAATATTGATGTCAAAACCACAACTAAGTGTAAGGAGAATTAATCGCTCAATTTCAAGTAAAAGAAGAGACACGACTATTCAAGGGAAAATAGATTCTAAGGCAGTTTGTGCGGCCTGACCCCAATCAGGTGGTGATGGGAACTGAATTTCGAGATAAGTCCAATGAGCAATGAGGTAGGTAGTCAGAGAAAGGATAAGCCAGCGATACATACCAAGCAGAGTACCTTGCCCAAAACGATGTAAGCCAAAGCGATGTTTGGCAGTTTTAAACCAACCTTCTATCTGCCAACGACGCTTACCCCACCACTTAAGAGTAGAAGCTTTAAGTAAGTGGTTACAATTAAATATAAGATAAAGAGAGTCCAAAAATGGGTGCTACAAGATGTCTGCTCGATTGCGAGTTGCATTAACAGATTTG
>NZ_JBALCP010000085.1:0-11787 GCF_036919675.1 Nostoc sp.
GGTTTCAACTTCAACCAATCAATCATTGATTCTGAAGGTCGAGTGATTGCGACTTGGGCAGATGTAATCAACCGCGCTAACCTGGGTATGGAAGTAATGCACGAGCGCAATGCTCACAACTTCCCCCTAGATTTGGCAGCAGGTGACTTTGCTCCTGTAGCTCTTACTGCTCCTGCTATCAACGGTTAATTCTGAAGATTAGCTAAATCAAAAAGCGCTCTCCCAGATTGGGAGGGCGTTTTTTAGTATCAACGATAATAGCGCTTAATTCTGGCAGCGTATTCTTAGTTGAGCGTGCAGTAGTGTAAAAACAACTCACTTCCAACTTGACGAGTTTCGACAAGTTGCAGATGAGGAGCAGCATTGGGAAGAAAACCCTCTCCCTCTACTGGGGTATGGGCGTCCTTTCCTCCATAAATGACAGGCCAAATTGTCAACCACCAATCGTCAATTCGCCCAGCCTTTACTAGAGAAGCTGTTAAAGAGCCGCCTCCCAAAGCAACGACCTTGTGAATACCCCGCTTTGCCATCAAGCTGTAGGCTCGATCCCAGTCCAGATCTGTATCTCCCAAATCAATTAATTCAGCCAGTTTTTGCAAGGTTGTTGTATCAGAACTGCGCTCTAAACCGGTTCGTGTCGTAAATATCCATCGCTCAATATCCTCGCTTAAAAAAGCGAAGTCCAGCGATAGGTCAAGGGAACCTGAGACAACGCAGATAATGGGTTGAGGAGACTGACCCCGAACCTCACGTGCCGCCAACAATTCGGGATTGCGAATTGTAAAAGTTACCTCTTCTTCAGCCCGAATCGTCCCTGCTCCTACCAGAATAAGATCAGCAAGGGAAACTTGATACTCTACGTGTGCTTGATCAGCGGCATCGGAATCACGGTGTGCTTTAGGATCTACGGCGCTAATCTTTCCATCGACCGTCATGGCAAGAACCACAGTTGTTTGGATAGCTGACATGATTACGTTCTGACAGTTCTTTGTAATTTTACCTTTTTGAATTCTTTGCCATGAATCCCCAGAGTTACTCATGGTGATTAGTGCCTTGGTTACGGATTAAATAAGATTCAACTCTAAGCATTAATTCTTTAAGATGATCTATTTTTTTCTCAACGTCATCAAACCCGGTAGCGATGCCTTGTGAAATTTGTTTTTGGTTATTTAAAAGGTGATTGAAATCGCGTGCCTCATTTACCTTTTTTTCAGCAGCAGCTTCCGCTTGAGCAATAGCCTGCTGTCTTTCAAGACTAGCTTGCTGTCTTTCAAATTTTTGTTTGTCGCTCCATCGAAAAACCCACCCAGAACCGCCAAGAACTAAAGAAAGCAAAAAACCAGCGACGCTAAGATCAAAGTTCATTAAAGTTTTATTTATTTAAAATTACTTTGGTACAGCTTCCCAGATTTTCAACGTACAATGCCCAACTGGGAAGGCAAACTTCCACCTAAGCCGATATGGGTTAATGGAACTCTCGCTAATCATTACCGTAGGTATCTTGTTGGGAACGACAATTCTGTTGCCAACTTGTGCAATACCACCTATTTGAAATAAGTCTACAGTTTGGACGATGTACCCAACTACGTTGCTTGGATTTATGTTAGTGGTATCACCCAATATTGCGATAATTCCTGACGTAAAATCACGAGGTATATCGAAATTATTATTACCACTAACAACTTGATTGAAGCGAATATTCCAGTTGTAATCGGTTCTTAAATTTTGGTAGCCTTCCTCAAGTTGCATAGCATTAGTTAGACTTGATATTTACAGAGTTGATGTTGTACTCTTTGCCAGCTACCCAAACTTTTTTCTTATTTAGCGTTCCTCCCGTTGTAACACTAGCGATGCTGTCTGGTTCACAAAAGCGAACAGTAGACTTACTATTGCCACTGGCGTCTGTGTATCCGATACGCACCTCAGCAGGTCGTGGATTATTTGCTCCAAACATCAAAGCCTTGTCAGTATCTTTTGCTAACACCACGCCAAGTCCAGCTGCAATGTTTTTGTATAAGTTTTTTTTACCACGCCATGCAAACCTCATTGCACCAATATTAGCAACAGTACCGCCAAGGTTGATGTAATAAACTTGAGTTTTTGATTCAGTTGCCATTTTCTTCTATCCTCAATATTGCTTTCGTTTCAAATAGGTATAGAAATGTCGTATTCCAAAATACGACATTAGTATTTTTACGGGAGGTATGTGGTAGGTGCCGCAACGATCGCACCAGCACTATTAACCGCTAAAGTCATTGGGCAAGAAAAGGCAACAGAAATTAACTGATTTTCATAATCGCTTGTCACCTGAATGTTGTTAGGACGTGTTTCGGCCGGAACAGCCAACTCACCAAGTTGAATGTGTCCCGCAATTTCTAAAAGCTGTCCTTCCAAGGTAGTAGCAGTAGTTGTAATAGCAGCAGCCATAAGTGTGTACCAAGTTGTTGTGTTTGATACATCAAAGCTAGTGCTTGAAAGGTCACTTACCACTAACTATCCCGATTGGGCCTTAACCCTTAATGGAGTTTCCCTTGATTAAAACTTATTATTGCTGTTGCCAATTTTTAAAAGTTTCTACACTATCTTTGCTCAAATACCACTTCCCACCACTTTTAAAAGCCTTAAAGCGTTTACGAATAATGTGATACCTAATAGTGCTTTCAGTAAGAAATAGTAGCTTGCAAGTTTCTGGCAACGATATATAATTATCATTTTTATTACTTTTATCACTTTGCCGTCGCACTCGGTGAGGCAGTCTTTGCATTACGTAAAATCTACTCTCCAATCAGGCTTACTATTTTTTTGTCCGTCTTTAAAATAGCGTCCATAGCGAGGCTTAACCCTTGATTCTTTAATCGGCTTATCGCGCACAATCACTCCACCCTTGAAGTACGCATCCTTAATATATTGTTTTGGAATATGAGGTTTTAAAGCATTGAGAATTCGCTTACATTCAATCTCATTTTTAGCGTTGATAGTAACTTTGGTATTATCATTTAAAGTGTAAATACCTTCGTAATTACCCTTGATGTAACTTGGTAGCGAGATTTTATCGCTTGCTGTACCATCCCAATGAGGTATAGTTATCGGGTACATTGCAGATTTATATTTTTTATTGCCCTTATCATCTACCCCATTTTCTTCAGCACATTGTATTACTAACTGAGGTTTACCTCCCTCATTTCGGATTTGCCAACTCATTGGAATTGCTGCTACCACATCAAGCTTACTGATAGCATCGTCAATAAAAGCTTTGATTTTTCTGTAGTCGATTTCAGGACAACACATTTTCTTTTTTGGTGGTGGTGGTGGGTCGTCTGGAGGTGGAGGTGATTTGCCAATGGGACAATCTTTTGCAGATGGATTTGATACATTTAATTTGTAAATCTGTGGAGTGTAGCCACTTTTAGCTAAATCACCTAGTACCCTTGAAATACCCGCCTTTGAGGAGTCCCCTGATATTTCAACAATGCCACCACCAGCATAGTAAAAGGGATAGCCACTACCGTAAGGGTTACCGCCGCTATATACTCCATTACCTATTTCAGAGGCATATACATATTTAGCGCCATTGCCTACATTAACTTCATTGCGGCTACCAGTACCGCCGCCACTTTCAAAGAATTCCACGGCATTAGAAAAATATTTCACATCTTGTGTAGATTCCCAAGCAGAATACATCCCATATATTTCGTCCAAGGAACTAGCAACTCTTATCTGCTCAAAATGTCCCCCTGTATTATCTTCATTGGGTACAAAATATTCACCTGTTGTTTTCGTGGCATACACCACACCAAAAGAAATACTCCCACATGGTGATAGCTCTAATTGCTCTAATTGTTTTCTTAAGTCAGAAGGTATCGGCTTAGGCGTAGGATGTTCTATTTTGGGGTTAGGGTTAGGCTTATCCTTGTCTTGTGGCTCCGGTAACTTAAACCCAGGTATCTTAAATTCTGGTAACTCTGGAAATTTGAATTCTGGTATTTGTGGTTTTTCAAACTTCGGAATTTTTGGCTGGGGAATGTCAAAATGTGGCGGGTGATCTCGCAAGTCTTTTAATGTATCCTTGGCTTGCCCAATTGCGTCTTGCAGCTGGGCTGCGTGATTTTTCCCTATAGTGTAAAAGCCACCTTCAGCACTAGGGAAAGGAATACTTTCTTCAAGACCTGGCGTTTCTTCATTCGGAAAAAATCCATTAAGCAAGCCAGAGGTATACCAATTAAGCTCATACGCCAATTCACTACCAATTGCCCCTGAACTGCCATTTACAGCAAAGTCTACACCAGCGTTACCAGATCGAATTTCTTGTGAAGTGCGTAAAGATGTACTACCCGCCACCACTTGGCAAGTCATCGTAAGCTGATTTCGGAACAGGTGCAGCACCAGTTTGCCTTATTTCCTCCTGAATAGGTGGCAGTGTATGCGGTGCTGCATGATTGTCAGTTGGACGCGTTACGGGTACTGGCGTTGGCGGTGCTACTGTAGGCGGTCTTTCCTCTATGGGAGGCAGAACGTTAAGCATTTTTTGAACGCTAGCATCCGTCGTTGTAGTCGGGTCAGCAAATACTACGTCTGGCATTATGCGTTATTCGCGTCTTTCACTTGCACACATATTTGTGTGTCAGGTGCAACGTCTAATGTTGCCGATGATGTGAAATATTTCAAAAGGTCAATGTAGTAATAAGGGCGTTGATTAAAGAGGTACACATCCACTATTTTGATAAGTGGTGTGTCATTTGTTCTCATGTAGAACGTCAAGCACTTTTTTTGATTACCTTGAAATGTTGCTTTACTATTAACAGCAATTGTTTCATCTGATGCAAGAATATCACTTGAAATTACCTAAGAGTTTCAGCACAAAAACTATCACAGCTAGGCCTTGATCCTTATGATGAGGATTTTGAAGAGTCACAAATTCGGTGTGTGCCAAGCCATTTTCACCAAGGATTAGAAAATGCCCCTAAAGTTGGGGAAATTTGGATTAATCGTCAGTGGGAAACCAGCAATCAGATAATAGCTGTAGCACTCAATATATACCTTGGAGAATGGGATGTCATTTTTCGTGAGCTAATGGAGGATGGCAGCCAAAAAAGTACAACTAGTAGCTGCTTCCTTAAGATGTTTTTAGAGCTTCACGAAAAGCCCCCAATACCCACTCCCTAGATAAGATAACCCACTCCCCAGATTAACTTGTTAGAGTGAATAGTTGTTGCATAGTGCTTTAAATCACTTTTCAAGCTATGGCTCAAGGTGGTAAAAGAATTCTTGTTGGATGATTAGCAAGAGTCAATTTTTTTACACCTAAAAGACTGTCATGCCCAAACGCATATCTGCAATTGTAGTTGTCTTAATTTTAATTTTGGGGTTTGCATCTCTAGTTAAGGCTGGAACTCCCCGTTCAACTTGGGTGGAGAATGAAATTTACCAATACAACCATCCCTTTGCTTCTCAATTGCCTCAAGAGCTGGCAACGAAAATGCAAAAAATGACAGCTAGCCCCTTCGCTTTTTATCGGGGGACGGCTCACATTTTTTATCGTGATATGCAGACTTTGCCAAGTTCAGGATTTGTGAATTCTTCAACCTCAGCCACCTGGTTAGAGGGAGATATGCATATGCAAAATCTTGGGGGGATGAGAGATAGCAACGACAACAACGTTTTTGACACCACTGATTTTGATCAAGGCTATCTTGGCCCCTACGTTTGGGACTTGCGACGGATGGCAGTCTCCATTCTTTTGGCAGCTAAAGAGAACAGTCTTAACTAAAGTGATGCTCAGGATATTGTGCGGAATTTTTTGGATGCTTATCTGAACAAGATGAGTGACTTTAAGGGAACCAATGATGAACTGTCATACCATCTGGAATCCGGCAATACGAATGGTATGGTCAAAGATTTGATTCAAAAGGCATCAGACAAAAGCCGTTCTAGCTTGCTAAGTAAGTACACGCAGTTAGATAACACTAACAATCGAGTCTTCCAGACAACCTCGGAACTCCAGCCTGTATCCAGCAGCACCTATTCAGACATTGCTGGAGCTGATGAACAGCTACATCGCCTCAATTCCTAGTAGTAAGCGCTACAACAATAGTTACTACATCCTCAAGGACATTCGGCTCAAATTAGGTTCAGGCACTGGTAGTATTGGTAAGTACCGATATTACTTGCTGATTGAGGACCCAAGTTCAGCAACCGACGACGATCGCATTTTGGAGATGAAGCAGGAAGGCAGTAGCGCAGTTGCTAGCGCAGTTCCAGGTCTGCTGTCAACTTCAGTTTACGGAAACCAAGAAGGGGTAAGGGTGACAATCACCACCAAAGCTGGCAGCACCCACTACTAAAAGAGATATTTTCCACAGATGGAGGCGAGCAGGTGATAGACTTGTGGAGCGATCGCCATTACTCATGCATTATAACTGGCAGACGAAGCTCGATTATTGCTTCGCTTTTTGTAATTAGTTAATCTCCTTTCTCAATAATTCTGGAATCTGAGAAGGACGTTCAGCTACTGGAACTTGCGCTTCTTTTAAAGCAGCTAATTTACTTTGGGCTGTGCCAAAATTAGGATCGCGTCCGATAACCGTTGCTAAAGTCCCAGTTTGACGCCAACTCTTTCCTGGTGGCGCTTGTCTACCTGCAATGTAGGCAATTACTGGTTTATCAATTGCCTCAGCAATATATCGGGCTGCTGCTTCTTCACTACCACCACCAGGTTGACCGACTAAAACTATCGCCTGTGTGGTTTCATCCTCATCGAGAATTTGCAGCCATTGGAGAAAGGAAGAACCGACGATCGCATCACTACCAATACTGACACTAATCGACTGCCCCAAACCGGCTTTTGTTAATTCGTAAGCAACTTCGTAGGTGAGGGTGCTGCTACGACTAACGATCCCCACTGTTCCAGGAGTATAAAACTCGCTAGGTTGAGTACCCAAAAGAATTTTTCCCGGCACAATGATCCCAGGACTATTGGGCCCGATTACCAAAGTTTCACCTGCCTCGGCTTTGCGGAGTAATTGCACCATATCCAAAGGCGGCACGCCAGCAGTAATAATAATGATCTGGCCAATATGAGATGCGATCGCCTCTAATGCCGCATCTAGCACGTCGTAAGGATCTACACAGATAATTGTCGTGTCAATTGCCCCAAATTGTTCTATTACCTCCTCTACTAAGTCAAATACTGGTAGTCCATGCAGTTCCTGTCCGCCACATCCAGGATTGACACCGGCTACCAAATTCGTACCATAAGCTTGCATTTGAGCAACATGAGTGCCTGATATAAATTCACAAAAGCCTTGAATTAACACTTTGCTGTCTGGCGTTAGGTTCATAAAAAATTACTCTAAGTTTGGCAACCCAGTCCCTTGAATTACTGGGCATAAAAACGACACATTTTCAGTGTCCTACTGATTCAATTTTTACTGAAATTACAAAAACTAGTCTTGAGGCTGAGTGTTCCAAAAATCGGAAAACCTGCCTCTAGCTAGGAATATTCAGTTTGAATGCGCTATATAATTTAGTCCCAGGAAGCAAAGCTGTACTTGTTTTCAGCATCAAATTCAAAAATTTATACCCTGCGGTAAAAATTAATAATTTCTGATTTTTGAATTGTCACAAAATGACACTCACTATTTCTTATGAGCCGTTGGTTTAGCAAGACGAATTGCTGCCGCCACTGCCTCATCTAAATTTTCTACCACAAGGAGCGCGTCGTTGTGGGTTTTTAGTGTTGCTAAATATTGTCTAGCAGCATTAAATTCAGAACCAGCAAGACGGACAACTAAGGGTGAAAAATTCTGCTCTCGCCGACTTTTACTACCATTAGAATGTACAACCTGTGATTGAAGTTCGCTATTGTCTTGCTGCACAACTCTGGCTATAACTTCAGCCACTTCCTCAGTTTGAGGAATGCTACCCAGAAAGTTAATTAGTATTACTTGAATGCTTTTGTCAGCCTCCAGGATTTTCAAACCTATCTCTAGGCGATCGCAGAAGGTAGTTGGTGTCGTATCTGTCAGGAAAGCATGACGTAGATTCAAACAAACACCTGGATTACCACCAGCATTAGCTACTAAATCCAAAGTTGCCATCACTGAACCAGTACCATTACCTAAAATACCGATTTTCCCATGCATTTTCACACCATCCCAGTCGCCCAAAATACCATTAATTTCAGTACTGGTATGACGGCTGATAATTTTTGCTGCCATCTCGCCGAGGTCTGGATGACGCTTGATCGCCCGTTCATTGACCCTGACTTTACCATTAAGAGCCATAACTTGACTAGTAGCACTGACTGCCAAGGGATTAATTTCGACTAAATCCAGGTCTTTTTGCACAAATAACTCGTACATCTTCTCTACAACGCTGCTTACCGACTGCATCAGCGTCCCCTGTAAACCCATTTTCAAAGCCAATCGTCGGGCATAAAATGGCGAGAATTCTTGTTCCACGACAACATAGTGCATTTTTTCCCCAGCGGATTCCCAATCGATGTTTGCTTCTTTGCAACCTAAAAGTACCGGTCGGCAGACAGCAGTATCTAAAACTACCGCTAGATAAAATTCCTGGTTGGCGTCGTATTGGGATTCTGCCAGCACAACTTCTGGCAATTCGCCCCATATTGGTAGACTAAAGATATTTTGAGCAGCTGCGATCGCATCGATAGTCGTTTCGGCAAACCTGACTCCACCTGCTTTTGCCCGTTCCGCTCCATGTACTTGAGATTTCAGTACAATTGGAAAGCGAATTTTTAAACGTTTCAAATCTGTAGGATGGTCAATTCGTTGCGAAGGCAATACAGGAATGCCTATTTTTCCAAACCATTCTTTAACTTGATACTCTAATAAATCCATTGATACACCTTGTATTGACACTTTCTCAGCCTTTAGTTAGTGCTGTCTTAATATTTTGCAGCACCTCGATTGCAGAATTAAGCTTTTGGCAGCTATAAAAATTTCTTTTTCACGGATCAATTTTATCGAATTCAGCAAATGAGGCACATTAATTTCGATAGCCAACCTGTTTGTGCCAGAACCACAACACGAAATTAATCTCCTCAGTAAGTTTCCCAGCATAGAAGATAACTACCATTTCTGTCAAAACCCTCTGATATCACATCGTTTCCTTAACCTTTGGATAAATTTGTCACAACTGTGCAACTAGAATTTTGCACAGCAGTAGCTCCTGTGAATTTAATTGTCACGAAATAATGCGGTGAAAATACTCAAAAACTCTATTATTCCCATTTTTTATTTGTAATTTATATCTGAAGACAGATTATTTAATTTTGCATCTAGTGCTGTGGAAATGTAGCGACACGAACAATTACTGCTCTTTGAATTTTTGGTGAAAAGTTAAAATTTGTGTTAGAAAGTTGGTCGTTCAGATTTTCAGGCTGTGGTTGGTTAAACTGTGCATTTGCATTCAACAAACCTAAAAAGTTCATTTCATCTCCTTAAAGATAATCAAAACAATATAGAAGTTCAGCGGGAAAGCTCTATGAAAGTAGCAGTCCAGCAGGAAGATTTACAGCTTTTAGCCAAAACTTTGCAGGAACAATTACTTGTAGAAGTCTCAACGGCTGAAGTCTTCGAGGTTAAGTGTGCCGTCAATAAAGACGGGCTAATGATTTTAACGCAACATAAATCAGATGTAATTGTTGACGCTCATATAATCTTTGCAGTCCTTGAGGAAGTACTTCAGTCTATAGCACCCAACAGAGAGCAGCGAGTGCAATGTTTCCTCAGAGTTTTTGGTGAACAACTTCCTTATGCCAAATGTTTTCTACCCCTGAAGCAGAGGGGGGGATGGGGAGATGAGGGAGATGAGGGAGATGAGGGAGATGGGGGAGATGGGGAACCAGGGGAAGCAGGGGAAACAGGGGAAGCAGGGGAAGCAGGGGAAGCAGGGGGGCATACTTCGACTACGCTCAGTAACCAGGGGGGCAGAGGAGCAGAGGAGCAATACTTTTCTGCCATTTCTTCATCATCTTTGACCTATTCTTCATCACTAGATGAGATTGAGGAAGAGAAACCGTTTGACCCGTTTGCAGATGCGCCGAATTTGCCGGTTTCAAAGCCAGCATCTCAAATCAAACCTATCTTACTGGGTGCAGCTTTGGTAGGAATTGTAATCTTAGGCGGTGGTGCTTACTTTTTGACTCGCCCTTGTGTAATGTCTGAGTGTAAAGAAATACAAAACGCCGAACAATTAAAAACAAGATCCCCGCAACTGATGCGCCGCGCTAAGTCTGAAAAAGAATTAGTAGCTGTACAACAGCAGCTTACAACAGCCAGTGCAGCCCTGAATGCAATTCCTAGTTGGTCGCCCCGTTTCCAGGTGTCAGAAGAACTAAAAGCAAGTTTGTCTGGACGGTCAGAAAAAATCAACCTGGTGGTCAAGGCTTTGCAGACGGCATCTTTGACGACACAAAAAGTTCAAACTCCCGCACATAGCCTAGAGGAATTACAAACTAGGCAACATCTATGGCGACAGGCTATAGCACCACTAGAAGCTATAAATTCCGATAATGAACTCTATGGGCTAGTGCAAGGGAAATTATTTGATTATCGTCCCCGTTTACAGGCTGTAAATCAGCAGATATTTACTGAGGAAAAATGGCTGAAAAAAATAACAGCAGCAAAAGCTGTAGCTAATGCAGCCAAGAATCGGGAAGTTACTGCTAAATCTTTGAATGACTGGCAAAAGGTTCAGTCTACTTGGCTGGTAGCCATTAATGCCTTGAATAGCATTCCCCTAACTAGCCTTGGATACCAAGAAGCCGAAAAGCTGTTGGTAGATTATAAACCTAAACTAGTAGCGGCACGCGATCGCGCTACTAAAGAACAATTAGCTGCTAGAACCTACCAACAAGCCGTTAGCACCGCCAAGCAAGGCAAAGTTTATGAGCAGCAAAACCAATGGCAAGCAGCGGCGACATACTGGGATCAGGCTTTGCAAACTGCTAAAAAAGTTTCCCAAGATAGCTTGTACTACACTCAGGCTCAGTCTCTCATCGAACCCTATTCAACAGCCCTCAAACAAGCACAAGAAAAACTACAAGTTGTCAGTAGTTTGCAACAAACTCGCACTGATTTGGATAAAACTTGTATTAATGGAATTCGGATTTGCACATTTAGCATAGACAATACAAGGATTATTGTCCGGTTAACCCCTGAGTATGACCAAATAAGGCAAAATAACTTGGCTAATCCTTATTCTGAAAATTCTAATACTGCTGTTGATGTTACCAATCACTTGCAAATCTTACGGGAAGCTTTAGGTGTAATTGGTGACAATGCTAACCTGTCCCTTTTCCTCTATGATTCTCAAGGTCAGGTAATTTATACGCGGACTTTGGGAGGGTAGAAAAGTTAGGAGTGAGGAATAGACATCTGATGAAAAACAATGTAGAGACCTAGCAGTACTACATCTCTACTCACATCATATGTTACTTAATATTGAGCGGTTGTTACCCCTTGAACGTAGTTGTGGTTTTGACATCCATATTGACAGGTGCATAATTACATTAGTAATTGGAGCTACTGCTATTACAGGTGGAATTGTTGTTTATGGGATTTCTCAGTTTGGGTTAGTTGGTAAAACTGAGAAATCTCAGCCAATAGAAACCACGTTCAAAAATCAAAAAGTGGCTGCCTTCGGACGACTAGAACCGGAAGCAGAGGTAATACCAAGTTGCAATAGATAGTATTATTTAATGGAAGTAAAATTGGTGTACAGTGATGCCTCGGACTCGGATTAAGATCATTCCTCACCTGG
>NZ_JBALCP010000086.1:0-6030 GCF_036919675.1 Nostoc sp.
ATTAGCGAGCCCTATTATTGAGGGTATAAATTACAGAGCCAAGCAAGGTCAGTATCAAGTTGAGCGTTTTATGTTTAATTAGGTTGACTTACTTACAAGACAAACACCAAGTGTGATGGCAGTTTCCGTTTTCTTGTCTCTATACTATCTGTTTGCCTTAACACTTGCTCAATTGCTTCCGCTAGATAATTCGGTTTCTATCGCTTTTAGCACTTCCCCTGATTCTATTAAAAGTGAGACCAACGAAAATTCCTTGAGTTGCATTAGCTGTGTGCGTTTTTAACTACAAGTCTCAATCTACCTGTTTTTGGGCTTAATCGAAAGCTATTGGGATTTGGTTTTTTAAAAGACCCATTATTCTTTGCCGATAGTGTTTTTCTCCCCTTATTCTCCAGATCTCAACAAGATTGAGAAATGTTGGGCATGGCTCAAAAGTCGTATCCGCAAATGTCTGGATGCCTTTGATTGTTTACGAGACGCTATAGAGCATGTTCTACAACTTTCGTCTTAACAATACTGGCGATTGCTATACCCCTCATGAGGCTTCTAGCGATCGCCCTCCCGGAAAGTGACAGAAGAGGGATATAAACCGTCTTGCCCACTTTCTGATATGACGTTCTCCCATTCCTACGTACTGACTGGTTTTACAAAATGTTTCCCCTGATGCCAACATTAATATTGCACGAGCGCGTTTTGCCAAACCCACGGGAGTTGTTGACTTCCGAAGCCAACTCTTTAGTAGATCTTGTTGCTCACCAATCATTTCAACCTAGATATTTGAGCTACATCCTTGCATATCTGATTTTTATACCACCCTACAAAAAATATCTTCCTCTATTTCCGACCCTTTTTTGCGGTGACTTATACTAAGTAAGGATTACGAATACCTTCCCGAAACGAGTGAAAGTATGATATACGCCGCTATGACGCATTTAATGTTACGTCTATTAGCTCGTCATCATCCTTGCTCAACTGCTTAAGATTTATTTTATAAACACCCTCTTAGAAACAGAGTGCGCGATCGCTTGTGAAATACTGCAACTTCTGCAAAAGAACCTCGTCCCAAATTGATGTCCAATATGCATAGTCAAATTCCAGAGCGAAGGGAGCAAGGCTTGAGTCGTGTGGGAGTTCTTGAGTTCGTTTTTGGGGAAAGCCTAGCCAACTAAGCGGCAGGTTGAACGGGAAACTCCACTGGTGCGGGGCAACAAAGACTTGTGCTTGAGGCAAGTGTCTAAAAAAGGGGCCAAGAAAGACTTTATGCTCCAGACCAGAACTGGTTGGTAATACCCATGTACTTAACTTCACCGTACTTTGCTACCAACTCATTAACCAAGCGGACACACTCAGTTGTTGGAGCAACAGATGCATAGACCAGAAGACCTCTGGCACAGCGAGTTTGACGATAGTAATACGAATCGGCAAGATGGCGTAGAGAATGCCGTGAAGCTGATCGAATGTCCAGATAGTCTCAAAAACTATTTCCTTGCGAAGTGTCCGCCGCCTGCCGTAGGGGTAGAGTGGGACAGCAGCCCAGAATGGCCATGACCAATCATTTGAGTGGCTCAAAGGATACATCCCTTGCTGTTGTAGTTCTACCTTCGACTTAGATCCAAGTGAGTTTATCGTCGTTCCATTGTCCTGCCTGATAAGTAGGTGGGCGTTAAAAAATACAACTAGATTAAGAAATATAAATTAATTAAAAGCTTATATTGAAAGC
The DNA here is from genome assembly GCF_036919675.1 of Nostoc sp. Lineage (GTDB taxonomy): Bacteria > Cyanobacteriota > Cyanobacteriia > Cyanobacteriales > Nostocaceae > Nostoc. The sequence continues at coordinate 1,721 of NZ_JBALCP010000086.1, forward strand.
CTTTCTGGTGCTTTACATAAGTTTACGTAGTTGGGTTTAATTGCGCCCACCTACTTAACCACTTATTACTAACTTTAACTACTTTCATTATTTTTTCAATTGTTCTAAATAAACAGCAACCTACATAATAACTCTGTTATATCTTTGTTAAGAATAGTTACAACTTCTTAACACAAGGAAATATTTTTTATGGTAGTCTCACTTGAGAAGAATGTACCACATCAGGTAGTTATCATTGGTGGTGGCTTTGGTGGACTGTATACAGCAAAAGCTCTGAAGACAGCAAATGTAAATGTTACTCTCATTGATAAACGTAATTTTCATCTATTTCAGCCGCTTTTATATCAAGTTGCCACAGGTGCGCTGTCACCTGCTGATATTTCGGCACCATTGCGATCTGTATTCAGCAAAAGCAAGAATACAAAAGTGTTGTTGGGAGAGGTAAATGATATCGATCCAAAAGTACAAGAAGTTATTCTGGGTGATGAAGTAATACCTTATGACACATTAATTGTCGCCACAGGTGCTAACCATTCCTATTTTGGTAAAGATAACTGGAAAGAATTTGCTCCTGGCTTGAAAACTGTTGAAGATGCCATAGAAATGCGTCGTCAGATATTTTCGGCATTTGAAGCGGCAGAAAAAGAAACTGATCCAGAAATTCGCCGTGCTTTGTTGACTTTTGTGATTGTGGGGGGTGGTCCTACCGGTGTAGAATTATCGGGGGCGATCGCGGAATTGGCATACCAAACTCTCACAGAAGATTTCCGCAGCATCAACACCTCAGAAGCGAAAATTTTACTATTGCAAGGGGGCGATCGCATCCTCCCACACATTGCGCCAGAGTTATCGAAAGTAGGAGCAGAATCTTTGCAAAAGTTGGGTGTGGCTGTCTACACTAACACCAGAGTCACAAATATTGAAAATAACACCGTTACTTTCAAGCAAGGCGATGAATTGACAGAAATTACTGCAAAAACTATATTGTGGGCAGCGGGTGTTCAAGGTTCGCCTATGGGGAAAGCCCTAGCAGAAAGTACAGGTGTAGAGTGCGATCGCGACGGACGTGTGATTGTAGAACCTGATTTGACTATCAAGGGTTATAAAAACATTTTTGTAGTAGGAGATTTAGGTAACTTCTCTCATCAAAATGGTAAACCCTTACCTGGTGTTGCACCTGTAGCTAAACAACAAGGAGAGTATGTAGCTAAACTCATTAAACGCAGGCTTCAAGGTCAAAGTTTACCACAATTTCGTTACAACGACGTGGGTACTTTGGCGATGATTGGGCAAAATTTAGCTGTTGTAGATTTAGGCTTAATCAAACTCAAAGGTTTTATTGCTTGGGTCTTTTGGCTAGTAATTCACATCTACTTCTTAATCGAGTTTGACACTAAATTAGTAGTAGCAATTCAGTGGGGATGGAATTATATCACTCGTAATCGTCGCTCTAGATTGATTACAGGTCGAGAAAGTTTTGTAGAAGCAAAAACTGTTAACAATAGCGTACAACAGCCTTCTGGGACACCTCTGTAACTTCACGCATCACAGGGCTATTAGAGTAATGAATACCGTGTTGGTGAGAAATCTTGGGCGAAGATTAGCTGTTCCAAAAAAAAGTCCATCCCAATGTATTTACTGAATCGACTTTATCCCTCTTTTATTACTTTAGGAAGAGAAAAATCAGTAAAATATTCAACTAGCAAGAGGAAAACTGACCGGATCTGCCCGAAAATCATTCATGAAGTTGATTAATTTCAAAAAGCAACGTTTCATACCAGGAATGTTAAATCCTGTTAGCCAAGGTCAAATTAAACAGTAAAAAATATAGGGTTGAATAATCAATCTCAGGTTATTTAAGGCACTCTTTCATGTTGTACCAGACTTCCAATTTGGATGTTGACTATGGTGAGAAATATTCAAGTCAGTTGAGGATGAGAATTCGGAAGTAGATGTTGGGCTTGATTGGGTATGAGGAAAGTCTCCAGGATAGCCCATCGACAAATCACGTCAACCTAGAATTCGCTATCCTGTTGTTAAAAAAGGCACTATTAAACGAAAGAAACAAGCCTCAAAATCAGGTCAAACGCATCTAAATATTGACGAGCCTGAATCAGAGTGGAATTTAACAAAACCTTAATCAAATAAGGCTTTCAGGAAATTAAATATTTTTGTTCACTTCAAGCATTTGTTCGCTTGGAGTTCATGCGCTCTCAAAACATAATTTCTAATTGGTATGAATTGCAAAGGAACCTATTCACTTTAGTTATGCGTGAGTACATTCTGGAAAACCTCACCAATACTTGTGCCGCATAGTACACATGGATGACATTTTTTGTCAATGCGTAAGTCCTATATTTAATCCTTTTTTTACAACCAAGCCTGTTGGACAAGGTACTGGGATGGGGCTGGCTATTAGTCACCAAATTATCACACAAAGACATGCCAATTCTTTAGAATGCATTTCGCAACCAGGAGTTGTTACTGAGTTTATTATTTGTATTCCCCTGATTCAAAAACGTCCAATTCCTAATGCTTAATATCATATCCCTACCTTTTCAATTAGAGGATCTTTGAAAAGTCGGAGAGGAAGTAAAAAAGCTCTTCAGTGAGAGGTCATTTTCAGGCTTTCCCAAGCCCTGATTTTTCCGTATTGTGCAGAGATTGCTTTAACCGTGCTGTAACTTCTGACTTGACTAAAGCTAATAATAACCGCTCCTTCTTTGGTCGAGCCGGGTCGCCTAATGTAATGGGATACAGTTAGAGTTTTGGATTTTCCGAGCAACGCCGCAAAAAATTTTGATGTGTGCTATCATTTAAAGGCTAGACGCTTCCAACTCAAGCGCAAAGCAACAGCATTATCCCAATGCGTGTAAACCATTGGTTATCAAAAACTGAAGTCCGTCCACGAAAACTTTTCAGGCGAGACGCTGAAAACCAGCACCAGAAATCCCCCTCAAGAGCAAAAGCAAGAAAAGCTCTGTCGAGTTAATAAGATAAGAGTGGTTAGCGATCGCGGGAGCCAACCTTAGAGAGCGATCGCACAATTACCACAACTGACCACACAGGCCATAGCTTTATATAATCCTTAGTAGAGGACTAACGAAAGTAATATGACCGACACGCCTTCCTTACTTCCCAAATTGATTAGACCGACTTGAGCAAATAGTATTGAGGCTGGCTGAAAGACAATCCCATACTTAACAGCAATTAGACTCACTTAAGTAGGTGGGCGTTAAAAAATACAACTAGATTAAGAAATATAAATTAATTAAAAGCTTATATTGAAAGCCTTTCTGGTGCTTTACATAAGTTTACGTAGTTGGGTTTAATTGCGCCCACCTACTTACCGAAAATGTAAATTGTGTATTAGCTAGGAGTGCCATTTTAGATGATGTATTGCTTGAGCTACGCGAAAGCCATGAGATACATCAACGTAACTTTGAAGAACACCAACGCACCACCAACGCTGCACTACAAAGTCTTGAAGCTATCTTGCTCCAGTTGACTCGAAATCATTCTTGAGGCGCGATTGCCTTGGGGTAAATTTCGAGCAATTCACCTTCACCCAAAGCGATTGTCTCTTGCCACTAATGTTGACCTTGGATCGGATCAGCACTCTTCACCGTTCATCCCTCATCCACTTTAGCCCTATCGTCAGCGCCGCTTCCGCACTGTAATAAATCTTTTGCTCTCCAAATATGCCACCTGTGCGGCTGACGATCTGAAACTGCCAGCACTGCCCAGGAGTATAAAATACCATTAGGAAACTGCTATTGATCCAAAACACTGTATAAACTTTAACCTGGCATATTACTGCTGTTGTGGGTGTGATCATGCAAGAGCAATTGTCTGGTATTTTTCACCCAAATAATAACTTAATCAATCAAACCCAAATGCCGATGGAATGCTTATACAGCATTTGACTACCCTATCTTCGCTCCTAATCTTCTCGCCTAACTTCTGAATTCTGACTTCAGCAGGACTTTTCATCAGATTTAATCACATAAGTTATTCTACTTATAAGCTACAAACAAGGCAACACAACCTACAACACTTACTTGAAAACTGTGGAAGTTCTTCTTTAATACTGCTTCTAAATCTTCTAAAGTATCGTCAGTATTACCAAATATCCCTTTGGCATTATAAATACGCATTAGTTATTGCCCAAATAAATTATGTGATACTTTTTTGCCTAAGAGGATGTCTGAAAAATTTTGAGGAGGTGATTTTGACTACGCAAGCTGTTTTAACATTAAACGAATCATTGCAACATAAATAAAAGCCTCTGTCGTTTCAGGTAAAATCTC
>NZ_JBALCP010000087.1:0-35410 GCF_036919675.1 Nostoc sp.
CAAGCTAAGAACATCGGAAGCTGGGTGCGGTGAAAGCCGCACGCCCAGATTTAACTGAGAGGTGCGGGGAATAATATCCCCCATCGACTCAACCGATGGTCAGTTAAAGACCGATGGCACAGATACCGCTACAACAGGCAAGTAATACCAATTCGTAATTCGTCAAACTTACTTACAGCAGTTTTCATTTAATTGAACCATATATATAGCAAAAGCTTTTAGAGATTGTCTCCTTGTCTCGTTCCCAGTCTCTGACTGGGAATGCCTAATGAGAGGCTCCGCCTCTTAACTTGTTGCAGAGCCACAATGAAAGAGCATTTCCAGCCAGAGGCTGGAAACGAGATTTTAAAGGAGTTTGCGCTTAAGTTGATACCAATGAGCATTGCTGTGCCCTTATAGTGTGGTCTATTTACCTGAAAATAGTTGTAATAATGGCTGCTTAGAGGTCATTTATAAAGTAAAAGTAAAGATAAAGTCGAATTTAATAAGCAAAATACCTAATTGCTTTCTCAAAATGCCTGATTACTTTCTCATTTGAGTAATTCACGCATTCTATTTTGGTGTATCGTTTAAATCGAACGATATTAAGCAACTTTTTCTTAGTAGTATTCCGAATAGAGGTTTACCTTTGGTCAAACTTTATGGTAGTAATGCAAAAAAGTGAGTTTATAGCTCAAACTCGATAAGCATTATTTGTCTACAAATCTCTTGTGGCGAGCCTCCAAACTTCGGAGGCTGCTTTGTCTTGCAAGCAAATGGAGATTTATGTTGTGGTCGAATTCAGAAGTCAAAAGTCAATAAGATTTCCTCATCTTAGGAAAGTTTCTCATTTCGGGAATATTTTGTATCAGAGATTCCCGACCCTATACCCCACAAAAAAGAAGAAACTGCCTGAAAGTCTTATCAAAGAGAGACTTCGGTTATTGAGTACATTATTAATACATGTGAATAGATGCAATATTGCAGATGAGATATTAATAGATGCAATATTTGTTGAAAGTTAATTTAAGAGCCAAAAGCCATTAATAAATTATCCTTTCAACACGGAGTAAATCCTACCGATAAATCTTTAATGTATATAATCCACTCACTTTCTAGTTCTAGCTATTTCTGATTCTTATATTCACGTGTTCTGATCATGCAGCTTAGAGGCGGGGACAAAAATCATATTATGAACAAAACCTTTGCAACCATCGACGGGAATGAGGCTGTCGCCCGTGTTGCTTACAAATTAAATGAAGTGATTGCCATTTATCCCATCACCCCCTCTTCAGCAATGGGTGAATGGGCAGATGCTTGGTCAGCAGAAAGTCGTCCCAATCTCTGGGGTACTGTTCCCAGCGTGGTGCAAATGCAGAGCGAGGGAGGAGCCGCCGGTGCTGTGCATGGAGCATTACAAACAGGTTCCCTGAGTACTACCTTCACGGCATCTCAGGGATTATTGTTGATGATACCCAACTTCTACAAAATTGCTGGTGAACTGACTAGTGCCGTGGTTCACGTTGCAGCCCGCTCCCTGGCTACCCACGCCTTATCAATTTTTGGTGACCATAGCGATGTGATGGCAGCTCGGGCTACTGGTTTTGCTTTGCTGTGTTCCGCTTCTGTGCAGGAAAGTCAAGATTTTGCTCTCATCGCCCATGCTGCTACCCTAGAAGCGCGAGTCTCGTTTATGCACTTCTTTGACGGCTTCCGCACTTCCCATGAAGTGCAGAAAGTCAAACTGCTGTCAGATGACGATTTGCGATCGCTCATCCACGATCACCTCATCCTCGCCCACCGCAGCCGTGCGCTCACCCCAGATCGTCCAGTCTTGCGGGGGACTGCCCAAAACCCCGATGTCTACTTCCAAGGACGTGAAGCCGCTAACCCTTACTACAACGCTTGTCCAGAAATTGTCCAGCGGATCATGGATGAATTTGGAGAACGCACGGGAAGGCATTACAAAATCTATGAATATTACGGGGCCAACGATGCCGATCGCGTTATCGTTATCATGGGTTCAGGCTGTGAAACCGTCCATGAAACAGTAGATTACCTTAACGCCCGTGGTGAAAAACTTGGGGTAGTGAAAGTGCGACTTTACCGCCCCTTTGATGTCCAAAGGTTTGTTGCAGTATTGCCAACTAGTGTAAAAGCGATCGCAGTTCTCGACCGCACTAAAGAAGCAGGTAGTGCCGGGGAACCTTTGTATTTGGATGTTGTAGCTGCTATCCATGAGGCGTGGGGAGATAAGGAAGCAGGGGGAGAAAATACTCTTTCGTACCCCAAAATTATTGGTGGTCGTTACGGTCTTTCTTCTAAGGAATTTACGCCAGCGATGGTGAAGGGCATCTTTGATAATCTTGCCCAAGCCAAACCAAAAAATCACTTTACAATTGGGATTAATGACGACGTTAGTCATACTTCTTTGAGCTTTGACCACAACTTCTCTACAGAATCAGATAATGTTGTCAGGGCAATGTTCTATGGGTTGGGTGCTGATGGCACTGTTGGGGCTAACAAAAACTCTATCAAGATTATTGGTGAAGAAACCGACAATTACGCCCAAGGCTACTTTGTCTTTGACTCAAAGAAATCTGGCTCGATGACTGTCTCTCACCTACGTTTCGGTAAAGAACCAATTCGCTCCACCTACCTAATTGACCAAGCCAACTTTATTGGTTGTCATCATTGGGGATTTCTGGAACGCATAGATGTTTTAAAGGCTGCTATTCCTGGGGCAACTTTGCTGCTTAACAGTCCCTATGATGCAGATAGCGTTTGGGAAAATCTGCCGTTCAAAGTGCAGCAGCAAATTATCGATAAGCATTTGAAGTTATATACCATCAATGCTAGCGAGGTTGCCCGTGAAAGTGGCATGGGTGGCAGAATTAACACTATTATGCAGGTATGCTTCTTTGCCTTAGCGGGTGTCTTGCCACAAGAAGAAGCGATCGCTAAAATCAAACAAGCGATTGACAAGACTTATGGTAAAAAAGGCGCAGAAGTTGTCCGCATGAACTTGCAAGCTGTAGACAACACCTTAGACAACTTGCATAAAGTACATGTACCACAGACAATCAATAATCCAAAATCCAAAATCGTTCGACTGAGCGGAGCCGAAGTCCAAAATCCAAAATTGCTAGACTCTGCTCCTGAATTTGTGCGGGAAGTTCTGGGCAAAATCATGGTCTGGGAAGGTGATGACTTACCTGTTAGCACACTACCTGTTGATGGCACCTTTCCCGTAGGTACTGCCAAGTGGGAAAAACGTAATGTTGCCGAAGAGATACCTGTATGGGAGCCGGATGTCTGCATACAATGTGGTAAGTGCGTCATGGTTTGTCCCCATAGTGCCATCCGTGCAAAGGCTTATCAAGCGGATGAGTTAGTTAATGCACCAGAAACTTTCAAGTCAACTGGTGCAAAAGATAAAGACTTTGCCAATCAAAAATTTACCATTCAAGTTGCTCCAGAAGATTGCACAGGATGCACTATTTGTGTAAATATTTGCCCTGCTAAAGATAAATCTGAGCCATTGCTGAAAGCGATTAATATGGCACAGCAGTTGCCTTTACAACAGCAAGAGCGCAAAAACTGGGATTTCTTCTTGAGTTTGCCTAATCCTGACAGGCGATCGCTAAAATTAAACCAGATTCGCCAACAACAACTGCAAGAACCTTTATTTGAATTCTCTGGTGCTTGTGCAGGTTGTGGTGAAACACCTTATTTGAAATTATTAACACAATTGTTTGGCGATCGCGCCGTCATCGCCAATGCTACAGGTTGTTCCTCAATTTATGGTGGTAACCTCCCCACAACTCCTTGGACAACAAACGCCCAAGGACGTGGCCCCGCGTGGTCTAATAATCTATTTGAAGATAACGCCGAATTCGGTTTTGGCTTCCGCCTTTCCCTCGACAAACAAGCTGAGTTTGCGGCGGAATTATTGCAACAATTGGGGAGTGAAATAGATGAAAACCTTGTCTATTCCATCCTCAAAGCTGAACAAAAATCTGAAGCTGACATTTGGGAACAGCGGGAAAGAATAGAACTGTTGCAGCAGAAGTTAGATGAAATCCTAACTCTCGACCCCAATCGTTCGACTGAGCGACTTGCCTTGAGCGAAGCCGAAAGGAGCCGAAGTCTAAAATCCAAAATCCAAAATCTCAAATCCCTTGCAGACTACTTGGTGAGAAAAAGCGTCTGGATTGTTGGTGGTGACGGTTGGGCTTATGACATTGATTTTGGCGGCATCGATCATGTAATTGCTAGTGGTCGAAATGTGAATATCTTAGTAATGGATACAGAAGTGTATTCTAATACAGGCGGTCAATCTTCTAAAGCTACGCCACGAGCAGCAGTTGCTAAATATGCCGCCAGTGGCAAGCCTGCACCTAAAAAAGACTTAGGGATGATTGCCATGACCTACGGAAATGTCTACGTAGCGAGTGTAGCGCTTGGTGCTAGAGATGAACATACTCTCAAAGCATTTCTAGAAGCAGAAGCTTATGATGGGCCATCACTGATTATTGCTTACAGCCATTGCATCGCCCACGGCATTAATATGACCACAGGGATGAATCACCAAAAAACTCTGGTAGAATCAGGTCGTTGGTTGCTGTATCGCCATAATCCAGAGTTGCTCAAACAGGGTAAAAATCCTTTGCAATTGGATATGCGATCGCCTAAGCAATCTGTAGAAGATTCGATGTATCAAGAAAATCGCTTCAAAATGCTCACCAAGAGCAAACCCGACGTTGCCAAGCACTTGTTAGAACAAGCGCAAGCTGAGGTTGATGCACGTTGGCAAATGTATCAATATTTGGCAAAGCGCGACACTCTCTGAACATCAGCCTTAGTTTCGGTGACAAACATCGCGATTGTGGTTATAAACATCGCGATGTTTGTCACAAATATCATAATTTTCGTTACAATCATTGCAATTTTCCTTACCAAGTACAGCATTTCATTAATTCGTAGCGAATTAAACTTAGTAATACCTTACAATGCCAATGCATCGGCTGCAATCTTAATGCGTCTGGTTACAATGCCAATGTATCGGCTGCAATCTTAATGCGTCTGTTTACAATGCCAATGCGTCGGCTGCAATCTTAATGTGTCTGGTTACAATGCCAATGCATCGGCTGCAATCTTAATGCGTCTGTTTACAATGCCAACGCATCGGCTGCAATCTTAATGCGTTTCTCTTCATTAAATATGCTACGTTCTTACGCAGAACTGTACTAAGGGACTGACAAAAAATAAATTATCCAAAATTATTTGTACATTTGTAGGGGATCTTGTCCTTGCGCCCCTACGTTCGCGGAGCGTCCCGCAGGGATGGGATGTTTTTTTAACTGGAAGTCCCTAAGGCTGTGGTTTAAATTGTGTAGAACGCAAACTTTAGCCAACAAACCCGCAAATATTGGGTTTCCTTCCTCAAAACAATGTATAAAAATAGCGCGATGTCTCCGACGGACTACACTTACACAAAAACTTTACTTGCCACCTCATAAAATTAACTGTAACTTTACCATAATTACACCCAGTTTCTTGACAATGCTTAGATAATCATCAGAGTATTTAATCGTAATTACGATTTCCGCCAAGCGGTACTAGTACCGCTTGGCGGAAGTCAAAAGTCAAAAGTCAAAAGTCAAAATTACTATGGAATAAGCTCTTTAGGGCTTTTCAATGGTCTGCTTATTTACGCCGTGCTGTACTAGTGTCTTTGCTAATGACTAACGACAAATAACTCATAAAAACTAACACTGGAGAAATGATGGTAAATTCAACTTTTAACCTTTCAAATCTCAACGGCACTAACGGCTTTGCTATCAACGGCATCAATCCAGATGACGCCTCAGGCATTTCTGTCAGCAGTGCGGGAGACATCAACGGCGACGGCATCGACGACCTGATTATCGGGGCACCAGGTGCCGACCTCAACGGCACAAGCTCAGGGCAGAGCTACGTGGTGTTTGGCAGCAAGAGTGGTTTTGATGCCCAATTCAAACTCTCCACCCTCAACGGTACTAATGGCTTTGCCATCAACGGCATTAATCCAGGTGACGACTCAGGCGGTTCTGTCAGCAGTGCAGGAGACATCAACGGCGACGGTATCGACGACCTGATTATCGTGGCATCCTTTGCCGACCCCAACGGCACAAACTCAGGGCAGAGCTACGTGGTGTTTGGCAGCAAGAGCGGTTTTAATGCCCAATTCAACCTCTCCACCCTCAACGGCACTAATGGCTTTGCCATCAACGGCATCAATGCATTTGACCAAGCAAACGTTGTCAGCAGTGTGGGAGACATCAATGGCGATGGTATCGACGACCTGATTATCGGGGCATCATCTGCCGACCCCAACAGTGAAGGATCGGGGCAGAGCTACGTGGTGTTTGGCAGCAAGAGCGGTTTTAATGCCCAATTCAACCTCTCTACCCTCAACGGCACTAATGGCTTTGCCATCAACGGCATCAATCAATATGACTTCTCAGGCACTTCTGTCAGCAGTGCAGGAGACATCAACGGTGACGGCATCGCTGACCTAATTATCGGAGCACCAATTGCCCCCAACACTATCCAATCAGGGCAGAGCTACGTGGTGTTTGGCAGCAAGAGTGGTTTTGATGCCCAACTCAATCTCTCTACTCTCAATGGCACTAACGGCTTTGCCATTAACGGCATTAATCCAGGTGACACCTCAGGCCGTTATGTCAGCAGTGCGGGAGACATCAACGGTGACGGTATCGACGATCTGATTATTGGGGCAACGAATGCCTCCCCCAACGCTATCCAATCAGGGCAGAGCTACGTGGTGTTTGGCAGCAAGGGCGGTTTTGGTGCCCAATTCAATCTCTCCACTCTCAACGGCACTAACGGCTTTGCCATCAACGGCATCGCGGCGGATGACGAATCAAGCGTTGTCAGCAGTGCGGGAGATATCAACGGCGACGGTATCGACGACCTGATTATCGGGAAAAACGTTGCCTCCCTTAACGACACAGGGTCAGCGCAGAGCTACGTGGTGTTTGGCAGCAAGGGAGGTTTTGAAGCCCAATTCAACCTGTCCACCCTTAACGGCACTAACGGCTTTGTCATCAATGGCATCACTGAAATGTACCCATCAGGCATCCAAGTCAGCAGTGCGGGAGACATCAACAGCGATGGTTTTGACGACCTGATTATCGGGGCACCAGGTGCCTCCCCCAACGGCATTTTTTCAGGGCAGAGCTACGTGGTGTTTGGCGGAAAAAATATCGGCAGTGGCAGCACCATTAACCTGACGGGAACTGCTGGTACAGATACTCTTTTCGGCACAATTAGCAACAATATCATCGACGGCAAAGCTGGTAATGATATCCTCACGGGCAACGGTGGTCAAGATAAGTTTATTATTCGCTCTGGCGATGGCAATGATATCATCACCGATTTTAGTGGCGTAGGAGGTAAAGGCTCAAACCCAGCAGCAGCAGTGATTGCTAATGTTGATACACTGCAATTTATCGGTTCGGGACTAACTGCCCGAAATTTGCAACTAACTGAAAATGGCAACAACTTAGAAGTCACGTTTGAAAATGTAGCTAACACCAAAGTAACTCTGCAAAACTTCAAACTACCAAACCTGGATAACCTACCAGCAAGTTCTTCAAGACCTGCACTCGGCAATATAGAGTTTGATGGGCAAAGCAGCATCACCGACAGCTTTGATGTGATTACTGCCAACTCCACTCAAACTAACATTTTCAACAAAAACACTGTCACCTTCCTGAATGACTTAAACAATAATATCGCCGGTTTTGACAACTCCAATGATGTGATTAATGGTCAAGGAGGTAACGACATTATTAATGGCAACAGTGGCAATGACCTGTTGCGGGGCGGGTCAGGCGATGATATTCTCATCGGTGGAGAAGATAATGATACTCTTGTGGGTGGTGTAGGCAATGATGTTCTCGTTGGTGGTGTAGGTGCTGACATATTCCTTTACAACACCGATACAGCCTTTGCCCTGACTGCCGTTGGTGTAGATGCGATCGCTGACTTCAAACACTCCCAAGGTGACAAGATTATCCTAGATAAAACTACCTTTAATGCAATTACTTCAGCTGCCGGAACTGGTTTTAGTAACGCCAGTGATTTTAAAATCACTTCTTCAGCGGGGACTAGCACCGCGAAAATCGTGTACGATCCTGTGAGTGGGCAGTTGTTCTACAACCAAAATGGCAGCGCGACTGGTTTTGGCAGTGGTGGTCTATTTGCGACTCTAACTGGTGCGCCAACTCTCACGGCATCTGATTTTGTGTTGCAAGCGTAGTTCGCTCAAAACACGGAGTTTCAAGCTTGGAACACGAAACTTCAAGCTTGAAACACTGGTTTTGGCAGCGGTGGTTAATTTGCGACTCTAACTGGTGCGTCAACTCTCACGGCATCTGATTTTGTGTTGCAAGCATAATTCTTCCAAAACACCGAGTTCCAAGCTTGGAACACGAAACTTCGAGCTTTGAACACGAAACTCCGAGCTTTGAACACGAAACTCCGAGTTCAGAACACGAAACTCCGAGTTCAGAATATAAAACTTCGAGTTCAGAACACGAAACTCCGAGTTCAGAATATAAAAATTCGAGTTCAGAACACGAAACTCCGAGTTCAGAATATAAAACTCCGAGTTCAGAACATGAAACTTCGAGTTCAGAACCTTGAAGCTTATTTCTTCACTAACAACTCTGGGCTATTTAGATAAACGAGTCATTTCAAATAATTGCTGGGCATTACTTCCTAAAAAAGCATCGAAAAGTACCTGCTTTCCAGATTCCACTTCTACTAGATAGCGCTGGGCAATTTCATAATAGGCGTAAGTCCAAGGGATCTGAATTTCTGCGCCACTGTTATCATCTAACACTGTCACCATTTCTGTTACTGCTTGAGTTGCAGTTTGCCGCAAACCACAAGCAACATTTCCCTCTATCTCTGCTTTCATTGGTACACCCAGGTTAGCCAAAGCACTGGCGGTAGTATCAATGTCTGGATATTCTGGAGTATTCTGGCCGTTAACGTAGCCTGTGAAATGGTTAACACCATATCCGTGCAGCAATACCCAAGCCCCATACTGAGTAACCTGATTCACCTCTTCGACAACAGAACGCTGGGGAGGTAGCCAAGGGCGGGTGAAGACTTGCTGGAGTTGTTTGGCAATAGTTTCAATGTTCCCGTCTTTTTGTAGAAGAGTAAGCGGTGAGGTCAGGTCGTATTGGATTGAAGATACTGTTTTAGAGATGAGTTGGGCAATATTAGCAGGCAATTCATCGACAATCAACTCGCTGATAAACAGTTTGGGTAAATTAAATTCCTCTTGCTGTGGATGACGATAATGACGGGCATACAGATGAGTTTGAGCAAAATTATACTCTCCAACTGCCATGTAACCTAAAGCTTCTGCAAGTTGCCCAAGGTAGTCAATTCCCAAGTTAACTTGACCCTGTGGACTATCTACTAATAAACGCAAAGACCGAAAGGCGATGTGGTCGTTGGCGACAGTCCCACCCGCAGCAGTAATCATTTGCTGGTAGGTACGGGCATGATTTACCCTGGCGCTGTATTCTTGCCAAAGTAATTTCCATAAATGAAGGGCAATTTCGGGTTTCATATAGATTAGTTATTTGTGATTAGTTAACAGTAGAGACGCGATTAATCACGTCTCTACAAGTCCCACTTATCTTTCTAAGAACTTAAAATCTCACTGATAATCTGAAGGGCTATGTGAATTTGGTCGCTGTCGATAACTAGAGGTGGACAAAAACGAATTGCTGCTTTACCGCAACCTAGTAACAATAAACCGCGTAAAAAAGCTTCTTGGATAATGCGATCGCGCAATTTATGATTAAGATTACCCTGTTCATCCAATAAGTCCACCGCAACCATCAAACCCTTACCTCGTGGCGGCGATACCTTGGGAAATCTTTGATGCAACTTGGTCAGACTCGCTTGTAATAATTGCCCCATCTGGGTAGCGTTGCTCATCAAACCACTTTCTAGCAGTCGCAGTGTGGCAATACCAGCAGCACAAGCTACGGGATTACCGCCAAATGTGGTAGCGTGAGAACCAGGAGGCCAAGTCATTAACTCAGGTCTGGCAAGTATCGCTCCTAAAGGCAGACCACTGGCGATACCTTTGGCAGTAGTAATGATATCAGGCATCACTCCCCAATGCTCGATCGCAAATAAGCGACCAGTCCGCCCCATCCCCGCTTGCACTTCATCCACTACCATTAGAATACCGTGGCGATCGCAAATATCCCGAATCCGTTGCAAGAAACCATCCTCTGGTACGATATACCCACCTTCTCCTTGAATCGCTTCGACTACGATCGCCGCTACTTCTTGCGCTGGTAAAATTGTCGTGAATAGCTGTTTTTCCAGGTAATCTAAGCTAGCATGAGTGCCGTAGGGGATATGAGTAACACCAGGAACTAAAGGCCCAAAATTAGCTCGCTGCACTGCTTTGGAACCCGTGAGAGACATTGCCCCATAGGTGCGTCCGTGAAATGCACCTAAGAAAGCTATGATTAGCGATCGCTTGGTGTAATATCGAGCTAGTTTGATGGCTCCTTCGTTGGATTCTGCGCCAGAATTGGTGAAAAATACTTTTGCAGGGAACTTAGCGTTATTCTGTGGATTGGGAAAAGGGGCACGACTCGCCAATTGTTCCGCTAGTTCCACCATCGGCTCATAATAAAAATCCGTCCCTGACATGTGCAGTAGACGCTCCGACTGTTCTTGAATTGCTTTGACGACTTCTGGGTGGGCGTGTCCGGTGGCGGTAACAGCAATACCTGCGGTCATATCCAGAAATACATTGCCATCCACATCTTCCACCATACAGCCCTGGCCGCGAGATACAACTAAGGGATAATCGCGGGTATAAGAAGGGGAAGTTACAGCGCGATCGCGTTGTACAATTGCTTGAGCACGAGGCCCAGGTAAGGAAGTTATTAAACGGGGTGTACGAGGTAAATTTAGGTTAATAGGGATACTTAACATAATTTTTTTCGATTTTTTAAAGATTACTGAATAATTAAACGCTAAAGGTTGATTGCTTACAGTAGCATTTGATTCCATTAGTGTAGGAATTACGCATTTAACGAAAAATTCGAGTATCCGTCAGCGATCAGGCAAAAATACAGAAATCCTCAGAGGTTGCCCGTTTTTATAACACAACTTCTGCGATCGCGTCATCTTGTATTTTTTGAAGCATAACTGCTTAACTATTAGATGTCAGGGTACAAGCTACAGCACATTTTTGATAAAAAGGTGTATTACATCCACAGGAGAATTGCTATATGCAAAAATTAATACAAGTCTCTGAGATAATCAACCAATGACTTGGGCATCTGGATAAAAGTTACACCGCGATCAGTATGAAATTAAACAAGAGTTAGGACAGGGACACTTCGCTATTACTTATCTTGCTGAGGATCGGGATGGCAAGAATGTTGTGATTAAAACATTGAATCCCAATTTGCTTAACCAATTCACTGACCAAGACCGCGATCGCGATCGCGTCAATCAAGCTATTTTCCACGCAATGGAACTACAACCCGACAATCGTCCCGAAACAGTAGAACACTGGTTAAAAGAATCATATCAAGTCAACTTAACGTCGCAATAGTTAGATCGGCAGCGGCATTTGTTGCTATTGCGATCACAATAGTTAGATCAGCAGTCGCATTTGTTGCTATTGCGATCGCAATAGTTAGATCGGCAGCGGCATTTGTTGCTATTGCGATCACAATAGTTAGATCAGCAGCGGCATTTGTTGCTATTGCGATCGCAATAGTTAGATCGGCAGCGGCATTTGTTGCTATTGCGATCGCAATAGTTAGATCGGCAGTCGCATTTGTTGCTATTACGATCGCAATAGTTAGATCGGCAGTTGCCACAAAACCTCAATCTTCCTCTCTGCGCCTCTGCGTGAGCTTTCCTAATTCACTAACGCCAACCACCATAACCAACTAAAAGCGTGTCAGAATGAGTATTAGGTATCAATAAATCTAGGCATATGTTCTGGCAAAACAGCAATAAATAAACTCCAAAAACCTTGTTTGATTCAGTAGCAATAGCAATTTACCAAAATCTATCTGTGGGTACTTTCATGCATTCTTTATACCTTCAAGTATCGCCTTCCAGTCAAAATTGAAGTTAGTCAGTTGAAGGAATCATTTATAACACTAGACTACCAATGCAAACTAACAATCAACCAAATTCAAGTGATTCACAGCAAGTATCGCAAAAAATTCTGCCCACTGCCCCATTACCAGAATCTATTAGTCAAAATATCGAGACTATCATCGCATTGCACAGACGTTCTGAAAAAAATGTCCCACAACACCAGCGCTTTGTAGAAACAATAACCATCTTTTTTGGTCGTCCTGTATTCCTGTATAGCATTCTGCTTGGGATTATTCTTTGGGTAATACCCAATGCCTTACCACGACGTTTAGGTGTACCTAGATTTGAGGAAGTTCCATTTCCTTGGTTACAATTTTCACTGACTGCGGGTTCATTGTTGGTGACAACAGGGGTATTGATTAAACAAGAACGACAAGAAAAGTTAGCAGAGCAACGGGCGCAACTTAGCCTTCAACTCAACCTGCTCTCTGAGCAGAAAATCGCTAAACTCATCGCTTTGATTGAGGAATTACGCCAAGATATTCCCAATGTCAAAAATCGCTTTGACCCGGAGGCTGAAATAATGAAGTCCCCTACTGATGCACACGCAATTGTAGACTTATTGGAAGAAACCCTAGCATCAGAGTTAGCAAATTTATCGCAGGAAGAAATATCAACTCAGGAGTAACAAAGTAAGCGTAGTCAGGACTTACGCAACTGTCACAAGCGATGGCGCGGTGTAGATGTGCCGCGCGCCAAACAACTAGGCGAGAAACATGGGAATAGCCGGACGTTTTAGTTGCTGAACTAAATAATTTGATAACAATCTATGCTTAATTTGATAGATTGTCTGACCAGTTTGATCAGCTAAATCTTTGAGCTTAAGCCAGACTAAAAAATTGTAGTTCTTAAAAACAGCTAATTTACACCCATTCAATTAATTTAAAAAGTTCTCCACGCATCTGACAAATATTTCCACACCTATTCCCAACGCTGTTTCATCAAAATCAAACCGGGGATGATGATGAGGATAGGCTAAGTCTTTCTCAGGGTTAGCAGAACCTAAGAAGAAATAGCAACCAGGAACCTCTTGCAAGAAGAATGACATATCTTCAGCAGCCATAGTTTGACATTCTGGCACAATACCCATCGGGGTTTCTACCACTTTTTCTGCTACAGTTCGCACCAATTCTGCCATCTTAATATCATTAATTACTGGTGGATAAAGTGACCAGTATTCTAAGTCATAACTCGCACCATGACTTTGACAAATTCCAGCAATAATCTGCTCGACACGCTGGTTGAAAAAGCCTTTCAAACTAGGATTAAAATACCTGACAGTGGCAGTCATTCTCGCTGTATCAGCGATCACATTTCGCTTGGTTCCAGCATGAAGTTCGCCTACTGTCACCACTGCCGAATCAATGGGATTAACATTCCGAGCGACAATGGTTTGCAAAGCATTCACAATTTGAGCAGCAACTACAACAGAGTCAACAGTTTGATGGGGTAGTGCGCCATGTCCACCTTTGCCCAAAATTGTGCAGTTAAAGCACTCCACAGCTGCCATCAACGCCCCAGCCCGCACACCCACTGTTCCCAAGGGCAAATTATTCCATAAGTGCAAACCAATAATTGCGTCAACATCAGGATTTTTCAGGACTCCAGCTTCAATCATCGGCTTTGCGCCTCCTGGTGATTCTTCCGCTGGCTGAAAGATAATTTTCACGGTACCGGAGAAATCTTGGCGATGCTGCTGGAGATAATAAGCTGTACCTAAAGCGATCGCTGTATGTCCATCATGTCCACAAGCGTGCATCACTCCATCATTCTGCGATTTGTAGGGCACTTCGTTGAGTTCTTGGATTGGCAAAGCATCCATATCTGCCCGAATCGCTAAAACTTTCTCTGTGCCTAATTTGTTACCCTTGATGGTGGCAACAATGCCAGTGTGAGCAATGCCAGTTTGATGCTCAATTCCCCATTCTTGTAACTTTTGTGAGACAAACTCAGCAGTCAGTTTTTCTTTAAAACCCAACTCTGGTTGTTGATGCAATCGCCGCCGCCACTCGATCAATTGTGGTTGCAATGAGCGGATTGAAAGTCGGATGCGAGATAGGTCAATACTTGAAGAGGGATTGGGAAAGGTAGAAACCATTATGAAGACAAGCTAGTTTAAGTACAGCTAACTTAGTTTATCGTAGCGAATGGCGAAGAATCATCATCAGAATCTTCTTCAGGACTTACGCAACTAGCACAAGCAATGGCTAACCTCAGAGGACTTGACTTTAGAGGGCTAACCTCAACAAGTCCCCAAATTGCTACAAAAGCGAAAATCCTGGCAAAGATTATAGCCTACCAACATAAGTCAACCAACCAGCCGTACTCAGTCCTGCCTTCGTAAGAGTGTGGAAGTTCTACAGCACCTGCCAAAATCACGGCTGGTAAGCCCAACAAAAAAGAAAATCGGGCAGATGTCCCCCGTTCCATGCCCAAAAATTAAATAAGGCAGGTAAATCCTGCCTTGTGTGTCACTAAAGTTAGGTTAATTTCATCTTTTCTTACCATTGCACGTCTTATTGACAAAGCTATTACCGAGTTATGTCAGAACTGTGACTGCATCGGTTGTAAACAGGGATTGAACGTTCACTACGATCAGTTACTCAAGTCTTTTTCTCCAATGACCAATACTTCGGCTTCTCTACGAGACGCTACGCGAACGCTCAGTACAAGTTCCCAATGCCCTATTTAAAGTGTCAGTGTTTCCCAATCTAAATCTGATGCTACTTGAGCAAGTTTATCTAAATCAGTCAGGTTATCTAAATAGGGCAAGCAGCCTAAAACTGGCGTGTTAGTAAGTGATTGAATCAATTGGGGTGGTGTCCAGTCAGCTATTTCTGCATCCGTTCGAGGTTGTACGCAGTTCAGAACAATACCTTTGAGATTGATCCGCGATTGTCTAGCTAATGCTACGTTCGCCACTGCTTGAGCGATCGCACCCAATCTAACTGGCACTACCAATACCGTTGGTAAACGCCATTCCCCCGCCAAATCAGCTACCGTTAATTCCTCAGTTACTGGCGAACCTAACCCTCCTAAGGCTTCTACAAGCACAAAATCACGATGCGATCGCAATTTAGACAAAGCTTGCCACACAAGTGCTAAATCGACTCGGCGATTTTCCCGTGCTGCTGCTATGGGAGGGGCTAAAGGCGCTTGAAAGTACAAAGGTGTAATTTCTTCAGCAGATTGTTCTAGTGCAAATAGTTTTTGATACCACTCGCGATCGCCAATTCCCGATTGAATTGGTTTCATGATTCCCCAGCTACGCTGCGGGTAATATTTTTGCCAATAGGCTGCTAATGCTGTTGTTAAAACAGTTTTACCAGCTTCTGTATCAGTTCCAGTAATCAGTAGTGTGTTTAACATTAATTTCTTTGGCCAGAAAATGGTTGTGTTCCATCAGCCGGCGGTAAAGTTGGCGTTTCACCAGTTGTAGGAATTGGGTTAGGTGTTTGTGTTGGAATTGGCTGGGGTGTCTCTGTCGGAAATGGCTGTGGTGTTTGTGTGGGAATTGGCTGGGGTGTTTGTGTCGGAAATGGCAAGGGTGTTTGTGTGGGAAATGGCAGGGGTGTTTGTGTGGGAAATGGCAGGGGTGTCTCTGTCGGAATTGGCAAGGGTGTTTCTGTCGGAATTGGCAAAGGTGTCTCTGTAGGTGTTGGTTTGACTGGTTTTTCTAATGCAACATTGAGGTTGTAATTGCTTTCGGCAACTCCTGAAAGCAGTGTTAACTCAATAGTATATCTACCAGTAACCAGCAATGTATCTGCATAAGATGTTACTTGCTGGGTATTCGGATCAATTGGTTGTTGATTGGGACTGAAGACTGTTAGTAAAACGCTGCTTCCTGGGTCAAGAAACGCAGTTAACTTGTCACCTTCCTGCCCAAAAAAAGTGTACCGAATTATTTGATTTGTTTTGAGAGTATCTTTAACTGTGGTTATGTTATTAGATGCTTGCAGATTGAGCCGCCTACTAGATACAACAGGTTGATCGTTGGTAGGTGTGGATGTGAATGTAGTACCACCAGAAATCACTGGTGAAGGGAAATTTTGTGGAAGTGTCTCACTTGCTGATGGTTTTGACTGACTGCGGATGGAACTTACCAATGCCCAAGAACCAAATCCGGCGATGATCACTACAGCAATGGCAATTGCTGCGATCGCTAACGGATTATCCAAGATTGAGCTAGTATTACTTGGTGGAATCACAGGATCGGGTTGTTTCTTCCTGGGCGAAGCTGCTGGTGGTACTAAGTTAGGCCGGCGACCAACAGCCATTGTTTGCAAGTTCGATACATTATTAGGGGTAGGGACACTGGGTTGAGCCAGAGATTGCAGTGCTTGGGATACATTAGCAGCACTTTGGTAGCGATTGCTCGGTATATGATTCAACATTCGATTCAAAACCTGAGCAAATCGCGGATTCACTCTTACCCACCGCTGCCAATTCCAAGTTAGTTGGTTTTCGTCAAATAAATCCCTTGGTTCTTTACCAGTCAGCAAAACAATCGCACTCACCGCTAATGCATACAAGTCACTACTAGGATAAGCTCCCCCTGTTTGCATTTGTTCACTAGGAGAGTAGCCTAATTTTCCCACAGTGGTTTCTGGCATTCGGCTATTTGGCGATCGTAAACGCTCTGCCAGTTCCTTTACCACCCCAAAGTCAATTAACACAGGTTTAGCGTCACTATCTCGCAAAATAATATTTTCTGGCGAGATATCTCGGTGAATAATCCCTCGACTGTGAATATGCTCTAAAACAGGCAACAACAGCTGTATTAGCTGCAATACTTCAGCCTCTGTAAAGGTTTTACCCACAGCTTGACGTTCAGCCAGCAGAGTTCGGTACGTCTGACCTGCAACGTAGTCCTCCACCAAAAATAAGCGTTGGTCTTGCTCAAATCTTTCCCGGAATTTAGGCACTTGTGGGTGTTCGATTTGATATAAAATGGCAGCTTCTCGGTGAAAAAGCTCTTGTGCCTTCTTCCAAGCCAAAGCCTCCGTTGCTGTTGAAATCAATTCCTTGATCGCGCAAAGTTCGTTAAAGCGCCTCTGGTCTTCTGCCAGATAGGTTCTACCAAATCCTCCTTGTCCGAGAATTTGAATTATGCGGTAACGGTTTTGCAAGACAGTGCCAACTTTAATCGGTGGTTGCATGATCGATTGATTGAGTGTATTAGCAACTGAGGAGGAAGTCACCCACAAAGATTAAGTCCAAGAGGCGACACAGTTACATGCAGCGATATTTTACCTTACATAATAGTTAGGAGTATACGCAAAGTCACACTTCAAGTGTCTTAACTGTCTACAGCAATATTGGCTGTCTGGGGCGGGGCACATCAACAAAGAGGCAGGGAGCCAAGGAACAAACCTTGACCGAAGAGGCTCTTGAGCAGGCAGCAATCAGCAAGGGCAAGGATTTAGGATTCCCCTGGCAAAAGGGTTTGAGAGCAACCAAATTTATTTATGGAATGAAGTAAAAACATTTGTTTCGGGGTCTTGGCACGAGAAATAATCCGCAAAGCCGGAGACGCTCCGCCTCCGGTCCAAGTTTTCAGAGCCAATACATTTATGTATGACGTCTTCTCCCCTGCCCCTTGACCCTTTTCCTCTTCTCTGACCGCTTGGAACTGCTGTCAGCCCTGCGCCAGAACCCACGCAAGTGAGAGTTTGTTAATACCAATTCTATGTGAGCCTGTATAGAATAGTCCCTTTATCTAGCAAGGATTTCATAAAGAATAGATATAAGTACCAATGTGATCTGGGAATTTATTGGGTTAATTAAAACTAAAAATTAAGTCTGCTAGTTTATTTATTTACCGCTAGTATCATAGAATATAATCAGATACCTGTTTAACACTTAGTCGCAAGTGTTCTCCGGTCTAAAAACAAAGTTCAATATTACTTAAGTTGTAAATGCTTTACTGTCAGTTATAAATGAGGTAGTTAGAACAAGCAATCTATCACACCAATCTTTAGAGAGATTAGGGTCATTTACCTCAACCTAAAAAACTTGAAGTATAGACCTAGTAGACGGACTTGATGTCCGTTAAGCTATCAATAGTTTGCTTGCCAAGAAAATTAGACAGTTAGCAAATGATAATTATATGGAAAAATGTTTAAATTTGGTATGAAAGCTTCAAAAAAACTCACAGATGTTTTTTTAGGTGATTTCCTGATTAAATCTATTAAATCTCTAATGATAATATTGCTATGAATGCACATAGAGGAGCTGCTGTGCTCAGTTCTGCAACTTTCAAAATGCAACCATCTGCAACAGGACTGACTGATAATCATCGCCTGCGGCTATTTTCTGGCTCTGCCAATGTCCAACTGTCTCAAGAAGTCGCTCGTTATCTGGGCATGGACTTGGGGCCAATGATTCGCAAAAGATTTGCGGATGGAGAACTTTACGTTCAAATCCAAGAATCAATTAGGGGTTGTGATGTTTATTTAATCCAGCCATCTTGTCAACCCGTGAACGATCATTTGATGGAATTACTGATTATGGTTGACGCCTGTCGTCGAGCTTCTGCGCGACAGGTGACGGCAGTAATTCCCTACTATGGCTATGCCCGTGCCGATCGCAAAACGGCAGGACGAGAGTCAATAACCGCCAAGCTGGTTGCTAACTTGATTACCGAAGCAGGTGCCAACCGCGTTCTAGCAATGGATTTGCACTCGGCTCAAATTCAAGGCTATTTCGATATCCCCTTTGACCATGTTTACGGTTCGCCAGTATTGCTGGATTATTTAACAAGCAAACAACTGCCCGATCTTGTGGTTGTTTCCCCCGATGTTGGTGGTGTAGCACGAGCCAGAGCATTTGCGAAAAAGCTGAATGATGCTCCACTGGCAATTATTGACAAACGTCGTCAGGCACATAATGTTGCAGAAGTGTTAAATGTCATCGGCGATGTTAAAGGCAAAACGGCAGTGTTGGTGGATGACATGATCGACACTGGGGGAACGATCGCCGCAGGGGCGCGATTACTGCGTGAAGAAGGAGCGCGTCAAGTATACGCCTGTGCAACTCATGCAGTATTCTCTCCACCAGCGATGGAGCGGTTGTCCAGTGGCTTATTTGAAGAAGTCATTGTCACCAATACGATTCCCATACCAGAAAACAATCGTTTTCCACAATTAGTGGTGCTGTCAGTAGCTAATCTGTTAGGAGAAACTATCTGGCGGATTCATGAAGATACTTCAGTCAGTAGTATGTTCCGCTAACCGATAAAAGACTATCATTCGTCTTATAGGCATAAATTACCCACACTCACCCCTTCATCGGGTAAAGTGTGGGTTTTTAGCATCTCTAAAATTTCTGTACTGAGATTACAATATAAACAGTTCGAGTTTCCAAGCTGGGTTACAGAAAACTTTTTCTCTCCTTGACCCCTACCCTCATTCCCTACTCCCTTAGTACAGTTTTGCGTAAAAGCGTAGCGTTTTTAATGCATCGGGATGCATTGGCATTTCAGGGGGATACATTAACATTGCAGCCGATGCATTGGCATTGCAAGGTATTGCCAAATTTAATTCGCTACGAATTAATGAAATGCTGTACTTAGCGATACAGCCAAACCCGGAGTAGTGAAAGCAGTTGCTCAGTATCTACAGGTTTGGTGATGTAGTCAGAGGCTCCAGCTTCAATGCACTTTTCGCGATCACCTGGCATGGCTTTGGCAGTTAAAGCAATTATTGGTAGTGAGCGAAACTGTTGTTGCTGGTGGATGGCGCGGGTGGTTTCGTAACCATCCATTTCCGGCATCATGATATCCATCAAAACTATATTAATGTCAGGATTAGCTTGCAGCTTCTCTATGCCATCTCTGCCATTTTCGGCAAACAGCACTTGCATTTGATAGCTTTCTAAAAAGCTGGTGAGGGCAAAAATATTTCGCAGGTCATCATCCACAATCAGAATTTTCCGATTAGCTAGCACCGGATCAGTTTGGTGTAGTTGCTCTAGCATTTGACGCTTTGGTGGGGGCAAATTTGCTTGCACCCGATGCAAAAATAGGGCAGTTTCGTCTAACAACCGCTCTGGCGATCGCACATTTTTAATGATAATTGTCTCTGCTAGTCCCCGCAGTTGGGTTTCTTCTCGTCGGCTGAGTTCTTTGCCGGTGTAGATAATGATCGGCAGTTTCAAAAGCCTGGGTTCAAGCTTTATCTGCTCAATTAGTGCAAACCCGCTCATATCGGGCAGACCGAGATCCAATACCATACAATCAAAGTGATGCGATCGCAAAATCAAAAGTGCTTCTGCCCCCGTACCTACTGCTGTACTCTGGACATCACCATTACCGATCAGTTCGATAATGCTTTGGGCTTGTACGGGGTCATCTTCTACAATTAGGAGATTTTTTACCTGACGCTCAATAAAGCCTTTAATCTCAGTCAATACCTGAGTTAGCGCTTCTGGAGAGACGGGTTTTTGGAGATAGGTAATCGCTCCTAGCTGTAATCCCCGTTGCTGTCTTTCATCAACAGAAAGGATATGTACTGGGATGTGTCTGATGTCTGGGTTATGTTTCAGACGATCCAGCACCGTCCAACCATCCATCTCTGGCATATGGATATCTAGCATAATCGCATCGGGTTTAAACTCTTGCGCTAGTGCTAGCCCTTGTTTGCTCTGTAAAGCAACAATGGTTTTAAAGCCCTGCTCACGGGCCATATCTAGTAAGATGCGGGCAAATTTATCGTCATCTTCAATAATCAACAAAATGCGATCGCCCGGTTGAATTATTTCCCGGTCATCTGGGATTTCGTTGGCCAAGGTGGTAAGTACTTTCGCGGATGGAGAAGTGTCCACAGGGGATCTGTTTTCGACCATTGGCACTTCTTTTATGGTCGATGCTGTGCGGATAGAGGTGGTTGGCTCAGGGGGTGGTGTGGTGAGAGGATTTTTACCATTATTTTCCTGTCGCTTGGGCAAGTAAAGAGTGAAGGTGCTTCCCTGTCCTGGTTGGCTGACTAGTTCAATTCTCCCCCCCAAAAGTTGAGCCAGTTCGCGGCTGATGGACAAGCCTAAGCCAGTTCCCCCGTACTTGCGGCTAGTTGTGCCATCTGCCTGCTGAAATGCCTCGAAAATAATCTTCTGCTTCTCGACTGGAATGCCTATGCCCGTATCACTAACTGCAAAAGCAATCATCGGATTATCAAATTGAGCTGCCTCAGAAGACATACTAATTTGTAACTTCACGCCTCCCTTTTCAGTAAATTTAAAGGCGTTAGCCAGGAGATTTTTCAGCACTTGTTGCAGGCGTTTGGAGTCGTTAGAAATTGTCGGGGGTAACTTCTCATCCAGTTCAATAGTAAAACTGAGTTGTTTATTGTGGGCAACTTGCCGAAAAGTGTGCTCTATAGATGTCTCTAAATCTGCAAAAGCAATTTGCTCAATATCGAGCACCATAGTACCCGACTCAATTTTTGCCAAATCTAGAATGTCATTAATCAACTCCAGCAAATCAGTTCCAGCCGAGTAAATAGTCCGGCTGTACTCTACCTGTTTATCGGTCAAGTTGCTAAGAGAGTTATCTGCTAACAGCCTTGCTAAAATTAACAGGCTATTAAGCGGTGTCCGTAGCTCATGGGACATATTTGCGAGAAATTCCGACTTATATTTGGAAGACAACGCTAGTTGTTCAGCTTTTTCTTCCAAAGACTGCCTCGCCCGCTCAACTTCCTGGTTCTTGCGGGCAACTTCCCGATTTTGAACTTCTAACAATTCTGCCTTTTCTTCTAACTCCTCATTTAGTTGTTGTAATTCCTCGTTAGACTGCTTGACAATAAATTGTGATTCTTCTAACTCGTGCGCCTGTTCTTCTAGGCGTTGATTGCTCTGCTGTAGTTCATCTTGCTGGCTTTGCAGTTCCTCTGTTAAAGTAACAGACTCTTCAAGTAGTTGCTGAGTTTGCAATTGTGAGCCGATGTTATTTAAAAACACACCAAGGATTTCACTCAATTGCTCTAGAAATCTCAGGTGCAACTCGTTAAAAGGCCCAAAAGAGGCAAGTTCAATTACGGCACTCACCTGCGTCTCAAACAGTATAGGCAACACAATAATATTTAGCGGTGGAGCTTCTCCTAAGCCGGAACTGATGCGGATATAGTCACTAGGAACTTCCGTTAGGAGGATTCTTTGTTTTTCGAGGGCGGATTGTCCCACCAGTCCCTCACCCAAACGAAACTGATTTGCCAGATTTTTGCGTTCTTTATAAGCATAACTACTCAACAACTTCAATACAGGCTGGTCGTCTATTGAGTCCATAAAATAAAAAACGCCCTGCGATGCCCCAACCATTGGTGCTAAATTCGACAAGATCAGGCGAGACACACTTTCTAGATTTCGATGCCCTTGGAGCATCTGGGTAAATTCAGCCAAATTAGACTTTAGCCAATTTTGCTCGTCATTTTTTTGAGTTGTGTTTCGCAGATTAATGATCATCTGGTTGAAGGTGCGCGTTAATACGCCAATTTCATCCTGGCGATCGCTATGTGGTAAACTTACCGATAAATCCCCATCCGCTAACTTTTCTGCCGATTCCGAAACTCGCTTCAGCGGTACTGAGATATGTCTAGTCAGGATGAATCCGATCAAAGCCAAGATCAAAGAAAATAGGGGAATACTATAGACAATGCTAGCGAGCGTTTTTTTAGCAGCTGCTTGTGCCCTTTGAGAGCGCTGCTTCAGGAGTACATTCTCCTCATTTTCCATCGCCAAGATGACTTTGCGGATTTCACCCATCAGTTGCTTACCTTGGTCTGTCAGCACAACCTTCTGGGAAGCTTCAAAGCTTTGATTTTGGCGCAAGTCAATGGTTTCTTTAAGTTCAGCTAGCTTTTTAGCGATTAGTGGCTGTAAAATATCCAGTCGCCGCTGTTGGTTGGGGTTATCTGCCGTTAATCTCTGAAGTTCGTTGACTTTTTGATCCAATACATTAATGGCAATATTATAAGGTTCCAGATAGCTCTGTTTTCCAGTAATTACGTAACCACGTTGCCCAGTCTCAGCATTGGTTAGTTGCAAGTTCAGGTCTTCAAGCTGACTTAGCACCTGGTAGGTATGGTTTTCATTGACCGAAGTTTCAATTAGGTCATTGGTGCTTTGATAGGAGATTAGACCAATCGTGGTCAGAGTTACCAAACTCAGGGCAAAACTTACTCCAATCTTGGTTCCAATCTTCAAACTGTTCAACATTATTCCAGGCAGTTATTCCAATTATTTATATTTTTCGTACTCTTCGGATTATGTTTTAGTTATGTAAATTTCTAATATTTCGTTAACGTGGTATATGTCTAATTTTTTACACGCTAAACAAGATTAATTGTATCTTACAGCAGAATTCAAGTATTTGAACCACATCTGTCGTAGGGGCGCAAGGCCTTGCGCCCTTACCGCGTGGTCTATTTACCTGAAAATAGCTGTAATATAAATACCTTTACAAATACAACCTTCCCCCTCTAGTCGCACGCCAGATGCAACAAGAATGACTCGCCGCCCAACGCACTGGCTCCCCAAAGCATCGGGGAGACGGCGTTAGCCGGGGGTGAATTTTATTACAACTCATTTAAGATTGCTATAGTTTTAGATAAAACATTCAGATATTATAACTTTTTTCATTCAAAAAAAAGCAGTCAGTTATTTTTTTAATTGAATTTGCCAGTGGATAATTAATTATTAGATTATAAATTACAGAGCAGACTTTAACTAAAAAATGGTAATTTTTATGAGTGCAATAATTGACCTAGCAAGGCCCAAATTCTGCAAAGGGTAAGTTATCGTGAGCAGCCTTCTAGTGGTAAGTTAAGGTTACAAAAGGTAATTTATATCTATAAAATATGTAATTTATAGAACAATAAATATACTTGTACTATAAACTTTCTGAAATATGCAGAATCACGATATGCCATCAAACCTTTTGAGATTAACTTGAGGTTTCACTAGAAGTTAGTAGTAATCTGGCGATCGCTTCTAGCTGCATCAAGTTCAGATTGGCTATAGATACTAAAATGTTGGATGTTGTTACTCTCTAAAATAGCTTTTGCACCTGCTATGTAAATATCAGTGCTTTTTAGAACTACTACGTAATGGCTAAGGGACACTTCATGATCATAATATTTGGCTAGCTCATCAGGAATTCCTAAAGTGGTGTACTTATCTTGAGAACTGCTGATATTTACTTCCAAAATATCACTTAGGTTGCTTATATTTTTAGCAACTATAGATACTTGACTCATCGGAAAGCCAGCTAATCTCAGTTCAGTAAGCGCTCTTGCTGCGTCTTGGCGCGTATAAAAAACACCAACTGCTTGTCTATAGCGACTATTTGGGGTCGAGTATGGCTCATAAACACCCCACTGTTGAATATCACGGCGATTAAAAATCCTCTTAGCAAGACGAATTTCTATATCTATACCGGTTACAATCACCAAATAGTAACCTTTACACACAAGATCGCTGTAACCCTGTGCTTGCTCTTTAGGAATTCCTAAACTTAGCAAGATACCAGGCAAACCACCAGCTAAACTGGTAGCGATCGCTGTTGCTTGTGCTCCGGCTAGGATGACTCGGCCTATACCAGGAATTACCCAGACGACTAAACCGACTAATAAACCAGTAAGACCGCCTAAAGCACTACCAGTAACGGCTCTAGCAGCATATTTTGAGGATATATTGCCGGTGCGCTCTTTAACTTCAACACCAGCAATATCACTTTGTTCTTCTGCATTCCGTGCAATTACAGAAACATTATGCATTGGAAAATTAGAAGCTTTTAGTTCCTGAAGTGCCAATTGTGCATCGGAACATTTAGCGAAAACTCCTATGGTTCTTCGCTCATTTTCTAATGTCATTTTATCGGTTGATTGCAACTAGAAGTGATTCCCAAGACTGTTAGCTAATTTGAGGTAATAGACATCAGGTAATTACACAGCTCGACGAGTAAATAAACCCCAAAGGAAAATCAGTAGCATCGCACCAAGAACAGCAAATAAAATGCTTCCAAGGGAAAAAGCTCCTACAGATGCGGCGGCTGCCGAACCACTTCCTAGCAAAGTTTGACCCAAATAACCCCCGACTACGGCTCCAAGGATTCCTAAGACAATGGTGGAGAGAATACCGCCACCTTGGGTTCCAGGATAAAATAACTTAGCTAAGGCACCTGCAATTAAACCCAAAACCAGCCAAGCAATAATGTTAGTAATCATATAATTTTTCCTTCGGGAGAATGTGGTTTGTTTGGTCTTGACTATTCCATCTTAAAGTTTTTCGACAAATTTTTTGATCTATCTAGAGAACTAATATCAAAAATCTTTAGATATCATTTGTATATTCACCAGGTAGTCTTTAAGGATGAATATATGAATTAGTAACAATAATGTATTTGGTATAGTAGTCATACTTTCTTTACTTTAACTATATGATCCAAGTTTGGCTGCTTTGTAATCGTTGATTCAGGTGATGCCTGCGGTTTTGCTAGCCTACGCACATGAAAATTTAACTAGAAGTTACGCACAACCATAACTTCTAGCCGGAAGCATCTTAACCTTTGCAAATATTGTGATTTTCTCAAAGCGGTAAGTAGGCAGGCATAATGACATATGATATTTATTTACACCCATCCACTTATTAGCTGTTCAAGACTCAGGAGTAAGGACTATAGAAAGAGCTAGTTGATAGAGTTGGCGACGGGGAAGGAAAGTAGCTTTTGCTAACTGACGGCTAGCTTGCGATCGCGATATTCCCTGACTAATTAACTGTTGCAATTCGGCTTTCAATTGCTCTTGTGTCAGTTGGGGCTGACTGGGTGGAATTCCTGCCACTACTAATGTATATTCACCTTGGGGTTCTCGTTCGCTGTAGTGAGCGATCGCTTCGGCAATTGTCCCCCGCCAAAATTCCTCATACAATTTTGTTAACTCCCGCCCTAACACGATTTGGCGATCGCTTCCCCAAACGTCTGCTAAGTCTTGCAAAGTTTCTCGTAAGCGGTGGGGCGATTCGTAGAAAATCAATGTGCGAGATTCTGTTTGCAGAGATTCTAAATGTTCTTGTCTGTGTTGACTTTTCGCTGGCAGAAAGCCTTCAAAGACAAACCGATCCGTTGGTAATCCCGCTGCACTCAAAGCGGTAATTGCTGCACTAGCACCAGGAATAGGAACTACTGGAATTCCCGCCTCAATACAGGCTTTCACCAGTTCATATCCAGGATCGGAAATACCTGGCATCCCAGCATCACTCACAAGGGCGATCGCTTTATTGTTAACTAAATGCTCTAATAATTCTGAGATGCGACTGGTACGATTATGTTCGTGGTAACTCACCTGGGGTGTTTTAACTTGAAAATGCTGTAGCAGTTTTCCTGTGTGACGCGTGTCTTCCGCCGCAATGATATCCACAGTCTGCAAAATTCGCACCGCCCGAAAGGTAATATCTTCTAGATTGCCAATTGGTGTGCCGACGACGTAAAGTGTTCCTGGTTTTGGATCGGTTTGCATGAGCAAGAGTTAGGAGTCATTCAATTTTAGATTTTAGATTTTAGATTTTAGATTTTTATTTCAATTTAAAATCCAAAATTCAAAATCAAAAATTAGTGGAGTTAGGAGTTATGAACAACAATTTATACAGCTATACGAACATATATGACAAATGACTAATCCAAAATCCAAAATCGTTCGACTGAGCGTACCCCTGCGGGGAAGCAAGCTACGCGCAGCGTCTGGTAGAGAAGCCGAAGTCCAAAATCGTTCGACTGAGCGATTTGCCTTGAGCATCTCGGCTACTTCGGCTGCGCTCAGTACAAGTCCGCTCGATCGAACCGAAGCCGAAAAAAGCCGAAGTCCAAAATCGGCTCATGGTTTATTTGTAGGTTTAGTAACCTTGGATTTGATTTACCTTGCTGACTCTGCCCCTAAGAATAATCAGAAGATTGTTGCTACTGACTATACTGTAGCAGCAGGTGGCCCAGCTACAAACGCGGCTGTGACTTTCAATTATTTAGGAAATCAGGCTACAGTCTTGGGTGTAGTGGGTTCTCACACCATGACGCAGCTAATTCGAGCTGATTTGGCAAATTACAAAGTTGCGATCGCAGACCTTGAGCCTACCACTGATTTAGCACCGCCTGTCTCTTCGATCATTGTCACCCAAGCCACGGGTGAACGAGCTGTGGTTTCGATCAATGCTGTCAAAACTCAAGCCAGCAGCGCATCTATCCCGTCAGATATTTTGCAAAATGTCGATATAGTACTGATTGATGGACATCAGATGGCGGTTAGTTATTCCATAGCCCAAATGGCTAAAGCCAAGAATATCCCAGTAGTAATTGATGGTGGTAGTTGGAAAGCAGGATTTGAGCAAGTTCTGCCATTTGTAGATTATGCCATTTGTTCGGCTAATTTTTATCCCCCCAATTGCCAGACTGGAGAGGAGGTTTTTGCCTATCTGGGCGGATTTTACATTCCTTACATCGCCATTACCCACGGACAAAAACCAATTGAATACTTAAGTTGCACTAAAACTGGTATCGTAGATGTGCCACAGGTGCAAGCGGTTGATACATTAGGGGCTGGAGACATTTTCCACGGTGCCTTTTGTGATTATATTTTAAGGGAAAGTTTTACTGATGCCCTGGCACTGGCAGCTAATATTGCTGCTGATTCGTGCAAGTTTTTTGGTAGCCGACGCTGGATGGATTTAAAGGGCTGAGTAGTCGGCTTAGGGACTGACGAAAAATAAATTATCCAAAATTATTTGTACATTTGTAGGGGATCTTGGCCTTGCGCCCCTACGATGGGATGTTTTTTTAACTGGAAGTCCCTAATCCGTTGCAATGCCAATGTATGCCGATGCATTGTGAATGCGTCCCGATACAACGCCAATGTATGCCGATGCATTGTGAATGCGTCCCGATACAATGTTAATGCGTTCCTCTGCATTAAAAACACTACGCTTTTAAGCAAAACTGTACTTAGTAAAGTTATATAAGGTCAAATTTAATGAAAGACTTACAAGAAATATTAGCGATCGCTCGTGAGGTAGGTTGGGGAGCAGCAGATATCCTGCGATCGTATTACCACGGCACTGCAAAAGACCCTAACTTAGAAGTACAATACAAACAGAATGAGCCTGTTACCGTTGCCGATGTCGCTGTGAGTCAATACATTTTGCAGAGGCTACAAGCAACTTTGGGTAATGAAGATTTTGCTTACATCAGCGAAGAAACCTATCAATCGCCAAGTCCGGGCGCACACCCTTCTCCCCCTTGGGTATGGATAATTGACCCTTTGGATGGCACACGAGACTTTATTAAAAAAACTGGGGACTATGCGGTTCACATTGCTTTAGTCAAGGAAACACGCCCAGTGTTGGCAGTGGTGGCACTACCAGAGGCTCAAAAGTTATATTACGCGATTAAAGGTGGGGGTACATTTGTAGAAACGCGTGATCGATCTGTTCCTTTACAAGTGTCGTCAGGCAAACGAGTTGAGGATTTAACCTTAGTCGTTAGTCGCTCTCACCGCAACCAACGCTTAGATTACTTACTACAAAACTTACCTTGTCAAAATCAGAAAGCTGTGGGTAGTGTCGGCTGCAAAATCGCCACTATTGTCGAGCAACAGGCAGATATCTACATTTCCCTTTCCGGTAAGTCTGCGCCCAAAGACTGGGATATGGCAGCACCAGAACTGATTTTAACAGAAGCTGGTGGTAAATTTACCCACTTCGACGGCACCGCATTGCAGTATAACATCGGTGATATCAATCAATGGGGAGGTTTGCTGGCTAGTAACGGTGAATATCACGAGCTGCTGTGTAAGGAAGCAGAAAGGATTTTAGCGCAGTTTGAGCATAGCTAATGGGGCGAGGATGAATATTTTTTAATTTGCTTTTAAAACACTCAGTCATGGTATAATTAGTCCTACTACCGATAATAATCTTTACTCATTAGTCCACAGCTTAATTTTCAAGACACTAAATAACTGTGCGATTGGTAGCTGGGGTGGTGGTAATGCCCGCCGCAACAGTAATCGCTACTAAGTCGATTCCTGAAAATTTCACATTTAGAGTCTCCAGCAGATAAAGTTAAAGGCTTCACTCTGCTGGAACATTTGATTTTGTATCTAACCTTGAACTATTCATCCACATTAAGGAGGAATGAGAATGACACAAGTAGTTTTAGGGGAGAATGAAGGTATGCTAAAAGTTTAAACAGAATATAGTCTAATATAGTCAAGTATAATCGGAGAGATTGAACTTGGCATGAAATTGTCTGACTACTAACAAGTGCAAGTAAATTTGCCTTTCCATTTGACATCCAGCCAGCATCTCTTCATCGTGGACATACCTCTGCCAAGCTACAAGTAATTAGACATACATATATAAATAAACAACATTGCCCGTAGTAGCGCTGTATTTGTTTTCAGCGCTATTAACCGTATATATTTTAAATTACGTAAAAATTATTATACTAAAGACGTATGTAATTATTTTCTACCATTTGAGTTAAATTAATAGCCAAGCAGCCAAAACAAAGCAATTACCATGTTGCTTCAACGCCAACGTTTTGCTTAACTCTTTTGTATTCATAATCACATCTGCATTTAGCAGTAGTTTATTCGGTTCAATAACTTAGGCATTACTGACCAATGCTAGAGGCAGGATTGCTTCTAGCTTTTTAAGATTAATAAGGTAACCAACTATAACGGCGTGACTCATGAATTCTTTGGCATCCGAGCAATGCTAGATAAGGCGAAGCAGGCGGTTAGGGAACCGGCAAATCGTACTCTCTTAGAGAAGATAGTAGAGTCGCTTTCAGTGACTCGCCTTAAAAGGCATGAGGAGCGGCAACGATCTATCACGGCAGACTCATTTACCTGCTAAACAAAATTAATTAATAGGCCACGCAAATTAATTCAACTGTTAAATAGCACTTCACAATACCTAACATGACTGAACACAATCCGATCAACGAGCAAAGCAAACAGAAGGATTTAGACTCTTCTCGTCAAGAAGCCGGGGAATATTTGACCACCAATCAGGGAGTCCGGGTTAGCAATACAAATGATTCCCTCAAAGCTGGATCGCGTGGGCCTACATTGATAGAAGACTTTCACTTCCGCGAGAAGCTGGCACACCTTGACCGAGAGCGGATTCCAGAGCGGGTGGTTCATGCGCGAGGAGCAGGTGTTCATGGGTACTTCCAGCCTTATGAATCCCTGGCAGAGTATACAAAGGCAAAATTTCTCCAAGATCCCTCCGTTAAAACTCCGGTCTTCGTTCGATTTTCGACGGTTGTCGGGTTTCGCGGTTCAGCTGATACCGCCCGCGATGTGCGCGGATTTTCTGTCAGATTCTACACTGAAGATGGCAACTATGATATAGTCGGCAACAATATTCCGGTGTTTTTTATCCAAGATGCCATCAAGTTTCCTGACTTGGTTCATGCTCTTAAACCCGAACCACACAACGAGATACCCCAAGCGGGAACTGCTCATGATAACTTCTGGGACTTCATCTCGCTGATGCCGGAATCAATGCACATGATTATGTGGATACTGTCTGATCGCACCCTTCCCAGAAGCTACCGCATGATGCAAGGGTTTGGTATTCACACTTTCCGTTTTGTCAACGAACAAGGCAAAGCAAGGTTTGTGAAATTTCATTGGAAGCCGATTCTGGGCGTGCATTCGATGGTGTGGGATGAGGCGCAGAAAGCAGGCGGAAAAGACCCTGATTTTCATCGCCGCGATTTAGGGGACGCGATCGAAATGGGCGATTATCCGGAATTTGAACTTGGTGTGCAGATTGTCGAGGAAGAGGACGAATTTAAATTTGATTTTGATATCCTTGATTCCACCAAGCTCATTCCCGAAGAACTGGTTCCTGTGAAGCCAATCGGCAAAATGGTACTCAACCGCAACCCAGACAACTACTTTGCCGAAACCGAACAAGTTGCTTTCCAACCTGCCAATATTGTACCGGGCATCGACTTCTCGGATGACCCACTGCTGCAAGGTCGGATCTTCTCCTACGCTGATACGCAAGTACACCGTTTGGGAAGCGCAAATTATACCGATCTACCAATTAACCGCCCCGTTTGTCCGTTCGATAATAACCAACGGGACGGCGTTATGCAGTACAAAATTCCCACTTCAAAGGTGAACTACTACCCCAATTCCCTCGGTAATGGTTGCCCGATGACGGCTCCGGAAAATCTCGGCGGCTTTGTCAGCTATCAAGAGCGGATGGAAGGTAATAAAATCCGAGAACGCAGCCCTAGTTTCCAAGACCACTTCAGTCAGGCGACCTTATTCTGGAACAGTTTGTCTGATCCGGAGAAAGAACACTTGGTGAAAGCCGCACATTTTGAGCTGGGCAAAGTGATGAACCCCGCCGTCAAAGAGCGGATGCTGGAGTTATTTAACTCTGTCGATCATCAGTTGGTAACCCGCATTGCTGAAGGACTGGGCTTACCTGCTCCTACAGAAGTAACACCAAATCATGGGCAGAAATCTCCGGCGCTCAGTATCCAAACCATGCAGGAGTTGATGCCAGAAAAAACGATTAAGAGTCGCCGGATTGCAATTCTAGCGGCGGATGGTGTAAATGCTCAGGAACTGGGCGCACTCCAGCAGGCACTAATGCAGCAGGGCGCTCATGCGAAGGTCGTTGCGACTCATGGCGGTAAAATTAAAGGCGATGATGGTCAGGAGATCCCGGTTGAGATGACCTTTGTGACGGCTGCTTCTGTGATGTTTGATGCGGTATATGTACCTGGTGGAGCGCAGAGTATCAAGATGCTCAAGCAGCAGGGAGAAGCAGTTCACTTCATTAACGAGGCATTTAAACACTGTAAAGCGATCGCCGCTACGAGCGAAGGTGTCGAATTACTATCGATGGCTAATCTTGAGGGCGTGAAGTTGTCACAGGATGGGGTGCGCTCTGAAATGGGTGTGGTAACTTGTCGCCAAGCCTCTGACTTGAAATCGATAGCTGATGATTTTATCAATGCGATCGCTCAACATCGCTATTGGATGAGATTTCAAAAGGAAATGGTACCTGCATAGCCACTTGCTTGACTTTGTGAACGGTAACTAATCCTAAATTGGACAGAAGCAGGGTAAACCTAACTTCTGTCCTTTCCATTTTTACAGCCGACATATATATATTCTTATTTAGAGAAGTTTATTGATATTAAGTTAAATAGCCGTATGTTTAATGCACCGTTGTGCGCCCCTACCTTCTAGCTCATTCCACAAAGAAGCGCTATAGTTTGTTGAGTTCCATTTGCGGAACTTGCAGGAATATAAATTTATTCTTCCTGTATACCCATAAAGTATTGTAAATATCGTTAGTCTGCAATCATTGGCTCTAAATTTTTAAGAAAATGTTACGACTTTATCATTTATTACTAGGTTCTATTTTGCTGGTGTTAATACCACTGGGAGCAAAATTTGTTCTCCCCCAATTTTCTCCACCCAAAGAGGTAAAATCTCCTACCGTTGTAAAACTTCCCAACCCTAATGAGGAAAATATCTGGCAGAAAATCCTGGGAAATGCCGTTACTCCAACTAACTGGCAAATTGCTGCTTGTAAGGGAAATGCGCCTTTATTGTGTGTCTCCTCCAAAGGGGAACGTTTGGGTACAGTTGAGATTAACGTTTACCCACTAGCAAACAATGAGGATTTTCAAAAGAAACTCGTAGCAGCTGGTATTCCACCTGGTTCCCAAGTGGACTACCAAAGTTCCAAATACCAAACCCAGGTATTACTAGCGCTCAAGGCTTGGGTTGCAGACCAATACGCTGCTTTTGCGAAAGACCGTCAGGGTAAATATGGAAAACAGATTACTTTCTCAGCCTATCCACCGCAACCAGTACCCGTTGGTAAGCTTCAGGGAATCCGCTATGGGTTTGCCGGACTTAAGCAAAAAGGTGGAGTACAAGAGCAATATATTGGTCATGTTGCTTTTGATGGCACTAAACTTAAACTTTACGTCATTACCACTGCATTTGACACAGGTACGCAAACAGGTAAGTTTGAGAAACTGGAAAACTTGGCTATTTTTCAACCTTACTTATATGCGATCGCAGCAGATTTACGTTTACCCTAATAGGCATGGGGCATGAGGCATTGGGCAATTCAATTTTGAATTTTGGATTGATGATAGCGCAGCGTAAAGCCTGCGGCATGGCTTTGCTTAGAGCGAGTCCGCGTACCCCTTCGGGGAAGCAAGCTACGCGCAGCGTCTCGTAAGAGAGCGTCTTTTAGATTAAATTTCAATCTAAAATCCAAAATCGTTCGACTGAGCGTAGCTCAAGTCTAAAATCTAAAATTCCCACTCCCCAGCCCCCTAATCAACCTAAATTTCAGCCACCGCCCGTTCAATCAAGCGGCGTGCTAAAGTTTGCGTGCCGGTGTGTTCATAATAATTCGTTGTTACATCCAGGAACGCTGCGAGGTAGTCTAACTTGTCATCGGCAATATCGACAAAACTTTGCAAATTGCCAACTACCTTTTGTGGCGTTAAATTATTGGTGCTGACAATATCACTCATCCAACCTTTAACTGAGTCAAAGCTTTCGCCGATAAAATTGAGTTTACTACTAGCATTGTCCCCTGGAATCACATCTTTGATGTTGTGGAAAGTCGAATTTTTTTCTAACTCCTGTGGATTTGTTTGATTAAGCCCGGATATCGCTTTGCTGATGAAGTCTGGGCCCAGAGGGATCAAACCATCAACACAAACTAATGCCACCATGCGGATGAGTGACTCACCACTATACTCACCTAAAGAGACGACAAAATCCCCAATACTGTCGCCAGGAATGCCGTTAATTTGGCAGAAGGCTACCAACTCAGCCACTAATTTTAATGTCAAATCAATGGTTTGGGCTTTGTCTGGTTTGGGAGTGACAGAGTTTAAAAAACCCAATAAAGGAATTTTTTCGCCAACTTTGTTAGCTAAAGCTGCTGCGCCAAGCGCTTTATCTGTACCATCAACGGTTTGATATAGCCACAAAGCTGTTTGGTATCCTTGAGATTTGTCGTTGAATAGATAAATCGCTCTTTCACCAATTTGCTGAATTAAATCTTCGTCGTCTTCGCCAGTGACGGTCTTAATAGTATTGACAAAACCGACAGTATTTTGCCACTGGCCAGGAGCAACAAAATCGAGGGAATTCAACATAGAAATGGTCAAGCCGCTAGTTGGCAATTGATCAACCAACTCAAAAATCGATTTGCTCACAAAAATCTCCTTATTTAGGTTTTGTTATCTTTAATGTCGGTAATGTAGCTCATTTCAGGCTAGCCAGACGACTAAGATTAAACTTCTCTAGCCAATCTGCGCGATCGCTAGCTGTAAATGACGAATCGCGAGAAAGTGCTTTTACTTGGTACTTTCCTACCAAAATTGCAGTTTGCGTCTTACCAACTTCTACTGCGGGATAACCGCCAATTTTTTTGGTGCTTTTCGAGAACTTGGCTGCTGTACTTGGTGTACTGGTGGTATCAGAAATAGACAGCAACGCTACTTCTTTACCGCCTTTTTTCAACTTCGCTTCCGCAAAGCCTTTTTTCTCTTGGGTATAGACGCGCTGGTAGCCATCACCTGCATTAGGGAAAAGTTTATTAAATTCGCTACCCTGAGTTGCGGTCTTAGTCACCGCTTGACCCTTTCTTTGTTGAGTACTTTCTTTTTGCGTCTGGTCAAAACGTCCAGGTGCTTTTGCAGTACAGGCTGTTGTCAGTAGTACCACTGACAGCAACAAAGCAGCTACCACTTTCCGCCCACGGTGTAAAATCATTTTCGGCTTCTCCTTATACTTGAGCTTTGAGGCAATTATCTGCGCTGCTAGCAATTATTACCCGTAAAATTTACTTTTTGATCATTATTGCCTAAGTTCTGAACTATAGCGGTCTAGTTTTGGTGCAACACCGATCAATATTTTTGCACTTCAAAAAAGTGTCCAATGCCATGCTTAATGTCCCAATTAACCCAATGCAAAAACGCCCCCCCTTTCGGGAGAGCGTCTTTTACTTATAGATAAGTGTGAAGAGCGGATATCAAATTATGATTAACCGTTGATAGCAGGAGCGGTTAGAGCTACAGGAGCAAAGTCACCTGCTGCCAAATCTAGGGGGAAGTTGTGAGCATTGCGCTCGTGCATCA
>NZ_JBALCP010000088.1:0-4709 GCF_036919675.1 Nostoc sp.
GATGCGATGGGTAAAGATAAGGCTGGTGATGCAATGAGCAAAGATAAAGCTGGCGGTGCTATGGGTAAAGATGCGATGGGTAAAGATAAGGCTGGCGATGCGATGAAGCAATCCCCTGCTTCCACCAAGCCCTAGCTACAACTAGCTTTGCATATCACTTTTCTTGTACTAAGTATAGGCGCTGGTTACTAGAAAAATCTTGATCCAATCCCTATACTTTGGCGCTTTGACCTCAACAGGAGAAATTCTGATGAATCACAACCTACTCCGTCGGCGTCAGTTACTTTTTTATCTTGGGTTAGGGGTTGTCGGAATCGGTGCAGCCACAACATTTTCCAACTTCAGAAAAGTGAATGTCCCTTCTATCTCTCCTGTAAAAAGTGACAATACGCAAGACTTGGAAACTATTACAGTGAAAACTCCGGCAGGCAAAAGTCTGCCAGAGTTTCAGGGTATCAGCCAGTGGCTTAATTCTACTCCTTTATCAATAGCTGACCTCAAAGGTAGTGTTGTTTTAATCCAGTTTTGGACTTTTGCTTGTATTAACTGCCAGCGTACCCTGCCCTACATTACTAGATGGCATCGGCAGTATGAGTCGCAGGGACTGAAGGTGATCGGCATCCACACACCAGAGTTTGCCTTTGAGCGAGATCCGAACAATATAAAAAAGGCGCTACGACAACACCAGATTACCTATGCGGTTCCGGTTGATAACGAGTATAAAACTTGGAACGCTTACGAAAATCAGTATTGGCCTCACATGTTTTTGGCCGATCGCCAGGGTTTACTACAATATGACCATATTGGTGAAGGCGCATATGAAAAAATAGAGCAAACTATCCGCCAGCTATTGGGGTAGAAAGAATTATGACGACTTCTACTCTATCAATTAGTCTAGCTTTACTGGGGGGAGTTTTGAATGTGCTTTCACCCTGTGTTTTACCGATTTTACCAGTGCTATTAGGCCGATCGCTCCAATCGCATACTTACGGCCCAGTAGCACTGGTAGCGGGATTAATCGCTGGTTTTGCACTAGCAGGTAGTTTACTCGGTGTAACAGCAAACTGGTTTACAGGCGTGATTAATTTATTAAGGAATGGAGCGATCGCACTTCTTTTATTTTTGGGATTACTCGCAATTTTTCCCACCTGGAGTTACCGAATATTTACTTACATCCCAGTTGGCAAGTGGACTAAAAAATCTGCACGAATCGGACTCATGGGAGAGTTTTGGCTAGGGACTCAGTTGGGGCTTTTGTGGACTCCCTGTGCTGGGCCGGTTTTGGGGGGAATTTTAGTCCTAGCAGCAGTTAATCATCAAGTCGCAGGTGCTTTTGGGCTACTGGTTGCTTATGGAATCGGAGCAGGTTTGCCTCTGTTGGCGATCGCCTACGGTGGGCGAATACTCAGCAAACGAATCCTCAATCTCCGCTCTCATAGTGCAGCGTTGCAGCGCGTAGGTGGCGTAGCGATCGTGGCGACAGCGATCGCTATTCTTCTCGGTTGGGATGTGCAGATACAACTTTGGCTAGCTCCATTCTTTCCTACTCAACCTCTGTGAGACGTGCCAATTTTAGATTTTGGATTAGAAAATCCAATCCGACACTCTAACTGGGAACAATATAAGTAGATGGACAAAAATATTTACCGTCATTGCGAGCGAAGCGAAGCAATCGCAAGGGCTGGGATTGCTTCGCTTCGCTCGTAATGACATTGTGTAATTAATTCTATCCAACTACTTAAAAATCTCAAATCCAAAAGTTTCGTAGGGTGTGTTACCGCGAAGCGTAACGCACCGAAAGTATTGGGATGGTGCGTTAGCCAAGGGCATAACGCACCCTACGAAAGTTGCTCTTTATTAAATCCTGTTCCTAAAAATCCAAAATCCAAAATTGGTATGACCTCATCAAAACGTAAAGTCCGCTCAACACCAAGTCAGACTTTCCTCTCAAAGACCTTTCACTGGATTAATATCATCAGTCTCATCTTGATGATCGCTAGCGGACTGCAAATCTATAATGCCAATCCGGTATTTGGCGGGCGTGAAGGTTGGCATTTTCCTGATTTTCTGTTGCTGGGAGGTTGGCTAGGGGGTGGCAGACATTGGCATTTCGCTGCTATGTGGCTGTTTTCGCTGAACTTACTTTGGTATGGAGTTTATATCTTTATAACTCGTCGTTGGCAGCGTCGGTTTGCCGATCGCGGTGACTTAAAAGCATTGCAAGTCAGCCAGAACCCAAAGCGCAAGAACTACGCATGGCATCGGTTAGTTTATACTGCGATCATTCCAGTGCTGCTGCTGGCAATCTTGAGTGGTTTGGCGATGTACAAACCTGCCCAACTACATTGGCTTTCCGGGCTGTTTGGTAGTTGGCAAAATCTCCGCACTGTTCACTTTATCACTGTTCCCACAGTCATACTGTTTACAATTGCTCATTCCTTACTTGCCCTGAAGGTAGGAAGCATCCGTCTAGTTAAGTCTATGTTCGTGTAGAGGTTCCATGAGTCTGATTCTTCCCAAACGCACCCTATCCCGTCGGCGGTTACTGCAACTATCTGGACTTTCAGGCGTAGGCTTTCTTTTAGGTGGCTGTGGGACAAATTTGCTCTCAGATAATGTGTGGCAAATATCTGAGCCACTAAACCAACGTCTGGAAGCACTCCTGCTAACTCAAAAAGCAGTACCAGAATTTCCTGTCAGTGCCATAGAAGCAGACAAATTGCTGATAAATACCTTTGACTTCACCCCGCAAATTGATCCGGCGCAGTTTCGGCTGAAGATTGATGGCGAGGTTAGTAATCCGATGCAATTGAGCATGGCAGATATTCACAAACTTCCCTTAACTTCAATGGTAATTCGCCATATTTGTGTTGAAGGCTGGGCTGCGATCGTTCAATGGGGAGGCGTGCGATTACGAGACTTAGTAGCGCTGGTACAGCCTAAGTCAAACGTCCGCTATGTCTACTTCAAATCTGCTGATGGCTATTATGAAAGCTGGGATCTGGCCTCTGCTATCCATCCGCAAACTCTCATGGCTTATCAAAAGAATGGACAACCTTTATCAGTTGATAATGGTGCGCCCATGCGCCTAGCATCCCCAATTAAACTGGGCTACAAGCAAAGCAAGTGGGTGACTCAAATTACCTTCGTCAGCAATTTGTCACCTACTAAAGGCTATTGGGAGGATCAGGGCTATGAGTGGTTTGCAGGGTTATAGTCCAATACAGTTCAGATAAGACCAAAACACTTGTAGAGACGGCGATTTATCGCGTCTCCAAAACCCAAAATTTTTACCAGTAGTCCTTAACTAAACCGTATTGGGTTATAGTCACCGAAACAGTGCTGAGTAAAGAAGTGGGAAGGGTTTGAGATTGCCACGGTGCGATCGCAATTAATTTGTGTTTAACCGCAGATTGTGAAAATTCGCAGTGTCCAGATCCCCGACTTCGTAAAAGTTGTCGGGGATCTAACTTTTCACGAGTGATTTAGGACTGCTATATGATGGCGATCGCCTCAAGAAAAGCGATCTGTTTTCACCAAAAAAGGCTACAGCGTTTATCTGGTAGCTTTTTCAAGGTATTTTGTATTCCCGCAAGAGTCGAATGAACTGATGCTGATTAATTTGCTCAGGGTTTTTCAATGAGAACATCAAAGACTCATTAGCCTGTGATTGCGATCGCAACGCAGGGGAGCGTTCGCAATCACAGTTGGGCATTTTTATTACTTGCGATTACTCTAACGGAGCTAAAATACTCGTCAACGGAGCTAAAATACTCGTCAACGGAGATAAAATACTCGTTAACGGAGCTAAAATACTCGTTGACGGAGATAAAATACTCGTTGACGGAGATAAAAGACTCGTCAACGGAGATAAAAGACTTGTTAACGGAGATAAAATACTCGTTAACGGAGATAAAAGCCTCGTTAACGGAGATAAAATACTTGTTAACGGAGATAAAATACTCGTCAACGGAGATAAAAGCCTCGTTGACGGAGTTCAAATACTCATTTAGTAGATAAACAAAAAAATTTACAGTCATTGCGATCGCACCCTTCGCAGAGCATATCCTAGAGAAGCAATTTTAGCCTTTGCGATCGCATTATTTTGCTTCACTGCATTGGCAATAACATTGTGTAATTAATTATCTTGCCTACTTATTAGACTGGGATTTGAATCCCAGGCGGGTAATACAGCCGGTGCAGATTACCTAAATTACTGAAACCAACGGGAGACAAAAGCAACCATTCTCCTGAATCAAGGCTGACGATTCCGCCGCAAGGCTTCCAGATTCTTT
Organism: Nostoc sp.; assembly: GCF_036919675.1. Taxonomy (GTDB): domain Bacteria; phylum Cyanobacteriota; class Cyanobacteriia; order Cyanobacteriales; family Nostocaceae; genus Nostoc. Next base: position 4,296 of record NZ_JBALCP010000088.1, read on the forward strand.
CGGTAGGTTATTGTATCGGGATGATTTGCCCCCAACTGTTTTTCAGCGATCGCCAAAGCTTGGATATACAAAGGTTCGGCATCGCTGTACCTTCCCTGTGAATTGTAGAGGAGTGCCAAATTGTTCAGGCTAGTTGCCACATTAGGGTGTTCATCCCCCAGCAGGCGTTTTCTCATCGCTAAAGCTTGGATATACAAAGGTTCGGCATCGCTGTACCTTCCCTGTGAATTGTAGAGGACTGCCAAATTGTTCAGGCTAGTTGCCACATTAGGGTGTTCATCCCCCAGCAGGCGTTTTCCCATCGCCAAAGCTTCGATTAACAAAGGTTCGGCATCGCTGTACCTTCCCTGTGAAAAGTAGAGTGCTGCCAAATTGTTCAGGCTAGTTGCCACATCAGGGTGTTCATCCCCCAGC
>NZ_JBALCP010000089.1:0-16921 GCF_036919675.1 Nostoc sp.
ATCTAAGATTTGTCTTTTACTCCATGTTGGGGGACGAGTCAGCTTCTTTTTAGGCAATAATGCTTCAATTATTGACCACTCTTCATCTGTTAAACCGCTTGAATACATAAGTAATAAAAAATACTTTTAATCTCACAATACACCAGATCCCAAATGGGTTCTATAAATTCTAATTTTCGTAGTAGAATGGTGCGTCACGGCTAAAGCCATAACGCACCCTACTTAAGATTTATTAAAATCAATTTTGCGTATTAGTTAAATACGTCCCTCTTGATTAACTTGTTCTTCATGCTTAGCAATCACCCAAATTGCATGAATACTACCGGGTAGCCAACCTAAAACTGTGAGCACAATGTTAATAATTAAGGTTGGACCAACTCCAACTGTCAGGAAAACGCCTAAAGGAGGCACTAATAAACCTAGAAGAAAACGAACTAATTTCATGATGTTACAATTTTGTGATTTTGTTTAGTTACATTCTTTTGAAAATGCCGAATTATGAAATCCACCTTCGGATATTTTCTTTGGAGTAGAGACGTGATTAAAGTTGTATTTCTACTCCCTTTAATATTTATCTAGAAGGTAATTCACCTTGGCTTTTTACATCACTACTGCTGGCTAAAAGATTTTTTTCAACAAAGTAGTTGTTAATGAAGGTGTTAGCAAAAGTTAGAATTACTGGCCCAAGAAGGAAACCAATAATCCCGCGAACTCCGAACCCAGGAACTAGCACTGCTGCTAACCAGAAACAAAAACCGTTGACGATGAGCGAAAATGCTCCAAATGATAGAAAGTTAAGTGGTAAGGAAAGAGTAGACAGAACTGGTTTAACCGAACCGTTAATCAGACCAATTATTAAAGCGGCAATCAAAGCTGCGGGGAAATTAGCAATATTAACGCCTGGAACAACTAAATCAACAATCAACAGGCTCAAAGCTGTAGCTAGTGCGGTTAATAATGGTGTTAACATTTTTCTCACCTAATCACTAAAGATTTTTTGTTTGTAACTTCTTATCTCATCTTTAACCATGTGCTACGTTTTAACCTCTCTTGCAAGATAGAATTTGTTTCTACCGTTAGACCGATCATTTTGAAAACCATAGGGATTCTCATATAGATGCAATACATTAGACGTCTTGCATAAATGCTTAAATTGTCATGTTGAGCAAAGCGAAACAGAGTAGTGAGATTCTTCTCTTGACTGCGTTTTGCTCAAAATGACATTCTTGATTTTTTGACTTTTGCAAGAGGTCTATTGTAGGGGCGCATAGCTATGCGCCCCTACTCTGTTAGGACTGACACAAAAGAGAATCCCTCAATCTCCTTAAAAAGGGGGCAAAAGATTCTAGTTCCCCCCTTTTTAAGGGAGGTTAGGGGGAATCGAGGTTTCAGATTTTCCCGACTCAGGCTTATAGTAAAGGGCTGATTTATACAAGACTTGTTCTTGATGGGTTTCTAAAGTGCAATCAGACAAGGGGTAAGTTACACAAGTAACAACATAACCAGCCTGTATTTCAGTTAGGCGCAGAAATTTTTGCTCACTTTGATCAACTTCACCACTAATCAGTTTGGCGACACAGGCAGAACATTCACCTTGGTTACACCCAGATGGTAGGCGGATACCAGCATCTTTTGCCATATCCAGAATATATTGATCATCTGGTACTTGAATGGTGCGATCTAACCCAAGTGTAGGATTGATGAATCGAACTTGATAAACTAGCATCTGCTGTTTCTAATTATTGTTTAACTGTTTTCATCGACAAACTAATCCGCTTGAGTTTCTCGTTGATTTCTAACACCTGCACTTTGACTACTTGTCCAACTTTGACAACTTTGTTGGGATCGTCTACAAATCGATCAGCAAGTTGGGATATATGCACCAAGCCATCTTGATGTACGCCAATATCGACAAACGCGCCGAAGTTGGCGACGTTCGTGATGATTCCCTCTAGTTCCATTCCCACCTTTAAGTCCCTGATTTCCTTAATTCCTTCTCTGAAGGTGGCATACTCAAACTCTGCACGAGGATCTCTACCGGGTTTTTCTAGTTCGCTAAGAATGTCGCGTAGTGTCGGTTCGCCAACACTATCGGTAACGTATTTCTTCAGGTTGGTCTTTTTAAGTTTTTCAGCAATTTGTGTGACCTGATTTAATGGCACATTTAGATCAGATGCGATCGCTTCTACTACAGAGTAACTTTCTGGATGCACTGCTGTATTATCTAATGGGTTGTCACCGCCGCGAATCCGCAGAAAACCCGCCGCTTGTTCAAAGGCTTTTGGCCCCAGTTTCGGAACTTTCAAAAGTTGTCGGCGATTTTTAAAGGCTCCATGCTGGTTGCGCTGGGCGACAATATTATTGGCAACTGTTGCCGTAATCCCAGAGACGGAAGTCAGAAGTTCTTTGGAGGCGGTGTTCAAGTCTACGCCGACGTAGTTAACGCAGCTTTCTATAGTGTCATCCAATTTCTTTTTCAACAACTTCTGATCGACATCGTGCTGATATTGTCCCACACCAATGGATTTGGGATCGATTTTCACAAGTTCCGCTAAGGGATCTTGTAAACGGCGACCGATGCTAATGGCACCGCGCACGGTAATATCTAAATCGGGAAACTCTTCTAGCGCTACAGTACTTGCAGAATATATAGATGCGCCAGACTCATTCACCATCACCTTAACTGGTTTGCGGTCTATGGTTTGTAATACTTGCGTCACAAACTCCTCTGTCTCGCGGGACGCTGTACCGTTACCAATGGCGATTAACGCAATCTTGTATTTTTCAATCAGATTTTTGACAGTTTGTGCAGCTTTGAGTCGTTGTTCCGCAGCTTGGTGGGGAAAAACTGCTTGGTATTCCAAAAATTTCCCTGTTTGGTCGAGGACTGCAACTTTACACCCAGTTCTAAATCCAGGATCTATCGCCAAGGTTGGTTTCATTCCGGCTGGTGCAGACAGCAGCAACTCCCGCAGATTAGTTTCAAATGTCTTGATTGATTCTATATCTGCATAGACTTTTTTCTCAGAAATTACCTCTCCCATTAGAGAGACTTTCATCAAACGGTTAAATGCATCCTTCAACATCGCCTGATAAAAATCTCGAATTGTCCGAACTTTGGTTTTAATTTCTTTCGACTCAAGATAGTAAAGTACCGTATCCTCATCAAAAGCAATTTCAAAGCTTAATATTTTTTCCGTTTCACCCCGACACAACGCCAGCATATTATGGGGTGCAATATTTTTTACCCTAATTTGATAGTTACGGTACATCTCAAATTTGGTTGTACCTTCGGGATAATCATCTTTGATGCGGGAGACGAATACCCCTTCTTCTAAAAGGTAATTGCGGATATATGCCCGTAATTCCGCTTTTTCAGCCACTTCTTCCGCTAAAATATCAGCAGCACCTTTGAGCGCCTCTTCTGCTGTTTTTACTCCCTTGCTTTCAGAAATATACTTAGCCGCTTCTTCTTCCAGTGAAGCCGTTGCAGCATTTTTCACATTTAGCGACTTAATGAATTCCGCCAGTAGTTCGAGTCCTTTTTCTCTGGCGATGGTGGCGCGGGTGCGTCGCTTTGGTCGATAGGGTAAGTATAAATCCTCAAGTTCAGTTTTTTGTAAGCAGGATGAGATTTTAGCTTTGAGTTCATCTGTAAGTTTACCTTGTTGGGCGATCGCACTTAAAATTACCGATTTTCGTTCTTCCAGTTCTGTTAAATAAGTATATCGATCAGCCAATTCACGTAGTTGCACTTCATTCATCTCATCAGTGCGCTCTTTGCGGTAACGTGCAATAAAGGGAATTGTTGCACCCTCCGCCAAAAGTTCCAGCGCGTTTTGCACCTGATGGGGTTTGAGGTTTATTTCAGTTGCCAATAGTTGAGGAATGTTCAGCATTAGGTGTCTAAAATGAAAAAATGAAAATGCTACTTCTAAGGTGAATTCTAGTAATAAAATTACCATAGCCGTTGGTTTCGACTTCGCTCAACCAACTGAGTAATCGAGAGTTGAGCGTTCGCGTAGCGTCTCGCAGAGAAGTCGAAACTCGTCAACATAGGTATTTTTTTCATCAGAAATCACCTAAAGGTAATATGCTAGATCCTTATCCTGGCGCAAGGCCAAAGTTTTAAGCTAATTTACCAGATGATTACTCATAACAGGATAATTGGTGAAATAGACAAAACCTACCTACGCAAGTTTCGAACCTGATTAATCCGCGTAGTAAAACGAGAGTTTGTATAGCATAGCGCAGCTCTGCTGAGTCGGGAAAGCGGCACAAAAAACGTCACCGTCTATTCTGCACTCTTACACTCAAAGCTTGCTGGGCGTAGCCACCCCTATTTTTAAAGCTTGCTACACCCAGCATTGACTACAAATGAAGGAGTTATTCACTAAGGTTTTGGGTGGTTCATCTGTCGGAATGATTATTCAAATTGGTGTAATATCCGACGTTGCCTAATCTTGACTTTCTATAATATTTATTTCGAGCGACTGTTGTGGCTAAAACCTGATTGGATGTAAAATTAACCCCAATTCCAAAAACAATTTCAATTTGTTTTATAAGCACAACAACTTTTAGTTCAGAGGTTAGTCAGATGCCTTTGTTTTTCTTGATACTACTGTGTACTGCTTTAGCCACTGGCTACTTCTTTCAAAAGAGTACTGATGAAATTGCGTATCTTGCAGGTGTATTTGCAGCCATTAGCTTTATTTTAAGTTTAGTATTAGCACCCTGGCAGATTCAGTTTGGATTGTTAATGATTGTCTTAATCATTACCAACAAATTTTTGCAGGAAAATGAGTCCAAGCAAACTGAAGCTAGAAGAAAACAACCTAGAGAAATTAACTAATACCAGCTACCACGAACTAATTTTTTCTCAACTTTAAACTGCCGGAAATTATCAGACAGTTAACCTACTAATGTGCTGAAAAACGGACGTTGGTAATTTTTTGATCGGAAATTATCCTGCGTGAGTATAGCCTTGACCACTTTAGACTTATCTTTTTAAATGGAATATTTTCTAATAATGGCAAGCTTAATATTCTACTTTAGCCCATGAACGTTATGGTTAGGTTAACTATTGTTAAGCTTTTCCATATGTAAGGCGACACCAATTTTTACAAGTATACTTACAATCAATTTTAGGATCAAAGAAAGTTTGATACTAGGATTCAGAAATAGGGTCTTCCGACTTACTGAAACTCTGAATTAACTCTCAAGTAAGTTTTGTCTGAGATATCTGAATTTGATGATTTTCGTGGATAAATAGAAAACGATTCAGACTCTCGGTTACCAACTGTAATTTTTATTATAGTAAGTGTATTAATGTACTACAGTAAACCATTACTTGCATTGTTGTCCAAGTTTCAATTCTGCTTTCTACAAACTCTTAACTTTGCACTTCTAGAGTCTGATACTGCAAGTTGATTAGCCAGAAAGTGCTGCATAAATGGACAAATCCTTAAAAATAAAAATTCATCTACAGGAAAGTTTCGATTTAATTTCGATTTGATGAAGTTTTTGTTTAAGTATATTTTCGGGAAATGAATTTTTGATGAAGTATGGCGATAAATTTGCAACACCCTTTTATCGTGGTATTCTAGTAAGTAATTATATGTAACAATAAATTTTGAGATAAAACTCTAGTTAAAATTACATATAATTAAGATTAAGAACAATTAAGCCTAATACTAAATAATGTAAAAACATCTCAAATCCGCTTAAATCAACGCAAGCTGTGAGTTGATCACCAAAGGCTAGTTTACATTAGCCGTTAGTCTCGTCAAAAACTCCCTTTGCATATTCAGTAAAATTCCCTAGAAACCTGTAAAGCGGATGACTGTAGACTGATTCATCTGTCTTTGATTTCCGCAGCCAAGCAGACTTCTGTTAATTTTGTTTATTATGCATAAAAAGAGTACGTATAGACACTCAATTCGAGTACAAATTTTTATTAATCGGCTTAGTTTCCAGCCGAGGTTACAGATATGTCTGTGAGCCTGGAGAAATTCTATGGTATATCAGTAAATGAATAAACTTTCCTGGAGCAAATTAAGAACAATTTATCAATCCAGTTAAGTTAATGGGTTGAGAAGTTCAGTAGTGTCTTCAACAAGATTTCTACAGCAGCATACAACTGATGAAAGTTAATGAATGGATTAATCAAAAATTCTGGCAATCCATTTTTATTCCCTTAGCTTCATCTAGTGAACATGCAGGTCGAATCCGAATTCAGCATAAGTTATGTCTCCGACGGGCTATTCGGCGTCGCGGACTGCTAAATTTTGTCCACAAATTTGTGGCAAAGCCTTCAATCTTCCCGATGTCTGCATCCACTATAAACTAGATATTGCGATCGCATCAAAAGTAGTCTTGAAGCATGACTGGCTGATACGGAAGATTTCTGCAATTCACAGTTGGGCAAAGCCTAAATTGATTATGCCAATTACCAAGCAAAAAAACTGCTTTGTCTGGGAGTATAACCTAGTAAACTAATTTAGCGTGCTCTACTTTGATTATATAGGACGCTGTGATAATACAGCAACCATCCTGCAAGCTGCATAGTATTTAGTTGCTAACTCTAGAACATGAGCTTCAAGAGTCATTTTGATATCAGTCCTTCTAACATAGCCTTCTTCATTTTGTTGTCTATTTACTGAAGTAGAGGTTGAATTGCACAGAAGGTGTGAGCGAAATCCAAAACGTTCAAAACAACGGGCTGTTTACTGTCCGCTTCATACCTCTTATCTCGATTGAGGCAAATGTACAATGAAATCTATCTCGCAAATTTCAAACTTTAAAATAATTCCTTATATCATCCTGTTTATCAGTATTTTATTTAGTATTTCTGGGCAATTGCTGATGAAGCATACCATGAGCCAGACAAATGAGGGACTATTTACTTGGGTATTTATTGAACAATTAGCATTAGCTGTTAGTGTTTATTGCTTAGGAATAGCAAATTGGATATTGGCTCTGCGCTCTGTAAAATTGAGCATTGCTTATCCACTGACTAGTTTAAATTATGTCGGTATACTTTTAGGTTCATACTACTTTTTTGATGAGGTGATTACACTAACTCGAATAGTAGGAGTAATCATTATTTTCCTGGGTGTTCTTTTAGTGGCTATTCCACTTAAAAAGTCTATATAAATTTTTAGTTAATTCTCTAATAAGTATCGATAAATGAACATAATTATTTGGCTACTTTTAATGCTTGTTGTTATATTAGGAACAACAGCTAACCTATCACTAAAGTATGGACTTTACATTTCTAGCCCTACTAAAGGAGCAAGCACATCTATCCGAAATCTGTTATTCTCTCGTTATTTTTTGATTTGGTTTATCTGCTATACATTTATGACTATATTGTGGCTTTATGTATTGCGGACAATTCCTCTGAGTCAAGCATTTCCAGTTCTAGGATTAATGTATGCGCTTATACCGATTGCTTCTCACTATCTCCTAAAAGAGCAGGTTCTATTTAGCCAGTGGTTAGGAATTTCCATTATCATAACTGGTGTAATTCTTGTTGTAAATTAATAGCTCAAGACACAAACATCGAGGTGATTAATATTAAAAACCTCTGAAGATAAATCTCAAAAACATCCCTACAAAAATCTAAATTTATGAATATAGGCATTATTGGCGGGGGTATAACTGGGCTAGTATTAGCCCAACGTCTTTCACATCAAGGACATACTGTCACTGTCTTCGATAGCAGCAAGCAGCTTGGTGGACTTACCACCTATCATGATTATGGGCTGTTTACCTGGGATCGCTTTTATCACGTTATCCTACCTTCTGATACTCACTTAATAAATTTTCTCAGAGATATTGGTCTTGGAGATAAACTGCGTTGGCATCGAAGTTTAACAGGTTTCTACGATAAGAAAAAATTTTATTCTATTAGTAACAGTATAGAATTTCTGCGCTTTCCTCTATTTGGACTTATAGGTAAAATTAGATTAGCTTTTACTCTCCTGTATGGTTCACGTCTTAATAATTGGCGGCGCTTAGAGAAGATTTTAGTCGAAGATTGGCTATTGAAACTTGGTGGTAAAAGCACATACGAAAAACTCTGGAAACCCTTGCTTCTATCCAAATTAGGAGAGAACTATAAGCGAATATCAGCAGTTTTTATCTGGGCTTATATCAAACGACTATTTTCAGCGCGGGATTCTTCATTAAATAAAGAACAACTTGGTTATGTCTCAGGTGGTTATAAAACTGTTTTTGACCATATAGAAAAATTAATTTACGCGGCTGGAGGTCATATCCACACAGGTGTTGCGGTAGAATATATCGCACCTCATCCAGGGGGTGGAATGTGGGTAGAATTTCAGGGTAAAAAGGAACATTTTGATAAAGTCATCTTTACTGGCCCAGTTAATATTCTGCAACAGGTTGCTGCCAATGAACTGGTGAAAGTTTCAGACACTGGTGAAACAGTAGAATACCTGGGTGTAATCTGCATGGTACTGATTACTCGCAAGGCTCTAGTTCCTTATTACGTGGTAAATATTGCCGATAGAAATATTCCCTTTACCGGAGTCATCGGTATGAGCAACTTAGTTTCTTTGCAAGAGACAGCAGGATATCACATGACATTCCTACCAAAATATATACTTTCCACTGACGCGTTGTTAAAACAGCCAGATGATGAATTGCGTCAAATATTTTTCCAGGGTATACGTTTGATGTTCCCGGAACTCAAAGCAGATGACATTGTAGCAGCACACATTAATCGAGCTATTAAAGTACAGCCACTACAAGTTTTAAATTATTCAAGCCTTGTTCCAAAGGTGAGTACTGAAAACGATGATTTTTTCGTCGTCAATACCTCACAGTTGGTCAATGATAGTGTCAACAATAACGCAGTTGTGCGACAGGTTGATGATTTTCTCAAAAAATCAACATTACTGAATTCTTGAAATTTGAGTAATGATATTTTATTTTCAAAATCACATGAGGTCTTTATGAGTCTTTTTGTTCTTTTACCCGCATACAACGAGCAAGAATCAATTCGCCCCTTGTTCAAAAAGTTTCAGATATTGCAGCAAATCTCTAATATGGAGATCCGACTGATTCTTGTTGATGATGGCAGTAGTGATGCAACTGCTCAAACTGCTTTAGAAGAATCTCAATCATTGGGAATATTACTGAAATTAGTCCAACATCCCAAAAATGCTGGTTTAGGTCAAGCAATCAAAACAGGTTTCACGACTTTCTTAGAAGTTTCCAAAGAAGGTGATTTTTTAGCTGCTATGGATTGTGACAACACTCAACCACCAGAACTGTTAATAAAGATGTATGACACGATGATCGCTGGTAGCTATGATATTGCGATCGCATCTAGATATCGACAAGGCTCTAAAGTCATAGGCTTATCAACATTTAGACAGATAATGAGTTACGGAGCCAGCTGGCTTTTTAGAATTGCAGTCCGTGTACCAGGTGTAAGAGACTATACTTGTGGTTACAGGCTGTATAACCGTACTTTCTTCAGTAAACTGGATATGTATTATGGTGACAGTTTATTCACTGAAAGTGGATTTGCTTGCATGATAGATTTACTGCTAAAAGCCAAAGTGCTCAAACCAAAAATCGTAGAAATTCCAATGGTTTTGAGATACGATCAAAAGCCTACTGCTAGCAAAATGAAAATTATTAAAACTATTACTCGAACCCTAAAGCTCCTGTTTAAGAATCTATTATCCACAGGACAAATTTCCAATTTAGGTCAGACTTTCAATGAGCAAGAAACAACAAGAATTCCCCTGAAAATGGCAAATCGTAAATAGACCTTAGAATAAATAGGGTTTCGCACAAAATTAAGTGGATGGAAAAATGTTTATCTCAACGATGTCATTCTAGCTACGAGCAAGGCAGAAATCAAAAATAACTTTGATGAAATTGTTGCTTTTGCCAATATATGTGGATTTTGCTTACTATACTTTAATAAATTGGAAGACAGTCTAAGACTAGCCTTCCAATTATATATAAATGTATAAATGTTTTCACTTTCAAGCTTGCTGATTCTCTGCGGCTAAAACACTACACCCAGTATTACAAATGATTCTCTAAATATTCTCTTCATTTATTACCAGGGTGCAACTATGCCATAGATAATTTGAGTATTTTGCTTCATGCCAAAGTCAGTAACAGCGACAAGATATTGTACCCCTATTCTCGCAAAATGAAATTGTATTCTATCTCGACTCTACATGATAGATCGCTCTCGAAAGGGCGTTACTTACAATATTTCACTGACCTTTAAAGGGAAAGAGTAAGTCTCCCAGGTGAGGAAACCTCTACTGCCTTTCTACCGACTGTGGCTTTCACTGATTTGTTAGACTGAACACACCAGGATTTTTCAGTCAAATCTCTGAATCACGCCAGCAGACGAGGCTACCCATGCTTACAAGTACGCTACTTCTCTCGAATCAACTTCCCACCCTCCAATATTCCTCCACACCAGAGCGTTTCGATGAAACCTGGGAAGCCCCCCTGGCTACCCTCTTGGGACTAGGACGCGCCGCTGGCGCTGACTTCATCGAATTATTTTTAGAGCGTCGCAACTATATTAGTTCTCTTGCAGAAGACGACTCCATCACCAGTATTTCACCCAGTCTGTCTACGGGTGCGGGAGTCAGAGTATTTCGCGGCAAAGCTGATTGTTATGTCAGCACCAATGACCTTTCGTTTTCCGGTTTGAAAGCAGCTTTAGAAAAAGGTCTTTCTATCCTGGGATTGCAACTACCTACTGCTAAAGCTTTCATCCCAGAAATTAACCTGGAATTATTGAGAGATTACGCCACCAAAAGAGGCAAAGATGCCTGGCTACCAGTGTGTAGCTCCATCCGAGAAATGGGAGAAGTCCTCCTTGATGGTACTGCCCATCTGAAGCAAAAAGCTAGCCACGTTCAATCGCGCCGGGCTAGCTATTTCCGGGATTGGCAAGAAGTTTTAATCGCCGCCAGTGATGGTACTTTTGCCCGTGACATTCGGCTCACCCAGTCAGTAGGATTTAACCTGTTGTGTGCTGATGGTGCTAATCGTACCTCAATTGGCGATCGCGCTGGTAACACTAGCGATGCCAACTTCTTGAGAACTTGGGATTCTCAACAAGCCGCTGAGAAAATAGCAGAATCTGCTGGAAAAATGCTCTACGCAGATTATGTGGAATCAGGTACTTACCCGATTATTATGGCCAATCACTTTGGCGGCGTAATCTTCCACGAAGCCTGCGGACACCTGCTAGAAACCACTCAAATTGAACGCAATACCACTCCCTTTGCTGACAAAAAAGGTGAAAAAATTGCCCACGAAAGTTTGACAGCCTGGGATGAAGGGCGCTCTGAAAATGCCTTCGGGACAATTGATATGGATGATGAAGGTATGCCTGCTCAAAGAACCCTATTAATTGAAAAAGGCGTTCTCAAAAATTTCTTAGCAGATAGAACAGGTTCTGCACGCACCGGACACCCCAGAACTGGAAGTGGACGCCGCCAAAATTATACCTTTGCCGCTGCTAGCCGGATGCGTAATACTTATATTGATTCTGGCGAATATAACATTGATGATTTATTTGCCTCTGTTGATAAAGGTATTTATTGTAAAAAGATGGGTGGTGGTAGCGTTGGTGCTACAGGTCAATTTAATTTTGGTGTCGATGAAGCTTATTTGATTGAAAATGGCAAAATTACAAAACCGCTAAAGGGAGCAATTCTGATTGGTGAAGCCAAGGAAATTATGAATAAAATTTCTATGTGTTCCCAAGATTTGGAAATTGCACCAGGTTTTTGTGGCTCTGTTAGTGGCAGTATTTACACCACAGTAGGACAGCCCCACATCAAGGTTGATTCTATTACCGTAGGTGGACGATAAGAATTTTAGATTTTAGATTTTGGATTTTGGATTGTGAATGAGTAGGAGTTTAAGGCTAAAACAAAGCAGTTGGCATTACGAGTTATTCGTCTAGTTGAGCAACTGCCACAAACTAGAGTTGCTGATGTCATTGGCAAACAGTTGTTATGTTCAGCAACTTCAGTTGGTGCTAATTATCGAGCAGCCTGTCTAGCTCAATCAACAGCTGATTTAATTGCCAAACTCGGTATTGTGGAAGAAGAAGCTGATTGAAACGCTTTACTGGTTGGAGCTTGTTATTAAATCTGGATTAATGACAGCAGAAAAACTAAAAAGCCTAATGCAAGAAGCTACCGAAATTCTAGCTATGACTGTTGCGTCAATAAAAACACTACCAGAAAAATATAAGTCATAACATCCAAAATCCAAAATTTAATATCTAAAATGGAATCGCTTCCAATCCAAAATCTAAAATCCAAAATCTAAAATTGAGTATGCCGAATATCAATGAGATTGTAAATTCTGCTAAGGACAATGCTGAGAAGCTTGGGATTAAGAAATTTGACATTTATGGCTCAACAGTAGATGACACTAGCGTGCAAGTAGACCAAGGTGAGCCACAACAAGTCAAAGCCTCAAATCGCTCTGGTGTTACTGTTCGTGTCTGGAATGAAGATAATACAATGGGTGTCACCAGCACTACAGATGTAGATCCCAAGGGACTGGAATTAGCTTTGAAAACTGCCTACGAAGCCAGTTTCTTTGGTGTTAAGGAAAATGTTCCTGATTTTAGTCCAGAAGCTACTGTTCCTATCCCAAATAAACCTCAGGATAAGACACCTCAAGCACCTGTTGCTGAACTCATAAAAAGATTGTTGGTAGCTGAAAAAGAATTACTGGCAGCTCATCCAGCAATTAAAGGTGTGCCTTATAATGGGTTATCGCAAAGAGATATTGATAGATTTTATCTCAATAGTGACGGTGCAGCGAGAACTGAATCTCACTCCTTAGCATCAGTTTATCTTTACAGCAAAACTGAGGAAGAAGGGAAAAAGCCGCGCAGTGCAGGTGCTTTCAGAATCAACCAAAGTTTAGATAATCTAGACATCAATGGTTGCATCAAAGAAACCGCCGATAAAACTATCAGCCACTTGAACTATGAAAAAATCAAGACTGGTAAATATCGAGTTGTTTTCTCCCCGGAAGCTTTCTTAAGTCTGTTGGGTGGTTTTTCTAACTTGTTCAATGCCCAAAGTATTTTGGATAATCAAAGTCTATCTACTCCTGATGATTTAGGTAAGCAAATAGCTTCTCCTCTGCTTTCGGTTTTTGATGATGCACTTCACCCAGCTAACGTTGGTGCAGAGACTTTTGATGGTGAAGGAACTCCTACTCGTCAGATTTCGCTGATTGAAAATGGTGTTTTAACAAGCTTTCTCCACAGTGCAGGCACTGCTAAAAGGCTAAATACCCAGCCAACAGGTAATGCCAGTATTGGTGCAAAAGTCAGCGTTAGTCCCAATTTTTATCACGTTTTTACAACAGCAACTCCTGAAGAAGAGTTGAGCTTAGAAACGGCTGAAAATGTGATTTTTATCGATGATTTACAAGCTCTTCATGCAGGAGTTAAATCCTTGCAAGGTTCTTTTTCTTTGCCGTTTGATGGTTGGCTAGTTAATAAGGGTGTCAAGACGAGTATTGAGTCAGCAACTGTTGCTGGCGATTTCTTAGAACTCTTAAAGTCAATTATTTATGTAGAAAAAGAGGCTGAGTTAACGCCAGGGGGGGTTTGCCCAAAAATCTGGGTTAATGAACTGTCGATTACCGGTGAATAAAACTTACCAAGTGCAGAGTTAGGAGTTGAATATAACTCTTAACTCATCACTTTGAAATCATGACTCACCATTAGTATTCACCACCAATGCTAATGGCAGTATTAAATACATCAGCACCGCTTAAATCAATATTAGCCAAAACTGCGCCATTTACATCACTATTATATAAACGGGACTTACTCAAATTAACGTTGGTGAGATTGGCATTATTTAAGATAGTGTCGCTAACGAATGCTTTTGTGAGATTAGCAGACTTCAAATTGGCACCAGTTAAATCGGCACCTTCTAAGTTAGCGCCTTCGAGATTAGCCCCTTTTAAATTTGCATTTCTCAGGTCAACACCTATGAGATGAGCGCCTTTGAGGTTTGCACCTGCTAAATTACATCCTAAACATGCTCTAGTTTCCAGTAAGCGCCGGACAGGGGCGGAGTTTTCTGCTTTGACGGGAATGGGAGCAGCTAAAGATAGCGTGCTGAGTATGGCTGCTGCCGTCAAAAAAATTCGTTTCATATTTACCTCCGACACTTCTAGAAGTCATTAAATTCTTAACTTCTACGCTACCAGTGTGCCAAGATTACAGAATTCTGTCCTCATGCGACCGGAGGAATACATAATTTCTATGAGACTATGTATTTTTCTGTGAGGTAGTCCGATCGGACTAAAATTAAAAGATTATTAGAAATAATTTTACGTTATAGAGACGCAGTAGTTTGTGTCTCTATATACGTATAAACGTCTGAGCATCTTAAGTCAATCAATTTTGGATAATGGAATTGACGATAGCGCAGCGTAAAGCCTGCGGCATAGCAACTTTTAGAGACGCTACGCGTAGCTTGCTTCCCCGCAGGGGTACGCTTAGAGCGAGTCCGCGTCCCTTGCGCGTCTCGTAAGAGAGCGTCTTTTGGATTGACCCCGACCACAAGGGTATGGGGCAAGCCGAATTTTACAGCTATTTTCAGGTAAATAGACCACGCGGTAGGGGCGCAAGGCCTTGCGCCCCTACGACAGATGTGGTTCAAATACTTGAATTCTGCTGTAAATTGAGAATTTTGGATTTGTTCCGCCCACGTTCGCGTTAGCGTCTCCAAGAGCGGGGCGGGGCATGAACCAAAAAATCTTTTATCTAAAATCTTTTATCTAAAATTCGTAGTCAAAGCTCTTGGCAGCCGTTGTTCTAATGAAACCAGGTCTACCCCAAGATTTTGCAGAACCCTAATTGCTACTCCCTTTCCTCTACCTATTGCACCTTCACAGAGAATACCTAAGAGCAGATGCTCTGTGCCAACGTAGTTAACACCAAGTTGTCAAGATTGTTCTAATGCCTGCTTGGCTCTGGGTGTGAAAGGAATATCTAAAGGTGGATGTCAATTAAGCCTTGCCGCTACCTAACAAATACAGTAAGGCCATGCGAACAGCAACACCACTGGTAACTTGCGATTGAATGAGACTAAATTCTGGGTCATCCATCAACTCAGAGCTAATTTCAACACCACGGTTGACTGGGCCTGGATGCAAAATTTTGACGTTAGGTTTACAAAGTTGCAGCTTTGTGCGTGTAATGCCAAATAGCTGATGATATTCTCGCAAACTTGGCAGCAAATGAGCCGTCATGCGTTCCTTTTGCAAGCGCAAAGTCATGACAAAATCAGCATTCTGCAAAGCTGGTTCCAGATGCCAATGTAAAAAAAGTTGTTGATTTGGGGAGTGGGGAGTGGGGAATGACGGAGATGAGGAGATAACAAAATCTTGACTTCTGACTCCTGATTCCAAGATATACTCGGCAAATAACTTGGGTAAGAGGGTTGGTGGTGCTGCCAGATGCACTTCGGCACCACTGGCAATTAAGCTCCAAATATTCGATCGCGCCACGCGAGAATGGAGAATATCTCCAACAATAGCAATCTTTTTACCCTTTAAAAGTTCTAGTCGGGGGTGATCTGGGTCAATTAAAGTACAAATGGTAAATAAATCTAGCAAGGCTTGGGAAGGATGCTCATGTTGACCATCACCAGCATTGAGGACGCTAACTCGTACACCTAAACGATCCATTTCAGCCGCGATCGCATTCGGTACTCCTGCCTCTCGATGGCGGACTACCATAATATCAGTTCCCATGGCCAAATAGGTTTTCGCCGTGTCGAGAATTGTCTCTCCTTTAGTCATAGAGGAAGTGGCTGCGGCGAAGTTCAGTGTATCAGCACTTAAGCGTTTGGCAGCGATTTCAAAACTGCTGCGAGTCCGGGTAGAGGGTTCAAAAAATAAATTCGCCACCACATGTCCCTGTAAGGTTGGCACTTTCTTCGTCCGCCGTGATAGTACCTCTTGAAAACTGGCAGCAGTTTGCAAAACTGTATCATATTCAGCGGTTGTGAAGTCAGCTAGGGAAAGAATGTGATGACGATTCCAGGTGGTAGTAGGCATAAATAGCAATCAGTTTCCTGCATAGAGAGCGATCGCGTCTCTACAGCTTTTTAATTTACATATGCAGAGGAAATGATATCACCTGTCTTATATCAAATTACCTACTTGTTGTTTCTAGCATCAAGGATTTATATAGCGCTTGTCAATTGGATAAGGTATTACATAAATCACTTAATTGTTACCCATCTCCCCCGAAAAAAATCGCTCTCCTGGCAATCCTGCCGCTGTCTGTCCTCTAACTTTCGCTGCAATTACTAACCCTGTAGACCAGTTAATTTTTGAAAGCGTCAAATCGCTCCTGCATTCTAAGCTTGAAATCAGCTGGCTAGCTTTTGAAGCCTGATCCTCAGACCACATGGCTTGAGGCAACATATCATCAATAATGTACAAGCCACCCAACTTAAGCAAATTGAGCGTATCCTCAAGGTAGCTATATTTTCCTACCCATGCATCAGCGAATATAAAATCAAACCTTTGAGTAGCTATTTTACCTAAAAAAATTGTTGCGTCCTCTGTATGGAAAACCACTCTCCGATCTTGACCCAAATACTTTCTGGCAACAGCTATCACTTTCTCATCTTGGTCAACTGAGATCAGCTTGGATTTATGATCCATACCGCTCAAAAGCCAAGCAGCAGACATACCAGTTCCTGTGCCCAGTTCAAGAAACATACCAGCAGGTTTGCTGGCAGCAAGTGTTCTTATACCAAGTTGCCAAAGATAGTATTGTTACATTCCGTTATATTGAACAGAGCCAAGAAAATCCGACTTCTCCCTTAACAGTTAGGGGGTT
>NZ_JBALCP010000090.1:0-52596 GCF_036919675.1 Nostoc sp.
TCAGGGTTCATAGTAGTTGTGCTTGCCGAGCGTGAAGGAGAGTGTAACTATTTTCTCCCAATTACACCTATATTTGCAAAAGTGAGATGCTCCCGTTCTGCAAACCGTTGTAATTGCTCAGATGTATCTATGATGCAGAAATTATCATCCAGTTTTAAGTGTTAAAATTTATGTAGAGAAGAAGGTTTGTTTAAAATAAATCAGTGTAGTTGAGCGAAAACGACAATGAGCAACCTTTTAATTTGGTTGATCAGAATTAAGTAAGCGTAAATAATATGTATTCTCTCTTTTGGAGGATTGACAATTGAATATAATTCTGAATTTTGTCAGCAGCTTATATTCAATAACGCGGTTCATAAACGATCACTAGTTTAACAAAACCACTCCCAATACAGTTTGGTTAACGTTTTAATATTTTGAACATCCTCCCAACCCCCCTTAAAAGCTTGTGATTACCAACATTAAAATAAATCTTGGGTTTGCTTGCCATCCCGCCTGGGAATGAATTCTGAGGCTAATAGCTTGCATTCTTCTTAAAAGGACTCAATACAAGTTTTTAAGCCATGTAGATGCCTATCTTCTGTAAAAAGAAAAATTTTAGTCCACTTGAGTGGACTTTAGCTATCAGCCCAGAACTTATGTTCTGGGCGGGATATCGGTTAGTACGACACTTTGACTGTTACAAATATTTGGGTAACAACAAGCCTTTTTTAGGGGATATTATCGCTTAATGTATAAAATATTACAAGTTTTTATGAATTCAAAAAGTAAATTTTTATCAGATGTAATGTTGCACAGCGATCGCCTAAAATTTAAGATTGAGAAAGTCATATTTATAAAGTTAGTCAAAACCTAATGAATCACCAGCGTGCTAATACTCTCAAAGCTGCATTTCAAGTTTGTAATGTTGAACCGCTAGAGGGTGCAGATATAGAGCGGTACTATGTTGATTTATCAGCAGTCCGCAAAACTTCAGCAATTGAAGAAGTTAGTAAAATTTTAGACTTTCAAGAACCCGCAGATTTCCGCACAATTTTGTTTACTGGACATCGCGGCTGTGGCAAAAGTACAGAGTTAAAACGCATTCAGAAGCAATGGGAAGAACAATATCACGTAATTTATTTAGAAGTTAATGAAGAAACAGATATTAATGATGCTCGTTATACAGATTTATATTTAATTGTTATCAAATAAGTATAATTTTAGTTGCGTAAATTAGGTTTAAAGTTTGATGATCAACTTATAGAAAACTTTGAATCTTGGTTTAAAGATATTACCAAAGAAACTGAAGAAAGCGTAGAAAAGTCTGTGAGTATTCAGGGAGAAGCGACTCTGAAACCAGAAGCTCCATTCATCGCTAAATTGATGGTCAAATTACTGGCACAAATTAAAGGTTCTGATAAGCAAAAAACTACTATTCGCCAAACTTTAGAAAAAGACCTATCACGTCTGAAAGCAGATATTAACCTTTTATTAGGAGATGCCTACGTTAAACTCCGAAAAAAATTCCCTCAATATAAGGGTTTATTAATTATTTTTGACAACATGGATCGTGTACCACCGATGGTTGCAGAACATTTATTTTTTGACTATGCGCCTCAGTTACAAGAACTAGATTGCACGATAATTTATACAGCGCCAATTAATGCAGATGATACAGACTGCTTGCCTAACTGCTAGTACTCGCAAACATCCCAAAGTTATTGCCGAAGATATTATCTATGCTGTAAAACAACAGCAATTTAATTTTGAAAGGTTTATTCCTGAAGAACATTATGCGTTTTTAGCCCAAGTGTGTATAACCAAAAATGTCAGTAAAGATGATATCGGTCAGTTAATGCTGTTTAACACTTCAGTTTTAGAATACAACGGCGATAAACGGTGGAATTACCCGAATCAAGTGGTGAAGCAAAATGAATTCTTTCAGAAAGCCCTCGAATCCGCACTTGCAGCGCAACCTTAGCTCAGAAATAGGGCCGTTTATCGCGCTTAATCAAGAGATATTTGCTGAATTACTCACCTTTATAGACTTTGCAGAAAAGTTTACCATTGGTTTTGTAGAAATGAATTTTCCCCCAGATGCAGAAATATTAGTTGAGGCGCTAAAGACAAATCCTGATTGTCAGGATATTCAGTTTGTGACTCTGAGTTTTTCTGATGCCAATTTGCGATTTCTCAGGGATGAAATTGTCCAAATATTACCAACTATTCAAATAGAATCTCACAAAAAATTAGTCTTGATTGTAGAAAGTTTAGAAAAGTCTATTGGCGTTTATGGAGACTATCCGCCAGTTTTACAAGACCTCAACTTTGTCCGAGATGCTTATAAAAGAACTGTTCCTCATCCGATTCTGTTTATTCTGCCAGATTATGCCCTGACTCGGTTAGCCAAATTTGCTCCTGATTTTTGGGCTTGGCAATCGGGAATGTTTCGGTTTCAAACTCCTCAAATTACTAAAGATCATGCGATTAATGAGGCTCAAAATCCTGAGAGGATCATAAACAGATTAGAACCTCCAGAAAAGCAAGAGCGGATCGATTTATTACACCGCCTGCTAATGGAATATAAACCTACTGGACATCAGGCGACAGGAGACAATATCCGCAGATGTAGTAATATTTTGCATCAGCTAGGAGTCGCGTATCTAAGTAAGAATGAACCTATCAAAGCTAGAGAATATTTAGAAGAAGCCGAAAAAATAGCTAATGATTTTTCAGATTCTACCTTCCATGCTGAAGTCCTCAACACATTAGGAGATTCTTATTCTCAGCAAAGACAATTTGATACAGCGATCGCTTATTATCAAAAATCTTTAAGTATTTCACAGCAACTTCAGAATCCTCGCGGCGAAATTTCTGCTTTGCTTAAACTGGGGAATGCTTATCGAGACTTGAGACAATTTACACAGGCGACAACTTTCTATCAACAGCGTTTAGAAATTGAACAACAAATAGGCGATCGCTATTCTTCTGCTAGCACCTACCACCACTTGGGATATGTTGCTCAAGAATTGCGGGAATTTGAGGAGGCGCGGCGCAATTACCAACAAGCTTTGGCTATCAAAATCGAATTTGGCGATCGCTATTCTCAAGCTAGTACTTACCACCATTTGGGAATGGTTGCCCAAAATTTGCGGGAATTTGACGAGGCGCGGCGCAACTACCAACAAGCTTTGACTATCAAAATCGAATTTGGCGCTCGTTATAACCAAGCTACCACCCACCACAATTTGGGATCTGTTGCCCAAGAATTGCGGGAATTTGAGGAGGCGCGGCGCAATTACCAACAAGCTTTGGCTATCAAAATCGAATTTGGCGATCGCTATTCTTCAGCCAGCACTTACCACCAGTTGGGAATGGTTGCCGAAGATTTGCGGGAATTTGAGGAAGCGCGGCGCAATTACCAACAAGCTTTGGCTATTGATATCGAATTTGGCGATCGCTATTCTTCAGCTAGCACCTACCACTGTTTAGGAACGCTTGCAGAAGCAGAAGAAAACTACGCAGAGGCGAGGGTTAATTTGCAGACAGCGTTGGAGATATATGTTGAGTATAAGGATGAATATTGGGGGGCGATCGCACGGGAGGCGTTAGAGAGATTAGCAGTACACCTAGACGGAAATAAGCAGAGAGATTCCGTCTAATTCCGGTAAATTATGCCTTAACTGTAGTCCTAAAACAATCCACTCTTCTAAAGACTGTTTTAACTCTTCTCTGCAATCTTCCAGTGTAGACGCATTCGCATATAACCCTTGGAATTCAGGTACTTCTGCATAAAAAGTACCATCTTCTAAAATTTCATAGTTTGCTCTGTGCAAAGCTGCTTGAATATACTCTGTCAGCAAGGGCGAACTCCCTGGATTCTTCGTGTAATCTTTAAGTTGACCGCGAAATCCATCATCGCCACAGAGTTCCTCACGGAATACCTTTAGTGTTACTTGCCAAAGTGATTTATTTTGCTGCATGAACGGTTGTCCATTTTTCTCATTCCACAAATCCTCAAAAGTGGTTTCAACTTTGCCATTATGTTTTTCCAAATGATTCAAAGCGTGTTGTGCAGGGTCGTAATCTTGTAAAATCTTCCGTGCAGCATTCATTTCCGTATGACTTAATTGAGCATCCATCATTTATCCTCATTTTTTAGTTTGTTATTGGATATTGGGCATGGGTTATTATTATTTTCCCCTGCTTCCCTGGTTACTGAGCGCAGTCGAAGTATGCTTCCCCACTCCCCGCAAGGGTTGAAACTACGTCAAAATTTAGATAAACGCGATCGCACTTACCGACAATGCAGATTATCCAAAGTCTCCATACAGCAATTCTTGTCACTGACTTAGAACGCTCCGAACACTTTTATGGCAAAGTATTGGGATTATCTAAAATAGATCGTTCCCTGAAATACGCTGGTGCATGGTATAAAGTCGGCGACTATCAAATTCACCTGATAGTCGCAAGCACTGTCCCCACCGAAAACCCAAACGAAAAATGGGGACGTAATCCCCACGTCGCCTTCTCAGTAACTGACTTAGACGCCGCCAAACAGCAATTCCTCAATCATAATTATCCCATTCAAGCCAGCGCTTCCGGTCGCGTTGCCCTATTCACTCAAGACCCTGATGGAAATATTATTGAGTTGAGTCAGCAGTGAGAGAAGCAGGGGAGCAGGAGAAGAATAATAATGCCCAATGATAAATGACAAATGAAAATCATTGCCTACTCTTATACTAATCCGCTATTAGAATCTGCTCCCGATCAAGCCGATTGGGGATGGGAGGTGGATCGGGTTTATGAAGATTTGGGTAAGGCAGAGTCCTTTGGACACGCTACACGAACGCAATTACAACAATTATTTACCGATTGCCAAACTGAAGCAGCAGATTATCTCTTGATTCGTCGGTTGGAAGAATTAGGGGATACTGTAGAGGAAATTAGCGATCACTTGAATCAACTCGAAGCAATGGGAGTAGCGATCATCGCCACTGAACAGCCCTACACTTCCGAAAATTACCCTCTGGGCGCTAACTTACTGAATTTGCTACACGCAATCCAACGTCAACAACGTAGTCGTCGCATCCGTGAAGGACACGCCCGTAATCGTCTCGATGTTGCACCGCCACCCGGCAAAGTTCCCTACGGTTATCGCAGAGGTAAGGGAAAATATACCATTGATCGCAGTACTTCACCAGTAGTCAAAGATTTTTTTGAACACTTTTTACTCTATGGTTCCTTGCGGGGTTCAGTTCGTTACTTGGCGAAAAAATACGCCAAAAAAATCTCTGTCACCACAGGAAGACGCTGGCTGACTAATCCAGTTTATCGCGGCAATACAGCTTACCAAAATGCTGAAATTATCTCTAATACCCATATTCCGATAATTTCTAAGGAAGAAGCAGCCCAAGTTGACCGACTTTTACGCCGTAACAGCCGTTTACCATCTCGAACTGCTAGTGCGCCGCGTTCTTTAGCTGGGTTGGTTGTCTGTGCTGAGTGTCAGTCACACATGACAGTTACTCGTGTCACCCAACGCAATCAAGATAAGGAGTATCTTTATTTACGTTCTACTAGCTGTCCTCAACGCCCCAAGTGTAAGGCTATTCTTTACCAAGAGGTTTTAGAACATACAATTGAAACGGTTTGCCGTGACTTACCTTTAGCTGTAGCGGGGATGAATTTTCCTCAATTGGATGTAATGAAGAATAGTTTAGGGCAAGCGATCGCTCGTCAGCAAGAAATACTTGCTCAGTTACCCGCTTTAATTGAAACTGGAATTTTAGATGTTGAAACAGCAAAATTAAGGGCTTACAAACTCCGCACAGAAATTTCTGCACTCGAAGCAAAGTTGGCGACTCTTCCCCCAGTTAACTTGCGTTCTGTTGCCCAAGCTGTTTCTATTCCACAATTTTGGTTAGATTTGTCGGAAACAGAGCGACGATTTTACTTTCGAGAATTCATCAAGCAAATTGAGATTACTCTTCAAAGTAAAGAATTAAAACTACAAGTTATTTTTATTTTTTAAGTTAAAGGGGCGGTTAGAAACCAATACACTTGGGTTAGTAGCCACAAAAAATATATTTCGTAGGTTAGGTTTTGTTCCTCAACCCAACCTAGACACGCATGATTTTCTCTTAGTCTGCAAAGGCGGACGAAAGTTTGTGTAGCCACGAATTTCATCAGACTGTTGGCGAATTGATCGGGGGTCTAACCCATCAGCCCCAATCCATCTGAAATTTCTAAAATTTTAATGCGTTTCAACGCATTTTAGCTATGAGCAATCAATTTATTGCAGGGCGGGAAAGCAACGCAAAACTAAAGTTTTAGGGATGGGAAGTTAAACCTTTTGTCAATTTACCAACAGTCTCATTCCATTGCCCTAGCTTAAGTTGACCGAGACAATTTTAGATTTACGATGTTTGGATTAAATTAAAATCGTTCGACTGAGCGACTTGTACCGAGCGTTCGCGTAGCGTCTCGTAGAGAAGTCGAGGTAAGCCGAAGTCTAGAATCTAAAAAAAGGTTTCAAGCCCCCGACTTCAGACGCGAGTGAAATTAAAAAATTTCATTATCCAAGCCCCTGTATTAATGCATGGGGTCAATTCCATTATCCAAAATCCAAACATCGTAAATCGAATGACTATTTCTGAGACGGTTGATCCTTAGTATACGCAGTAGGTTTTGGCCCTGCATTTCGCACATTGATAATTTTATTGAGGATATCAAACCAAAAAGGTGCACCCATAGCAATAGCTAAACCACTCAGTATCCAACCACAAATTAATTTAATACCCTCCCAAATTGTGATTAATGAAAAGTTACCATTCTTTGAGTCTTTATTATCTAATGACTCAAACTGTTGATTGATATTTTGCCATCCAATGGGTACAGAAGCATTTCCTAATAGTCTCTCGATTTCCTTTCTGGCTTCTGGGTCTGTGATATAATTGGTTTGTTCACTTGCACTTTGAGTAATGGTAGAGCGGATAACCGAATCCCGCGACAGTCTTTTTACAAGGTGAAACGTATCAGTATTGGTTAAGATCGCAACTGATATTCCAATTAAAATTGCAGTTCCTTTAGCATTGCGCTTATAAACACCACTGGCTCGATCCATAGAGCGATCAAACCATGTTTCGACTTCATTTTTAAACTGATTCGCTTCTTCTGTGAGGTCGTTAATCTTGATCCTGCTACGTTTAGCAATCACACTAAGACTCGTAATTAAATTATTAGGTACGTAATCAGGTAAATCATTATTAACAAAATCTATAAAATTTTGGTCAAAATCTCCATAAACTTGTTTAATTTTTTTGTAACTTTCACTACTGGGATCATTAATTCCTATTTTAAGTTCTTTGTAAGATGCTAATATCATGTGCAAGTTAGTTTGAGATTCGTCACTAGGATGTTTCACATAATTAATTAACTGGGGAATTTTTAAGGCATCTAATAAGCTAATTGCAAATGTTTCCGAAGGAAGATAGGAAGGACCACTTTGTTTTTCTCCTAGTGCTTTCTTTTTGCCAATATTTTTCCTACCTTCCCGTAACTGCTTTTCTACTTTATTTTTGGCTTCTTGATTCAATGTATTAATCAAAGGATCGCTATAAAGTTGCTGTACCAAGTTCTTTGCTTTTATAATATCTGAATCTTCACTTTCGCTACCACCTGCTAAAAGTAATTCAATTGAATTTTTTAAATGTTTAGCTCTCCATTGTAATAATGTGGCAATCAACTCCTGAATTTCAGAAGCTAGCAGGCTCAAAATCAAATAGATAAAAACTAAGCCAAGAGTAACATCCACAACGACAGGTAAATTCATTGATCGGCTCCAATAATTTTTTAGTGGCTTTTTTTTGGAAAAAATGCTACTAGCAAATTGTATAGCACACATATTTCAATGAAATCATCGCTTAATGAAATTTAAAATACTAAAACTTGCTAATTTGGAATAATTTTAATTAATAATCATCTCTATAAGAATCATAAATTGTTTTTGAAAGCTGAAAATCTTGTATTTAGTCCTCTTGAGAGGAATGCAAGCTATTAGCCTCAGAATTTATTCCCAGGCGAGATAGTAACGAAGCGGAAGATTTAAATATGTTATTAATTACTATCTAAGAAGATTACAACTAATTCCTTTAATTGTTCAGCACGCTATTGAAACCCTGTAGCAATTATTTCATATTTTTCTAAATTTAGCCAGAGAAAAACTAAGTAGATAAAAATTAAACTAAGCGTCACATTAAGAAGGAAATACAAGTTAATTTACGGACTACTTAAGAGGTAATAAATAATTTATTGGCTGTATTATTTTTATCATTTATCAGATGAAATGTTCTTTAAATAACCAAGATAAATTTTTCAAAAAATAGCGCTAATTAGAGAAAGTTGAGTTAATCTTGGAAACTAGCAATTGTTAATAACATACGTTGTTACTGGGTGCAACATTGGAGATTTGCTTTGGTCTCTATGTAATCAAACCAGCAAGTAAAATGATTAACATAGAATATGCAAGAAGGAAGCTTTATTTGGAGTCATCTAGAAAAACAGCATCGCACGGTTGGTAAATGGATTGATTGGGTATGGCTAATAGTATTGCTGTTGGCAGCAGTGTTACTGTTTAGCATCAATCTAGGAGGATTACCGCTGCGAGATTGGGATGAAGGGACTGTGGCACAGGTTGCTCGTGAAATTTGGCACGCTCCAGCAGGTTCAATGCGTTGGCTTTACCCAACGCTAGGAGGCGAACCATACTATAACAAGCCGCCTTTGATGCATTTGCTAATAGCTTGGGCTTATTCTCTAGGAGGCGAAAATGAGTTGACAACGCGCCTACCTGGAGCAATTTTAACAGCGACATCTGTACCTTTACTGTATTGCATTGCTCGAGAGATATTTCGCCAACGTTGGGCAGCAATTTATAGCGCCTTGATTTATCTAACAATGTTACCTGTGGTGCGTCATGGGCGGCTGGCAATGTTGGATGGGGCGATGGTAAGTTTTTTGATGGTGATGATGTTGTGCGTGTTGCGATCGCGCCGGGATTTACGTTATTGCCTTGGTGTTGGTATTAGTTTCGGGTTGATTTGCCTGACTCAAGGACTGCTAGGCATATTGCTAGGTGCGATCGCGATCGTATTTCTGTTTTGGGATACGCCACGACTGCTCACCTGTTACTATCTGTGGATAGCAATCTTAATTGGTATTCTGCCTGTAGCTGGTTGGTATAGTGCCCAACTAATTCACTATGGTTACACTTTTGCTCAAATTGGCCTTGCAAACCCATCACTAGACCGAATTAGCTCTGTTGTAGAGGGGGATTCTGAACCACCTTGGTACTATGTTATTGAACTTCTCAAGTACACATGGCCGTGGTTATTATTCTTACCGCAAACTGTCCGCTTAACCTGGGAAAATCGTAACCTTAGTTGGGCAAAACTAGTAATGGCGTGGAGTGGTGTTTATCTACTGGTAATTTCTTTCATGATTACCAAAGTTCCCTGGTATCTATTCCCGATTTACCCTAGTTTAGCCTTAGCTTTCGGTATCCAGTTATCAGAGACAGAAAATTCGCCTTTACTCTCATCGTATCCCCGTGCTTGGGTTGCTGGTTTGGCGATCCTTGCTGTAGTCGCTTCTGCTGGTAGCATTTATTTCAGTTGGGGTACAACCCCGAAAACAGACTTACAACTGATTTTTGCCGCAGTAGCTTTAACTATGACTTTAGCGGCTATTTTGGCAGAACGAGGCGACGGGCAATTTCTGAAGATTTTGTTTTGGGGAAGTTATATTTCCCTGCTGCTGTTAATGAAATCTAACTACTGGGTTTGGGAACTATCTGAAGCCTATCCAGTTAAACCAGTCGCCGCCATGATCGTGCGGGCAAATCCAGCTACGAGGAAGATTTACACATCTTTTCCCTACCATCGTCCCTCGTTGGATTATTATAGCGATCGCACCATCATTCCCGCTTCTGTTGGCGAACTGGAATATTATTGGCACTACAACGGCCAACCCTATTTCCTGCTTCATGCATCTGCTTTCAACAATCTCGAATTAGAGTCGATGAAGCTAATTGACCAAGCTGAAGGCTGGAAGTTAGTTACAAAAGATACAAATCGATTGTAAATGTCGGGCATGGGGCAGAAGAGGCAGAGGAGAAAGACTTACTACAATTTCTCCCCCGCCCCTCATCTTCCTCATCTTTCTCATCTCCCCCTGCCTCCCCTGCGTTTACGATTACCTACCCAAGCATGTATGGGAATATCAGTACAATTTCGCCATAATAGCTAGGTGCATTCTGTTGCTGATTGATTTCCGGCGTGAAATACTCCAAAAATCCCATAATAGGCAATTTCAGGACTTTACGCACGGGTCATGGAAGAATGAACCACAGAGACACAGAGTACACGGAGGAATGAGAGTTTGAGAGGTTTTTTGCGTAATACCAATTTAATAGATTATTGAAGGCAGAAATGCGCCTGCTGGCTCGTTGTACAGTCCCATACTCATCAATGTCATTGGTCGAACTACGTGCAATCCTTTCTCTAAGCACCAGCGCAATAACTCAGTATTGCGGGTTGGCAACAGAAATCCTGATTCGGAAATTGCTGTTGCAGCGCTCAGTAGGGCCTTGAGGTCTTGATTACTGTGTGCAACTGCGTGTCCATCAAAGCCAAGTACAGTTGTGTATCCTGTAATGTTACCGTTATGTTCAACTACTGTAAGCGTTTGTTGCTCAATCGCATCAAGTAATTCTAGGTGACGAACATGACCATGAACTTGAAAACAGAGTTTGTTGCAGATATCAATATCTGCTAAGGTTGCTGTACGAACCACATACCCTAAAACTTCAAGTTGAAGCGTCGTACCTTTTAGGACTGCAAGCGGTTCTCGCACATGAAATCCGAGCTTGGTATATAAGGATAATGAACTACTATTATAGGCAGCTTGCACTAATCTGACACCTGCAAACTCTTGCTGCCGTGCGTAATCTAAAACGTATTGCATGAGATGTTTACCGATTGAACGTCCTTGTGTCATCGGGCTAACTGAGAGTGGCCCAATTCCGGCAATTGCTCCATTACTCCAGAGGAAATTGCTGCCTACAATATGTCCATCTAGTTCAGCTACAACCGAGTAAATATTTTGACGCTTAAGTAGAGAGGAAAACCACTCAATTGTAGCTTCGACTGAACCCCAGTCTATAGTATAATTATGTTGGTCATTGAGTATCTTAAAGGCTTGGTAACAGATTGAACCGCAGTCATGGGCGTCTCCAATTCTTCCCTCTCGTAAAATGAAGTTTGTGCTTTTCATAATTGGTAGACTAGCCGTTTCAATTTTGTTGCTTACCAGATTTATCAAACTGCCCTTTCAGCTTATTTTGTCCCTTCCGATGAGTCGTTGTGGGCAATGTTTTCATCCCAAGTATTAGCAGACGGGAAATTATAGATCCTCTGGTATCCAGATTTTCTACATTGTTTGGCTAGACTTATAGGATTTGCTGTACCCCACAAAAAGCTAAGGGATCATCGCTACCTTAATAACCTGACGCGCCTTCATCTCACAAAACACCTGTTCTAAATCTTTTAATGGCCGCTGTTCACTAATAAGTAACTCAAAGGGAATTTTGCGACTAGCGATCAGTGCAAGCGCCTCCCGCACATACTTTGGTGTATTATGAAACACGCCTTTGATGGTCAGTTCGCTGTAGTGTAGCTGTTCTGTATTGACGGTAATGCTGGTATCCCGTGGACATCCACCGAATAAGTTGACTGTTGCACCAGGACGGGCGCAGGCGATCGCAGTTTCCCAAACACTTGGTACACCCGTTGCTTCAATCACCACATCTGCGCCCCATCCTTGGGTAAGTTCTTTCACCACACTGGGAATATCCGGGATTTGACGATAATTAAAGGTCTGGGTTGCACCCAATTTCTGACCAATTTCTAGCCTGTGGTTATTACCTCCCCACAGCAACACCTCAGCTTGACCACTCAACGCCGCCACAAACATCAGCCCGATCGCCCCATCTCCTAAGACGACTACTTGATCTTTGGCTTTGATGTTAGAACGGGCTACACCATGCAACACACAAGCTAGAGGTTCTGTCATTGCTGCCAATTCCCACGGCAACTCATCAGAAATCTGTAACAAATTATGCTGTACTATAGCTGCGGGAATTTTCATGTATTCGGCAAAAGTCCCATTATTCCAGGTCAGATTCGGACATAATGAATACTCTTGGCGTTGACAAAAAAAGCAACGGCAGCATGGGGCAGAATTATTAGCGACGATGCGATCGCTTACTTGCCAACCAGTGACACCTGCTCCCAAGGCAACAATTCGCCCAGCAGCTTCGTGACCAAACAGCGTCGGCGGTATCAGCATTTTGGCATGACCACCACGCCGCCAGACTTTCAAATCTGTACCACAAGTTGTTGCCGCCCCCACTTGAATCACAACTTCGCCAGTCGCCGGAGTGGGGTCAGCAACTTCCTCTAAGCGAAAATCTTCTTGACCATAAAGTAACGCTGCTAACAAAGCTTTAAACCTATCAACTAGCTCCACCTGATTTTACCAGTTGAAGCTAGTTGATCGGTTTAAACAAATCAGTCTTGATTTCTAGTAGGCTTTTATTAATCTAAAATGCCGTCAAACTAGGAATTCACCACTGGCTGAGGAACCACTCCGGTGTTCCGGGTTTCCACATTCGGCAAGCGAGTAACACTTAATAGCGGTACTTCTTGTCGGCACGACAGACAAAACCAATATAGTTCACCATGACGGGCATGACGCAGCAGGGAACCACCGCAGCATGGGCAGGTGTTGGCTCTCGTACTCATACTAATGTTCTCCTTAAAAAAAGTTATTGTTTAAACTGGATAAAAAAGCAATTGATTAAAACTGAATGTTAGCTGCATGAATGCGGCCATTCGATTCTATGCGGTCTTTAATAATTTGTCTGTAAACAGCTTCATATCCGTTAACCATTTGGCTAACAGTAAAGTTGTTTTCTACATATTCTCGACAGGTTTGACGATTGAGTTCCAAAGCTAATGGAATCATCGCCACTATTTCTGCATAGCTTTTGCAGACAAAACCTGTTTTCCCGTGAGCAATCACCTCAGGTACGGAGCCGAAATTCATGGCAATCACTGGTGTACCAGCTGCCATTGATTCAATCATTACTAACCCAAAAGGTTCTTGCCAGTTAATCGGGAAAAGAGTTATGGCTGCATTGCCCAGAAGTTCAGCCTTTTCGGCGTGGTTAATTTCGCCTAGATATTCGATTTGCTGACCATCTATATGGGGGACAATCTCTTGTTCAAAAAACTTAGAGTCTACTAGATCAACCTTTCCTGCCATCTTCAAGCGCCAACCACTCTGTTTAGCAATGGCGATCGCATGTTGTGGCCCTTTCTCTGGCGAAAAACGACCCAAAAATGCTAAATATGGAGGTTCTGACGGTTGGGCTACGAATGGGTAATCTGCTAGCTCAATTCCGTTATAAACCGTGCCAATATAATTGAGATCGATTTGACGCTGCGAGTTACTAATGCTGACGTATGGTTGCTTTTGGTGGTAGCTAAATGCGTGACGGTTGTCGTTTGTAAAATTACCGTGCAGGGTGTGCACTGTAGAAGTTGCTGTTATCAAACTCGCTAAAGGTAGTGCCGAAATCCCTACATGAGAATGGATAATATCGAATTGGGCAGCACTTTGGTAAACTTGGCTCAGTTCTAACATTTCGTACACTGCATACTCTTTGACACTTGGGTCTAAGCGCAATGCCTGCGGATAAACTGCTTGTAAATGAGCCAAAGTTTGAGAATCGCCAGAGGCAAATAAAGTTACCTCATGACCACGACGAACAAGTTCATCAGTCAAGCGACTCACTACCAGTTCGATTCCTCCATAATTTGGAGGTGGAACTCTTTCCCATAAGGGGGCAACTTGAGCGATTTTCATAAGTTTTTTTGGTTCAGTCTATGAAATTGTCCTCATCCAATAATGAGTTACATGATTATTGTATGAGGAAAGAGAATTTGTACTTACTCTTTTGACATTTAAATTAATCTAATAGGCTACCAAAAGCGCAATAACGGCTAACCATACCGCAAATTCTCTACCGACAAATCTAAGAACAATCGGCAAAAGTCAACTAAAATCTATAGTTCTAGACTATAGCAAATCAATTACTTGTTGCATCTGTCTTGGGTATCATAATGAGGTAGAATATTTGGTAGCATAACTGACAAAATTGAATATTTTGTAGCTGATAATACTAAAATCTTGAATGGGATCAAATTATTAAAGCTTCGTTTAAACGTAATTGGGGAATGGAACAGAAATTATAAATATTAAGTAATTGTACAAAAATTACATAATGTGTAATTAGTAATTTACAAAAATTTTGATAACTAACTAATGAAAATCGCTACTTGGAACGTCAACTCAATTCGCACTCGCCTCGAACAGGTTATCGATTGGTTAACTAACAATCCGGTTGATGTTCTCTGCTTGCAAGAAACCAAAGTTGTAGATGCCGAGTTTCCGCGATCGCCTTTTGAGCAGTTGGGCTATAACCTTTATATATCAGGACAAAAATCCTATAACGGCGTAGCCTTGATTAGCCACCAGCCACTTCTAGACGTAAGTAGCGGGTTTAGGGCGATTTTGACCGATTTACACCCTGAATGGGATGAGCAAAAGCGGGTAATTACAGGTGTAATTGATGGTGTTCAGATTGTTAACTTATATGTTCCCAATGGCGCAGCAGTCGGAACTGAAAAATATGAATACAAACTGCGCTGGTTGATTGCGCTACGCGAGTATTTGCGATTGTTGGTGCTGTCACAACCTGCGATTTGTGTGTGCGGTGACTTCAACATCGCATTGGAAGATAAGGATATTCACGAGCAAGTGAGTACAGAAAATCACATTATGGCAACAGAAACAGAGCGCCAAGCCTTACGGGATATTCTGGAACTGGGATTTGCCGATGCCTTTCGCAAATTCACCACAGAAGGTGGAAATTATAGCTGGTGGGATTATCGCGCCGCTGCCTTCCGTCAGAACTTAGGTTGGCGGATTGACCATCACTATCTCACACCTATGCTGTATGAGCGTGCTAAAAGTTGCATTATCGATGTTGCACCCAGAAAATTAACCCAACCCAGCGACCATACGCCAGTAATTGTGGAATTTTGAATGGGGGATTGGGGATTGGGCATGGTAAGAAGCAGGGGAGCAGGGTACAGAGGTGAGAATTTTCTCCCCTGCTCCCTTCCCCCTCCCCTTGTCTTGCTTGTCTCTAAACCTTTAATTATTTACGCCGACGTACTTACAGCTATTTACATGAAAACTGCTGTAATACCCAGCCCCTATCAATCAATCTAGCGGATGATATATATCCTCAGAACTGGGATTGAGATAAGGATGCTGTAAATCTATTAGATGTTGCGTAAAGTGTTGGTCAATCATCCTCATCCGCTCCTCCATCGCATTCTTACCTTTTTGCCAAGCTTCAAATAAAGCATTAGCGACAATTTGGCAACGGTTCATCCCAAAACTTTCCTGTGCTGCAAATTTTTGGGTTGGTTCTTCGGCTAAACCTAACCCTGGTGCTAAAAATTTTGTAAACAAGGGAATTTCGGGCTGGAAATGGGATTGATTTTCTGGATAAATAGCCTGAAGGATTGTGCGAATTGCTGGATAGTCGGGGAGTTCAAAGTAGAGTAGCCCCGAATCATAGCGTCCGTATGCACAGGGATTATGAAGAACCTGAAAGTTAAAAGGAATCGAGGCTGCATTCAATTGCAGTGTCAGGCTTTCCATGAGGGCGATCGCACCAGATGGCGTAAAGTTAAAGTAAATTCGCCCTGCTCCTAAATCAGCATCGGGGTTGCTCTGGCGTTGCTGTCCGACATTACTAACTGCCAAGTAAGAGCCATTTTGTAGTCGATTTTTGGGCATCCAGATTGCTACCATGTCACCCACTTTGGTAGATTTTTTACTGGATTCTAGATGGCAGTCTGGCTCAACATAAAGTGTTAAACCGCCTTTAGTCACTGCCATAGTACCATCAGGTTCTTTCCGCAATACCTGCCATCGAGGGTCAAAGTAACCGATACCGTGATTACTGGCGTGCAGATGTTCGTAAAAGTCCCAATCAATTTCCAAAATGGA
Source organism: Nostoc sp. (assembly GCF_036919675.1). Lineage (GTDB taxonomy): Bacteria > Cyanobacteriota > Cyanobacteriia > Cyanobacteriales > Nostocaceae > Nostoc. The sequence continues at coordinate 16,192 of NZ_JBALCP010000090.1, forward strand.
ATTATCTGCTAAATTATGCTTTGGCGGGTGATTATTACTATCAGTATTGATTGCCAAAGTACTTTGCAGGGAGCCATTGTAATAAATTCCATAAAGAAAGTTTCGCAGCAGGAGAGTGAGATATTTCTGTTGTAAATCTACAGAATTGTGCTGAAATCTGTCAGCTATTTTAGTTGGTAGAGCAAAGGGTTGATAATTGGGATGGTAAATACAAAAATTGGACTCAATCTGGATATTCTTAGCAATATCAAATAGAGAATTTAGCGGTTGATTGATAGAGTAATTTAGCATTAATCCATTCAGAACTCAAACTTTAAAATCAAAAATTATGAAACCACTCTGGGGCAAAATATTCTGAGATTTATGATAGGGAAAATAACACGCAGAACCATTCAAAATGTTTAATTTAATTTTAAACCTAGCTTTTAAATTGTTCTGCTCCCTGCCATTAACAACCGCGAAGCCGAGTCTTTTCGTAATAAATACGAAGTAGCTGTGGCTCCTTTACAGGCTGAGGAAGTTTATGGATTTTTGCCACAGAATTCAGGATTTCTGACTCTGATATCCCGAAAATAGTCAGTATAGCTTGCTGCGGCATAGTGAGTAAACTTTTAGCCACTTGCAGCATACAGATATCAGCATTATTAAAGGATTTGCGGCAGGTAATCATATCCTGAATTTGATGAATCAGTGCTAGCCCTGCAAACTGGATAACGCGCAAAATAAAGTCACTGCGGTATTCCAAAATCATCGGGAAAGCATTTATATAAGCTCTAATTAGGGCAACAATTGAAGGTTGTAAAATCTCTAAAGGCGTCAACGCCAGATGTAGAGATTCTTCTAACTCAATGGTAGGGTCTACTACGAGGCTGTTGAGCCAAATTCCTAAATAGCTTGCTAGTAAAGTTCCTAAATCAAAGGCTGGATCTCCCCAAGAACAAGCTTCCCAATCAATTAGTCGTACTAGGCAATTGTCTAGTTTCTCCCACCTGGAATGAACCAAAATGTTGTTCAATTTCAGGTCGTTGTGAGTCAAGCAGCAAGGATTCCAGTCATATGCCAAATCTGCGATCGCTGATTCCAAACTCTCCGACTGCTGGTAAAGTAGATAGAATTTCAGCGCATCCGTGGGAACAGTCCCAAAAATCTCTGGCCCAATTGACTCTACTCCTTGCGCCGGATTGTAAAAGCCATAGCGAAACTCTCCTTGGGGAGCAGTTGCCATAAAATCCCTATATTCTCGGCGGTTATAGGTTGCCCGATGGAGTCCCGCCAAAGTAGTGCCGATCGCAGAAGCAATTTGTTGTGGAAAAATATCATTGTTGTGGTAGAATATCGCAAGCTCCAGATATTCACTCAGGTAATTGCGGACGAGGATAGAATTTTCTTCGTCAAAATACACTACCAATGGTGCGTAGTTTACCGCCGTAGGCATCGCGGAAATATTGCCAAGAACTGGAAACTGCTGGAGCAGCTGGTGAAACAGCCACTCCTGAAACAAATCATGGGGCGCGGCGTCTTTGTTATTAACGTTACGTTCTTGTTTAATGAGCAGTTTGCGATTATCTGCTAGAGTCACTAGTAAATTGAAATTGTTCTTACTACTTCCTGGCAACTCAGATTTGTCTGATGCGCCATCTTCTGAGTTACACAGCCCCGCATCTTGCAGATACTGGATAACGTTATGAGAAGACAGTGATAATACCATGTATTATTTCCTACCTCATTAAATTACTTAAACTTATCTGTGTTGGTATTTGCTTGTACTTAGCAGTTCTCGGTAGATAGTAACTAGTACGCCACGGCGTAAATAGAGCAACCATTTAAAATCCCTAAAAAGCCCATTCCATAATACTTTTGACTTTTGACTTTTGAATGAATGACTTCCGCCTTGCGGTACTAGTGTGTGAATAACAATAAAGATTTGTACAATCTACTAATATCCCATCTTTGGGATAAAAACCTGCCAAAATGGCACCAAGTCCTTTACAATTGCTTTAAAATTTGCTCCCAGATAGCGTGACATCTTTACACTTTATCAGCATAGTTACTTAGATACATCTAGAGCAAGTTTTATGGTAGAGCCTTTTGATGTAGCTGCATCTCCAGGTTTGTGGCGCAGAAGCATCACCAGCAAAAAACTGATTGGCGGCAGATGTTGTTCGATGTTTAGTAGTCATCCTGAAAGCAGGAAAGAATTTCAGTAATCCTTCGCAGAAGGAAGCATGACATTCAACGCTATTATTTTTATTTATCATCACAAAGCCAAAAAAACCGGACTTTTTAGGCAATTAGTAATTATTTTTTTCTTTAATTTTCAAAATTTATGTCTGAAAACCTTGTAATCACGTCATTTGTGGCACCTACAAATTGTAGATGACTATAAGCGATCACAGATAACGGCTACATGAGTGCATTTTATGTAACTGTACTTTTGCAAGTATGTTAAGGGACTTGCAAATAAAAACCTCTAAGAAGGTTTTACTACAACTTTGGTAGTGGTAAATTCATTAACTTGTCAACTAACAAAACCTTTGATGTAGCTTTGCTTTAGAAAGGTTGATCTAACTTCTGAAGCAAGAATCGCCTGATATAGCGAAAACTTTAATAACAGCAAAGGAAAACGCCGCAATTTTATGTTGTAGCTTGCTTTATTGGTGTCAGGTTGAAAATAAAATGTTTTAGTTATTAGTACTTATATATTATGCAACTAAGGTTATCTGCTCAGATATTACTAGGGGCAGCAACAGCTTCTGTGATTTCAGTTTTAGCTTTGGCAATTGCCACTACCATTGATAACCAGCAAAGTTATGCTGGGGGAAACAAGTTCTTCTGTACACAGGAAGACAATACACCAGTCACGAAGGTACGCACCTCACGAGGCCCTGAGACATTCATTCGTTGGGTAGTTCAAGATTTTAAAAAGTTCCCACCCGCACAGCGCTGTAAGATTGTTTCAACTAGGTTTCAACGCTATTACGATAATGGTTCGCTTTTTATCACTACCAGAGATAACTTTAACAACTATCCAGTTTTGTGCATTGCCAGAACTTTAGCTAGTAGTAGCGAGGACAATACTATAAAAATCTGGAATGTCGCCACTGGGCAAGAAATTACTACACTTCAAGGACATTCTAATTGGGTTAAGTCAGTCACCTTTAGCGCAGATGGCAGAACTTTAGCTAGTGGTAGCGCGGACAAGACTATCAAAATCTGGAATGTCGCCACTGGGCAAGAAATTACCACACTTCAAGGACACTCTGGTGATATTTTGTCAGTCACCTTTAGCCCAGATGGCAAAACTTTAGCTAGTGGTAGCGAGGACAACACTATCAAAATCTGGAATGTCGCCACTGGGCAAGAAATTACTACACTTTGAGGACATTCTAGTTGGGTTCAGTCAGTCACCTTTAGCCCAGATGGCAAAACTTTAGCTAGTGGTAGCGAGGACAACACTATCAAAATCTGGCAGTTGTCTAAGTAGTTATTTTCTGGTGGAATATTAGACTAGTTCTCAAGGAACGACCTCAAACGGTTGATTGGCATTAATTCTATGTATTTGAAAATCTCTTATCAGGACTAAGAAATCGTCTTTTTCATGAATATGACGATATAGATTAGTTGATAGCCAAATATACTCTACTACCGTTGCTGAAGAACACTCATATCGCTACTTTTGTGCAGAACAAATGCAAAAACATGAGGAGCATTTAACGCCACTAAATCACCAGGAAATTTACGTAAATCCGGCGCGATAGCTCAATTATTCTTCCATCCTCAATACTTGAAAGTATGCTAACAATAACTACCACGTTGAAATGGAGAAGACACAGAAAAATATCCCTAGTTTTGGTAGAGCGAAGGAAATAGCAGCAGAAAGTAAATTTAAGTTTTTTGTCATCTCCCAAAAAGAACTCAAACTACCAAAGTGGATTCGCTTGGGTAAATGGATGAGTAAGGCTGAAGTAAGCGTTGAACAATTACGGAAACCTAAAATTGCAGAAGGAATATTCATGTGTACACATCCATTAAATCCTTTAGATGTGATGTTCTGTAATCAAGTGATTAGCTATGATGTTGTGAATATGCCTCCAGTTAGCTTAATTCAGAATATCCAAATGCGAGGTCAATACTATCAACTTGATGGCATTCAAAACTGAAAAATTCCCCTGACGATGGAATATCATTTTCGGAGTTAACTAATTCCCAAAACCTTTGCTACGCTTTTTGCTTTTCCGAGGCTCTATCGTCATTAACTCTGCTGTAAAACCTTTGGAATCTTGCAACATTAACTTACGAATGCGCTGGCGTTGGTAAGCCTGCACCTCAGCAGCTAGGGGATGAGTAGGGTCAATTTTTAGGTGAGTAATAGAAGAAACATATTTTTCTTTACTTTCGAGATTATTTGGCTCTTTTAGTCCGCACATAATCCCACCTTCATCTCCTGAATAGCCAACGAAATCAATTTCAAATTCTCTGTCTGGATCAGCGTTTTCTCCTTTTTGTTTTAATGTCTTCACAAACTCCTTTCCAGCCCGTGCTTTAATTGGTAAGCTCTCTTTTAATTTTTCAGTAAGTGCCTTTGCTGCATTGTAATCATCAATTCTCATCGCTCTAGCTCTTTATTTCAGTTTAAAAGGATTTTACTATAGTCTTTAACCTTTTCCCCAGTCACAAATTACGCTACAATCTTTAATCCCTGCTAGTTCTGTACGCTCTCCATATCCATCGTGAAACACTATCAACAACAATCCAACGCCTTGCCCAGCGATTACCTAAATAACTTGTGGGGAGAAATTCAAGCTTGTTCTTATTTTGCTATCAACAACCTCAACCGTGATTTTGTTGCCACCAAAGGATTTTCTGTAGTATTTCAGCGTTCTGGATTAGCAAAAGTAGAACAGCAGTTTCCCTACTTCAAGCCTTACCTAGATTTGGCTCTCCAGCCGAATTGTAATGCTTTTTACCTTAATCCTTTACAGCTAAAAGAAGGCTCTCGCGTCGATCCGCATATTGATCGCTCCTTGCGTTCCTACTCCAAAACCATTGAACCACCTGCGGTTGTGAGTGTCCTCTATGTGCGAGTACCTCCCGATATGGAAGGGGGAGAACTGGTATTGCGATCGCACAAACGCCAACTTGGGCAAATTAAGCCACAAATCAATACTTTACTTTACTTTCAAGGTGATTTAACCCATTCTGTTAATGCTGTGAAAACCCCAGGAAATCGCTTAAGTTTAGTTTGTGAACAGTATAGTTTGAGTGAAGCCGAACTCCAGGAAATTCCAGAGTTCACTGTAGAGTCAAGAAGCACTCAGTCTACAACCAAAAAGAGAAAGTATGCCTCATAGTTTAGTGTTGAATTTACTACCTCAATCGCCTATTTCACCACAGTTTATTACTGGTAGACATCTCCACGCCCTATTTTTAACTCTTGTTAGTTCTGTAGATACCACTGGTAAAAAAACGGGCGATGTTGCCTTCATGTAAGTCCCGAATGGAGGTGGCAGCAATTTTTAACGCTAGGGGATTACCACGGTAACACTCAACCAGTTGGCGGGTTTCGTGCTCAGAGCCTGATAGCCCTTTGAGTGTTAAGATTGTTTGTCCTGCTGTGACTTCTAATCCTGATAAAGCCATAGTCCGAACTGGCAAACCATCACCTTCTAAGGCAGCGATTTCGGCAGGTTTTTCCCGGCTAGTAAGCAGCACACAGCTTTGATGCTGTGTTTCTCCCAATCGCCACAAAAGTTCGCCGTAGGGTTCGTAGCCCTCACGGTAATAGCCTGTTTGCTCCCCATGCTGCAATAATGTGTCGAAATTATCCAAAATCAGCAAGCATCGAGATTTGCGAAGGTACTCGATTAAACAAGTAATTTGCTCATGAGGGTCAGCAGGCAATGTGGTAATTTGTTGATGAGAAAGGATTTTGATGCATTCCGTCACCTTGTCTTGCAAAAAAGGTGCGTGCCGTGCCGCAGCGATCGCCAAATAACATATTCAAATTCTTCTTGCAACTGTTCTGCTAACTTCACCGAAAGTGCGGTTTTGCCCATGCCACCCATACCTAGCAGTGTTATTACACGAGTGCGATCGCGCACAATCCATTGGCTCAGGGTTTCTAATTCAGTGGTACGTCCGTAGAATTGGGAAACGTCAATTGCTTCCCCCCAATTTGTGTAGTTCCTGGAGGAGGCGTTTGTATTCTTTTGTCGCTGTGCGGTTCGCTTCAGTACTCCGTGCAGGTTATTTTTAGTAACTTTTTCTCCTAAAGCTTGAGAGAGCGATCGCCATAGTTCGTAACCAACGTCTTTGATGTGACCATGATCGTAATCGGACTCTACAGCCATCTCTAAGTACGTCTGTCCTGCCCAAGATTGACGGAATACAATCTCTTGAACTTTTGTTAAGCGTCCCCGTTCTAATAATTGCTCGACTAGTGCGATCGCCTCTTCTACCGTCATTTAACGACTTAGCAATACTAAATTAACTACGATATTCGCACCATAAACCTTATTTCTTTAAAAAGCTTACGTAAATCTATCAAAAAGATCCGACTTTTCTCCGACCTTTTCCGACCATCAAACTTTATACCAGGCAGTAGAGTATTTGGATATGACGTAAAAGCAATCTATAAAGGAAAATTTAGGAGAGTATGCATCACCAAGAGTCATTATATACAGTTTCTCTAGGTGTTGAAGGTAATGAACCTAATTTTCCAGTTCACATCGGTGCTTATATTGCCCTTCTAGAAAACAATCTTATTCCCACAGTGGTTATTGGTGGTTCATCTGCTTCAGTAACAGGTTCATTACTAATGGGACTTTTAGAAAATCCATCACTTATAAATAAAAGTTTAAAATCAGAATATTGCCATCTTACTAAGGCCCAAAAAGCTGCATTAATCCTAGCTGCTTCTGTGTGTGTATTTGACAGCTTTGTGTTTTTTCCTAAATTTACAAATTTCTACAAAACTCTATTCAATTGGGTCAAAAACTTTTTGTCTCATAATTACAGAGATAGCTTAGTAGCTGATGCAAATGTAGAAATTATTCAAGTCGAAAACATGATTGGTCAAATAGTATTAGCTTTTGATTTTTTTCGTCATGCTGACTTTACTTTGGTGATTGAAGAACCAAATTATCCTAAACGAAGCCAGTTATTAAAACAACTCTGGATTGAATATAGTAATATTATCGAAACCAGTATTCTTGAACTGAATTAAGGCTTATTATAAAAATTCATCTTCTGAGTTTAATGAATTAAATTCAGATAAATTATACAGATTTTTACAGCTTGTGAATAAAGATATGACTATTAACCCTAGTCAGTCTTTGAATCAATTTAAAAACATACTAAAACGTCTAGATATTAAACTTATACTTCATCTCACTAAAAAGTTTTATTACCTGATTCAAAGCAAATCTAGCATTCCTGGGCGAAAAATATTCACAAAAATCCTCAACAAGAAAATTTGTTTATTCAATCCCCAATATGTTTGGTCAGCATCTCAAGGATTTTCTAAATCGGGAAAATTTCTAGCAATTCCTGAAGGTATGGTTATTCATTCTACATTTCGATGTGGTTGCCAAAGTCGTTTAGCTTTAAGAGAAAAACCAGGTTTAGACAACCTCTATCAATGCTATTTTCCTGCTAATAATTTAGTCAGTCATTTTGTCAAACATCGCGAACATTCACTCAACGGTAGGGTAGGATTTCTCAGTTTCATTCAGGATGATAAACATTGTTTTGTTATCCCTCCGGAAAGAATTATCATTTTATCTCAACAACTGCAAACAAAAACACGGGGTTACAATTACGCACTACAAGCGAGTATTTCAGAATCAGGCTACTTCAGACGTTATCCACTCCCAATTATACCTATAGATAACTCTTTAAATCCTCATCTTCCCAATTATTTGTTTTCATTTGGAGGATGGTTAGAAAAAATGCCAATTGCTGAGATCGCTCATCTCCCAATCTGCAAAAATACTGATTATTTTATTACTCTTTCTCGAAAAGATAATGTTCCCTGGTTCAGCCGCAAAGCTTGGCATACAGTATTAGGTAAACAAAATAAAAAATTAAACAAAAAAGTTTTTAGCCTTATGGATAATCATGTTAACTACGCAAAATCATTATCTGGACGCAAGGGAACAATTAATATCACTTTTGATAATGAATGGAACAATCCTGTTCTGAATGGCACTGAAAATTTCTTTTTAAGAGATTTTTGAACTGGTTTATTACCTAATTACAAAGCCCATATGTTGATTGGTTATTTGGAAACTTCACGTGTTTTGCACTCTCAATTTAGTTCCTTCAATCCTAATTTAAGTTCTATGTTATTGACGTGGGGAAAGCCAGTTCCAGCGCAACTATATGTAGTAGGTAAACATGCGGCTCAAAAGATTCATCAAATCTTTTGGAACTTTCTATATGAAATTGAACAGGATGTATAGAAAAAATACAAAATTGCTTCAACCTACCGGAATAAGTTTTATTCTGGTGACTCTATTTCTAGATGGATTAAGTATTGGAATAAGTAATCCTATTTTACCCAAGCTAATTGAAGAACAGGTAAGAAACCTCTCTACTGCATCTTATTACTTCGGCGCAATTTCAGCTATTCACGCTTTAATGCTATTTATCTTCTCTCCAATTCAGGGAAGTTAGCTCCTTTGCTAGTTGGTATTTTGTTATTTGCTGTTGCTCTATGGCTGAATGGTACTAAGATAAGCTGAAACGCTGATCCATTCAAGCAGTTTGTAATTGCCTATGTAACTCATGTCTGGGTTGCTTCCTGGTTGACTGACAAAACTCAAGTAACATAATAGTATGTTTGAGGGTCAACACTGTTTGTTAACTATGATATTCGGACTATCAGCTTTATTTCTTCAATAAATTACGTATATTTACGTAATTTATTGAAATCAGACGCTAATTGGCTATGGGAGACTTGTTGATAACAAAGCAGGAGTGCGTTTTTCACCCGAAAGCTTCATGTCTAATGTTTTGGGACATTTTCTGACGGCGAACTCAGGTCAAAAAATAAAAAAGGTAGGATTTCCTACCTTTTACCCAAAAAAAGCATTTTGTAACCAAATACCAATTTAAATATCACACACGCTTTTGACGTGTCTATTGCAAAACTATGACGAGCGTATGACACTTAATTTGTAATGGACTTCGCTATTCCTCCCAGTTGCAACCCAGGCGGATAGCTACCTTCCTCTTTGACCCGCTTGATTTCAGCATCCGTTATTCGCAAATTTAATTTCTGTGCCAACGATCGCACAATATCTCCCCGGTCAATTACACCAGCTACGGCACCAGCGGGAGAAAGCACGGTAATTCGAGGTAACTGCTCATTTTCTAGCTTGTTAATTACCTCAGCTATGGTTGTTGCTTCAGCAACAGTGGGTATTTCTGTCAGGGGACGCGCAATGCTGTTTACAGTTTGGGTTTCCCATTGACTCCTTTCAATTAAACGCAAATCGTCAATGGAAACTAGACCCCGGTAACGTCCATCAGAAGCAGCAAAATAAACCTGTGAGGGAGCGGTTTCCAAAAGGTATAAATCGGCAAAGGAACGCAATGTCTGGTCAGCATCAACAACGCGAAAGTCACGGGTCATCGCATCAGCCGCCACCACCTTGAGCAAGCTTTCTTGCAATGTAGTCACATTGTCATAGCTGTTAGCGTTGCGGACAGCAAACCAACCTAACATCGCAATCCACAAACCAACTACTAACTCTCTGGTCAAAAAATCTACAACAAATCCTAGAGCGATCGCACCATAACCCAAGATTTGCCCAGCCTTTGCAGCCCAGTGTACGGCTTGAAAACGATTACCTGTTATTTGCCATAGTGCTGCTTTTAACACTTGCCCTCCATCTAAAGGTAAGCCTGGAATCAGGTTAAATAGAGCCACCACCAAGTTAATTCTCGCCAAATCTCCAACCATAACACTGAGTGGACTAGTATCAGATATCACGGTGACTACCAGCCGGAGCAGGAAAAATAGTATGATACTCACCAAAGGGCCAGCGATCGCCACTTGAAAGGCTTTGAAAGGAGTTTTAGATTCTTCTTCAATAGCAGCAATCCCGCCAAACAGAAATAGGGTAATTGAATTAACTTTAATGCCTTGCGATCGGGCTACCAAGCTGTGACCCAACTCATGTAGCAACACTGAACCAAATAGCAACAGTGCCATAACTATTCCAGCACTCCAAGCTATGACATTCCCCCATTCCTGATAAGCTACCCCAAAATTGAGAGTTGCCAACCCTAAAATCACAAACCATAACGGGTCTAAAAACAGGGGAATTCCAAATAAAGACCCAATTTTCCAATTTGTTTGCATTACATTGTCCTAAAACTAGATATCGCCAGTAGTTTTTATACCGAGATACTACACATAGTTGGATACACATTTATATTGAGCATCAATTCGGTAGTGCCGAGTGACGAAATGCTCTTATTTCTAGAATAGACAATTAATGCCTGTGAGCAAAACTCTGAAGTGGGGCATTGGGCATGGGGCATAAGTTATTTCTTCCCTACTCCCCCTGCCCAAAATCGTTTTTAGGAGTTTTGTATTGATCGTGGCGTTACAAGTAACGCCGCTGTGATCGCAAAACTATAGACGACCAATGTTAGTCAGTCCTAAAACTATGCCAATACCGATAACATGACCCAAAGCCATTGCACCAACAAATGTTGGAATACTGATCGGCAGGATCGGGAACTTGGGGCCAACTAGGGGTTTTTCAATCCTAGTACTTAGTAAAAGCACTACTAAGCTGCTGATGCTGATGATGATCCCGACTGTAGGATTCCACGCAGGTGTTGCGGGAACAGATGCAGCGGCTGCTAGTAAAATAGATGAAATCAAGCTTTTGTCTCCTAAATGGAAAAGTTTATGTAGACCTACAAGATTATAAAATTACCAAGGCCCAAAAGTTTTTTAGATAGTTTAGACTTTTCAAATGATTATTTTAAATTTGTCAGATTTTCATGCGTGTTAAGATTTGCGGCATCACTCAACCACAGCAGTCTATAGCGATCGCCTCTCTGGGTGCAACGGCACTAGGATTTATTTGTGTGCCAACCTCACCTCGCTACGTTACGGTATCCCAAATTCGGGCAGCAGTGGCAGAACTTCCGGCAAATATTGACACAATTGGTGTTTTTGCCAATGCTAGTATCCTCGAAATCAGTCAGATAGTTGTTGATTCTGGGTTGACTGGTGTCCAGTTACACGGAGATGAATCACCACATTTCTGCTACCAGTTACATCAATCTTTATCCAATATCGAAATCATTAAAGCGCTCAGAATTGCTAGTCTTGAGCATCTTGACACAGCAAATAATTACATAAAATACGTAGATACTTTACTACTGGACGCCTACCATCCGCAACAACTGGGTGGTACAGGCAAAACCTTAGATTGGACGATGCTAGAACAATTTAGCCCTAGTTGCCCTTGGTTTTTAGCTGGAGGACTAACAGCAGATAATATTGTGGAAGCCCTGAGTCAGGTTAATCCTAGCGGCGTTGATTTATCTAGTGGTGTGGAACGTTCACCTGGAAATAAAGATTTAGATAAAGTAGCCAAGTTGTTTGAGAAATTGGGGAGTAGGGAGTAAAGGGAGTAGGGGGAGTAGGGAAGAAGAGGCAGGGGAGCAGGGAGCAGGGAGTAGAGGGGAAAGAGGTAATTTTAATTCTCCCCCTTGCCCCCAGCAAGAACTGCTCCTCTGCCTCTTGTGCCCAATACAACTCTTCGAGAGGCTGCGCCAACGGCTTCTCTACGAGACGCTCTTGCGTTCGCTCAGTACAAGTGCTCCATGCCCACTCCCCATTGCTTAAAAGAACGCTGCTTGGTGGCGAATCAAGTTAAAAAATTCTTCGCGGGTTTTCTGCTCGTCTTGAAACACACCAACCATTGCGCTAGTGACAGTCCAAGAACCTGGTTTCTGGACACCCCGCATTACCATACACATATGGCTAGCTTCCATCACAACGGCGACGCCTTGAGGTTCTAGAATGGTTTGGATTGCTTCGGCAATTTGGCGGGTTAGCCTTTCCTGTACTTGCAAGCGGCGAGAATACATCTCAACAATGCGCGCCAGTTTACTCAGTCCCACAACTTTTTGGTTGGGGATATAAGCAACGTGTGCTCTACCCATAAATGGCAGCATATGATGTTCGCACAGACTAAAGAAATTAATATCTCTAATTAGTACCATCTCGTTATGCCCCTCATCAAAGATGGCATCGTTAACGAGTTCTTCAAGGGATTGGTTGTAGCCACTGGTAAGAAACCGCATTGCCTCGGCCACTCGCTTGGGTGTTTTGAGGAGTCCTTCGCGTTCGGGGTCTTCGCCAACTCCCAATATTAGTGTCCGCACGGCATCCTTCATTTCCTCCATCTGTTCCTCTTTGGGCGGGAATACATCTGCTTGTCGCCCGTTATTAGTATTGCGATCGGGTCTAGGAGTTATGGCTTCTGCCAAATCGGGAATCAGAGGTGATTGAGAGCAATTGGAACCGTTGGAACTAGCAATAGTCATGATTGAGTCTTGGTTATGGTTTGAATTTAGTTAGGAGTTATGAGTTATGAGTTAAAAATTCTAATTCCTAACTCCTAACTCCTAACTTCGCAATTAGAGTGCGCCAGCGCTGGGCATTAGGGTCAATTCATCAATAACTGCCTGTTGTGGCAATAGAACTGTGTAAAGAATTGACTGAGCCACAATTTCCGGGGTTAACATCTTGGAACGGTCTAAGTTGGCATGGACTGTTTCTGTGTCCCAAAGTTCGGTATTGACTGCCCCAGGACAAATAACCGTGACACGAATGCCGTTGGTGCGTTCTTCTTGTGCCAGGGTTTGAGAGAGAGCAATCAAACCAGCCTTGCTGACGCTATATGCTCCCCAACCGGGAAACGGTTGCTTGGCGGCAATTGAGGCAATGTTGATAATTGTGCCTGTACCCCGATCGCGCATTAAAGGCAAAATCCCCATAATGCACTGAAACACGCTGGTAAGATTCAAGTTAATTACCTGCTGCCAGTCCTCTAGGGGGGTTTCGCTCAAAGTAGCTGTATATGCTATGCCAGAACCGTTTACCAGAATGTCTATATCACCAAAGTCAAGGGCGATCGCTTGGATCTTTTCTTTGACTTCAAACAGCTGCGCTAAATCTACAGCGTAAGCTTTTGCTTCCACCCCAGTGTGCTGTACAGCTTCTCTTACTGCCTCCAACTTATCCAAAGAACGGCTGACTAGAGCCACATCTATTTCCGCCTTTGCAAAGGCTAAAGCCGTTGCTTTCCCAATTCCACTACTGGCCCCAGTAATCAGGGCGCGTCGTTTTTGCTCAACACTCATGGTGTCTCCCAATTTTTTGGCAGTTCCCAAAGCCTATTACCACCCCATTATTCACACTTCTCGGTTTGGATAGATTAAAGGAATCTAAAAATCTGATGATTTTCATTCAGCAACTGCTATAATGCAGTGCAATAGTCGGTATATTATGGGTTTTTCCAGTAAAGACAACAAATCATCGCCCGTAAAATCACGCCGTCCACTCAAATTAGATTACTTAATAATACAAAGGCTATCCAATCAACTTGAGTATATTTGCCAAACATGCAAATGCCTATGGCTAGATTGTTAAAAATCTTTAAGCACATAGGCAATTATAACATTGCTGCTTGGTTAATCAATGATTATGTAGTGCTGTTAGTGGGCAACTTCTGTAAAAACACCAATTTTGCGGAATTTTTCATACCGCAGTTGGCGGCGTTCTGGAGCGGTTAAACGATTGAGTTCGTCCAAATTTTCCAGCAGCACTTGCTTGAGAGTGGTAGCGGCTTTTAAAGGGTCAGAATGAGCGCCACCAGTGGGTTCAGGTAATATTTGGTCGATAATTCCCAACTTTTTCAGGTCGTGGGAAATAATTTTCAGAGCAACAGCGGCTTGGGGAGCCTTACCGGCATCTTTCCACAAAATGGCAGCACAGGCTTCGGGAGTGGCAACGGTATAAACGGAGTGTTCAAACATCAGGAGGCGATCGCCTACACCAATACCGAGTGCGCCGCCAGAACCGCCCTCACCGATGACTGTGCAGATAATTGGCACATCTAAGCAGAACATTTCCCGCAAGTTGTAGGCGATCGCCTCTCCTTGACCTTGATGTTCTGCTTCTACCCCAGACCAAGCTCCTGGCGTGTCGATAAAGGTTAGTATTGGCATACTAAACTTATTCGCGTGTTCCATCAACCGCATCGCCTTGCGGTAGCCGCCAGGGTAAGGCATTCCAAAGTTACGGGCAATATTGTCTTTGGTATCGCGACCTTTTTGATGACCCAACATCACCACAGGTTGCCCACTCAGACGACCGACACCACCAACTAAAGCCGGATCGTCACCACCACAGCGATCGCCATGCAATTCCATCCATTCATCACTAATAGCCTGAATGTAATCGAGAGTACTGGGGCGACGCGGATGACGAGCGACTTGCAATCGCTGGGACGGGGATAGACTAGTGAAAATTTCCTCACGCAGTTGCATGGCGCGTGCTTCTAGTTGACGAATTTGACCAGAAACATCGACGCCATTTTCTTCTGCAAGTTGCCGAATTTGATCAATTCGGGTTGCGAGTTCTGCTAGGGGTTTTTCAAAATCTAACAGTAGCGGTTTACGCTCGGTAGTTGCCATCGTAGGGGTTATGAATTACGAGTTATAAGTTTTTCAGAGTGAGGATTGAGCAGTGAGAAGTGAGGAGCCAGGAGTGAGGTTTTAGAAGGTGTGGACTTATGAAAGTTATTAACTCTTAACTCCTAACCGGAGGCGGAGCGTCTCCGGCTTTGCTCCTAACTCTTAAACCAGCAGTGGTCTAAATCCATGTTTTACTGATACCCGACCAATCTGCTCCATTTTGTCTACGGTAATCTGATTTCGTCCCCACGAAAAGTTCGTGTATAACTTCTCAAATTCCAGCAGCATTGATTCGGCAAAACAAGCAAACAACTGGCGGGCTGGCACGTCCATATTGACTATTTTCATAATTTTCCAGTCAATATCCAGGGAATGCTCTACAATTCCACCATTTAACACGTGTACACCAGGATACTGAATTTTCGTCGCTAAGTTTTTAGGATAGCCACCATCAATCAACAAACAGGGTTGTTTCAAAGTGGTAGCGTCAATTTCCACGCCTTTGGGCATACTGGCAACCCAAACTACAACATCAGCTAGGGGCAGTGCTTCTGTCAAACCGATGATTTTTCCCCGCCCCAGTTCGCCTTGCAACTCTTTGAGACGTTCTTGATCACGGGCGATTAGCAGCAGTTCTTTGACATCTGTTCTCGCATCTAGCCAGCGGGTAACTGCACTACCAATGTCACCAGTTGCTCCACATATAGCAACTGTCGCGTTTGATAGATCAATTCCCAGTTGTTTTGACGCTTCTTCCACCTGCTTACAAAGAATGTAGGCAGTGTGCGTGTTTCCTGTGGTGAACCGTTCAAACTCTAGTTTGATGTTACGGACTTGGCTAAACTGCTCTAACTTAAAATTTTCAAAAATAATCGAGGAAAATCCGCCTAAAGCTGTGATGTTAATACCATGCTTTTGTGCATGGGCCATAGCGTTGAGGATTTTGCGCGTTGCAGCTTTGATGCGGCGACTAGCTAGCATCTCCGGCAGAAAGCAAGATTCTACATACCGTCCTTCAATTTGTTGCCCAGTTACACTGGTGACAATAATGCTATCAACAATTTGCGGCGGAGCGCTGCACCAAAAGTCTAGCCCTTGATCGGCATATTCTGGGTATCCCAATTCTTGAGCTACCGCTTGAGCGTGTTCTAAACTAGCGAGATGTCCAATTAGACCAAACATGTAGTGATTATTAAGCTTATGCTGTCTTGAGCGCGTGGAATATTTAAGTGGTTGAGCAGTCCTGAGTCCTAAGTCCTGAGTTCTGATGTTCTGAATTTAAAGTTGAACTACTCAGCAACGCCAGTTGCTTCAAGTCGGCAGAGCCGACGCCAGTCTCTTATGGGGGAAACCCCCAAGACCGCGCTGGCTCCCCTAAGCACTGGCTCCTCAGCACTCGTTACTCAGCACTTTTTTAAGCGGCTATGAGTCCATAGGCTGACAACCGCATAATATCGCGAGTTGTGAAACCGATATTACTTAATGCTTCACCGTACTGAATCATAAAGGCTTCTACCAAAGCATCTTTTTCCATTGCCATTGTGTGGGCATCCCTCTCTACTTGGTTGAGCATTCTCCAAACGATGGGTAGGTTTTGGCGGTTTGCTTCTTCTAGTTCAGCTTTGGATTCTGTAAAATGTTCTTTCAACCAAACTTCTCCAAAGTTGAGGTGGCTATATTCTTCTTTTACTACTCCCTCAGTGATTTTGCGGGCGAAATCATCGGCGACGTTGATATAATTTTCGTATGCTGCGATCGCAAAACATTCAATAATCAAAGACTGAATCAACAGACAAGTAACGACATTACCGGATGCCGCCGCTGTTTGGAAATTTTGGTGTAGTCCAGAGAAAAACTCCTTGGCAAATTGCAAATCTGGGGTTACTTGCAAATTGCGCCCACAAGCTTCAAATCCTTTTTTATGGCGGCTTTCCATTTTAGATAGGCGAATCAATTCATCATGAGATTCCGGCAGCAGTTGGGCTAGTGTGATGTAATTCTCATGGGCTTCTTGTTCCCCTTCAATCACGATCGCATTAATCCGGCTATAAGCATCTTTGTATGTTTCGCTCTTGAAATCTAATTCTTTAAATTGGTCTGTAAGCTGCTGCATGGTATGTTTACTCCTGTAAATTTGAATTATTTGATACCAGGATTCAATTTACCCTATGAACTGAGGGTAACAATCACTGTGGTTTAATTTAACTTAACTTAACAAGTAGACTATGTTTATAGATTAATTGTTGCTGGGGGTGATGCTCTAGTACTAGCGGAACAAATGCTTTGCAGCTCAAGTAATGTCCAAACCAAACCCGAATCTGAAATCTGGCGATTTTTTGAGCCTAGTAGTCTTACTGCTAGGGGCATTTGTCGTTCTACTCCCTCTGTTTGTAGTCTTTCTCACCTCCTTTGCACCGCCGATTGCCAGCCCGGAAAATTTGTCCAAAAATAACTGGTCTTTAGCTAATTACCGCGTTGCATGGCAACAGGGAAAATTTTTGCTGGCGTTTGCTAATTCTACCTTGGTAGCGATCGCTGTGACGGCGTTTCAGATTGTCACTTCTGCTTTGGCTGGTTACGCCTTAGCACGGCTGAAGTTTCGGGGACGCCAAGCATTGCTATTGGTGGTTTTAGCAACATTGGTGATTCCCTTTCAGTTATTGGTGATTCCCATCTTTTTGGTTTTGAAGTGGGGACACCTGATAAATACCTATGGGGCGCTGATTTTACCCACTGCTGTCAACGGCTTTGGGATTTTCTTGTTACGTCAGTATTTCCAGACAATTCCGGTGGAGTTAGAGGAAGCCGCAGCCATAGATGGGGCGAACCGACTGCAAATTTTGTGGCGAGTGATGTTACCTTTAGCCCGTCCGGCCTTGGTAACGCTGTTTTTGTTCACCTTCATCGGCGAATGGAATGATTTGTTTAAGCCTCTGGTATTTACGACACGACCAGAATTAAGGACGGTGCAGCTGGCGTTGGCAGAGTTTCAAGAGCAATTTACGAATAATTGGCCTTTGATGATGGCAGCAGTGACGATCGCGACAGTTCCAGTGATGGTACTATTTCTCATCGGTCAGCGTCAGTTTATTCAGGGTATTGCCACCACAGGGATTAAGAATTAGTTGGGAGGCTGGCGGTGAGTCAAAGCCAGCCTGAGATTTCAATCTCAGCATTGAATTTTGTGAAACTATGCGAAATTCTTCCTAGCCAAGCTGAATCCATAATTGTACACATTCTGTAGGAAATGGAAACAGTTATGAACCCTGAAACATTACAACAGTTACAAGACGAGATTCAACAGAAACTGCTTGAAAGCGTTAATAATGCTGACTTATACACAGTGCTTGAGAAGTACGGAGTATTAGAAGATCGAGCTCTGATAGTTCAGTGGCAGTGCAATCTTGACCTAAATAAAATCAAATCTGGTGATGCAGTTAATGAACAGCAACCGAATGAATTATTGCCCGCAATCCCAAAAAACACAGAAGAGAGAATTGTGCTAATGCAAAGATCATGGTGTGTCCCTTGCCCTTCAAATCACAACCCTCTTGGCTGTAACTGCTAAATAATTTAGTCTTCGGACTGTAAGAAACCATTTATAAAGTAAATCTAAGGAAACCAACTTGGGTGCGCTGGTTCACCAGTTGCTACAACTCTTTTGACTACAGCAATGCATTGGCTCCCCAAGAGTAATTTTATTTTTACTTTATAAATGACCTCTAAAGAGTTTATTCTAGTGAGGATAAAAATGCTGAACTTTGCATTTACTAGTTAGGCTACAGAGATAATCTCAAGTATGACTCTACCTAATTAGCAAGGAGCAGTATTTAAATATACTCTTATTTTTTGGGTGCAAGTTTGTGATGTTTCGATACCGAAGCAGTTGGTGCTGGGAGTTAGGGATAGTCAGTACTTTAGCAATTGCTGGAGTGCTGACTTTCTTTGAGAGTTTTGCCTTAGCCCAAATACAAAAGGATGGCACACTTGGATCTGAAAGTTCAATCATTACACCAAAACTAATCGATGGTCAGCCTACAGACCAGATTGATGGTGGGGCAGTTCGTGGTACAAACTTATTCCACAGCTTTGAACAGTTTTCTGTCTCTGCGGGAAGGACAGCCTACTTTAACAATGCAAGAGATATTCAAAACATCATCAGTCGGGTAACAAGCAATTCTATTTCCAATATAGATGGCATTTTGAAAGCTAACGGCACAGCCAACCTGTTTCTGATTAATCCTAACGGCATTGTTTTTGGGTCAAATGCTTCTTTAAATATCGGCGGTTCATTTGTGGCCAGTACGGCGAGTAGCTTGAACTTTGCTGATGGGATAAAATTTAGTGCTACATCTCCTCAAACTACACCCCTGCTGACAGTAAGTGTTCCCATTGGTTTACAATTCGGAACAACTGCGGCTCCCATCCGCAATCAATCCCAAGCAGAACCAGATGGGGCAGTTAATATCTTTGGACAAGGCGTTGGTCTACAGGTGCAGCAAGGCAAAACCTTGGCACTCATCGGCGGTGATATCACGCTAGATGGGGGAAATATCACAGCAAACGACGGAAGCGTTGAGTTAGGAAGCGTCGCTGGTAATAGTCTGGTCAGTTTAAGTCCAACGAACCAAGCTTGGGCATTTGGATATGAAGGTGTTCCAAATTTCCAGAACATCGAATTAATCAAATCGAACCAAATTTCATCCACCATCGATACTCATGGAGAAAGTGGTGGCAATATCGAGATGCAAGGGAAGCTTGTGCGGATAGCTGGCAGTTTCGTCATTCTAGTTTATCCCTCGCAAGATCAGTCAGGGGGGAATGTGACACTGAACGCCTCAGACTCTGTAGTAGTTGAGCAAGATGCCCAACTGTTTACTCAGAGTTTCTCCACCGAAAACTCTGGAAGCATAAATGTCACTACTAAAAAGTTGGTCGTTAGAGATGGAGGACAATTGCAGGGGCAATTGACCATAAACGCCTCAGATTCCGTGGAACTAATCGGCGGCACCTCCATTCCTCTCTTCGCAGATGGTAGTGATTTAATATCCAGTGGATTATTTAGTGCAACTTATGGCGATAAAAACGCTGGCAACATCACAATTAACACTGGAAAGTTGCGTATCCAAGGAGGAGCAAAAATATCAACAACCTCTGAAAGTATATATAGTTATCTTTCTAACCGACTTACACCAGCTACAGGAAAAGCAGGAAATTTGACGGTGAACGCCTCTGAGTCCGTAGAACTAATAGGAACCTCACCAAATGGTTCTAGGCTCAGTGGCTTGTTTTCTGGAACTGAAGGGCCTGGAGATGGTGGAAACTTGACGCTAACGACAGGGCGATTGATTATCAAGAATGGGGCTGCAATCTCTGTGAGCAGCCAAGCTCGAAAAAATGTAATCTATGACGCAGATCCAAATAACTTAGGGAAAGCAGGCGATTTAAATATAACCGCTCGCTCCATACTTCTGGACAACAAAGGAAAACTTACATCTGAAACCGAATCAGGTCGAGGCGGGAATATTACGCTACAGGTGCGGGACTTATTACTGATGCGCCGCGAAAGTAAAATAACCACTAACGCAGGTACGACAGGGCTTGGTGGAGATGGCGGTAATATCACCATCAAAGCACCTAATGGCTTCCTCGTCGCTGCTCCCTTGGGAAATAGCGATATCACTGCCAATGCCTTCTCTGGCTCAGGTGGTAAAATCACAATCACCGCTAAGAACATCTTTGGGTTTGTGCCGCGCACAGGTGCAGACGTAGAGAAGCTTGATCCAACAGGCAAAAAAAACCCGAATAACCTGCCAACAAATGATATTACGGCGTTTTCTCAGCAAAACCCTTCATTAAATGGCACAGTCCAAATCAACTCACCAGATGCTGACCCCAGTAAAGGATTAGTGGAACTACCCGTAAATCTGGTTGATGCTTCAAAGCAAATTGTTGCTGATTGTAATTCTGGTGCAAAAATAGCCAGGAGTTCATTTATTAGGACTGGGCGTGGAGGACTAATAGCCGATCCCACGCAGCCATTGATAGCTGATGATGCGGTGCTAGCAGATTGGATCACACTCTCTCCAGAAAGTCAGAATCGTGCTGGCGGTATTCACAAAAGAGCGGTTGTTCAGGCGCAGCGAAACACAGAAGAAAAATCACAGAAAGTTAATTCTGTCAATGAACCTACTCAAATTGTGGAAGCCCAAGGGTGGGTTATAGATGCCAATGGGAACGTGGTTCTGGTTGCTCAAGTACCCACGGCGACGCCCCATAACTCTTGGCTCAACACTGCATCTTGCGCTGCTAATTAAAAATTGAGATTCTCGTAATTTTTGTTAGTGCGATCGCACCTTCTATTAAACTCAGCTATGGGTGCGTTGGCGTAGCCCGTCGTAGACATCGCTGATTCGCTATCACCTTCATACAAGCGATCGCCCTTTGTAATAAATTTAAGCTGTGGGTGCATTGGCGTAGTCCACCAAAGGTATCGCAGATTCCATCATCCTCAACACCTACACAAAAAACATATTTGATTTTGTGGCGGGATGAGAAAGATCAAACCGATAATGCTAAGGCTTTAGCTTGTGGGCTTATCCAAACGGTAAGCAGAGTGTGAGAGTTGAGGAGGTATCAATTACTCAATCCTTTTGAGTGATCAACGGTCAGTAGCCAAATTTATCAATGCTTTAAGGAAATCCAACAGAAATATATGAAGTTTTGTAACACAAGGCGTAATTATTACTAGCCAAGCTGAAGTCATAATTATGAGAGTTCGCAAGAGCTTAGAAACCTAATGCTTTCGTGCCACTCTAGACTCTGTATCTTTGATTTCTTCATCGCCAAACTGTACTAATGCGAAGTCACATTAATTTAGTACATCACAAGCTCAGTTTACACATTTACCAATCTGCAAGGAAAGTAAAATTTATGGAATCTCAAACAGTACAACCAACAGTTATAGATGCTCAAACATTATATCTGTTAAAAGACGAGATTAAACAAGAAATTAGTGAGAGACTGAAGAACTCTAACTTAAGCAAGGTACTTGAAAAGTACGGTATATCAGGAGATGATGTTTTACAAGTTAAGTGTAATATTGACCTAACTAAAATTCAAGTTAGAGATACGAATAGTTCACTATTAATTCCAGGTAAGCATGTCGAATTATGGGCTTGCTTATGTAAAGGTGAGATTACTGATTGCCCTTGCCCAAAGCCATAAAGAAAGTGTCAACTTAATAGTAATCATCTTAAATTAAGTAAGTCGGTGCATATATATCGTATTTTTATCGCCGACTTACTTATATGGTATGAGCGTAGCGATAGCAAAGTGGGAAAGATTGCAGATCCTTCACTAAACTCTGTATCTAGATCAGAGGATGTTTTAAAAGGGTCTTTTGCTCTCATAGTTAGTACAGCAAAGCATCTCAGTATATGGTGCAACCTTGATTTTGCGTTGTATTTAACCCAGTGCAGAACTGCAAAATTATACCTTTCGGGACTTTTAAAACATCCTCTCAGAATGACATAGCCCTCGTTGCATAAGTTTTAATTTTTGATAGAGTCAGTATTGTTCAGTAACTGGTACTACTTTTGAGGGGTGCAATATCAGACATGGTTAATTTTTGGGGCTGGTGTCAAGGACTAGGAGTTACAATATATAGTGCAATAGCTTTCTTTAGCAACTCTGCTATTGCTCAAATTATCCAAGACAGTACTCTACCTGATAATTCTCAAATTACAAAAACAGGTAATACTATAACTATTAATGGTGGAACCCTGATTGAAGATAAATTCCGAAATATAAGCAATCTGTTTCACAGCTTTGAACAATTTTCTGTCCCCACTGGAAGCACAGCCTACTTCAACAACGCAGCAAATGTTCAGAACATTATTAGCCGGATAACGGGTAGGTCTGTTTCTAATATTGAAGGCATTATTAAAGCTAATGGACAAGCCAACCTGTTTTTGATTAATCCTAACGGGATTATCTTTGGCCCCAATGCTTCTTTAAACATCGGTGGTTCATTTGTTGCTAGTACGGCGAATAGTCTGAACTTTGCTGATGGTACTAAGTTTAGTGCCGTAGATCCCCAAACCTCACCCTTATTGAAAGTAAGTATTCCCATTGGTTTACAATTCGGAGCAACCGCAAAACCCATATACAATCAATCCCAAGCTTCTAGTCCAAATGGTACAATAACTAATATTAATATCTTTGAGCAACCTGTTGGTTTGCAAGTGAAGCCGCTTAAAACCTTGGCACTTATAGGTGGTGATATAACCCTAGATGGGGGAAATTTAACAGCAGCATCGGGACGAATTGAGCTAGGAAGTGTCGCTAGTAATAGTCTAGTCAGTCTCAGTCTCGAACCAATAAACCAAAGTTGGAGTTTGGGATATGAAGGTGTCCAGAATTTCCAGAACATTAAATTAATCGAGCGAATTACTAATGGTGAAGTGTTTCCATCTCAAGTAGATGCTAGTGGTGAGGGTGGCGGTAGTATTCAGGTACAGGGAAAGTCTGTAGAACTAAGTGGTCGTCATGTGCGCCTAATAAGTCAAACTACAGGTGACCGAGATGGTAAAGAAATAAGCATTAATGCCAAAAAATTAATTGTTCAGGATGGGGCACAAGTAGCTACTTCTACTAAAGGTATGGGAGCGGGAGGAAGTTTGACGGTCAACGCTTCCGAGTCTGTGGAGTTGATTCGTAGTAGAACTTTATCAATTCCTCTGAGCGGACTGTTTAGTACGACTTTTGGTGATGGAAATGCAGGTAACCTTACAATTAAAACTGGTAGGTTACGTATCCAAGATGGGGCAGAGGTATCAGCAGAGTCCACTATGAACGACGCTCAATTAGCTAGAGGAAACGGAGGAGATTTAACTGTTGAAGCCTCAGAGGCTATAGAACTAATAGGAGTCTCAGCAACAGGAATTGCCAGCAACTTGGCGGCTGGGACTCTAAGCTTTGGAGACGCTGGAAAAGTAACAATTGATACAGATAAATTGATTATCCGGGACGGGGCTGAAATAGTTGTAAGCAGTATGGGGAATGTAAGTAATACAGGCAAAGCAGGTGATCTCAATATAACTGCTGGCTCTATCTGGCTCGACAACAAAGGAAAACTCACATCTAATAGTAATCCAGGTCAGGGCGGTAATATTACACTCAACGTGCGGGACTTATTACTGATGCAGCGCAACAGTCAAATAACCACTAATACAGGGGGTAATGGAGATGGTGGTAATATCATCATTAATGCACCTAATGGCTTTGTTGTTGCCACTCCCTTAGGAAATAGCGATATCACCGCCAACGCCTTCTCTGGCTCAGGTGGTAAAATCAAAATCACTACTAAGAATATCTTTGGATTTGTTGCGCGCACAGGTGCAGATGTAGAGAAGCTTGATCCAACAGGCGAAAAAAACCCGAATAACCTGCTAACAAATGACATCACGGCATTTTCTCAGCAAAACCCTTCATTAAATGGCACAGTCCAAATCAACTCACCAGATGCTGACCCCAGTAGGGGATTAGTGGAACTACCCGTAAATCTAGTTGATGCTTCAAAGCAAATTGTTGCTGATTGTAATTCTGGTGCAAAAATAGCCAGGAGTTCATTTATTAGGACTGGGCGTGGAGGACTAATAGCCGATCCCACGCAGCCATTGATAGCTGATGATGCGGTGCTGGCAGATTGGATCACACTCTCTCCAGAAAGTCAGAATCGTGCTGACGGTATTCCCAAAAGAGCGGTTGTTCAGGCGCAGCGAAACATAGAAAAAAAATCACAGAAAGTTAATTCTGTCAATGAACCTACTCAAATTGTGGAAGCCCAAGGGTGGGTTATAGATGCCAATGGGAACGTGGTTTTGGTTGCTCAAGTACCCACGGCGACGCCACATAACTCTTGGCTCAACACTGCATCTTGCGCTGCTAAGTAGACATGAGTTTGATAAACCTCTTTTTACCTTAAACTAAAGTTCAAGCCTGTCCCTCTTTGAGTTGGAGAGGGACAGGTTTTGGTAGTAAAACCTCTTAGAGGTCTTTGTCTGAAGTTGTTTTAGCATAGAACGCAATCAGCAATTGCGTAGGCGTAGCCAGCACTTCGACAAGCTCAGTGACCACTGTAGGGATCGCCCAAATCGCAAATGTAGTCGCCGAAATCGCAAATGCGATCGCCGAAATAACAAATGCGATCGCCGAAATAACAAATGCGATCGCCGAAATAACAAATGCGATCGCCGAAATAACAAATGTAGTCGCCCAAATCGCAAATGTAGTCGCTTAAATCGCAAATGCGATCCCCGAAATAGCAAATGCGATCACCGAAATCGCAAATCAAGCCACAGGGTAGGGGATTGTGGTTCAAAAAGAGCAAAAAGGCTATAAATTAAACTGTCTCTGGATCAATGTTTAATTCTCGTAACTTCGCAGCCATGCGC
This sequence comes from Nostoc sp., assembly GCF_036919675.1. GTDB lineage: Bacteria > Cyanobacteriota > Cyanobacteriia > Cyanobacteriales > Nostocaceae > Nostoc. The sequence goes on from NZ_JBALCP010000090.1 coordinate 41,382, forward strand.
GATCGCAATTGCTGCTATTGTTGTAATCGTTCTACTCCCCACAGCAGCAATTGCCCGGTTTCATCCCACCAGCGCAACCAATAGCCAGTACGATTTACTTTCACACCCTGCCAAATTCCTAAAAACAGCCCAATACTCGCAATCCAATACCGTCTATCCCCATTCGGTTGCTGGAGTTCGTATTGCCCTGAAGCACTTAGTTGATAGACTTCCACCCACCCCGCCTCTGGTTCAAAAATTACATAAGTGGGGACTTGGAGAATGCGCTCATAGTAGTACCACTTACCAGGTGGGTACTTAGCTTTAATTGAGTATTCACCACCTTCTGTCTCTGACAAAAATTCTATGACGATTGCCGGAACTTCTCCTTCTAAGTTCGGGGTATAACTATGACGGTTTTGGTTTGGTGGAACTGTCGGTAACACAGAAGGGACATAGAACCAATCCGGCGCTTTTATCACCAACTTGCCATTTACAGTTGCACAAATCCCAAAATTTGTACCGATGAGTATCTGAAGCGAAATTAACCCTGCCAGTTCCAAGCTTTCAGTGAGGGCAAATGCGAGCGCTGGCTGACTAATGTTGTCCACAGGCTCATCTGGTAAAGGAAAGTCATCAGGTAACTTTTCCCAAGTGACAATGGGTTCACTGATGGTGGTTGACATAGAAACCTGGAGTCAGGTGGCTATTGCTATTATGTCGCACAACTTTACTCAAAGATAAAATGCGATACCGAATAGCCCGCACTTCTCTACTAGACGCTCTTGCTAGCAAGATCCCCTACGGAGTACAAGTCGGGAAACCGCAAGGGCACAGTGGCTCCCCAACCTACTTCTAGATTTATCAAAACTAATGACAACAAAGGTTTCTGATTTTTCTCTGGTGAGAGTTATAGAAGAGCGCTATTCTCTAACTTGTCTCCTGAATTTGCAAACGAATAGTGTGTTCAGTCGCACCACTAAGTTGCAATTCCATGATTTCACCACCCAGAGGTTCCAAGCAATTGAGGAGCGATCGCAAGTTGGGTGTACTTGCGCCAGTATCTACATATAATCGATCTGCTAAATTACTGATCCGTTTCCAAGTCATGTAGAGTTTAGCGATCGTTTGTTCAATTTGGGATGCTTGATTGACTAGATCAGCAGCAATGCTCAAACAGCCGACTCTTTGCGCTTCTTCTAAGGCTGTTTCAATGTCAACATCTTCTTTCGTCAGCGCCTGAACTTGAGCCGCCCCTTTGAGATATTTTGCCAAGTTACGCGCTTCGGTGGTTACCTGTTTCAGAGTATCTACATCTGGGTTAGCAGCAATTTCCTTTTGAATAAATTTTTGGTGCGATTCTGGCAGTTTTTCCATTTCCTTCACCAGTGGGGCGATGTAGCGTGGGGGAAGGGTGTTATCTGCTGCTTTTTCCTTAACTGCTTCCGGTAGCAAATCTGAGGACATGGCTGTCCATTCATCGCTGAGTTGACGTACTTCCCGCCTGGTGATGCGATCGCCTTTTTGTGCAGCTTCACTCACCATCTGTTGCACTTGGGGCGATGCTTTGGAGGTTTCAACAAATGCCCGTTTACTGAAGTTGTTCACAGATGCGGGGTCAAGTTTACCGTCTTCGATCAGAGTATCGGCACTATTCGCCAATTGAATCCAGGCATAAGCTTGACTTTTGCTGATTTCCCGCTCTTTTAGCCATCGCAGAAAGCCAGTACCACGCCCGTCACCACCGACTTTCTCTCTGTCGCGGATAGCCCGTAAAATTCGCCCCCGCCAGATTTCAGTTTGCAAATCAAAGCGATCGCATACCTGCCAAGCTATTTCGAGCTGCTCTTGAAAATCTGACTCTAGAATCTGTTCATCTTTTGGATCGGGCAGTTCAAAGGTAATATCTGCTGGCTGCTGTAAAGCAGCAGCAAGGTCGTTGATGGAGTCGGTGTCTTGCACGATTGATGACTAACTAGTGGATGCGATCGGCTTATTATGCCACAATCTGTGAACTCTTACTTAAGGGGGAGTACGGTATTTTGAGTTACAACAACTATAGTAGAAAGGGGTAAACCACCTCTGGAACTCAATTTTGGATTTTGGGTCGCACCTTTGGTGCGCTGACAGCGCAACTTGGATTTTGGATTGAGCCACGTCGCATGAATGCAGGGGCTATCGAGCAAGAATTTTAGATTTGTTCTCGCATTTTAATTCGCTTGCTTTCAGACTTTTTTAAATTTTGGACTTTCCTGCGGAACGCTACGCGAACGGCGTAAGCGCTTAGTCGAACGCTTTTGAATTATTCAATTCCATTATCTAAAATTTAAAATCTAAAATCTAAAATTCGGTGAAGTCTTTAATTAATCAGAGACAATAAAAATAAAACGATGAACCAGGTAGACTACCTCCGCATTAGCTTAATCGATCGCTGCAATTTTCGTTGTCAATACTGTATGCCAGAGGGAGTAGAACTGGACTATATTCTCAAGCAACAGCTATTGACTGATGAGGAGCTGCTCACCTTAATTCAAGAGGTATTTATTCCAGTCGGCTTTAATCAGTTTCGTTTGACTGGGGGTGAACCCTTATTGCGTCCCGGTGTAGTGAATTTGGTTAGGGCGATCGCAACTCTTCCCCAAACTCAAGACCTCTCAATGACCACCAACGGGTTTTTGCTGGCTCCGATGGCACAAAACCTTTACAATGCAGGTCTGCGACGAATTAATATTAGTCTTGACTCTCTTGATCCCGACATTTTTGACCAAATTATCGGTAATCAGGGTCGTTCTCGTTGGCAACAAGTTTGGCATGGGATTCAAGCTGCCCATCACGTCGGATTCGACCCACTGAAGCTGAATGTAGTGGTAATTCCTGGCGTTAACGATCACGAAGTTCTAGATTTAGCCGCCCTGACAATTGACAAACAGTGGCACGTCCGATTTATTGAATTTATGCCTATTGGTAATATGCATTTGTTTGGCGATCGCGGTTGGGTATCTTCAGCCGATTTACGACAAAAAATCCGCGAGCATTGGGGCTTGACAGAATCTCAAGTTCGTGGTGCAGGCCCTGCTGATGTCTTTAAAATTCCCGGTGCGAAGGGGACACTGGGATTTATTAGTCAAATGTCAGAATGTTTTTGCGATCGTTGCAACCGGATGCGCCTGAGTGCCGATGGCTGGCTGCGTCCTTGTTTATTGAATGAAACTGGTCAAATAGATTTAAAAACTGCTCTGCGTTCTGGGATCAGCACCGCTCAATTACAAGAGCAGGTGAGGCATTTACTCGGAATCAAGCCAGAAATTAATTTTAAAGAGCGCGATTCTGGCATTGTAGGTACATATACCCGAACTATGTCGCAAATTGGCGGATAAAAATAGTTAGGAGTTAGAAGTGAGGAGTTAGGAATTATCGTCTTTCAACTCATAACTCATAACTCCTGTACAGACGCGATTAATCGCCTTTCCTGTACAGACGCGATTAATCGCGTCTCTCCTAACTGCTTACGCTTGTCGTGAGTAGTATTCCACCACAAGTAGTTCATTAACTTGTAATGCCACCCATTCCCTTTCAATAACACTGTTGACTTTACCAACCAACTTATTTTTGTCAAACTCCAAATGACTGGGGAGGTTGGCCAAACCGGGATATTGCAAGTTAGCTTCCACCAACTTCCGTGATTGTGCCCGATCCCTGACTGCAATTACTTCGCCAGGACGGCATTGGTAGCTGGCAATATTAACCACACGACCGTTAACAGTTACGTGACTGTGATTCACCAGTTGACGAGCTGCGGGGATAGTTGGGGCTATACCCAAGCGGAAAACCGTATTATCCAAGCGCATTTCTAGCAATTGCAGCAGCACTTGTCCGGTAGAACCAGTAACACGTCTGGCTTTCCGCACATAGCGCAGCAATTGCTTTTCAGTCAAACCGTAGTTGAAGCGGAGCTTTTGCTTTTCCTCTAGACGGATAGCATACTCAGAGCGCTTCTTGCGGTTCTGACCATGCTGACCTGGTGGGTAAGCGCGTCTGGCGCTTTTACGAGTCAATCCTGGTAAATCGCCCAAGCGGCGTACAATTCTGAGGCGTGGCCCTCTATATCGGGACATGAGTTTCCTTAATCTAATCCTGTTTAAACTTTACCCAGACGTTCCATTCTGACATTCCCCTGATTTATCATCAAGGGATTCTTGGTTTTTTGAAGCTGCTTGCCTTGGTATGACGTATCCTACCAAAGTAGAGGCATCAACTTTTACGCCAGTTGCTTTAAGTCGGTAAATCCGACATACTGGCTTCCAAGCCTGAATTCCGACGTGCCCCGCCGGACTCCTGCCAATAAGTTTTTTGTGTTTATTTAGTTTCGTAGGCTACTCAATCATCAGATTGGTTCACGCAGTATTCTTACTCTGAAATACTTTTTACGTTGCCTACTTATCTTTCAAACAGTTATATTAACACAATTTTCCGCATAATTAATTATGTCTATACCTTGCTGCCGTTGAAATTCTTTGATTACAGAGATTTTTAAAATATTTGAGTTAGCATAACCTTGGGTGTTTGGAGAATGGCAATGTCACACAGCAAAAAAGTGGTTAATAGAGGTAAGAACAAACAAGCCAGTTCCACCTCCAGGATTTTAACAGTATCAGTTTTGGCTATAGCTGGATGGTTGACAACCAGCTTACCTCAGATGGCTGTTGCTGCCTCCTACAGCAATGATTATAGTCTCTGTGCGGGTCGCCTCCTCAAAGTGGGCGTCACGGCAGAAACTGCATCACAAGGTTGTGCAGAGGCACTGCGTCCAAGGGATTTGGCTTCTTGCGTGGTTAAAATTAATAAGCAAACCCAAATTGCTGCGACAGATGCGCTTTCTTATTGTGGGAAGGCCCGGCGTCCAGAGGAGTTAGCTACCTGTGTAGTTGGCGTCAGCTCAAGTACTAAGGAAGCAGCTAATCCGGCAGTTTTAGATTACTGTGGACGTAGTTTGTTGCCCGTGCGCTTTGGCCAGTGTGTGGTTGGCTTGAGTAGTCAAATCGACCTTCCCCCTGCTCAGGTGTTAGATACTTGTATCAGTGCTAGTGATAGTGTTGTTGGTGCTTCATCTTCGTCTACACCGCAGACTATAATACCTACGGGTTCAAGCCCAAGTCTCGAAACTACCCCAGTTCCAACGCAACCGATTGTTCCAACACAACCGCTTGTTCCAACACAACCGCTTGTTCCAACACAACCTGGCACTAATTAAATTACAGTGTTTTGTAATTGTTAGGACTTACGCATCAAGTACGAAATGTAGGGGCAATTCATTAATTGCCCCTACAGTAAATCAAGGCTTTCACTGCATTTTTGCGTAAATCCTGATTGTAATTGACTGAAAATACAGGTTAATTAGTAGGGTGGGCATAACCATGCCTACCCTACTATGACTTGAACAACAATATTTTATTTTTGTATATAAAACCTGCCATAATTGCCTTTGCTTGCAAATTATGCAAACTAAATACTTACAATACAAAAGTCACAAGCAGTTTTGTGACTTTTGTACTACTAGAACACCAATTCAGTAATCCTTCCTGGAAGAACCTCTCCCTCAACCCCTCGACCTTGGCGTCAGCCTGCCGTTAGGTATAGCACAGAGGAGAGTTTGGCTTGCTCAAGGGAGGTGGGGGGTTAGGTTTTTGATTAGTGAATCGATGCTCTAGTACAGTATTACAGTGTAAATAGACCAACCATGCCCCTACTTTTAAGCTTTATCATTACCAACATTTTTTAAATCTTCTGCTTCGTTACCATTCCGCCTCGGAATTTATTCCGAGGCTAATAAGCTTGCATTCCTCTCAAGATGACTAAATACAAAATTTTCAGCCATCTACATGGCTATCCAATGTAAAAGGGAAAATTTTAGTCCACTTGAGTAGACTTTAGCTATCAGCTAAGAACTTAACTTCTTGGCGGGATTCGGTCAGTGCAACAGTTTGACTGTTACAAAAATGTGGGTAATCACAAGACTTTTAAGCAAGGGACAAAACCAGTGAAAAGCTTACTTTCTAAGCTTTTCAAATTTTGAATTTTGCGTACCGTTACTAGTCTTCTCTTTCGCCAAAAGCCGTCTGTAAAATCACTGGAATACCTCCGTCTTGGTGATATTTATCTCCCCAGGCACGGATAACTTCATCCAATTCTTCCATAGCCTGCTGCATTTTTTCTGGGAGGATATCAAGTTCTTCCAGCAAGCGCATGGCATTTCGTCGCCGTTCTGCCCAATCTTTCATCATTCGGAAATACCGAGCGGTATCTTCCACCATGATGTAAGTGCGTTCTTGATCGTCTGCTGGGGCATAAAAAGGACGGGTAAGAGCGTAGAAGGGCATTCCCCAAGGAGAATCAATGCGTGTTACCGTTCCTGAGTAGAGCAGACGGCGCTTGATATGCTCACCCAAGGCTTCACTCAAAGGCATTTGGTGTTCGGGTGGCAAGTCTTCTTGCGATCGCTTGTGCAAAAACTCAATCAAATCTAGAAACTCAAAGGAGCTAACTAACTGGGCATCAGGTAGATTACTTGGCAGTTTCTGCTCAATTTGTCTTTTTTCTTCACTTGTCAGACTGCTACCAGGAACGCGCGATCGCCCCGGTTGCCAAGGATATTTTTCTAGCCAGACATAAGGCAATTGAATCAAATAGCGAGGTTCTTGAGAACCCAACATTTTTAACAGTTTGCCTTCTGTTAGTGCCTGTCTGACTTCTTCTACAATAATTTTTACCCGTTTTGGCTCCAAGTGGTGCAAATGCCCTGTCATCCGCAGGTTTTGTCCCTGCTCTAGATAGGTCATGTAAATTGCACACTTTGCTGCCGTTGCGGCTGCGTCTAAAAATGCCCCATGCCTGTGCCCACTCGTCCGCATGGCACTAAAAGCCAGATAAAGCATGATCTGATCCATCGCACTGGGGTCAAGACGTTTGATCAGATCTATGTCGTTACTCATATTACAGACAATTGAATAGCACGTTTATACAGTTTTTAATCGAATGAAAATAGGTAGTATACACTTGGCTGAAGGCAATGTCTTTACTTCAAACTATATTAGTATGCGATAACTATGAAATCGGTGGTAGCGCAAACTACCATTTTCGCATATTCTCTGGTACAAAGGCAGATTCAGTGGTTGTTACTATAACTGTCCCTGCATCTGACCGGAAAATTATAGACATCACAAAGTTCAGTTTGACGGCGGTTTACTTCCCAAAAGTCAACTGTGTTGTAAGTAATCTACAAAGCCTTTAAGTTTTCTGGGGTTTTTCTCATCTTTCAAGAGCAACAATGTCAAGCCGCTTACATCTAAACTATGGCACTGTGCCGACTCGGAGTAAGAATTAGTTTGTGCGGTTCATTTGGGATATCTGTTACTCGAAAAAGATGGTTTTTATTCAGCTTTGGAGAATTATTTATAGTACACAGGTGGCTAGAAATAATTGGGATTGGTCTAAAAAGAAATCGCTTATCAGGTGTAGCCACATTTAGAGGTTGAGCCACACGGATCGTTCTTAACTATCATCCCTTTCACAACCTCAAGTCATATCTCGGCAGTATAGGCCATAGCCTTGAGGGAAGATAGTAGACTTCAAGTAGAGCAAATAATTCCAATTTCAAAATACCTGTTGTTTTTTCAAATCTCGTTCTTGATCATATCATTGTTTTTCTCTTTTGCATAAGTTTATGTTTTTTTGATTTGAGAAATGAACCGTACTTAAGTAAGTTACATTCGCCTAAATCAAAGTTTGATGATATTTCTAAATATCCTATTAAGTCGCAGTTTCATTTATCCTTTTCTGTTGATGGGCTGACACAGAAAGCCGCGATTTAGTCCGATTTAATCGCATAGCCATCAGGTTTTCTTAATAATGCTAATCGGCTAAAAATTTACTTATTAGCCAGATATATAATAAAACAGATTGGATTCCACTTGATGATTATTTAGATAATTTTTCTCAAGGGATTTATATTTTTTTCATGAAAGAATATTATCCTTTGATCATTTAACTAATTCCTTGGCTACTTTCAAGTATATTTTTACCCCGCTGTTTTATATGTTTGAAGGACTTGAATGGCGTGGACAGTTTGTTGCCATAAAAGCAGGAGAATCCGTAGCAAGCTCCGATATAAGCATTCATTTTCCGGGCATCTGGGCAATCGCAGACCAGATTGACTCCTAGAAAACGGCAGAAATAACTAGAAAGGCACAAATAAACGTAACTATGTGAATAAAAATGAATGGGGCTAAAACCCTCTTCCCTTCTGGCTTCTGCTTCCTACCTTCTGCCTCGTCTCAACTACAAATTTACGCCGACCTACTTAAAGATACCATCTCACTAAGCTCAAGAGCATAGAAATGAGGCATTTTAAATTTTGCGTTGATCGCAGAGGTTACCGGAGAATAATTTTATTAGCCTTTTCACGGGCGATCGCTCCATATATTCATGTAGCTACAACAATCTCTCACGCTTAAAAAACGGGTTAGTCTAGTTCGCGGTGCTACTTTTTCATCTCCAAGTTCAAAAACGTGTTGCAATCGCTTTAACTCCTTGTAAATCTTTCCTCTGAGCAAATACTCATGCTCAATTGCTTGAGTTAGTACTACTCATACTGCTTATATATACGTGTTTTCCCTACCTGTATCAGGCTAAATTCATAAAAATATATTACAAGTCAAGTTATTCTGATTACTGCTTATATATAGGTGTTTTCCTCACCTTTATCAGGCTAAGTTCATAAAATATATTATTAATAATCAATAGACCTCTTGCAAAAGTCCCTAACACCCCACCCCCAACCCCAACCCCTAAGAGCTTGCTCTTAGGGGAGGCATAGCGTAGCTTTGGCGGGGTAGGGTTCTTATTTTTTGATTTATGCAAGAGGTCTAATATTAATTGCTTATAGCGCTTCTCGTACCCTGCCGGAAAGCCGCTACGCATCGATGAATCAAGTACAAGGTAGGAGCGCACAGATCAGCTCTCATGCGTTGGCTACACAAACAGGGGCTAAGAGAAACAAGGGGCAAAATCCCTTGTTTAACCCGCCGATTTAACGTTAAGTTGACACCAATGCACATCTGTGAAGCCCTACGAATTGCTGTACTTCACACAATTAAAAACTGCTATACAGTAAAGACGTTGCATTGCAACATCTCTACACGCATCAAATCTCCACTCAATCTGATTACTACTCCGATTTATTTATAGATAGGACTTACACAGAACAGATCCCCCAATCCCCTTAAAAAGTTGGCTCTTTAAAATCCCCCCTTTTTAAGGCTACGATCTACACACAAGTCCTAAAATCCTTGCCTGGTGAGATACAAGCCGTATATTGGCAAGATTTTGAGTTGATCAAACTTATTATCAATAGTGTCAGCTTATTGATAGAGTAATAACAGAAAATCAAGGGTTTTAAAAATAATTTTCCGTTCTTTTCCGTCCATTTGATTGCCAACTCGACTTGTGTGTACATGGTAGCTTTTTAAGGGGGGATCAAGGTTTCAGGTTTTCAATGCGTAAGTCCTGATAGATATAGAAATTTAGGATCTAAAATATATAGAAGACCTGCGATCGCATTAGTTTAGAGATGTTAGTCAAGTTGGAACCCCCCGGATTTATCCGTGGGGTAGTTCAGCTAAACTGATTGAACTCGCCATTTAATTCGTGGGACTAGAGGATTTAACCTGATTTCGCATTGTTTCAAAGCTGAAAGCAGCCGCGCCAAAGGTTACTAACAACACTCCCAGAATTTGCACAAAATCCAAATTTTCTTGAATGATTAACCCAGCGAAAATCACTGTTAAAACTGGGATGGTACCACCGATGAGCGCCGCTCGTGAGCCACCTAGTTTACTAATACCAACATTGTTGAGCAAATAGCCTGCAAGAGTCAGTACACCCAAAATAAATGCGCTTAAAACCAGTTCCAGCATCTTAGAGGGGTCAACTACCAAGTTCCAAAAAGGTAGCATCAAGCAGATAAAGCTCAACAACAACATGGTAGCGAAGTTAATTAAAGTAAAAGTCACGGGATGCAGTTTGCTAGCACAAACCCGCGTCAGAATTATATAGGCAGCAAAAGCCACACCTGAAAGAATAGCGGTGCTGCTTCCCATTGAAGTATTACTCGTACCGATCGTGGGAGAAGCCCCTAAAACCAACAATTCACCGCAGCAAATCGCGGCGATCGCACCGATGCGGAATATGGTAGGGCGATCACGAAACAGAAACCACGACAATAAACCACTAACCATCGGATAGACAAAGAACAGTGCGATCGCCATTCCAGTCGTGACTTGAGCGATCGCAATGTATATGAGTACCTGAGACAAAAACAAAAAGCACCCACTCACAATCGAGAACAGCAAAATCTGCTTGGTAGCTGCATTGGCAGATGTGGGATTTCCTCGGACTGAATTAGCCAAGCTTTCCAAGTCTTGCCACAGTCTGGGATGCAATATAGGAGACAACAGCACCATCAGTGGTACTACTACCATAAACCGTAGCGTCAAAATTAACAAAATATTGCCTAAAGTCGGCGGTAGCAACCGCTCTACCTCTAATACTCCAAAAATCTGGGAACCTTCGTGGAAAATTACCTTAATGGCTATATTGTAAAGCGACGATACCACTGCCGATAAGACAATCAGCAAGAAACCGATTTTTTGGATGGGTGATAAGCCCGAGGAATTAGGCGATCGCGGTTGTGGGGGTTTTGATCCCGGCGGTGGCTCTAGTGTAGTAGAAGGTGAAGATTTAGCTTTGCTCTGTGACCCGTTCCTGCGGAGGACAGAAATTGGTTCAGCAGCGTTTCTCTTTTGTGAAGGTTGTATTGCTCTCGGATGTAGCACGGATGCAATCGGAGCCTCTGATGTAGTTTCGCTTTCCGGTAAGTCCTTATTCAGGATAGAAATTGGTTCGGTGGCATTGTCCTTTGGTGGCGGAACGACAGCAGCAGGAGGCTCTGATTTAGTTTCCCTTTGGGACAAGTCCTTGCTAGGGAAAGAATTTGGGTTCGTAGTGTTTTCTCTAACAATCGTCGGCTCTGATTTAGTTTCCTTTTGAAACAAGTCCTTGCTGGGGACAGAAATTGGGTTCGCGGCGTTTTCTCTAACAATCGTCGGCTCTGATTTAGTTTCCTTTTGAAACAAGTCCTTGCTGGGGACAGAAATTGGGTTCGCGGCGTTTTCTCTAACAA
>NZ_JBALCP010000091.1:0-98094 GCF_036919675.1 Nostoc sp.
TAACCCCCTAACTGTTAAGGGAGAAGTCGGATTTTCTTGGCTCTGTTCAATATAACGGAATGTAACAATACTATCTTTGGCAACTTGGTATAAGAGGTTTTACTACGCAAAACCTATCCCTCTCCAACTCCCAGAGGGACAGACTTGAACTTTAGTTCAAGGCTGGGAGAGGTTTGTTAAGCTCACGTTGATTAGATTTTAAGAATGTTGGCTGAAAACCCCCAAGTTGAAACCCAAAAAGACTATTTGGCTATAAGAGAGGGAATTTATTTCCTGGGGAGTAATTGGCATAATTGAGATTGATGCAAAAGGAAAGACAATAAACGAATGCCGATTAATTCAATCTGTTGCAGCTACACAGCCTTTCTAGACAAGGTGTTTAGGTTTTAGGACTAAATCTACAGCAGCGCTGAAATCCTTAACAATTAAGTCGGGGTGGTAAAGTTCCAATTGGGTGCGATCGCGGATGCCAGATTCTACAGCCATCACCTTAATACCATAATTTTTAGCAGCGGTGATATCGGCTTCGGTATCTCCCACCATCCAGATATCAGTGGCGGGGGGCAGTTCTTCTAATGCCCTAGCCATTAATAAAGGCTTATCTTCAATATCACGAGTTTTAACGTAGTCGTTACTCAGGCAATAACAACGATTTTCCGGGAAAAATCTCCCTAAATCGTGTTTTTGAAAGGCATAATCTAGTTCTCGAAATCGGCGCATGGTCATAACTGCTAAATCAATTCCAGCTTGTTGAATTTTTAACAGTGCATCCACAGCACCAGGCGCGAGAGTATCATAGTGAAAGTAAGGTTCTGTATGCACAGTTTGCCGCCGCAACTGGGCAAATTCTTGTGCTTGGGCTGCGTCTAACCCTGAATTTAAGGCGATTTGTTTTTCGGGAACACGCGATCGCTTTAACTGCCAAAATTCCGCTTTCGGAAGTTCTTGCACTACTTGGTCTGGACGACGCGTTTTCTCCAAACAGAATTGATAAACACGGTAGTACCGTTCGGAAACATCAATAATTGGGCCGTCGAAGTCAGTAATCAGTCTTAGCATCGGCGCAAAATGTTAATTTTTATTAAAATTATCTCAGATATATGGCTATTTTTCGAGAGGATCAAGTCTAGCTAAGGGTTTTTTGTAAAGTTTTTTTAAGAAAGTATCGACGATGACCTGGAGGAAAATCTTCTAACTCTCCAAAAACTTCATACTTTCACCATCGGCTGTAAACTTCTCAATCAACATGCTGCCAGGTTTTATCATCGCGGTTTAAAAAACTAACACTTTAGATTTATTAGAGGTATTTTTAACCTCTTAAATTAAAGTCTCAGAATCTTCAGATATTGTTTCTATATTTAAATCTTCTTTGTTGAAATTGTCTATATCTAAAGAAGCGTTTAAAAGTTCGCTCCATGAATTTGGAGGGTTTTCCTGATCAAGCATTTTTGTAAATTTTTGATAAGGATCTGTTTTCGATCCTTCTTTTCTCAGCGTTTTTTCGTCGTTGACCCAAGCGTAAATAATTATTTTATCAGTACTACTGTAACGAAAAAATAAACGGAACCGTTGAAAAAATTTTGCTCGAAACCAATGCTTTCTATCTGCCCCTAGCTTTTTCCCTGTCTGAACTCTTTTGCTGTAGGGTCTTTAGGAATATGATTATAAACAAGCTCCTTAATAATGTTAAGGAGCTTTGTAGATGGGTGAGATTGGTATGTTTCAGGATTACTTTTTTCAAGCTGCTCAACAGTCACAATCAGTTTTTTAAAAGATTCACTGAAAGCGGGGTGAGCTTTTAATGTCCACCCATTAACATTCATGCAAAAATAAACTCCTCTGGTAGCTCCTCATTAAAATCAACTGTCATACCTTTGGTAAGAGCTTCTGCACGATGATACAAATCTTCAGTGAGAGGTTCAATAAAACTAGAGCTATGAGCAATATCTTTGTCAATTAAGTCTAAGAACGCTTCTGTATAAAATTTAGCTTTAACTTTGTCAAATTTTTTATTGGTTCTTTTTGCCTTTACATTGCTTTGGCTAGAGTAAAAGACTACCTCACTTCTAGACTCTCTACGAAAATCTATAAAATACTTACGTGGGTGTGCGTGATTAGGAGCTTCTACAATAGCAATATAATTACGTCTATCACGAGACTTGACTTTCATGTTTTTTAGTCTAGTTTTCAGCTTCTATATCTAATTTATCTCAATATCTTTCACTCTCCAAGTTACTTACAAATCAAGGTTATCACCATTAAGTCCATAGAAACAGTACAACATATCTAGCATTTGCATAAGTAAGTCGGCACGATAAAACCAAGGTATGTTGAGTTTTGTAAAAACCCTATAACGATTCATTTATAAGCTCTTTGCCGACTTTATACTTCGTTACATAGGTTTATTTTTTAACACCGATTTACTTAATCTCCAATATTGCCTACATTGAATTCCTGAAGTTGCTTGTCTACAAAATCAACTTGTTTGGAGTCTGGCTGAATTTCAATTGATATTTTGTACTCAGGCATCATTGCAGGGTACCGCGTTTGATTTGTTCACTTTCAATAGCTTCAAATAAGGCGCGAAAGTTACCTTCACCAAAACCTTTAGCTTGGAAACGGCGCTCAATAAACTCAAAGAAAAATGTCGGCTGTTCAAAAATGGGCTGGGTGAAAATTTGCAGTAGTAAGGGCGCGGTTTGTTGCGCCTCTACGGGAGGATATTCTTGCCAGTCCACCAGAATTTCCTGTTGAGCGATCGCTTCCAGTTCTAGAGGTGATAGGGTGAGTCCTGGACGCTGTTTTAGCTGTGAGTAGTAGCTTGGGGGAACTGAGAGTAAAGATAAACCACTGGCACGAAATTTAGCGATCGCACTCACAAGATTAGTCGTCCGCAAGGCAATATGCTGAATTCCTGGCCCCCGGTTAACATCGAGAAACTCCTGAATTTGGGAATTGCTGGAAGCTGGTTCATTAATTGGCAATTGAACCAGGGCGTTGCGCGAAACCATCACCTGGCTGTGTAAACCAGAGCGATCGGTTTTAATTTTAAATGCCTGCTGGGGTTGAAAATCTAAAATGTTTTCGTACCAAGCTACGGCATGTTCCAATTCACCAACTGCCACGTTTAACACTATGTGGTCTATGGCAGTAATTGAAGAGGACACGGGGACACGGGGACACGGGGACACCGAAAGTTCTTTCTTTGCGTCGCCTATTCCCACTTCTGGACAGCGCCTTTCGATCAACGTATGAGTCAGTCCACCCCAGGCGGCAATTTTGCCACACTTGAGAAATGCCGTACCCACCTGGCGTTCCTGGATGGGTTGTAGGATTGTAGCACCGTGCATTTGAGCTAGTGCGATCGCGCTTTTAACATCTTCGACAGCAAAAGCAACATCTGCCACACCAGGTGGATATTGAAGTAAAAACTCAGCTACTGGACTTGTGGGTAATAGTGGTGAAGATAGAAAAAAGCAGACATCACCACTTTTCACCACTTCTGTACAAGTGTGAAACGAACTGATGCTCTTGGCTACTGCTTGAAAACCAAGATGGTGTACAAACCAATCCCGCCATACTTTGGCGTCTTCTACATAGAAATGAACGTGATCAATTTTCATAAATACTGAAAATCAAGCATAACAGCTTATATGTCTGTAAATTTTGCCTTTTTTGCTAGATTTTCATGTCTTTACCAGGCAAGAATTATGTAGACGTACTCCCACTCTAAAAGAACAGATGACTATCAGGTTGAATGTTAATTTCCATTGGCACAGCTTGCGGTTCGGCAGAAAGGGCAAAAAAAATTGCATTGGCAGCAGTTTCAGGACTAAGCATTTTTTTTCGGTCTACTTTTAAGTTCACGTTATCCCAGAAAGGAGAATCTACCCCACCAAAGTAGAATAGCGTGAACTTGATACCAAAACGCTTGAGTTCCTCTGCCATGCATTTACTGAAACCAACAACACCAAACTTAGAAGCAGAATAAGCCGCTGCCATTGCCATCGAATGCTTGCCCAGAATTCCTACTAGATTACAGATGTGACCAGACTTGCGCTTTTGCATCTCTTCAGCAGCCGCCTGAGTGGTGTAAAAGCTGCCTTTTAAATTGACATTTATCATCTTGTCTAAATCAGCAGGTTCCAGGCTGTTGTAAGGCTTGAGTATACCAGCACCAGCTGCATTCACCAAAATATCGATTTGACCAAACTCAGCGACGGTCTTTTTTATCAAAGTATCTACTTGTTGGGGGTCAGTAATATCGGTGGGAACGGTCAAAACTTGCCCTGGTAAATCAGCGGCCAGTGTTGTTAAACGAACTGCATCTCTGGCAGCCAGTATCAACCGGACTCCGGTAGGCGCAAGTTTATGTATTAACGCTGAACCAATACCACCAGTAGCACCGACAACGACAACAACTTTATCCTGCATCGTATTATTAACATTTATTTACATCTTTTTACATAATACTGAATTACAGCTCAGGTTGTACGTAGACATCCAGAAAGTATTTACTTGCACAGTAGCGGCGTTATCTCATATTCCTTGCCACTGGCCTTTAATGTAAATGTGGGAGATGATTCTAGATATTTGGTAAAATTGGAACCTAACTTTAATTTTTTAATGATTGAATTAGGAGATTCTCCAGTTAGTTTCTGTATCTCTGTCCCTAGCTTGGACACAGATAATTTAGTTTTGGGAGAATTTATTTGGATATTTTGAATTATTTTCAATAGAAATTTATCTAATGTTTCTCCATCAGAAATTTTAGCAAAATATTCTTGTTTTTCCTGTTGAATAAATTCTGTAGATAACTCCTCTGGAAGAGAAATTATTTCTTCAATTTGTGGCTGTTTTTGATTATAGTTGATATTGATATTGCATCTTTCTTGAAATAAACTGGCAATAGCCGCTAAACTGTGTAATCGAGCATTGATTGAATCTTGTTCGTTTTTAATTAAATCTTGAATTTGCTCAACCACTTTTTCAAAGGATGGAACTTCTGTTGCCATTGATAAGGAATAATGAGTTAATTTGCCAGTATTCCGGTTTTCTATATGCAAACTTTGTCCTTGTCTACGTACCCAATAGACAATTAATCCTTGATTTTGGAGTTCATTACAGAGGTGGATCAAAATTCCATCGCTAGAACAGACCAAGATTTCTTTAGCTGTGGGATAAGAGCGTAAAATACAAGCACCAAGTGCGATCATTTTTGCATCAGCACTATCCTTACCCTCAGGCACATGGACAAGTTGATAGCCACGGTTATATAGTTCAATATCTTGCTTACCAATACTTTGATTTCTCCAGTTAGCAAATGCCATTTTAACTTGGAGAGGATACTTACAGATACTGGCTAAAAATAATTGTGAATTAATATCTAATTTTAAGTTTTCCGCATCCAAAAGTAGAAGGGAGATTCCTGTTTCTAATTGATGTCGAATTTCAGTTTTTTGTTGAAATTTTTGGAGCAATTGACTGAACACAGCAGATTCTAGCCAATCAGGCGATAATATAATTTGCAGCAGTTCTTCAGCTAATGTAAAACTAAAAGAGCTAAGGCTTTTATCCGTAACTTTTTCTTCTAATAGGTTTTTTACTAAAGAAAGTTCTCTAGTTTCAGGTATAGATATTTTAGGATGCCCGTTGCTGTTAGCAAGCAAGTCGGTTTCCAGGGAACGAGGAAATCCAGGCTCAAGAAATTGTTTACCACAATTTTTGCAGAGGTAATTTTGCTTGTCATTCCTACGACCATTTTTACGATGTAAAGTAGATTCGCACCGGGGACATTTCATCTTCTGATTCAGGTGGTCTAGAGCAAATACTGTTCTTAACTATATAGTATCAAAAAATACTGTAGCCGTCAGTTTATATTGCCCAACACAAGATCAACTCAAAGCAAGCAGAAATTAAATTCAACCTTAATTTACGCTTGCATTATGTCGTAGCCCTCTAAATAGCTAGAATTTAAGAAACACTTCAATTGATGCGGGCGAAAACGTAGTCGCGGGTGCGAGAATCCATGGGGTTAGTAAAGATTTTATTTGTAGTACCAAATTCAACCATTTGAGTAATGCGATTTTCATTACTACAAAAGAAAGCCGTAAAATCAGATAGGCGAGGAACTTGCTGCATATTGTGAGTAACAATCACAATTGTCAACTCAGAGCGCAAGTTATGGATCAGATGTTCAATTTTCATGCTACCAACAGGATCAAGACCTGAACAAGGTTCATCCATCAACAGAACGTTCGGTTTGACTGCTAAAGCACGGGCAATACATAATCTTTGTTGTTGACCGCCAGAAAGCTCTAAAGCAGATTTGTGCAGCTTATTTTTCACCTCATCCCAAAGTTCAGCAGCTTTGATGGCAGATTCAACAATCCCATCTAATTCTACTTTCGGATGCCATCCAATTAATTTCACCCCATAGGCGACATTATCATAAACGCTCATGGGAAAAAGATTTGGCTTGGGAAAAACCATACTAACTTGGCGACGTAAGCGATTGATGTTGACACGACGCTCATAAATACTCTGTCCAAAAAATTCTACTTTTCCTTCAACCCTCACTTCTCCTTCTAATTCACTCATGCGATTTAACGATTTAAGAAAAGTAGATTTGCCACAACCACTAGAACCAATAATTGCCGTGACTTGGTTTTGGTAAATATCCATTGACACGCCTTCAACTATCTTTTGAGTGTCGTAATATAAGCTGAAGTTTTTGACTCTGATGGCTGGAATTAGTTTACTCATATTCCCAAAACGTGTGAAACAAAACTTGACGAAGTAAAGCAGTAGAAATGAGCGCCGCTGTTTAACTATGTTACTCCCAAAAGGAGATGTTCATGGAAATTACGTAGCTATACAGCAGATAAACTGTTAGTATTTGTATTAAGACTGTATCCCAAAATTTCTCTTTTACAGACTTTTTATACCTACCTTTCGCACCTTGACCTATATACTATCCTTTCCTATAAAAAGGATTCGGGTTGGTTCGACTTAAAATAGCTATGTAGAAATAAAAATATTAATATCATATACCCTTCATGGGTAGTCAAACAACTTTGGATTTTGGACTTCGGCTCCTTTCGGCTTCTCTACCAGACGCTACGCGTAGCTTGCTTCCCCGTAGGGGTACGCTCAAGGCAAGTCGCTCAGTCGAACGGGTTTAAATTTTAGATTTTAGATTGACCCCATGCCTGTATTTTGCGTGTTCCCGCTCTTTAGGCGGTTACTCTGAATAAATAATTTTATTAGGACTTACGCATTGACAGGAAAGACCAAATATGATTGATTTGAAAAACCACATCTAATGACACTGGGAATTGCTGCAATTAATTCAACAACAAATGCTAAAGTTGTCAACTCACCTTACTAGACCATCGATTCAGTAATCAAAAACCTAACCCCCCAGCCCCCAACTCTTGTAGGGTTGGGGGAGAAGTTCTTCCAGGATTACGAATCAATGCTCTAGGAGAGGAAAGTAATAAGATTGCAAATATAAGGTTTGACAGAGCTATTCACTGTCTGAAGTACACGATTTGCCACATCAGATGGAATCTTGGTGTAGTTGAGGTCATCGTTATATTGTTGATTGTCTTTCAATACCCAATTGATCCATTTCTTAATAGCATCAGCTTTAGAAGCATTAGCATACTGTTTGTAAACCATAATCCAGGTAAGACCTACGATGGGATAACCTTGTCCTGGATCTCCTACAAAAACGCGGTAGTTGTCTGGGAAAGTGACAGTTGACAAAGCTGCATTTGCAGATTCTAAAGAAGGAGCAACAAATTCTCCTCTCTTATTTTGTACCAATGCTGATTTCAGATTGTTTTTGATCGCGTAGGCATATTCAACATAATCGATAGAATCAGTAGATAAGAGATAAAAAATATGTATGAAGTAATCGCAAAGTACAGATGTTGCGATCGCTTTGCTTCTTACCAATCCGCCGCCATCTAAATTATTTCATGTTGCTTGCGGCTACAATACATTACCAAAAGTATAAATAATCCTATTCCTGCTAGATATTTAATCGGCTCAGGTACGCTGGGATTAGGAGAAAAAAAGCCTTCGATCGCACCAGCAATAACTAACATTGGTACAATCCCAAATATTAGCTGCACTGCTTGAAAACCATAGAATTTCAGTGCATCACCACGGCGATATTTACCAGGAAATAAAATTGCTCTTGCTAATAAAAATCCTGCACCCCCAGCAAAAAAGATGGCGGGTAATTCTAAGGAACCATGCGGAAACACAAACGCCCAAAAAGGATAAGCCAGATTATTTTGACCCACCAAAGTACCAACAGCACCAATCAATAAGCCATTAAAGACCATCAAGTAGGCTGTATATGCTCCAGCCGTCATGCCACCAGCAGCAGCACCAAAAGATACCGACAGATTATTGATCATGATACCGCTGGATGCCAGAGGTTCAACGCCAACAATTGACCCCATCCACAATTTATGCTCATCTCGCACCTTGGTAATCAAACTTTCAGGTACTATCAACGACATAAAGCTAGGATTTTGCCAGGAATACCACCAAGCTACTACTGCCCCCAGTAGAAACAGCGCCGTTGCAGCAGCAATATATGCAAATGTTTTCTGGACTACAGATGGTAATCCCCAACGGTAAAATTCTAGGATTGCCTGCCATTCCTGTCGCCGCGAACCTTGGTAAATCTGCGTATAGGCACGAGTTGTTAAAGATTGTAAACTTTGTATCAAAGTATTGCTGATTTGCTGGGTACGGGCACGAGCTAAATCTGCTGCTACTGAACGATATAAACTCGCTAACTCTCTAATTTCTGTTGCTTGTAGGGACTTTAGCCCTTTTTTTTCTATCTGCTTTAATAGGGCATCCAAACGCTGCCAATTCGGTTCTCGTCGCGCAATCCAACGTTGAATATTCATGAATTTTGGGAACACTGAGTTTAACTTAGCTTAAAATATCCTCAAATTCATCTCCGTAGTTTCAAGGTAAATTTGCTATTATGTCTGAAAATTTTGGATCTGCCGGTCAGATACAACCACTGAGTGTAGGAAATGTTGTCAGTGCTGCGGTACGATTGTATCGTTCTCATCTGAAGACTTATCTGAAACTGGCTTTAATTGCTCACTTGTGGATTATAGTTCCGATCTATGGCTGGGCAAAATATGCAGCTATTTCTGGACTAATTTCACGCTTGGCTTTTGGAGAATTGATTTACCAACCTGAAAGTGTCAAAGCTGCCAGCAGCCATATTAATCCGCGTCTGTGGTCATTTTTAAGAGTTGGTTTTCAGGTAGGAATATCAATGCTTTTAATTTATTTTGGACTAGCGATCGCGGCTGGTATCTTGGCTGGCTTGCTGGGAGTAGTATTAGGAAGGATATTCGGTGGTAATACAGTCGTTATAATCGTAACTACATTGGCAATAATTTTTACAATAATTGTGGTGTTGGGACTAACCTGGTTCTACTCTCGTTGGGTAGTAGCTGAAGTACCACTAGCAGTTGAGGAAAATATTAATGGTAGCGAAAGTGTTGCTCGAAGTTGGGAGTTAACTAAAGCTTCGGTACTTCGCATTCAGGGCGTTGTTTTAGTTGCTTTTTTAGTTACACTGCCGTTAATGTTTGTATTAAACTATATACCTAGCTTATTCCTCATAAAGCTTGAGCAAGGTACTATTATCTACTGGATTGTGTATGTTATTTCTTTAATCGGCAGCTTAATAGGTGGAGTTTTAGTGATGCCATTCTGGCAAGCACTAAAAGCTGTTTTATACTTGGACTTGCGGACTCGGCGTGAGGGTTTAGGTTTGCAGTTACGAAAACCTCCCTCACAAGATTTTCGTTAACTCAACACCTTAATTCAACTCTATTAATTTTCAATTAGTTAAAATATGCGCTTTTTTAATCGCATCACATTCCAGACTCCAGAAAGTGTAGAGTTGGAATTCACTTTAGCGGGAATCGGCAATCGAGCTTTGGCACTGCTGATTGACTATACAATCTTGATTGTAACCTTGCTTCTGTTTGTCCTTGCTTGGAGTATCTTATCGACGCAACTATTAAATTTTGTTGAAGACTTTTTTACTAATGGCAAAAATTTAGGAGTTTGGTTATTAGCAATTTTCTTCATTATCGCTTTTGCAATTTATATCAGCTATTTTGTATTTTTTGAAACTTTATGGTTTGGGCAAACTCCTGGTAAACGGTTTGCTAAAATTCGCGTGGTTCGAGATGACGGTAGACTCATCGGGCTACAACAAGCAACGCTACGTGCCTTACTGCGACCCTTTGATGAAACTTTGTTTATTGGCGCTTTTTTAATTATGTTGGGCCGTCGCGAAAAGCGTTTGGGTGATTTGGCAGCTGGCACAATTGTGATTCAAGCCCAAATACCCACTGCATCCGCGACATTGATAATTTCAGAACAGGCAAAGGTACTCAATCAGCAGTTAGTAGAAATTGCCGATTTATCACAATTGTTGCCCGATGATTTTGCTGTTATTCGTGAGTATTTACAGCGACGTGGTGCAATGTCATTAAAGGCAAGAGCTTCACTATCTCTAAAGTTAGCCGAGCAAGTTAAAACTATTATTAATTTAGAAAAGCTCCCAGAAGCTATTACACCTGATATATTTTTAGAAGCTATTTACCTCGTTTATAAACAACCAGAATTTTGATGTAAAAAAACTAGTAACGTAAATTCAGAAGTTAGAATTCAGGAGTCCGAATAGTTAAAAAATCAGGAGAATATTTGCTGAATGAATATACCGAGCATACTAAACTCCTAATAAATCCTGACTCCTGAATGCTAAATTCTTACGTTTATTGTGAAGACAATCCGCGGATTAGATCAAAAATTTAAAATTGGCCAGTCTGGTTCACGATAATAGCGTGTCATATTGTCAAACTTCCGCAATTCGACGCGATGAATCAAAAATTCTGGCAAATTCAACAGCCATTCTTCATTCAATTCAGAAAGCATTGTACTGAAACTTGTGCGGTCTAAGTCAGATGAAACCTCCCCAAAATAAGCTAATGTAATATGGGCTGTGAAGTGATAATGCTGCTCAATACCCAAAGCAATTAACTTGGGATTTTGATAAATTGTTCGGCGAAATTTAATAATTTCCTCGTAGCAGCGTTCATCTTGAGGGACTAAACAAACAGCTACAGCTCTTGGCATCAGTATCAGTCCTAGCATTTGCCATTGAATTGGATGACTCCTGTTTGTCATCAATTGTTGATATTGCTGAAATATTTCGGTTAAACAAGAGTGTAACTCCTCGTCAAAATTGGGATTTTTTTCGCAAGCATCAAGGTAAGCACTGTCCCAAATTAAATCCGCTAAAGTCAGATGGAAGCTAGCAGGAGGTACAGGTACAATCAAATTACGGTTTACAGGCAACTGTAAAAGTTCCTGTTGGTAAGTCTGTAATTTGGCATAGAAAGCAGAGTTTTGTGATTCTTCTTCTGCCGGCGGGGTAGTTATCGTATAGCCAGGAAAGGACGCTGCTTGCCTCAACCCAGAATGTGGCTGGAATTTAGAAGATTCCTGAATATGCTGGACTTGGGATCTGTAGGCTTCTGGCAGCGTCAGTCGTGCTAACCGATTTAAGTAAGTTTGATAGTTGTCGTCCAATCTTCATAGCCTCACGCTCTCACTTGATAGATTTTAGGGAAAATTACCTTGATTAACAGAATGATTTCAAAAGTATTTAGTTTCTGGGTGTGATGGTTGAGGGAGTGGGGAGTGGGGAGTGCTGAGTAAAGAAGTAGGGAATTTCACTTCTTTACTCAGAATTCGGAACTGTTTTGCTCAATGCCCAATGAGGTTTATCTATGCCAATCTATGTTTATTGGGGTGAAGATGATTTTGCCATAGAAAAGGCGATCGCTCTTTTGCGCGATCGCGTCCTCGATCCCCAATGGATCAGTTTTAATTACACTTCATTTCCCCCAGATCAAGCTGATGCTGCTATCCAGGGGTTAAATCAGGTAATGACACCCACTTTTGGCGCTGGTGGGCGCTTGGTATGGCTGATAAACACTACTCTGTGCCAACACTGTCCAGACAATGTGTTAGCAGAATTGGTGCGATCGCTACCAGTCATTCCCGAAAACTCATTTTTATTGCTCACTAGCCGCAACAAGCCAGATGAACGCCTCAAATCCACGAAATTGTTAAAACAATTTGCTACCGAATTCCGAGAATTTCCCCTCATTCCCCCTTGGAAAACAGAATTGCTGGTGCAATCTGTTAATCAAGCAGCCCAGACTGTGGGCGTGAAACTGACTGCCAATACTGCCCAGCTGTTGGCAGAATCTGTAGGAAATGATACACGGCTACTTTACAATGAAATAGAGAAATTGCGGTTATATGCCCAAGGTAGCAACAAGCCTTTAGATGTAGATACCGTGACGAAGTTAGTAAGAAATACTACTCAAAATAGCTTACAATTAGCAGCAGCAATCAGAACAGGAGATACAGCTAAAGCTTTGACAACGTTGGCGGATCTGATCAATGCTGCCGAACCGGGATTACGGATAGTTGCCACACTAATTGGACAATTTCGCACCTGGGTATGGGTGAAGATTATGATCGAAAGTGGTGAGCGCAATCAACAAGCGATCGCTCAAGCTGCTGATATCGGTAATCCCAAACGGATCTACTTCTTACAGCAAGAAATCAGGCTGCTTTCTATGCAACAGTTAATCTCTTGCTTACCCCTACTACTGGAGTTAGAAGTCAGCCTCAAGCAAGGAGCATCAGAAATGTCAACACTCCAGACTAAAGTCATCGAACTTTGTCAAGTATGCCGAGGAAGTTGACAATCAAATATAAAAGCTTGATGTATTCAGCGGTTGCTGGAACTTCCAACTCCGAAAATAATTCCAAGTCCTTATAATATCCCTGATGTAGTTTTGTGTTACACACTATATGAAGAAAACTTCCGACTTCTTTTTCCGACCTAGCCGAAAGCGAATTCTTTTCCAATCATTCTTTTTCGGTGCGATCGCTACTGTGAGTGTGATTTCCAACGCGTTCTCATTGAGTTCAAAAGCTGATGGTCAAACTCCAACACCAATAGTTAACAATACTGAAATCAACAGTTACGCTCAAGCCGTGCTGGCAATGGAGCCAGCCCGTCAAAATGCCTTTGAAGAAATTAAAAAACTTATTGGCAATGGAGAAATTCCCAAGATTGTTTGTAACGATCCTAACAGTATAAAGGATCTTCCAACAAAGGCTCAAGATATCGCCAAAAATTTCTGTACCCTGTCTGAAAAAATTGTCAAAGATAATGGTTTGAGCAATGATCAGTTCAACAAAATTACTCTGGAACTACAAAATAACAATATCTTATTAAAACAGCAGGTTTCCAATACCTTACTATGTCTACAAAAAGCTCCGAATACAATTAGGGATACAGCATTGTGCCCCAACTTGCATAACCAATTATGATTGCGATATTACTATTCAAGTACAAGAGACGCTTGTCGCTTGGTGTGAATATTTTTCATGTGCTTTTTCACGGTGTTGATGGTGATGTAAAGCTTATTAGCAATTTCTTTGTAGCTGTAGTTGCTTCTATAGAGAAACCAAATTTCAGCTTCTCGCGGTGTCAGGTCAAATTTTTTAACTTCAGTGAGTGCTACATTTTTCACAGACTCATATTGGTTTTCTATGGTCACTAACAAGCAAGGCACTTCAAACCCCTCTAAATCTAGCAATCTCACCCTAATCCGAAAAACATTTGACTTATCAAGCACAATCTCATCTGACAGAATTAGCAGTTTATCAGAAAACAAATACCGACTATTGAGTAACGATTTACAAAGATTCCAGATGGCTGGGGGTACAAAATTCTGATTAAAATTGCCTTGATTAAATTGACAACAAAGGCGATGAGCAGATGCATTAGCATGAATCGCTTTACCAGCCTTGCTTAAAATTAATATACCGTCTTCTAAGCCTTCAATTACTTCTTGTAAAAAATCAGCTCGCTTCGACTCATGTAAGTTAATACTATCTAGCTGTTGTGGTTCAGCTACTATTTGTACTAATGTCTTTGTTAGAGCAATCATAGGAGGTATTGTAATGTATTAAATACTGCTTATTAGTTAGATTTATGGTAGTTGGAAGATGCACATCTTTTTTTTGTATGATTATCTGAATAAATTACGTGAATATTACAGACCAATCATGCTAAAAACAGTAATACAAGTGTAATTTTTAACATAATTTCCTGACAATACTCAAACAACAATTTATGTAGCCTGTTTCGATTAACTCAGGTTACATAATTTAAATACAATTCTAAAATTGCCTATTTCGGAAGTTGCTTCCAAATAAGTTTTGGATAAGTTCTTCCCGCCTGTAGTCACCCCCTTATAGCGTTTCCTAACGCTCTTTTATGTCTCTGAAGAGAGAAAAATAAGATGCTGACTTTGAATCTTTTTTAAAACCTCGCTTGATAAGCATTGCCAAAAAATCCTTGTTAGGAACCAAGCCCGGAGAAACAAGGTTTTAAATATTCTCTAATGAGAGTAATAAAAGAGTGCTAATAAGAGTGACGTTAAGCTGTACCTCACCCTGATAAAGAATAAGCATCTCCCCTCTCCAAACTCACCCAGAGGGGTTGGGGGTGAGGTTTTGTGTATTTCATGCACCTGGGAACCCCTAGAAAAATGGAGTAAAGGAGGAAAACAGCAAGCCTTTTTAAGGGGAGTCATTGCATTGGCTATTGAAGCTGCTTCTAATAGACCTCTTGCATAAATCAAAAATAAGAACCCCACCCCGCCAAAGCTACGCTTTGTCTCCCCTCCCCTTGGTAAGGGGAGGGGTTAGGAGTGGGGTGTTAGGGATTTTTGCAAGAGGTCTACTAAATAGCGATCGCTCCAATACAGAATAATTATTCATATTGAGATAAAAATATACATATATAGGACTCATATTTGATTTTTGAAATATACGTAGGGGATCTGGTGATAAATTCCCAGGTATCGGTTTGGTGATTTACAACCAGTACGCCCACGCCAAGGAGGGAAGAGGAAAAGAGGGGAGAGGGAGAGGCTACGAGGCTGCGAGGGGGCGACTTTTCAAAAGTGGTAGCTTGACTGTAAACGTTGCTCCTTGCTCTTTACCTGGACTATCTACGTGGATAGTACCGCCATGTAATTCTACTAAATGACGCACGATCGCTAATCCTAGTCCTAATCCACCATAGGTTCTAGTGTTAGAACTATCAGCTTGACGAAAGCGATCGAAGACGTAAGGAAGAAAGTCAGGACTGATACCAATGCCTGTATCAATCACGTGAATTTGGGCATATTTATCCGTTGTCTGTTGTTTTTCTTTACCAGTGACTACTGACAATTGCACTTCTACCCGTCCTCCTACGGGTGTGAATTTGATGGCATTGGATAGCAGATTCCAGATTATTTGTTGCAAGCGCTCGAAATCCCCGGAAATTAAGAATTGAGAATTTTCGCTAAATTTGCTGTCCTCTGAGTGTTGATTGGTTTGGGATTGTGCTTCTAGAGATTCTAGATTTTCGCGATTGATTCCTAATCCCAAATCTGAATTTTGCGCGAAAGTGACCACGGGGAGTATCCCCGGTGGCGCATTTCGCGTTTCTTTTGAGGGAATCAGGGAAAATCTCAAATCGATTTCCTTGGACTGGGCGGCTAGACTAACAGTCTCAATGGCTGACTCAATCATCCCAACCAAATTGCATGTACCAACATTGAGGCGTAACTTACCTCTAATCATCCGTGATATATCCAGCAGGTCTTCAATTAGCTGGGTTTGCGCCTTAGCATTGCGCTCAATTGTCTCCGTAGCCCTAGCCATTTGGGTTTCACTCAGCTTGCTTCGTTGCAGCAATTGCGCCCAGCCAAGAATGGCATTGAGGGGCGATCGCAACTCGTGGGACAATATCCCTAAGAATTCATCCTTCATGCGGTTAGCATCTTGCAACTCCTCAGTTTGTTGTTGCAAAGAAGCAATTAAACTAGCCCGTTCCATTGCGATCGCTATTTGGTCGCATACTGCTTGCATCATCCCCTTTTGATTGTCGGTGAAGCTTAACAGAGTGCGGCTGCCAAAAGAAAGAGTACCCAACAGCCGTCCTTGAGCGATCAATGGATATGCATAATAAGCAGTAATGCCTAAAGAGCGAATCAATTCTGTTTTCTCTTCAGTTGATTGCTGCACATTCTCTACAGCTATAGGATGGCGTGAGAGCGCTACAGTACCACAAACCCCTTGACCAAATTCCAATCTCTCAATTTCCTTTGCCATCTCCTGGGAAATACCACTGTAAGACCCCAACTGCAATATCTGAGAGTTATCCTCAACCAAATAGTTAAAGTAAATATCTAAATCAATTTGGTCTTTTAGTTTTCGGTAGACGCTATCGATTAGTACTACTGGTTGTTGGCTCGATAGTAAATCGTTAGCTGTGTCAAATAGTAGGTTTAGCCTTTTGTAACCTAACGAGAGTGCTTTTTGTACCTTTTTGAGGTTGCTAATCTCTTGGAACACCAAGATACAGGTAGCTGGATGACCGTGCATTGCTGGCAGAGTATCAGCAAATACTAGTAGAGAGCGGACACCACCGGGAGTGTGCCAGTCTACTTCTAATCCATTCAGGCGTTCGCCAAGGGCAACCCGCACTCCTGGCATTTGCTGATTGGGGATGCGATCGCCAGCTGCATCTGTGTAGTGGTAAACTGTGTGATAATCTGCGGCTGGTACACCTTTGGGAAATTCGCCCCCAGCTAATTCGTCAGCAGAGCGATTGGCAAAAGTTACCCGCGCCGTTCCTGGTTCGATAAACAGCAAAGGTCTTGGCATCAGATTTAACACATCCTCTAGCCATTTTTGCTGATTTAGGAGTACTTCCTCTGCCTGTTTGCGCTCCGTAATATCTAAAAATGCACCAACGCTTCCTCTAGTTTTACCCTCTTCGTCAAACAGGGGTGCAACATACTCCAACAGGTTGACGATTTTTCCATTTTCATGGACGACATTGAGTTCACAATCCAAAACTTCGACACCATGAGTGGCAGAGTATTGCATTGGCAGTTCCTCTGCTGAGAGTTCCCTTCCTTCTCGGTAGATTTTAAAGCTTGTCGATTTTTCGTTACTGGGAGCGTTGAGGGAGGCATTTGTATCTGACGATATTCCCAACTGCTTGGCAAAAGCAGGGTTGACCTTGATATTTTGGCATTTTGGATCTTCAGCAATGCCAATTCCAATGGGAATGACCTCCAACAAAGTTTGTAACTCAGTAATGCGGCGCTGTAAATCCTTGTTTAGTTGTAAGATTTGTTCCTTAGCCTGTTTTTGTTCGCTGATGTTGCGAGTCACAGTTGCTAAGGCAATTGGCTGACCTGTCTTATTGTCTGTAACAGTGAAGATGTTGTAATCAACTGGTATCGCTTGACCTGTTTGGAGGTGACAAAAGCAGAATTCTCCCTGCCAGCGCCCTTGTAATAGCACAGTCGGCAGTATATATTCTTGAAAATAGGCTTTGTCTTTGGGCATGACGTAATCTAATACTGCTTTTTGCCTCACTTCATCAAGGCTGGCAAGCCCTACCAGCTTTTGACCTGCATCATTTATGAAGAGTAATTCACCCTCAAGGGTGGCGATGCCGATAAAGTCAGAGCTATTTTCTACCAGCGATACTAATTTTTGTTGCTCTGCTTCTGCTTGCTTGCGTTCGCTCAAGTCGAGGATAAATGCTACTGACTCTTCTCGGTTTTCTCCTAGCAGTACGTAACCAACTAAAACTGGGATGCGGCTACCATCCTTGCGAATATATTCTTTTTCGTAAGGCGTACAAGCACCGTTGGCGCTTCCTTGTGCTTCGGCAACACTTCGCTCATCCAAGTATAGATACTCTGGTGGTGTGATATTGCTCCAACTTAGCCTACCTGCTAACAAATCCTCCCGCGTGTAACCAATCATCCTCAAGAATTCGTCGTTTGCTTGCTGGATACCGCCATACACGTCGCCAAACAGAATGCCGATGACGTTAGCATCTACAAAACTCCCCAGTTTAGCTTCGTAGGTTCTCAGTGCTTCTTGGGCAAGATCACGTTGATGGCTAAGGCGTTCAATAACCGCCGCACTTTGCCAAATCAAAACAGTAAAAATTACAATCAGGACGATGGCAAACACCGATACTGCAAAAGCTGGATCGTATTGTCCCGCCCGTTGACCTTCAACAATTATCCACCCCAATCCAAAAGGGACTGCGATCGCAGCAACCAACAAACGACGTGCAATTAAGCCGCCGTAGGTATCACTTGTAACTACCCTCATTAACCCCTGGTCTGCCCGCGCCCAGAGAATGCCTATACCTAGTAAGCTGAACAACACCGCTGTGTGTAAGGCCATTGATGTTGTATAAGGGGCAAGTCCGTAGAGAACTTTCACTTTATAGGCATAGCCCATGAGCGCTTGAAAGGAAATTAAAGTAGCTATCAGAGCGATAATCTGGGCATACCAATAACTGCGGTCGGTTTTTGGATCAACCACAATCTGTAAGGCGACGCCCACCAGCATAAAGTTCAGTGCTGTGTTCACCCCCATTCGCCCCGGATGCGATGTCGCTATACTAGTTAGCGAATCACGCGATAGCAGTTCGTCAATCCCAAGATTCCAGCCAAACAGATATTCACAGACTGTAAGCACAGCAATTGTGGTAGCCGCTATTGCACATACCCTAGAAATTAGAAGACTGGGGAAGTGGGGAAATAATTTTGAGTCGCACCTTTGGTGCGCTTCCAGCGCAACTTGAATTTTGAATTTTGAATTGTTTCCCCCTCCTCTTAAAAATAGCCACAGCGACACACCACACAGCAAAAAACACAGCGCTGTATTGACTTTCATTGTCGCCGAACTACCAGGGAAGCCGCGCTTGAGAACTTCAATGCCAAGCCACCAGCCAACTAGTACCAAGCTGCCAACAAAAACAGCGAGCAAACTTGCGACTTTTGCCACAAGTGAATTTGTAGTAATTTTAAATCTATCTTGCAGCCGCAAGCGGTTAAAATTTAACATTGAGTGTTCTCTAACCGCATCTATCTAGCGTGGTAAACTTCGGTATTTCTTACGGTTTTATCATTTAGATCCTTTGTATTGTATGTTACCCCTTGACTTGCTTTTCATCTACCTGTATGCATATTTTTTCTGGCACAATTTAGAGTAGGAAATAATGGTGGTTTAAAAAACCACCCTTGCGAGTATTTCAAAATTGCAGAGTATGTCGCTTACCATCATCTTGGAAACATTGCTCTCCAATACCAACAAGTTCTACAATCACTTCCCGCGGTGGAGGTGTCCATTCCCCAACTCTTGCTCCAATTTCGACTACTATTTGATTAGACTCACTAAATACGCTGATACTTGCTAGCGAAAACTTTTTATCTTGATACTTGTTTGTCTGTCCATCGTCTTCAAATAGCTGATATTCGTTATTACCAGGCCAAATCCGTAATCGGATCTCGTCGAGTGAGGCTTGATCAACGTATTGCTTGACAGGTTGCATGGGAACGATCGCACCGCTACGGACATATAGTGGCATTCTTTCTAGTGGTGCATGAGCAAGAATGTGAATCGGGCCTTCATAACGCTCACCACTCCACCAATCATACCAAGTACCAAGGGGTAAGTAGACAGATCGATGCTCAACTCCAGGGCGGTAAATTGGTGCAGCCATCAGCGATGCACCTAGCAATACTTGATCGTAGAGGCTATAGGTTTTCGGATCGTTGGGGAAATGGTACAATAAGGGTCTTAAAATCGGTGCGCCCGTTGTTGCTGCTTCCCAGAAAAGACTATAAATGTAGGGAAGTAGTTGGTAGCGTAAATTAATATATTCTCGACAGATATTTTCAACGCGATCGCCAAATACCCAAGGTTCATGACGAGCAGTAGACATTGCCGAGTGAGCGCGCATCATTGGGTACAGCATTCCTACCTGCATCCACCGAGCGAATAATTCAGCTGTGGCGTTACCAGCAAACCCGCCAATATCGCAACCCACAAACCCCACACCCGAAAGTCCCATGTTGCAAAGCATTGGCAGAGACATTTCTAAATGCTCCCACAACGATTGGTTATCCCCCATCCACACAGAAGACCAGCGTTGCACACCAGCATAACCCGATCGCGTTAACACAAACGATCGCTCCGAGCTTCGATGCCGTTCCAATCCTTCATAGCAAGCTTTAGCCATCATTAACCCATACAAATTATGTACTTCCGTATGAGTCACATCAATTTTAGATTTTGGACTTCGGCTTACTTCGACTTCGCTCAGTACAAGTCGCTCAGTCGAACGATTTTGGATTTTGGATTGAGAATTATCTCCATCTCCTCCCTGTGGTGCATCTAAGGGGAACCAAATCTTTTCACCTTCATCCCCAAAGGGGCGATCGTTTATAGCAGGTTCATTCATATCATTCCAAATTCCTGCCACACCAACATCGGTTAAGCTTTTGTGTAAATCAGCCCACCAGTTAGACACATCAGGACGTAAAAAGTCAGGAAAAACAGCTTTCTCAGGCCAAACGTAGCCGTGAAACAACGTACCATCAGCTTTACGCACAAAATAATCGTTTTCTAATCCTTGGTCAAAAACGTGATAATTGCCTTCTGGTTCATATTTCACACCAGGATCAATGATTGTGACTGTTTTGAAACCATCCTGTGCTAAGTCACTAATAAGTTTTGCCGCGTCGGGGAAACGCTGGGGACTCCAGGTAAACACCCGATAGCCCCGCATATAGTCAATATCGAGGTGAATGACATCGCAGGGAATGCGGCGTTGGCGAAATTCCTTTGCTAGTTCCCGCACAACGGTTTCTGATTCGTAACTCCAGCGACATTGATGATAACCTAGCGCCCATTTCGGCGGTAATGGCATTCTCCCAGTTAGCTGAGTGTAAGTCTCCAGGATTTGGGCTGGTTCAGGACCGTAGATAATGTAGTAATCCAATTCACCGCCACGAGTTTCCATCTTCCAAATACCTGGTTGTTCAGCACCGATATCGAACTGACTCCAAAAAGTGGTATTGAAAAAGATGCCATAGCTTACCTCTGGGCGCAAAGCCATAAAAAATGGAATTGCTTGGTACATTTCATCAGTTAGTGCATCATAATCTAAAGAATCCGTTGTCCAGTTGGTTTTTACTTCGCTGAGTTTATCCAGAAAGCCTGTACGTTCACCAAAGCCATAGAAATGTTCATCGGCGGCAATTTCTTTCCACCCTGCAACTGCGCCCATCCGCCAACCTATACCCATCTCTGCATCTTGGGCAAAGGGACGATTAGCTTTGTCAAAACAGGCGATGCGACACTTTTCTCGCTGGACGCACACACGAATCTGTGCTGTTTCAATTTCTACCGTCGCTTCAGTTTCCCGGACTGCAAAAGGTGTTGTCGCCCATTCTGCATCATCCAGCGTCACTGCCCAAGAGCGGCGAGGCATAAATTCCCCAGTTTGTGCAAAACGCACACGGATTAAATTGGGAGCAAGTACGCTGATGGTAAGGCGTGAGTCACCACAGTCAAAATTAATAATATTATTGTCCCAGGTTACAGCTTTTACATTGCTAACAGTTGTCCAAGGTTGGTTAGTAGTGGGTAGTTTTCCGAAATATTGCGGCATATCAGTTATTAAGCAGGTTAATACTTGTCGGCATTCATGATTACAGAGATACTCAGCCTGAAACTCTTTCTTTCGCTAGAAGTTGGGTGAAAGATTAGGAGATATTTTTTACCAAGAATGGTTTTTGTAATCCACAAGTTATTGTTACCACACTAAATACCAATACGCTTGGGTTAAGGAAATTTATCCGTTGAGGCAGCCAGAGCAGAGGAGGGCAAACGCATCTAAATTACTTTTGCTTACAACCAAAGTTAAGAACCAACAAGGATAGGCTACAAATTTATGATTAACTGTACTAAGTAATTATCGTTGTTTTAGCTAACAAAATTATGAGATTTTTCAATTTTTGTCAGATCAGCCTCCCACTGATAAGCTTTGCATTGCTAGGGTGGGTAGCCCCAAGAGTTAACGCAGCACTTTTAGTGGGGAGTTATAATAATAACTCCGTTCTGCGCTATGACGAAAAAACGGGAGAATTCATTGATGACTTCGTTCCTTCCGGTAGTGGCGGACTAAAGGGACCAACTGGTTTAACTATTGGACCCGATAAAAATCTCTATGTTAGTAGTATTTTGAGCGGTAGCGTCAAACGTTACGACGGAAAAACAGGGAATTTCATTAGTAGCTTTGTTCCTTCTCTTAGTGGTGGACTAGATACACCTGAAGACTTAGTTTTTGGATCTGACAGCAACCTCTACGTTACCAGTGTTAACAGCCGCACTAGTAATAGTGTTCTACGCTACAACGGGCAAACTGGAGCTTTTATTGACACTTTTGTCCCATCAGGTAGCGGCGGACTCAGTGCACCTGTTAGTTTGAGCTTTGGTTCAGACGGAAACCTTTACGTCAGTAGTACTCTTACTGATAGTATTTTAAGGTATAACGGGCAAACAGGGGCATTTATCGACACTTTTGCAACAGAGGAAAAAGGGTCAGAACCTGGTGGCTTGACCTTTGGATCAGACGGCAATCTCTACGTTGCTAACTTTAATACTAATAATATTTCGCGCTTTAACGGTAAGACAGGAGTCTTTATCGACACTTTTGTTTCGGCTGGCAGTGGCGGACTCAATGATCCTATCAAGCCAATCTTCGGTCCCGACGCAAACCTTTACGTTAGTGGTTTAAAAAGTAACAATGTGTTGCGTTACGACGGCAAGACAGGAGCTTTTATTGACACCTTTATCCCTGCCGGTCGAGGTGGGTTAAATGGGGCTGGCTTTTTGGCTTTCACTGAAGACAGCATTGTTGTTCCAGAACCTAGAATGGGGCTAGCTGTGTTGGCACTTGGTGCTGCGCTAGGAGCAGGCAAGGTAGTTAGCCGTAAGCAGAAAGCCACATCATAAAAATCTAGCAATTAAGCTTTATCCTTAATCAATCCATCACTGCTAATACCAATTCTGGCGTTGCTGAATTTAGGGATGAAAATGATTTTGTCCGATTTCAAAACCTTTGTAAAAACGTTGCATTGCAACGTCTCTACACCAAGAATCATACATCTAATCAGCAACGCCTCAATTGACTGGCTTTTTGTCCGTCCAGAATCGCGGTTATCAAACAGAATGACTTGGTAATGTTTTGCCAGTTCATCAGGCAACACATCTCCCCAATCTAAAAGGCTGAAGCTGAAACCCATAACCATGAGTAGCGGATACCCACCCACTGCCTTTAACCTCGTAGTAAATGCTAATATCTCCAACTTGAACTTCTGGCATTTGAACATTAAAAAAGATGAAGAATAGGAAAATATAATAATTAGCTTTTAAAAGATTTTTAAAAGTTTTTAGAGAATTTTAGTCAAATTAACATCATACTAAGTCTCAATTTATTAATACTATAAAATACTTAACATTACTAAATTTAATTAAAAGAAGGTGCAGGCGACCAAAAATGTTTAATATTTACAGCGTTTTGCAACTTAGCGACATCATCCGCCTGCCTCCTTCAAGCCAAGTTACTCTGTATCCTGCTGCTCGTCTAATGACTTTAATGTATCTAGACTGCAACGCAAACGAGGCTTTTCAGGGTCAGTCAAATCTAGCTTGTCCCAAGGTATTGTATAACCACCGTAAATTTTCTGTGCCCCAAGTAGATGCAAAATTTTTAACCCAATTGTCCAAGCGGATAGCCGTTCTAAAACGGCAGCATAGCCGATAAGATATTCTTTAACAATCCATTCTTCGCCTTGTTGTTCGGCGCGTACTTCCTGAATGCGTCCGACGGTTTTACCTGTTGAGTCTAGTACTGGTTTACTCAGCAGTAATTCTAGATGAATTTCACGAGTTGTCATTATCCCCCTCCTGGAATTCGTGCGATGATGCGATCGCGCAACCATTTTTCATAGCCTAAGGCTGGTGTTGCTTCAGCTTCAACATCGACTTCAACATCAATACCAATATCCCGCACTTTTGACCACGGAATCCGAAACGGTTCACTTTGTTTAGCACCCCATTTACTTGCAATTGTTGCTACAAAACCTGCCAAACGCGGATTTAGCCGTCTGGTAAGGGTTGTTACTCCTACTTCAATATAAGCAAGTCGTGGTGGTTCGCGATCGCGCAACTCCATCACAATGCCATCAACTTTACCCATTTTGCGTTGATTACTGTCAACTAATTGGTTATCAAGAATATCTCTAATAACATCCATTTCCTACCCTCCAATAATTTCCAGTGGAATAGCAACGATCGCTAGCACAGTGGAATAATATAAAAGTTAAACCCAAATCGTTCTCGCACCGCCGCAGCTAATGTATGTTTGCTAACGGCTGCTAAACGTCCAGACATTTCCACCAGAAAGATTACACAAATTGTCCCTAAGACAATCGCCCAGATTAGTTGGAAGCTGTAAATAGATCCAGCTTCGGCAGCAGTAGCGATCGCACCTACATCCAAAAAGCCGCCAATACTGGTAACAATACCAAGAGCGATTTCAAAAATTTTATTCATTGGTTTGCCCTGCAACTTTTCTTAGCTTGTTTAGCGATCGCTTTTCTGCTGCTATTGCAAGGGTTAAAAGTATATAGAGGCGCAATAAAAAAATGAAAGATGTCAAAATATTTTTCCTTTTTATTCCTTCTTAGTCAAGACTTACAGATTAAAAACTTAAACGTTGCTCCGCTGATCAAGCCTTAAAAAGGGGTGAATCTCTAGAGCCAACTTTTTAAGGGGTTGGGAAATCTCTTGTGCATAAGTCCTATTCCCTTGCCTCGCTCTTATCCCTATAACCTTCTTTCTAGAAACTAAATTTGGCTTGAGACTCTATTAAGAATATGCGAAACGACTCTGGTAAAACTATTTCTATTTGGATGACAACGGCAGAAGTCCCAGATCAACCCCTACTTACCGAAAATACTCATGCAGATGTGTGCGTTGTCGGTGCTGGGATAGCAGGGATGTCAGCTGCCTATATGTTAACCCGCGAAGGTAATGTCAGTAGTAGTGCTGGATGATGGCCCCATTGGTGGCGGTCAAACGGCAAGAACAACGGCACACTTATCGAATGTGTTGACTTATCGTTACCACGAACTGGAGCAAATGCACGGTGAAGAGGGCGCAAAACTTGTTGCTCAAAGTCATACAACAGCAATTAATACTATAGAGGCGATCGCCACCCAAGAAAACATTAACTGCGACTTGGAGAGACTTGACTACGAATTTTAGATAAAAGATTTTAGATAAAAGATTTTTTGGTTCATGCCCCGCCCCGCACAACTCTTGGAGACGCTAACGCGAACGTGCCCCTCTTGCTAGCTTGCTTCTCCTACGGAGTATGTGGGCGGAACAAATCCAAAATTCTCAATTTAAAATTCGGCTTGCCCCATACCCAATCTTACCGGGGTCAATCCAAAATCCAAAATCCAAAATCCAAAATCCAAAATCCAAAATTGATTGACGGCTATCTTTTTCCCCCAGACCTGAAATCAATAGATGAGATTCAGCAGGAGTTAGAAGCAGTACACCGGGTCGGACTCACTAACGTAGAAATGGTGAAGAAAGCCCCGTTGAGCGATTTTTATACAGGAGTGTGTCTACGCTTTCCCCAACAAGGGCAATTTGATCCACTGAAATATCTAACTGGACTTGCAGAAGCTATACAACGCCGTGGTGGTAGAATTTATCCGGAGGCACACGTAGAAAAAATTCCAGGTGGTTTACCCGCCCGTGTTGAGACGAGCAGTGGTAAAGTTGTGAGAGCTGATGCTGTGGTAGTAGCAACCAACTCGCCCAATGAGGTGACATCAGTGGAAAACAAGTAAAAAGTGGAGACCATAGCTTTAGCCTGACTCTAAACAACTTGTTGAATCTCTATATCTTGAGACTGAATGAGAGGTCAAATATTCACAAATGTTTTGTTGAGTAGGCTGTTTTGTCAATCTCGTAAATATACGGGAACTTCTTGCTCTAGGTTATGGTCACTTTATGTCACTTTGAACAGCAAGGACGCTCCCACTGTAACCGATCAAGCGTAGGCGTAGCTCAACCCAAGGATTGCAGCCCTCTATGTCCAATTTGACCTTAACTCTTAGGCAAGCCGCCGTTCGCACCTTTAAGTGCGTACAGTTACTGTTATCCGTTACCAGCTTTTCCTAAATTGCCTTTATATATACAATAATTATACTTTGTTAGTCAGATTAACGCAGACTTAAAACACTTTCAAATCTCTAAAATGGATGTTTGCTGATGGAAAAATTTCGCGAGAATTAACAAAATACTAGCATAATTCTTTATATATACACTAAAAGTTTCTGAAAGCTATATCAAACGACGCCTTACACATTTTTGCAACCAAAACCTTATATACTAGATAGGACTTTGATAAATTTGAGAGTTTTGTTAATTGCAACACCAAAAACTATTAATTTTTAGATTAAATACTAGCGTATCTTATGGTCTATAGTTTTTAAGGTTTAGTCAAAACTATATCCAGTATCATCAAAAAACTGCAAACTTCATGTGGTGCAAAAATCAATCGGGGAGTGAAAACATGAATTTACGTAGAGATGCATTGCAAATCCTCAAAGAAACTAGCCGAACTTTTTATATTCCAATTAGTCTTTTACCGCCAGGATTGCAAGAAGCAGTAGCATCAGCATATTTGTGTATGCGTGCCATTGATGAAATTGAAGATCATCCCGAACTAGATAACGCTACTAAAGCAAAGCTGTTAAGAACGATTAGTCTGACATTACAGGCAGGGGTTGATGGCTTCGCGGTAGATGCTTTCTTTGGAGGATTTAGTGGGTATGAGAATACCTTAGAAGAAGTCACTGTGAGGATTAGAGAATGGTCACTGCTAGCACCAGAGACCATTGCACCTCGAATTTGGGATGCCACTGCTGCAATGGCAGACCGGATGGCTTACTGGGCAGAAAAAAACTGGAAAATTTACACAGAATCTGATTTGGATCGTTATACTTTTGGGGTTGCAGGTGCAGTGGGATTATTACTTTCGGACTTATGGACTTGGTACGATGGAACGCAAACTAACCGGACCCAGGCGATTGGGTTTGGTCGGGGTTTACAAGCAGTTAATATCCTGCGTAACCATACTCAAG
Organism: Nostoc sp.; assembly: GCF_036919675.1. Lineage (GTDB taxonomy): Bacteria > Cyanobacteriota > Cyanobacteriia > Cyanobacteriales > Nostocaceae > Nostoc. The sequence continues at coordinate 27,261 of NZ_JBALCP010000091.1, forward strand.
ATTTAGGGCGTGGGGTAGACTTTTTTCCAGAGGGTTGGAATGCAGCAAATATGCAAGAGTATGCTCGGCGCAATCTAGCCCTAGCAGAAGCCTACACCAAAAATCTTCCTACAGGCCCAGCCTTAGATTTTTGCCAAATTCCCTTAACATTGGCTAATGGCACCCTTGACGCCCTTGCTAATGGTAAAGAGAAACTCAGCCGCAGTGATGTTTTTGCACTTATAGAACAGCTGATTAGTGTGGACATGAAAGCCAGCTAATAGTCACTTAAGGACTAATGGAGACAATTCTAAATTGCCTCCAAATTTGGGCATCCAAAATCCTACAGCAATTTTTTGTAGGATGGGCACTGCCCTTCAATACCTCCAATACCAATTTTGGATTTTGGGTCGCACCAAAGGTGCGCTGACAGCGCAAGCTGAATTTTGGATTCAAAGTCTCTGGCTTAAGGCTGTTTCAGCAATGTCAAACAATACTACCTATAAAAAAGGAGATCAAACACTAGTTGTTGGTATAAATATAATAAATCAGCTTACTTAGGCGATCGCTTTACGTAATACCAGTTAAACTTTAGGAACTCTTCAAAGGATTTCCAGCAAAAATTACCTGGCAAGAGTTGATTAATATCTAAATAATTGAAAGGGAGTATAACACTCACCGTGATTATTCGTGCAGCGAGTTGACAGTGCATGAGCTACTGCTTAAATCCTACCTGTCCCAATCCAGAAAATTTGGTAAATAGCCAAAGGTGTCAGTCTTGTGGCTCGCAACTACTGTTGCGTTCGCGCTATCAGGTGATCAAACCATTAGGTCAGGGTGGCTTTGGAGCAACCTTCTTGGCCGATGATCAAGGCTTACCAGGAGAACCGAGTTGTGTAATTAAGCAATTACGCCCATCAGGAAGCACCCCACACGTTTTACAGATGGCCAGAGAACTCTTTGAGCGAGAAGCCAAAACCCTAGGTAAGATTGGCAATCATCCCCAAGTACCAAGGTTGTTAGACTATTTTGAAGATCATGAACAATTCTACTTAGTTCAAGAATATATCAGTGGTGATACTTTGCAGGAGGAGGTCAAACTTAACGGTATCTTGAGCGAAACTGGAGTCAAGCAATTCTTAAGCGAGATTCTGCCACTACTGCAATATATCCATGAGCAAAAGGTGATTCACCGTGATATCAAGCCAGCCAACTTAATTCGCCGCACTCAAGATGCCAGAATGGTACTCATTGACTTTGGCGCTGTCAAAGACCAAGTCACTCAAGGTGCGACGAGTCAATCAGGACAAACAGTATTAACTGCATATGCCATTGGCACTCCTGGTTTTGCACCTCCAGAGCAAATGGCTATGCGTCCAGTCTACGCCAGCGATATCTATGCACTGGGGGTGACATGCATTTATTTACTGACTGGCAAAACTCCTAAAGATTTAGATTACAATCCCAACACTGGCGAGATGATGTGGGAGCGGCTTGTGCAAGTGAGTGACCACTTGAGCAATGTATTGCGAAAAATGTTAGACGTGTCTGTACGTAGTCGCTATCAGTCAGCGGCAGAAGTTCTCAGAGCATTGGAAATAGAACCATACTTAGAAAGTTTAGCAAAGGGTTTACTGATTAAATCAGATAGTGGATATAAAGAGCGAACACACAACTACCTGGAAAATTCTGCTGTTTTATGTAACAACTCCTCTACTGCTGTTACCAGTGTAGGAGTGGCACAGGTAGCGGCAGCAATTCGCGCTAGACGAGCTAAGGCAGCGGAAGCGGCTGGATTACACCAGAGTTCTGGGATGGCCAAATCAACGACTTTAGCTAACAGCAACAGCAATGGTTCGCAAGTTCAAAATTCTAAAGTTGAGCGGAAGTTAGATACCCAAGGTTTATTAACAGCCTATTTGAAGGGAAGACGGGATTTTGCCCTACACAATTTAAGTTTGCTGAATCTACAAAGTGCTGACTTATCCCAAACAAATTTCCATTCCGCTCAATTGCAAAAAACCAATCTCCAGGGAGCTAATCTCCACAATAGTGACTTTGGCAGAGCTAGCCTCACTCAAGCAAATCTCAAGGATGCTAATTTGAGCAAAGCATACTTTAACCATGCTGATTTAGAAGGGGCAGACCTCCGAGGCGCAGACCTCAGCAATGCTTATCTCAGCAATGCTAACCTCCGAGGAGCTAATCTATGTGGTGCTAATCTCACCAGTGCCAAAATTTCTGATGAGCAGCTAGCACTAGCAAAAACAAATTGGATGACCGTGCGCCCTAATGGTAAACGAGGTTTATTGTAAGTTGAAAGTTTAGATTTGGGAGCCAGTCACTTGCTCTGGCTCTCAGACTAGTTCCCTCCTTAAAAAGAAGGAAAGGGAGGAAATCAAATCTTAAACTGAACTGTTGGCATCCTACCCCTCTCCTCCCTCATCTCCCCCTTGGCGATGCTCTGCCAACGAGTGAAAATCACTTACCAACAGTTAAAACTAGACCCTCATAGGCTACTATTGCTTCAGGAAAGGCAGATTTAACATCGACTTGAACCTGGTCAAGAAAATCATCATGGTCATCTGGGTGATGATGAGAAATGGCTAACCGTTGCACACCAGCATTCAGAGCTGCATTCACCGCAGCTTGCCAGAGTAAATCAGCAGAGTCATGGTTGTGAGAGGTAGGGGGAGTGTAAGTGGCATTGGCAATCAGCAAGTCAACGCCTTTAATAAACTGTAAAATCCGCTCTTGCTCTAGTTGATCAGCATTCTGGTGCAAATCCGTGACGTAGGCAACACTATACTCTTGCCAAGTAACTCGGTAGCCAACTGACCGCTGAGTTTGATTAATTAATGCAGTTGTAATCGTCACATCATCTAGCTTCACATCACTTTCTGAAGTCAGATTGTAAAACTGCAATTCCGACTGCATTACCTGTAAAGGGTAAGGAAAGTGTGGCTGGAGCATCTGGTCATACAGACATTGTTTGATTGAGGCTCCATTTGAGGCAGCTGTGCCGTAAATGTGAAAACAATTTTCCACAATAAATGCTGGAGCAAAAAAGGGAAACCCTTGAATACGATTTGATTGGCAGTTGCTAAAAAATAAATGGGCTTCTAGTGGCTGTTGTAATTCTTGCCAAATTTTCCCCAGTATACGTAAGCCAGTACCGCCATCAAAAATCAAGCGTTTCCCAGCTACATGCATTTCTACACAAGCGGTATTACCACCATAACGACTGGTATTGCTACTTGGAGTGGGAATCAAACCTCTTACACCCCAAAATTGCACGAGAAATTCACCTGCTGGGCTACTTGGCAGGGTAGATGACTTTTCAGGTATGTAGCTCTGGGAACCCGACAACTCAAAATTTGACATTTTTCTTGAAATTAGACCTTACTGAGCAGGTCATCGTAGCGCCGCACTTCCAACAGCCTGTTTTTTTCGTCCACAATGACTACCGTAGGAGAGTAACTTTTTAACTCTTCTGGAGTGAACTGCCCGTACGTCATTATAATCAAGCGATCGCCAATAATGCCTAGACGTGCCGCAGCCCCATTTAGCTCAATTACTCCTGAATGGGCTGGAGCCGGGATCGCATAGGTAATAAAGCGCTGACCGTTGGCATTATTAACTACTTGCACCTGCTCATAGGGTAAGATACCAGCTTTTTCCAAAAGGATTTCATCGATGCTGATACTACCCACGTAGTTGATATTTGCCCCCGTGAGGGTGCAGTTATGAATTTTTGCCAAAAGGAGAGTGCGCTGCATTTAGGTTTGGGATTGGTGGCAGTTTTTGCGATCCGTAACAAGCGGAAGTCATTAAAGTGAGGAGTTCGGAATAAAAATTCATAATTCTTAACTCCTAACTCCTAACCCTAACTCTTCTATTATCCTCTATAAGCTTTGACGGATTTTTCTACTAAAGCTGCAACTTTGTCCACATCTTGCCAACCGAGAATTTCAGTCACCTTTTTTTCCAAATTTTTATAACTACGGAAAAATTCGGCAATTTCATCTAAGCGGTGTGGCGCTAAGTCCTTCAGTGATTTCACCTGAGTGTAGCGCGGATCTTTGTCAGGAACACAAAGGATTTTCTCATCGCGATCGCCACCGTCAATCATCTCCAAGAAGCCAATCGGTCGTGCAGCAATAATACAACCTGGAAAGGTTGGCTCGTCAATTATGACCATACCATCTAGGGGATCGCCATCTTCAGCCAAAGTATTGGGTACAAAGCCGTAGTCGTATGGATATTGTACCGAGGAATAAAGTACTCGGTCTAGAGCAAAAGCTTCTAGTTCCTTGTCGTATTCGTATTTATTTTTACTTCCGCCAATAATTTCAATCAGAACGTTGATTAGACCCGGTTTTGGTTGGGCAGGAATACGAGATAAATCCACAAAAAACTCCTCTGATAACAGTGAATCATGGGGGCACTCAGTCAGCTTCGCTCCCCGTGTAGAATTTTAGGGCAATATGGATCTCTTCCCAAGGTATTTATTCCAGGGTATGGGGCACTTGTACTGAGCGAACGCAAGAGCGTCTGGTAGAGAAGCCGTTGGCGCAGCCTCTCCAAGAGTTGTATTGGTTATTTCTCCATCATCCTCCAATACTTCTGGCTTTGTGCATTTTTAACTTGGAATTGGGTTTGGGGAAAAGGTTTTGGGGTAAGGGTTAAAGGTTTTTTCTTTCCCCTTTTCCCCAAAACCCAAGAAGTATTGCCTCATCGCCCTCATGCCCAGTTCCCTTGAATTAGCCAAAAAATGAAAAAAGCGTTGCCAAGTTTCCTCGCAACGCTTTTTCCAAAAGGGTATTATTCTTTCCCGCCCTTGATTGCTGTTAAAGGGATTTCTGCCCCTATGCTGTGAATACAACTGAAATCTGGAGTCACACAATACAGATTTCAGCTTATTCCTGATGAACTACATTCAAATCTACAGAGATTTTCTCAAAATCAGTTTTCTTTTTTTTGTAGCTCTCCTGCTGGTGAAATGCTACTGGAAAGCTTTATCAATCTTGACTTCCTTTGAGGTTTTGGATCAGGGGTTGCTGGTTATTTTGAACATTAGTTGAAGAATAGTGGGCAATGACAAACACGGGTAGGGTGAGAGTCAATAGAGCGATCGCAGTTCCCACAATGTCTGCCAAACGTTGGGAATATGTGTCGGTAGAATTGGCAGACTGGCTATTTGAATTCATACAAAATTGAAGTTCTTCGTAACACTGTGTAGGTCTACTCTCTTATCGAGAGTTTTAATGCTATTTTTAAACTGTAAAATGTCTAGCATTCTCCAATCTAAACCAGTTTTGCAACTGTCATAATAGCGTTTTTATACATGGACTTCTTAATACAAAGTTACAAATAAACAAATTATGTTTTATTTTGTAATTAATATTTTCAGATGTTTCCCTGTATAGTGTAAACGTTCGCATACCTAAAGCTAACTTTAACAGCATCATAAATTACATTTTTTCGCTGTTTAAAGATTAATTAGCAAAATGTATTTGTCCGATACTTCATGATTATAACATCCTACAACGCCTTTGATAAGGTCATTTTACTGGAATTGCTAATTTGTGATACAGGATACAAAACCGCAAAAGCACTGAATATGTGTCAGTCCTTTTGATTGTTATACAGTAGTTATACACAAAATATTTGACACCAGAGAATAAATGGTAGGAATGATTTTTGTAACCAATTATAACTACCGAATAAATACAGATACATCAACTGTGTCGTGCAGCATGGATTCAGTGATACCACTAAACAAATATTTCAGAATTTAAATTTTAAATTCTATGTAATATCACAGGAATTTTGTCGATCTATATATAGGTAGAATAAAAAGCGTTTTAGAAGGTGGCGTAGACCTGTAGCGGGTTATCGGCAAACTTTGCTCATATCTGAACAAAATACCCAATCCCAATTTTCAGATCCTAAATCCATATAAGTTTTTGGATAAATCAAAATCTAAGACGAGAAATTATATAACAAATTAATCAGTCAAAAAAACCGCCACTAACTATGATAGGGCGGTCTGGTTAAAGTCTGGTTAAGCAATCGGAGGGTAATTACAGATTACTCTGCTAATAAATGAAATTGCTGTAACGAAGTTTGCACTTGTAAATTAGGGATTGGGCATTGGGTATGGGGCATGGTTATTCTCCTTGTCTCCCTTATCTCCCCCACTCTCTAGTACAACACGGCGGAAATAAACATACCATTTCAAATGGCGCAAGAGCAAGGAATACAATTCTTTTGACTTTTGACTTTTGACTTCCGCCTTGCGGTACTAGTTCCTTCCGTAAACACTCATTGGTTCCTTGATAAATCGGGTGTAAAGATGCTTAAACGTAGACTTAATGACGCGGGGCATACCAAAATCGATGGGCATTAACTTGTCTGGTAGCCGCCAATCTTCTATTTTTAATAAGTCAGGATTTAAATGCGGAAACTCTATGGCAGCAAGTTCTGGACAAACTCCTAGCCTTTGGGAAGCTGCAACTGTGGGCACTTGTTCAGGAGGAACATTGAGGATTTCTACCATTGCCCGATCTAAGGCAAATATATCTGATGCGGCTGCTAAAATGCCCAGGTGGCGAGGTTCACCATTACTGGGGCCATTTCCTTCATGACCGATGATGCCATCTAATATGGTTAAGTTAGGGTTAATTGCCCTAGCAGTTTCTACTAACATTTCACCAAATCTATTCGCGTCTTTTCCAGCTTCCATGTGCCACCAAGCTTTCATTTTGCCGGGGACGCAACCAAACAAGTTTTTTACGCCTAGTGTTAATGTCAACTGCATATGTGATTTCACTTTCGGTAGGTTAATCACTACGTCTGCTTCCATTGCTTGTTTAGACAGCCGGAGATGGTTAAAATTGTCACTAACGGTTTGGTAACGCTGACCGTGAAAATCGATGATCGGAAGATTGAGTTCTTCTAAAATAGGCAGATAGCCGTTTGCTACTGCTACGCCCTTGGCACTGCCAAAAGCAGGACTATCCCCCAAAAATGGTTTACCGCCAACCTCAATTACCATCTGGGCAACTTCGTAAACTAGTTCGGCACGGGTGATACACTCTTTACCAGGACGCGTTCCTGTAAGTAGATTCGGTTTGAGTAAAACGCGATCGCCTTTTTTCACAAACGCTGCTATTCCTCCAAAAGGTTCCAGGAGAATGACTAAAGATTCTCGTAAAGCCTCTTGTTCGTAAGATGTAGCCCGAATGAGACTAACAGATGGTTTTTGAGTCTGCATGGATAATAAATAGGGGATAGAGGAAGTGGAGAGAAATCAATTTAAAATTCAAAATTCAAAATTGTTCGCGTAGCGTCTCGTAGAGAAGAAAAAGACTGGGGGAGGTGTAGCTTTAGCTTTCTACAGCGTAGGAGATGAGGGAGACAAGGAGGACAAGGGGGGAATAACCCATGCCCCATGCCCCATAACCTATTATTCTGTTCTCAGCGGTAAGATACCACTCATTTTTTCTAGATTTAACACTGTGGCTAAGTCTGTTTCACTCATCAATCCTCGTTCTAAAACAATTTGGCGCAGGGATTTGCCACTTTCTAAAGATTCTTTAGCGACAGCTGCGGCATTTAAATAACCGATGTGGGTATTTAGTGCGGTTACTAAAGCTAAACTGCCTTCAGCGGATGCTAAACAACGTTCCCGGTTGGCTGTAATTCCCTGGATGCAGCGTTCGGTGAGTGCAGCGATGGTATTGCCGAGAATTTCGATACTGTGAATCAAGTTATAGGCAATCAGCGGCATCATCACATTTAATTCTAATTGTCCGGCTTGTGCGGCTAAAGCGATCGCACTGTCGTAACCCATCACCTGAAAACACACCATTGATGTCATCTCTGCCATCACTGGGTTATATTTCCCTGGCATAATTGAGGAACCGGGTTGCACTGGGGGGAGTTGAATTTCTTTCAAGCCTGTTTTTGGCCCCGAATCCATCAGCCGTAAATCGTGAGATATTTTGACTAAATCCTGCGCTAAGTTGCGTAAAGCACCGGAAACATTTACAAATGGTGCCATACTCTGCATTGCTGCCATCAGGTGGGGTGCAGGTTCTAAAGGAGTGTCAATCAATTCTGAGAGAACTTCCACTACACGGGCGCGATACAGAGGATGAGTATTTAACCCCGTTCCGGCTGCACTACCTCCCAAACCTAGCACCATCAAATCACCAGAGGCGGTGTAAATCCGGTTTTGGTGTTCTGCAAGAATTTGTGCCCAAGCCCGAAAATTTTCACCCAAACGCACGGGTACTGCGTCCTGCAAGTGGGTTCTACCAGATTTGACGATATCTTGAAATTCTACAGCTTTTTTTTCTAAGGCTGCGATCGCCCCATCTATTGCTGGGTGTAATGTCTTGGATAATGCCAATAAACCACCAATGCGAATTGCAGTAGGAATCACATCATTGGTAGACTGACCATAATTAACGTGGTCATTAGGACTAACACGTTTGTAATTGCCCTTTTCTTCACCAAGAATTTCTAAGGCGCGATTTGCCAGAACTTCGTTGAGATTCATGTGGTGGGATGTTCCAGCACCCGCCTGATAAACATCCACGACAAATTGATCGCGGAACTTTCCAGCCAGGATTTCATCAGCTGCTTGAACAATCGCCTGACTAATATCTTGAGGAATGCAATTCAGTTCACCATTCACAATTGCTGTAGCTTTTTTAATAATCAAACCAGCATCTACGTAAGTGAATAAAGGCTTGATGCCGCTAATTGGAAAGTTTTCGATTGCCCGCAGCGTCTGGATGCCGTAATAAACGCTACTAGCGATTTGGCGATCGCCCATCGAATCGCGTTCGATGCGGAATTGGGAGTCTGTGTGTTCAGTCATAGTATTGTTTTAGGAGAGCTACAGAAAACAGATTTTCCCACGCAGGCAGACTCAGATACACTAATCTGCATAGATTTTGCATATTTGCTTGGCTGCTTGTTGCTTTACACTTGTTAATTTTGAGTTTTGAATTCCCTATGACTATACCCAACTGGATTACCTTCTCTCGCCTATTGGGGATACCATTTCTGCTTTACGGTTTATATAATCCCACACCTCAAGCTAAGTGGATATGTTTGGCGATTTTTCTCATTGCTGCATTGACTGATTGGTTAGACGGCTATTTAGCGCGGAAACTCAACCAAATTAGTGAATTGGGTAAATTTCTTGATCCCTTAGTGGATAAACTTCTGGTACTTGCGCCGTTGCTGGTTTTTATTGAACTAGGAATAGTGCCGGCTTGGGGAGTATTCCTGATTTTAGCGCGAGAATTAGCGATCGCTGGTTGGCGTGTGAATCAAACAACGATTACGGGGGCAAATATTTGGGGTAAACTCAAAACTGTTAGTCAAATAGTCGCGATCGCACTTCTGATTGCACCCCTACCTGAAGTGGGGCAAATTCCCTCTCGGATTGCCTTTTGGATTTCTGTGGGCTTGACATTAATCTCTGGGGCAATTTACCTGATACCGCAAAATCCAACTCAGGAAAATACACAGTTAGATACAAAGCAAACCTAAAATAAAACCACTGTGCGATCGCTTTGAAAAATGATTCAACAAAATTTTATAAGAGTTATGAGGTATAGTCTTTATTCTTAACTCCTGTACAGACGCGATTAATCGCGTCTCTCCAAACCCCTAACTTTTTTCATGCCATCCAAAATCTTACCACCGCCCCTGAAACCTGGTGACTTATTACGAGTAATTGCCCCTAGTGGTGCTTTGCGAGAATTTGAGGCATTTGGGCGGAGTGTAGAAATTTGGCGAGCGCGTGGTTATCGAGTAGAAATCACTCCCCAGATAGATGACCAATGTGGTTATTTGGCGGGGACAGATGAAAACCGTCGTCACCAGCTCGCAGCAGCATGGCAAGATCCTGATTGTCGTGGTATTCTCTGTGCCAAAGGCGGTTTTGGCAGCACCCGTATCTTAGAAGATTGGAATTGGCTAAACTCAGGGCTTCCCAAGTGGCTCATCGGATTTTCTGATATCACAGCTTTATTATGGAGCCTTTATATAGCAGGATTTTCTGGCGTTCACGCTCCCGTGCTGACGACTTTGGCAGATGAACCAGATTGGTCAATTGAGCGATTATTCAATTTGGTGGAAGGTTTCCCTCTCGCCCCTCTCAAAGGTTGCGGTTGGGGTGGTGGTGCAGTTAATGGTATTTTATTACCAGGTAATCTCACGGTGGCTACTCACCTTTTAGGTACACCAATCCTGCCGCATCTGGATGGTGTAATTCTGGCCTTGGAGGATGTTACGGAAGCACCTTATCGGATTGACAGGATGCTGACACAGTGGCGTTTGAGCGGTGCTTTGTCTCAAGTCTGCGGTATTGCTTTGGGAGGGTTTAGTCGCTGTGAAGCGCCGCCAACTGTGCCTAGCTTTAGTGTAGAAGAAGTATTGCGCGATCGCTTGGGCGATTTAAATATTCCGATTGTCTCTGATTTGCCTTTTGGTCATGATAGTCCCAATGCAGCTTTGCCAGTGGGTGTAGAAGCAACTTTAAATGGGGATGCGGGGATATTAGCGATCGCGCCATAGTTTCCCGCAAATATAGACAACCTTCTGTAAAAAGGTTGCCTATCTTATTTATCCACGATAATCTGAGAACATCATTTTAAATCCAAGTCTCTCGTTAGTCAAACTAGCTAGAGGCTTTTTATTTGAGCAAGTAACCAACATAACCAGCAAAAAACAGCTTTGAAAACTCATAGAGTATTGACCTAGCTTGATTGTCAGCTACAGATTGCATAGCTAACACCACAAAAATTACAGCGAACATTGTAAACAAAACTGTTTGTTTGTTCATAAGCTTTTTCAGTTATGAGTCTTGAATTTAACTGAAGTTAAATCTAAGTCAGATTATATAGAAAGGGATTTTAAAAGTGGGAGCTTTTTTAGGAAATCCGACAACTTTAAGAAATCCGACAACTTTAGTTGTTTTATTGACTAGTTAAATAGAGATTAACATAGCTAATCCACGCCGCAAGTGAATTTTTGCTTATTAACTTATTTTTTATTTGCTCAAATAGAGAATATTTTTTATTGCAATTCCGGAAAAACTTGATTTAATCGTGTTCTTTGTTGTTTCAATAGATATCGATTGTGCAGTTTCAGCAAAATAAAAATACTGTGTTTTTCTACAGATTTTTTTTTAAGCAGTAGTACTCTTTCCATTAATCTAGGTCACACCTGTACTACACTCTTGCAGCATCATTATCATTATGCACCACAAGAGCCAAAGCATTTTATGACCTGGGGTGTTATTTGTTTTATTCAGTTCTAGTGGTCTGGTAGGGAATGCGGGTCGCGGGTCTACGGTTAGTAGGCAAACTCTAGAGTTATGCTGTCTAGACGTTTGCACATCATATACATAGAGTTTATTCACAATTATTATCATAGTTTCTCAGAATTTTTTGAAACCACTCTTCTGTGCGATCGCCCATAGCTTCTAAAGAATACAGAGTTTCTGCTTGCTGGCGACAAGCTTGGCGGTCAATTTCATCCAAATGTTGAATCGCTTCTACTAAACCTTGGACACTATCAGGTTCCACCAAAAAACCAGTTTTGCTTTCTTGGACAATTTCTGTTAAACCACCCCGACGATAAGCAATTAAAGGCACTCCACAAGCAAGCGCCTCTATTGCTACATTTCCAAATGCTTCTATCCAACGAGGAGTTACTAAAAGTGCTCGACATTGACCTAACTTTTTTTGTAACTCAACCGTTGGTAAAAATCCGACATATTCTATGGGAGCATCAGGGTATTGTTGACAAATCTTCTCCCAGTAAGATACATCCTGTTTTAACCCAAATATTTTCAGTGTAATTCCCATTATTTCTGCTGCTGCTACTGCATCTTCTAGCCCTTTTTCAGGAGCTATCCTACCTACCCATGCCAAACTCTGAGTTGGTTCCTGACAAAACTGATAAATAGATAAATCCATGCCATTTAACAGACAAATACACCGTCCTGCAAATGTGAAAGTTGCTGCCTGTGTTTGACTGTGAACACCGATACTACCCGGAAAATTGATTGCTACTTGTTCAATCATCTGATCCATTGCATCTGTCAAAGAACCCATACTGATCAGATGTGCGATTGCACAGTTAAAAAATGGTGTTAAATACAGTGGCAACCAATCATAAGCAAAATTAACAATCAAATCATAATCTGCCTGGACTTGGCGAGCATAATCCCACATATTCGCTAAAACAGAATTTTTATGCAGGAAAACTGGATCACTACGACTCTGATTTTGTGCTGGTATCTGTATTAGTTCTCCGGGAATTTCTCTAATAGGTAATGAATTACTGATAGACCCTTGCGGTGCAACAATTTCTAATTTATGTCCTCGCCGCAGCATCTCTGTAGCAATATTAGATAGGGTCAACTCTACTCCACCTCCCAATCCTGAACCTAGCGGACCCATTGGGGTAGACATAAATAATAATTTATGGTACATTTTCGTCGTTAATATATTTTCATAAACATCATTTTTTCACCTAAACAACGTATTTATTGGGTTTTGTGATCGCGAGCATAATTTTGATTAGAATGAATCATTGAGTCAGGACGCAGCCTGTAAAAGTAAAGGGGATATGTATAGTAGCCCATTTTTTCACTAGTTACAGATGTAACTATTACTCATCCTACAAAAATTGTCATCAAATAACTGCTGCAAGATGTTAGCTTCCCACGGGTGCGTTTTTCGCTCCTGCGACATCCTCTAAGAAACACATTCAACTTGAAAACTTCAAATGCTTACTGGCTATGGATTATAAAATCTGTTTCTTAAGAGTTTACCAGATCAAAATACAATACATTAGAGGAAGACTTTTTGCTTGCTTCCAAATACTCTAAACCTTACTCGAAGTCGTCGTATTCTAATGCAATGTTGTATATTTTCTTGGTGTAGTTTAAAGAGAGTGAAGTGATAGATATCCAACACATCTCAAAATAGAAAAAAATATAAATCGAAATCCCTCATATGAAGTTTGTCGGCTCATGATTACCAGTCTCCAGATTGATATCTGGATTCTTAAATTCATCCTTTATCCTTCATACTTGAACTTTTATCTTTCATCCTTCAGATAATGAAATTGGTTAACTACTTGGCATGAACTTTACTCTTTTTCAACCCCAAAGTCAGAATTGTTCTCGCCAGTTGATTAATTCTGCTTGGCGGCTTTCACTTATGATAATTTTTCTTAGTACATATCTCATATTTTTATCCGGTTGTCAGGGAACATCTGCAAAGAATGACGGAGTAATTCATCTAAGCCTATGGCAATCAATCAATCCTCCTGCTAATCGGGATGTGTTTGAGAAACTAGTAAAAAAATTTAATCAGACTCATACTGATGTCCAGGTGGAATCTATCTTCATAGGTCAACCCCAATTACCAAAAATATTAACAGCAGTTGTGGGCAATACATCTCCAGATATTCTATCATTCGATCCTCAATTAACAGGTCAGTTTATGGAACTAGGGGCAATTCGACCTTTAGAAGAATGGCTGGACAAATTGCCATTGAAGTCGGAAATTAGCCCCAACCTATGGGAAGAATTAAAATTAGACGGTCATCTTTGGTCAATCCCACTTTGCACGAGCAATTTAGGCATTTTTTACCGACCTAAACTTTTCCAAGCTGCGGGGATTACGCAAATTCCTAAGACTTGGGAAGAATTCAGGAAAGTTGCCAAAAAATTAACCATAGACCGGAATGGTGATAATCGACCTGAACAATACGGAATGTTATTACCTTTAGGAAAGGGAGAATGGACTGTCTTTAGTTGGTTCCCCTTTTTATTGAGCGCTGGTGGAGAGATTGTAACAAATAACCACCCAAATTTGACGAATGCAGGAGCGATCGCAGCCTTACAATTTTGGCAAGACATATTAAAAGATGGTTCAGCAACACTTTCCCCTCCAGAGCGAGGTTATGAAGAAGACGCTTTTATTGCAGGTCGTGTTGCTATGCAGATCACAGGCCCTTGGACTTATATAATGAAGTCCAATGTTGACTTTAAAGTATTCCCCATACCTGCAAGTGTGAAGCCTGCTACGGTGACAGGCACTGGAAATATGTATTTGATGAAGACCACACCAGCAAGAGAGCAAGCTGCACTCAAATTTTTAGAGTATGTTTTAAGTGAAAAATTCCAAACAGAATGGAGTATAGGGACGGGTTTTTTACCAGTTAACATTAAATCTGCCCAAAGTCAGGCTTATCAAGAATTTCTCCAGCAAAAACCTGTCTTGAAAGTCTTTATTGACCAAATGTCAGTATCAGGTTCTCGACCAATCATTCCTGGCTATAGTCGCTTGTCTGACAGTTTAGGTCGAGCCATCGAAGCCACGATGCTAGGTGCATCTCCAGAAACAGCACTCAAACAAGCCCAAGCAAACCTCGATTCAATTTGGGATTCCCTACAATCTAAATGAAATCTGAAATCCTAACTAAGGCTTCCTTTTTACTGACCTTGCAAGAACTAGTTCTTAAACCCGATGCTTAATTATGATCAACCAGAAATTCCACTTTGGCGATGTGAATTTCTTTTCAAGGTACACAAGCCAATTGCTGGTACAATCCCCAGAATTATTGCTGTAAATCCTTGTCCACTCCAATACAATATGAGAGTCCGGTTGGGTTCTGGAATCAAATTTTGCACAAGAAAAAGCAACCAAACCAAAATACTAATTAATAAAAAAGAGATTGAAGGTAAAAAATTCCACCACCAAATGCCTACTGTATATCGCCTCAGTACCAGCCATTGGCAAAGTCCCAGCCAAATACCAGAAATTATATATGCGATCGCAGACAGAAATCCAAAAATAAAAGTTTGTTCAGGAGATAAAGTTTCATTTAACGATGAGGCTATGGTTGAAATGTAGTTAATCCAGGCTGTAGAAACACCGTTGGCAATCAGCCAACCGACGCTAGTAGCAAATATCCACTGCAAACCCGGTAAATATCGGTAGATGACAAGGGCTTGGTCAGCGGCGAAAATCACGGCAAATACAACGTTGCTGAGACTTCTGACCAAAATACTCCATGTTTGTGGTTGGAGAGCAACACTAGGTGAAAAGCTTTCCAGAATAATTTTCTCTAAAGCGATACTGGCAACGCCACCCACAACCCATCCGATCAGGGTCATTAAGGTAAACTGAATAAAGAACCTTTGTCGCTGCGATCGCGGAATCAAAAACTTTCCTGGCTTAGGGTCACTATTAGCAGATGCAACACGATCGGGACTGTTAGAGTCAGTTTGCATAGGAAGTTAGGGGAGTGAGGGAATAGGGAGATCAGGGAGATAGGGGAGCAGGGGGAGAATAACCAATACAACTCTTGGAGAGGCTGCGCCAACGGCTTCTCTACGAGACGCTACGCGTAGCTTGCTTCCCCGTAGGAGTACGCTCAGTACAAGTGCCCAATGCCCAATCCTCAATTAAATATTGATTCTTGTTTTACCCTATTTCTCACTCGCCAGTCCCTATTTTCCATTCCCCACTCGCTACTCGCCACTCCCCCAAGGCGGGCATATTATGTCAATAATAGCAATTTATTCTCAATAGAGTCGAAAATAATCTCATTAACTTATGCTTATTGCTAAAGATTTAGGGGTAGGCCGCAATACTTCTCGGATAAGAATCGTAGATTGGGTTGAGCGATGGCGAAACCCAACGAACGGTTGATAATATTGGGTTTCGTTCCTCAACCCAACCTACTCCTAAATTTTATTGCCGTTTAACCGAGAAGTATTGAGGTAGCCCGTCGTAGACATCGCTTTGAGTTTCGGAAACTAAACCAAACGAGAAATGGTGATTCTTTTGTTCGTTCTTAACCTTGGTTGTGATCAAGAGTAATTTAGATGCGTTTGTCCTGCCCACTAGAATTGTACAAGAACCTTCACTTAATCTTTAAAGATATTTTAGTATATATACCGTATCTTTTGCGAGTTAAAAAAATCACAATAGGATTACAAAGCATCAAGATAAACTTACATCTTCGAGCTTGTTGTACCCAACAACAGTCATTTAGAAGGACATAATAATCTTTGTGATTTTATTCTATGTTGTTGGAGTAATAAAATCAGTTTTTCATAGCTGGGTTTCAAGAAAGGTTCAGTCTTAATTATCTTTGTGTTTCTCAAGGTTTATTACTAGAATGCTGCAAAAATTATCCTTGGCTTTAGTAGCAACATCTGTTGTAGTCATCAGTGCAAATCCAGCCAGTGCCGTAACTCTGCAAGTCAACAGTGGCCCGTTTTCTAGCTACTCTAATACCAAAACTATCACCTTTGACGATGGCACAGCAAATGATCCTAATGGATTTGTTACCTACTCTAATATTACTACTAACATTGTTCAAGGTAGTGTATCTGGTCAATACGCCTCACCTTATGGGGATAATACCAAATTTTTAACAATTGCTCCATCAGGTAGTAATGTTGCAGGCGACAGTGGGTTTGTCAATATTAACTTCAAAGAAGCTGTTAATTACTTCGGTTTTTATGCAGGCTCATTGGATAGTTACAACTATATTGACATTTACAAAGGTAATCAGTTGTTAAAGACCTTTAGTGGTGCAGATGTGCCAACTGCTATAGCTGATGGTAGTTGGACTAGCACTCAAGCTAATATGTTTATCAATCTTGTAGCTGGAACAGGAGAAACATTTGACCGAGTTGTGATGCGCTCAGATGGTATTGCTTTTGAAACAGATAACCACGCCTATAGACTAGCCAGCCAGAGCATTCCCGAACCTAATGCGATGTTAGGTGTGTTAGCAATAGGTGCTTGTGGTATGACTTCACTCTTCAAACGCTCACAACATAAAGTGACAGTGAAAGCATAAATTTATCAGGATACCCGTTGAAAACCCTTAAGGATGTGTCTTTACGCCAGGTATAGAGACACATCTGTTACTTGTCATGCACTTTTCCTCATGCGTTCCCTTCATGCATAAGTGAGAGGTGCATTTCTACGTGGTACTTAAAACGATGATTTCATGGGATAAGTCAAAAAAACAATAACTTGTAGCGCTAGCTGGCATTAATGTTGTAGTCAAGCCAACCGAGCGCTCATATCCAAAATATTTAAAATACTACTAATACGTCATGGCAGAAATTAACCTACGATCTGGAATGGGTAAAAAGCTTACGGTATAAGTATTTTTTATTTTGACTTATTGTACTAGTACGCCACGGCGTAAATAGAGCAACCATTTAAAATCCCTAAAAAGCCCATTCCATAATACTTTTGACTTTTGACTTTTGACTTTTGACTTCCGCCTTGCGGTACTAGTTATCTAATGTTTCGCACCAAAAAATTTGGTTGACCACAGCTTTTTTGCGAACCTTTTAATATTTCCGCTTTAATTCTGGCGGTAATTACTGTTTATGGGTGTCTGCTGAGATACCTGCAATTTGGGACACGTTGTAAAGAAAGATTGCAAATAATGCTTTATTAATTTACTAACTTACTCAAAATTGATCGGGAGCGAATCAAAATTTTGTCTGGTAAAATCAAGCTTTCATCTCAATAGCCCTTTAGATTTACCCATAAATGGCCTTTTTAGGCGTAGGCGTAGCTCGCACTTCTCTACGAGACGCTGCGCGCAGCTTGCTTGCTTCACCGTAGGGGTACGACATGGTTCGACTGCGGCTCCATCGAGCGTTCGCGTAGCGTCTCGTAGAGAAGCCGAGATGCTCACCAGCCGCTCAGTGACCATCGTAGACATCGCTTTGAGTCTTGGAAACTAAACCAAAGGAATAAATACTAATTTTTTCGTTGGTTCTTAACCTTGGTTGCGATCAAGAGTAATTTTAGATGTGTTTGCCCTGCTACTCACCTTTTCCTGACAAGTTGCTAATAAGCTAATAAAGTGTAATTCATAATGATAAGCTAAACAGTGGCATAAAAAAGTCACTCTTTAGGATCGAAGTAATAAATGGGTGTTTCTTCAACGACTCCTCATCTCTTACGGGCTGCTCGTGGTGAAGTAGTAGATCGTCCCCCTGTATGGATGATGCGACAAGCGGGACGATATATGAAAGCATATCGAGACTTAAGAGAGCAGTATCCTTCGTTTCGCGATCGCTCGGAAATTCCAGATGTAGCAATTGAGGTTTCCTTGCAACCGTGGAGAGCCTTCCAACCAGATGGAGTAATTTTATTTTCTGATATTGTCACCCCATTACCTGGTTTGGGTATTGACATGGACATTGCCGAAGGTAAAGGGCCAATCATTCACTCGCCTCTGCGGACTCAAGAACAAATTGATCGTCTGCGTCCCTTAGAACCAGAAGCAACTCTGCCATTTATCAAAACAATTTTGCAGACGCTGCGTTCTGAAGTAGGCGATAAATCAACGGTGTTGGGCTTTGTAGGTGCGCCGTGGACGTTAGCAGCTTATGCAGTAGAGGGAAAAGGTTCTAAAACCTACTCCATCATCAAAAACATGGCATTTTCAGATCCGATGATACTGCATCAATTGTTAGCTAAATTAGCAGATGCGATCGCCATCTATGCCCGCTACCAAATTGACTCTGGTGCTCAAGTTGTGCAAATGTTCGATTCTTGGGCGGGTCAATTGAGTCCTCAAGATTATGACACCTTTGCTCTCCCCTATCAACAGAGAGTTTTCCAGCAAGTCAAGCAAACCCACCCCGATACACCTTTGATTCTGCTAGTTAGCGGTAGTGCGGGTGTGTTGGAAAGAATGGCACAATCTGGCGCTGATATTGTCAGTGTAGACTGGGCAGTGGATATGGCAGATGCACGGGCAAGATTGGGCAAGCAAGTCAAAGTTCAAGGAAATCTTGATCCAGGCGTGCTATTTGGCTCTAAACAGTTTATCCGCGATCGCATCCTCGATACCGTTCGCAAAGCTGGCAATTGGGGTCACATTCTCAATCTTGGTCATGGTGTATTACCAGAAACACCAGAAGAAAATGTCGCTTTCTTCTTTGAAACCGCAAAGGAACTGAATCTTGCAGGAGTTAAGAGTTAGGAGTTAGGAGTTAGGAGTTATGAGTTATAAGCTATTAAGTTATCAGTTGTGAGGTGCAGAGTTATTTGAACTCCTCACTTATAACTCCTAACTTTATTTTTAACTTCTGATTCGGAACTTTTAACTCCATTTTTAACTCTTCACTTTTAACTCCTTACTTTTTATAAATTCTCTATGAGCCAGAAACGGATTTTAGTGACTGGTGCAAGTGGTTGTATAGGTCATTATTTAACAGAAGCTTTAATTAAGGAAACAGATCACGAACTGTATCTGCTAGTTAGGAACCCAAGTAAACTGCAAGTTGATACCAAGGCACGTTCAGGCATCAACGTTTTGCAAGGTGATATGCAAAATATTCGCCAGTTTGCTGATTTACTATCAACAATTGATACGGCGGTACTCACAGCCACAGCTTGGGGTGGTGATCAGACATTTGATATTAATGTCGTCAAGACTATAGAGTTGCTCGAACTGCTAGATCCAGAACGTTGCCAGCAGGTGATTTATTTTTCGACAGCTAGCGTTTTGGATCGCTACAATCAACCATTAAAAGAAGCCGGGGAAATTGGGACAGATTACATTCGTTCCAAATATGACTGCTTACATAAGATATCGAAATTAGCGATCGCACCCAAAATTACCACAGTATTTCCCACTTTAGTATTGGGCGGTGATGCCAATAAACCCTATTCTCACCTCACATCTGGCATTCCAGAAGTTACGAAATATATTAATTTAATTCGCTTTTTGGAAGCAGATGGCAGTTTTCACTTTATCCACGGACGAGACATTGCCACTGTCGTGCGATATTTAATTGCTCATCCTGCCGAAAATGATCAACCACGTCGGTTGGTTTTAGGTCAAGCACCGTTAGCTGCTAATCAAGCAGTGGAAGAAGTTTGTGCTTATTTAGGCAAAAAAATTTACTTTCGCATTCCCATATCTTTAGCATTAGCTAATTTAATTATTGTTCTGTTCCGCATTCAGATGGCAGCTTGGGATAGGTTTTGCATGAACTATCGGCATTTCACGTATGAAAACTTTATCAATCCCGGTAGTTTTGACTTGCCAAATTATTGTGCAACCATGAGTGATGTTTTAAAAATTAGCGGTGTTAAAGCTGCTAAGTAGCTTATGCAATAAATTACACTAATTATTGAGATAAGCCTTGTGATTACTAAGTGTAGTTATCATAGCGAAACACTTAGTTTTGACGGCTGTATTCTCTTTATTTGTTCCAATTTCAGAGAAAAATATTAGTGCTAAACTAGAACAACTTTAATAAAAAGTCAATAACTCTTAATTTTCGTTAAAGTTAGATAACAATCAAAGTGTGAGGATTTATACTACATGCGAATTTTGTTAATGTATCCAATATTTCCCAAAACCTTTTGGTCATATGAAAAAATCTTAGAGTTAGTCGATCGCAAAGTTTTATTACCACCTCTGGGTTTAGTAACAGTAGCGGCGATTCTACCCCAAGAATGGGAATTCAAGCTGGTCGATCGCAACATTCGCGCAGCAACAGAAGCAGAATGGGCATGGGCAGATGTAGTAATCCTCTCTGCGATGATTGTCCAGAAACAAGATTTACTTGACCAAATTCAGGAAGCAAAAAAACGTGGCAAGCTAGTTGCAGTTGGCGGTCCCTACCCCACTTCTGTACCTCACGAAGTTGAAAATGTTGGCGCAGATTTTCTGATTCTGGATGAAGGGGAAATCACGCTACCCATGTTTATTGAGGCAATAAAAAGGGGAGACACATCTGGCACTTTCCGGGCCACAGAAAAACCTGATGTGACAAGCACACCAATACCCCGCTTTGATTTATTAGAATTGGATGCCTATGACATGATGTCGGTGCAATTTTCGCGCGGGTGTCCTTTCCAGTGCGAATTTTGCGACATTATTGTTCTCTACGGACGCAAACCGCGTACCAAAAACCCAGCACAACTCTTGGCAGAGTTAGATTACCTCTACGAATTGGGTTGGCGGCGGGGTGTGTTCATGGTCGATGATAACTTTATTGGCAACAAGCGAAATGTAAAATTGTTGCTGAAAGAGTTAAAAGTCTGGATGGCAGAACACAAGTATCCCTTCCGATTTGACACTGAAGCTTCAGTTGACTTAGCACAAGACTCAGAAATGTTGGAGTTGATGGTTGAGTGTGGTTTCTCGGCGGTGTTTTTGGGAATCGAAACGCCGGATGAGGATAGTTTGCAAATGACCAAGAAGTTTCAAAATACTCGCAGTTCCCTAACTGAGGCAGTGCAAACCATCACCAAAGCTGGATTGCGCCCAATGGCTGGGTTTATTATCGGCTTTGATGGCGAAAAAGCAGGTGCAGGCGATCGCATTGTCCGCTTTGCAGAACAAGCAGCTATTCCCTCTACTACCTTTGCCATGTTACAAGCGTTACCGAACACCGCGCTTTGGCATCGCCTGAAAAAGGAAGGACGACTGCGGGAAAATCAAGATGGCAACATCAACCAAACAACATTGATGAACTTCCTTCCCACCCGTCCCCTGGAAGAACTTGCACGAGAATATATTGAGGCATTTTGTACTTTATACGACCCAGTGCAATACTTGGATCGTACCTATCGCTGTTTCTTGATGATGGGTTTGCCGAGTTGGAAAGCACCAGCCAAAATGCCTGAGTGGATAGTTATTAGAGCGCTGCTGACTGTAATTTGGCGACAAGGAATCAAACGGGAAACTCGCTGGAAATTCTGGCATCATTTGTTCAGCATCATCAAGCGTAACCCAGGAGTTGTTGAACATTACATTGCTGCCTGCGCCCACAATGAGCATTTTCTAGAATATCGCCAAATTGTGCGCGATCAAATCGAAAGTCAGCTAGCTGAATATTTGGCACAAGGTACAGAAAAGCCATATGTGCTAGTGAAGAAAAAAGTAGAGGAAAAAGCTGAAGCAGTAGTCAGTTAAGGGTGGTAATGGGTAATAGGTAATAGTAAATAAATTACTTATTACCTGTTCTTAATTAAAAGTATATGAATGCAATATGTGAATTTAAATTACTTTACAACCATGCGCTTAAAATAGTACTCTCCTAACTTGAGTAGTAGGGGGAGAAGTGGTGTAACTACAGAAAGCAAGTATTGACGGAAGGTTGTAACATCAAATGGCCACACAGGAAATTCATTAGTCAATGTGTAGAGAGAACGCAACTCTTGAAGTTTGGTAGCTTCTTTCTTCAAAGTTTCTCCATCGCTACTCAAGCTTGTGTGAATACGCTTATAATCTGCTTGAAAGTGCTTCGCAATCTCGCTTAGTAATTCTTCTTTAGCTTTTTTCATGCCTCTGCGGGCAGCAAGGAGAGGGCCAAAAAAGCATACTAACGATATGGGAATATAGAGTAGAATTGTTAAATTAAAATACCAGTACTCCTGCGCTATTCCTTGACTAATAAATTGATACTTACTCAGTGTTATCATTGTACCAAATATAGCAGCTAGGTAAGCTGTATTCAGTGAATATCGGCTCAACGGACTCAAACCGCCACAGTGATCAGGATGAAGTGGATTGATTTTAAGTTGCTTATTATCCTTACCCAAAAGTTCATGCAGTAACCAAACATTAGTTGTTAGGTTTAATACCACTATACTTCCTGCGTAAAATATTGCAACAGCGTTAATCGCACCCGTCAGGGCAGGAATTCCTCCATCAGATCCTGTCCAGTTATAAACATCTTGCTGTACGGAGAAATACCAGATTCCAAAAGCGATTGCTGTTCCTAACCCCAAAAATTGACGCCACGACTTTTGGTAGGGCAATAATACCAAGTTAATTTCTGCTTCGGCAGTGTCAACAATATCTGATTGTTCAAGGTACTGAATTAGTCGATAGATTGCCTTAAATGACCATAGGTAGTAGCCAAAGATGACTGGATTGAGCAAGCAGATCCACACCCAGGCAAACCAATCCTGTAGCAATCCTAAGTGTTTTTCATGCAATATTAACGTCTTAGTTGCCGTAGCAGCAATTAAATAAAGTCCAGATGTAATAACAATTGAGAGTATTCCTAAACTGACAGGTGTCAATTGGCATTTGTCAATTAACCAACGGGCTACAGGATCAGCGCGATAAAAATCTTGCTCTTGCATACTGTTTCTTAAAACTTATATGCTATCCTCTTTTTTCTAATTATTCTTCCAAATTATACTTATGTTTATTTATGTCTACTTATATTAGCTATTTTGCTTTTCCAATCCCGCACTGTCGCCCTCAAACTCGCAATTTTAACTAAACTTTGAAACCTTGCTAATATAAGGTGTATCTAGTTTCATTAGAAAGTAACAAGTGATTAATCGCATTTTCACCCGGATAAGTGTACGGGTGAATTTACGTGTGTAGTCACATTTATATTTTATCTACCGCGATCGCGTTCTAAATCATCAATCACTTTTTGCAAATACCACTCGTCTGACATCCCAGGATAGTAATCCTGCTTCTGCTGAATTAATCGTTCGGCAATTTCCCAATATCCCCCAACCATTCGCAAAAGTCGCTGACGTAGCAGGTTATATTTTTGCTTTTTTGACTCAGGACTAAATTTTTGGATTTTTTCAAGGCTACTTAAAACTTGTTGATAATTTACCCAGTCTTCTTGTTCACAAAAGATACTCGCCGCCCGTTGATAATCTTCCAGAGCATTTTGCATTTCTTCTAAACAAGTATAGGCAATGCCGCGATTGTAGTAAGCTTGAGCATCATCAGGATTGATTTGCAGCGCTTGGGTGTAATCTTGAATTGCACCGAGATAGTTACCCGTTGTCCGATAGGCATTACCTCTGGCAATATAGACTAAGGGATCTTCCGGTTGCATCTGAAGTGCTTGGTTAAGATCCGCGATCGCACCTTGATGATCTCCCAATACAGAACGGGCTTTGCCTCGGTTGCGATAGACAATCGCATCTTGAAAATTTAGTCGCAATGCTTGATTAAAATCTGCGATCGCTTCTCGATAATTTCCCATTTTACAACGCACAACCCCACGACAGCAGTAAGCTTGGGCATCTTGCGGATCGGCTTTTAATAGCCAATTTAAATCGGCGAGTGCCTCTTGTGTATCTCCCTTTTCAGCCTTTTCTAATAATTGCGTAAAATAATCATTGGTGGATAAAATTGGCGTATTGGTACGCGATTGCTCAACGGCAGGTTTTTCTTGGGGTTGTAGCTGTTTAATTTGTTCCAGACACAGACGACAATTGTCTTTATCCTGTTGTTCTAAATATAATTGTGCAGCTTTTTTAAAGTTAGCGATCGCATCTTGAATATAACCCTGTTTGCGCCGCACTATTCCCCGCAGATTATAAGCAGCAGCGTAATTGAGATTTAAACGAATAGCGCGTTCAACATCCTCTAGCGCCCCCGGCAGATTTTTCAGCGTCACCCTTGCTAATCCACGACAATAATATGCCTCCACGCTTTCAGGATTAAGCTTCAGGGCTTCGGTATAATCTGAAACAGCATTATGGATTGCTCCTGAGTCATAATGTGCCAAACCCCGTTGCAAGTAAGCTTCGGGAAAGTAAGGTGTCAGTTGTAAAGCATGGTTAAATTCCTCAATTGCTCCAGCATAGTCTTTTCGCCTAGCCTTTTCCAATCCTCTATTGTAGAATTCGTCATTCATGGCATTTGTTTAGTTGATTCAGTTAGTTGAATTCCAGCAGGCTTGTTTCGTAGCCTAACCTATCCACTTACCTTTAATATTCTAAGTATTCAACGTGGCTTTGGTTCATTTCATATTTTCAGTGAATTCAAACGAACACACCGCCCTAAGTTGTTATAAATGGAATTCACCCAATAGAATATTGTACACGTCCAGATTTTGGAGTTAGATTTAGTGCAAATCCAGGCTAAAACTTTGATTACTCCTAATCAAGAATAAGTTATCCGAATGAAAATTATAACAATCACAACAGGTAGATCAATTCAATCTCTATAAAAGAGGCAAAAAATTAAGCAAGCTGTTGAGTTTAATCAGCAAGCTCAGATTGTGTTTGAAAAACAAAGGATATAAAGTACAAACAACTAGAATAGCCACTAATACCTGGGAAGAATACAGCAATCCTAAATGAGTCGTGAAAATCTCCAATTCCTCTCTCTTCACTCTCTGCGCCTCTGCGGTTAATTTATTTTTACAAATGATTTAGGACTGCTATATCTACAAGGCTTGTCGAAAATC
Source organism: Nostoc sp. (assembly GCF_036919675.1). Lineage (GTDB taxonomy): Bacteria > Cyanobacteriota > Cyanobacteriia > Cyanobacteriales > Nostocaceae > Nostoc. The sequence goes on from NZ_JBALCP010000091.1 coordinate 52,531, forward strand.
GAAGTTATTAATGAAATTAAAACTCTTGAACAACTTTGCCAAATTTTAAATACGTTATGGCAGCAAACCTGAAACTATAGATATAATTTCAAATATCTACAAAAATACATCGATTATTTATTGCTCAAGCAAAATTGGCGACAGAGAAAGTGGGATAAACTTTGAGAATGTCAAATAATCTGCCAAAGCTATTAAACGTATTTCCCAAGAAAGTCAAAGCAATTGTAGCTTTATTAATTGATATGGCAACTTTAGCTATCAAGTTAGATAAACCACTATCAGCCCGATTATTTCCAATTCTAAATAAAAAAGCTGGGGAAATGACTACATTCAATTCCCCATGTCTCGTAGATTGTAAAATATTTATAGTTAACTAGAATTATTCTGAAAGCAAGCTAGGAGAAGTCAGTACAAAAACATCCCAACTTCCTTGAGCATTAGTTTGTGGTTTTATGGGATTAGCGAAGTGGAAAAAATCATGGTCATTAACCAATAAGAGTTCCCCTGGATTTAGAACTTTGCTAAACACAGGCTTTTCTTTTTTGGCAGTATACAAATGTGTTTCTCCGCCTTCAATATTATCTCTATTTACTGAGAATATGCCAATAAAATCAGTACCATCTTGATGGATACCTTCAGGCGCTGGATTACCCGAATTATCTGGTGAACAAATAATTCTAATTTGATGAACTCCGATTTCAGCTTCCGGATGAATTTTACAAGAATCAGTAAATGCTAAGACAAGATTTCTGAAAATATCAAGTTCTATGAGTGCATCATCCAATTCTGCAAACTCTCTTTTTACATCACCCACTAATCGATTATACTCTTTACTTTGAAAGAAGTGGCCATGAGGTAATTTGATTAACTCATTTCCAGAGACTGTGAACCGAGATAATCTTCTCGAACGATAATTGCCTTTAATATAAGGGTCAATAGGCATATTACTAAAAAATGGCTTGAAACCTTCTAGATTTACCGAATTTACCTTTCTGAGAGTAAACAGAAAAGCATATTCTAATTCCATTGATGTCCCCACTTTTTGCATAGGATTTACCTCCTTGCACGTTAAAATCCTCCCAGATTTTTCTTCATGGGAGGCTTATAACACCTAGCATATGCTACTTTTTATTAATATGTTGTCAATTTAACTACAAAAATTGACCTTTTGTGGTATTTAAAATGACTTAATTTCTGTCACAGAGTGGAGTAATGCTCATGGGTGTATAAGTAGCTGCTGAAAAGATTTGCTGATGGGCGTTCGGTCGGGAAGAAATCGACGTATATTTACTAGCAGCAACAAGGTTTCATAATGATTGATTGGCTTTACCGTTACCCACCTTTGTATCCGGGTATTCTGTTAAAACGCTACAAGCGGTTTTTTGCTGACGTTCAACTTACTTCTGGCGAAATAGTGACAGCACACTGTCCCAATACAGGGCCAATGACTGGAGTATCGACTCCCCAAAGTGCGGTACAGCTTTCCAAAAGCGATAATCTTAACCGCAAATTGGCTTACACTTTAGAACTAATTCAGGTAGATGATAACGAGCCGACTTGGGTAGGTATAAATACTTTTTTGCCCAATCGGGTGGTAAAGCTAGCTTTGGCGAAACACCTTTTCCCAGAATTGGGCGACTATTACCAAATCAAGGGCGAAGTGGTTTATGGGCTAGATAAAAAAAGTCGAGTGGATTTTTTCTTGACAGGGAGTGATGAGGAACGCCCGATTTATTTAGAAGTGAAAAATACAACTTTCTCTGAAGGGAGATTAGCGCTATTTCCTGACACGGAGACTACAAGAGGACAAAAGCACTTGCGAGAACTAATGGCGCTGCTACCTCTAACTCGTGCGGTGATGCTTTACTTTATCAATCGTAGTGATTGTACTGAGTTTTCCCCTGGCGATCGCACAGATCCTGTATATGGTAAATTATTACGGGATGCGATCGCACTTGGTTTAGAAGTCTTACCTTGCCGTTTTGACATTTCCCCCGAAGGTATCCGTTATTTGGGTTTGGCAAAACTAAAAATTTGATTACATCTAATCAAACACTAGAGACGTTGCAAGGTAACGTCTCTAAACGCATGAAACAATAAATCCATCTAGACAATATCTAGATGGACTTATTGGTAGTTGATGTTTACTAAAAGACATCCAACCAAACTGTAATCAACAAACGACTATAGGTAGTCGCCGCCCCACAAATAGCATTCGCTATTCTGAGGTTTGTTTATGCAGGAATCAAAACTGTGTCAATCACGTGGATAACACCGTTATCAGCAGCAACATCTGCTGTTGCAACTTTTGCATCATTGATCTTAACGCCATTAGAAGCGTCAATTTTTACATCTGAACCTTCAACTGTTGTAGCTGTCTTCAGTTTAACTACATCAGCAGCTAGTACCTTGCCTGAGACTACATGATAGGTCAAGATTTTCTTCAGCTTTGGAATATCTTTCAGTAATGCGTCTACTGTACCTGCTGGAAGCTTCTTAAACGCTTCATCAGTGGGTGCGAAGACGGTGAATGGGCCAGGACCTTTCAGTGTATCTACCAAACCAGCAGCTTGGATTGCTGCAACTAGTGTCGTGAAAGAACCATTATTAGTGGCAGTGTCAATTATGTTGGCCATGTGCTTTACCTAGTTCTGTGTAATCTGTTACAAATCTAAACTATTTATTTCATAAAATCTATCTATCGTTAGACGTATGTCAAGTAAAATATTTTATTGATAAGATTGAGGATTGTAAATATTTTTATACAAACAGAGAATTATATCTATATTGATGATCCAGGCGGATGAGTTATAAGCACTCCTGGATGCGTAGTTTACCACCGCAGGCATCGCTCCTTTTTCTACACAGATGTAGAGGCGATGCCTGTTTAGTAGTGTCAGCGCAGCAATTTAATTACCAAATAAATCAGTATATAGATTGGTATACGCGCCTTATTTTTAAAATATTGGTACTAAAAAATTTTAATTATTTACGATTTAGCTAATAACTTGATGATAAAACCCTTGTTTTACAAGCAAATTAGCTTTTTTTATAATCTCAAGATAGATGCGTTTGCCCTGTTGTCAGGGTTTGTTAACCAAAAATATTGGTAATGAGCGTATTTAACTGATAATATTTCATCACTAAATACATTTCACTCGCCGTTTCTGTAATCCTACCTGGAAACAATAAATTTCCATCACACTAATGCTTTTAGCAATTGTGATTGGTCGTTTATTTCCAGAATAGATTATGCGTAGGACTTACGTAAAAACCCTCTCAAACTCTCATTTATCCGTATACTCTGCCTTCCTTGTGTATGGTTGGTTTTTTCGTTGCCTGTACGTAAATTATGTATGTGAGCAATAAGATCCTTAGGTAATATTTTCCCCAAACTATGACTTTCATGAACAGAAGAAGACTTATTACTTGGATTGCTACGGCAGTTACCAGCATGATGCTGGTAATTGGCTTACAGTTTGTCAATTTTTCACCAGCAAGTTCCGCAACTACACTTAACGTGTATGCGGCTGTCAGCTTAACAAATGCGCTGAATGCTATTAAGACTCAGTACCAAAATGCTAACCCAGGTGTCAACGTTGTTTATACATTTGGTGCTTCTGGTACGTTGCTCAAGCAAATACAAGCAGGAGCACCAGCAGATATTTTCATTTCTGCTGCCAACGACCAAATAAATGTTTTGCAGAATTCAACTCCAAGTAAATTGGTTGCAGGTAGTCGTAAAAACGTCGTCAAAAACAGTCTAGTTTTGATTGTTCCTACGACATTTCCGATTAGTACTGGTAGTGCAGGTCTCACTAACTTCAATGGGTTGACCAACGCCAACATTACTGGCATTGCTATAGGTGATTACAGAGGTACTCCCTCAGTTGTGCCAGCCGGAAATTATGCCAAACAAGTTCTTACTAAGCGAGGTATTTTCACTACTCTAAGTCCTAAATTATACCTTGCTAGCAATGTGCGTAACGTTTTAACTGCTGTTGAAAATAAAACTCTTGTAGTTGCAGGTGTAACTAAAACTATCAGCGCAGGTGCCGTTTACAAAACCGATGCTGCCATTTCTAAGAAGGTAAGAGTCGTAGACAGTGCGAAAGTAGCAGAGAGTGATACGATTGTCTATCCACTGGGTATACTCACCAGAACTAAAGTTTTATCCACGGCACAAAGTTTTTCTAACTACTTAAGTGGTAGTACTGCCAAGAATATCTTCAAAAATAATTATGGCTTTGTCCTGCCTTAATGACTGCAAACTAAATCAATTAAGTACTCGTTGTCGTGATTGAACTATTTGGAGTAATGTCTCGTGAAGTTCACTAAAAAACTCTCAATTATTGTTTGTAGTCTGAGCACTGCCTTGCTTCATACTGCTGTGATTACCAATACTTATAAGTCAGCAGCACAAGCGGAAGGAAAAGAGCTGATTTATAACGGGGGATTTGAAATCGACCCTCTGGCAGATCCTAATAATCCTAACGGTGTAAATCCTAATGTTACTGGATGGCTTAAATCTGGCGCTACAGGTACTACAATTAGCAACTTTCCTCACACTGGTAACCAAGGTTTATCGCTTGGTGCATTTTCAGGCATTAGCTACATATCACAGACTATCCCTACAGTTGTTGGTCGACACTACCAACTTACTTACTATTTTGCATCCATAGAGGAGCCACCTGACCTTGAGAATAAATTTCAGGTTTTTATAGGTGGAAAGAAGGTTTCTGTTAAAAAGGATACTGCTTTTCAACCTTATACGCGATACACCTTAGATTTTAGAGCAAAAAGAAGATCCACAGAGATAAAGTTTGGTTCCCTAGCAAAGTATGCGTTTTTATATTTGGATGATGTGAGTGTCAAATCTACACCTTAACAATCAAGGAAAAAACAATGGGGATAAATAAACCACAGATGACAAGCTAACCTTATTGTCTTAGAAGCCCAAAATGGCTGGCTCCATAGTGTCGACAATGCCACTGAAATTCATCTGATTAAAAAACTCCATTATGGGTTTATAGAGAGATTGCCTTAAGTGGATGAATCATTATCCATATCAATAGCTAACTCTCAGAAACCAGAATAAAATGCTCAGTTTGATTGACACTACTTAGAGCCAGTATGGATCTAACTATCAACTTGTTTTAATTGTCTGAATTTGGAATTATTTGGAGTCAAGTTTTATGAAGTTAACTAAAAAACTCTCAATTATTGCTTTTAGTGTTACTACTACCTTAATTAGCACTGCTGTAATCACCAATACTTATAATGCAGCAGCACAAGCGGCAGAACTTGTTAAAAATGGAAGCTTTGAACTCGATCCGCTCGTAGATCCTAATAATCCCAATGTTACAAATCCTAATATTACAGACTGGACTAAGTCTGGTGATCCGATGGATATATCAGGGATAAGAATAAGCAATTTTCCTCAGCATGATAGTGGTAATCAGGGCTTATCACTTAGTGGATTTATAGACCTCAGCTACATATCACAGACCCTTTCTACACAACCTGGTCAGCAATACGAACTTAGTTACCATTTAGCATCTATAGATGAGGCCCCTAACCTTGATAATCAATTTCAGACATTTGTAGGTGGAAATAAGATTTTTGATCAAAAAGACATTTCTTTTCAACCATACACGCCATATAAGTTCAATTTCACGGCAGACGCATCATCCACAGAGTTAAAGTTTGGGAATTGGGATAAATATGGATTCTTATACTTGGATAATGTGAGTGTAAAACCTGTCCCTGAGCCATCGACTATTGGAGGAATAGCAATTGCTGGACTATTGGGAATATGGCTGAAGAAAAAGAAGGCAATTAGCTAGAAATAATAGCCCTTTTTTGTCACTCTCGGAAAACAACAGAGCGTAGACACGCAGCGCCTTGTCGTTAGACATCGCCATACAATCTCAATAGAAAAAGTGCATCACCGATAGCGTAGCGTTAGCGACGCAGGAGCGTCACAGCCTGTTGTAGACATCGGCTTACCCATTCCATAGCTAAATTTTCAAATTTGATAGTCCAATGCAACTAGAACTTTGCCACAATGCTGATTTGCAGGTACAGCTTCCAGCATCTTTTTAGGTTTGGGTAAGTTGAGGTTTTTCATTAATTCGATGAACTGGTTGCGGCTGCGTCCTGCAAACCGAGGATTCCAGCACTTTTCCTCGCCAATGGTGGATACTGTCTGTCCCTGGTAGTCGTGACCAGGATATACCAAGGTGTCATCCGGTAATGTGAATAGCTTCTGAGTAACGGCATCATACAGTGATCCAGCGTCGCCGCTTTGGAAGTCGGTACGACCACAACCCCGGATGAACAGGGCATCTCCAGTTAATAGGTGAGTGTCGTTGACTAAGTATGTCATGTGGCTGTCAGTGTGACCAGGGGTAGCGATTGCCCGAATCTGCACGTTCCCCAATTCCAACATATTGCCATCGGCAATGTACTGGTCTGCACAGGTAGCCGCTGCATTCTCAGGTAGAATCCCCAAACAACCCGTAAGTGATCTGAGTCTGTCTGTCCCAGTAATATGGTCGGCATGGATGTGGGTTTCCAGACAATAGCGCAGAGTCAGCCCCAATTGTCGCAATATCTGAAGATCACGTTCGACCTGCTCCAATACAGGATCAACTAAGATAGCTGTTTTACTTTCTGGGTCGGCAATTAGGTAAGTATAAGTACAAGATTCTTTATCGAATAGTTGACGAAAAAACATAGCAGGTTTCTTTAACACGAAAGTAGTAGCATCAGGTTTTGGATTGAGGGATTTCAGTAACTCCTGTGCCAAACTTGCTGCTTGAACCCGAATTTCAGGAACAGCGGTGGTTTCCCAAAGATTGCCCTTGCGCGGTGTCCCCAAGGTGTACAGCATTTGAGATGCATTTCCATCTGCATCGATCAGCGCACCATTTCGGGCAGTGTCGATTCCCATTGACAATGTGTTAGGACGGATCAGCCGTTGTTCTTGGAGGCTAGCGACCAATGGGTGCTGCAATCTGAGGTAATCACAATTTGCGCCGGTGCAGTTGACAATTCGCTTAACTTGCAAAACGATATCTTTGTGCGTCCCCCGTTCACAGATTTTCACATTCACTCCATTCTCAAACTCCTGACAACTTTGAATCCGACCTGCGTAATGGATCAGTTGACCAGACTCCATTGCAGCATCCAGTACTTCGGCAATTTCTTCAGCAATCCGATGACGGTGAACTTCCCAGTAAGCTTTGACATGGCGCAGAAATCGCTTCTGTTCCGGCAATGGCATTGCTTGCCAAAGTTCTGGAATAATTGGGCGGATGGCATCGATTACTGCCCGCCAATCTTCAGCCAGTCCGTTGCCGGGGTTCCCGCGGTTGTAGGAACTGGCGTGTCCTTGGGTAAGAGCCTCACGCAGTTCTTGACGTACCAGATGCAGCAGTCCTCGCGCCGTTTTGGGTGCAGTTTCTACATCAAGAAATGCCGGATAAGCAGTTGTTGATTTGTGGCTACAGGGCATCAATCCGTGCCGCGAGACGGTATGAATTTGTCCCTGGAACCCTTGGTGGTGCAAGGCAACAACCGCATCTACCATTGTTAACCCAGTGCCCACCAGCAGAATAGCATCCTCTGGATTTAGGTCAGCGATCGCATCAGCAGACCAAGCATCTTTAACATGGTCGTTCTTGAGAGTGGCAATTGGTCTAGGCAGAATTGCCGGGAAATTGCCCAACGCTAACACCGCCTTTTGCACATGCAAACATTGACCACTGCTCAGGTACACTATTGTATTATCAGATTTTGTTTCGATGGCGATCGCTTCATCCACAATCTTCTCTAGCTGCACATTAGCTGCTGCATTTACCTGTGCTGCTTTTAAAGTCGCCTGCACATAGTCCCCATAAACCCGACGCGGAACGAAGGTACATGGAGTTACCTGTTCATACCCGTTGCTGTGCAGCCAGTTCAGGAAGTGATTTGGTTGATCATCAAATGCGCTCATCTTATCCGCTGGCACATTCAGCAAGTGAGAGTCCACTGGTGTCCCGTAAGCAACTCCTCTACCTATTTCAGAATTACGTTCAATCAACTTGATGGACAATGGCATGGTTGCGTTGCGTAAAAGATTAGCTGCAACCAGAGAACCGCTAAAGCCACCACCAATGATGGCGATCGCAACTGGAGAGACGGTTAGGTTAAAAATGCTGTTGTTCATAAAACGTGTGAGTTGCACTTGCTGCTTTCTACTGATTAATTTACGGCCGATAAACTGAAATTTCCGCTTGTCGCAAGCTGTTAGGCGGATGAATTGACTCAAAAAACCACATACACACATGAATAAGTGGGAATTGCACTTGAGTGTCCAATTCTGTAAATCGAGAGAGTGGCGATCGTCATATTACACAAACTAAAATCTAGACGAGACAAGGTTTTGAAACTATTTATCTAACATTGATGTGTCTATTGCATCCAAATTCGATGCAAATACCGGGGTTTTTAGTTAACATCAAAAAACCTTTCAAAAGCGAGAATTTTACCTCTACAATTGTCAATATTTTCTGACACTACTAGTATTCAAGTTTTAGATAATGTTTGGCTTAATGTCATAAAAGCAATATAGAGGTATTGACAAATACAGTCGCCCTAAATCGATTGTGAGAAAATAATAAGGTTGTGAATTTAACTAAATATTGGGTGCAAAATGTGGAGGCGTTCGCGTAGCGTGCTGGAGACATTCGCTAACTGAATTGACCGAAGTCTATCGAAAACTTCATGAAATCAAAAGCACATTTACACACAAAATTATAAGGTAATTAAAATGACTTACGATTCTGAAGATGTGCAACAAATCCTTCAAATAGCACTAACTCGTAAACAGGAAGGTGAATTTTCACGAGAACAGCTTGTAGAAATGGCATCTGAGTTAGGTATTTCTTCTAATATTTTGGAAACAACCGAACAAAAGTGGTTAGCTCAACAAGAAGAGGAACGTTCGCTACGCACATTTAATACTTTCCGACGCAGAGGCTTTTGGGCACACTTTGTTTCCTTCCTAGCGGTGAATTTATTCCTCATTCTCTTGAATTTAATAACTAGTCCTAGTTATTTTTGGGCTATCTTCCCAGTATTAGGATGGGGGTTAGGACTATTTTTTCATTGGTGGAGTGTTTATCAGACTAAAACAGAGGATTACGAGATAGCCTTTCAGAAATGGCGTGCATAAATTTAACTTTTCCCTACTTTGAAAAATGGAGACACCAACGCACAGTTATGCAGCCCTACGAGTTGGGAGTAATTTTTCACCTACAAATGGGGAAATTTCCGTACTTGATACTCTGCTGACTTCACTATTGGATAAGACTCTCCCAGTGCTTGGATGAATTTATCTTCAATAGTCTGCAAATCTGCTTTGGGTAAGGCTTTCCACTGTTATCGCATTGCCCAACGAATGATCAGGATAACTTCTGTGTGGTGATTGGGGCTGATCCAAACCTCTTTACCGAGAAATCTAGCATATTCAGCTAGCCCTGTTGTCCAAATTGTGCGTCCTTCTGGATAAAATCTTCCCGTAAATCTGGGACAACCTTAAACTTGAGGAGTTCTATAACCACGCCCTTTGAACCCTGTGTTTACTAATTTGCCAAAATAGAGCTGTAGGCTAGAATAACTACGCTTTTAGCATAGCTTGATTGCCTATACTCAGGAGCAAGGGTCGGCTGGTTTGAAATAAGTAAAAGGAAGGGGAGTATGGACAACAACAACTGGTTGCAACAGCTAATGATGGTGGGCCTTGGCACAACGTCTTTAGTAGCAGAAAAACTGCGCCAAGTCAGCGATGATTTAGTTAAAGACGGTAAGCTCAATCCTGAGCAAGCCAAGGCGGTAATAGATGATATTGCCCAGCAATTAAAGTCGGAACAGGGAAACTTGGATGTCCAAATGCAACGGCAAATGCGAAATATGATGCAAGATTTGGGGGTAGCTCGTCAGTCGGAAGTGGATGAACTGCGGGGTAGAATTGACCGTTTAGAGCGGCAATTGCGCGATTTGGAAAATAAGCTTTGGCGTTAGGATGTCCTTTCTGATTTAAACTAAATGTGTCCTGTTGGTAATGTTTTTGCCAGGATACCTAAGTAAGGAGAACTGATTTTGAAACCAATTTTCCTCAGCGTGGCGTTCATGCTGGTGTGTGTTGTGCTGTTGATTGTGGGGCAAGTAAGCGGTAAACAGAATACTGCCATTGCTGCCCAGTTAACCCAAACGCCGTCAGCGCCCACAACTGTAACTGAAAACAATATCTTAATTGCGAGTAATACTATGTCTGATGCTAATGCCGTAACTACCCCCTCTGGATTAAAGTATGTCGAGTTAAAAGAGGGGACTGGGGCGACTCCTCAACCTGGACAAACGGTTGAAGTTCAGTATGTCGGCACTCTAGAAGATGGTACTAAGTTTGATAGTTCACGCGATCGCGGTCAACCCTTCAGCTTTAAAATTGGCGTCGGACAAGTAATCAAAGGTTGGGATGAAGGACTTAGCACCATGAAAGTAGGTGGTCATCGTCAGTTAATCATCCCCTCAGAGTTAGGCTATGGCTCTCGTGGTGCTGGTGGCGTGATTCCACCTAACGCCACTCTGCTATTTGATGTGGAATTGCTGGGAGTTAAGTAGGAACTAGGGCATGGGGCATGGGGCATGGGGCATGGGGCAATTCAATTTTGGATTTTGGATTGATGATTTTAGATTAAATTTCAATTCTTTAATCCAAAATCGTTCGACTGAGCGTAGCCGAAGTCTAAAATCTAAAATTCTTACTCCCCAGTCCCCAATTTAATAGCTAAATTTTTAAATTTTGAAACTTTGTAAATTGTGGATTAAACAAAAGTTTCGCAGTCCCTGTAGGCCCGTTCCGGTGTTTAGCTATAATTACTTCTGCAATGCCGCGATCAGGAGTATCTGGAGAGTAATATTCATCGCGGTACAACATTATTACTAAATCCGCGTCCTGTTCGATCGAACCCGATTCTCTTAAATCTGACAACATCGGACGCTTATTAGTACGCGCTTCCACCCCTCGACTCAACTGAGATAAAGCAATAACTGGTACAGATAGTTCGCGTGCTAAACCTTTAAGTTGACGCGTAATTTTTGATAATTCTTGAACTCGATTATCGCCTGCTCCTTCCATCAATTGTAAGTAATCTATTACAATTAATCCTAATTCAGTTCCAAGTTCAGCTTGCAGTCTTCTTGCCTGACTACGCATTTGTGTAACTGTAATATTCGGCGTGTCGTCAATATAAATTGGCATCTCTGAGAGGATACCAATAGCACGGCTTAAAGGTTCCCACTGTGTTTGGCTGAGGCGTCCAGTTCGCAGATAAGTACTTTCAATTTGCGCTTCGCTAGCTAATAGCCGTTGTGTCAGTTGCTCTTTTGACATTTCCAAGCTGAAAACAGCAACTGGTAATTTATAAGAAGCGGCGATGTTATGAGCTAGGTTCAAGCAGAAGGCCGTTTTTCCCATTGATGGCCTGCCAGCAACAATAATCAAATCAGAACGTTGAAAGCCACTGGTCATGGCATCTAAATCATAAAATCCGCAGGGAATTCCAGGTAAGGCGATGCCTTGATTTCGATCCTCAATATCCTGGAAATTATTAATTAGAGTATCAGAAATGTGAACTAAACCCGATTGGGGACGTTCTTGAGTAACACCGAAGACCTTCTGTTCTGCCTGATCTAAAACAGTTGGTAACTCGGTTTCTGTCTCGTAACCAAGATGTACAATTTCATTGCCAGCTTTAATTAACTGTCGCCGCAGGTATTTTTCCATCACTAACCCTGCTAAGGCGTCGATGTTCACAGCCGACACTGTGCGGTCTACCAGAGTTGCTAACTTATTTCTACCACCAATGCGGGCAAGGATCTCATGGTCAGTCAGCCAACTTGTGACAGAGAGTAAGTCTGTGGGTTTACCTTGGGCATGGAGCCTCACAGCTGCTTGATAAATATCTTTGTGAGCGCTAATGTAAAAAGCTTCTGGAAGGAGGCGATCGCTAACTCGACTAATCGCTTCTGGATCTAGCAAAATACCCCCCAAGATGGCTTCTTCTGCCTCGATATTTTGGGGTGGTAAGCGATCGCTACCATCGCCTTGAAAACTCAGTTCTTCAGCCATAAACGATTTTAGTTTTGAGATGAAAGCTAGTTAGGAGTAGAGAGACGCGATTAATCGCGTCTGTACAAGAGTTAGGAGTTGTTTTTACCCTTGCTTCATCTGCTCCTCCTGCTCCCCCTGCTGTCTTTTAGCTAGCGACGACTTGAATATCGAGTTGTGCCGCTACTTCAGAATGGAGCTTGATTTCGGCTTGATAAGTACCAAGGTGGTTAATATCAGGGATGGTAATTCCACGCCGATCAACTTCTTGACCAGTGGCTGCCTTAATGGCATCTGCAACATCTTGGGTAGTAATAGTACCGAAAATTGCTTCGTTTTCACCAACTTGCTTGGCAATTGTCAAGTTGCCAACTTTTTCTAAAGATTCTTTTTGCTCAAGGGCTTGTTGTCTGAGTTCTAATTGCCGTTGACGCTCTTGCTCACGACGGCGTTCTACTTGCTTGAGAATACCAGGAGTGGCATTGGTTGCCAATTTCTGGGGAATCAGATAATTACGAGCGTAGCCAGGAGCTACTTCCACTAAGTCACCAGATTTTCCCAGCTTGGTGATATCTTGATTTAAAACTAACTGCACACGTTTCGCCATCGTTTTTCGTTTTTCCTGTAAAATCTGATTAATTTGGGTTTGGGTAGGATAGCTCACAATGTCAATGCTGTATTCCAAGCTTCTTTGCCTATACCCTAAAGCTTACAGATCGTAGCGAAAGGAAGGGTGCGATCGCAACTATTAACGCTAGAAAATTGAAGGAGTGGGCAGTGGAGAGTGGGGATGAGGGAGCAGGGGGAGCAGGGCAGGCACGAGAGCAGGAGAAGGATAACAAACAATGCCCCATACTTCGACGCCGCTCAGTACAAGTGCCCAATGCCTAAAAGTTATTTCTCATTTCCCGTATACGCGCAAAGGTTTGGACTGCATCACTACTCTTAACAGTTAATTGTAATGATGGCTGATCCCAACGTAAAAAGGGATTGGTTCGCTTCTCTACTGCCAGTAGCGAGGGTATGGTAGCTTCTCCTCGACTACGGTAAGCTTTGACTTCATTGAAGCGTCTTTGTAAGTCGGCATTGTCGCCATCCACAGTTAGGGCAAATTGCAGATTTTTTAAGGTGTATTCGTGGGCACACCAGACGCGTGTATCATCGGGTAGAGAGCGCAGTTTGCTTAAAGAGTCCACCATTTGGGTTGCTGTTCCTTCAAACAAGCGACCGCAACCGCCAGAAAATAGGGTATCGCCGCAAAATAAATCACCTGTCTCACCAGCTTTTTCGGGGGGAAAGTAGTAAACGATGTGAGCGCGGGTATGTCCGGGAACGAAGACAACTTCAGCTATGTGGTCTGCAAAATGGACGCGATCGCCTTGTTGCAAAAACACCTGCTGTCCCGGAATTCTACCACGATCCTCGGCTCCTCCATAAACTATCAGTTGGGGGAATTGTTGCATTAATTGCTTATTACCACCCACATGATCGTTATGATGGTGTGTGTTGAAAATTGCTACCAACTCAGCTTTTAATTCTGCCAGTTTCTTTAATACTGGTTGAGACTCTGCTGGATCGACAACAGCAGCGATATTTTGTTTGCGATCATGTAACAAGAATATGTAGTTGTCTGAGAGTGCTTCCAAACGGATTACCTGCATTACCTCTGCCTCCCTTACAACATAAATCTTTGGTATTGTGTAGCAATCCTAAGTCTCAGCAAGTAACCAGGCTACCTGCATAAATTATATCAAGTATTTATACTTGGTTTAGTCCAAATGTAATGCCTGATTAATATATGATAATATACAACCGTAGGTATACGGTAACTATACCAGAAAAAAGCAAAATTTCTCTGGATTTATCAGTGAATTTCCTCTGGAAATAACCGCAAATACAAAGTTAGATTTATTTTGTTATTTCCTGTTTTAAGGATACCAAAAAATCGATTCAATCATTGGGGATATTTTCTTTCATCTGTGAGATTTAATAGAATTAAAATTCTATGTATATTCCTTTGGATATTAAAGGTTGAGTAAATATTATCACTGTTCATTTTTAAAGGTTTTATACATGTTAGTAATCTCTGCCAAATCTGGACAACTAGGTAACAGGTTATTGTTATCTGCTAATTTTATTGCATTTGCCAGTGAAAATAATCTTACAGTTCTAAACCCAGCATTTGAAGAGTATGCTGATTTTTTTAGCTCAACAGATAAAGACTTTTTATGTTGCTACCCTTCTAAACCATTTTCAATTGCCGGAAACCAATTGCTACGTAAATACTACTATAATATCAATCGTTATTTAGCTGAAAGCGGACGCTTTAACACAATTAATATTAAGCGTAATCAGCCGTTTAGCTGGAGTAATTCAAGCATCACAAAAGAATTAAAATCACGGTCGATCAACTTTTTTCAAGGATGGGTATTTCGCGATGGATGGTTTGTAGATGATATATCAAATCTACAAAAACATGCGGAAAAAATTCGTGCTTACTTTCAACCTTTAAAGAAGTATCAGTTAAATGTAGCAAAACTCATATCCAAGATTCGTAGCCAGACTGATGTGATCATTGGAGTCCATGTCCGTCATGGAGATTATCAGCAACATCAAAATGGCAGATATTTTTATTTAGTTGAAGATTATTTAAAGGTTATGAAATCGGCACAAACACTATTTCCTAATAAAAAAGTGACATTTTTGATTTGCTCAAATCAGGAGCAAAAGGAGGATTATTTCCAACATTTATCTTATGTTTATGGCAATAATCATATAATTGAAGATATGTATTCTTTAGCTGAATGTGATTATATTATTGGTCCTCCTAGTAGTTATACTATGTGGGCATCATTTTACGGTGAGCGACCTCTCTATATGATTAGGGATGTGAATAAAACGTTAAAAATCGAAGATTTTGTTCACTTTTCCCAATGGAAAGGAGTTTTTTACTATAACGAAGACTGGAGTAAAAGTTTCTGGGAATGGACACATTAAATTAGATTGACAGACGAGGATTAAAAGTAATAATTATTTAACTTATTTATGAAAACAGAAAGTAGAGGATTTATTACAATTTTAACTGGACTTTACCCTTTTCAAGATTGTATTCATTTTTTGGCGGCAATTAGAAAGTTTCATCAAGAGCCAATCATTATTTTAATTGACCAAGTTCCAATAGTACTCTATCCTTTTTTGAAGGCTTTTAAAAATGTAATTTTAAAGCCGGCCCCTGCAAATGAAAATACTGTCTTAGCATCACGTCAAGCAAAACTGGCTCTCTATGAAGCCTCTGAATTTGATAAAACGATTTACTTAGATTCAGATATTTGCTTACTTTCCGATATCAACGACGTATTTGAATATTTAGATGAATATGATTTGCTATTAACTGAAGATGTGCAACCTTCTATTGTTAAAGCCACAAATTTATTACGTGGAAAGCAAGAAGACCTTTTACAAAAGGTTTTGCCAATTCTGCAATCTATCGGGTTACCTTTGCAAGCAGATAGTGTGCAATATAATAGCGGTTTGATAGCTTTTTGTAAAACAGAAGTAACTAAGGTATTTTTTGATGAATTTCAACGTTATTTTGAGATTGTCAAAAACAACCAAGATAAATTACTTTTAAAAGACCAAGGGGCTTTTGCTTCTGCGATCGCATCTGTACGCCCTCACATGAAAATCCTACCACCCACCTATAATTATCTCAGTAAATGGGAGGATGCTTATAATATTCAGGAACAAATTAAAGTTCTTCATTGTACCTATCCTTATCGACCTCAATATGCTAAAAATATTAGTCGTTCATTATATACAAGGGTTTTTGACAGATTCGCTAAAGTATTTTTACCGAATCAAGTTACAAATCCCTGGCGCAAGAAATGACATTTTCATTATGAAGATATGCACGGGTCTTTTTCCTGTATGACACTCTGGCAGAATTTAAATATTTATTAATATTGAAATTGCGAATTGACAGGAGAAAATTTCAAAATTGAAAGTTTCATTAGTTGTTGGTGATCTATCTGGAGGCGGTAGTATTCGAGCATTTTTACTAGCTCAAGTACTGCAAAGCCTCAATTATCAAGTAGAGATTGTTGGTTTTATTTATGGGAAAGAACTGTATGCGATTCCTCCGGCTTGCATATCAGTTGTTTCTCTTGCAGGTACAAATTATCCGGAATTTCTGATATCTGCTCGTCAACTCCTGCAAAAAATAGATGGAGATATTATTTATGCAGTAAAACCAAAGTTTACAAGTTTTGGTCTCTCGCTACTGAAAAAATTTAGTGGTCGTCGTCCTTTAATTTTAGATATGGATGACTGGGAACTCAGTTGGCACGGAGGTGATGAGTGGAAATATCGTCCTAGTCTTAAGCAATTTTATCGCGACATTTTCAAGAAAAATGGGGCATTGAAATTTCCAGATCATCCACTGTATCTCCAGTGGATGGAAAACTTAGTCTCAAAAGCAGATGCAGTAACGATAGATACTCACTTTCTCCAAAAACGCTTCGGTGGTGTTTACGTACCTAATGGTAAAGATACCGCAATGTTTGACCCCCAGAAGTATGATTCTGAGTCTAGCAGAACGGATTATGGTCTTTCTGAGTATCGAATTCTCATGTTTCCTGGGGCACCACGACCTCACAAGGGGGTTGAAGACATCCTAATGGCGCTAAATTTGTTACATGAGCCAGATTTAAGATTAGTGATTGTGGGTGGTAGTCCTTACGATGATTATGACGATAAATTGATTCAAAAGTGGGGGCGTTGGATTATTAAGTTACCAAAGTGCCCTGTAGAATTAATGCCTAAAGTTGTAGCAGCTGCTCACATTGTAGTTGTTCCCCAGCGAGATACTTTGACTGCTCGCGCTCAGTTTCCCCTGAAGTTGACAGATGGGATGGCAATGGCTAAACCTGTATTATCAACGCGCGTTGGAGATATTCCCCAGATTTTAGGTAATACTGGTTATTTGGTTGACCCTGCTTGTCCTGAACAACTTGCTGAACAAATTCAATTGATATTTAAAAATTTAGAGTCAGCAAACCAGCAAGGTATCAAGGCAAGAGAAAGATGTGTGGAACACTATAGCATAGAGGCTATGGCTTCTGTGCTCAAGTCAGTAATTGCCCGGTTGTGAATCTTGATTGGGCGTGGGGCATTGAAAAAGAGATTTTCATTCCCTCATTGTGCCAGAGCAGTTCTGGTATTCTATCTGGCAAAATCTCTAGAAGCTGGTGTTGTAGGTGGAACTGTGTTTTAACGGAGTTGAGACATGAAGGTTATTTAGTTTGATTTATTTGAACTTTAGCAAATTTGGTAATTAATTTGTGAATAATATTAATAAGTGAAAGTTGCATAAAAATACCCAATGTCTACCAGAAAACTACTACTAAGATTCGCTAAACCCTATCCAGGTTTGATTCTGCTGACAATATTGTTAGGATTTTCTGGAGCTTTATTTAATGGAATAAGTACAGCTTTAATTGTGCCAGTAGTTTTAAAAATTGTGGGACAAGGAGTAGATTTAAGTGGTGCCCCTCCCATCCTAAAAAGGTTGATATCTCCCTTTGATAATACTCCAGAACCTTACCGTATAGGAGTAATGGCTGGGGCGATTATATTCACAATTCTTTTAAAGAACTTAGCTACTTATGCCAGCGCCTTAGCATCAAGTTCTTTAACCCGAAAGCTGACATCAGATATGCGTGAAACCGGGTTAAGGCTATTACTAGAAATTGATATAGATTATTATGCCAAGACCAAGGTTGGTGATTTAATCAACTCTCTTGGTGGAGAAATTAGCCGGGCTGCAAGTGCTATAGGTGGTACAGTCAAGATAGTTATTCTGGGAATCACAATTTTAGTTTTTGTGAGTTTATTGCTGTCAATTTCTTGGCAGTTGACAATTGCTGCTACGTTTTTGCTGTCGTTGGTGACGTTAATAAATCAGTATGCCATTTCCCGGTCTAAAAATTTTGGTAAGCAACTCAGTCAGATGTCTAGAGCATATTCAATTGCTGTGCTGGAGACTTTGAACGGAATTCGATTGGTAAAGGCAACCGGAAATGAAGAAAAAGAATATCAACGGATTAAAAAATTAATTCGCGATCGCGAAACAGCAGATTTTGAATCTCAGGTTAATTCGGAAGCAATTACACCTGTGGGTGAGGTGATGGGTATTACAGCTTTACTGCTGATTGTACTTTTGAGTAAAACCTTCTTTGCTAACCAAGTTTCTTCTCTTTCTACCGTACTTCTGACATATTTATTAGTACTACTGCGAGTGCTGCCATTGATTTCTCAGTTAAATACTATTCGCAGCAACTTTGCCAGTACCGCCGCTAGTGTGGATATTACCAATGAGTTTTTAAGCCTGCACGATAAGCCGTTCATGGGCAAAGGTAAGCTTCCCTATACAAAATTAGAAGAGGGCGTGTCTTTTAATTCTCTTTGCTTTGCCTACCCTGGTCATGAAAAGTTGGTACTTAAAGATGTGAATTTATATTTACCGCGTGGCACAACCTTAGCATTAGTAGGCAGTTCTGGTGCTGGGAAATCCACTATGGCAGACCTTTTACCCAGATTCTATGACCCGATTGCTGGCAGTATTACCATTGACGGCATCGATTTGCGGGAGTTCGATGTGATATCCCTGCGAAAGCGAATGGGAATTGTCAGTCAAGATACCTTTCTTTTTAATGACTCGGTGCGAAATAACATCGCCTATGGGCGACCAGAAGCTACTGAGGATGAAATTATTACAGCGGCCAAGCGGGCAAATGCCTATGAGTTTATTAGCAAATTGCCTGAGGAATTTGACAGCTTGATTGGTGATCGCGGCGTGATGTTATCTGGTGGACAAAGGCAAAGATTAGCGATCGCCCGCGCCCTACTCCAAAATCCCCAAATTCTGATTTTAGATGAAGCCACCAGCGCTTTAGATACCGTTTCTGAACGCTTAGTACAAGCTGCACTCGATGATCTTAGTCGCGATCGCACCACCCTAGTAATTGCTCACCGCCTTTCCACAGTCCAAAAAGCCGATCAAATAGCCGTATTAGATCAAGGACAAGTAGTAGAGGTAGGAACCCATGAAAAACTTTTACAAAAGGGTGGTTACTACTCACGTTTGTACTCAATGCAATTTAGCGATCGCCCTAATAAAAACTTGATTCAGACAAAAATTCTTAAGGCAATGCGCCTAAACTCCAAAAAATTTGCTGAATATCCTGAAACTGCTAAATACAATCAAAGCTGGCTCCGTATCTCTCACGAAATTCGGACGCAACTCAACTCGATGATTGGGTTCCTGCGCTTATTACTTGATGATCTGGTAGACAATTCCCAAGAACGGCAGGAACTAATTGAAGACTCTTACAAATCAGCTTGGAGAATTCTCAACACCATAGATGTTTTTGAGGATGTTATTAACTTGCAAATGAAGGGGCGATTCATCTCAATTTCTGATCAAAATCAAGATGCTATAAGTACCTATTCTCAAAGCTTTAATCATATCTCCGTTGAGTTTCGGACTTCTCTTAATCTCATCCTTAGCTCTCTCCGCTCTCTAGCTGATAATTTGATATTCACCACAGAAGAACAAAATGGATTAATTACTGAAACTTATGAATCTGCTATATATCTGCTCGATAATTTAGCAAATTTTGAGAATAGTATTAATTTCTAAAATTATGAAAAATCCTGCTTTAAAAAAACACTATATTTTTTTCATTGGTGAAGACTTACCGCAGCCAGAGGCTCACCTAGTCCAGTCTACAAATGCAGCTAACGCCGCTGCAAACTTGGGATACTCAACAGTTTTAGTATACCCTGATAAAAAAGCAAAAGTTATTAATATAGCTAATTTAGCTCGTCCTTTTCAACCTAGACAAACACCAATAGAACTTATTAGATATTACAACCTCCATGAAAAATTAAAAGTTGCTCCCTTATCAATGCCTTGGCCGATTGACCATTTTCGGAGCAAATTTGCTGACTCTAACACTATTGTAAGCAAATATTATTTACCATTTCACATACTTCCAACTACTAAACTTGTTCACAGTCGCAACTGGAATTTTGTGAAAGCTGCCATCAAAAATGGCGTTCCCGCAATTTACGAACACCATCATCACGAAGATAAGCCATTTGAGCCAGAAATTGTTAAAAGTCCGCTGTTGCAAATTGCTGTCACAGTTGTAGACACCATCCGCGAAAGCATGATTAAAAATGGGATGCCACCAGAAAAAGTAATTAAGCTGCACAATGGTTTCAATCGCTTATTTATGCAGAGACAACCAGAAAAAGCAGCAGAATGGCGTAAAAAACTATTGCGAGACGAAAACCAAAATTTGGTAGTTTATGCGGGAGCATTACAGCAATTTAAAGGTATTGATGTACTAATTGATGTGGCTAATGAAATGCCTAATGTGCAATTTGCCTGTGCAGGTGGTAAGCCAGCAGAAGTCGAATATTATCAGCAATTGGTAAAAGAAAAACAGGTTGATAATATTAAATTTTTGGGCTATGTCTTGCATAATGAGTTAGCATCTTTGCTACAAGCAGCCGATGTTTTAGCTCACCCTCATTGTTCGGGAAAAGCGGCAACTTTCACATCCCCCTTAAAGCTATTTGACTACTTCGCCTCTGGAACTCCCATTGTAGCGACAGAAATTCCTTCATTAGTTGAGTTTCAAGATACTCAGTCCATTACTGCTTGGTGTGAGCCAGATAACCCCAGCAAATTTGCCGAATGTCTGAAACAGGTTTTAGAAACTCGTCCCAGAAAAGTAGAAGGTTATCCAGATAGTATCGAGTTTGTCAAGCAGTTTTCTTGGGAAAATCGAGCGGCAAAAATCCTTAGTTATGTTGATGAATCTCTGCTTCCCTCACTTATTGTGTAAGGGAAAATGCGTGAAATTAAGTAAAATAACTGATGACAAATAATAACTAAAATGACTATTAAAACTGTAGGTATGATTAGCAGCTATCGAGGTTTAGAAACTAGAGCTGATTGGCTGTGGCAACAAACCCCGAATCAATTTGGAGTTTGGGGCAATATGCAAATGCAGGCACTGGCAGCAAAACCAGATTTTCTGCTGATGTATCAATTTGATTTTCTCCAAGCATCGCCACAAAAATCTTGGTTAGATAATTTTCGTAAACAGCAGCAAAAATCAGTAGTAAATGTTGATTCTCTACTGCGTGGTGTCAACAAAGAGCGGATTATTTATTTACTAAGAGAACCGCCTTTAGATGAAATTGTAGAAATAAATAATCATAATTATCAACAAGCCCAGAAGTATTGTGGCTACGTTTCTGGCCCTGATGATTTTGCTCCTACTCCCGACTATATGCCTGCTATTTGGTATCACTCAAATTCATTTCAAGATTTAAATGAAATGCCACCTCCCCAAAAAGTTTCCTCATGTAGTTGGGTTACTTCAGGAATTAACCGGACAGTTAATCATCGCCAGCGTTTAGACTTTTTGCAGTCCCTACAATCTAGTGGCATTAAGTTTGATTTGTATGGGCGTAACTTACCAGAATGGACAGAAAAGTCGGGAGAATTGGGTAACAAGTGGTATGGGATGGCACCATACTATTACAATCTGTCAATTGAAAACTATGCTGACAATAATTGGTATGTGAGTGAGAAACTTTGGGATAGTTTGCTTGCCTGGTGTCTACCAATTTACTATGGTGGTCCGGCTGCTGATAAATTATTGCCACCGGGTAGTTTTTTGCGGTTACCCAGTTTAGATGAAAAAGGCATTGCTTACATCCAAGAAGTGACAGCTACGCCTGATGCTTGGTATGCTGCCAAAGATGCGATCGCAGAGGCACGTCAAATCATCTTACACAAATTAAACCTGCTTAACTGGTTGTCAAACTTTGTTGATCAACACTCATAAATTATGAATGGTATTTGTACCCTTGGCAATGATTATGTTTTCGATCAACTGGTGGCTTTGCTCAACAGTATCGATGTTATCTTGGGGCCAGAAACTCCTGTTTGTATCTATCCTTTCGATGATCAGACACAGCGAATTGCTGAAGAAATAGCTAAACGTCCTAATGTATTTCTTTACGATAATCAAGAATCAATCAACCGCTGGGATCAATTTATGCTAGCGGTCAGTCCTGCTAGTATGAACAAAAATAAATACAGAATTTATGGTGGTCATCGACGATTTTGTGCATTTGATGGACCCTTTGAGCGATTTGTTTATTTGGATGCTGATACTCTAGTGATGAATTCACTAGATTTGATTTTTCAGAAATTAGATGAATACAACTGTGTTGTATACGATTTTCAGTTTAAATATCCAGATAAAGTTTATAGAATTGATTCAGTTAAACTACTACAAGTTTTTGATGAAAATCGCATCAAAACAGAAATATTTTGTTCTGGATTTTACGCTTCTAAAAAAGCTCTGTTTGAACCAGATAAATTAGAGAAATTATTATCTTATTTGAGAGCAGGTGAGAGAGAAATACTTTATCCAACAGGAGACCAACCAGTTCTTAACTATATGTTTATGAGGTCTGATATTCCAGTTTATAACTTTGCCCATCATTTACCAAATCATCAAATTACAGGCAACTCTGTTACTTCTGAACATTTTAAAGAAAAAGATAAAATTCTTTATGACAAAGGTAATCGACTAACTTACCTGCATTACATTGGTATTCCTCCTAATATCAATCAAGCAGTCTGTGCAGGAGAAAATATTGAGTTTCCCTATCGAGATTTATTTCTCTACTATCGTTACCTACACGAACCAGAAAAGCGTCCAGTCTTTCAAAACCCACCTAAGAATTATAATGATGCTCCAATACCAAATTTACTTACAAGAGCTTTGCGAAAATTTAAGTTAATTAACCAAGGATAATTTATGAGTAGGGGAATTTATATTGTTGCCAATGATCGTGTTATCGATAATGCTATTGCCTTACTCAATAGCATTCGTTACTATGACCCAGAAGTAACCGTTTATCTCATACCTTTTAATGAAAATTATCAGAAGGTAGCAGAACAGCTTGCTACCTTACACAACGTCAAAATTTTCCCAGATTTAGAACTTATTGACAAATTTACCAAACGCATTGGAGAAATTTTTGATCGAGATTTTCTCGCCTTACCCAACAAAATGCGTAAACTGGTGGTGTGGTTTGGCCCTTTAGATGAATTTATTTATATAGATACGGATATTGTCGTTTTTGAAAAAATCGCCGACAATTTAGACAAACTTTCAGAAGTCGATTTCTTCTGTTGTGATTACCATCATGCCAATGACAAGCTGCGAAATATCTTTGACCCATTTGTGAAAGAGCAGCAAATTTTTTCCGATGCCCAACTTCAAGATGTTTTTAACAGTGGCTTTTGGGCTTCGAGAAAAGGAATTATTACCGAACAACAGATGGATGAAGCTTTGCGCGAGTGTGCAGTACATCGCGAATATTTTGATTTTTCTGAAGGAGTTACAGACCAACCTATTCTGAATTATCTTGTGCTCAAGCTGATTGCCAAGCGTGGTAATCTCGTTAAAATTCCTGGGGGAGGACCTGGTAGTTGGGCAGGTTCGCAAAATTTCCAGCAGCAAGAATACGCCCTCTATGACCGAGGACAACGACTAAAATATCTTCATTGGGCTGGTACGCGGATTAAAACTGGTAGTCCCTATTGGCAATTGTGGGAACACTATCGTTATCTCCATGAGGGCAAATTCGCTTTCATTCCCAAACTGACTCGCCGTTTATTTCCCTTTGTTGTTGCCCGCACTTAATATTAGGAGTATCCCAATGATTGATGGCATTTACATCCTAGCGAATGATGTTGTCTATGACCAATTAGTTGCGTTGCTCAACAGTATAGAAGCTAATGCAGGCAGGAAAATTCCTATTTGTATACTTCCATATAATCAGCGGTTAGACAAAGTAAAGGTAGAGATTGCATCTAGAGATAATGTCACCTTATTTGAAAATTATGATTCCATAGCTTATTGGGATAACTTTGCTATCCAGATATGGAAAAATTACCCTAGAGCACAAAAAACTTGGCGAGAGTGGGGTTTTCCAGAACTCTATGAGTTACCAATGCATCGCAAATTTTGTGCTGTGGATGGTCCCTTTGATAAATTTATTTATTTTGATGCAGATACTTTATTAATGGGGCCTGTAGATGATGTATATGAAAAATTAGATACCTATGATTGGGTAGTCAATGATTTTCAGTATAAGTCTGATTTAAAATTTATTTTTGATGGTTCGCCAGGGCAGATGCAGCAAGTTTTTAACTCAGAGAACTTGCAATCTAAAGTATTTTGTGCTGGTTGGTTTGCCAGTAAGAAAAATATTTTTTCTACAGCTATAAGAGCCGACTTACTCAACAAATTAACATCAGGTGAGGCAGATGTTATGGCTTTTTTAGCGCCTGACCAATCTTTATTTAACTACATGGTGTTGAGAAGTGGGATTTCGTATTATAACTTTGCTTTTCATGACTGCGAACAGGCAACGGGTAACCACTGGAGTTCTCAATTTGATGTGGTAAATAACGTCCTTTACGACGAAGGGCGGAGGTTGACGTACTTACACTATATGAGTATATCTTCTTCAGCTTTTGTGCGGCTTTGTGAGGGTGAAGATGTTGATATTCCTTACCGCGATGTTTTCTTATATTATCGCTATTTAAAATCGCCTGAACAACGTCCTCAAACCTTTACGCGTCCAAACCAGCTAGTGCTTCTGCAAAAGTCTACTAGTAGTTTTATTCAGCAAAGAGTCAATAATATTAAGCTAAAGTATCGTAACTTCAAGGATAGAATTAATGGGTACTAATAATATAGCAAAGCTATACCAGTTAAATCAGCTTATTTATTAGCCTTTGCACAGTTGAAAATTATCCACCTTCTTTGTTGAGCCAACCAGCAACATCAAAATCCTTTCTGGAAATGAGAAAGATTAGAGGATGTTTGAAAAGTGGTGGCTGAGGTATCCAAAACTTTAGATCCTCCTAAAGGTCAAATCCCTGTAGTGCTTGAACCACAATTCATTTGCTTTAAGTATCATCCGATGCTTTGAATAACCTATAAAACGACGAATAAAATCTTTCAGGGTTCTATATGGATGCTTTTTCTCATAAGCTGATTTGTACAAATGCCATGGCTTGGTTTCACCGATGTAGTGAATTATTTTTATAGGCTTTTGAGCATGATTAAAATCATAGCCAAATAATTGATTGTACTCATCCAGATGAATCTGGAACATATTGTATCCATGATCAAGATGAAGGTCTTTTTGATTTGGCCAATTGAAGTAGTAGGCATGAAGGAAGTCTTGGTCACCCCCTGACGCAACGCTCTCTATCTTGCCAATTTTAGATGACATGTCATCAAATAATTCTCTAGATGGTTCAACAACCATAAGTCCAGAATTTAGCTTTGTCCAAGACAAAAGCTTGGGCAACATTCCTCCTGAATTGACAGCAGACATATGAGGCTTTTCAAACAGTTCATCGATATTATTAACTATCAGCATGTCAGCATCTAAATAGACTAATTTGTCAAACTGATTTAGTCCGAAAATATTCAACTTTGAATAGGTGAAATGCCATCGATATGTTTTCTGATTTCTTATACTTGGATTATTAATGTTTTCAATAGTAATACAATTAATGTTATGTTTGGCGAGGGACTCAATTACTTCCTTGGATAAATTGGGTGTTATTAGAAGTATAAAAGGATATCTTGAATTTGTCTTTGCTAATGAATAGTTCAAAACCAAAATGCCTTCTAAGTAGTCATCCGTTGTAAGTACAGAGATAAAGCTATAGTTTTTCGTAGTCATATTTAGCCTCCAAGTTTTGGGTTGTGCATCAGAGGTTGTTTGAAAAGCGGTTGGCTGTGATTTTAGGCACTTATTGATCCCCCTTAGCCCACGCCAGTCGCTCCACTTGGGGAAACCCCAAGACCGCGCTGGCTCACCTTTTTGAGGGGGAAAACAAAATCAAAGTCCCCCAATTTATTGGGAGATTTAGAGGATCTAGAACGTTTTGCTACCGACAAAAGGACTTTTAAAACATCCTCTCAAAGAAGACTCCACCTATGTGAAATAATCAGTAGAACATCCGCTATTTTGTAATCTCAAAACGCAATTTCACTGAATCTTAAGCTAATAGAAAAGGATGAGAGCAATATCTTTTACCAAAGCTAAAATACAAAAACAAACGTCTACTTTTTGTTGATTCATAAGGTTCTATTTTTTAAATAAAATTTGACTGAAACTAACATCAAAAATACGTTTATAGACAGCAGAATTATACGGCTTATTCCGATTTCAATCAAACACTATATTTACATATATAATGCGGGTAATGACTACTGTAATAATACCTATTTTTATCCGATTACTAAATCCTATCCAAGCCCTAATAGATGTGAAGAGGTGATTAATAGCATCTCTACAAAGCCTTGACAAATCCTCAGAAGCTGTTGGACATTTAACTTGCATATTACCTGGAATTTAAACTCTTGTGGGGTGGGCAACATGAGCGCCCTAGTTATGCGAATTAAAAGTACATTAGCTTACCAGAAGTATAAATGCTCACCAGCGCTGGTGAGCATTTAGGTTGAGTTGTATATTAGTAAAGTGTTTTACATATCAATACAGTTCAGTTAATAATAACTTAACCATATTGTTTTAAATCTATGACATAGAATCTAAATCTAAAGATCGCATACCTTCGCGTTCTATAAAGGTCATCATACTTCCTAACTGCAACCAAATTAATAAACAAGTAAACAGACTAATTGGTAGACCGACTCCTAAAGCCAAAGACGAGGGAAAGCCAAATATTTCTAAGCCTGAAGACAGAAATAGACAAGTACCGGCAGTTATGCCAAGAAATGGCACAAATAATTGTTTCAGTGAAGAACGAGGTTTAGTATTTTCCGTGCGTTCGCTTGGCCATTTCTGCACAATTACTTTCAAAGTGCCAGATAATGCCAAACCAGATGTTAATGCTGTTAGAAAGCCAACAAGTAACAGAAAATAAGGCGGTTGCACAGGAAAATAGTACATGAAAACTCCTAATTTATATTAAATAATTTTTATTTTTTGTTTGTTGACTGATTTCCAGCAAAAGACCTAAGGAATGTAGCTTTTGGGAGGATAGCAGCTGCGCCTTCCCTGGATAAGTCTGTTAAAATACTGATCGCTACATTTAGTAAACGATCCGGTTTTAAGTCATCTTTAATCAAGTTCCACAGGCGTTGGACATCTTCGGTGTGGAGGCGGTCATCTTCGGTAAGAGCAAGTACCAGTTGTCGCCGCAGAAACCTGCCTTCTTCGGACATTAAATATTGGAACCCCATCTGGGCTGTGGGCAATACATCAAAGTTGTTATCACTACGAGCGATCGCAATCAAATTTTCTAACCGCTGCCACTGGAATTTACCATCTTTGAATAACACATTCAATAATCGCCGCCGTAATTGGGGCGATTCCCCTGTCAGCAACCGCCGTGCTATATAGGGATAACCCACTTCAACAATTTTGAAATCTGGGTTGAGGCTCAGGGCAATACCTTCCTGAGTCACCAAGGAACGAATAATCAAAGCAAACTTCGCCGGAACTCGGAAAGGATATTCGTACATCAGTTCCGAGAATTCATCGGTAATAGTTTTGAAGTTAAAATCCTTGACATTTTTGCCAATAGCGTTTCCCAGCACCGCTTCTAATGCTGGCACAATTGGGCAAATATTCGTGTCTGGAGTCAGAAATCCTAATTTTACAAAATCTTCGGCTAAGTCGGTATAGTCTTTATTTACCAAATGCACTAGTGCATCTACCAGTGCTTCTTTGGAGCTTTCCTCTAACTGATCCATCATGCCGAAGTCAATGTAAGCCATACGTCCATCGGGTATCGCAAACAAATTGCCGGGATGAGGGTCAGCATGGAAGAAACCATGTTCTAAAAGCTGTTGCAATCCTGAAGTAACACCAATTTGGATGATCGCCTCTGGGTCTAAACCTGCTTCGCGGATGCGTTTAGTATCTGTCAGCTTGAAGCCGTCAATCCATTCCAGGGTTAAAACGTGGGTATTGGTATAACGCCAGTAAATACCTGGAACTTTAACTTGCGGATCGTTGCGGAAGTTGCTAGCAAATTTCTCGGCGTTGCGGCCTTCATTAATATAGTCAATTTCCTCAAATAACTTCGTACCAAACTCGTCCACAATTAAAGTTAGGTCATGACCAAGATTTAAAGGCAACCAAGGAGCTAGCCAACCTGCTGCCCAACGCATCAGATATAGGTCGCGTGTGATCACCGGGTGTAAGTTGGGGCGTTGCACCTTCACTGCGACTTCTTCGCCGCTGATCAGACGACCACGGTATACTTGACCCAAGCTAGCTGCTGCTACTGGGTTAGGTGACAGTTCGCTAAAACTTTCATGGATTGGACGGCCTAGCTCAGTTTCGATAATTTGGTAAGCGATTGCATTATCGAAAGGTGGTAACTGGTCTTGTAACTTTATCAGTTCTTCTAAGAAATCTTTGCGTATCAGGTCAGGTCTGGTAGAGAGGGCTTGACCAACTTTAATAAAAGTCGGGCCGAGCCTGGTCAGCAGTTCTCGCAACTGGATAGCTCGTTTACCCTTGTTCTGCTCAACTTTATCTTGCCATTCATCCCACTTGAGATTGAGTAAAAATCCTGCAAAAGAGGAGATAATTCTCAGCAGTCGCCCCCATGCTAGCCAGGGACGATAACTATAGTAGCGAGCGATCGCATCTGCATTATAGAGTTTTAGCTGAGTAGGTTGATACTGACCCACGCCTTTTTTTGCCTCTTCAACTGAAAAATTTACAATGATGGTTTTTATGCTGACCCACAAGTTAGTTGCAAGTTCAGGATTGCGGTAGTCTTTTATCTAAAACAACTAGAACTTTATCCTTTGGGGATAGTGTTAGAGGCGATTTTAGCCTATATTACTGCCTAGATTTGTTTATCTTTTTCTTAATTATACTTTATAAAACTACAACTACTTATCCAAGTTTCAGATGATTTTATATTTTCTTAACCATTGTTTATAAAAATATAAATATTTACCTATGTTTGATGTATACAAATTAAAAAAAACTGCGATAGTTAAGTAACTTTATTTACTAACAGTTATCTGGAGCAGTAGTACTATTACTGTCTTAGATTTAATCATTTTAAAATTCAGATTGTCTTAGCCACCCATTTAGCTTTGCTTGAATACTCCTGCGGTCATGGTCTTCTAAAACACTTGTCATAATGAAGTTGATAAAATAGCACCATAGGTGACTGCTGTGACTGTAATTACAGCCCATTCAGAAGTTATTCCTAACAGAAACAGACTTTTCTTGACTAACCAGAGTAAGGGTATAGGGATTCAGTACTACTATCACTAATTTAGAGCGAGAAGGTTCCTGCTGACGCTCAATAAACCAGCAATCTATAAACTGCCCATCTATCTGTTCGCTTTCTTGCAGGACAAAATGTATACTTAGGTGGATGAATCAACCCGCGACTCATAATATAATTCTCATTTAGGATTGCTATAAATTTGATAATTGGTAGTGGTTTTGCCACAATTACCAATTACCAATTAGCTACTTTTAATTATCATGTAGTGCTATTTAGATTTGGCCTCCAAGTTTTCTAAACGGCTTCTTAATTCCTGGTTTTGTTGTTTGAGTTGGTCGAAATCTTCACGCAATTGACGCAGGGTTTTTTCTGAACCAATATTCTTTTGTACCTTAGAAATTTCTTCTTCAGCATAACGAAGTACACGCCCATCGACTGCTTGTTCAGCTAGCGATCGCAAAATCCTGACTGCTTTGGGTGTTTCCATTTGTCCTAATGCTGCTGCTACGGCCACTTGCGTTAAAAAGAAGGTTTCTTTGGCTAGTTCTGTTAATTTTTCTAAAATTCGTTCCAAATTAACCGGATTCTGACCTACAGAAATCTTTCCTAAAGCGCGAATTGTGGCTAAACGTAAAGGTTGGGGTACACCAAGTTTGGTGTATTCGATTAGCAGATTTAAGGCTGTTTCCGAAGTTTTGAATTCAGCTAAACCAGCAACTGCACCACTCCGCACGACTTCATTCCAACCTGCTTTCTCTTCTAAAACGCCTTTCAGCAGCTTTAATACCTTGTCTTCCTTGGGTTTTTCTTCCAAATTTGCAGATGCGATCGCCCCGATCACACGAGAGGCTGTTGCTTCCACGTAGTAGCTGGGATCGCCCTTTTGCAACAAGCTTTTCACAACTTTATAGCTTTCAGCAGTTTTGATTTGAGCAAGTGCTTCCACTACAGATCGTCGCACGTAAGCATTTTTATCTTTTAATCCAAGAACTAAGCCATCAAAGGCTTGGTCTAAATTAATTTGGGCTAGTTGTTTAGCCACTTCCACACGCACACCCCACAAGGGGTCATTTTTTAGCGCCGCAGATAGTGCTTTTGTCGCTTCTAACCCGCCTTTTTTCGCCAAAGCTTCTGCTGCATAGATGCGCGAAATCGGGTTGGGGTCAGATTCTAACTGGGCTTTTAACTCTGGTATTGGATACTCCAAAGCTACTGTTTTCAGGTAATTATTCCCAACATCAAAGCTGATAAATAGGGGCTTATTTTCTAGGGGAAAGTAGAAGCTTTGTTCACGTTCATTTACTCGCACTACAAAAGTTTTGAGTTGTGAGTTATGAGTTTGGAGTTGGGAATTATTTTTAACTCCTAACTCCTCACTTCTGACTTCTTCTTGTTGCGGATAGCCAAAACCAATAGGGATTTTTAAATCAAACAAATCCTTACTGCCATTTTTACCTTCAGCAGCTTGGGTTTGAGTTACCGTAATTTTTGCCAAATTAGCATCTCCATCCCAAGAGTAAGCTACTTTAAAATCGGGATGACCACCACGATAAACGTATTGGTCAAAGAGGAACAAAAGATTTCGTCCAGTAGCCTTTTCAATCGCCCTGAGTAAGTCTACTGTTTCTACAGTTTTATGGGCATTATCTTCGACAAATGTTTGGATAGCCTGCCAAAACAATTCATCTCCCAATTGAAACCGAATCATGTGATAAACACAAGACCCTTTTTCGTAAATGTGGCGATCGTAAAGTTCAATAGCTTCCCGGTAAACATGTGTTACCATTGGCCGGCGGTAGCGGCTGCTATCTTCACTAATGTAACGACGAGCTTCCAATAAACGATAGTAAGCTGCTTCTTCTAGACTATATTCCTGTTCTGTCCATATCACCTCAGAGTAAGAAGCCATTCCTTCCTTAATCCAAGCATGAGACCAATGTTTAATCACTACCAAATCACCAAACCACTGGTGCGCGAGTTCGTGGACGACTAAACTTTCGGTATTACGGTTATCTAAGGCGGCGCGTTCATCCAGCAAGCATCTATCTGTTAACAGGGTTGTGGAGGTGTTTTCCATCCCGCCAAAGATGAAGTCATCGACGCAAACCTGGGCATATTTCGGGAAAGCATAGGGATAGCCATACTTTTGGCTCAAAAATTCGATCATACGGGGAGTTTTGCCCATGCTGCGTTTAGCATCTTCCTCCCGTCCCTTTTCTACGTAGTAGGTGACTGGTTTACCCTTCCACTCATCCCGAATTTCGGCAAAATCACCTACTGCCAAAGTCATCAAGTAGGTAGGATGAACTTGTTGCTGTGACCAATGGTAGATTTTGTAATCACCATCTTCTGTAGTGTCAATCAGTTCGCCGTTGGAAATCGCAACCAGAGGGTTGGGAACACGGACGCGAATTTCTGAAGTAGACAATTGTCCTGGATAGTCAAAGCAGGGGAACCAAAAGCGAGAGTCTTCGTCTTCTCCCTGAGTCCAAACTTGAGTAGGCTTGTTTGGGTAGTGCTTGTCTGGTTGAATAAAATAAATACCGCGTTGCGGTTTTACCACCGAGTAGGCGATCGCAATCAGTAAGCGTTTACCAATCTGGGTCGCCTCAGAAAGTTGGATGGAAAGTTGTTCCCCCTGGTAGTCAAAATTTTGTGCCACCTCGTCCACCTGCACAGACTCGATATTCAGGTTGACAGCATCCAAAGTCAAACGGTCAATGCCATTACGGATTGGTAAGAGGCGAATGCTACAACTGCCCTGATAGCTTTGCTTAGGGATATCCAAGCTGAGATCGACAAAAATATGCTCTACCTGTCCGGGGCGATCGGGGTTGTAGTGTGGTCTTGCTCCCGGTAACTCAAAAGGTTTGTGTGCGTTATTATCTGTATCAAAATAAGACTTCGACATTGATCCTTACTGACCTTGTAATCCTGAAAAGTCTGCCTTGGCTGGATGTAATTAAGCAAAAAGCGGTGTCTGTATTTCCTAAATCAATTGAGGACTCCCCTTTGCGATTGGGGAATTGAAATTAATCTCACCCGAATTTCCGAACGTCGGCTGCCGATCCTTGGACTTTTTTCCATATCCCTCCCGCATATACTTTTCCTGATGTTTTGCACTTTTTTGTCATCGAGTCAAGAGTCTCTTACACCTCGATAGATTCTCATTAAGTACAAATACTCCTAATTATTCTTATAACTTAGGATAGCTTGCCTCTGTTGAACAGGCTATTTTGTTTGAAATGAACAGCATATCATTTGCGGATTCGCTCCTCATCCCATTGAAGTATTTTTGAGAGTAATTTTAGACCGCTAACTTATAGGACTACTAATTTTATCAGTAAATACCGATCAATGAGCGGAAATTATTAATAAATCCGAAAACTCTACAATGACACTTGTATAAATCTCGGTGACAATCTGAGCAAAAGAGGATAACAAAATGCCCGAAAGTAAATCAAAGCTTTTCATTCCTGCTATTGGCGCTGCTGTAGTTGTAGCTGGAAGTATAGCGGCTTATACGTATTTTAAAAGCCCATCAGGAGGTAGCTCAGATGCTCTAGGCAGTGCTAAAGTAGTACCTTCAACAGCGTTGATGGCAACTTATATTACTACTGACTCTCAAGGTTGGGCAAAGTTACAGCAGTTTGGCACTCCAGAAGCACAAAAGTTAGTGGCAAAAAGTCTGGAAGATTTCAATAAGCAAATATTCAGTGGCAGTAACGTTTCTTATGAAAAAGACATAAAGCCTTGGGCTGGTAATGTAATGATTGCTGTACTGCCACCAAATCCTGTGAAACCGGCACAGTTAAACGTGCCCTCTGGGGCACCTAATGTACCAACAAATCTACAGCAGGAAGCGAATATCCTGATGGTGGTGGGAATCAAGGATAAACTCAGTGCCTTGAATTTTGCTAATAAATTGAAGTCACAAAAAGGGGTAAAATTCCAGGAATCTGACTACCAAGGTCAAAAAATTATCGAAACTAGAGAAAATGGCAAGCCGACATATAGCGTAGTTTTAAATAATAGTCACTTGGTATTAGCCCTCCAAAAGCAAGCTGTAGAAAAAGCAATTGACACCTTTAAGGGACAGTCTTCTTTTGCCAGTAAAGAAGGTGCCAGCACCATTCTCAACAAAGGAGTGAATGTCAAAAACAGCCTTGCCCAAATTTATGTCCCAGACTATGCAGGGATGGTACAGCAATTAGCTGCCGCAAGTCCGCAGGCAAAGCAGTTACCTCCACAAGCCTTGGCGCAACTGAAGCAGATAAAATCTGTGGTGGCGGGTGTTGGTGTTGATGATGCGGGAGTGCGGGTAAAAGCGATCGCCAATTTAGATCCGCAACTAAATAAATTTCAGTATCAATCAAGTCCGGGAAATATAGTGGGGCAATTTCCCACTGATACCTTTGCTCTGGTTAGCGGAAACGGCATCAGCCGTAGCTGGGAAACGCTAGTAGAACAGTCAAAAGATTATCCAGAAATGAAGCAAGCTTTGGAACAAGTGCGAGGACAACTGAAATTTGTCAATATTGACCTGGATAAGGATATTTTTAGTTGGATGAATGGGGAATTCGCCTTTGGTGCGATTCCATCTAATCAAGGGGTGTTAGCAAATGTTGGTTTTGGAGGTGCTTTAGTATTTGACACTAGCGATCGCAAAACTGCCGAAGCCACCTTGACGAAATTGGATACCCTCGCCAAAACCCAACAAATCAACGTCGCCAACAGAAATATCGGTGGTAAAGACGTAACTGAATGGCAAATTCCCCGACAGGGAGCTTTATTGGCACATGGTTGGCTGGATCAAGATACTGTATTTGTAGCTCTTGGTGGCCCAATTGCTGACGCAGTTGCCGATCGCAAGAATCTATCTCTCGACAATGGCGATGTCTTCAAAGCCGTTACTGGTTCTTTGCAAAGACCCAACGGTGGCTATTTATACCTGGATATGGATAAAACTAAAACTGTGCCCCTGATCAATAGTTTTGTATCGTCTAACGCCGATACCATCACCATCCTGAATTCGATTCGTGGTATTGGTTTTACCGCTATTAGTCCTGATAAATCTACTAGTGAATTAGAAATGTTGTTAGCTCTCAAGCCTACTGCAAAGTAGGGCATTGGGCATGGGGCATTAGGTATTGGGTATTGATTATTCTCCCCTGCTTCCCTGCTCCCTCATCCCTCGAATCCCCGCTTACAAAACTTGATTATTCCGAGTTTCCAAGGTTTGGTTGAGTCTATCCAACGCGCCAGTCAATCTTTCTTGGGCTACAAGGTTAGGATCTGGCAAGGGTTCATCGGCGACTTCTTCTTGTCTCTTGAATTTTTGTAAGGCTCGAATTGCTACAAATAAAACTAAGGCAATGATTACAAAGTCAACTATTGCGCCAAGAAACTCACCAATCTTTATTCCTGGACTAATGGTGATTGTTCTCCAGTCTTTGGCAGTAAAACTAACCAAGGGATTAATCAATGGCATGATCACATCTTCAACAAAGGAAGTAACAATCTTGCCAAAAGCACTACCAATGATCACAGCGATCGCCAAGTCAACTACATTGCCTTTAAGGGCAAAATCTTGAAAATCTTTTAAAAAGCCACTTGCTCTTCTTCTTCCTCTGGCCATATTTGACTCCAATAAGCTTAACTTACTGTTATAAATGGCACTCAGCTTTTTGCTATCCCTGTTGAGACAAATGTTGCTAAGTATCAAAATTTTACCAGTCTTGAATAAAATTCCAAAATGTAAACCAGCCTAATTCTCATTTTCTCAGAACTTTGCTGCTCTCCAAATGTCAACCTTCTATAATATTTGTTGCTTGGGCAAGCCAAAGGAGGCAGACTGCCGTTATACAATTCAATTCATTTCTAGACTGACATCCAGCAAGTATGTCATAAGTAAAAAAGCTGTTGAACGCGAATTAATTTATGACCGCTGCTGTAAATACTACTCCCGGCTTCGCTTCCCGCTTGGTAAATGGGGTACTGGCAATCAAGCCTTTAGCTAACCTAGCCAAGCATCAAGCTAGACAAATGATGATTAAACGTGCCGAAAGAATTGGTGTGCCTTGGACGCAAGAAGTCGAGACACTACAGGCGCGTGATTGGAAGGCTGATCTAGCTCAAGTAGAAAATCCTCAGCTTTCCTACCCAGAATACTACTTGCGGCCATTCCATGCCTACGAAGGTGGCGACCTCAGTTGGAAAGCCGCTTGGGAGCTAGAAGTTGCTGCTCGTACTGTCCATGCCGGAATTTGGCAGGATGCTGGAGCCGAAGGAGATGCTAAACTGCGCCAAAGTTACCACGATATCCTCAAAGCGCAAATCCCCAATCAACCCCAAGATATCCTAGACTTGGCGTGTGCTGTAGGTTTGAGTACCTTTGCCATGCAAGAAATTTATCCCCATGCCAAAATCACAGGCTTGGACTTATCTCCCTACTTCTTAGCCGTTGCCAATTACCGCGCCCAACAACGTCAAGCTAAAATTAATTGGCTTCATGCCCAAGCTGAATCTACTGGGCTACCAGATGCCTCATTTGATTTAGTCTCAATTTTCTTGATGTGCCACGAATTACCCCAGTCAGCAACCCGACAAATTTTTGCTGAAATGCGGCGCGTGCTGCGTCCAGGTGGCTACTTGGCAATCATGGACATGAATCCCAAATCTGAAGTTTACAAGAAAATGCCAGCCTACATTTTGACGTTGCTCAAAAGTACTGAACCGTATTTAGATGAATATTTTGCTTTGGACATTGAGCAAGCTATTGTTGAGGCGGGTTTCCAAACTCCCACTATCACCAACAATACCCACCGTCACCGTACAGCGATCGCTCAGGTGAGTGGTTGATTTTTCTCTACTGCTGTGGGCAGCGATACCACCGTTGCTGCTGCTAGGCTACTACTATTGTCGGGTGCCATTTACCCCACCTCTGTCAAGGTTGCTGATGTTCTTTATCATCGGGGCAATATCTGGTATCTTAGCCCTTAGCCTCGAATGGATTTTTGAAATTGTAGCCAACAAGGTTGGGGACTGGCATCAGATTAAGCAATGTCTCTTGACAAGCCGTTGCGCGTCTACGCTTTTTGGTATAGCCTTGCGGCAGCTCGTGGAAGTAGGCCCAATTGAAGAAGGCTGCAAGTTAGTAGCGGTTGTTGTCCCAACCTGCTATCTACAACGCAGGTATCGATTACTTCCCTCTACCGTTTTCCTCTTCACTGTAGCAGTTGCCCTTGGATTCACTGCCGAAGAGAATTGGATTTACCTTTTCCACGATACCGCATCAATTCTTGACCGGACTATAGGTACACCAGTCCACGCCATGTTCTCTGCGCCTTGGGGATATGCCTTAGGAATCTATATTTCCTCCCACACTCGCTTAAATCGAGACAAAAAGTTCATTTTTCGGGCTTGGCTAAATTCTGTAATCTGTCATGCCCTAGTTAATGTCCTATCTAGTGCTTGGCGTTACTCACTACCCCTGCGTTTCCTTAGCTATGGTTTATTTCCATTTCTATTGTGGATGTTTTGGCGACTGGAACAATTACTGCGAAAAGTGCAAGGTAAACCTGTAATTATCCTGATTTCAGACCGTATACCCCAGCGCCGTTACTGGCAGAGGAGTTTAGTGCTGTTTGCCCTCGTGCTAGGTGGAAATGCTATTTTTGGGCTGTTTCTCTTAGCCAGGATTCTAAGTCCCTTGAGTCCGTCAAAGCTTTTTGATGCTGATATTTTGTGGTTTATATTTAGTCGCTTTTTACTAAATCTCTTTTTTGGAGTTTTAGCCTGGGGCATTTATCGCTATTTGCGACATTCCGCCCGGCGACGGTAATTTTAAAATATGATTTAGGAAAATGCTAGGGGGTTTCTATGCAAACAACTCCAGTGCCTTGGACGACTGCTTACCTAGAGCTATTTGCTGGCGATTCTCGTTCCGAGACACTTCGTGAACGCAGAAATGTTTAGTAAGTAAACTGTTCTAATTTTAGATTCTTTTCGTTTATAGGGCATTAGGCATGGAGATGATATAAACTCCCTATGTCCTATGCCTGGATTTTCAATTAGCTAAACCCGTGCGTGCTAATACTGGCTGATTCACGGCTGCGCTAACTGAATCTGATTCTGACTCTGTACAGTAGATTTCGCAGGAGTTATTGGGACTTTCAATCAGTTTCACTTTGTAAAGTTTAGCTCCCAATTCCTGAATAGGCGATCGCAGTAAATTACTAATGTAAAGTGCGATATTCTCAGCAGTGGGCACGACTTCGGCAAAGTAGGGAATGTCTTTGTTTAAAAAGGTGTGATCGAATGGCTCCACTACATAATCTTCTATTACTTGGTTCAATGCCCCTAAATCGATAATCATGCCGGTGCGTGGGTCAATTTTTCCTTTGACAGTAACTTCTAGATGATAGTTGTGTCCATGACCGTGGGGACGAGCGCACTTACCATAAATCTCAGTGTTTTCTTCGTTACTAAGGTTAGGGTGAGCTAGCCGATGGGCGGCGCTAAAGTGAGTACTGATGGTGAGGTAGGCTTCCATTGCGTTTCCCATATAATCTGCCCAAAGT
The DNA here is from genome assembly GCF_036919675.1 of Nostoc sp. Lineage (GTDB taxonomy): Bacteria > Cyanobacteriota > Cyanobacteriia > Cyanobacteriales > Nostocaceae > Nostoc. Next base: position 90,680 of record NZ_JBALCP010000091.1, read on the forward strand.
TCAGGATGTTCAAACAACTGCACACGGACTAAAGGCAAGTGGGGTGCTAGTCGCTGCCAGATAATTCGTGCAATATTCTCAGTGGTGGGCAGAGTTTGTTGAAATTCTGCCCACACATCGTTGAGATAAGAGAAGTCCAATTGACTGGTAACTTCCCGTTTAATTACGTGTTTTACATTAGACAAGTTCAGTACCATGCCATATTCATTCAATTCCCCGGCTAGGGAGATGAATAAGACATAGTTATGCCCGTGTCCCGGAAATCTAGAGCAAGCACCAAATTTCTCAATATTCTCGGCTTCACTCAGTTCTGGCAACCAATAACGATGACTTGCCGAAAACTGGCCGCGACGATTAACAATACATTGCATGAGTACACTAGGAGCAGAATTTAAAATTTCTTAATCTTTTTCTGTTTCCAGCATAAACTAATTCCTAAGTTCTGTGTCATTTGTCATCCAGCGAAATTGACCCATGCCCAATGCCCAATACAACTCTTGGAGAGGCTGCGCCCTAAGCGTAGCTATGCCGCAGGCTTTACGACACCAGCTCCATCGAGCGAAGTCGAGATGCTCAGTACAAGTGCCCAATGCCCAATGACGCCACTTGCTTCTCCTGTCGGAGACACTGCGCGAACAACCGGGGTAACCCCGGCAACGCAGTGGCTCCCCAATGTAATGACTATGTAACAGACGCTTGCGCTTCACAGTGTAATCCCGTAGCTATGCGGAATAGTTCTTGACCTGTGTGTAAATAACGCTCATCGTAGTTCAAAGGAAAGTAACCCAACTCTTCGAGTCCATCTGCTACTTGATCGAGAGTGTAATAGAGGTGAGCCGCTGTTCTTGCTAGACTAGGCGGATTCGGCAGGGAGCGAAAAGTAATTTGTGCCTGCTTCAAGTCATCTCGACAGGTTTTTAAATATTCCTGAAATTCATCTAACAACTCATCATCAAAGGGATCAGCGGCTAATTGATCCATTTGTTCTTCTAACGAATAAAGAATAGTACAAAGCAAGCGATTTACTGGTTGGTAAACTTGGCGCAGCCATTCCTCTACTTGCTCGTCAACATCGCGTCCTGTTTTTCGTCTTGTCTGGTAATGCTTTTGCGCTGATGCTGTCCGCTGTAGGCGATCGCTATTTAATTTTTGGGAGTCATCTTGCAGTTGTTGGTCATAATTACGGCGATTTTGGTTATCGCCTAAGACCTCATAGGCTGCATTGATGCGGATAATCTGCTCGTGATCGGCTGTTTCCTGATTACTGTCAGGATGAAACAACTTAACCAAGCGGCGATAAGCTTGCTTAATGTCCGCTTGGCTGGCACTTGGACTAACTTTGAGAGTTTCGTAATGGTTAGAAACGTGCTTAGAATTGACCATTAATTCAATTTATCGTTAACTGACGCTAGCGGCTAATCTTGCCTCCAGGTCTTGGAACAACGGTGTACTCAAATACCTCTCACCAAAACTGGGCTGAATCATCACAATTAAACGTCCCTTATTTTCTTGACGTTGGGCAACGCGAATTGCTGCACATAAAGCGGCTCCACTGGAAATACCAGATAGTAGCCCTTCTTCTTTTGCCAAACGCCGACTATAAGCGATCGCTTCTTCATCGGTGACAGTAATCACTTCATCAATCAATTTTATCTTTAGCACTTGGGGAATAAACCCAGCGCCAATTCCTTGGATTTTGTGTGGCCCTGGCCGTCCCCCAGATAAAACTGGGCTATTAGCTGGTTCAACTGCGATCGCTTTAGAACTAGGCTTGCGTGCTTTAATCACTTCTGCTACACCACTGATCGTACCACCTGTGCCGACCCCTGCCACGATCATATCTACTTGTCCATCGGTATCTTCCCAGATTTCCTCTGCTGTGGTTTCCCGATGCACTTTTGCATTGGCTGGATTGCGGAACTGCTGCAACATATAGGTATTTGGTGTAGTATTAACCATTTGCTGCGCTCGCCCAATTGCCCCACTCATGCCTTCCATTCCTGGTGTTAGTTCCAGTTCTGCTCCATAGGCCCGTAACATTGCCCGACGCTCCCCACTCATCGTCTCTGGCATTGTCAAAATTAATCGATAACCCTTGGCTGCTGCTGCCATTGCTAGGGCAATTCCTGTGTTTCCAGAGGTGGGTTCTACCAATACTGTCTTCCCAGGAGTAATCAGCCCCTCTTCCTCGGCGGCGTTAATCATACTCACCCCAATCCGGTCTTTGACTGATGCCGATGGGTTCATACTTTCCAGTTTCACTACAATTTCAGCAACACATCCTTCTGTTTGGGGAATGCGGTTTAACTGCACTAGGGGTGTACGACCAACCAGTTCTGTAATGTTACGAGCTATTCGCATAATTTAGTCCTTAGTTATTAGTTATTACTTATTAAGTTAAGTGGGTATGAATAATTAAAGGTTTGTTGGGAGTTAGCGCGGTCTTCTCACATTGGGAGAGGCTAGCGCCTGCCGTAGGATGCCCGAACGCAAGAGCGTCTCCTGTTTTGAGAAGGGCTGTAGGGAGTTTCCCCCATGAACAACTAACGATAGCGCAGCGTAAAGCCTGCGGCATGGCAACTCTTAAAGACGCTACGCGTAGCAAGAGCGTCTCCCAATGTGATAAGGGGAAGCGGCTCCAGCCCTATTTTCTAGGGAGAGAGCCGCTTCCTGCGAGCTAATTTAATTATATTTACATTGCGTAACATAGGTTGATTTATTCTTGCCTACTTACTTAGTTATTAGTCAAGAGTTAAAAGTCATCAACAAATGACTTTTAACTCTTGACTAAATGTAATACATGATATCCAACTGCCGCCGGGAATCTCGTTTTTCACAAAGATCCTGGAGCGTATATTTTTGCAACACTGAATTTGCCGCGCGACTTGCTTCTTGCCAAATTTCTTCTATAACCGAACTGTCTAGCGTTTTGAGATTAACGTTTTCTTCACAAGTCCGCGCCTCTAACCCTTCTAAACATTCCAAAATCTCAAAAAGGATGATTTTTCGAGGTTCTCGCGTTAACAGATAGCCACCTTTTGATCCACGCTGACTCTTGACTATACCCCCACGCCTCAAGGTTGCTAGTAGCTGTTCCAGATAGCGATCGGGTATGTTTTGTTGTGCTGCAATATGTCGAATTTGCAGTGGTTCGCCGCTTTCGTAATGAGCGGCCATCTCTAATAAGGCTAGAATTGCGTATTCAGATTTACACGATAGTTCCACAAGCAGCAATAAGTTAGGGTTAGGAGTTAGGAGTCATTCAATTTTGATTTTAGATTGAAGGAAAAATCTAAAATCCAAGTTGCGCTGGAAGCGCACCAAAGGTGCGACCAAAATCTAAAATTGGCAGAGTTAGGATATTAGGCAACATGTAACCGCCAACCTTTATTAGAAAAGTTCGCTCAGAAAAAGTTACTCACGCCGTAAGTTAGAACTTTTTAATTCTTAACTCACAGCTCTTAACCTTTTTAGTATACTCCGGTTACCTACTGGGGTTTATTGCTGCTACCGACAACAAAAAGCCCCGCCTGATGGCGGGGATCAATAGATTTCAAAATTGTCAGTGGATAGTCAGCACTCTAGAAGCTGAAAGTTGTTCTGAGTGTACCGATAAACGCATTATCGTTATCGCTGTTTTGACCAGGAGAGGTCAACCAGATTACACCAGGGGTAACTGAGACATTATCTGACACGCGATACTTGTAGAAGCCTTCAAAGTGATAGGGTTTATCATTACCAACAAAACCTGGTCGGTTAAAGGAATAGGGTTCGACACCAGCAAAAAGACCTAAAACGTTACCTTTTTTACCGAAATCAGGTAAGGCTAGCCCAACACCATAGCTCCAAGCGTCAAAATCATCATTTGCACCAAAGCCGGTGATATTGTGGTAAGAGACGAAGCCACTAATTGACAGTTTGTCGCTGGGCCTAAAGGCAGCCTCGACACCATAAGAATTACTTGAAGATGCATTTGTAGTACTTAGAACGTTAGCTTGTCCAGTACCTACTTGAATATCTCCAAAAGTTCCATCTGACGTGGAACCTGAGTTGAACAAGAAACCACCTGCGCCACTATACCCGTGAACATAAGTAGCAGCTAAAGCCAAGCGATTACCAACACTAAAGTTCAACTGTCCTAAAGCAGCATAATCACCGTCGGTCAGACCTGAACCAAGACCAGGATTATTAGCTTCCGATGCCAAGTAACCCGCAGTGATTGAGCTATTTCCCAGGATGCCGCCACCTTTACCCAGGGGTAGATTGAGTGCTATACCTGCACCGCCACCAATCCGATAGATGGGACTTTCAGAAGCAAAGGTAGACAAAGCACCATTACCGCCGTCAGTAGTATCAAAAAAGTAAGGGTTGTTGACAGCGGCATAATGGCTATGCCGTCCGCCACTAGCTGCAATGTAAACTTGGGCTGGCCCTATGGGAGCTTCATAGGTCAAGCGGTCTATCTTCACACTGTTATTACCAGTGCCACTGACTTCAAACGTTTGTGTGCCTTCAGCAGTGTTGATCGGATTACCAGCGTTATCCCTTAGTGAAAAGGCTTGTGCATTACCAGCAGCGAGACGAGTATGTAAAACGTCTCTACCTGTGAAGCTGGTTTGCAAGTCTAAACGTACCCGATCTTGGAAGACGGCCTTGTTGTTGTCACCAGTTTTACCTCCAAAGGCATCACTAACTGCAAAAACGGCTTCACCGACTAATTTTGTGGTAGTGGAGAACTGATTAGCTTCTAATTCAGCAGTTCGCGCTTCTAAGGAATCGACACGACCACGTAGGGTTGCCAATTCTGCGGAAAATTCTTCTTGCAACCGTTGCAAAGTCGCTAAATCTTGTTTGGTCACCAAGTCAGCTGTTGCTGTGGCAATCAATTCGTTAACCCGATCCAAGCAGGCATTCAAACCAGCGGCAAATTCATAACGGGTCAAAGCACGGTTACCGCGATAAGTAGAATTTGGGTAACCTGCAATACAACCATAGCGCTCAACCAAGGACTGCAATGCTTGGAATGCCCAGTCGGTGGGTTGTACGTCGGAAAATTGAGAAACCGATGTTACTTGAGACTGAGAGTTATTTTGGTTGCCTTCATTGCTGTAGCGATTAACTTGATCTATGGTTGTTTGAGCCAATATTTCTGGCTGCTGGGCAACTTCCGTTACAGCCGGTTGTTTGGCTGGTGATACTTTAGTGGTTGTGGTTGGAGCCGCAATTGCTGTTGTCGAAACTAACAATGTTGCTCCCAAAACTGCTGGGCTAACCACTAAGGATTTCCACAAGAGATTAGACATCTTTTCTTTACTCCTCACACCTTGTTTAGATAATTGTATTCGTTGCACTTAAAATCTCAAAAATGTGACATATCATTGAAACCTGTGCATGAGGCATAGTTGCCACTACTACAATTTTAGTTTTTGCAAAGCTAATAAACGATTAACTTGGGGTTAAAAACTTATGTAATTAACTTATGCAAAAACATATGTTTATATCATAACATTATAAAACATCTGATCTAGATGGCAAGATTGGAGTGATCGGCTTAATAACTGTCACACATACTTATCTAAATATCTAGGTAGGGAGTAGGGTTTAGGGCATTTGCTCCCTACTTGGCTAAATTGCTCAAAGCTTTAGACACTTAGCAGCTTGTCAGCAAAAATAACTTCTTGTACTTAGCCCTAGTAGAAATAGAACACCAGTTAAAACACACTGGCTTGGCTATACAAACAAAGTTTGCTTGTCTGGTATTGTGATCACAAACACCAGCTTAGGAATCAAGGGTTTTGAAACCTGCGCCCTCGAAAGGCAAAACCCATAGTTACACTTTTAAAGCTTGCTAAACGCTGAGTCTGGCGTCGCCGTGACTTCCAGTTTTCTAGTGTAAGATATCAGAAAAATCACTTAGTTGATTTGGGAAATCGCCCGCGCTACATCAAAGTCTGTCTGCGTCAGCCCGCCTGCATCATGTGTTGTCAGGATAATCTTCACTTTGTTGTAGGAAATTTCTATATCTGGATGATGTCCTGCTGACTCAGCCGGCTCCACCAGCTTATTGACAAACTCAATTGCTTGGATAAAATCCTTGAATCTGCGAGTAGTCTGCAATTTGGAGTCTTCAACAGTCCAACCTGACAAAACCTTTGCATTTTCTTGAATTTCCGCCTCGGTGAGTAGTTGTGCCATATCAAAAAATTCCTATATACCTATATATCTGTTACATGCATCTTATGAAGGCAAACCCTTTTATTCTCCACACAGAAGGTATGGGAGGATAAACTAGGGCATAATGCGTGTATGTATATTTAAATCAAACTTAGTAGATAGACGCTATTACTCACATCTGATTAGTTGCCAAGGTTTGAGCCAAAATATTTTTCTTTTTAAGAAAACTTAAACGCGTTGGCTTTGCCCATACTTCGGCATGGTTTGACTGCGGCTCCATCGAGCGAAGCCGAGATGCTCACCAGCCGCTCAGTGACCACCGCAGGCATCGCCATCTAAGTTTTCAAAAGCAACCTTTGATAAAACAAAAATCACCCATAAAAAACTATCCGCTCTGATTTAGATCAGGTGATCTAAGTCAGAGCGGTCTAGCGGGTCTTCAGGTTGCAACCAGACTGCCGGAAGGAACTCCGAGCTTGCCTAGCTACTTGAGCTAACTTAGTATCTCAGGATGACTAAGGCTAACTTTTAGAGAACAGCCCCGGCACACAGCCGGCTAACTGCAACCTGATGACCCATGCATTTACTACTTTCTATCATGGGCATCACCTCCTTGTTGCCTAAGCGGTCTTAGTCTCAAAAGGGCAGAGCATCTGCTCCGGGTTTATAACCTTCATCTAATATAACACATAAATTTAGAGATATTAACCATATATAAAAAAATCCCCCACCAATAAGCGGGAGATGACTGGAGAATGGGGAATATTGACACATTCTTGGCTTATGCCAAGGAGATTATTTAATCTGGGTGGTGTCAATTCTTGGCAACCACAATTCTTATTCAGATCATGGTCGGCTTTTAATACTTAGAGAGCGTTACCGCGAGGTAGAACTTCCTCAGGGAATACAAATTGTTCGTGGGGTTGATCTTGAGGAGCCATCCAAGCGCGGATACCCTCATTCAGCAAAATATTTTTGGTATAGAAGGTTTCAAACTCCGGGTCTTCCGCCGCCCGTAATTCTTGGGAAACGAAATCATAAGCCCGTAAGTTGAGGGCTAAACCGACGATGCCGACGGCGCTCATCCACAAGCCTGTGACTGGCACGAACAACATGAAGAAGTGCAACCAGCGCTTGTTAGAGAAAGCAATCCCGAAAATCTGTGACCAGAAACGGTTTGCCGTCACCATTGAGTAGGTTTCTTCCGACTGGGTTGGATTGAAAGCGCGGAAGGTGTTAGC
>NZ_JBALCP010000092.1:0-6934 GCF_036919675.1 Nostoc sp.
GAAGCTAGAGGACAACGAAATAATTACAGTACAGAACGTTTCAAATTCAACAACCATCTTTCTTCTTAATATTGCTTTACATATATTGTTTTTTCACGCCCACCTACTTAGTAATAGCTTTAAGACTCTGGTGCATCTCTTCGACTCTACCTTTCGGCAGACCCCCAACAAAGCAAACTCATGGATAGCAAGACATTTGGGAGATTATTAGCAGCAGAGTTAATTAACTTAATTGAGTTTGGAAATTAGCGATCGCCAATTGTGTGATTGAGCTTTCATCGTTTCGGCGATGCCTACGGTGGTCACTGAGCGGCTGGTGAGCGCAGTCGAACCATGTCGAAGTGCTGGCTACGCCTACGCATTTGCAGTATTCAACGTTGCAGTTTATGAGAAATGCGATCGCACGATTCCTTAAAGCTCAACGGCAGCAATTAATCTCTTATCTCATATCTTGCATTTGCTGATTGCTCGGACGCTCCAACTCCAAATCTTCCCAAGAAACTGGATCTTCTACAGGTTCCAGGTGAGTTGTAACGTGGGTTGAAGGTAGTACCCGAAGGATAGCAAGCTCAATTGCCTCGCACAAATCATGCCCTTGTTGCACTGTCCAAGATCCAGGCACAAGAACATGAAAGGAAACAAAGCGGCGGGTTCCAGCAGTGCGGGTTCGCAAGGCATGGAACTGAATTTCCTGATGTTTGTACTCGTTAAGGATGCTCTTGATTGCGTCAATTTCTTTTTTAGGCAAAGCTGCATCCAGTAACGCGCTACCGGTTTCCCGTAGTAAACGAAATCCTGTCCAAGTAATATTTGCTGCTACTATCAGTGCGACAATTGGATCAAGCACGAGAGCGCCTGTTACTTTGACGAGCAAGATTCCAACTATCACACCACCCGAAGTTACCACATCGGTAAATAGGTGGTGAGCATCAGCCCTCAGTGTAATGGAACGCAACCGTCGCCCTGCCCGTAGCAAGATAAAGGCAACAACGCCGTTGATTGCGGTTGCAAATAGGGAGAGTGCCAACCCCAATCCCAGCTGTGTTAATGGTTCTGGATGCAACAAGTGTCCCCAAGCTTCAACAGCAATACTAATCGCTGCCACTACAATCAACGCACCTTCTGCACCACTGGAGAAGTATTCGGCTTTGGAATGCCCAAAGGCGTGTTCGGTATCGGCTGGTTTATCAGCATACGTCAATGCCCATAGAGCGACCAATGCTGCCACGAGATTTACAATTGACTCAATAGCATCTGAAAGCAAACCTACTGACCCGGTTAGCAGGTAAGCGCCAAACTTTAGGGCAATAGTGACGATTGCCGCTGCAATTGACACGAAAGCGTAGGAGCGGGCTGTTCGACTACTCATCTCGGTCACGGATGTAACTACAGTGATTCCGAGCTAAGAGTACCAAATTTGACTTTAATCGTCATCAGCCCTGAGACTTCTACTGATTGGTAAAAAAAACTACAAAATATCATTGCGATCGCCGAGGTGTGATTGAGCTTTCATCGTTTCGGCGATCGCAATATCTACAGCAGCTTGTCTAGTGTAATTGGCAAATCACGGACGCGCTTACCTGTGGCATGATAAACTGCGTTAGCGATCGCCGCCGCCGTACCGGTAATCCCAATTTCGCCAATTCCCTTGACACCAAGCGGGTTAATATGTGGATCGTGTTCATCAACAAACGACACCTGAATATCAGGAACGTCTGCATTCACTGGCACATGATATTCAGCTAAATCATGGTTGACAACCTGTCCTCGGTTTTGGTCTATTACCGTGTGTTCCATCAGTGCCATACCGATACCATAGATAATTCCACCGATGAGTTGACTGTTGGCTGTTTTAGCGTTGAGTATTCGTCCAACGCCAAAAGTTCCCACCCAGCGAGTTACTCGCACTTCGCCGGAATCAGGATTAACGCGAACTTCGGCAAATTGCGATCCAAATGCGTGCATTGAGAACTTCTTTTGTTCCTCTCCCAGCTTTGCATCTGCACGCGCTTCGATCATTTTCATTCTATGCCTGGCCAAGATTGCCTGATATGTTTCAGTTGCAGACGATTTATCTTTTAAGAAAAAGCTGCCATTTTCGGCAATCACATCCTCAGCGTTTAAACTATAAAGCGGCGATTTTTGATCGGCAAGTGCTAGTTCCAAAAGCTGACTGCGAGCTTGATTTCCCGCTAAATGTACAGACGAGCTGACACTGGCGGCAGTTTGCGAACCACCGGAAACGGGGGTTTCTGGCATCTTAGTATCGCCTAGTTCAAAGCGAACTTTCTCAACTGGTAGACCAAGCGCCTCAGCTGCAACCTGAGTCATCACAGTATAAGTTCCCGTACCAATATCTTGCGAACCGCTCTGCACAACGGCTGTACCATCTGCCATAATCTGAGCGATCGCTGATGCTGGAGAACGGTTGGTCGGATAAGTCGCTGTTGCCATACCCCAGCCAATCAAATAATTGCCATCTCGCATCGAACGGGGCTTAGGATTGCGCTTTTGCCAGTCAAACTTTTCTGCTCCTAATCTGTAGCATTGGATGAGTGACTTGCTCGACCAAGGCAGTCCTTTACTGGGATCGACATCAGCATGGTTACGCAGACGCAGTTCCACCGGATCGATATTCAGCGCATAAGCCAGTTCGTCCATTGCCGATTCTAAGGCGAATGACCCGGAAGCTTCTCCTGGGGCCCGCATGAAAGTTGGTGTTCCTTCATCCAGCTGCACAAGACGGTGGCTGGTTTCGATATTCGGGCAAGCATAAATCATGCGGGCGCTTTTACCAACAGGTTCGATAAATTCATCGAAAGTTGAAGTCTGTGAAGTCCCAGCGTGTCGCAGAGCAGTCAATTTGCCCTCGCGGGTTGCACCAAGAGAAACCTGTTGAATTGTCTCTGGTCGGAAACCAACAGGCCCATACATCTGTATGCGACCTAAAACTAATTTCACTGGGCGATTAACCTGCCGTGCTGCCATCGCCGCTAGAGGCACATGCGACCAAGCCGACCCTTTGCAACCGAAGCCACCGCCAACAAAGTAAGACATAACGCGGACTTTCTCTGGCTCAATTCCTAATACCCCCGCAACTTTTTGTTGAGCCGAAAAAATTCCCTGAGTTGCGTCATACAGCAGCAGTTGATCGCCTTGCCAAACCGCTGTTGTAGCATGAGGCTCCATCGGATTGTGATTTTCTATTGGTGTAGTATAGGTTTGCTCGACGCGGACAGCCGCAGCCGCTAGTCCTTGGTTGACATTGCCGTGAGTTGAATCGGGCGGCTCCTCTTTAGGGATTTTCCCCTTAGGTAAGTATGCCTTAGCGAGATTGTCCCGCATATTAATGGTTGGTTTCTCTTCGTCATAGCGAACTTGCACCAGTGAGGCAGCATACATAGCCCGTTCAAAGGTATCGGCAACAACGACACCAATGTGCTGACCGCTATAAAGCACAACGTTATCTTGCAAGACTTGCAGCTTGCGACCGCCGCCCTTTTCTCCAGAAGCTTTGGGTGCGTTAAGGTGGGTAATAACTGCTAATACACCCGGTACTTGCTCTGCTGCCTTTGTATCGATTTTGGCAATCTTACCTTTAGCGATCGTGCTTTGAATTGTCACACCATAAGTCATTTTTGCTACCGGAAACTCTGCCGAATAGCGTGCGCCGCCAGTTACTTTGAGATATCCATCAACTCTGTTTAGCGGTTTGCCAACTACTGTATTTGTATCCCTTGTATTCATGCCATTCCTCCCACCGTTGCCAGCGCCTTAACAATTGTGCGTTTAGCCAGTTCGACCTTAAACCCGTTGTATTTTTGAGGTTTAGCTCCGGCAACAGCTGCGGACGCTGCTACTTGAAATGTTGCCTCGTTTACAGGCTTGTTCAGAAGTGCTCTTTCAGCTTCGTAAGCACGCCAGGGCTTTGTTCCTACCCCACCCAAGGCAATGCGTGCCGAGCGAATGATCCCATTTTGAATATCCAGCGCTGCCGCCACTGATGCCATTGCAAAGGCATAGGAGGCGCGATCACGGACTTTTAAATAGTGCGATCGCTTCGCAAAGTTTGAAGCAGGCAAGTCAACGGCAACAATTAACTCCCCGTGTTGTAGAACTGTTTCCCGTTCGGGTGTATTGCCAGGTACGAGATGAAAATCTACGAGCGGAATACAGCGTTCTCCATTCGGGCCGCGTGTTTGCACAACTGCATCGAGTGCAATCATTGCCACTGCCATATCGGAAGGATGAGTGGCAATACAGCGATCGCTACCGCCAAGAATCGCGTGAATACGGTTGTAACCTTCAATTGCTGCACAACCCGAACCTGGAACACGCTTATTGCAGGGCATTGAAGTGTCGCGGAAGTAGTAGCAGCGGGTACGTTGTAACAAATTTCCGCCCACTGTTGCCATATTTCGCAGTTGTGGCGATGCTCCAGACAGCAACGCTTCTGACAGCACAGGATAACGCTCCTGAATCATCGCATTATAAGCAACATCACTATTGCGTGCCATTGCGCCAATTCGCACGCCGCTGCCCTGCATTTCTATCTTGGTTAGCGGTAGTGGGTTAATGTCAACTAACTCTCTTGGTGTTTGAACATTCAGCTTCATCAAATCGATTAGGCTGGTACCACCGGCAAGATATGAGGCTTCACTATCTGGAGCCACCAACGCCACAGCATTTTCCGTTTGTCCTGCTTTTTTATAGTTAAACGGCTGCATCTTTTTTTCCTTCTAAAACATCGCGGACAGCATTCACGATATTTGGATAAGCACCGCAACGGCAGATATTGCCGCTCATCAATTCCCGAATGTCGCCATCTGACTTAGCATGTCCTTCGTTAACTAAACCTACTGCCGAACAAATTTGTCCCGGTGTGCAGTAGCCACACTGAAATGCATCGCGGACAATAAACGCAGCTTGCATCGGGTGCAGATTATTTCCTTGCTCCAGCCCTTCAATAGTTGTAATTGCAGCGTCGGTGTACATGATCGCAAATGTCAGGCACGAATTAATCCGCTGCCCATTAACCAGCACCGTGCAAGCACCACATTGACCGTGGTCACAACCTTTTTTACTACCAGTTAGGCCTATGTATTCCCGCAGTGCATCAAGTAAGGTAACACCTGGTTCAATCTGTAAATTGTGTGCTGTTCCGTTTACTTGCAGCGTCACCTTCATAGTTTCAGGTGTCGAAGTTTGCGGTATTGAAGTAGTTTTTTGGACTTGAGTTTGTCCTACAGTTTTCTCTACAAAATTATTGATCGTAGCCGCTACTGTGCTAACGATCATCAATTTACCAAAACCACGGCGTCTTAGCCGAAATTTCATCTGTTTACTCCACTCTATTTTTGTTGGTAATAATATTGAGCAGTTTTCGGTACTTAACTTCTTTATAAAAAGCACTTTTCCTTACAACTATTTTCCTTAATATGACATTATTAATAGAATACAATTTAATCTTGTTATTGTCTCTCTATCAGAAGATTTATGCCATAAGTATCATCTCATTTTGGAATTTTTACTATTTTTATTCTATGGACAATTAAATTTTATAGCAAGTATTTAATTAGTTTTACTAATTTTTAATAAAATATTGTTAAGATAATCCTTTTCCTAACCTTTATTAAATCTAATGGTTTAAAACTTGCTAAATCATCTTGATGATAAACTCAACAAATTCATTAGGTAACACCAATTCGCTATAAAGATGTACTTAATTATTAAACGAACTGCCAAGTACGCCAAATACGCCAAGAGAGAAGGGAGCATCCCAGTTTTTATTTAGCAAGCAAAGATTAATCCATTAAGATAAGCGCAACGGTGGGCAAGGACTTAAGAAATATTATCAATATTCAATTGTGCGCCAGAAATTTTGGTTCGACGGTCAATTTGCTTAACGGTAGATTCAATTGCACCTGAGCCAATAGAACAAATTTGCTCGGCTTGATAATCAATACTTTTCGGTTAAGGATTAAGCAGTATTGATAATGGAAAAATTGAGTGGCTGGCGTTGAGTACCAGTTCCTCTGTGGCAAGGTTTTTTAGACGGAAATTTGGAGCGAGTTTTTTTGACTAGTCGAGGATTGGTTCTGTGTTGTCGAGGCGGAATTTTCTCATCTAGAATCTCCATGATCAACCATGACCAAAAAAAGGGATTTGTTCGGCGGGTGTATTTTGAAACTCAGGTATTGCAGCACGAATGACTTTGAGAGTGCCTGTGAAACCCAAACGCAAAGGAGAGATGCCGACTTGTTGGGAGGCTTGGAACATTAAAGACCGTATAGCCTAGTGTCCTAAAAGCCAACCGTAAACTTCCTGGACAACTTCACGGGGATTAAGTGAGTGAATAGGCGTTTTTCGCCCATTAAGATGGGTTTTGAGTTCATCAATTGTATTTTCAACTTCCCAACGCTGATGGTATTTACGAGCTAGGATGAAAGCTGGGTAAAGTTGAGGATCTAACAGACTGGTAATCAGACGGTAAGTTTTTTGTTCTGGTTCTGTTTCAATAGTGTACTAAATCACACGTAAGAGAATTTTGTCATAACCTTTTTTCTTAGCCCAAATAAAAATGCTCCTGGAGTTTCTGCTGTTGCTAATGGACGTACTAACAGATGAAATAACCGACTTATCGTCTGGCATCCCAATCTCTGCCTGGCTTCTGTAATTGATGATGGGCTTGGTACACGCCAATACTTCCCTAATTTTAGCCACTGAGTTCTTAACCTTTTGACTAAATTTTTCAACACAGTTCGCATTGAATCTGATGACCATATATTCATCGCTATTAAGTAGGTCAACCAAAAAAAACGTAAGATAGATAGAGTTCCGAAATTAAGTGATAAATGATGCCTAGCGCGTTAAGAATCATACTAACTGCTGAAGAAGACCTGACACTAAAAGAACTCAGTTGTGCAGATAAAGT
>NZ_JBALCP010000093.1:0-18305 GCF_036919675.1 Nostoc sp.
TGTGAAAAGTAGAGTGCTGCCAAATTGTTCAGGCTAGTTGCCACATCAGGGTGTTCATCCCCCAGCAGGCGTTTTGTCATCGCCAAAGCTTCGATGTACAAAGGTTCGGCATCGCTGTACCTTCCCTGTGAAAAGTAGAGTGCTGCCAAATTGTTCAGGCTAGTTGCCACATCAGGGTGTTCATCCCCCAGCAGGCGTTTTGTCATCGCCAAAGCTTCGATTAACAAAGGTTCGGCATCGCTGTACCTTCCCTGTGAAAAGTAGAGTGCTGCCAAATAGGTTAAGCTAATTGCCACATCAGGGTGTTCTTCACCAAAACGCTCTCTAGCAGTTAATAAACTTTGTTTATACCAAGGTAAAGCCTGCTCATAAGCACCTTGACCTTGGTAAAATCTACCCAAGCCTACAAAAGGCGAGATTAAATCCTCATCACCTAAGCAAGCTTGGTAAACTGTCGCAGTTTCCGCAAGGTGAGGGATGGCAAGAGTTGCTTGAGCAATTTCTATCAATGTGGGTGTCTCAGGAATATCTTTTGCTACGGCTACCATTCCTTGACAATAGCCGCGCTTGAGTTCATCTGCTTCAGCCAAATCTTCTAACTTCTGCTGAAATAATTCCCGAATGCGTTCGTGAACTTGGTAGGTGTCTTCTGCCAATTCTTGCAGCAAATAACGCTCAACTAAAATAGTGCAGTTAGCTTTTAAATCAAATTCCAAATGGCTATAACTTGCTGCTGATTCTACCAAAGACCAGGGGATAGGAGCCAAAGCAAACAAACTCACCAAACAAGCCAATTTTTGTGCTTCTGGTTCCAAGCTTTGCCAATTCAACTCAAAAGCTGCTGCTACACCAGACTCGCCTGTTGATGCTTGCTTTTGTAGCTGTGCGAGGATGTCTGCTAACATAATACTCTCCCTGGCTTACGGCAGATAGCCGCTATTTGGTAAATTCCAATAGCGATATAACCGACATGTTCGCAAAGTTTTTTTGCTGTCTCTGTGTCCTGTTGAACATATTCATCCCCCAATAGCTTTGCTAATAATTCTAAGGCTGCATCTGGTGACAATTCACCTAACGGCAGTGATGGATATATTAACCCTGTATTTTGACGAGTGGTAATTAACACCTTAAACCGAGAACCCTTGGGTGGTAGATAAGGTTGAATTTGCTTCAAGTCTTTCACATCATCAAATACTAATAAAACTTTGCTAGCTTGCCAGTTCTTCCAGCAATAAGCAACTTGACCTGCTAGGCTTAATCCATCTGGTGGATTAAAGTTAGGTAAATTCACAACTCCAAACTCTACTAACTGGGTTCCCAAATCAATACCTTGGGGATTTAACCAACAACACCCACCAGAATAATCTTCCAAATATTGCCATGAGTATTGAATAGCTAACTCTGTTTTACCCACCCCACCTTGCCCAGTTACATCGCTAATTCCCACAACATCATTTGCTTGCAATAGCTGACGCAATTGTTGTATTTGCTCATCCCTCCCAACAAACTTACGAGCTTGACTCTGTTGGATATTATGCGGGATATCAAATGGGTTGAAATGAGATTTTTCAATATCTCCATCCCAACTGCGGGAATAAAAATAAGTCGGCAGTTGTTTTTTATCTAAACTGGTAAATCGCTGCTTAACTGCCTCAGTAACTTCCCTCATATCCGGCGGAAAACTCCCATTGGCTTCAGCAAAAGCCTCTCTCACCGCTTGAGAAAAGTATCCTGTTTTATTTTCAGAATTTACCTCAGCTTTTTCTCCTTCCCGCGTAGCCAGTAACACAAATTGTTGACTATCTTTATGTGGCTGTCCACTCAAAAAAGTTTTGCCACCTAAGTTAGTTGGTCTTCCCTTCGACTCTAAAACATAATTGGCGCAGGAATCAATAATACAAATATGATTCCGAATCTTAAATTTATCGGAACCCAACAAAACTAATAAAGAATTTAAATCTAAATTCTGCCAATTCTGTTTATTTGCATCAGCACAAAGCAACCGACGCTCTCGTTCTGAGGTAATCAAACCATGTCCCGCCCAAAAAATGTAGAGTAAATCCCCCGACTTTGGGGATAAGAAGTTAGTCACAATGTCGGAGATATTTTGCTCTGTTGCCTTCTCTACAGTTAACCCACATTCCCCAATTAACTGATGATTTTCTTCCAGTGCTGATAAACATAACCGAATATTTTCCTTCGGTACACCGCGCCGATGCAGCCAATCAGCAAATTTAAACGCGTCATCTGCTGGCCCCCCACCCGTCACATTCCAAGCTGATTCGTGGTACTTTTCAATACCCACAATTAACCCAAATGTCCGCTCAGGTTTAGCCATCAACTGCATGATGACCTAGCCTCTCATGGTTTTTACCCCACCCTAACCCTCCCCTTTACAAGGGGAGGGAACTAGATTTCCGGCTTCCCCCTTTCCAAAGGGGGATTGAGAACTGGATTTCCGGCTTCCCCCCTTTACAAAGGGGGATTGAGAACTGGATTTCCGGCTTCCCCCCTTTATAAGGGGGGATTGAGAACTGGATTTCCGGCTTCCCCCCTTTACAAGGGGGGATTGAGGGGGGTAATTTAACTTGTGTGTACACCGTAGCCTTGTAGGGGAGAGGTTTGGAGAGGGGTTTTCTAAATACCGTAAAAAGTAAACCATTATGGCAACCTCGAAATAATCGCCTCCCAGGTTTTGGCATTTGTCCAATAAGCACCGTGGGAACGGGGAAATGGTTGTCTGCTATCCACTCGCACATCCTGCACTTTATCAGGGAAAATTCTATTACCCACGTAACTGAGAAAATCACGTAAATCGTACACATTCAACCATTCCGGGAAATGCTCTGGCAATAACTGCCCATATTCTAAGCTGTAGAGGGCGTTAATCTCATATAAAAATGGTGCTTGGGAACCAACTGTTACCAATAATTCCACCTGAGACAACTGCTGCTGCACTAGCAAATCTACACAAGCGATACCTCCCAAGCTATGGGCGATTAAAACCACTGGCGGTTCTGCTTGGGCAATTTGTTGCTGGATAAACGCCCTGATTTTTTCACCCCGCGTCTGATACAACAAAATATCACCAGGCATAGGCGAAATTTTATCAGTTAACTCAAGGCGGTTTCCTCTGACATAATTCGTTCCGCCGTACTGTGCTAGTTCAACAAATGGCTTTAATAACCAGCCAACCAATCCTAACTCCGTCTCTCCCAAAGCCAGAGTCAACAATTCCACAACTTTATCCCGCAATTGGGCATCGGTGAGTATCGGGGGAAATTTTTCTTGCTGTTCGCTAATAAACATTGCTTGAGCGACAAATGCCCTAGCTATTGGTGCATAATATTCACTCAAATCAGATTCGGAAACTTTGCTCAATGCCTCATGATACGGTTCACTGTGGATAATCGCCTCTCGTGCTTGTTCAAATACCTCTGCAATTCCCGCCTCTTGCAACTTAGCTTGCAGTTGAGATGCCGGAGTGAGACTCGCCACACGAGATTGTAAAATATCCCCTGGTTCTTCCCCAAAAGCATTTCCTGCCTTATCACCAGGTTTCAAAGACAACAGCCGCAATTCATAAAGAGGGTCGCGGTATAATTGCCGCCATAGTACAATATCTGCATCTTCTTCTGGCTGAGATAAAGCCAGTGTGGCATCCTCCAAGGGTACTGATGCCCGATTATCATTAAACTTTGCACCTAATGCACCCCAAAGACAGGGAGCAACTTTGATGTCAGGACGTTGAGCGTGAATCTTTTGCTCAATTATCTCAAAGGTATCGTTGTATTCTCGTTCCCTAATGCCTGTGCCATGTACAAATATTACAGTGGTCATTGTTGTAAGGTGGCTAGCGATTCCTGCGGTGGACTATGCCTACGCAAAGCTTGTCCTCTGTATTATTCATGACCACATTATCTGATACAACAGGACTTCCCGTGAAAAGTTATGTATTACAGCGGTTTTAAATTACGTAAACTACAGCCAACCGATCATCATAATAGGGTGGGCATTGCAATGCCCACCCTACTTAACTGTGGTCTATTCAGATAAAATCTGCTGTATGGCTATTGAAAATTGCTCTCAGTTAACCTTAAACCTTAGTCATGAGAAATCTTGATATCTCCGCATGTGCCAACACAGCACCAGGTTCGCGCTGGAGAGCGTTGTAATACTTTCTCTCGAAGGTATTGCCCGTTTCTAACGGTACAATCAGCGTGCGGACATTAGCAATCAACTTTTCAAAATCATCCATCGCTATCGGTTCATCTGCTTCGAGCATTTCATCAACTTGCACAACCACCTCAGAAATGCGATGTAGCCAAGCAAATTGTTCATGAGCGATAACTAGCTGAAGTAGTTCTCCGCTTGATACTCGTCCACTAACCTGTTCGTAGGCAATGCGTTCTGTCTCCAGCAACGTCTTGTGAAGGTGGAGTAATTTGTTTCGTAAATCACGCAAATATTGATGTTGACGTATTCTTTGTGAAAGTGTGTTAGAAGTCAATGTTACCCATCCTCTCGTTACAATAGTCTTCAATGGCTTAAATAATTTCTGCGTCAATATTTATCACGAATAGACTGTAGCGAACAACTGGTTTGTTGAGTGATACACTAGCGATGATTAGCATATCCAATGGTGGCGTAGACGCTCACCAGGAGGCTTGCCGCTCTGATCAGAACTTCTCACTTCCCTTCTCTTGACTGTGCCAATTTTAGATTTTAGATTAAAGAATTGAAGAATTAAAAATTATTTTGGTTCTTGCCCCGATATTGCGTGAGCGGAACAATTCCATTATCCAAAATTCAAAATTCGGCTTGCCCCGCACCCAATTTTGCCGGGGTCAATCTAAAATCCAAAATCGTTCGACTGAGCGAAGTCGAAGTAAGCCGAAGTCCAAAATCCAAAATTCATAGATTGATACTCCACATAGCAAGATCCCCATAGGGGTACGGAAGCGGCACTCAAAATACATCGCTACTTCATCACTCTCTTGTGCAAACAGCACCATTAGCCATCTGCCCAACCTCAGTTCATGTATTCGGTTTCTTTGTTAAGACGCATGACAATCAACATATCTTTTTATAGCCGTTATATCTTATACTGGATTAATCATATATTAGCATAAACTTATAAGAAGTACATAGTCATAGAATCTATCGAGAAAATATCAATTATGGGAAAACCGTCTTAATGTCGCTAGCATATGTAATTCTAGGTCTTCTTCAGCAGCAAGAAATGACGGGCTACGACCTGAAAACGGGCTGCTTTGATCAATGCATTGCCCATTTGTGGCCAGCAGACCAGGCACAAATTTACAGAACTCTCGATAAGCTAGTTGAGCAAGGCTGGATTACCTGTAAGATTGAGATTCAGCACGATCGCCCCAACCGCAAAGTTTACAGTGTGACGGAGCCAGGGAAAGCCGAATTCGCCCGATGGCTTGGGACTCATCAGCTCTTACCGACTATCCGAGAACCTTTGCTCCTCCAGTTGCATTTTGCAGATCAGTTGTCAAATGAAACCATTATTCACCTACTGGAGCAACAAGTGGCGGCTCGAAGCAAAAAGCTTGCTGAATCTGAAACCATCGATTTACCATCACTCAGTGATCAGTCTGCCAACCGTGAGCAAGTCATGCAAAGGCTTGTGCTGGAGTTAGTGATCCGAAGAGAACAGACTTATATTGATTGGTTGAAGATAGCGATCAGTGTTATCAATCACCAAAAACCATATGCATCACATTACCAGATTCTATAAATCAAGACAATGGTAACAATAGCAGTTAATCCTTATCTCGATCGCAATTTTGCTCCAATTCGTGAAGAAATCACCACCGACAAATTGCCAGTCATCGGTGAATTACCTCTTGACCTATCGGGGATGTTTGTGCGGAATGGCCCTAACCCTCAATGGACACCCATCGGTCAATATCACTGGTTTGACGGAGATGGGATGTTGCATGGTGTGCGAATTAGCAACGGCGTAGCGACTTATCGTAACCGCTACGTGCAGACAGCCGGATGGAAAAAAGAACGACAAGCGGGTAAGGCTCTCTGGAGTGGGTTGTTAGAGCCACGGCAAATGGATAATCCCCACGGTTCCGGCAAAAACACCGCCAATACTGCCTTAGTATGGCACGCTGGTCAAATGTTGGGGCTCAACGAGGGGGGTAAACCTCACGCTATCAAGCTTCCGGAATTAGAAACCATTGGCGAGTACACTTACAATGGCAAGCTAGTTTCTGCCTTCACAGCCCATCCCAAGGTAGACCCGGTGACGGGCGAAATGATCTTCTTTGGCTACTCTGTGTTTAGACCACCGTACCTGCAATATAGTGTGGTTTCAGCACAAGGCGAACTGTTGCGGACAGTGCCAATTGATCTGCCAATAGGAGTGATGATGCACGATTTCGCCATCACTGAAAACTACACAATTTTTATGGATTTGCCGCTGACTTTTAGCGCCGAGCGATCGCAACGGGGAGAACCTGTGATGATGTTTGAGCGCGATCGCCCCAGTCGTTTTGGCATCCTACCACGTCACGGTGACAACAGTAATATTCGCTGGTTTGAAAGTCCCTCTTGCTACGTCTTCCATACCCTCAACGCCTACGAAGACGGAGATGAAGTGGTGCTTATTGCCTGTCGCATGAGTTCTACTACTGTTTTAAGTTCTGATGATTCGCAACCTGACCGAGAAGGAAATATCCCGCGCTTGTATCGCTGGCGGTTTAATCTCAACACGGGGACAGTGCGTGAGGAGATGTTGGACGATGTAGCTTCAGAATTTCCCCGCGTCAACGAAAATCTATTGGGGCGACAAACCCGATATGGTTACACCAACAAAATGGCGAATAGTCCTCTACCTTTATTTGAAGGGATAATTAAGTACGACTTCAGCAGTGGACAGTCCCAAATCCATGAATTTGGACAGGGACGCTATGGCGGTGAAGCTGTGTTTGCGCCGCGTCCTGGTGCAATTGCTGAGGATGATGGTTGGCTTGTGACTTTCGTTTACGATGAGAATTTAAACAGTTCAGAATTAGTAGTGGTGAATGCCCAAGATGTGACCGCTGAACCTGTAGCGCGGGTGATAATTCCTCAACGGGTGCCTTATGGATTTCATGGTACTTGGGTTGCCGAGGAATAGCTAAATAGCATTATAGAAACTGCACGCCAGTTGCAACAAGAGTGGCTCGCTGGACGCCGCACTGGCTCGTCTAAGTACAGTTTTGCATAATAATCGTAGCGTTTTTAAATGCAGAGGGACGCATTGGCATTGCAGAAGGACGCATTGGCATTGCAGAAAGACGCATTGGCATTGCACAAGGACGCATTGGCATTGCACAAGGACGCATTGGCATTGCATAAGGACGCATTAGCATTGCATAAGGACACATTGGCATTGTAGAAGGATGCATTGGCATTGCCAAATTTAATTTGCTACGAATTAATGAAATGCTGTACTAAACCTCATCTATGTTGAGAACCGTAGTTTTTGCCCTCACTCTAAATCCCTCTCCCAAGTAGGGAGAGGGACTTCTTTCCGGCTCCGCTTCTGGCAATATTGGGAGAAGGGGCTGGGGGCTGGGGGATGAGGGTTTTTTCTTTTCATACGGAAATAACTACAGTTTTCAAGGTAGACGCGGTTTAAGCGAGGCTTTACCCGGCTGCACTGTTTAAAACAAGGGGCAAAATCCCCTTGTTTTCTCTTAAGCTTTTGTTTGTGTAGCCACGAATTCCATTCGCTATTCCCGACTCATATTATTTTTCCCTATACCCCCCAGCGTAGTCAATTACACAAATTGTTCTGTATGATTTGTGAGTTCCATAAGCAACGCCAGATACTTTAAAAGCGCCGTTAAAAATGTTTTTTCTGTGACCGCGATCGCTCACACCATCATCAATAATTAACTGCATGACGATATCTTGAGCAGTGTTTGGGCCATAACTGATATTTTCGCCTGCGGTTGTTTGCCATGCACCATAGCGGTTAATGCGAGTAAAGGGGTTACTACCATCGCTACCATCATGACCTACGGCACCTTTTGGCCCCTGGTCTTTAGCGTGGTCTTTTGCTCCTAAAGACATACCTTTAGATGCAGTCAACGCTCCCACAGGACGGGCTGATTTCAGAAATGCGATCGCTTCATCGACTGCTTTGACTCCTTCTTGAGTCTGTAAATAAAAATTATTAGAAATTTTGACTCGGTTACCTTGGAAGCGCTTTTTATAGTTTTCCAGAATCGGCAGGTATGCTTTGGGATTTGTTCGTACCTTATTTGTTTCAACAATTACCTGTTGTTCCAGTGGTGAAAGATAACTCGCCTTTGCTAATAAAGTCGGACTGGCTGGTTGAACTACTGCTGGGTTAGAGTTTGTCACAGATGGGTTAGATTGAAACATTTGATTTGAGCAGCCGAATATCAAGGTAAATGGCAAAAATACCCAAAATTTCAGGCGACGCATTCATTACCTCACAATTTTTCTCTGGATTAATTTAGTGAATTAGCAGAAAATTTTAATTTTCATCGCAAAGAGTTGTCTGTAGACGCTTTTGCCGTTCAGAGCTTTGGAAGCAGCATGTTCTCATACCATTTCACTTTAATAATGATACAAATACGTTGGTAAGGGCATGGCATTGCCATGCCCCTACAAGAAATCTATCTGTATCAGGGTTTTCGTGAATTGGTATCAGACATCAGAACTTTGGTAGATTCGCTCATGAAAGCCCAGATTAACGCACTATATAGATATTGATAAAGCTGCAATCGCCTTTGTTCCTGAGGTATTACAAAAATATTACTTAATACCTGTAGTAACCTTGCTAACGCTAAAACGTAAATAACAACAAAATTTTTTCATTTTCTTCCACCTGCTTTCAAATTTACACCTTGAGAAACCAACGTTGTCGATACATCAGAACACCAACAACCCACCACAACAACACGGTGACTATGGCAAACAACAGGGAACCATTCAGGACTCCCGCCCAAGATGCGAAAAAATTATGGTAAATCCAATTATAGGTACTAGGAGCGTCTTTGCCTGTACCAATAGTGGTTTTCACTAAGATTTTAATCAACAAAACGGATGGAACGAAAAGAGCGATCGCATTTAAGCCCATAATTTCAAAAGGTTTACTCCAGCGACGATTCAGCCGGACTTCGATGAGTTCATAACAAGCTGCTAGCAAAAGTAACGCCCAACCGCTAGTGAAGATGACATAGGAACTTGTCCACAGCTTTTTGTTGATGGGGAATGTCCACCCCCATGCCCAACCGATAATTAAGCAACCAACTCCAAATAATCCTAACCCTATACTTGTGCGTGACTGTACAGGTTGGCTGCGTATCCATTGACCAGTGAAGTAGCCAGCAAGGACGCTCACTATCGCCGGAATAGTACTGAAAAGTCCTTCTGGATCTCCCATAAAGTTGAAACCATCACCCTTGTATAAATGTGCTTTGGGAATAATCAGGCGGTCAATATAAGCGCCGAAATTACCTTCCCGTGTCAGAACTCCTGCACCATAATCGGGCACTGGTAGATACATCATCGTTAGCCAGTAGCCGATGAGTAGCGCTGCTGCTAGTATCCATTGACCTTTACGCGGCAGGTTGAGAACTGCTAAAGAAGCCAGCAGATAGGTAATGCTGATGCGTTGCAACACTCCCAGAATGCGGATACTACTTAAATCAAAAGTCCAAATACCCTGATTCCAAAAGCCATTTAGTAGCAATCCCAATGCAAAGAGAATGGCAGCACGGCGTAAAATGCGCCAGTAAATAGCTGAGGTTGGTTTGTTATCTTCAGTGTACTTTGAGAGCGAGAAAGTCATCGCTACACCGACAATCAAGAGAAAGAAGGGGAATACCAAGTCAGTTGGTGTGCAACCGTGCCAATCGGCGTGGGCTAAGGGAGGATATACATCATCAGCGACTCCTGCCATATTGACGAGAATCATCCCAGCGATCGTAATGCCGCGAAAAACATCCAGTGAAGTCAGGCGCATAAGCGGAATTTTATGTTAGATGAGTATCTAAGCTACCCCGCTTGATGCAGCTAATCAAGCAAAATTTATAGACTTGGATACAAGGTAAAATTTTATTAAGTAATTACCACCACTCGCTATGCCAATCAAAGTTGGAGACACCGCTCCTAATTTCACTCTACCTGCCCAAAACGGCTCAACAATTAGCCTCCAAGATTTTCGTGGCAAAAAAGCTGTTGTCCTATATTTTTACCCCAAGGACGACACACCCGGATGTACATCTGAATCCTGCGCCTTTCGTGATCAGTATGAAGTGTTTAAAGCCGCTGGCGCTGAAGTTGTCGGCGTGAGTGCTGACTCTAGCGAATCTCATCAGCGATTTGCTGCAAAGTACAATCTACCTTTTACCCTGTTAACTGACAAAGGCGACCAAGTGCGGAAGCTATATGGCGCAACAGCGGCTTTTGGCTTATTCCCTGGTCGCGTTACTTACGTCATTGACCAACAAGGAATTGTGCAATACGTGTTTGACTCAATGTTTAACTTTAAAGGACATGTTGAGGAAGCGCTGAAAACTTTGCAACAGCTTGCGGCTAAGTAGGAGTTGGGAGTGAGGAGGGAGGAGTTATTTCTTCCTTATCTCCCCTATCTCCCTAGCCCCTACTTTCTATTTATTTGAATGCGATTTTTCCGGCATGACAATATTAGCGTGGGTTGACTTGCCATTCTTGCCGTTAGTATGACCGTTACCATTGCGGGGATGGATCACACCATAACCGCCGTGGTTACGTTCGTAAATTACATTAATCTCTCCAGTTTCAGAATTGTGGAACATATAAAAGTCGTGTCCTACGAGTTGCAGTTGTTCTAAGGCTTCTGCAAGGGTCATCGGCGGCATGGAAAAATATTTTGTCCGGACAACTTCGTTGGGTAGTTCGGGGGTGCGATCGCCAATTAAATCTGTAACTATCGACTCTGTAACAACTACTTCTGTTGGTTGGGCTTGAGTTTTCTGGTCTTGACGCCGTTCTTTGTATTTCCGCAGTTGACGAGCAATTTTATCTGCAACTAAGTCAATGCTGGCATATAGGCTTTCGCTGCTTTCCTCGGCACGGATAACGCTACCATTTGCATAAATAGTTACTTCAGCCGCTTGTCTAGGACTAATTCGGGGATTACGGGCTACGCTAAGATGCACATCCACTTCATTTGTAATGCTCTGAAAGTGACTAACTGCTTTTTCAATCTTTTGATGTACATACTCACGAATTGCATCAGTGATTTCAATATTTTTGCCGTGGATGACAAGCTTCATGTAAACTCTCCCGGTGAATATTTGGATGTGTGAATTTGCTTTGTATGAAAAGAAGTTGCGGTAAGATATATTACTCCCGCCAAAACAAATTGTGAACTCTTTGTATGTAGTGCTGGTAAGCTGTCTCTAAGCTTCCTGCATCTGAGTTGTTGTCAAGTATACCTTGATTTCCCTCCTCATCTCTGCGCTGATATCCAATTGGATTTCCACATAGAACTCTTGGGTGAGGAAATCTGAGTAGTAGCTCCCGTGACTACCTTCTCTTTTCAAGGAATGCTTACAGAACTGTTGATAGTTGCTCCTTCTGTGTTCGATTGAGGTTTGCTTGCTGTTGTTCAAGAACACGAGTTTTTGTGGAAGTTTGATTCTGTTTTAAATGCAAACAATATAATTAGAGTCATCAGCCAGTACATTCGTTCTTATTGTCTTGGCGTGATGCTTATTGTAGAGAATTCCTCCTAAAAACCTATTGAGGTTAATATTCAACCTAGCACTTTGTGTTTTATAATGCAGCTTCCCTTGACTTTCCTTTAAAATCCTTTGCAAAGCTTGACAATTGTTGACTCAAATCTTTTAACTTGAAATATATTTCGTTCCCAATCCCAGTTTATTTTTGGCATGATCCATAGTATAGAACCACACCAAAACCGTTGTTTGCTGTATAACCAAGGATTAATGCCTTACTTGGATGCTCATGGATGGCAGCGATCGCTCCTGACTGAGCGTATCCATGACCCCAGTCTAGATGACGTGTTAATTTTGCTAGAACATCCACCTGTCTACACTCTAGGGCAAGGAGCCAACTCAGATTTTCTCAAATTTGATATTGACCCTTCGGCTTCTCTACGAGACGCTACGCGAACGCTCAGGGTAAACAGTGAATATGATGTGCATCGAGTTGAACGCGGCGGTGAGGTTACTTACCATTGTCCCGGTCAACTGGTTGGGTATCCAATTTTAAATCTGCAACATTATCGTAAAGACCTTCATTGGTACTTACGGCAACTCGAAGAAGTCATAATTCGCCTATTAGCAGTTTATGGATTGCAGGGAGAAAGAATTCCGGCTTTTACTGGCGTTTGGTTGCAAGGGCGAAAAGTTGCGGCTATTGGGATTAAAGTTAGCCGTTGGATTACCATGCACGGCTTTGCATTAAATGTTTGTCCAGATATGACAGGCTTTGAGCGCATTGTACCCTGCGGTATTTCTGATAAACCTGTAGGCAGTTTAGCTGAATGGATTCCAGGAATCACTTGCCAAGAAGTGCGTTTTTATCTAGCCCAGTCCTTTGCGGAAGTCTTTGACGTGGAATTAGTCGAGTCGCAGCCTGAAGAATTTTTCCGGTTTGAGTAAATTCAGCTTGTAATTATGTAATAAATACTATAGCAGTCCTATTTAAATTGTGAGACACTCATGAGAGTAGTCCATATTTAATAGTATCAAAATAACTATTTAACTTCGGTTATCAAAGCTATAATCTGATTATTTACAAATTTTTATACTAACTTTTTACGGCTCTCAAGCACAACTTTGCGCGTGAATTACTCAAATAATCTCCAGGTATATGCCCCATCGTTAACGTTTCTGAGAGAAGGTGATTGGATAGCTTTGATAGAACTATTTGATAGAGACGACGCTGATGAAATTGAAGCCGATATCAACAGTAGTTTATTTTGGCTGATACCTGAACCTTGTTGGGAAGATGATCCTTTTGATTTCTTGCGCGAGTACCTTTAAATAGTTATGAGTGAAGAGTTATGAGTGAAGAGTTATGAAAAAACCTTTAATTGACAACTCCCAACTCCTAACTCCTGTACAGACGCGATTAATCGCGTCTCTACTCCTAACTCCTAACTATCTAACGTTGAGGCGACTGAGGAAAATACGTAGGCGATCGCTTTGGGGATTGGTCAGTACTTCATAGGCTAGGCCTTGTTCTGTCACAATACCTTGGTCTAAAAATATCACCTGATCGGCTACTTCCCGCGCAAATTGCATTTCATGGGTGACAACCACCATTGTCATGCCTTCTGCTGCCAATTGCTGCATTACTTGCAGAACTTCGCCGACGAGTTCAGGATCTAGGGCGCTGGTGGGTTCGTCAAATAGCATGATTTGGGGATTTATACATAAGCTACGAGCGATCGCTACTCGTTGCTTTTGTCCACCAGAAAGTTGTTCGGGATAAGCAGAGGCTTTGTCAAATAAGCCGACTTTTTCTAAATATAATCTCGCTAATTGGGCGCTTTCCTTCGGTGTTTTTCCCAAGACTTTCCGAGGAGCGAGTGTCATATTTTCCAGGACACTGAGATGAGGAAACAGGTTGAACTGTTGGAAAACCATACCGACTTGTGTTCGTAGTTGCCGCAGTTGGTTATAGTTGACAGTGGGTCGAGATAAGTTGATCCCGTTGATTATTAAACGCCCCTTGTCAATGGTTTCTAGGCGGTTAAAGCAGCGTAGTAGGGTACTTTTACCACAGCCGGAGGAACCGATAACTGCAACAACTTCTCCCCGGTTGATTTCGCCTGTGATTCCTTTGAGCACTTTTAGGGAACCAAAGTTTTTTTCGATATTGTCAAAAATAATGGCGGGGATGGTATTGTTCATTACTTATGTCAAGCTGTTCTACAGTTGATTGTAAGGTTTTTCATGTAGACGTGCAGCAGTCCTAAAAAACGCCTCAGAATGAATTCTGAGGCTAATAGCTCAAGTCTTCTAAAGAAGACTAAGTAAGAGTTTTAGTCTACTGAGGTAGACTTTAGCTAAAAGCCTGTGAAATTTATTTCTTGGCGGGAGATTGGACAGTTGCAAGATATAACTTGAATGAACCGCCAAGATGCCAAGGGCGCAGAGGGAAGAGAAAATAATATGGCTAAATTTAGTTTTATCTGTTGGCTGCGCTGGTGTGTAGTTGTAGGTTTTAGCTGTTTGTTACTGACTGGCTGTGGAGTGAATCCTAGTGCTGGGAAAACTCTACGGGTTGCTACTGAACCGGCGTTTCCACCTTTTGAGTTTCAAGGACAAGGTGGTAAGTTACAGGGTTTTTCCATTGATTTGATGAATGCGATCGCTTCCTCTGCTAACTTTAAGGTGGATTTTCAAAGTCTGCCTTTTGATGGCATTATCCCAGCTTTGGGAGCCAAAACGGTAGATGCGGCGATTAGTTCGATCACGATTACAGAGGAGAGGGCGAAGACGATTTCTTTTTCCCGCCCTTATTTTAAGGCTGGGTTAGCGATCGCAATCCGTGTAGATAATCAAAATATTACTGGCTTTGACAGTCTCAAAAATAAAAAAATTGCGGTACAAGTTGGTACAACTGGGGCTGCAAAGGCTAAGAGTATTCCTGGAGTGCAAATTCGCAGTTTTGATTCAGCACCTTTAGCCCTGCAAGAATTGCTCAATGGTAATGTGGATGCGGTAATCAATGATGCACCAGTGACTTTATATGCTATTAATACGGGCAATCTCAAGGGAATTAAAATAGTACAGCAATTGCTGACAGAGGAATTTTACGGGATTGCTACAGCTAAAAATTCGCCGAATTTGGCATTAATAAACAACGGTTTGGATAGGGTTCTGAAAAATGGCACTTATTCCCAAATTTATCAAAAATGGTTTAAAACTAAGCCGCCATCATTACCAGTTAAATCACCATTTGAGAACCAGACTAGCGCTGGCACACCTAAAATATTAACCTCAATTGGCGTGATTTTGCAGGCTTTTCCGACTTTATTACAAGGAGCTTTGGTAACGTTGCAATTGACAATACTTTCTGTAGTGTTTGGTTTAATTGGGGGTTCCTTGATTGGTATTGTCCGCCTTTCTCATGTTGCACCTTTGCGGTGGGTGGCGAGGGCGTATGTAGATTTCTTCCGGGGAACGCCTTTGTTAGTGCAAATTTTTATGATTTACTTCGGTTTACCAGCAATTTTACAAGAACTTGGTTTGACATTTACTTTTGATCGTTTGGTAGCTGGGGTAATTGCCTTAAGTTTGAATAGTGCTGCATACATTGCCGAAGTTGTCCGTGCTGGGATTCAATCAATTGAAACAGGACAAGCAGAAGCAGCACAGTCATTAGGTTTGAGTTCTGTACAAACAATGAGTTATGTGATTTTTCCCCAAGCTTTCCGGCGGATGATCCCACCCTTAGGTAATGAGTTTATCAGTTTGTTGAAAGATACAAGTTTAGTTGCAGTGATTGGTTTTGAAGAATTGTTCCGCAAAGGACAGCTAATTGTCGCCGATAACTATCGCGCTTTTGAAATTTACGCGGCTGTAGCTTTGGTATATCTGTGCTTGACGTTACTTTCTTCACAGGCATTTAGTCGCTTAGAAGTGTGGATGAATCCGGTTAAACGGCGAAGGAAGTACGATACCTAATAATTTTTAAGTGATTTTTTCGACTTACTTTAATTTAGGATTGCTAATCTCAATTAACTTTCAGGGTAAGCACTAAGTACAGTTTTGCGTAAAAGCGTAGCGTTTTTAATGCAGCCGATGCATTAACAATGTAAGCTGACGCATTAACAATGTAAGCTGATGCATTAACAATGTAAGCCGACACATTAACAATGTAAGCTGACGCATTAACAATGTAAGCCGATGCATTAACAATGTAAGCTGACGCATTAACAATGTAAGCCGATGCATTGACAATGCAGCAGATGCATTAACAATGTAAGCTGACGCATTGGCATTGCATGGTATTGCAGGGTATTGCCAAATTTCATTCGCCACGAATTAATGAAATGCTGTACTAAACCCGAATGACTAGAAGTTGCACGCCAGTTGCTTCACTGAATTCTTTCTTGTTAATAAGTGGATTTAGCTAAACTATAAAAATCAAATTTTATAAATAAATGTCTTCTCAGGCAAAAGTTAAATAATTATAACCATTAATAGTATTTATACAAATATGTATCCATACCAAGAAAAAATATCCTATTGTTTAGCATTCTTTTCTGGGTATTATAATATTGGCATAAATATCTCTTTTGTAAAGAAAAATACCTAAATTCAGTCATTTAGTGAGTAATAATTATATGGACTGAATATTAACACACCGAGGGCTAATAAAGATAAACTAGATAAAATATAAATTAAAAATTAGTAATCATAACATTATAAGTATTGACGAAATGAATTGTTGATAACGGTCATAACAACTTAAACGCTTTTTTATAGTCAACTTCAAGCAGAATACATGGATGCGGATAATTGGAACTATCAACTACAAAAGGTACTACCCATGAGTTCCCGCGCACTGCTGTTAGTAAATCGTCATGCCCGCCAAGGGCAAAAGGGTCTGTTGGAAGCAATTCAATATCTGAAGACACTCGGCTTTGATTTAATTGAGGAGTTTACAGAAGACCCCAAACATCTTGCTGAAGTTATATTTCGCTATCAGTATCAAGTTGACTTGGTAATCATTGGTGGAGGAGATGGGACTCTCAATGCCGCAGTAGATGCTTTAGTTGATACTCAGTTGCCCTTGGGAATCTTGCCTCTGGGAACCGCCAACGACCTAGCGAAGACTTTGGGAATCCCGAATTCCCTCAGCAAAGCTTGCAAAATTATTGCCTATGGAAATTTTCGCCGCATCGACTTGGGTTGGGTGAACGGCAAGCACTTTTTTAACGTTGCCAGTATGGGATTGAGTGTAAAAATTACCCAGCGACTTACCAAAGAAGTCAAACGCCGTTGGGGAATATTTGCTTATGCTGCCACTGCATTGCAAGTGATTTGGGAAGCTAGACCTTTTACTGCGGAGATTGTGACCAATGGTGAATCAGTTCGTGTGAAAACAGTGCAAATTGCTGTGGGTAACGGCCGCTATTACGGGGGTGGCATGGCAGTGGCTCACGATGCCACAATAGATGACCAAAGGCTAGATCTCTATAGCTTGGAGCTAAAACATTGGTTGCATATTATACCAATATTTCCGGCAATGCGAGAAGGGCGACATATACATTGGCAGAGTGTACGCTCTCTTCAAGGTGAAGAAATAGAGGTGCATACTCACAAACCGCGCCCTATCAATACAGATGGTGAAATCACTACCTACACACCTGCTCATTTTCGCGTTATACCTAAAGCTATAGCTGTTTTAGTACCTCCAGAAATCATGAGTTAGGAGTTAGGAGTTATTCTGCCCTATCTACCTCTGCTAAAAATGTGGGAACTCGCATCAACTCACGCCAAATGCATCTGAGATTTTCTCAAGATATAAAGTCCCTGTTAGAACGCCTAGCTGAACAACCGCTGACTCTAGGTGATGTTCTGGCAGAAACCTCAGAACGAGGGTTCAGCCTGGTAATTACATTATTAATTTTGCCCTTTTTATTTCCGATGCCACCGGGATTAACTGGCCCTTTTGGTGGTGCTTGTTTACTGTTGTCAGTACAAATGGTTTTAGGGAGGCGATCGCCTTGGCTACCGAAAAGAATCGCTAACTACAAATTTCCTCGTCCCTTTGCCCAGTTACTTTTGCAAAATTTGGGACGTCTTACCAAAGTCTTACAGAAAATCGCCCGTCCCCGATTGGCAAAAATAGCCCATAATCCTTTGATTTGGCGAATTAATGGGTTTTGTATCTCTTTGTTAACACTATTACTAATATTACCAATTCCGTTTACAAATCCCATCCCCACTGTCGGTATTTTACTTTTGACTGTTGCCACCATCGAATCTGACGGTTTATTAATTTGCATCAGCTACGGCATTACTGTCCTAATTACCTTGCTGTTTGGATTTATTGGTTATACAGTATGGTTAGCTCCCAGTTTACTACCATCTATCTTTAAATAATAAAAGCCTTCAACTAAAAGCTGAGGGCTGTAATTTATTAGGGTGCATCTACCATTTATTAATCCACTTTATTAATTGATATATCCGGGAATATTTAAATTATGTACAAAGTTATTTTCTTCACAGATTAAAAAATATCAGCCATAAAAAAGCCTTCAACTAAAAAGCTGAGGG
>NZ_JBALCP010000094.1:0-7058 GCF_036919675.1 Nostoc sp.
TTCGCAAGCAACTTGACCAGTTTGATTGTCTACGTGATGCGATGGAGTATGTCTTGCACTTAGCGTCCTAACCACGCTGGCGGTTGCTATATAACTAGGCGAAGACGATAACCCATTCGGTTCAATACTTGCGCCATTGTACTCTTAGATGGTAATTGCTCCTGACTAAATCCCTGTTCTTTGAGTTGTAAGAGTGCTCCTGCTGCTGTCAACCGGGTATATGCTAGCATGTTTTAAATGTTGGGTCTTGTTGAGCATGAGATTCTGCCATCTGTCGCAGTGATGATGCCGCAAATGGATTGATTTTTCCTCCCAACGCTTTGCTCCGCTAAAGGCTGATTGTAATCCCACACAGATTATCCCTGTTCTTTTTTCCGCCAATCCTACCTCTATATTTTGTCTCCCCCAGCCAAATACTGTTTCTGTCAACCTTGCACTACCCTGGCAATATTTCACTGCGATCGCAGCCTGAAAATCTCGACGTTCTACTCCATCCATTTTTGATGCTGCCAGTCGTAGGTCTTCGATTTGCGATGATGTTAAAAATTTAGTTGAGGTTGTTGAGACTAACGTATCCACTCTTCTTGCTCCTGTCTCCTTAGTCATCAAGAACGTATTTTACCTTCATTGGTAAATTCTTTCTCAGAAATCACCTAAGGACTTTCGTAGATTTTCTGGTTGACTATTTTTCTGGTTGTGTCGCAAAGTGGTAAAGTCAGTAGATCGAAAACTTTTGTAAATTTACGAAATAATCAGGGTTTCAGCCGAGGTTTTGGGGCTGATGATCGCGATCGCTTGCATTACCAGTAGATCGAAAAGTTTTTCAGAACCCCTAGCAGCCGTTCATTTGAGTTTAGGAACACAATTTGCCGCAAGGAGTGTTAGACTCTGCTTTTCAAGGAACGGGCGTTGTTGGTGGGTTAGGGACTTCCAAAGAATAAATTAATCAACAAAAATCAAAAATACACGCTTACACAATAATGATAATCCTTTTTAAGGGGGAGAAAGCGGTTGCTAAAGGCAACCGCTTTCTCCCCCTTAAATATCCATTAACCCTCTTCTGTCACTCTCCGAAAACATTTGTCATTTCTGAATTCCAGAGCTTTTATACAGGAAGCGTAGGCGTAGCCCGCCGCAGGCATCGCCAGATTTTTTCCTAATAACAAATACAAGACCCATTTTTTTCTAATAGTATAGCTTGTATTGATTGCCTCATGAGGCTTCTAGCGATCGCCCTCCCGGAAAGTGACAGAAGAGGGATACCATAAGGAGTTACAGTTGTTTTTGGATTATAATCATGGTCTTCAGTCTCGGTTAAAGCTCTATTTCTGCCTCCCCTATCAAAAAGTCCAATGTTTACACGAGCTTTGGCATCAAGACTGAGACGTAAAATACTCTTATCATCTAAAGCTGATTGATTAACTATTGCGAGTCGTTCAAAAATTGCATCAGTTTCTGGAATTTTTTTTGCGGTATAACTTTTGCTACTCGTTTGAGCCGATAACCTAAATAATTCAATTTGACGCGAATTGTTTCTTCGGTCGGTAACTGTTCATCACTATAGCTAAACTTCTCGATTAATAGCTTTCTTACTTGACTTGCAGTTAACTGTGTATATAATCTCTGACTTTTAAAACTTGGATCGGTTTGACTTTGAGAATCCACTAAATTTTTAATATCTTCTAAAAGATTTGGTAAATGTTCTTCTGCTTTCCAGCGCCCTTTTAGAGAATAATTATCTACACAAGTAACCCCAGTTGCTAATTCCTTGATTCCTTTACGGATAGTATTTCTATCCCATCCCAATTCTTTTTGAGCCAGTAATTGCCCTTCGTAACCCAACTCTATCACAATTTGTGCTTGAAACCGCCGCCTTGCTGCACCCTGAAGTTGGCTTGCTGTTTCCTGAAACACTTTTTTGACTGAATCAGTTAATTCTATCAACACTCCTCTTCACACAAAAATTTCCCTCCAAATTGAATTTACTACAAAAAGTGGTAAGGAGAAGCAGCCTGCGGCTGCTTCTCCTTACCCTCCTCCAGAATGATTATCATTTTTGTACTTGGTGATTTTATTCCTTGGAAGTCCCCTATGCAACGCCAAGAGCGCTGTCATTGCGATTTCTCCACCTGCGCCATCTTGTCGATTGTAAAGCTGAAGACTTCCACAAGCGCCCGCAAGCGTTCTTTCTGTCGTTTAGGCGGAAATCGCTTGGTTCTTGTCAACTCGACTATGCCATGAAGGCTCGCCCAGAACAATTCCGACAGGGTTTCGGACTTCGTGCTCTGCTCAGGAAAGATCTCCAGGATTTGGGAGAACGCGAATCTCAACTCGGGAGGAGTGGCGGGATCTCCGAAAGGCAAGCTCAGGCTAAGCGAAAACATCGCTTCGTATAGAGCGGGTGAAGCGGTGGCGAACTCCAGGTAGCCGCTCGCCACCGCCTCGACTGGGTTTCTGCGCTTTCCCCGTTGCCGCGCCTTCTCCAAAGCCAAGCCCAGCTCCTGGAAACCCTCAATGGCGACTGCGGCGACAATGCCCTCGCGGTTCTCAAAGTGGGAGTACAAGACGGGTTGGCTGTAGGAGATCTCGTCCGATAGCCGCCGCACGGTAACGTTGGGCCATCCTTCGGATTCCGCGACCTGTCGAGCCGCACGGATGATCTGTGCCCGGCGAGCCTGCCTGTCCCGCGCCTTTCGTTCCTCAATTCGCTGGGTCATCATACCAAAGTAGATTATAGCGCCGCTAGGAATTATTTTACACTGCGGAGCCCTAAGTCACCTCATTTGCATTTATAATAGCGTTGCTAGTATTTCTAAAGAGGAAATAAATCATGCATGCCGCTATTCCGCTTTCTCTGGCCGTCCTCGTTTCTGTCACGATCATGGTGATCGGTTGTTTTTACATTGCAGCTCCGGAGCGGGTCGGGATGTGGCCTCTGGATTGGTCGTGCTGACCCTGATGCTGACCACGAACAGCAAGACGGTGGGCATTGCCTGCCCTCCTAGCCCTCGCCGTCATCCCGCTTGGCGACATGTCCAACGTTCTGGCGTCAGGCGGGCGTAAAGCTACGGCGTTTTCCGTTCATGGCATGACCTGCTTGGTAATGCTTTTCGCTGGCCTCTTGCTGATCCATGCCTTCTAAGCAGATGCCCCAATAGCAAGAGAACGGGTATCAAGACCTCACCACAAACAGAGCAACAAGGAGAATCCCATGCGAAAGTTTCAGATCAGAACCTATCGTCTCCGAACAGAAGAGGCCGCTATCGCTTACCTGCCTCATTGGGTACTACATGTCAAAAGCCTTGAGCTGTTCGGCGTGGAGACGCATGCCTTCTTCTCGGCTCCCTCGGCGCCGCGGAACGTAGTTGCGCTCATAAGCTTCGGCGAGCAAGCCGATCCTGAGGTCGTCACACGTGAGTACATGCAAACCGATGCGTTCAAGCAAGACATGAGCGGATTCGATGTGGCACAGATCGAAGGCGTTGACACTCTTCTCCTCATCCCGGGAGATGGGTCACCTCTGACCTAAAATCCCTTCCTGTAAAGATCCGGCCGCACAACCATGCTAAAAGCTGACTTCCCGGCCCCTCTCAACTTAGCGTTCGTCCGAAGCCATCAAAGGAGTTGTTCATGCACTTGTTCAATGTGGCCGCTGTGTTCAGGTTGCTTCTGCTAGTGGGATCCGAGTTTTCTGTTTCCGCGTTCGTAAACCCTAGCGCATGGCGTCTTGACCCTGAGCCGCAAGCGAGAATGCTGGGCCATTACGCTGCCGTGCTTGGTAAGGTGATGCCAATGTGGTACACGGCCGATCTCCTGCTGCTCGGGGTTGAGACCTGGCTTTATCGGCACACGCCAGGGTTTGTGATCCTGCTCACGGCCAGTGTGATCTGGTTTCTTACTGTGCTCGCCACGATCCTCTTCATGGTGCCACTAAATAATCGTGTGGTCGAAGGTGCTGCTGGATGGCAAGGAATACATCGTACCTGGGACAGAAGACATCGCGTGCGTATAGTCGCTCTCGCCGTCGCATCCATCCTGTTCACATACGTCGCGGTCCGCTGAGGGATCCATGATCTGGATAAGTAAGAGGAAACGCGCTTGGCGTCAGTTGCAGCTGTCCATTAAGAAAATATGCAGCGATGCTCAATTTTACGGTTATCAATTCAAATGATTTGTGGAGGATAACGATGACTCAACGGAATGATTTGTCAACCAATGCTAATGATTTACCGATGAACTCCCTGCTATTTTGGCTGGTGGTTTTGCCTGCCGTTGGCATCATCTTTATTGGTGCCCGGTTTATTATTGCACCGTTGGTTGGAGCAGCAGGTTTCGGTATACCCGTTGATAGCACAGATACTTATGCCTATCTCTGGGCAAAGGGAACGCGCGACATCGTATCCGGTTTGTTTGTGATTGTCTTTCTTTGGATAAAAGTGACTCGTCAGGTATTGTCTGCCTTTCTCTTGGTAGTGGCGCTCATTCCGTTAGGTGACTTGTTGAATGTGTATATCAACATTGGAATGAGTAACATTGCTGCACTGATGATTCACGGTGGCACGGCTTTGTACTTGATTGTTTTAGCCAGTGTTCTACTCAAAAGAAGTCGATAAAGTGGTGGACGGACGTGACGACGTTGCGCAACGTGCCCGCGCCTTTGCGCCCGACGGCTTCGATACCGCGCGAGTGCTGGTGGGCGGCGACGTTCAATCCATTAGTTGCGGGAATATTCATTGAGTACAAAATCTTGATGTGTTGCGCGTAAAATCCGCAGTGCTACAAAGCTGGTTTTTTACTCCTTTTTTCTGAACCAGCCCGTTTTTTTGCTGATACAGGCGGTTCTTCTCTTTGATTTAGGGTACTTGGTCGGATTTTTGGTTGACCCTTGAGCTTTTTGGCAACTAATAGTTGCTCATCCAGGTTTTCCACATGAAGCTCTAGTTGACAGACTTTTGAAGAGAGCTTTCTCTCTACAGTGTATCGTTTGTCAAGTACTGTGTGATCAAAAACTAAGTGAGCGTGATTATTTATTTCTATTAAATCTTTAACATTATCCCAAAGAATCCGAGGTGTTAATTTTTCATTCGTTAAATAACGGTTGATTTTATCATGACTTATCTGCTCTAAATGCTCTGCCAAATTTGTGATTGTATAATTGATTTGGCTACTTAGCAAGTATTGACAGTAATTAAGTTTAGTAAATCTCATTCCCGCAAACAAATTCTATTTAAGATACGAAGATACTTATTTTCTCATAAATATTTCAATAGTGCTTCACTAATACCATTTCTATTCCGAATATAAAGCTTTTAGAACTGCGTCAAAGTAATACCCATGTACTATTACGGGCGATCACAGTGTGACAGTTGCGTAAGTCCTATTGAAGAGCATTTCCAGCCTCTGGCTGGAAACGAGGTTTTAAAAGAGTTTTAGCTTAAGTTGACACCAATGGGCAGTGCCGTGCCCCTACGGGTGTACTTTACGTAAACGAGAACCGCTATACATTGTTCTAACTGAGGGTTTCAGTTTCATCAACGACAAATAGTCTACCTGCGTGACGAATAGCTTCGGGTTTGTGAATTTGCAGCAACCTTAACACTCCGATGCCCAGCAATAGCCAAATCAAGACGACAACTGGTGCTAAGCTAAGCGGTGCTGGTGGAGGAGGATAAAGGTTGCCAACTAGGACACTACTAATCGCGATTATCGAGAGCCAAGGTAGTAGAACATAACGCAACCAACCAAAGCGATTCGTAGAGTTTTGCTCCAACTGAGTGCGGCGTTTTGTCGAGAAATATCGAAAACACGCCAAACTAGTCAATCCATAGATCGCTAGGGCAGCCAGCGTTATGACTGTTCCCAGAAAGGCAAACGCCTGAATCGGTGTCCACAAGATTCCCAACCCCAGCCCCACAAACGCAGAACTGCCACTTAACCCGAAAATGGCATTTGTCGGTGTGCCATAGGTGGGATGAATGTGCGCCAACCAATGGGGAAACAGTTCTTCTCGACTGATGGCATAGACAATCCGAGCAGCACCATTGAGAAAGGCAACGGCACAGGCATATCCTGCCATAATTCCGGCAAAATCAATCAATAAGGCGAACCCATTGCCCCAAACGTAACGGGCGATCGTATGGAAAGGGGCAGCATCTTGGGCAAAGGCTGCCATATTATGGATGCCATATCCCAGCGTTGCCACATATGACATCAGTACATAGAACATGCCGACTAAAACTAGGGTGATCACCGTCGCTTTCGGAATTGATTTTCGGGGGTTTTGAACTTCTTCACCCAACGTAGTTGCAGATTCAAACCCGACGAAACTGAGGATGGACAAAATCACACCGACAAATAGGTTGCTGTGCTGTGCCCCGTCAGCGTGAAGGGTAATAGTGTCAATTGTCCGGTTTTGCTAGCTTGGATAAATATAATGAGCGCGAGCAATAGACAAATGGCGAGTTCAAACATCAATAGCGTCAGATCCAATTGCAGCGAGAAGCGAATGCCGCGATAACACACTGCCCCGACGATCAAAGCGAACAAGCAATACCATAATGTCCAGTTTAGGTGTACGCCAAACCAGTGCAGCAACAGTTCTTGAAAATTCGCACTCATTACTAGAAAGACAAAAGGAATAGCCGCACCAAAAGAAATTAAACTCAACCAGCCAGCGAGAAAGCCCCAGCGTACTCCTAATCCTTGAGTCACAAAGGTATACAACGAGCCACTCGCAGGGAACTCGGCTGCAAGTATGCTAATTTGATCAGCAACTAGCAGAGCCATCCCAAAACCAATGATGTAGCACAATGGCATCGCTGCACCGACGAGTCCCGCTTGGGGAATGGTATTAAAAAAGATGGCTCCCACGGGAGACATCGCAGCGACTGCCATAACGACTGCATGGCGCAATTGCAGCGTATTGCGTTGCAGCTTTGGGGGTTTGCTCGAAGAATTTGTAGCCAGCAATTCTCATTATGAAAATGATTATCAACATTTTAAATGTAAAACTAACTGATAGAACCTGGGACTGTTGAAAATATGGCTAAATAATGAAT
>NZ_JBALCP010000095.1:0-42000 GCF_036919675.1 Nostoc sp.
TTGACCACTCTTCATCTGTTAAACTGCTTGAGTACATAAGTAATAAAAAATACTTTTAATCTCCCGGTACACCAGATCCCAAATGGGTTCTATAAATCCGGCGATGTGGCGAAGCGGTGCTCGCAAGTCGTGAGAGACTGAATAGGAGAAGGATTCTAGTTCCTTATTGGCAACTTCGAGTTGGAGGGTGCGCTCTTGAATCCGTTGTTCCAGCATTTCGTTCAGTTGTTGCAGGGCGGCTTCGGCAACTTTGCGATCGTGGATATCAACACAGGAGCCAATATAGCCGAGAAATTCTCCTGTTGGTGCAAACCGAGGCACACCAGTATCGAAAATCCAACGGTATTCGCCATCAAAGCGTCTGAAGCGATATTCCATTTTGAAATCTTGTCGGGCATCAAAGGCATTGATGTATGTGTCTAAGCAATGCTGAAAATCATCCTCATGAACATTTTTAGCCCACCCGTTGCCCATCTCTTGCTCCAGAGTCCGCCCGGTAAACTCTAGCCAGGGTTTATTGAAGTAATAACAGAGTTTGTCTGTGCCAGACATCCACACCAGTACGGGAGTGGTGTCTGCCAGATGACGAAAACGGGCTTCACTTTCACGCAACGCTGCTTCTGCCTGGTTGCGATCGCGTTGCGCGGCTTGTCGTTCGCTTAAGTCAAGAACAAAACCAATTATAGTCTCTTCCTGCTTGACAAAGCCAAGTAAGGCAGGAATTAGAGAGCCGTCTTTACGGATGTATTCCTGCTCAAAGGGCTTACAACTCCCGGCAATTCTCAGTTCTTGAATTGATCGCTCACTCACCTCAAGGTATTGGGGTGGGGTGATCTCGCCCCAGCGGATTCGACCAGAGCGCAAATCCTCGCGTGTATAATTGAGCATTTGCAGAAAGGCATCATTCGCTTCAAGGATCGAGCCGTTTACATCAGCCATAATGATTCCAATAATATTGGACTCTACTAAGCAACCAAACCTTGCCTCACTTTGGCGTAAAGACTTGAGGCTCGCTTCAGCTTTCCTTTGGGCTGTGCGGCGTGATTCGTTGAGCCAGATAATTAACCCTGCTGTGATCATGAACACGGCCAGCCGCACTAAAATGTCCCGATGTGTAATGTACAGCGGATAGAGCGGCTGAAGAAACAAGTAGTTGACTACCAAAGTAGACAAAACAGTTGCAACTAGTCCTGGTGCGAAACCCCCGTACCAGGCACTCACCATCACCGCTGCAAAAAATAGCGCAGCAGGCGTTGCGCTCAGAAATGGACGCAGCAGCAGCGTTACTCCGAGTGCTAAGGCAACGGATAGCAAAGCAATAGTATAGTGCAACAGTTGCTCTCGAATGATTGCGCCCTTGTTTGTACTGCTAGCAAAGATGTCTTTAGGTTTAGATGTCCTCACTTTATGAGTCATAACCCTACTTTGCTTCTGGAAAATACTGGTTGAGCAGCCTTTTACCAGGTTCACCCATCTTCGGTAACATTTCTTCTATAAGTTTTAATGCTATATTTGAAGGCACTGTATGCCCATTTTGCCAGCGATTGACTGTTTTGAATGAAACTCCTAATCTAGTAGCAAACTGTTTCTGAGAAAGATTGAGTTGCTGCCGAAACTCCCGAATTAAATCTAAACTTTTTAGCCCTTTTGTTACAGACATCTCCTTTTCCTGTTCCCATAGAATTACTAAGATAGGACAGGTGTCCTATTGTTTATCTCTTGCTTAGGGAATATTTATCAGGTTATACCAGGAAGTTAGGTTTTGCAGTCACTCTAGCCAATCTTATATCTTAAAAAGGTCACGTTTGAGGTTCAAAGGCTCGACGTTGAGCTTCAAAGGTTCAACTTTGAGATTAAAAGGCTCAACGTTCAGGTTCAAAGGCTCGACGTTGAGGTTCAAAGGCTCGACGTTGAGGTTCAAAGGCTCGACGTTGAGGTTAAAAGGCTCGACGTCGAGGTTAAAAGGCTCGACGTTGAGGTTCTAAGGCTCAAGTTTCAGAATCGTATAGCAGTTTTTAATTGCATGGAATACAGACCACTCGTAGGGGCACAGCATTAATACCTCGTTTCCAGCCTCTGGCTGGAAATGCTCTTCAATTGCGGCTCTGCCGCTAGTCTTGAGGCGGAGCCTCACATTAGGCATTCCCAGTCAGAGACTGGGAACGAGACAAACGAGACAACGAGACACACGAGACACACGAGACACGAGACAAAGTAAGCGACTATAACGCATGAAATAATAAATAATGCAAATACAGTAAATGAAATTAGAAATATAAATGAATTTCTGGGTGTGTCTGTGTTGTTATCAGACATAGATTATGTTTCTTCCTGATCTCCAGAATTGTTACGGAGACTTTTGGTAAAAACTATAGCATTAAGTGAAAACGGTAGAATGCGCCCAAATAACTAATGATGCTGCGCTAACTTAACCAGACTGCCGCCAATCTGTCGGTACTTCTATATAATCAGGTAGGCGAGTAGTGCGATCGCCAAGTGCCTTTCTAATCTGCTGCAACTCTAAGTTTTTAGCCCCTGTTAAAATTGTCCCTTCCAGTTTGACATTACTAAGGTTAGCTTCTGAGAAATTAGCTCCCATCAGGTTTGCCTGAGTCAGGTTAGCTTGATAAAAGGTTGCCCTATACAGGTTTGCTCCGATGAGGTTTGCTTGATGCAGGTCAGCTTCCGTTAAGCTGGCTTCAGAGAGGTTGGC
Source organism: Nostoc sp. (assembly GCF_036919675.1). GTDB lineage: Bacteria > Cyanobacteriota > Cyanobacteriia > Cyanobacteriales > Nostocaceae > Nostoc. The sequence continues at coordinate 2,714 of NZ_JBALCP010000095.1, forward strand.
AAAATAGACTTCTGTTTGGTGAAGTTTTGCTGCATTCAAGTTAGCCCCTGAAAGGTTGGCCCCATTTAAGTTAGCCCCTGAAAGGTTAGCACCAATTAAACCCGTCATGTGCAGATTGGCTTTACCCAGTTTTGCTCCTTGCAAGTTAGCGAGAAACAACTTTGCTCCAGAGAGATTGGCCATTTTTAAGGTTGCTTGTTGCAAGTTAGCTTTATAGAGGTTTGCTCCTTGCAGATTAGCTATACGCAGACTTGCGCCGCAGAGGTTGGCTGAACGCATGTTTGCCCCACAAAGATTAGCGCGGTTGAGATTAGCCCAACAAAGGTTTGCTCCACATAGGCTAGCTTTTTGTAATTTAGTTTCATAGAGAATAGACCTAACGAGTTTAGCGCCATTCAGGTCAGCCTCACTCAAGTCGGCTCCACGCAGGTCAGCCCCACTCAGGTCAGAACCACGTAAGTCTGCTTGTTGGAGATTAACTCCTAGCAGGTCTGCTCGTCTGATGTCGATATTGCGTAAATCAAGTTTCTGATCTTTTGGGTCTTCGAGTAAATTACGCCTGCCGATGACAGTTAGGGCTGCTTGAATATCAGTGCGGATGTTTGGCAATTCTTCATGGAGGTTTTGCTCCAACTGCTGAGTCGGACGCGATCCACCTCTACGCCTACCTGAGTAATCTGCTGGTGAATGTTCCGGCTTTTGTTGCTCTACCCTCACCGGCTGGATAGGTACATTCTCTCGCACAAAGGCAGTGAGGATTTCCATGATTGTCCAGTGTTCAGTAGGAAAATCCTGAGCAACTCTTTCTAATGCATAAATTGCACCTGTTCGGGTTTCAATCTTATCATGACCAAGCTGGGCAATTGCCCCCATAAAGCGTTCTGAAATCAATCTGTCTTGATTGATTTTGGCATTCTGAATGCCAATTTCCAGGTTTTTCTCAGCTGCGATCGCATTTTTCTGCATCGCTTGGGCACGCTTTGATGCATAATAAGTATTAAATATTGCTGCCGATGCTAGAAAAACTATTGCAGTAGTTGTTAATGCTTGGTTTCTATATTGGATTTTTTCCTGAATTGACAACTCCTTAATACTGGACAACGCGAATAAAATTACAGTCAATGAGAAGCCAAATATAACTGTTATAGTTATCAACCAATTCAACGGAGCGTCTGTCTTTTTAGAAGACATGGTAAAGATTTTCCTTACAACCTAGAATTATTACTTAGATATTTGGGAAAAATAGTATAGCATTTAGCAAAAAATTATAATAGGTGTCAAGGCACTCATTGAACTAAGGAATGACATCGAATATACTTATACGTTCCGACAGAAATAAACCACCCATTCCAAAACAATGAAACGCTTGTGGTACAAGAATTACGAATTCCGCCTTATCTACCAGAGCAAAAGCGAACACGTAGCGTCTCGTAGATAAACCGTACTATAGCAATCTTATTTGATATGATGTCCGGGCAATTACAGCAGTTTTCATGTATTTGAACCACATCTGTCGTAGGGGCGCAAGGCCTTGCGCCCCTACCGCGTGGTTTATTTACCTGAAAATAGCTGTAAGCATCATAAGAGAACCCCACCCCGCCCAAGCTGCGCTTGAGCTAACCTAAGAGGCTGCTCTTAGTGGGGGTGGGGTTCTTCTATGGGTAATTTAGCGGACATTATTATGTGAGTTGTAAAAATTATCGTAGACGCGCAGCGGCTTGCCGTAGGCTACCGCCATCTCTGCGAGAGGCTTCCGCCAACGCGTAGCGTCTTTAAGAGTTGCCGCCTTTCCTTCTCTACCAGAGGCTGCGCCAACGGAACGCTACGTGAACGCGCAGCGTCTCGTTAGAGAAGAGCGCCAAAAGAAGAAGGAAAGAAGTTTACGAATTATTTAGGACTGCTATAGTAAACTGTGGCGGAAGTTTGACTACTTTTAACAAGGGGATTTTGCCCGTTGTTAAGCCCCAAGTCTTGTTAATTGAAATGGTAGCTGGATTTACACCTTGCGGTACTAGTATTTTACTTAGAAAATTTGGCTTCCCTAAGATTTGCCCCATCAAGTATGGCATCATCGAGAATAGCCCCGTCCAACCTAGCTAGATATAAGCTTGCACAATGTAGGTTAGCTCCAGAGAGGTTAGCTCCTTTTAGGTTAGCTGCACTGAGGATTGCTCCTTCTAGGTTGGCTAGATATAAGTTAGCTCCTTCTAGGTTAGCTGCACTGAGGATTGCCCCAGCAAGATTAGCTTCTCTGAGATTAGCCCCAGCAAGATTAGCTTGATAGAGATTTGTCTGTTCTAGGTTCGCCCTATTCAGGTTTGCTCCTCTCATGTCCGCGTGACTCAAATCAAGTTGCTCATTTTCTGGGTCTTTATTTAAGTAGCTCGGCATAAATAATTCCAGGTTTGTAGTCAGGGCTTTAGCCCTAACATCAGGGCTAAAGCCCCTACTAAAAGCCAATCTCAATGTTTTCACATTACTTAACATAGTTTGATTTATTCCCGCCGATTTACTTACATCTCTTCTAGCGATAACGGTAAGGGCTGCTTGAATATCTGCACGAACTTTTGCCCCGATATTGCTTGTTACTTCCTTTTGGGGCATGTAATAAGCATTTTCTCGGACAAAAGTAGTAAGAATCTCCATGATTATCCAGTGGTACTGTGGATAATTATGGGCAATTTGCTCTAAATCATTAATAACAGCGAGACTGGTTTCTATTGTCTTATTCCCTAGTTGTTCAATTGCTATTTTTAAACGTTGTTTTTGTAAATTATACTGAGTTTGGTTAACTTTTTGCTGAAAAGCATGTATCCCCAGACATATTTTTGAGAATTGACTGTTATTTGTTGATGAAATATTTTTTGAAATATTTTTTACAGTATGAAAAGAATTAATGATTACTGTCAACATACGATAGTTAAAGACTTAGTGCTGATTGGTGGCAGTCACAGCCATGCAATTGTCCTGATAATGTTTGGAATGAAGCCGTTACCCAAAATCCGTTTGACGTTGATTACTGCAAATCAAAAGACAGCCGACTCTGGAATGTTACCAGAACACATTGCTGGATTTAACAGCCACGATGAATGCCATATTGATTTGCGACCTTTAGCGAACTTTGCTCAAGCACAGTTGTATATTAACAGAGTAGTTGCCCTAGACTTGGAAAATAACAAAGTTGTTTGTGCTAACGGACTTCCGGTAGATTTTGATGTGCTGTCTATTGATATTGGCAGCACTCCGGCCACAGTGTCTGTATCAGGTGCAGCAGAATATGCGATCGCAGCTATTGGAACATTGGTATGAACTAATTGAAGCTGTAGGTAAAAATTGGCGCACGCAATCTCATTTACATCGGATTTTACATCAAACTCAACAACCAATTCAAAATCTGGAAATTCATTTATTCCAGCGTGACAATGCCCAATGCCTAATACCCAATTTCTTCATTGAAGCTGTTCAATTAGCTGAATAATTTGTTGATAATACTGGATATTTCCTTCTTGATAATATAAGTCAGCGGATTTCCGGAAATCGGCAATTGCTCCTTGGGAGTCTCCCAGATTTTGGTAGACATCTGCCCGAAGGATGTAAGCTGAAGCCCAATTAGGCTGACGCTCTAAGGCTTTGTTTAAGTCTGCAAGCGCTCCTTGTAAGTCTTTTAATAAAGAACGGCTACGACCCCGATTGTACCAGTCTTCAGCAAAACTGGGGTCGATCGCGATCGCTCGACTGTAATCTTCTATTGCCCCTTGAAAATCTTCTAAGGCATAGCGAGCATTAGCGCGATCGCTGTAAAATGCAGCAGATTGGGGATTAATTTCCAAAGCTTGGGTGTAATCTGCGATCGCACTTTCATATTCTTCTAAAGCATAGTGGGTTGAACCTCGGTTGTAATATGCTTCAATTAAATTAGGATTAATTTGTAATGCTTGATTATAATCTGCGATCGCCCCCTGTTCATCTCCTAAAAGACGACGAGCATTTCCTCGATTGCAGTACGCTTGAGAAAATTCCGGCACAAGCTCTATTGCTTGGGTGTTATCGTCAATTGCTCCCTGTAAGTCTTGCAGGGCTTCACGGGCAATACCCCGACCATAATAAGCTGCGGCTAAGTTATCATTAATCTCTAATGCCCGATCATAATCTTTAATTGCTCCTTTATGATCTGCTAAAGAACGACGAGCCGCTGCGCGATCGCAATATCCTTCAGCTAAATTAGGATTGAGTTGTAATAGGCGATTGCTATCTTCAATTGCACCTTGATAATCTCCCAGTCGGCGACGAGCATTCGCCCGAAAGCCGTATACTAAAGCTAGAGTCGGATTTTCTTGTAACGCTTGGTCATAATCTGCGATCGCACCCTCATAATCCTCAAGAGTACTACGGACAAGACCCCGCTCACAATAGGCTTGCAGATCATCCGGATTCAACTTTAACGCTTGGTTAAAATCCTCAATTGCTCGGTGATATTCTTTGAGATGAGCAAGAACTAGACCCCGATTGTAATATGCCCCGGCAAACTTGGGGTTAATTTCTAGGGCGCGGTTGTAATTTGCGATCGCACTTTGATAGTCTGCTAAAGCGTAGTGGGCATTACCTCGATTATGATAAGCCTCCGCCAAGTTGGGATTTAATTGTAATGCTCGGTCATGATCCGCGATCGCTTCCTGATAATTGCCTAAGATATGATGAATATTACCCCGATTGCTGTAAGCTGCGGCAAAATGGGGATGCCACTGTAAAGCTTGTTGAAAATCTGCGATTGCTCCTTGATGATCACCGCTCTCAAAACAAGCTACACCCCGATTATGATAGGCATTGGCAATATCAACATTGATATTATCAGCTAATTGGGTACTAGTTTCTATTGTTTGGATATAATCAGCGATCGCTTTGTCGTAGTTTTCTAAGGCAAAGTAAGCATTACCCCGGCTGTGGTAAGATTGGGCCAGATTGGGATCGATTTCTAATGCTCGGTTATGATCCGCGATCGCTCCTTGATAATCGGCTAAAAAGTAACAAGCATTACCTCGTTGACAGTAGGCTTCGGCAAAATTGGGATTGATTTTTATGGCGCGATTAAAATCTGCGATCGCACCACGATAATCTTTAAGTTGACCACTGAGAATAATTCCTCGATTATGGTAAGCTTCGGCATAGTTAGGATTGAGCTTGATTGCTTGGGTGTAAGCTGCGTTCGCTCCTTGATAATCCCCTTGCGAACTGTGGTTTAATCCTTGATTTAAGAAGTCTTCAGCATTCATGTAATTTTTTGGGGTTTCGACATTCCCTAGCTTTCAGGCAACGGGATTTTTAACGATATGTTTTGAAAATCGTTACAGCTACTATTGTGCCTCTTGCTAAGATTTTAATTCCTGATTTTCTATTAGCCCAGATCAGTGCGACGTATTTCAAGCGACTTAAACAGCAGCAAGCACCGCAAATATAGCGTTTCCTAATCACATAAAGTACATCATAGCCCTTTCCTCGCTTGCGGGGTGGGGTTCTTGTACCTCACAACAGCCGAGAACCGCTATAAAAAGGGCGAGTCAGACACTCACCCTTTTTTATTGGTATTATAGTAGCGGATAACACATTTAACTAAGTGCGATCGCATTTGTTAGCAATATGGATAAAGAGGATCAAAACAGGTTAAAACACTTTACTGCCCTCAAGTTTAAATACCAAGCAAATAAATATAAAGATTCATCACCCTCTAGTTTTCTATATCTCATACTACGAAAAGTTGACTTAGGAATTGAACTCTTTGATTTAGAATTTAATTGGTTACAAGAGCATGAGCTTTTTGAAACCCTTGAAATTATCTGGCTACAACAATTTAGGATGGGAGAATCCAAAAGACTAGAAGCTGAATTTTCTCATCTTAGAGCTAAGTATAAAGTTGCCAAAAATTGGGAATCATCAGTAGGCAGTATTTTGTATCCGATACTTTGGAAACTTGAATCAGAAAATAGTTTGACTGATTCAGAAGTTAAATTATTGCAAGAGAATAATCTTAGTCAAACAGTTGCAATTGTTCAAGATATAAAATGCTTTGCTGATTTAAAGGAGAAATATCAAGCCACCAAGTATCAAGATTCATCTCCTGATAACCGACTGTATAAAATACTAAAAAAGTTAGATACAGAAGCAATTTTAAGTGATTCTGAATATGAGTGGCTGCTAAATCATGAACTTTTTGAAGCTATAGAAATTTTTGAAACACAAGAGTCTGCAAAACGAGCTAAAGTTACTCAGCTAAAGAGTAAGTATAAAGCAAGCCAACACCCAGACACATCCTTATTAAGTCAACTATATCAAATACTACAAAAACTTGATGCGGACAAAAAATTAATTTATTCAGAAATTTACTGGCTAGAACGGCAAGGACTTACCGAAACAATTGCTATTGCGGAGGAACTCGAATTAAAACGACAATTTGTTGCATTGAAGGCAAAGTATAAAGCTAGCCAATATGAAGATTTATCACCTGCTAATTATTTATATGCAATTCTGAAAAAAATTGATTCAGAAACTCATTTAAATGAGCAGGATATTATTTTTTTAATCCAGTCTCAATTGCCGGAAACAATTGAAATTGCTAATGACAAATATGCTTCTGTCTTGAAGTCAAAGATAATATCAGGAGTAGTCGTGAGCGATTTAGAAATTGACTGGCTGAGAAAGAATCAATATGAAGATATCGTTATTTTAGCTCAACACAAGCACTTTGCTGCGCTCAAAAGAAAATATGGATTGGCAGATCCTTCACTTCCACTAGAGCCATTTTACGCAATCATGGTCAAACTAGAGAAAAAAGAACGGCTAGATCCTAAGTTGGTTTTGCAGCTTATTGAAGAGGATCTATTATCTCGTGGCGGAAAAATTGCTCTTACATATTATAAACTAGAAGCAGAGTTTTATGAACAAGAACTTGGACGTACTGGACACAAGTGGAATATCCCCACAGCTAGTGGTTATTGGCGCAAAGCAAATGAACCTGAACGGGCTTTAAAACTTACTAACCTGGACTTAAATAGAGTCAATGATAGTAATCTAAAATCAGCTATTTTAGTCACTAGAGGAGCAGCATTTAGAGATAGTGATAAATTAGATGATGCCGAAACTTGTGCAAATAAAGCTATGGAGTATCAGCCTGATAGTCATCAACCTTACACCTTAATGGGTGCTATATGTTATGACAAATATGATTATGAACAAGGTGATTATTGGTTTGAACAAGCTATTGAGCGTGGGGCTGAAACTGAAGATATAGATGCTGAAAGAAAACGAGTAGTCAGGAGTACAAAAGATGAGAATAAACGACATGAAGCAGCAGAATATTTACTAAAAAAAGATTCACAACGCTACTCTTGGGCTAAGTCTTATCTCAATAAATCGTCAGATAATAGTAAATAAACTGGTTTGCATCACCAAACTACCAATATGACCAGATTTATTCACAACCAATTTGCCAAAGACTACCTCGAACAATTACTCGCTCCTTACGGCGAAGTTCAAAAGCAAGCAATTGACTAACTAGAAGCACTTACTCCTGATAATCCTTTCCGAAAAGCAGCGTTAGAATTGCTGTACAACTTGCAACAAAACTTACAAGTCACTCAAAATCAAGACGAGGAAGATAGGGAATTACTTATGCGATTAGCACCACTTTACCAACAAGACCGAGAACAGGCGATACAAGAAGGCGAACAACGGGGACTCGAAACAGGAATTCAGCAGGGAGAACACTTGGTGGTGGAAAACTTGCTGAAAGTTCGTTTTGGTGAAATAGATAATGAGCTTCAAGAAATTATTAAACTTTTATTAGCGTTACCACCAGAAGAGTTTACGCCTTTACTATTGCAGTTATCCCGTGAAGAATTAATTAATCGGTTTTGCTAGTGTTAATCAAATATCCTTTAATGATTAGGAGAAAGCTTAAAAAAGAAGAAAAAAGTTAAACTATCTCCCCTTTTTTTCTCCACTTTCTACCTGGCGTTAAAATGCAAACTTGAAGACATTAATCCAGTATTATAAAAATTATTTTCTAAATTTTTAACTAAGAAAAACTTTATTTTATAGGTTTGTATAAATGGATTTTCTGACAATTATCGGATTAGCTGCTGCCACACTAACCACCACTGCCTTTTTACCACAGATGTTTCAGATATGGCGAACAAAATCAGCAGAAGATGTTTCTTTCATCATGCTGATTACATTTATCCTCGGTGTTTTTTTGTGGTTAATTTACGGAATTTATCTACAAGCCTTGCCAATTATTGTTGCTAACAGCTTGACATTGTTTTTTAACTTGATAATTCTATGGCTTAAAATTAAATATAGATAAAGAAGCCCTGACAACTATAAATAAGTCGCGGCTACACAAACTCTCGTCAGCCTGCGCGGACTAAAATCAAACCCACCTCGTGGGTTTTGCCTGTATAGGCGCGACTTAGAGTCGCCCACATTTTCACAAACACCCGTAAAAAACGCCTGTGACATCATCTGTATTTGACTCTGAACACCTTCTGTTTACACCCACCACCCCAGATACCAACGCTATCCCCATAATCTTCGCCTTTCCCAATGAGTACAGCGTAGGTATCACAAGCCTCGGCTATCAGGTAGTTTGGGCAACCTTGGCAATGCGTGATGATGTGCAGGTGAGTCGCCTGTTTACAGATACTCACGAACAACTCCCCAGAACACCGGAAATTGTGGGATTTTCGATTTCCTGGGAACTGGATTATGTGAATATTTTAAATTTGCTGGAATCTTTAGAAATTCCCATTTTGGCAACTTCTCGTGATGATTGTCATCCGATAATTTTTGGTGGTGGCCCCGTTCTCACAGCTAATCCCGAACCTTATGCAGATTTTTTTGATGTAATTTTATTGGGGGATGGCGAAAACCTACTGGGAAATTTCATTGAGGCTTACAAAGAAGTAAGAAATGCTTCTAGACAAATTCAACTAAAAAGACTTGCACAAGTCCCAGGAATTTATATTCCCAGTTTATATGAGGTGGAATATTACGCAATAGATGGTGCAGTAAAGTCAATTAAACCAATTTCTCCAGAAATTCCCGCAGTGGTGCAAAAGCAGACTTATCGGGGAAATACTCTCTCGGCATCGACTGTAGTCACCGAAAAAGCCGCATGGGAAAATATTTACATGGTGGAAGTGGTGAGAAGTTGTCCAGAAATGTGCCGTTTTTGTTTGGCGAGTTATCTCACACTGCCTTTTAGGACAGCCAGTCTTGAAGGTTCATTAATTCCAGCGATCGCCAAAGGTTTAGAAGTTACAAATCGGCTAGGATTATTGGGGGCTTCAGTAACTCAACATCCAGAATTTGAGACTTTGCTAGATTATATTAGTCAGCCAAAGTACGATGATGTCCGTCTCAGTATTGCATCAGTGCGAACCAATACCGTAACAGTCCAGTTAGCAGAAACTTTGACGAAACGAGACACGCGATCGCTTACCATTGCTGTAGAAAGTGGTTCTGAGAAAATCCGGCAAATCATCAACAAAAAGCTGCATAACGATGAAATCATCCAAGCTGCGATAAATGCCAAAGCTGGCGGCTTAAAAAGCTTGAAACTTTACGGAATGGCAGGTATTCCCGGTGAAGAACCAGAGGATTTAGAGCAAACTGTGGCGATCATGCGTAGTATCAAAAAAGCTGCGCCGGGATTGCGCTTAACATTCGGATGCAGCACTTTCGTACCCAAAGCACACACACCATTTCAATGGTTTGGGGTGAATCGTCAAGCAGAGAAGCGGTTGCAGTTTTTGCAAAAACAGCTAAAACCACAGGGGATAGAATTTCGCCCAGAAAGCTATAATTGGTCGATTATACAAGCTTTGTTATCGAGAGGCGATCGTAGAGTGTCCCAACTTCTCCAACTTACTCGTGACTTTGGTGACTCCTTGGGTAGCTACAAACGGGCTTTCAAACAACTCAAAGGAAAAATCCCCGATTTAGATTTTTACGTCCACGCCGAGTGGTCAACAGAGCAAGTATTACCCTGGAGCCACTTGCAAGGGCCTCTGCCACAGTCTACACTACTAAAGCATTTGGCTGATGCTAAGAGTTATATCAACCCATCCCCAAAGGAATTACAGCCATTGAATTCATAGCTGAAAACTTGATGCAAAACACAGCGGAGTATTACTGCGCCTATTGCGGCGAACCGAACTTAACTTTTATTGATTTGAGTGCTGGAGGACAACAATCTTACATTGAAGATTGTCAAGTTTGCTGTAACCCCAATATTTTGTATGTACGGGTTAATGAAGACACCCTAGATATTGAGATTGATACCGAATCCGAAAGTTGAATTTTAGGTTTTTCTTTCCATGCTGCACTTTAAACATTCCTCAGTAATTAATGCCCCGCCAGAAGTAGTTTGGAAATTTCACGAAAGGCCAGATATTTTGCAACTGCTGAATCCACCTTGGCAGCCAGTCCAAGTGGTTCGTCGTGAGGGAGGGCTGAACGTGGGCGCTATCACAGAATTTCGCTTGTTTGTCGGCCCATTACCCTTAACTTGGTTAGCGCGTCATACTGAATGTGAAAAATATCGCCTATTTGCTGACCAACAAATATCTGGCCCTTTTGAATCTTGGGTACATCGACATGAATTTGAACCGGAAAATGGCAAAACCAAATTAACCGATGCTATTTCCTTCTCTATGCCTGGGGGAGGAACAGTTGAATTTGTCAGCGGTTGGTTAGTGCAAGTGCAACTAGAAGCAATGTTTCGCTATCGTCACTATGTCACTAAACGCGAGTGCGAGTCCTGATAAACTAATGATCCTTCCTTTTTCCCGGATGATTCACTTTTAGGAACGTGGATTAGATAAAATGCAAAACTTCATCCTCTATCTTGCTTCCCTCTCCTTTATAAGCAGAGGGATTGAGGGTGAGGTAAGTCAGGGACATAAATTTGTATGTTATTTAATTCTTATTCCTTAGTAAGCGGCTCTAGCTCTTTAACTTATCTATCAAAAATTAATTATCCTGATTCTTCAAGGCTTGTCGAGAAACCCACTTAATCAAACCAGGAAACAAGCGATACAAAGCCTGCGATAAATTCGCCGAACCAACCATTACTTCTGGCTTCTTATTTTTAACTGCATCCCAGATAGCATTTGCCACATTTTCAGGCTTCTCAACTAGAGGATTTTTAAACACATTTTCGAGTTGTTCGCGCCGACTTTGAGCGTCTTGCTCATCCTTACCTCGAAAAACTGCTCGTTCCATCAAACTACTCTTAATCAAATTCGGATGAATGCCACAAACATGAATACCCTTTGGCTGCAATTCTACTTGTAGTGCTTCTGTTAACCCTGTGACACCAAACTTACTAGTACAGTAGGGAACCAAGTAAGCAGTAGGCACCTTACCACCGATGGAACTTAAATTAACAATGGTTCCACTTCCTCTCTGGAGAAAATGAGGTAGAAGGGCATTAATTGTATGGATATATCCCCATAAATTAGTGTCTATAATTTGATGCCAATCACTCAGAGAAAACTGCTCTACTGGCCCCGATGCGAAGATACCTGCATTGTTTATCAACACATCGATATAACCATAATGCTCCAATGCCTTTTGCACCAATGTGTGTACCTGAGATGCGTCAGTAACATCGCAGATAACAGTCAATGGTGCAGCACTACCAAAGCTTTGTACTTCCTGCGCTACAGCTTCCAAGCCCTCAGCATGACGAGCTGCAATTACAAGGTCATATCCTTGCCGAGAAAATAAAAGAGCGGTTGCTTTGCCAATGCCTTCAGAAGCACCTGTAATCAATACCGTAGGAGCCATAGTATAAGTTTGAAAAATATTATTTGCTCTTTTTTAGTTTGGGCAATAACACTCAGGAAACCTTCTAACTTTCGTTAGATTTTTTCTGATATCTGAAATACTATTTTGCTAATTTAAAAAGATTTCCTGAAAATCTTGAAAATCTCATCCTTTAGCTTGTTTACACTTTAGTACTACAGACAGATAGCTCTAATTTATTGGTTAAATAGGATTAAAAATATAATTTAATTCTTCAGGAAAATCAACAATGGGACTTTACCCAAGTGATGCAACAGAAAACGTCTACAATCGCAAGAATCGTAATGCTTTAGAGTTGGGGTTTACTCCTGGGTCCGAACTTTGGAACGGTCGTTTAGCTATGGTCGGTTTTGTCGCTTACTTAGTTTGGGATCTCAACGGCTACAGCGTAATGCGGGAATTACTCCACTTCATACCCGATTTCCGCTAATTATGTTACCATCTTTTTTCACCATCTTCGGCTGTTTAGTAAGTAATGAATTGAAAAATAGTTTTTATAGTTACGAATAGCCCAGTATTAACACTTATGCTGCCCAACCTCTCAACCGAAAATATTTGTTGGTATCGGCTTGCATGTGTAATAATAGTTAAAGTATCTTAATATTTATAAACAATTTCAAGTATTGGCACTGTCCAATGCGAAACACTGACCACTAAAAGGGTTTTCTGGCTCGTGGTTAGTACTTTTTGTGGTGACTATATTTTAGGAATTTTTACCTGAATACTAGGCGGAGTAAAAGCGTGATTCAATTAGAACAACCACCCAGTCATCAAACAAAACTGACACCAGTAGTGAAAAGTAAATCTCAGTTTAAGGGACTTTTCATTGCTATTGTCATTGTTAGCGCATGGATCATTAGCCTGAGTTTATTACTTTCCCTTGACATCTCCAAGTTAAAATTGTGGATGTTATCGCCTGTTATCCTATGGCAAACATTTTTATATACGGGATTATTTATTACATCACATGATGCTATGCATGGTGTAGTGTTTCCCCAAAACACCAAGATTAATCATCTTATTGGGACATTAACTCTATCTCTTTATGGTCTTTTACCATATAAAAAATTATTGAAAAAACATTGGGTGCATCACCACAATCCAGCAAGTCAAACAGATCCAGATTTCCATAATGGTAAACACAAAAATTTCTTTGCTTGGTATTTTCATTTTATGAAGGGTTACTGGAGTTGGGGACAAATGATTGCTCTGACTCTTATCTATCACTTTGCTAGTTACATCCTTCATATACCCCACGCTAATCTAACAACCTTTTGGGTGATTCCCTCGCTTTTAAGTTCATTCCAATTATTTTATTTTGGTACTTTTCTACCTCATAGCGAACCCATAGGAGGTTATATTCAGCCTCATCGTGCCCAAACAATTAGCCGTCCAATTTGGTGGTCATTTCTCACCTGCTATCATTTTGGCTACCACGAGGAACATCACGAGTATCCCCATGCTACTTGGTGGCAGTTACCAGAAATTTATAAAACAAAATAGTTATTGTTTATCTAATATTATGGCAACAAGAGTCACATGGTAATCTATATAGTTAGATTATCCTGCTTATGCCAATTAATAATTCTTGTCTTGTCACCTATAGCCCTGCTTATACAATCGTTCCCAGTTACGAGTGCTTTAATCGCTGTAGTTACTGCAACTTTCGCAGTGAACCGGGTAAAAGTCCCTGGATGAGTCTCTCAGATGCAGAAAGTATTTTAAAATCACTTCAAAGCGAAAAAGTCTGTGAAATCCTCATACTCAGCGGTGAAGTGCATCCCCATTCGCCAAGGCGTCAGGCGTGGTTTGGGCGGATTTATGATTTGTGTGAATTAGCGCTTTCAATGGGGTTTTTACCACACACGAATGCGGGGCCACTGAGTTTTGAGGAAATGCAAAAGCTCAAGCGTGTAAATGTTTCGATGGGGCTGATGTTGGAACAGTTAACGCCAACATTGTTAAATAGTGTACATCGGCACGCACCGAGTAAATTACCTGAAGTCAGGCTGCAACAATTGCAATGGGCGGGAGAGTTGCAGATTCCCTTTACAACTGGGTTACTGTTGGGAATTGGGGAAACTGTAGATGATTGGTGGGAAACATTAACAGCTATATCTCAACTGCATCAACATTATCACCACATTCAAGAAGTTATCCTGCAACCTCATAGTCCAGGAGATCAGCAAACCTTTGATGCACCACCTTTTGACCCCCATCAGTTACCAGAAGTCATTTTCAGGGCGCGTCAGATTTTACCGCCAGATATTACCATTCAAATTCCGCCGAATTTAGTTAACGATGACCGATGGTTACTCGCTTGTATCGCCGCTGGTGCGCGAGATTTGGGCGGAATTGGGCCAAAAGATGAAGTGAATCCCGATTATCCCCATGTTCAGGAACAGGCATTAAGAGAAATTTTACAACCTGCGGGGTGGGAATTGGTGCGCCGTTTGCCAGTTTATCCGCAATTTGATAGCTGGTTGTCGGGGGAATTACAAACAGTGGTGAAACGCTGGCGAAAGACTATAAGAGGTTGTTTGAAAAGTGTTTCGCTGTGACTTTAGGCACTTTTACATCCCCCCTAACCCCCCAATATATCGCTACGGTGTATACACAAGTCTGAAATAGTTTACTCATTTGGTTTTCGCGTTAGTTTTACCCCACCCTAACCCTCCCCTTAAAAAGGGGAGGGAACTAGATTCCTATTTCCCCCCTTTCTAAGGGGGGATTAAGGGGGGTAATTTGACTTGTGTATAACACAGTAGCTTATTCTGAACTCCGTTAACGAGTATTTGAAGTAGATGAATCCACCTCTGAACTCCGTTAACGAGTATTTGAACTAGATGAATCCACCTCTGAACTCCGTTGACGAGTGTTTGAACTGGATTCATCCACCCCTGAACTCCGTTGACGAGTCTTTGAACTGGATGAATCCACCTTTGAACTCCGTTGACGAGTCTTTGAACTGGATGAATCCACCTTTGAACTCCGTTAACGAGTCTTTGAACTGGATGAACGCACCTCAATTCTCTATAATCTTGATTATTATAAGTATCATTGCTATATTTTTTACTTATGGTTAATAGTACTGACTTACTCGCAAACCTCTACAACGCTTTTAACCCCTTTGAACCCTTACCCGCAGGTGACCCAAAATATGTAGATTGTCAGGATGTGCGGGGAGATGCGGATATTGAGCAAGAGTTGGGAAATCGAATGCGATTGGCAGATACAAATACTTGCCAATTGTATTCTGGTCATCGAGGTGCGGGGAAGTCTACAGAATTACTCAGGTTAAAGAAATATTTAGAAAATCGGCAATTTTATGTTGTGTATTTTGCGGCTGATGAAGAGGATATCGATTCTGAAGATGCCCAATATACAGATATACTCCTCGCCTGTACCCGCCGTTTGCTCAAAGATTTAAAAGAAATTGCCAGTCCTAGTCCGATACTGGATTGGTTAAAAAATCGTTGGGAAGATTTGAAAGATTTGGCCCAGACTCCCATAGAGTTTGAGAGTCTGGGAGTAGAAGCCCAACTTGCTCAATTTGCCAAGTTGACCGCAAATTTAAGAGCTGTTCCGGAATTACGCCAGAAGATTCGCCAAAAAATTGATCCTTACACCGTCACTTTAATTCAGGTGTTAAATGAGTTTCTGGTGGATGCAAAAAAGAACTTACCTACGGGTAAAACTCAACTGGCCGTAATTGTCGATAACTTAGACAGGATGGTGTTAGTCAAAGACGGAGAACGCACCAACTATGAGGAAGTCTTTTTAGACCGCAGCGAACAACTCCAAGCTTTAGATTGCCATTTGATTTATACTGTCCCCATTTCAATGGTCTATTCTACAAGGGCAACAGACCTCAGAGATATCTACGGCGACCCCCAAATTTTGCCGATGATTATGGTAAACACTCTCAAGGGAGATATTTACCAGCCAGGACTCAAGAAAGTTAAAGAAGTAATTAACAAGCGAGTCCGGCAAATTGCACCGGAATTATCACTAGAGAAGGAAATTTTCGACAGTCCCCAAACCTTAGACAGACTTTGTTTAATGAGTGGAGGTCATGTGAGGAATTTGCTATTGTTAACTCAAGATGCCATTGGACGCACTGAAGAATTACCTATTTCAGAAAAGGCGGTGCGACGAGCAATTACTCAAGCCAGAGATACTTATCGCCGCGCTGTCGAAAATCATCAATGGTGTCTGTTAGCAGAAGTGTCTTGTTCTAAGCGGATTATTAATGATGACTTGTATCGGAGTTTGATGTATAATCGCTGTCTTTTAGAATATCGGTATTTGGATGATGAGGGAGAGATGCAGCGTTGGTATGATATTCATCCATTGATTCAAGGAATTCCAGAATTCAAAGAAGCCGTAGCGAAACTTTCATGAACCCAAATTTAAGTGATTGGGATGATGATTTACCCCCAGAACCAGAAGAAGCTTATCAAGACTTGCTTCGCGCATTGAAGCGAAAATCAGGATTTGGTTTATTTTTTGTGCAATGTACACCTGGAGAAGCAGACAATTTCATTGTCAAACTTCCTCAGGAGATTCCGCAGAAGAAAATTGAAGTTTTGCGTTTTGTTGAGTCGATTGATAATTTATATGAGCGAGTAGTTGAGTTTGTTAAAGACAAGCAAGTTGATATTTTATTGATTAAAGGTCTGGAATATTCTTTATATAAATATGAAAAAAGAAGTTTTGGGGAAATTACGGAAGGACAATTTAGTAATTTAACCAGTGTTCCTCATATTTTAAATCACTTAAACCAACAGCGAGAACGTTTTAGAGATGATTTTCCCGTTAGCTTTGTTTTTCTTTTGCGTTCATTTTCGATAAACTATTTTATTCATCGCGCACCAGATTTTTTTGATTGGCGTTCTGGGGTGTTTGAATTATCTACAGCGCCAGAAGTGGTAGAACAAGAATCTAATCGCCTGCTGTTGGAAGGAGACTATGAGGAATATTTGAAACTTAGTCCTGAACAAAAAATTGAGAAAGTTATAGAAATTCAAGACTTGCTATCCGAAAAACATCAGCCAGAGAATCAAAAGCCAAGTTTACTATTTAAACTTGGAAATTTACTATTCGCTGCTAAGGAATATGAAGAGGTGATCGCATCCTACGATCAAGCACTGAAATTTAAACTAGATTATCACGAAGTTTGGAACAATCGGGGCATTTCGCTATTTTATTTAGGACGCAATGAAGAAGCGATCCTATCCTATGACCAAGCACTGAAAATTAAACCAGATTACCACGAAGTTTGGCACAATCGGGGCAATGCGCTACTCGAAGTAGGACGCAATGAAGAAGCGATCGCATCCTATGACCAAGCACTAAAAATTAAACCAGATTACCACGAAGTTTGGTACATTCGGGGCAATGCGCTACTCGAAGTAGGACGCAATGAAGAAGCGATCGCATCCTATGACCAAGCACTGAAAATTAAACCAGATTACCACGAAATTTGGTACATTCGGGGCAATGCGCTAGGCACTTTAGGACACAATGAAGAAGCGCTCGCATCCTATGACCAAGCACTGAAAATTAAACCAGATTACCACGAAATTTGGAACAATCGGGGCAATGCGCTAGGCACTTTAGGACACAATGAAGAAGCGCTCGCATCCTACGACCAAGCACTGAAATTTCAACCAGATTTACACGAAGCTTGGAACAATCGGGCTTATACGCTAAATGAATTAGGACGCAATGAAGAAGCGCTCGCATCTTACGACCAAGCACTGAAATTTCAACCAGATTTACACAAAACTTGGTACAATCGGGGCAATGCGCTAGGCGATTTAGGACGCTTTGAAGAAGTGATCGCATCCTTCGACCAAGCACTGAAAATTAAACCAGATTACTACCAAGCTTGGGTCCTTCGGGGCATTGCGCTACTCGAAGTAGGACGCAATGAAGAAGCGCTCGCATCCTACGACCAAGCACTAAAAATTAAACCAGATTACCACCAAGCTTGGTATTATCGGGGCATTATATTAACAAAATTGGGTCATAGCAAAGAAGGATTTGCCAGCATCAATAAAGCTGCTAAAATCAACCCTGATTTTGTAATAGAGCAGTTCCAGTCTCAGAAAAAACAAGTTATTAGTAGTATGCTTCAAAAATTTGGATGGGAGAAATTAACTCAGGTTTGGATAGGTTTATTGAAGATGATTGGTATTAGACCCTGATTTAATGTCTTTAACATCAGCGCTGACATTGTTGTCAACACAGCAAATTTTGTTTTGAGGCAGTGTGTGTTATTACGATTGCTCAATGAGGTGCATCAATATAGCTTCAAATCAATACCCTACACGACAAATTCCCAATGCATCCCTCAGAAGATAGAGATGGCAGTCTAAACCCTGTTGTAAAATAGACTTAATAAGGATTGGGGGGGCCATTTAACTGGTCATAAACGCCTATAGAGACTATTTTTGGAAATCTCCAAGGTCTGAAGTCCAGCCAGCTGAAACAACTACAGCGGCTCTATCACCAGCGCATACCAGGCGATCGCATCACCACGCCTGAGTTTTCTCAGCGTCTGGCAGCAATTAGCACAGAAGTCAATCAGCCTGTGTGCGCCTACATCAACCGTCGCGGGCAAGTGATTCGCGTCGGGGTAGGCACACCGCGTCAAACGCAAATACCACCGCTGGAATTGCCCCGTTACGGTGCAGAACGACTCAGCGGTATTCGTTGTATTGCCACACATCTGAAGCCAGAACCGCCAAATGAGGCGGCGCTCACGGCTATGGCACTGCAACGCTTAGATGCCCTAGTTGTCCTAAATATTACTGGAACGGGATTTACACGGCGGGGAGGCGGTGCGACTGGGTATGTCAAAGAAGCTTATCTAGCTCATCTGACACCCCAAGAGTCTCGCACCCTGATTCCTAGTCCTGCTGCTGTCAAATTAGAGGAAAGCCAATTCGGCTTCGCTCACTCTAAACAAATCCAATCCCCAAGTTGGAATATATCGCCACCTCTGGACTTGGATGATCTGGCAGACCAGGATTTAGTAGACTTGGTAGAAAATCTGGAAGCGGAATTTCAGCGGGAATTTGTCGCCCAGGAAGTAGATGCTGACCACGATCGCGTGCTGATTGTGGGGCTGATGACCAGTGAGGTGACTCCCCTACAATTCCAGGACACCCTAGTGGAATTGGCACGTTTAGTTGACACAGCTGGCGGAGATGTATTACAGACAATACAACAAAAGCGATCGCGCATTCATCCCCAGACAGTAGTTGGCGAAGGTAAGGTGCAAGAAATTGCCCTAACAGCCCAAACACTAGGAGTCAATCTCGTTGTCTTCGACCGCGACCTCTCACCCTCCCAAGTCCGCAACTTAGAAATGCAAATTGGTATCCGGGTGGTTGACCGCACCGAAGTGATTTTGGATATCTTTGCCCAACGCGCTCAGTCCCGTGCTGGTAAATTGCAAGTAGAACTAGCCCAGTTAGAATACATGCAGCCGCGACTGGCTGGTAGAGGTCGCACCATGTCCCGATTAGGTGGTGGTATTGGGACTCGTGGCCCTGGTGAAACCAAACTGGAAACTGAACGCCGTGCCATTGGGCAGCGCATTTCCCGATTGCAAAAAGAAGTCGATCAGTTGCAGGCCCATCGTTCGCGGTTACGGCAGCGACGGCAGCATCGGGAAGTTCCCTCAGTGGCTTTGGTTGGATATACCAACGCTGGCAAGTCCACTTTGCTGAATGCTCTCACGAATGCAGAAGTTTATACAGCCGACCAGCTATTTGCCACTCTCGATCCCACTACGCGCCGCCTGGTAATTCCTCATGGCGAAACAGATGAACATCAGGAAATTCTGATTACAGATACAGTAGGGTTTATACACGAGCTGCCTGCATCATTAATGGATGCCTTCCGCGCCACCTTGGAGGAAGTCACAGAAGCCGATGCCCTACTACATTTGGTGGATTTGTCTCACCCGGCTTGGTTGCGTCATATTCGCTCAGTCAGAGAAATCTTGGCGCAAATGCCAATAACTCCTGGCCCGGCGCTGGTTGTTTTTAACAAGATTGATCAAGCTGATAGTGAGACACTGGCTTTAGCTAGGGAAGAATTTCCCTTAGCAGTGTTTATTTCTGCGAGTCAGCGTTTGGGATTAGAAACCCTACGTCACCGCCTTGCCCAGCTAATTGAATATGCCGTTGACTGTGGGTAAATACTGAAATTAAAGTTTTGTATTTCAGTTAAAAATGCCGTAGTTCTATTGACTACGGCATTTGCTATTTAAAGATAAAGAATATTTCTACTCCACTAAGCTCAAATAGACTAAATATAGTAAAAAAGCTTTTGCCGTAATAGTTTGAGCGATTATGATCAAAACTGTATACTTTTATAGACTCCTTCTATGTACAAAATTTTCCCTTTTAACAGGATAGGCATTTACATGGCTAAAAAACTTGTATTTAGTCCTCTTGAGAAGAATACAAGCTATTAGCCTCGGAATTTATTCCCAAGCGGGATGACAACGAAGCCCAAAATTTATTTAATGTTGGTAATGACAAGCTCTTAAAGCTTGCTATACAATCGCTAAAAAGCCTCTAAAACAAGCTAGTACCGCAAGGCGGAAGTCAAAAGTCAAAAGTCAAAAGTCAAAAGTATTATGGAATAAGCTCTTTAGGGATTTTAAATGGTTGCTCTATTTACGCCGTGGCGTACTAGCTTTTTAGCAATTTTGATTTTTGAACTTTACGTACTCCTGCAAAGAAGCAAGCTTGGCGTAGCATGTGTCAAAGGGACTCATCTGTACTATAGGACTTACGCACACTCTACGAATTCTCGGCGCTCTTCTCTACGAGACGCTGCGCGTTGGCAAAGCCTCTCGCAGAGAAGGCGTCTTGGCGGTTCGATAAATTAAGCTTTTTAGCAATTTTTGCGTAAATCCTGTACTAGTAACTTAATGTGGCAAATTTAGTTAGCCACTTCTGAGGATAAAGTCAAAACGAGATAGAGCCGCTACAGCAAGTGGCAAAGTTCTAAAATTAAGAAGTATTAAATCAAGTTGAGGACATTATGGCTGCAAACGTAGAAATTTACACTTGGAGGACTTGCCCTTTTTGCATCCGTGCCAAAAGTTTGCTGAACAACAAGGGGGTTGAATTTATCGAATACAGCATTGACGGAGATGAGGTAGCCAGAAATAAAATGGCTCAAAGAGCAAATGGACGCCGCTCTTTACCGCAAATTTTCATCAATGATGAACATATTGGTGGTTGTGATGATATCCACGCTTTAGACCGTCAAGGCAAGCTCGATGAGCTACTAACTTCTAGCAATAGCGTGTAGATTCAGAAGGTTTTGCGATCGCTAGCGACAAGCCGCTGCAAATTACCCGGCAGTCGCAACAACTCTGGGAGGGAGAGCAACGCTGCCTTGTTTACAGACTTTTTTATCACAAAAGTCATATCTGTCCACAAGACTTTACCCTCCAGGTTCTACTCAGCAGTACACATGTACGTCAATTGGTGAGAGCATCAAGAGATAATAATTGAATAACCATTTAATTTCTTGGTGATTGAGGTATAAAGGGTGAAACTGGCTTTTATCATTGATCCTATCCATCAGCTTGACCCGTGTCATGATACCAGTGTTGCCCTGATTGAAGCAGCGCAAATCTTGGGACACGAAGTCTGGATAACTCAGGGAAACCTGCTGAGTGTGGTGGATAGCAAAGCTTGGGCTGTACTACAGCGAGTTGAAGTTGTACCAGTGCAGTTGGTAGAAGGACGCTGGATAGCGGCAAATCCTTGGTATAAGTTGAGCGATTCCTCCTTTACTTTTTTAGAGACAATGGATACCGTATTTATACGGACAGATCCACCAGTCAATGATTCCTACCTCTATGCCACCTACATTCTGGATTACATTGACCAAAATAAAACCCTGGTGGTTAACAGTCCCGGTGGCATCCGAGGGGCAAATGAAAAAATGTATGCCCTCCAGTTTACCAAAGCGATTCCAGAAACGATTGTCAGTGCTGATAAGCAGTTTATTCGGCAATTTGTCGAAGCAAAGAGAGCTGCGGTTCTCAAACCACTGGGCAACAAAGCTGGGGAAGGAATTTTATTTTTGCAATCAGGCGATCGCAATTTTAACTCCATTGTCGAACTCAGTACCCTCCAAGGTCGAGTGCCAGTAATGGTGCAGAACTATCTACCGCAGGCAAAAGAAGGAGATAAGCGAATTATCCTGCTGAATGGCGAACCGATTGGTGCGCTCAATCGCCTCTCTAGCGGAACTGATTTTCGCAATAATATGGCAACTGGTGGTACAGTGGCTCAAACTGAAATTACCCCAAGAGAAAATGAAATTTGTACCCAAGTAGCTGAACGCTTACGCCAAGATGGCTTAATTTTTGTGGGTATTGACGTTATTGGTGGTTATCTAACTGAAGTTAACGTCACTAGTCCTACCGGAATTCGTGAGATTGATCGCCTAGATGGTACTCACCTTGGTCATCAGGTTATTCAATGGATTGAACAGACACTAAAAAGCAAAAAATAAATATAAATTATTTTTTGCTTCGTGTCTTATTCTACGTGAGTTCGACGGCTGATGTGATATTCGCCTAATCAACTGAATCAAAAAACCTCTAAGAGGATGTTTGAAAACTATTGTTAGTAACAGCAATACCTGCCAAACCTAACTCCCCTTCCCGATGTTAGCGTTGGCGAACGCAAGAGCGTCTCTAAGAGTTGCGGCATCAAGTACGGGAATGGGGATTTCAAAGCCTCTCTCCCTCTGGGGGAGGGGAGTCTATAGTATACTTTGCGACTTTTCAAACATCCTTAAAGAGGTTTTACTACGCAAAACCGTCCCTCTCCAACTCTTAGAGAGACAGACTTGAACTTTAGTTCAAGTCTGGGAGAGGTTCATCGAACTCACGTTATTCTCCAGGAAACAGACTTCCTTCAACGCTTGCATAGGCGAGTTCCCCACGCAACTTTCTTTAAGTAAATATATTTACTTGTACCGAATATGAGTTTAATGGATCGCGGGGGTAGATGTAGCGATGTCTACACGGGCTGTTCAGCGTCGTATCTGTAGTCGGACATGCCTTCCTGTTTTTTATTTCAAAAGCACATCTGGACATGTGAGCCAGCAGACTCCTGCCCAAGTTCATTCTATAAGTAGCGTTAACGAGTTTCTTTACCAATTAACAAAATTGGGGATGGCAACGAATTGCTTACCCCTGCTTTTGGTAAAACCCTGGAACTAGCAGATTTTATACAGCACTCAGCCTAACCTGAAACTGCTAATTTAATCTAAAATCTCAAATCAAAATCTTTTAATTCCGTGGTGTTCGTCGGTTTCTCAAGAAGTCAGGTATATCCAATCCAGGTTTTTCTTTTGGTTCTGGAGTTGGAGTTGGGGTTGGAGTTGGAGTTGGAGTTGAGGTTGGGGGATTAACTGGGGGTTGCTGTGTTGTTGGTCGCTTCGAGGTATTAGGTGCGACTCGAACGTTAGCCACGCTTTGTTGTGGTACAGCTTGCACTTCACCTGTAAATCCAGTAGCAATTACAGTAATTCTTACCTCACCTTGAAGTCTGTCATCAATTACGGCCCCAAAAATAATATTGGCGTTGGGATCAACTACTTCATAGATTGCTTCTGCGGCTGCATTCACTTCATGCAAAGTCAGGTCAGTACCACCTGTAATATTAAAGACAACACCTCTGGCACCTTCAATAGAACATTCTAGTAACGGCGAAGAAATAGCTGCGATCGCAGCTTCTCTGGCTCTAGATTTACCAGAGCTAACGCCAATTCCCATCAATGCCGATCCCGCATCTGCCATCACAGCTCGGACATCAGCAAAGTCAACGTTTACCAAGCCGGGGATCGTGATGATATCAGAAATACCTTGCACCCCTTGACGCAGCACATCATCTGCATAGCGAAAAGCTTCTTGTACAGGCGTTTGTTCGGGGATCACTTCCAGTAGTTTGTTGTTGGGGATAATGATCAGTGTATCTACTCTACTTTTTAGTCCTTCGATACCTTGTTCCGCTTGGCTGGTGCGGCGGCGTCCCTCAAAGACAAATGGGCGTGTGACTACACCAACAGTGAGAGCGCCCATTTCTTTTGCTACTTCTGCCACAATCGGGGCTGCACCTGTCCCAGTGCCACCCCCCATACCAGCGGTGATAAATACTAGGTCTGCTCCCTCTAAAGCTGTAGCAATTTCGTCTCGTGATTCCTCAGCTGCCTTTTGACCAATCGCAGGATTACCACCTGCTCCTAAACCCCGCGTTAGCTTCTGTCCAATTTGCAATCTACTGGGAGCGCCTGCCAGAGTTAATGCTTGGGCATCAGTATTAATTGACCAAAACTCTACCCCAGAGACATCAGATTCGATCATGCGGTTAACAGCATTACCACCGCCACCACCTACACCAATTACTTTGATGTTGGCAACCCGACCAGGAACAATCTCGCCAATTCGACTATTTTCCGCAAAAATCTTCTTATTTTCGTGATTTGGTCCAAAGTTCACCCCAGAGTTATTAAAGGGATTGGTCGAGTTAACTGCCAGCGAGAACCCCGGCTGTCCCGTAGATTGGGCATTTTTATAGGTAAGTCCTTGGTTATTATCAAGTGTCATTGGATTTGTGAAAGGGTAGATAAACGACTTTTTCAGGTGTTATTCACTTAAGAGTCAACTATAGTTTGACACTGCCACAATACTATGGCACTGTTCTTTATTGTTTTCACTACTGCCAAGCCTAACAGAATTGGTAGTGTGAAAATTTGCTATGCGATAAGCTTTTAAGGCAGCCGATCGCACAGCCAATTCTAGAGAAGTATACTGACATTTATCTAAAAGTGTTCTGTATAACTTCAACCAGACATTAATCTCTTCATTCTTCTCAACAGAAGACATAGCTTGTAAAGACACGCCACAACGCATCTTATCTGCCTCAATAATATTGTTAATAGGTTTCACCATTGGGAATGATTGCAACTTTAAACACAAAATTTACCTTCTACTTACTTATTTTTAAGGTTGAAGTAAGTAAAAATTTACTTGTCAGACTATACCTGATTAATTTGTTGTTTGGGGGGTCTTAATGGACACTTTGTTAGAGCAATAGTCTATCTTACGAGAACCCCCACTAGTGTGGTCAACAAATCAAGATTTTCTCAGAGGTTTCGTAACCCAATAAGAATTACGGTACAGAATAGTCTAAACTGATTGCCCAGAAGCACTGCTTACGCAACTTGGGGTGGCATTTTTCGTTACAGATTGAAACTTCGGTAAACTGTCTTTGGAAGTGTCCTCAACAGACCAAAGCTAGAGCGTTTTTGGCTCTGCACTTGGATGGCGGCATAAACCGTTCTCATCAGTGCCCTCTGAAAAGCGAGTCTGATCTTAATGAAAAACTCAAGCATTTTTCTCTTTTCCGCACTGGGTTTAGTCAAATAATGTATGGGCAGAAGGCATTTTGCACGCCATAGACCATGATCAGATTGTCCGACATCTTGCACCCCACCATTAGATGTTAGGGTCACAATTGAGAGTGTTTTACTCGCAATGGAGACTTTATGATTGATCTTCTCATTTTAATTAGAAGTTAATGCCGATTTTCGTGCGGTTTGCTGGAAAACTGAAAATAATAAATATATTTATCAGCATAAAGCTTCTTAATTTACTAGGAGCGCTCAATACATTAAACATGCTAGATGTTTTTAGGGATTTTAGGGGTTAATTTTTGGTCTTTTTGGTTCATCTGTACTAATGGAAATTCCGGATTTTTCAGATCAATATACTCTATTTGGTCAGAATTGAGTTTTGCTGTTAAATGGCGCATTTGGGCGAGTACCTTAATTTGTTCAGACAACTGGGGTCCTGGAACACCGAGATGCACATCTCCTAGTTCTGTTTTCAAAATTAAATTCGTTGGATTTTGGCAATCAATTTCCATCACTTTCACAGGACTTTGGCTGACAGCTTGATGAAGCTGAGTCCAGTAGAGGCAGTATTGTTTTGGTAATCCAATTACTCTGAGATTGGGTAATTTCCTTGTGGGATTCAGTGATGTGTATTTTTCTAAAGGCATCCAGACCCCACTTGCATCTAGTAAGCCGATTATGACTTTTTTGTTGCTAGTACCCTGATTTTGCACATTTGGTGTTTGAGTCACCGCTACAGGGACTCGTTCTTGGATTTCGATGATTAATCCAGGAGGAAACAGGCGGCGTCTAACGATCGCTTGGGCAATAGTTGGTTGTTTTTTCAAAGAGTTAGCGATCGCTCCCGGTTCAATCCGCCACAAAGACTGGGGGTAAGATAGCACCAACAGTGACTGAGTTGTCTCATCCGACAGTAATTGATTGCCTGATTTCATCACTATTTGTTTGGGAGTTTTTAGCACCCACACTGGTTGAACTGCCACCCACAGCAATCCACCCGCCAAACCGATAATGGCAAAGGTTCGCCAAATAGCCTGAATAATTCTCATCTGCCGCTGCCGACGTAATTTCTGACGACGCTGGGCTAGATCTGTGCGGGAAACTGATATTATGCCAGCCATTCAAACCCCTTTCTGGTTGCAGTCCAAATTCCTTCATCCGCTTGTATCATTATTAATTTCAGTAAACACTGTTGGCATCTATTAGCCACTCTCCTCCAGACTTTTTTTATTTTTAGTAACACTTTACAGTAACAACACAAAGATCGTGGCGCTAGTCATCATTCCGATTAAAGTTTCCGGTGTCTATTCTTAACTGACTGTTGTCTTTTTGACAAGTGATCATCAAATATTTTTTCTCTAAAGATTACAAAATATTAATTTAGATATTTATAATTTTTTTTTCTTGACAAATAGAATGTGAAATGATAGACAAGTATTTCGGAATCTCTGTATAGCTTGCTATAATTAATACCAGTTCTCCCTGATCAGCTATACAAACTGAGAACCATCTAGTCTAGTAGCTTTTTTACTGATTTACTCAGCCATAAAGGTTTGTGCCAGGTCAAACAAAAGCTAGAGATTGTCAAAACCTCAATAGCAGGTGTAAAAAGGACAGACATGCTTAAGGTTATTAGGGTCAATTAAATCTCTATTATACTACTGACAGTGATCCAGCACTAAGTACTGTCACTTGCAAGACACTACCAACTTGCGAGTTAATCGTGCGCCTACATCCCGGCTAGAGATTTTTTGTATAAAAAATACGAATTAAACTGCATCTACACACACATCTACATACATGAAAACGACATTAAATTTGTCACGTTTTTATAAAGCATGTAACCCAAGCTACACGCTCAATATAAGTAACCTGCTAGATCGCCAGTATTACATAGATTTTGCTGATGTCCGTGGTTGCAAAATTGTCGAAGAATTGCAGCGGACTATCTGCCGGATTTCTCCTGATGAGCCAACCTGCCAGTTATTTACGGGTCACATTGGCTGCGGTAAGTCAACGGAATTGCAGCGCCTGAAGACAGAACTAGAATTGGCGGGATTTCATGTGGTTTATTTTGAGTCCAGTCAAGACTTAGACATGGCAGATATTGATGTCAGCGATATTTTGCTGAGTGTAGCCCGTCAAGTCAGTGCGAGTTTAGAAGGGATTAGCATCAAATTCAAACCTGGTTATTTTACCAATTTGTTTAAAGAAGTAGGCGATTTTTTGCAAAGCCCCATAGAGCTTTCTGGACAAGCAGAATTGTCCTTGGGTATTGCCAAAATTACCGCTAAAACCAAAGACAGCACCCAAATGCGGAATCAACTGAGGCAATATCTGGAACCACGTACCAGTAGTATTTTGCAAGCGATTAACGAAGAAATTTTAGAAAAGGCTATTGAACAGCTAAAGCTACGGGGTCAAAAAGGACTGGTAGTGATTGTAGATAATTTGGATCGAGTGGATATGCGTCCTTTAGCATCGGGGCGATCGCAACCCGAATATCTCTTCATCGACCGAGGTGAACAGTTACGCCGACTTAAATGCCACCTAGTTTACACCATTCCCCTGACGTTAATTTTCTCCAATGAGTACGAGACACTAAAAAATCGCCTGGGGGGAGGGATTGCGCCAAAAGTACTGCCGATGGTATTAGTGCGACAAAGAGATGGCAGTGATTACGAACCAGGGATGTCACTAGTGCGCCAGTTAGTCTTAGCAAGAGCTTTTCCTGAAGTTCCTTTGAATGGAAGGCTTTTATTAATTACAGAATTATTCGATCACTCTCAAACCTTAGATCGTCTATGTCGCGTTAGCGGTGGCCATATTCGTAATTTATTGGGTTTACTTTATAGCTGCCTGCAACGACAAGATCCACCTTTTTCTAGGGACTGTTTAGAAGCCGTGATTAAGGACTACCGCGACGATCTGCTATTAGCTATTGATGAATCCCAGTGGGAATTATTGTTTGAAGTAGTGCAGCAGCAGAGAGTTAAAGGTGAGTCTGACTACCAGAGCTTACTACGAAGCATGTATCTGTTTGAATATCGTGATCCTCTGGGGCGCTGGTTTGGTATCAGTCCAGCTTTAGCAGAAACAGAAAAAGTCCTTGCTTGGCAACAAAATAAGTAACAGTGCTGGGTGAGTCAATTGTCATTAGTCCTTTGTCGTTTGCCATTGGACTAATAACTAATAACTAATGCCCAATGCCCAATAACCAATGCCCAATGTCTAATAACCAATGATTAATGATAAGCAGCTACATGTCTACACCAAAGAAAATCAGCATACTTTGCAAAGACTGATTAGAGCGATCGCGCTTTCCGAAGGTCAATTCGCCCTGATTTTAGTTCGGTGTAACTATGAGCAATTACGTGAGCAAATGTTAGAAAATATTCGCTCCATCACCAAAGACATCAATATCAGAGAAATCGTTCTCAATCCACCAACTACTTCCTTACACAGCACAATAGTCTCAGAACTATTTCTAGATAATCCTGCCGTCGTTACAGACTCTTTGCCATCTGCTGTTATGGTTTTCGGCATTGAGTCAGCCATTGACCTGGAAAACTTACTTACAGGCATCAACCAAGCACGAGATATCTATGCTGCAACTTTTCCATTTCCAGTGGTATTGTGGCTACAAGATGAAGTGGCGTCATTACTGTCCAGATTAGCGCCTGATTTCAAAAGTTGGGCTGCAACCACTATTAAATTTGAAATGGCAAAAGCAGATTTAATTGCTTTGATCCAGCAAGAGGAAGAATCTCTATTTGCCAAAGTTTTAGAAGCAGGTGCTGAAACATTTTTATCTAATGCCTCCCTAAATTTAGATCCTAAGTCCCAACACCGCCACGAAATAGAATCAGCCCGTAATGATTTGCTGCGCCTCTATGGCTTTCAATTAACACCAGGATTAGAAGCTAGTTTAGAATTTGTGTTGGGGCGAGATAAATACGCCAACGATCAAATTAATGGTGCTTTAGCCAATTATCAAAGAAGCCTAGCATTGTGGCAGCAGGAAATGAGGATAATAACAGAGTGGGAGAGTAATTCTTCTTTACCCGTCTCATCTCCTCATCCTATACCCCCCTCATCTTTACTCAAGCAAGCAATTGTACTATTCCATCTGGGGCTGTGTTATCACCGAATGGCAGACTTACACCAGAATAATAATAGTAGCTATTGCGAACATGCTCTCTTGTGGTTTAAACAATGCTTGGAAGTATTGGAGGAAGTACAAAGAGAAGACTTAGTGGCTAAATTTATTTTGCCTGCTTGTGAAATGCTGCAACGTTTACAAGCTTGGGATGACTTAAAAAAATTAGCTCAAAAGTCATTACTTCTACATAAAACTTATGGAAGTTCTGCACAAGTTGCTCAAAATTATGGCTTTTTGGCAAATGTGGCAGCTTCTGAGTCGAATTGGGTACTGGCTCATGAATTAGCGAATACAGCACTTTCTATCTCCGAAGAAGCAACAGAAGTTTCTCTGCGAGATGCTTTGCAAACACGAGGACAAGAAAGTTGGTATCTTCTCTTACTAGCACGTACACAGCGGCATTTAGGTGAGTCGGAGGAAGCTATCAATAATTTAGAATGGGCGAGGGTAGTTTGTGAGCTACAACATCAACCATCACTTTATTTAGAGATTTTAGAGGAATTGCGATCGCTTTACTTTTTTGAGCGTCATGACTATACAGAAGCCTTTAAGCTGAAGCAAGAAAAAATTCAAATAGAACATCAGTATGGCTTTCGTGCTTTCATTGGGGCAAGTCAGTTGCAGCCGCAACGCTCTAGAATTAACCCAGCATTAGATCCTCAAAAAATACCGTTTATTCCTGAGGGAGTTGCCCAAGAAATATCTGCTTCTGGACGACAGCAAGATGTCAATCGTTTGATTGAAAGAATTACTCGTGCTGACTACAAACTCACAGTTATTTATGGACCATCGGGTGTAGGTAAAAGTTCAATTCTCAAAGCTGGTTTAGTACCAGCATTGAAAGGAAAAGTTATCGGTGAACGCATTCCTATACCTATTGTTTTGTCTGTTTACACTGATTGGATTACAGTCTTGGCAAGCAGTATAAACCAAGCCTTGGCACACACAGAAATATCAGTTAATCTGAACTCTACACCTACTATACTGCTCGAAAAAATTCGGTTAGCAGCCGAGCGCAATTGTACAATAATTCTCATATTAGACCAGTTTGAAGAATTTTTCTTTGTTAGTAATCCTCGCACACAAAGAATAGAATTTTACAAATTTTTGAGTGAATGTTTAAATATCTCATTTGTAAAAATTATTCTTTCATTAAGAGAAGATTATTTACATCATTTATTAGAATTTGAACGGTTGAGTCAAAAAAATAGTATTGGACTATATGATTTAGGCGTAATTAATAAAAATATTCTCGATAAGGACATTCGCTACTATTTAGGGAAATTCTCTAGCCAAGATGCTAAAGCCATAATTCACAGTCTTACTCAACGTTCCCATTTTGAACTGAGTGATGAATTAATTAACCGATTAGTCCAGGATTTGACAGGAGAACTAGACGAAGTACATCCAATTGAATTACAAATAGTAGGTGCTCAACTACAAATAGAAAACATTACCACACTTGGACAATACAAGCTTTGCGGTGGCTCGGCAAAATTGGTGGAACGCTGGCTTGGGGAAGTTATCAAAGACTGCGGTCAGGAGAATGAAGAATTAAGCTGGAAATTATTATTTGAATTAACTGATGAAAAGGGGACGCGACCGTTAAAAACTAAAGCTAATTTAGCAACTGCATTAGTTAATAATCAGGATATAGATACAATATCAAGCTTTGACACAGTTGGGGAACTGATTTTAGAAATATTGGTGGGTTCGGGGTTGGTGTTGCTAATCAGAGATGAATTAGGCGATCGCTACCAGCTAGTTCACGATTATTTAGTTGAACCAATTCGCCAAAAAAATAACTATGGCATAGTTGCCGAATTAGAAAAAGTCAAACTTGAAAAAACTAGAGCCGAAGTAGCCCAAAAACTTAGTCAAAAGCAACTCAATTTGGTATTGCAACGGCGACTGCGGGAAGCACGGATAGCAGGCGCAGTGCTGGCAATCATGGGGGGAACAATAGCAGCATTATGGTGGCAAGCTGACTTGCAAAAAAGAGTAGCAATCCGCCAAACTGTACGAGCTGAACGCAGTGAAACCAACTTGAGGATTAGTGGAATCACTGCTGCTAGCGAAGCTCTTTTTGCCTCTAATAAAGAGTTTGATGCTTTATTAGAAAGTTTGCGGGCTTGGAGAGGACTTAAACAGGCAGATGGAGTGCAGCCAGATACCCGAATGCGGGTGGTGACAGCCCTGCAACAGGCAGTTTATGGGGTAACGGAGGTTAACCGCCTGGAAGGGCATACTGATATTGTCTGGGGAGTAACTTTCAGCCCGGATGGTCAAACCCTAGCGTCAGGTAGCCGAGATCAGACGGTGAAAATTTGGCGTCCTGACGGTACCTTACTCCAAACCCTCAAAGGTCACACTGATGCTGTCACCTGTGTAAGTTTCAGCCCAGATGGTCAAACCCTAGCGTCCGCCAGCCTCGACAAAACAGTGCAAATTTGGCACAAAAACCCGATTACGGGTGAATTTGACCCCAAGCCATATAAAACCCTGAAAGGACATAAAGATTGGGTTTACAGCGTTAATTTCAGTCCTGATGGTGAGTTGTTAGCTACTGGCAGTAAGGATACAACCGTAAAACTCTGGCGCAAAGACGGTAGCTTAGTAAAAATACTGAGAGGACATCAAGGGTGGGTTAACTGGGTAAACTTCAGTCCTGATGGTCAATTCATCGCCTCAGCCAGCGACGACAAGACAGTGAAAATCTGGCGACGGGACGGTAGCCTCGTCACAACTTTACAGGGACATCAGCAGGGTGTGACTGTAGCTGTTTTCAGCCCCGACGGCAAACTGTTGGCGTCAACAGGTCGAGATAAGACAGTGAAACTTTGGCTGCGGAAGATTAACAGCACTAAAGACGGTTTTGACTTTATTCTTTACAAAACTTTACGCCAGCATAGCAGTACAGTGTGGAGTTTAAGCTTTAGCTCCGATAGTAAAAAGTTAGCTTCCGCAGGTGAAGACAATACCATAAACCTCTGGAGTATCACTGGCACCTTACTCAAAACCTTCAAAGGACACAGTGATGCTGTTGTCAGTTTAGCTTTCAGTCCAAATAACAAATTACTGGCTTCAGGAAGTTATGACAAAAGCGTAAAACTATGGAGTTTAGATGCCCCAACACCGTCTATTCTTCAAGGGCATCAGAAGCGAGTTTTGAGCGTTGCTTGGAGTCCTGATGGTCAGATGCTAGCTTCTGGTAGTAGTGATCGCACTGTCAAACTTTGGCGACGATACACCAGTAGTGGCGAGGTCAAAACCCGACTTTACAAAACTTTGGTGGGGCACACAGATAAAGTTCCTAGTGTCAGTTTTGACCCCAAAGGTGAAATGCTGGCTTCAGGAAGTTATGACAAAACTGTGAAACTTTGGCGGCTTGACGGTACTTTAATTATGACTCTCCACGGGCATAGCGATAGTGTGATGAGCGTGAATTTCAGCCCTGATGGCCAGTTTTTGGCATCAGCTAGCAAAGATAAAACGGTGAAACTTTGGAACCGTGAGGGCAAGTTGCTCAAAACCTTAGTGGGGCATCAAGGTTGGGTAAATAGCGTGAATTTTAGTCCTGATAGTCAGGTTCTAGCCTCTGCCAGTGATGACCAAACTGTGAAACTCTGGGGGCGAGATGGTACTTTGCTCAAAACTTTCTCGCCCCATGACAGCTGGGTGTTAAGTGTCAGCTTTAGTCCCACTGACGAGTTGCTGGCTTCTGCCAGTTGGGATAACACCGTGAAACTATGGCGACGGGATGGTACGTTGTTAAAAACCTTATTAAAAGGGTATAGCGATAGCGTCAATGCTGTAACTTTCAGTCCCAATGGTGAATTCCTCGCCGCCGCCAGTTGGGATAGTACAGTGAAACTCTGGAGTCGTGAAGGCAAATTAATTAAAAGTCTCAATGGGCATCGCGCCCCAGTGTTAAGCGTCAGTTTTAGCCCAGATGGTCAAACATTAGCATCAGCTAGTGATGACAACACGATAATTCTGTGGAATTTACATCTTGATGATCTGCTTGTTCGTGGTTGCGATTGGGTGGGTGATTACCTCAAGCACAACCGCAATCTTGAAGAACGCGATCGCCTTCTTTGTGATGGCATAACCAGTACAAACCCTTTTTAATTTATGAATAATTATTAATTTATAATTATGAATTAAGTTGAAGCCTCAATCAGCAACCGCTCTTGGTTTAGCGGTTGATGAGGCGATCAGAGTTGTTAATTCAAAGCTAGAAAATAATTTTCGAGATGATCAGCCAAAGGAACGATCGCTCTCCAAAACTTCATGCCTATTTTCTGCGGGAGCTTCTTGGGGCAAATTTGCCAAAAAGGCTTGTACTCTCATGCGCTCAATATAAGGCCAACCTCCCTCAGACTCAATATCTTTTAGCAGTGAGTAGAGTTGCTGACGGTTAACAGGCAAACTCTCTTGAAAAACCCCATCCCGGATCTCTCGATGTAACTGCTCCAATTGCCGCAGCAAAGCCAAAAGAGCTATAGTATCGTCTTCACAACCCTGAACTGCATCATACACCACAGTTGCGATCGCTTGCAGTTTACAGGACAACTCCCCTGATTCAAGATTTTTCTGATCGTTCATTCCACCCTTTCCGTATAAATGAGGTCAACTCAAATTTACCGGAGATTTTTAATTTTCCCTAGTTTGCCAGTGTTGATTAGCTGTTACTCTACACCAGAAACTCTGCGGCAGGGTAGCCTATAGCCCATTACTATCTATTTTGTAGTAGCTGTAATAGCCTCAGAATCAGAAAAAGAAAATAATCTTATATTCTGCTAAAATTTTTAGAGATTAAAGCCGCCGTCAAATCGGATGGTAAGCAGTACTTTATCTATTTGCTAGCCAAGACAACTTCCACAAGTTGAATCACTGAGCGACTTGTGCCGAGCAAAGCCGAGGTAAGCCGAAGTTTTAAGAAGTAATTCCCAATGTTTTTGATTGAATAGCGGAGCCAGCGCTGTGCGGGGGTTCCAAGAATTAAAGCGACTGGCGTGGATGGCCGTTTATCCCCGTAGTTTTAGGCATTTGGACTAAAATTACCAACGTGGAAGTCTCGGCAATGAGTACTTTTAGGTAGCTTTGTGCAGATTTCTCAGAGCGGTGAATATAACTAGATTTGTATCTTTATTTAAGACAATTGCGATCGCTCCTAAAAGGGAGCGGTAAAGTTTAACATAGCCTCCACGGCAGCTAGATGTGATCAGGACGAGACAATCTTTGATTTTGAGTACTTTGATTTTGAGTTAAAAAAAATCGTATGATCTGGCTGATTTCCCCATCAAACAATGGGCTGTATGTAGTGGCGTCACATACATAATACAAAAAGACTTGGGCGACGCCGCTTTTGCCACAGGCAAGAGCAAAGTATGAAGTAGACTCCTCTCTTCGTGCTCTTTGAGGCAAGCACTTATACCACTCTGTGTAGGGCTTACTCATCCACACGCCCAACCCTAACAAAGGCCACCAACAGTCAAACTGCTGGTTTTTTGCTCCCCTAGTTACACACATCCAAAATGGATGCGGTGTGCTACTTAGTCTGGGGCTTCTTACACCCCAAGCTCAAGAGAGCGAAACGTTTAAGTACGTTTAGCAGAGAAAAGTTTGAGCGGCGACTTCCAACCTATACGCCCGGACACTTGTTTCAACTCCTGCAATCAGAGCAACGCAGTGTCCGAACAAGGATGGCTTCTCGTCAGAGATCAAAGCTTCGATGCAGTTTTACAACTTAGATATTAATTTTTGAGATTGAGGTTAACCATGAGGTATCGCGCTTTAATTGTTGCATTCTTGGCTTTGTGCCTGGGGCTAATAACTGCTTGTAGTGATGCTCCTGCTACTAGTAGTAGAGATGTACTCACTTACGATCAAATTCGTGGCACTGGCTTGGCGAACAAATGCCCCCAACTAGCAGAAACAAGGCGTGGCTCCATTCCCATTGATTCTAGCCAGTCCTATGCCATCAAAGAACTTTGCTTAGAACCAACAAGCTTCTTTATCAAAGAAGAACCTGCTAATAAACGGCAAGAAGCAGAATTTGTTGCTGGCAAATTGTTGACCAGATACACTTCCACCATTGACCAGGTGCAAGGCAACCTAAAAATCAACTCAGATAAGAGCCTCACCTTTGTGGAAACTGATGGTCTTGACTTCCAAGCCATCACTGTGCAACTTCCTGGTGGTGAGCGAGTGCCTTTCCTCTTCACTATCAAAAACTTGGTTGCTCAAACCCAACCCGGTTTGACCACTATTAACACCTCCACGGACTTTGAAGGTACCTTCAAAGTTCCTTCCTATCGTGGTGCTGCCTTCCTAGATCCCAAGGGTCGCGGTGTCGTCAGTGGCTACGATAATGCCGTGGCTCTCCCCGCCCAAGCGGATGATGAAGAACTTACCCGCACTAACGTTAAGCGTGCTGAAAATCTGAATGGCAAGATTTCTCTGCAAATCGCTAAAATAGATGGCTCTAGTGGTGAAATTGCTGGTACTTTCGAGAGCGAACAGCCATCTGATACAGATTTAGGTGCTGGCGAACCGAAAGAAGTCAAGATTCGCGGTCTATTTTTTGGACGGATTGAACCGACTCGTGGCTAAATTCTTTGGAGTTAGGTAACTGAGTAGTATTCAGAACTACAATTCTGTAAGCATCAGGTTTGATCACCAAAGTTAACTTCTTTGCCCCCATTTTCAGGGCTGTTTCATTTCTATAGAAGCCTTACAGAGACGAAAAGAGACAAAGTTTCAAGGGGAGACAAGAGAAAAATTCTTCCTTCCCTTGTCCCCAGCTTTTCAGGAGGCTTTGAAAGAATGAAACAGCCCTGCCTTTTTTGAGGAGGTAAATAGGTTTTTTACAAACAGGGGGAAAGGTTAAAGCCGAGCAAAATTGTGGATGAAATAATCATTGCAATTGGGAAAAGCTTGATACCTCGTTCTTATAGGCGGCTTGATTCATCCCTTTATCCCGTACCCTTTAACCTTTTGCCTTTCATTAAAAGACTATGGACTTAAGTACAAAAAAGGGCGAGATGCCCTTTTTTTATTACCTTACGTAAATATACATACGACTTTCTAAATATTATTAGTAATTTTTAATTATTGGATGAGTTTCGGTTGAAGAGACACGTAATTATACTGTAAATAAAATTTTTGCTTCTCTACAAACATTGTGACTACTGTTGTTTTGTTTCTATAAATTAGCATGAATGATTAATTAATTAAAGTTAAGTAAAATCTCGGTTTGAGATTTAGTAATTAATTTTATATTTTGTTTCTATGTAGTTCTAAAAACAGCTACAGAGCATACCAAAGATCAATAACAATTTCGCCCATTTAAATTTTGCTCGATTGTCAAGCAACTCTATGGAATTTTTTCTAGGAAAATTTTGTTATTTTCCATAGGATTTTGCGATGACATATAGTCCGATATTATCTTTGATATTGTGCGATCGCAGCTAAGTTTAA
The DNA here is from genome assembly GCF_036919675.1 of Nostoc sp. Lineage (GTDB taxonomy): Bacteria > Cyanobacteriota > Cyanobacteriia > Cyanobacteriales > Nostocaceae > Nostoc. The sequence goes on from NZ_JBALCP010000095.1 coordinate 39,693, forward strand.
AAGTGAGTAATTGGTTATTAATTTACTCAATAAACACGGTGCTATGCCTACCACAGTCACCAATGAACTAAAACATGAAATTTGGCAGTTGTTGCGAGAATATCAGCAATCTCGGTCAGAAAATGTTCGCAATCAGCTGGTAAAACTCAACTTTGGACTTGTGAGAAAAGAAGCTCACTACTGGACGAATCAATGTCATGAAACCTACGATGATTTGCTTCAGGTTGGGTGTTTGGGTTTAATCAGAGCTATTGAAAAATTTGAACTTTCCAAAGGACATGCCTTTAGTTCCTACGCTCTTCCCTATATTCGGGGTGAAATTCAACACTATCTCCGAGATAAAGGTGTCACGGTGCGAATTCCTCGGAAGTGGTTAGCACTACAACAGCAAGCAATAGGAGTGTCACGTTCTTGGCGTGAAAAGCATAATCGCCAACCAACAGACTCCGAACTAGCAACTGCACTGGAAATTTCTCCAAACGAATGGCAAGAAATTAAATTAGCATGGGTAAATCGTGCTCCCTTGAGCCTTGATGTGCCAATCCAAGATGGAGAAGAAGGCTCTACCTGTTTGGGAGAATTGGTTCCAGATCCTCACTATCGCAGCTTTCAATTGGCACAAGAAGACCAACTTCGCTTGCAACAAGCATTGGTTCAGCTCGAACAACGCACCCGCGATGTGTTGGAATGTGTATTTTTACAAGATTTGACACAAAAACAAGTTGCAGAACATCTGGGAATCAGTGTTGTAACGGTTTCCCGTAGAGTCAAGAAAGGTCTGGATTTGATGAAAGAGCTTATGGGTGTAGGAGAGGATTAACTGCAAATCAACACCAAGCCGCAGTTATGCTGAGTAGGCAGTGCTAAAAATAACCCTTGAAATGTAAAAAATTAGGTTATAAAGGGAACAGACTTTGCCTTTGATCCAAATTTCAGGCATGTTGATTTCCACTTTTCAATTTTCCAATGGCTTTTGAGAACAGCTCATGGGCAGAAATTCAAAAATTACAATTGCAGCTATTTTAACTTTGGCGATCGCTGGATGTGCTTCTGAAGATACACAACAAGCCATCAATCCTGCGCCGATTCCCAAAATAGCAGCAAAGTCGCCCCCAGCGGCTCAATCCTTTAACAATCCAGTGATACCTGCCAAACAGGTTTCACTAGTTACTCCTGCATCTGTTAACTTGATTCAATCCACTAATGCTACAGAGCGGGCACGGCTAGTTGTGCTATCAAAAGACCGAAGTGACCCGTTTGCACAAATTTTTGGGCAGGCGGTTGCCGGAATGCCTAAAACATCTGGAAGACCTGTTCCTGTGTTGCCTAAGCTACCTACTGCATCACTAGCAAGACGAAAACTTCCAACACGCACCATAGCACGTAGCATACCTTTAAATCCGAAGAAAAATAACATTGCTTCTGTACCAAAAAAAATCAATCCTACCTTGACTTCAGTCTTGCCTAAGGTTTTGCCTCAAGTTATCCCCAACCCCACTTTAGTATCTGTATTGCCACCACCAGCACAACCTGACTTAGCAAGGGCAGTTGTTGTGACTGGTGTAGTTCTAATTAGTAAGGAACCGCAGGCAATTATCAAAGTACCGGATGAGCCGACAAGTCGCTATGTGCAGGCGGGACAGCGATTAGCAAATGGCGTACTGGTTAAACGGATTGAAATGAATCAGGGCTACAACCCCATTGTGATTCTGGAACAATATGGTATTGAAGTTGCCAAAATGGTAGGAGAAGGGGCTGTCAATTCAACACCGTCAGCTGCATCTGCTACCGTCAATCCTAGTTCAGTGACAACGCCCCCCTTAAATTCTTTTAATGTTGGAGCTTGATAAAGATGGAGATTAAGGAAAAAATTGAGTTTCCTGGTTTGCCTTTAGCTGTCTATAGAGAGATAGCAGCTCATTTACGTCAAGTCGAAGGGGTAGAAGTGGATTTAATTCCCCAGTCATCCCAACAGTTTGATTACAATCAAAGTCAAATTGATGGCTTGTCCATCTCGTGGACAGCAAACTCTGGTTTAGAAAGTCGGCAACGAGTTAAGCAAATTTTGGCTTATTATCAAAATCGCTAGATAAATCCTATTTGATTTCGTTCAAATCGAAGCCTCAAATTCCCGATTTTTTACAGAAGTTGGGAATCTTGTTGTTCACGAATAATTAAGTACGTCTATAGTGGATGAGGACTTCATACCAATTCTTTAGAACTCTTGCATAAATATTTTGTGGTATGATTAAAGGTTATTTCAATTTCAGTTCTTGGCAATTAAAATAGTCAGAATTTATCAATTTCT
>NZ_JBALCP010000096.1:0-152970 GCF_036919675.1 Nostoc sp.
ATTAGCGAGCCCTATTATTGAGGGTATAAATTACAGAGCCAAGCAAGGTCAGTATCAAGTTGAGCGTTTTATGTTTAATTAGGTTGACTTACTTAATAACCGCAGCTTACTCAACCACGCTGTGGTGATGACACCCAACACCACTCTTTCAATTCCGGCGGCTGTGCGCCAAAATCCTGAGATTTATCGTCATCAGCTTGGCACCATACCGTTTCCCAACAAACCTAATGGCCAGCCAATGCGTTACTTAGTCGCAGTTAATGCCGCAATTTTGCTTGCTGAGTCTGAAAACCAGAAGACAGCCAAGCGAATTTTTCAGGTACTTAATTCAACCATCAACGATAGGAAACTAGATTAAAGCTGCTGGAGGTCGGTATCTACCAGTAATGACGCCAAACTGGAAAGACCCTTTTTGGACAAACCCAGCCGATCCACACATTTCAACTGCTGCTAAAACATTAATCGAAGGTTCAACGCGCCCATTTTATATTGTCCAAAACCCAGCCTATAGCCTAGTTTTGAAAGATAATGTCTGGGGTAAGGCTCTGAATCGAATTGTTGTAGAGCAAATTTCCCCAGAGCAAGCAGCCGATCAGGCGATCGCACGGATTAAGCAAATTTTTGACCAATGGCAGTGAGCTTTTACAAACATGACATTTAAAACAAAAGCCAATCAAATTGCTAAAAGCTTTCACAATCAGCCACAATATCGCCATTATCGCAAATATGTGTTGATCGTATTGACACTCAGCTTGATAATTATTGCTTGTACTAACATCTCTAAATTAAAACTATCTTCAGTGACCCATTCTCCTACTGACAACACAGGTTTAAAAATTTGGTGGGATAAAGGATTTACTGTCGATGAGGATGAAGCAATCGAGCAGTTGGTGAGCAACTGGGAAAAACAAACTGGTAATAAAGTCAAGCTTTCCTTCTATATCGGCGATGAGTTACCGCAGAAAGCGCGTAGGTTCATTCAGGTAGGTAATCCACCCGATATCATGATGAGTTCCGGCGCAGAGAGAGTGTTGAATCCGCATTTGGCTTGGGAAGGAAAACTGGCGGATGTAACGAATGTAATTGAGCCAGTCAAGAATCTTTATCCTGAGTATGCCCTACAAGCTGTTAATTATTATAATAATGCTGCAAAAAAGCGAAGCTACTATGCAGTTCCAATTAATCAGTCAACGGTTCACATTTTTTATTGGCGGGACTTGCTAGAGCAAATAGGTCGCAGTGAAAGAGATATCCCCAAAGATTGGGATGGTTTTTGGGAGTTTTGGAAACAAGTGCAGAATAATCTCCGGGCGAAACAGCAAAAACAGGATATTTATGGGTTAGGTTTTCCTTTCTCTACTGGAGCTTCTGATACCTATATCTTTTTTGAGCATATTTTAGAAGCATACGATGTGCAAATTCTCGACTCCAAGGGTAAACTCCTGATCGATGACCAAAAGGTCAGACAAAAAATTGTCAAGGCCTTAGACTGGTATGCCAAATTTTACCAACAAGGTTATGTGCCACCAGATGCACTCAATTGGTTAAATCCAGATAATAATCGCAGCTTGCTCAATCGTCTGGTAGTAATGACTCCTAACAACACACTCTCAATTCCTTGCTCTGTCCGCCAAGATCCCAACACCTATCGTCATAAGCTTGGCATCTTAAAATTTCCCAACAAACCGAACGGCAAGCCAATGCGTTATATACTCACACTTAGGCAAGCAGTTTTGTTTGCTGATTCCCAGCAACAGAAAAAAGCTTTGGATTTTCTTGCATATCTTATTCAATCAGAGGTGATAGATAAGTATCTTAAAGCTGCTGGAGGCTGTAATTTACCAATCATAAAGACACTTTGGCAAGACCCATTTTGGAAAGACCCAACTGACCCACACGTTTCAACTGCGGTTAAGACTGTGACAGAGGGCTCAACGCGGCTGTTTTCTTATCTGCAAAACCCAGCATACAGCGTAGTTTTAGAGGAGAATATCTGGGGAAAAGCTCTTAATCGAATAATTGAAGATAAAATTTCTCCAGAACAAGCAACTAATGAGGCAATTAAGCAGATAAAACAAATTTTTGCTCAATGGTAGTTAATAATTATTTATATTAACTAAAGAAGTAACCTGTCTGCATCAATAGGAAAAATATAAATATCTTTAAGCCAATTCGCAATGGTGCTCAAGGTCTCGCTAAGGCTGCATTCGCAAAGCAGACGCACCAGAAGAGAGCAATTAGGTTTTGTAACGGGGATTTTAATTAGGCATTCAATTCGTGCTGCTACAACAAGCAGCGTGAAGGTCAATATGAAATTTCAGCTAACGTCACCTATATTGAACAAATTCAGGCAGGAGATTCCTTTGCCCCCATTTTCTATGTCTCACCTATTACTCGCAAGCCATCAGTTACTTTTGCAACACCTCTACGTGATGCAGCTAAGGTACGCCAAGGTGTTCTCTTAGCTGATTTAAATTTAGACCGAATAGATCAGATTGTCCGAGAACGTACAGGCTTAGGTAATAGTGGCGAAACTTATTTGGTTGGTTCTTTAGTAACCAAAAATGCTTTTATTTCTAAAGAGAAAGATAAAACACCGGACTTTTCTAAAGAAGTTAGCAGCCAAAGTATTGATGCAGCAATGAGTGGAATTAGTGACCAAGGACTTTATCCAAACTATGCCGGAGTGCTAGTAATTGGGGTATATCACTGGCTCAATGACCAAGACCTTGCCTTAATAGTAGAAATGAACCAGGAAGAAGCCTTTGCCTCGGCTCGCCGATTGGCAGGGACGATTATGTTAGTGGGGTTCTTATCAATGGGATTTCTATTGATTGGAGTATCTTGGCTAACGCGGCAGTTAAAAATCTCTGGTGAACAGTTAGAGAATTATAGCCATAGATTGGAGATAAAAGCTAAAGAAGCCGAAACTGCCAACCGTGCCAAAAGCGAATTTCTTGCAAACATGAGTCACGAACTCCGTACTCCTCTTAATAGCATCCTTGGTTTTACTCAGTTAATGACCCGCGATTATTCTCTGAATTCTTCTCAGTTGGAACATTTAGAAATTATTAGTAGCAGTGGAGAGCATTTACTGACCTTGATTAATGATGTGTTCTCAATGTCTAAAATTGAGGCGGGTTTAACAACACTGAACAACAACAGCTTTGATTTGTACACTCTACTCGATTCACTTGAAGAGATGTTTCAAATAAAAGCGGAATCAAAAGGTTTACAGTTGATGTTTGAGCAAAGACCTGAAGTTCCTAAATATGTGTATACAGATGAAAGTAAATTGCGTCAAGTCTTAATTAACCTCCTTAGTAATGCTATTAAATTTACTCAAGAAGGCGGCGCTAGTTTGCGAGTTAGGATAAAGGAGGAAAGTAAACTACAGCAGCAAGAAGGGGCACAAGCAAGAAAAAATTCCCAGCCCTCATTCTTCTGGCTTCATAAAGCTTTTGCAGTCGGGGGGGTAGATTATATTACCAAACCTTTTAGTGAAGAAGAGGTTTTTGCCCGTGTAGAAAATAACTTGACTATCCGAAAGCTACAAAAGCAACTTACTGAGCAAAATGTACTCTTGCAACAGGAAATTAGCGATCGCCAAAAAGCAGAATCAGCACTGCGGTTAAGCCAATTTTATTTAGACAGATTTAAAGCTCCGATTTTTTTTGTGAATTTGAATGCCCAGCTTGTTTATGTAAATGAAGCAGCTTGCCATATTTTGGGTTATTCTCGCGAACAATTGCTGACTATGACTGTTCACGATATTGATCCAAATTTTCCCGCAGAAACTTGGCACTCACAATGGCAAGAACTTAGAGAAAAAGATTCTTCTAGCTTTGAATCTATTCATCGAACTCAAGATAGTCGAAATCTACATGTAAAAATAACTTTTAGTCATCTAGAGTTCAAAGATCAGCAATATTTATGTACTAGTGCCTACTATAGCAATCCAATACGCTTGGGTTAAAGCCAAAAACCAAAACCAGTGTAGGTTGAGAAGCTAATAAATGATTCAAGATTGCTATATCTTAACTATTTACTAATATTGCGTTTAGTCCATAGTTGATCTAGTAATTGCTTTGAGATCGCTGGGCAGTGCTTTTTATACTCGAAAGTCACCATCCCCAATCCTAAAACAACTATCAATGCCCAACCGAATGCGCCGATGAAAAATAATCTTTGAAATCTGGCTGCTTTTTGCTCTTGAAGCAGTCTAGCTTTAACTTCTTTAGTTCGTTCTGCTTCTAGCCATGTCTCAACTTGTCGCCGATCAAATTCTTGGCTAGCTGCTAAAAACTGATAATCCAAATCACTCAAGCTTTTGCCTTGTGACCAAGCTAGAGCTTCAAGTAAGGCTCTCCCGCGCAATAGTCGTGAATTATCACGGTGTTCTGAGGCTACCCAAGCACTCAATACTTGGGAGTAGGGTCGCAATTTTGCTAATTGTTTTTCTACCCAAGTTTGGTTGAAAACCTTTTCATAAATGCGGTTCTTTACTACTAGTTGTCCTTGCTGTTTGGTCACCAACCCCGACAACAGTAGTTCTATTTGCTCCTCTCCATCATCACACGCTATCTGAATCCCTTGTAAAACTTGCTGGTACAGTCCCAGCAAACCCCCAGCACGTTGCTCATTTCTTAGCAGGCGATCGCGGATTGTTTTTAAATGCTCTGGATCATCTTTCGCTTCCCATTTCTCTATAATATGCGTTTGCACTAGTTTTTCTAAAATTAACAATGGAAATTGGTAATAAAAATTTATAAGATGTTGATTAATAATTGGTAAATGGTTATCCAATTTATAACGCTCATCAACTTCTAGACATCTCTGCTCTTGAATATCCTTGCTTCCAGAGTTTCTTTCTTGTACCACTATCTGACAGAGCTTTTGAGTGAGAAATGGCTGACCATTTGTCCAAGCCAAAATTTCTTTGATAACTGCCATCGGATTAGTTACTTTATTTTTTAACCCTGCTGCTAATGGCTGAACTTCCGATAAGTTAAAGCCGTGCAGTTCAATAGATTTACCTATATTAAATGGGGTACAGTTGCGATCAGTAATCAAATCGGAAGGTGTTGCTACTCCGAATAGTGCCCAAGTTAAGCGGTTATATTCTGGATTTTCCGTTGATTGTAACATGAGCGAATTAGGGTAAAAAAATCAACTACAGGGAAATTTAGACCTAAAACACTATCAATTTCATCAATAAAAATAAATATTTTTTCAGTTTTGAGTTTAACTAACAAAATGTCTTCAACAAATTGGCTTAATCGCTGTAATGCAGATAAATCTTCTCGCTCAGACCACCAGACTTTTAAATTAACTTTGCTAAAGAGATTGAAGCTCCTTAATAAGTCAACCACTATGCCCTTATACCACTGAGCAGGCGTAATGTTGCCGTTGCCAATCCGAGTCATATCGATAGAAGCACAACTGTAGCCTGCTTGTTCTAATCGGTGCCTTGTTTGTAACCGCAAGCTAGACTTACCCATCTGTCGGGAACTAAATACATAACAAAATTCACCTTTAATTAGAGCATTATAAAGTTCAAAGTCAGCCTGCCGTTCTACATAGCTAGGAGCATCGACTTTGAGACTGCCGCCAATTTGATATTCGTACTTATTCATAACGTTTAGGTTAATTGCTCTCGGAAATAGAGCTGATATAACTCACAGCTAGACACTGCCTGATTTCCTTCAAGTTTTACTAAACCCATACTTTCTAATTTATAGGCAGCGATCGCTTCTAATTGCACACTTGTTGGAGAGGTAACTACCCGTTTGAGTGCTGTCGCTAGTTCCGGATGTTCTTGGAGATTTGCGAGATGATGCCGTAAATAGTTGCTGTAGATGCCGGCAATTGTGGGAGCCTCTTTTAGTAGCTGCTCTAGGGTTACTGCTTGATGTCCCAGGTTATAAAGAGCCAGACGAGCTAGATAGGGATGACCACCAATCATCGCTAGTAAAGGAGCCAGCTTTTGCAATCCTTTCTCACCTTTGGCCCAATCTAATCCATGACGCACTGCCAATTCCTGCATCTGCTCTAAACTAAACTCTGGTAACTTAATCGGTAGTCCTACATTGAAAGGGGATTGATTAATATCTAAGGGGATATAAGCTTCAGTGGCATGAACTACTACTATTCGGAGTTTTTGCCAGATTTCTAATTCGGAAGCATCTTCATACCAGGAGCGCAGTAGCGGGAGAAAGTCGCTGGAGATTTGTGGATACTCGAAAATCCGATTCACTTCATCCAAAGCTAAGACTACCGGAGCGTCGATTTTCTCTAGCAAATACTCCTGTAAATACAATGTGCAGCTAACTTTGCTGCCAATATCTTCATCCCAATAATCATCCAGTCTGATCTCTAGGTTCAACTGCCGACTGACGTTAGCACAAAACCATCGTAAGAATTTTTCCAAGCTAGTGAAAACTTGACTATCTGCTCTCTGTAAACCGATCTGTACGGTGTGTACCCCAGTCTGTTTAGCATGAGTAAGAATTCTGTGCATTAGGGATGTTTTTCCCATTTTGCTAGGGGCTTTGATTCTGATTAGGCTTCCAGGTTTATTGATTTCGGCATAGGTGCGTTCTTCAATTGGCGGACGCTTTATGTAAAAAAAGGAATTGAGCGGTACTGAGCCACCAGGATTTTCTAAGAAATCGGGATTAAAAACTGGGGTTTTTCTCTCGTCTTGCTTTTCTATCACTAAAGAAGACGCTGATATCCCATCTTTCGCTGTGATTGTTTGCTGAGACTGTTTCAAGACTACTGGCACACTTTGTAGTTTTTCTGACAAAACGCTACTTTGCGTAGGCAAAGTCCGCTGGAGGCATCGCCGTCTCAATACTGAGCGAAAATTACTTTTTGTTACCTCCTCCCCGAAAGCCTGTGAAAGTAACTTCCATAACTTAGAACCAACATCTTTTATATAATTTGCATCATAACCACAGCTTTCGGCGATATCTGGATAAGTTTTTCCTTCCCAAGCTTTACGAAATACTATTTCCTGAACATCACTTAAACCATGTTCCAGAAATGTGTCTAAAGTTACTAATGCTTCTTCTATATTCATTTGTAAAAAGCATAAAGTTTGTTTTAAATAAGACTTTAGCGGAATTTTTCATCCTTTTTTCCTTATTTACTTAAATTTAAACAGTTAACTTCATTTCCATCTGCCATTCTCAATGTCAAAAAATCAGCACTTAGAGGTTGTATATAAAATAAGTCTTAAGTAGGGTATATTACGGTCATTGACTGCGACCTGTTTTCAAACACCTGCTTTCTATTCCTACAACAGAAGAAAGCGATCGCAGAGTAACTTGAAATTTTGACATTTCCATCTGAACAAAATAACAGGTAACTTATACGTGGCATCATCTTCACGATTAACAGTCTACCAAGCAGCCTATGGATCTCATCCAAGTTGAGGCTAGACTATATTAGTATTTGCAGTTTATTTCTCGTTCCCAGGTTGGAGTCGAGAAACGCTAGCAACGAGTGTAAATAGGAGATGTTCATTTATGCCGAGATGGACTGCACAGGAAAAACAAGCGTATCGAACCGAGGTGATTCAACGCATTACCGCCGCGATGCCCTCAGTAATGCAGGAATATACCTCAATTAATTGGGCGGAGGAACTCAAAGGCTACCGTACCGACCATGAATATTACCCTGACTACATCCACGCTCCCATTCATGGGCTAACCGATGCCTACACCAACCCTCAATCGTGCTTAAGTTGGGATGCTGCTATGGATGCGATTATTCCCCTCAGCCACAATATTAGTTGCCAGCAGTTGCGCGAGAAAATGGCTGAATTAATTCCTGAAGACACTCAAATTGAGACGGTGCTAGAGCTTGGTGCAGGTACGGCTGATGGAGCGCTGGCCCTGGCACGGCGGTTTCCCCAGGCCACTTTTCACGTTACTGATGTTTCACCTTACATGCTCGTGATCAGTCAACACAAGTTTAATAAGGTTGGATTTAGTGAGCGGGCTTCGTTCGAGCAGGTGGACGCTCGTCACACTGGCTACCCTGACAACTCCTTTGATCTTGTCACGTCATCACTACTCTTCCACGAGACGCCTAAAGAGTGGACGCCTAAGATTCTTAAGGAGATGTACCGGATCACCAAACCCGGAGGTTGGGTACTATACGCTGACACCTATCGTGGTGAATACGGCTTGAGCGCTTCTTTTCCAGAACCGTGGTTGGATGACTTTATCCATTTCAACTTCGAGTACGAGTTTGCCAAAGCAGGTTTTACAGAACTCAAATACATTCCCTATGCCGTGGGTTTGTGGTATATGGTTGGCCGGAAGCTAGTAGTCTGTCAAGAAATAATTGACGAATAGATTTTCTGTAGAGACGGCGATTTATCGCGTCTCTCTAACCATCAAAATAGGTTTGACAGACCACTAGGGGACTGACAAAAAATTAATTATCTAAAATTATTTGTACATTTTTAGGGGCGCAAGGCCTTGCGCCCCTACGATGGATGTTTTTTTAACTGGAAGTCCCCAGAAACGTAAAAAATCAGCAATACCCCTCAGCGTGGGAGGAGCGTTGAAAACTGCTATAGACCTCTTGCATAAATCAAAAATAAGAACCCCACCCCGCCAAAGCTACGCTTTGTCTCCCCTCTTTGCTTGCTCTTATACCAATTCACTAAAATTATGAAACAGATGTAAACCCTGAAAGGCAAGTATCTCTAAGTTTTTTAATTGCGAATTGCGAATTGCGAATTGTGAATTGGTATTAGGGGGTGGGGTATTAGGGACTTTTGCAAGAGGTCTAATGAAATACGATTTTGTTCACCGGAGGGATTTTAAGCTTTCAGTCTTTTGCACTAAGAAATCAGTGAAGATACTCATAATGGTGCGGTGACGTAATTTCACATTAGCATTAATGGACATCCCTGATTGCAATGGAACTTGGCGCTGATTAATCAGTAACTTCTGCCCATGTAGGCGGACTTTTGCGGAAAAATGCCAGAAATTATAAACTTGGTCTGGAGGTAAAGCATCAGAGCCAATCTCAACTAGTTCGCCTTTGATATCGCCATACTCTTGGAAGGGAAAGGAATCAATTCTCACATCCACTTGTTGCCCTTCTTTAACAAAGCCGATGTCGCGGTTGGTGATGTATACCTTAGCAACCAAGTTATCACCAGGAACGAGTTTTAAAATTGGTTCACTGGAATTAACTACAAATCCTGCTGTTTTGGCTTTGAGTTCAAAGACAGTTCCATCTCCGGGTGCAGTAATTTTCTGATATTTCAGGGTTTGTTGGGCTTGAATTAACTTACTATCAATTTCACCAATCTGACCATTAATTTCATAGATGCGTTTCTGATTATCTACAATTACCTTGGTTAATTGGCTATCAATTTCGGCAATGTTTTTGTCATTATCTGTAATTTTGGCTAGTAAGTCTTCTTGAGACAGTGCCGCAGTATTGCGGAATTTTTCATTTGATTGGGCGATCGCTAATTGTAATCGCTGCTGTTCACTATTCAATCGGATCACTTCAGATTGTTTGGTGCTGACATCCTGTTGCTGTTTCAAGTATTGTACTTGGGAGATTGCCCCCTGCTGCGCTAGAGGTTCAAACTTGTGGAGAATTTGTTGATTTATTGTCAGCAACTCTTTTGCACTAGCTAACTGCGCTTGAGTCTGGAAAAATTGCTGTTGCGTCTGTCCCGTTTCTAAATTAGCTGTGGCTAAACGTGATTTTAATTCTATTTGGCGATTTTGCAAGCGTAATTGTTGCTCACTTGTGAGAGGATTTCCAGCAGTCGCACCATTTAACTGTGTTCGGTACAACTGGTTTTCGGCAATAATGGCTGCTCGGCTCTTGGTCAACAAGGCTAGTTCTGGTTTAATTTTCAACAGAGCAGTTTGCTGTGCCACTTCTTGTAGTGATATTTTCCCTTGAAGCTGACGGTGGTAAAAATCATTTTCTTGCTCTAGCGCCTGTTTGGCAAACAACTGAGCAGCCCGACTTTGTTTTAATGAAGTTAGCTCCGCCTCAGAAGCAGTTTTTTCTAGGCTAACGAGTGTTTCACCTTTTTTGACTCGCTGACCATCTTTGATTAGAATCTCCTTGACAACACCATTAATTGGAGCTTGAATTTCTTTCACTGCACCCTGTGGTTCTAGCTTGCCCGTAGTATGAATTGATTCTTCAATTTGGAACACCGAGGCCCAAATTACTGTGAAGGTGCTAACTCCAACAATAGTCCAGGCGATCGCTCGTGACCAAGTAGAAGTCTGTTGTAAAAGTACTGGTTGATCAAATTTATATTGAATATTCATAGGTCAAAGTGCTGTGTTCTATGTTCTAAGCCTGAGTTTCCAAGTTATAATCTCGACATTTCGAGTTCTGAGGTTGAGGTTTTGAGTTCAAAGGTCGAAGTTCCGAGTTCAAAGGTCGGAGTTCCGAGTAAAAAGGTCGAAGCACCGAGTTCAAAGGTTGAGGTTTTGAGTTCAAAGGTCGAAGTTCCGAGTTTAAAGGTCGAAGCACTGAGTTCAAAGGTTGAAGTTCCGAGTCAAAAGGTCGAAGTTCCGAGTCAAAAGGTCGAAGTTCCGAGTCAAAAGGTCAAAGCAATAATATTTCCTCCAAACTCCTGCCTCCTGCCTACACTTTTGCTTCTTGTTGCTGATATAAACAGTAGTAATAACCTTTGAGCGCCATCAATTGTTCATGAGTCCCCTGTTCTACCACAGCACCTTGATCCATCATCAGAATGACATCGGCATTGCGAATTGTGCTGAGGCGATGAGTAATGAAAAACACTGTTTTATCTTGGAAAGCTTTCGCTAAGTTACCGCAGACTTGGGCTTCAGCATTGTAGTCCAACGCACTAGTAGCTTCATCAAGGATCAGTAATTGCGGATTTTGCAGAACAGTACGAGCGATCGCCACTCGTTGGCGTTGTCCCCCAGACAGTCCCGAACCTCGTTCGCCTACACGAGTGTTATAGCCGCTGGGTAAAGACATAATAAAGTCGTGGGCAAATGCTACCTTGGCGGCGGTAATAATTTCCTCATCGCTAGCATCAGGATACCCCAAGGAAATATTTTCGCGGACTGTGCCATCGAATAGTAGGGTATCTTGTAACACCATACCAATTTGACGACGTAAGGAATAGAGTTCTACTTTACTGATATCGTAGCCATCAATCAAGATTTTGCCGGACTTGGGTTCGTAAAGTCTGGGTAATAATTTTAGCAGTGTGCTTTTACCGGAACCGCTTTGACCAACAATTCCGATAAAGGAGCCAGTAGGAAAATCTAAATTAATATTGGACAATTGCATCGGCCCATGTTCCGAGAAACTGAAGCTGAGATTTTCAAAGCGGACACTACCTTGAATACTGGGCATCAGGATATTTTGACAGTTGCCGATTTCTGTTTCTTGGGGAGTGTCTAAAATATCAGCAAGGCGTTGCAGAGATAGAGCGGTTTCTTGGAAGTTCTGCCAAAGTTGCATCAAGCGTAACAAGGGACTGGTGACATAACCAGCCAGGATGCGGAAAGCAATGAGTTGTCCCAAGGTGAGTTGCTGATTGAGGACGAGAAAAGCTCCCACCCACAGCACTAACATACTAGAAAACTTGTTGAGAAAACTGCTAACAGAACTGGCGGTAGTTTGGGTAGAGACTGTTTTGAAACCAGCGCTGATGTAACGAGTATAGCGTTCTTGCCATTGCCAACGCGATCGCATTTCTAAATTTTGCGCCTTGACTGTCTGCATTCCCCCCATCACTTCCACTAAATAAGATTGCGTCTCGGCATTGCATTCGGCTTTCTCTTGCAATTGTCGCCGCATCACAGGTGATACCATCAAGTTGAGCAAACCAAACAACGGTACTGTTGCCAAAGCAACTAAGGTCAATACGGGGCTGTAAATCGCCATCACCACAATATAAACTACAGAAAACACTGCATCCATCACCACAGTTAGAGCTGTACCAGTTAGAAAAGAGCGGATGTTTTCCAGTTCGTGAATTCGCGTAGCCAATTCTCCCACAGGACGGCGTTCAAAGTAAGATAATGGCAGACGCAATAGGTGATTAATCACCTCAGAACCAAGGGTAAGGTCAATCCGGTTGGTGGTATCTGTAAATAAATGAGTGCGGACACTGGTGAGTATTGCTTCGATTACCGCCACTACTAGCAAAAAGATGCCGAAAACTTCCAAGGGATCAGGACTGTTACCAACCAGCACTTTGTCAATAATCACCTGCGTGGCAAGAGGATTTACCAACCCAAACAGTTGGATAACAATGGAAGCAATCAGTACTTCAATTAAGACTTTGCGGTAGCGCCGCAGTGAGGGAACAAACCAACTCAAACTAAACCGCGCCTTGGGAGTATTTTTGGTGGTTTGTAGCAGCAGTACTTCTCCTTCAGCCCCCCAGTTTTCCGCAAAATCTCGTAATTTATACCGCAGTAGTCCCATCTCTGGAACGGCAATAAGTAACTCTTGATTGCTATTTTTGTAGATGATGGCAAAACTATCTTGCCAAGCAATCATGACTGGTAGTTGCAAGCGGCCGACTGCGGTGGCGGGAACTTTCACCATCTGTGTTGTCAACCCCATCAACTCGGCGGCGGCGGCGCAAAATTGCAGAGATATACTACCCTTGTGTTCGTGCTGCTTTATCAACACCCGTCGCAGTGTATCTCTGCGCCAGGAAATATTAAAGTATTGGCTTAACATCTGGAAGCAAGCTAGGGAAGCATCCAGCGGCCCTCTACCCCGGATATAAGGATACTTCTTTTGTTTACCCTTAGCTGCTGGTTCTTCTGTGAGAGCAATTTCTGAGGCGTAGGGAATCTCTGCGGGTAAGAATGTTTTTGATGTGGGAGCGAGATTTTCTCCAAGTATTGACTTGGGTAATCCTACCAGACGCATATTTGTATTAAATTTCAGCTTGGGGTTGAGTTCATCTAACTCTAAGCGACTCCCCACAGGGAACTCAGGATCAAAATTACTGCTGACTAACCACAAAAATTCTGAGTCCAACTGCTGGCGGAAGACTTTGCGTGCAGGGATTGTTCGGATGATAGCAACTTCAGTTGCAGTCTGGGCAAGCTTAATTAATTTCTTGCTCCCATCCGCGCGACGGCTGAGTTCTTCGGTGAGCAGTTCATACACTTCTAAAAGAGTAATCTTATTTTGCAACGCTTGGACAAAAGCCTCTTCCTGCTTGAGTAACGTTAAAAAACCAGCAATAGGTAGATTGAGGGTGATAACTTCAGTAGAAGCGATCGCAGTTTCAGATGCAATACCCCGCACATGACTTACCCAACCTAAAACCTCTCCTGGTGAGAGTAACTTCAGTGTCGCCGGATTTTGTGTTTGGGAATTGTAGCTTAATAAACGCGCTTGTCCTTGGTAAATAATGCTAATTTGATCGGGCATAGCTTCCCGTGCTACTATTACCTGACCAATCCGGTAGCGGAAGAATTGCACCTTGTTGAGCAAATTTTCTAAAACATTTGGTGGTAGATAATTAAAAGGAAACAAATCAGCAAGAAATTCTTGAATATCAACCGTTGTATTTGTCATCATCTTGCACCGGATTTTAATTTTTCTTCCTTGTTACTTTCTTCTCTGCGATCCGCTGCGCGATTGCAGTTCGTTCCTTCACCCTATGCAGCTTCTTGAACCTGTGCTGGTTTGGTGTTGATTCCCATCCAGATTTTTTCTTCTGGTGAGAGTTGATTTAATTGCTGTTTAAACCAAGTTTCAAAATTTTCTTGCAGCAATCGTTGACGCATAAAATCGTCCAACTGGGCACTAATAAACTTTTCCACACGGACAATCACCCATGATTCTCCAAAGGTTACGGGTGCTTGAACTATACCCACTTGACTTGTGCAAAGTAACTGAGCAAAATTGGGGGTGATAGTACCAAGTTCTACTGGGCCGATGATGCCATTTGTATCAGCTTCTGGGCCTTGAGAATATTCATGCGCTAGTTCAGCAAAGGATTGTTCTCCTTCTGTAATTCGGAAGAATAGCTCGTTGGCAGTTCCTCTGTTTTCAATCCGAATTAAAGAATAAATGACTTTATCAAAATTTCTTTTGTATTTGAGAAAGTAAGATTCTAGTTGATGTCCCCAAGTTACTTGCTTGAACTTTTCTACTCTGAGCTTTCGGGTTACAAAAAGTTCTAATTGTTCTTGAGTCAGACCGTAACGTAAGCACCAATCTTGGATTTTTTGCTTGGTTGTCAAATCCCATTGCTGATAAAATTGCTCTAGAGCATGAGATGTTTCTGCTTGTGTGCAGGTGATGGGTGCGATCGCAGATTCGATAATGGTCTGAGATAACAATTGCGGAATCAGGTTGTAACTAGCCAAGAAGGAAATAATTTCTGTAGGTAAAGGGGTGCTGCTGCTACGCCCGTCGTAGACATCCCCTATTTGTAAAGCTATCGTCATAATTGAATACTATTTTGTTGAAATATTTGATGAGTGCAGCTATAATTTTTGCAATGAAGCGGTATTCAGGTATCATTCTCTGCCGCTTACATGATTTGCATACCCTTGAAAGCATTGCCGTACAATTCTTTCAAGTACCACTCATCACTGCCGATGCCTAAACTTAAGTTTCAGTGGTGGTGAAGTGGTCAAAAGTGAAAGTGTAATTAGTCCTACTTTTGAATTGCTCGACTTGTAGGAAGTAATCACCAGATAGTTATTTGGTTAAAGCAAGATCAGTTTTAGTTAAGTCTGATGTAATTTTTTATCTAGAGTGGGGAATAAAAGCGGCAAAGTTCAGGTATGATTCTCTGCCGCTTGCATGATTTGCATACCCTTGAAAGCATTGCCGTACAATACTTTCAAGTACTAATCATCACTATCAATGCCTAAACTTAAGCAAAGGGGGTGGCGAAGCGGTCGAAAGTTGCAGTGTAAGCAGTACTGCCAGAGAATTGATTGACCTGCAAGAAGTAGTCACCAGACTGGGTAATGTTTGAAATCAACTCTGAGGTAGTACCAGCCCTAGCAGAGCGTGCAACTTCTTCTCCTGCATCGACGATGCGATTGTTGTTAGAGTCCCGAATCAGTCGGATGTCAGCATCAGCGCTAAGTCCAGTCAAGCTAATGTTGACACCTTCAAAGGTTCCCAAAGAGAAGCTGTAAACATCTGCGGTGTTAGTGTTACTGATGTAACCAAAGCGGGTGACATCAGTTGACAGGTTACCAAGTACAAATTCCTTTGGCAGAAGGTTGCTGTAATTAGATGTCGAAGTGGGTGCAGTCGCAGACAAGTCTAAATCATAAAAAACAGTACCCGAACTACCTGGAGCAAAGCGAGATACTTCCGCAAAATAAGTACCTGCGTTGGCTCTAACGTTAATCGCCTCATCTTGGTTGCTTGCCTTAGTGGAACTGCTAACAGCTCCACTAACTCGGTCAGTAGCGTCTAATATACCGTTACCGTTAACGTCACGAAACAGTCTCAGGTCGGCATCATCGGCAGCACTAATGTTGTTGAGAGATAAGTTGATGTTTTGGGTGCTGCCAATTGAGAACTTAAAGACATCTGTGGGTTCAACTGCATTTACATTGAAGGAATTGAAGGAACGAGGAGTGCTACCTAATGAACCAAGGTCTCGAGTAGTCATTTTTTTCTCCTTAAGATATTGATTGTGTTTTCGTCAAATTCAGGTTAATTGTGGTTTTTAAAGATGTAAATCTTTAATTTGAACTGACATTTACTTAACTGGAATAGCTGATGGTTTTATGCAAACAAGGGAAGAAAATTGTATTGCTTACATTCAAGCCTTAGCTATTTCGTTTTGTGCTTGTCGTGTTCAGAACCTGTTGTTTAACCATGAATCTAAATTAAACTGTTTTTTCAATAAGCACAGCATGAAAAAGACATTAATAGTTAGGTGTTTGAAAGGAAATTAAAAGTGTTTAGTCTGATTTAGTCAGAAGAAGTACTAATTAATACAAATAAAGCTCTGAGTTACCAGAGGTTTATTACGGTTAACTGGATGTTTCTAGTAGTCTTTAAGCGATCGCACAGTTATGAGTTATGAGTTTCCACTCCTCACTTGTTACACCTTTGTTGTTTAGAGACAAGTTGATGTTTCTGGTGCTGCCGATTGAGAACTGAAAGACATCTGTGGGTTCAAATACATTTAGATTGAAGCTATTGAAGGAACTAGCGGTGCTACCTAATGAACCAAGGCTTTGAAGACCCATTTTTTTCTCCTTAAGATATTGATTGTATTTTGGTCAAATTCTGGTTAATTGTGGTTTTTAAAGATGTAAATATTTAATTTGAACTAATACCATTTCTTTGTGAGGCTGCGCCAAATTTTCTTAGCTTCTTCTTTCTTTCTTTATGTCCTACCCTGCGAGAAGCCACTTTGTGTCTATGCGTTCAACTCTTGGAGACGCTGCGCGTAGCTTGCTTCTCCGTAGGAGTATGCGGTTCGTTCCTCATATATGGCGCATCTTCATACAGAATTGGAACTGACATTTACTTAACTGGAATGGCTGATGGTTTTATGCAAACAAGCGAATAAAATTGTATTGTTTGCATTCAAGTCTTAGCTGTTTAGTTTTGTACTTGCCGCGTTCACAACCTTTTGTTTAACCATAAATCTAAATTAAACTGTTTTTTCAAGAAGCGCAGTATGAAAAAGACATTAATAGTTAGGTGTTTGAAAGGAAATTAAAAGTGTTTAGTCTGATTTAGTCAGAAAAAGTCTTATAACTCATCGTTCACGTAATCCAGAATAAATTTAATGAAATAAGGGATGCGTGAACAAGCAGGCGAAAGCTTGCCTCAGGCGATCGCTTGATGCTACTTTGCCCAGAAACCATAGTCCCTTACAATCAGTGGTAGTTCCTGTACTTCCTATTGTCTTGTTGACCACTAAATTTTTGATGCGCGTGTGGGCTGCTGTACAGTATCTTTAATTATGAATTATTCGGTCAAATAGCCATGCCAAAGCACCATCAACATCAGTAACCTGCTCACCTGGCGGTATGGCTGGACGATTTACCATAACAACCTTCACGCCCAGTTCTCGTGCTGCAATAATCTTGGGCTTTGTTGCATCGCCACCGCTATTTTTACTCACTATGGTATCAATCTTGTGATGAATCAGGATTTGCTTTTCATTATTGAGGGTAAAGGGCCCGCGATCGCACAATATCATTCCCGGTGGCACTAAAGCATCATCGGTAGGAGGGTCAATCATCCGCATCAGAAACCAAATTTTCTCGCAGTGAGCAAAGGCGGCGAGTTCTTGCCTCCCGACTGTCAAAAATATGCGCTGTGCTTGGTTTTGCAGAGATGCGGCGGCGGCTTCAATGCTGTCAACTTCAATCCAGCGATCATCACTTCCTTTTTCCCAAGGCGGGCGGATTAACATTAGACGGGGTACTCCGACTTCGGTTGCAGCATCTGCCGCATTCAAGGAAATCTGAGTAGCAAAAGGATGGGTTGCATCAATTAATAAGTCGATTTGCATTACTCGCAGATAGCTAGCCAATCCAGCCACACCACCGAAGCCTCCAACCCGTAAATCACCCAACGGAACTGATGGTTCACGCGTGCGACCGGCTAGAGACGTGATTGCTTCTAACCCTTGGATAGTCGCCACTCTGGCAGCTAGTTCTGCGGCATCTCCCGTCCCACCCAGAATCAAAACGCGGATCATTGAGATAAAGGTGGAATCTTTGCCAAAATCCCCTTTTTCAGCGCTTCTGGACGCTCTGACCAAGGCAGTAAACCATCTGCTTTGACATAGTATTGACTAGCACATTCTAGTACCGCAGATGCACTACCATCGACGGCTAAATCACCAAATAAATATGTTAATTTGCCTTTGGCAGCAAAGGCAACTACACAGGAACGATTACAAGCACTCATGCATTCAACTTCCTGAATTGGGAATTCATCTCGTAAGTCCCAATCTTGTGCAAGCTGCTGAAGTTGGTGTAGAAGCTTTTGACCACCACTTTCACCTAAGCGTTTTCCATCTTGCCAAGCGCTAGCACAAGTTTTGCAAACAAATAAAGTATGGTCAGCAACACCCAAGGGACTAGTTGGAGAAATATTTACAGTAGTAGTCATCTGTACCTCGCAGATATGTGAAACTGATAAATCTATTTCGGCGGGCATCCTGACTCACTCAATTTGGGATTTTCGATTACATCTCAAATTGGTTTTACAGTTGCGGGACAGCGCCGGATTTACACCGAACTTTCCCCGTTACCTCTGGTAGCTGCTCCCCACCAGAACCGAATAACCTTATCGATCATACACTAGGGTCATCTAGGAAAAGGATATTACCAATGCTAGAAACCCGGTTTTTGCCACAGGTGCAAGATGTCAAATTATCCAGTTAGCCTGATTTGGGTCTTTATCTTGCCCTCTCACAGGAGTATATGCTATTATTGATAATTGTGTGGTTAAGGACGTATAGCTCAGTTGGTTAGAGCGCTACGTTGACATCGTAGAGGTCACTGGTTCGAATCCAGTTACGTCCATTTATTGTGTACAGTGACTAATTATTTGTCATCTGCGGCTTCAACCTAATATGCAAAACCAAGTTGTAGCTCGTTTTCGTCGCCGCAGTGATGCAGAAGCTCATTTACAAGTTTTACGCCGACTGATCCCAAATGTGAGTTTTACACTAATTTTCAATGTGGTGCTGGAACAGCAAGACCAAACTGCATAAAATACTACTTACAAAACTTAATACCTTCCTCAATTGTCGAAATGCCCCTTAGTAGCGATCGCCACTGTTAATATTGATTAACAGATTCTTCCAGAATTGGTGTGGGTATATTTTGGCAGTTTGAGGATTCACGATGGCAAGCCTATCGATACTGGACATCGAAGAACTAGCAGAGGGCTGTGACGTTGAGGCCAAACGGGCATCAGGTAGGGATGGACAAGGTGAACTACCTAAAAGTTTCTTTGAGTCTTATTCCGCAATGGCTAACACCTACGGTGGTGTTATTTTTTTAGGTATTGAAGAAAAACCTAAAGGGAAATTTAGTCTCACAGGTATTGCCGTTCCAGATCGCGTCCTCAAAACCCTTTGGGATGGGCTTAATAATCGCCAGCGAATCAGTATTAATTTGCTGACTGATATAAATGGTCGAAGTAATCGCACTACAAGACAAGCAAGTAATTCGCATTGCCGTTCCGCGAGCCAAGCGATCGCAGCGTCCAGTGTATGTAGGGCAAAATCCTTTAACAGGTAGTTATCGAAGGAACTACGAGGGAGATTACCTTTGTGATGAAGAAACTGTTAAACGGATGCTCGCAGAACAAGTGAAGGAAGTGCGGGATGCTCGGTTACTCGAAAACTACGGTTTTGATGATATTGACCCGAATACCCTTAAAGCATACCGAAATCAATTTAAAGCTACTAAACCCGATCATCCTTGGCTCGATCAAGATGATAAGGAATTTTTACAATCCATTGGGGGTTGGCTACGTGATCGCCAAACAGGCAAAGAAGGATTGACTGTAGCAGGTTTGTTGATGTTTGGTAAACTCCCTTCAATCCTTGAGGAAGTGCCTCACTATGTAGTGGATTATCAAGAACGTCCAGAGCCAAGAACAGAGGCTCGATGGGTTGATCGTGTCACTACAGATGGAACATGGTCAGGAAATGTTTATGATTTTTACCGTCGGGTAATCCAAAAACTTTTTTCAGACCTCAAAGTTCCCTTCAAGCTTAAAGGAGCAGAACGGGTGGATGATACACCCGTACATGAAGCCTTACGTGAAGCATTAATTAACACGATAATTCATGCTGACTATACTGGGCGAGTGCCAATACAAATTATTAAGCGCCCAGATATGTTTGTATTTCGGAACCCTGGCATCATGAGACTACCTCTAGAAGATGCGTTACAGGGTGGTACAAGTGATTGCCGCAATCGCAAGTTACAAAAAATGTTTCAGCTTGTGGGTATTGGAGAACAGGCTGGTTCAGGAATTCCTAAAATTTACCGTAACTGGAGTCAGCAACACTGGCGACTACCAGCTTTGCTAGAAGAAATAGAACCGGATCAAACACTACTGGCAATGCTCATGGTTAATCTACTGCCAGAGGAAACCCTTAGAGAACTTGACGAACGATTTGGTGTTGCATTCAGGGAATTATCAGATGATCAACGCCTTGCTCTAGTGACAGTAGCCCTTGAAGGCAAGGTGACTCATGCTCGACTCAAGTGTATGAGTGCTACTCATCCCCATGATTTAACAAAGGCTTTGTCTGCTCTTGTTAGGGATGGCTTCCTAGAATCTGGCGGTATTGCACGGGGAACTTTCTATTTTTTTCCCGGAGAGCCTCCTAACGCAGAATCTGACTTGGTAGCTCAAAACTATAAGTTTGTAGAAAAAATTAGTCCAGAAGATTTATTGTTAGGGATTATACCAAAGGAGATTTTTGATGATTTAGAGTCAAGCTCCGATGATTTAGAGTCAAGCTCCGATGATTTAGAGTCAAGCTCCGATGATTTAGAGTCAAGCTCCGATGATTTGCAGTCAAGCTCCGATGATTTAGAGTCAAGCTCCGATGATTTGCAGTCAAGCTCAAATGATTGGGAATCACTAAAAGTAATTGCAGCAATTGTCAGAAATAAACGCAAGGTATCAATAGATATTATGGAAGCAACAATTCTCAAGCTTTGCCAAGGAAGGTTTTTGAACCATAAACAACTTCAAGAGTTATTAAATCGTTCACATAACACATTACGCCTTGGCTACCTGAGCAAGATGCAAAAGAAAGGTCAACTGGAATTACGATACCCTGAGAAACCTACTCACCCCAATCAGGGATATCGCACCAAAAATATATTTGAGGAGAATGTTAGCCCACTATTATCTGGGGACTTTTGCAATTTGGAAAAGCTGTGGAGCGATCGCTAAATCCTCTGGTTGGCTTGCTCTTAGAAAGCTGTTTGTGTCATACTTACAAAACTTACCAAATACTAAATTCCGAGCGGCTTTAAGTAGTATACTTAAGATTCACCAGAAGGACTGAGTTTGAGGTCAGAAACTGAGGAAGAAAATAAAGCATAATTTAGGCTACAAATAGTTGCGATCGCTTAACTCTGATGGAAGCATCTCAAGTTTGCAAGAACATCAATTTTTCGCAAGATGGAGTCTCACCCGTCTTCAGAACTGGAGTTTACCCTCGGCTGCAAAGTTATATCCTTCAAAGGTGGGGGAAAATCTAGATGCATTCAAAGAGATGAAAAATTAGAGATTAAAATAATTCTTTCCCAGTCCCCAATCCCTTTTTATTGCAAAATATTTCTAATTTAGTAGTAGTAAAGTGAGTTTTGAAGGAGTATTTATGTCACAGTTGGAGCAAGTAGTGCCAGACACCTTTGTAGCCAAAGGCTTAGAAATCCCCAATATTTTCGACCGGGTTGAGGCTCTGGCCAAGGACTTTGCCACCCGTGCAGGAGTACACGACAAAGATGGTTCTTTTCCCTTCGAGAATTTTGCAGCTTTGCATGAGGCAGGATTACTCAGCCTCAGCATCCCCCGGGAATTAGGTGGTCAGGATTTGGGGCTACCAACTATCTGCCGAGTCATTGAAGGGATAGCGCGTGGTGATGCTTCGACCGCGCTAGTACTGACAATGCACTATCTGCAACATGCTCATGCGGGTCGTAGCCGTCGCTGGCATCCAGAAGTATATAAGCGGCTGTGTCGTGAATCGATTGAAGGCATTGCCCTGCTCAATGCGGCCCGTGTCGAACCTGAGTTAGGGACACCAGCTAGAGGCGGATTGCCTGCCACAATTGCCGAACGGACAACGGAGGGTTGGCGTTTAACAGGCCACAAGCAATACACCACGGGTAGTCCCATCCTCAGTTACTTTGTTGTTTGGGCCCGGACAACTGAAGATGAACCACAAGTTGGAAGTTTTCTGGTTCCGCGCGATCTGCCCGGTTTGCAAATTGTCGAAACCTGGGATCACTTGGGGATGAGAGCTACAGGCAGCCACGATCTCATTTTGGAGAATGTATTAATCCCCTCGGAGTATGCCTTGAATATCAGCCCCATATCTGCTGCACCATCGTTGTTTGATCCGCTGATTTCGACTTGGAGCAGTTTGACAGTGAGTGCCTTATATCTCGGTGTTGCTACTAGTGCGCGAGACTGGCTTGCTAAATATCTTTGGGAGCGATCGCCTTCTAATCTCAAAGAGCCACTGGCAACTCTGCCACGCTTCCAAACTGCTGTGGGTGAGATAGAAGCACTGCTGTTTGCTAACAATAGATTGATTTATAGCTTGGCTGAAGATATTGACAAGGACGAGTATCAGCCTAACGTAGGATTACAGGCACAAGCTGTTAAATATCTCACCACAACTAACTCGATTCGGGCTGTAGAGATTGCCTTAGAACTGATAGGTAATCCTGGTCTATCAAAAAGGAATCCTTTAGAGCGTCACTACCGTGACGTTCTATGTAGCCGTATCCATACACCGCAAAATGATGTTATTTGCCAATCATTAGGTAAGTCGGTGCTGAAAGTCAAGTGATTGGGGACTGGGGACGAATGGCACTTTTGTAAAGCCCAAAGGCTTGTGTCACCTCGTTCCCAGTCTTAAGACTGGGAATGTATTCCTGTGGGCTGCTGCCTCTGGTCAAATCCGGCACTTAGCGATCGCATCATTAAAAGTAGTGTCCCACAGAGGTTTCACACTAACCTTAGCTGGAAGGACGCCAGCTTCGGCAAAGGTGTCAGCTATCTCTTGCTGTGAGGCGATCGCTTCATCGGAGGTAGGGAGAACCTGAACATGGCGTTGTTTTTCTTCCTGCTTTGCTTGTTCTAGGACAATGCTTTCATCTATGCCGATGGCTGAAGCATAACTTTTTGCCCAAGTTTCCAAATTCGATTCGCGCCAAGCTTGCGACTTTTTAATCCTACAGAGGAAGTCAGCGATCGCAGCATTTTTGCCTGGATCTGCGATCGCACTGGGAGCGCCTACAATCATGAAGTTACCACTCAAAATATCCTTTGCAGACTTCAGTTCCCTGGCGCCATCCTTTTTAGCTTGGGGGATCGAATAACCGTAGGTAGCCCAGCCATCTAGATCACCTTTCCTGAAGGCAGAAAGTCCGTCGGGGATCGAGAGAGCGATCGCATCAATATCCTTCAAAGTCAGACCAACTTCCTTCAACATCTTGATTAAGAAGTAATGAGCTGTCGTAGCTTTGATGTAAGCAACTTTCTTACCTTTGAGGTCTGCGATCGTTTTAGCTGGAGAATTTTTTGGCACAAGCACAGTTTGTCCGATAGTTGGGCCTTTAGTGGCTGCAATAATCTTCACCGCATCCTGAGTTCCGATCGCAAAAATCGGTGGAGTCTCACTACACGATGCAATATCAATGGCATTGGCATTGATTGCCTGCACCATAAGATTACCTCCAGTAAACTCCGTGAACTGAGTTTTATAGGGAAAATTATCTAGTCCAGCTAACTTCAACTGGAGATCCCAACCACCCTTAAACTTAGCAATGTTGAGAGTCACCCCCGATAAATCAACTGTTGGTTTGGAGGAAGTTTGAGTGGAAGTGTTAGTACAACTAGTAGCTGTTGCAATCAGTGCTGTAGTAGTGCCTGTCATCGCACCAAGCCAGCGGAGTATCTGACGACGTTTATAGTGGGTAGTCACATGAACCTCGCATGACTGAATAGATTATTATAGAGATGTTGTAATTGCTAGTCTCTACTAAAGGATTTGTCCGATTCATTAATTGAATCGGTATTAAGGTAATGTGCAACTTAATATTTTGACCTCTCTCCTTTTTGGAGAGAGGGTTTGATTTTTCCCCCTTCCCTCATAGGGAAGGGGGCTGGGGGGTTAGGTTTGAGTAAAAGTTGCACACGGGCGTGTATTAGTATCCAGCTTGCTTATCTACTACATTCCGCAAGGGCTGACCAGCTTGGTAACGCTTCAGATTGTCGATAAATAGCGCTATTGAACGCTGTTTACTTTTTGGTGAATGAGCAGAAGTATGAGGTGTGATAAAGATGTTAGGAAGTGACCACAAAGGACTTTCTCGTGGTAGCGGTTCTGAGTTAACTGTGTCTAATGCTGCACCGGCAATCCAACCTTCTGTGAGCGCTTTTATTAATGCCGATTCATCGACTACGCCACCACGAGCAATATTAATTAGATAGGCATGTTTTGGGAGCGATCGCAATACCGATTCATCAATAAATGCTTTGGTTTCTGGAGTTAGTGGTGTCGCAATAACTACATAATCAACCCCTGGAAGAAGCGATCGCCATTCATCAGCACCCACTACTTTATCAAAATGTGGTAGCTCTTGGGGATGACGGCGACTGCCAATAATTCTTAAGCCAAAGGGTTTAGCACGGGCGGCGATTTCTTGACCAATACCACCAGCACCAATAATTAGCAAGGTTGCATCTGTCAACTCTTCGATAGCGAAACCTCTTTTCCAGTGACGTTCTGCCTGTAAAGCATATAATTCTGGCAGGTGTTTGGCATGAGCCAGTATATAAGTGATCACAAATTCTGCGATCGGAATCCCATGCACTCCGGCTGCATTTGTGAGGATAATATCTCTTGACAAATAAGTTGGTGTCAGGATGTGATTCACGCCTGCATTTGGTGCATGATGCCAACGCAGTGCAGGTGCTGCTGCTATTATTTTATGCAGCGTCGGACTTCTGGATAAAAACCAACTGAAATAAACTTCAGCATCGCTAGCATCCCCGTCTAAATTTCCTTCAGCATCTACCCTGACAACCTCTGTATCAGGTGGTAGATGAGGCTCAATATCAGCAACGAGTTCGAGCGGTAAAATCAATTTCATGGTAGAATACCTCTTTCCTATTTACAGGACTATTTCTAGAAATTCCTTCTGTTTAATGTAAGTACTTTTTGCTACTAATACAAATTTTGATAATTATTTGGAATTATAGATAAAATCCTTATAAACAAAAATGCTACCATAACATTTAACAGCCCCTTTCAACATTAGAATATAATCAACTATAACAATCATAAATCATTCGTAAAAATCTCTCTTTATTCTCTCTGTGTTCTCTGTGTCTCTATGGTTTGTTATAAAAAAATTATTTTTCACAAATTAGATAAAATTGCAATATTAATAATATTAATTCTCGAAGTAGCCTATTTTACCGTAGCTACCTCAAGCATTATATTAATTAACTAACGAAAGCTAAATCTCAACTACTCAACTGCAACAATTGGTTATTTGGCTGAGTACCTTCATGACTCATTACTCGCTGGAGAATTGCTTCTCTGATATTGACAAACATTTCGCTACTTCTATCTCGCGGGCGTGAAAGTCTCACAGGCAAATCCAGAGAAATTTGTCCTTCTTCAATCACTATCACTCGGTCTGCCAACGCCACAGCCTCTTCCACATCGTGAGTAACCAAAAACGCAGTAAATCTTCGCTCATGCCACAAGTTCTCAATCAAACTCTGCATCTCTTGGCGAGTTAGAGCATCCAATGCTCCCAAAGGTTCATCTAGCAACAACAAACGGGGCTGACTAACTAATGCTCTTGCCAATGACACCCGTTGCCGTTGTCCACCAGATAAGACATATGGCCACTCATCAGCCCTATCCTTGAGTCCGACTTTATCGAGTGCCCACAAAGCTTTTTCCCGCCAATTACCTTCCAAACCCAACCCCACGTTCTGAACAACGTGCTTCCACGGCACCAAGCGGGGGTCTTGAAACATCACTGTTACAAAGCGGCTGAGTCTATGCAGGGGTTCTCCATCTAGTAGTATTCCGCCTGAAGTCGCTTTATCTAATCCTGACACAAGACGCAATAAGGTACTCTTACCGCAACCACTACGTCCGACAATAGCTACAAACTCACCTGCTTTAACTTCTAAATTCAGCGAGTTTAAAACAGTTTTATTACCAAAAGCCTTCGTCAAATCCAAAATACTTAGTTGTGTACCTTGTATATTAGAACTCACTTGCAAAATCTCCTTTTTTATAACAATCGGGATTTAATTATTTGATGAGACGTTGAAGAAAGCAAATCACATTCAAAATGAATATTAAGTCAAAAGTTAAAATCCAGAATTTTCAACTTTTGACTTTGGTAACTTTAGCATTTATGACTTTTGATAATTGGGGTTCCAAGCCAAGAATTTTGTTTCTAATCCTCTAGCGATCGCATCTGCTAATTTACCCAGCAATGCATAGATCACAATACTTAAGACTACAACATCGGTTTGCATAAACTCACGGGCATTCATTGCCATATAACCAAGACCAGAATCTGCCGCGATCGTTTCTGCCACAATTAATGTCAGCCACATAATACCCAAAGAATAACGGACACCAATCAAAATCGAAGACAATGCTCCTGGAAAAATGATTTGCCACAGAAGTTGTGGTGTTTTCAATCCATAGACTTTTCCCATTTCAATCAGTCCTGGATCAACACTGCGGATGCCATGAAATGTATTGAGATATAACGGGAAAAATACCCCTATAGACACTAGAAATAATCTGGCTTGATCGCCAATACCAAACCAGAGAATTACCAGCGGAATTAATGCCAAATTAGGGATAGTCCTGAGCATTTGCAGGGAACTATCTAATAACTTTTCTGCTACACGGGAAAAGCCATTGAGCAATCCCAAACCGAACCCAATGCTGCCACCAACTATAAAACCAGATATCGCCCGCCCAGCACTAATTCCTATATGGTGAAAAAGCTCTCCGGTGGAGGCTAGTTTAATCGCTGTAGCGATTACACCACTAGGGGCTGGTAAAATTCTAGTTGAGAGGAAACCAGTTCTGGAAGCAAGTTCCCAAAGTACTACCACTAGAACGGGCACAATCCAGGGAACTATTTTCTCGATTCGCGGGTTGTCTAACACCTCGCTCAGAGATATATTATTGTTGCTTTTGGTGTGTTTAAAGGTAATAGTCATGGAATTCTGAATTTTAGATTTTAGACTTCGACTTCTCTCCGAGACGCTACGCGAACGCTCAGTCCTTCGACTTCGCTCAGGAACCATCGAACGATTTTAGATTGTCCACAAGGATAAATCTAGAAGCATCAAATTTTAAACTTTAAATTTGGTGTTTTTGCTTAATCCAAAATCCCAAATCCAAAATCTAAAATTGGCATGGTCATGAGGCACTCGTTAGTTGTTTAGCAAATTTTTCATTACCAAGTATTTCGCTAACAGTACTCAAGACTGGTGGTGTTAGCGGTGTAAGTTCGTTCTGCAAAGGTAGACGGGAAAATAATAATTCAGCGGTGCGATATGCTTCTTCTAAATGGGGATATCCAGAGAACACAAAGGTTTCTATGCCCAAATTGCGATATTCCAGCATCCTAGCAATAACGGTGTCGGGATCTCCAACTAGGGCCGTACCAGCACCACCCCGCACCAATCCAATTCCTGTCCACAGGTTGGGGCTAATCTCTAAGGCTTTTCGACTACCACTATGTAGTTGACTCATGCGCTGCTGTCCTTCAGAATCAGAACTAGCCAAGTTTTTCTGAGCTTTTGCGATCGCATCCTCATCCACATACTTAATTAGCTCATTGGCAGCATCCCAAGCCGCAGACTCGGTTTCTCGCACAATTACATGCAAGCGAATCCCAAAACTTACTGTTCTACCTTGTTCAGCCGCCAATCGCCGAACTTCAGCAATCTTTTGGGCCACTTGTTGTGGAGGTTCGCCCCAAGTCAGGTAAACATCTATATGTTTAGCAGCAACCCGCTTCGCCGCAGCAGATGAGCCACCAAACCATAAGGGTGGATAGGGTTTTTGCACTGGTGGGAATAGGAGTTTACCACCTTTGATATCCAGATAGTTTCCTTTAAAATCGACTGTTTCTCCGCTGACGATACCCCGCCAAACTGTGAGAAATTCATCGGTTAAATCATAGCGATCGTCATGACTAAGATGCAAGCCATCCCCAGCCAGTTGCACAGGATCTCCACCTGTAACCACATTAATCAACAATCTTCCTTTAGAAATCCGGTCAAATGTTGCTGCCATCCGTGCAGCAGCACCTGGGGAAGTAATTCCTGGGCGAATTGCCACCAGAAATTTCATCTGCTTGGTGACAGATATAAAAGCGGCAGCAGTTATCCAAGCATCTTCACAAGAACTTCCTGTGGGTAACAATGCGCCCGTGTAGCCTAAATTATCCACAGCTTGGGCAATTTGCTGCAAATAATCAGGTGTGGCAACACGAGAGCCAATATCTGTGCCTAAATAGCGTCCATCATGAGATCCAGTAGGAATAAACCAGAGAATTTGCATGTTTGTCAGGGTATGAGGACTAAAAATACTGTAAATCGACACAATTACCGTAGTTTATAATCAGTATTCTACAGGAAATTATTTAAAAAACCAGTGTAGATTAACGATTCATAAAAAATAACTACCCACCAAATTTACTTTTTTGCGGATAATCCTGGTAATCATTACACTTTTGGAGCAAAGATGGCTGTCGTGGAGAATACAAGTTTTCTCAAAAGCTTATATTGTCGGATGACCTTCATCTTCAAAGTCTACTCCCCAACGTCTGTGCTTGAATAAAGGTTATGGTTACCAAGAAGTCTGTGACATAGCAGCAGAGTTTGGATACACGGCTCATATCCGAACGCGAATGGTTAAAGGAAAAATCTGGTGATATGTATTGATGGATACAACATCAAGACAAGGCATCACCTAAAGAAATAGGTTAGGACTTATGCTTTGACAGGAAAGACCAAATATGGATGATTTGAAAAATCACATCTGTCGTATGGGCACAGCAATGCTGTGCCCGTAGGGCGCGGGTCTATTTAGCATCAAAGAATGATTAATAAAAGTCTTAAACGACCTATAGATGGTAAATTCATAGCATGATTAATTTGTACAGTGCGTAAGTCCTATAGGTGTTTCATATCGAAAGTTCTCAAACATTTGGCTGGTCAAATTAGCTCTCTTTAATCACTCTAAGAAAATAAAAATAAGAGCCACTTTTTCAACTTTACATAGTGCGAGAATTTGAGCGTTTATTTTCTAACAGAATGGCTGAAATCAGAATTTATGGTAAAAGTCTTATGTTATAAGGGTTATAGATTATTGTCTCGCCAATTTTATAGAAGAGGTTAGGTTGAAAGCTTTTTGTGATCATCCATGCGATCCAGAGAAAGAGTAGCCAAAGCACAACTAACTCAAAAAAAGCCCCATATTTATCAAATTTTAGCTGATAAAAAAGATGTAAATCAGACACCTTCAAAAAGCTGGTTACTTGATAGAACTCAATTTTTACTTAAAAATATTTTTGAATTTAACTCTCTATGGTAGAGTTACAAGGAAGCCTGCTACTGAACAGTTATGAAACAAACTAATACGCGTGTATTAATTATAGCTTTACTAGGGCTAGCTAGTATATTTTACTTAACGATTGTATACAAAAATACTTTTG
The DNA here is from genome assembly GCF_036919675.1 of Nostoc sp. GTDB lineage: Bacteria > Cyanobacteriota > Cyanobacteriia > Cyanobacteriales > Nostocaceae > Nostoc. The sequence continues at coordinate 29,508 of NZ_JBALCP010000096.1, forward strand.
GTGAGAGAGATACTTTCCGCATGGCAATGGGTGTTATTGACTCGATCACATCTAATAAACCATTAGGAAGCAGTATGCTTTATGGTCGTGATATCTCTTTTGCATACTTTGTATTATTAGATTTTTTTAGACCAATTTTTAAAACAAATTTGGCTCTGATAGTTCCTTTTATGAACTATATAAATGCCTTGAGTGCTATTTTGATGATTATACCTTTGTTCTTTTTAGCTAGGAGATATTGGGGAACAACTATAGCCTTATTAGCAAACATATTACTAATATCGATCCCAGCTTGGAGGGCAACCAGCCAATATGGACATCCCATGACTGAAGCTGTATTATTCATGTTCATAGGATTAGCCTTGATTGGTTATCGGTCGTTCTTAAGATCATTGAGATTAAGATGGAATAAATTAATTTTATTAGATGTACTAATTATTGCTGCTTTTGCTTTATGTTTAATGTTCAGGCTTGATGCAATCCTAATGTTTCCTCTAATTCCAGCCTGTCTTCTTCTCGAAAATTATCCTTTTAAAAAGATTGTTTCTACTTCCATTTTATATAGTATTTTTCCAATAATTCTTTTTAAAGTAATGCAATCTCAACTTCCAGTGATTGTTGGTCAAGAAAGTAATGGACTACTTGATCAACTTTTATTATGGAATAATCCTGTTAGATACGTTGATAATTTTTTGCGTGGTAACCTACTTTTTATTTGGGGCTTAAATCCTTTAATCTGTTTGATATTTGTGATCTCCTGCATTTATTTGGTGTATAAACAACGTAATTATTCAAATCTATTTTTTATCTTACCAACAGTCTTATTAAATTACATATTTTGGCTACCCAATGCTGCTCCACCCCGTCATTTTATCTATTTAGCTCCTGTTGCAGCAATTAGTATGGCAATTTTCTTAGCAGATATTTTCCCAACAGTAAAATCCTTTGTAAAAAATAATATAATTATAGGAGTAGCACTCGCAGCAATTTTAACATTTTCTGTTTTGATCAGCTATAAATATTCCTATTCTGTATCAATGTCGAAGAAATACTCTTACACAGTAGAACAACTAGGTAACCAATTACAACAATTAGAGCCAAAAAATAAGCCAATTTTTGTAATTGGGGATACGATTCCGGCAGTGGTTCAAATGCAACTTCTGTCAAAAGATACAAAGGTAAAGTATGAAAAAACAAATATTCTTACAGACGATGCTATTGAAGCTCAAGAAAAATCTGCTTTTAAACCTAAACCTGAATATATAAATGTCATAGTTGTAGAGAATAAAAAGAATAAATTTATATGTTATTTCCAAGGTTGGAAAACAAAAATAAATGAAATCAAGAGATTTTTTTTGGCAACAGACAAATATACCCAAGGTTATCTTGTAGTAGATATGTTAGATAAAAATGGTAATAAGATTGATATTGAACCATCTAGCTTGACTAATAAGTTAGAGGTTTTAAAATTATAATTATAATTTTAAAACCTGAGAAAAGAGATAAAAGAGGCGTTTTGGCGATTATTCTGAAGGCTGTATTATTTATCTGACTAAAAGTAGCGAAGAACTTCACTTATTTTTTAATTCATTAATTTATTCTGCTTTCCAGAAGCAAGATTTTCAAAAATTAATGAAAGGGCAAATTGAGAGAAATTAAGTTGTGTTAGAAAAAAAGTAGGAGTATTCTAGTGTGGAATTTAAAAACTGGTATTTTATTACTCACATTGAGTTGCATTATTGCAACTGGTATAGCACTATATCTGATTGGCGGTATTGAACCAGCAAAAATTCAAGCATTGCTGAAATCTTCTGGAATCTGGGCACCTATTATTTATGTTGCTTTGTACGTTGTGGCAACTATGTTAGTTTTGCCCTCAACAGTGCTTAATTTGACTGGAGGTGCAATTTTTGGCCCTTGGCTGGGTACTTTCTGGACTAGTGTTGGAGCAGTTATTGCGGCAATAATTGCCTTTATTTTTACTCGGACTATTGGACGCAAAACAGTTGCAAACCGACTAGCAGGACGCTGGCAAGCTATGGATGCTGAGGTGCGTCGTGGAGGGCTTTTTTATATGTTTGCCATCCGACTAGTACCGATCATGCCATATGGTTTGGTCAACTTTGTCGCTGGACTGACTTCGATCAGCTTTAAAGATTATGTTCTAGGTACAACACTTGGTACTGTTCCTAGTGTCTTACCTTTTGTACTACTAGGTAGTTCTGGTCTGAAGGCAGTCAATACAGGCGATTTCTTGCCGTTACTACTCGCCTTAGGCTTATCTGGAATACTGGTAGGAGGGTCTACTTGGTACCGCCATCGTCGGACTTTTCCCAAAAAAGCTGTAGAAAACCTGAAAAAATCAGAATCTTCAGATTACACAAATCCGAAGAATAAATAAATTATGATAATCTGACTTGAGTCTTGCTAGGTATACTGAGAACCAAACCTTTATGATGACAAGCAGTGCGTCAGCTTGTCTGTTCAAAAATTAAACGGGATTTATAGATGATACCAAAGTATTCATTGATTGTTCCAATTTATAATGAAGAAGAAATTATTCCTGAACTTTACCGCAGACTCAGTGCAGTAATGAATCGGATGGATGGCCCTGTAGAATTAATTTTAATCAATGATGGTAGCCGCGATCGCTCGCTACAACTACTACGAGACCTCCATGAAAAAGATTCGCGCATTTGCTATCTGAGCTTTGCTCGTAACTTTGGTCACCAGATTGCAGTTACTGCTGGTCTTAATTTTGTCCGGGGTCAAGTTATTGTCATCCTTGATGCTGACTTACAAGATCCACCAGAACTAATCCCAGATATGATTGAAAAATGGCGACAGGGCTATCAAGTCGTCTATGCTCAACGCACTCAACGCCTCAAAGAAGGATGGTTTAAGCGTTTTACTGCCTACTTCTTTTATCGCCTTCTCAAGAAGCTTGCAGATGTAGAGATTCCTACTGATACTGGTGATTTTTGTTTAATGGATCGGCAGATCGTAGATATTCTCAATTCTATGCCAGAACGCAACCGCTACATTCGTGGTCTGCGTTCTTGGGTTGGCTTTCAGCAAACAGCAATTCGGTTCGAGCGCAACCCCCGCTTTGCTGGGGAAGTTAAATACACTTTCAGCAAATCCTTGGCGCTTGCCATTAATGGTCTAGTATCCTTTTCAATAGTGCCACTGCGGTTATCAACCTACTTGGGGTTAGTAGCAGCGGTGGCAGCTATCTTCATGGCTTTATTAGTCTTGTATTGGCGTCTTTTTCTGCCCCATTCGCCTTTAACTGGGTTTACAATTATTTTGATGGCAATTTTCTTTCTCGGATCTGTGCAGTTAGTCAGTGTTGGCATCTTAGGCGAATATATAGGGCGGATCTACGAAGAAGTTAAAGCTAGGCCCCTCTATACTTTGGCTGAGGTAGGTGGTTTACATTACAAATCCTCCAACTCAAGGAACAATTCTGACAAATTAGATAATTTAGAAGATGCAACGCCTCAAAATGGAGACAAGTATTGACCTTGAGGTAGGGGGAGAGAAAAAAGTCTATAGTTAGAAATTAAATGTAGTACGTATAGCACCTACCCAAATTGGATCATTGGCAGAATTTCCTTCGGGGTTGAGAATTACATACACAGTTGGAGTAACACTAATGTTGTCATTCACCCTATAGGTATAAAAACCTTCTAGATGAAAGGAGGTATCTTTGTTTGTACGAGTTGTTATGTCATTGCTAGTGACTATAGGCGGTACACCAAAGACCAACCCACCTAGACTCGCTTTTTTAAATAGGTCTGGAAAAGCTAAGGTAAGCGCACCATTAATTATGGTTGCATCGTTATTGGTACCTTCTTGATGGGCAAGGGTATAACCAAACCAACCACCTATATTAACTACACTACTGGCTTTCCAATTGAATTGCAGTCCGAAGTTATTGGATGAGGTGGGAGCGGCAGCAAAAGGACGAATAGCGACAGTAGTACCTGTACCACCAGTGATGTTATAACCAGATCCAAAAGCAGCAGTTGGGCCAGTACCAACGGCGATAGGGGCAGGGAAGTATTTGCGGGCGTAGGCGAAACTAATATCTAGATTGCGATTGGGTGTAAAGGTTAGCTGACCAAGCGCCTCATAGGAGTTACCAAAGAGTCCTCCTCTATTGGTTGCGTTGCCTGCGGGGTTATTAGCTAGACCGTCATCTACTATGTAACCTGCGTTGAGTTGGAGTTGATTATTAAACTTATAAGCAAAAGCTGCACCAGCACCGTCAAAGCCGGGTCGGTAAATTACAGGGTTGAAAAGTCCAAACCGCGAGAGAGTACCAGTTTGGGCGTTACCAACCAAGGGATTTAGCGTCGGAGCAAAAGTAACCGGTTGGAGTGCTCTGGCGCCTATCCACACATTGGTTTTAGCTCCAAGTGGGAAACGATAGAACAATCTGTCAAGATAAACAGAACTGTCCGTGTAAAAAGTATTCCTTTCAGTATTAAACCGGGTCTTTGGAGTTCCTGTAAAAACTCCTGTCAAACTAGGAACATTAGCTGCTGTTAAACTAGTGGTCAACTGGTCTTTACCAGTAAAACTACTTTGTAGGGCAAGTGTAGCACGGTAGCTAAAAAAGACGTTGGTGTTATCCCTGTTACTACTGGCACCATTGCCAAAAGTATCACCTATAAAGAATTGGGCAATGCCTAGCAGTTTGGTAGTTGTAGAAAATTGATTAGCTTCCACCTTAGCTTGACGCGTTTCTAAGGCATCTACCTTTTTGCGTAAGGCGGTGAGTTCAGATGCAAATTGTTCTTGCAGCTTTTGCAGAGTAGCCAAGTCTTCCTTTGGTATCAACTCTCCAGTGCTAGTAGCAATCAATTCGTTGAGGCGATCGAGGGCTGCATTCAAGCCTGCGGCAAATTCATAACGAGTCAGCGCCCGATTACCTTTAAATGTGCCATCTGGATATCCCGTAATCACACCATAACGCTCAACCAAAGACTGTAATGCTTGAAAGGCCCAATCTCTAGGATTAACATCAGATAGTTGGGAAACAGATGTAACTTGCTCCATGCGATCGCTAGAGACTCCTAAAACTGGAACTTTTGATGTGCTAAGAGAAGGTTCAAAAGATGATTCAGGTGAAGTACTTTGAGGAATGGCAGTTGGGGTAATCTTTTCAATTGGTATTACTTGCTGTGTCGGCTGTGCTGTCTTTTCCACTTCAGCAGCGAGTGTAGCTGAAGACAGGACTACGAGTCCACCGAACAAAGTAGGAATTACTAGCAAATAATTCCACAAAACTTTAGACATGGGTTGTTTGTTCCTCACACAATATCAACTAAATTCCGCTGCTCAATCTTTTTCGGTAGCGACAAGACCTTGTGCAATAGCGAACATCTGTATATATAATTCTTGGAATTTCTTCAGTTTCCAAGTAGGGGTATACATCTGTACGCTCTTAGAGCCAATTCATTTATTGCAAAGATTTAGCGCTGTTTCACCGCTACACATTTACTTTCAAAAAAGTAATTTTCACAAAAGACTTCTGGCAAAAACTTTTGACATATCATCCAATTCAGCTATGGGACTAGTACCGCAAGGCGGAAGTCAAAAGTCAAAAGTCAAAAGGATTACAGAATAAGCTCTTTAGGGTTTTTAAATGGTTGCTCTATTTACGCCGTGTTGTTACTAGTAGCTAAATAACTAAAAATCCAGTCGGCTGTAACCAACTGTAAGTGTTAGTTCTGGGCATTTTTTAACTTTCAGTCTTTTACAAACTTTTGCCAAATGGTTATTCCCAGAAACCAGATATTTCCGATTCCCTCTTTGCCAATGCACCTCACCAATTTTTTACCCTCGCCAAGGAAGGCTAGGGTTTTGGAATTTATAATTAGACACTAAACAGCTTATTAGCTATTTTCACTCTTGCTCGGACTCTGAAAAACATTAGTAAATGTCTTGAGCCGGAATAGGATTCCTTGCTCTTGTTTGGAAAAATTTATCAAACAACGGTAAATCTATCGAATTTAAGTATTTTTGTACTAGTATTGGATAGTTTCACAAAACACTGTAAAAAGCAAGTCTCTTGGGAGAGATAACAAAATTTATTTTACATAACTTTACGTTTGAATTTGTTTGCTAAAAAACTTGCTTTTTGTCGAAAACTGTGAAAAGCTTTGTTATATTATAAACTACGGTTTATCTATCAAGATAAAGTATTTAAATTAATGCCAATCTGGTGGCAACCTGTCTTAAGGAGCCACAATTTAAGGCTACTAGTAAGCCCTAGAGTAGATAGATAAACAGATTCCTGAATATTTTGCAGCATCGATGGGGTGAAGACTTGATGCTTAAGACTTTATCGATGGGGGGAAATTGTAAATGCTGAAGACGTTAACAACCGATTTTGAACTCGACTTAGAAGCAGATGTACTTGTGATTGGAGGTGGGCCAGCTGGAACTTGGGCGGCATGGAGTGCTGCATCAAGTGGAGCTAGAGTTGTCCTCGTAGACAAAGGATATTGTGGTACGACTGGATGCGCCGCTGCATCTGGTAATGGTGTGTGGTATGTGCCACCCGATCCAGAAGCACGGGAAACAGCAAAGGCAAGTCGGGAATCGTTGGGTGGGTTTTTATCCGATCGCAACTGGATGGATCGAGTCCTGAATCAGACCTATATAAACGTCAATCAGTTAGCAGAGTGGGGTTATCCCTTTCCCACCGACGACGAAGGCAAACCCTATCGGCGATCGCTGCAAGGCCCAGAATATATGCGGCTGATGCGGCGACAAATTCAACGGGCAGGAGTAAGAATTTTAGATAACAGCCCCGCCTTAGAACTACTGGTAGATGACGATGGTGCTGTTGGTGGTGCAACGGGTGTAAACCGTCAAACTGGTAGTAAATGGGTAGTGCGATCGCAGTCCACGATCATTGCTACAGGCGGCTGTGCGTTTCTCAGTAAAGCGTTAGGATGCAACGTCCTGACAGGGGATGGTTACTTAATGGCGGCTGAAGCAGGTGCTGAGATGTCGGGTATGGAATTTTCCAATGCTTACGGCATCTCTGCCGCTTTTTCTTCAGTTACCAAAACCCTGTTTTATAATTGGGCAACCTTCACCTACGAAGACGGCACTGTGATTCCGGGGGCAAGTTCTCATAGACGTTCAGTAATTGCCCAGACATTGCTGCAACAGCCAGTTTACGCGATCATAGACAAAGCGGCTGAATCGATGCGCTCATCTATGCGTTTAGCACAGCCCAACTTCTTTTTACCCTTTGACCGTGCAGGCATTGATCCATTTAGCCAACGTTTCCCTGTGACTCTGCGTTTAGAGGGAACTGTGCGCGGTACAGGAGGAATTCGGATTGTAAATGATAGTTGTGCCAGTTCTGTACGGGGACTCTATGCGGCTGGAGATGCCGCCACACGCGAACTGATTTGTGGCGGATTCACTGGCGGTGGTAGTCACAACGCTGCTTGGGCAATATCTTCTGGCTATTGGTCTGGGAAATCTGCTGCTGAATATACCCGCAGTTTGGGAGAACAGAAAACTCAACGCCGAGTTCAGGGTGTTGGAGAGGTAGTATTACAGAGTGGGAGCGATCGCTCTCAAACCTTGGCAACTAATGAAATTATTCAAGCAGTCCAAGCTGAAGTGTTTCCCTACGAAAAGAACTATTTCCGTACAGAACAAGGCTTAACCGAGTCTTTGGGTAGGCTAAATCATCTTTGGCAAGAACTCCGCAGTAGCCAGGTAACATCAGATAAAGAACTAATCCGGGCGCGAGAAGCTGCGGCGATGGTAGCCACAGCCCGATGGATGTACAGCAGTGCCATTGAACGTAAAGAAACTCGTGGTATGCACAGACATCTAGACTATCCAGAACAAGATCCTAACCAGCAACATTACCTGATTAGTGGCGGATTAGATCAAGTCTGGGTGAAGGTTCAGCCTTTAGAGAGTACAGAAAAGTTGCCATCCAAAATAGGAGCATTAGTGTGATTGAGTTGGTCAGCGAGTCGCGGTGCATAAATTGTAATATCTGCGTAAATATTTGCCCGACCAACGTGTTTGACCGTGTACCTGATGCACCGCCAACCATTGCTAGACAGAGTGACTGCCAAACCTGTTATATGTGCGAATTGTATTGTCCAGTTGATGCTCTTTATGTTGCACCAGAAAGCGACATGCAGACTTCAGTCAACGAGGCAGAATTGGCAGAAGTTGGGCTACTGGGTAGTTACCGTGAAAACGTTGGTTGGGGACATAAACGGACTTCAACAGCAAAAGTCGATCAAACATTCCAAATTTTGAAGCAGATGAAATAGTACAGCGGAGAAAAGAGTCATGCTGTCCTTCAAAGCAGGAACAGGTTCTATCGGTAAAAATATAGCCATTTTCAATTTGGTGAGATACAGGTATGCAGACAGACCTAGCCCCTTTGGGGAAGTCAAAAGTCAAAAGTCAAAAGTCAAAATTGTACTTCACGCAATCGAGAACCGCTATAAACTTTCTTCAAAATTATCAACCTCATTAACTTGTGTCTTACTGCTACTAACTACAGCATGTAGCCAAGGTGAAACTAAATCTGCTCAATCCCTTGAGGCGATTAATACCAATAGTGCTGTAGCTGCATCTAACAACATTTCTACCCTACGAATAGGTTATGTAGGTAGTGTAGAACCTACAGGGCCACTTGGTTGGGCAAAGAAAAAGGGAATATTAGATCGTGAGCTACAAAAATTAGGGTTTAAAAACATTACTTTTGCGCGATTTCCTAACGGGCCGGATCTAAATGAGGCGCTTGTCGCAGGTCAACTAGATGTCGGTTCTTTAGGCGATACACCAGCCATAGTTCTAAGAGCGAGGGGTGTTGAAACCCGACTGCTGCGGATCACCCAATTTAATACAACCGCCTGGTTAGTGGCGAAAAAGAATGGGCCGCGATCGCTTGCTGAACTTAAGGGTCAAAAAATAGCTACCCAAAAAGGCTCTTATATGCATCGATACCTGCTGGGTCTGTTAGCTGAAGCTAAAATTGCCAAAGATGTAAAAGTTGTCCACTTGATGACTACTGAGGCAAAAGCGGCTTTAGAACGTGGTGATGTCGCAGCTTATGCAACCTCAAGTGATCTGGGGCCTTTTCTGAAATCACAAGGGTTTCCAGTGATTGATTCTTCAGCGAATCATCAGGGTCTTTCAGGAACATCATTAGTTGTAGCGACTGAAAGCTTTCTGGCTAAACAGCCTGATTTTTCTCAGAAGTTTAACGCAATTCTCACAGAAGCAACCAAGGATTTAAAAGCCAATTCTGAAGAATATTATCAGTACCACGCCCAGATTACCAAATATCCCATCGATATCATCAAAGTATCGTTCCCACTCCAACAGGTGTCAGAAGAACCATTACCAGCCGAGGGTGTGAAACTTTTAGAAGGCACTAAGAATTTTTTAGTTTCGCAGGGTTTAGCAAAATCGAACTTTAAATTAACAGATTGGGTTGTGAACAAACAACAGCGTTAATTTTATCTGCCATTCTAAATGCCGTAGGGGAAGCAGAGGAGGCAGGAATCAATAACTTTTCTGAGCAAGAAAAATAGATTTTTGTAATTAAGTTTTTCAAAAGTGTAACTTCCAGGCTCAAAGGCTCAACTTCCAGGCTCAAAGGCTCAACTTTCAAGCTCAAAGGCTCAACTTCCAAGCTCAAAGGCTCAACTTCCAAGCTCAAAGGCTCAACCTCCAAGCTCAAAGGCTCAACCTCCAAGCTCAAAGGCTCAACCTCCAAGCTCAAAGGCTCAACCTCCAAGCTCAAAGGCTCAACTTCCAAGCTCAAAGGCTCAACTTCCAGGTTCAAAGCCTTCCTACTTCCAGGTTCAAAGCCTTCCTACTTCCCTCGTGACCAATAATTCCTTGATGTACAGAGCAAGTAGATTTATCTGTCAAATCAATCCAAAATCCAAAATCTAAAATCGTTCGACTGAGCGTTCGCGTAGCGTCTCGGAGAGAAGCCGAAGTCCAAAATTGTTTGACCAATCCATTTAAAAATTCAGGTAAAATGCTATGACTATTGCACTAGACCGTCCACAAAAAACCAAGTCTGCTCAAATTCGGGAAAAACTGGGTTATCCGATTATTGACACCGATGTACATACCCAAGAGTTTCCCCCAGCATTCTTGGACTATTTAGAGCAAGTTGCTGGAACTGCGATGCCTACGGCGGGCTACGCCTACGCACAACGTTTTCAAGAACACTTACCTGGTGCATCTCGCTCTAAATGGTTTAAGCAATCTTGGGATGAACGCCGCGCTAACCGCACTGCCCGCACTCCCTTCTGGACTCGTCCCACCAATGATCCCCTAAATTTAGCTACCGTTAGTTTGCCGAAGTTGTTACACGAACGCTTACAAGAAGCTGGTACAGACTTTGCCGTTGTGTACCCCAACTTGGCAACTATAGCACCGCACATCGGTAATGAAGAAATGCGGCGGGCTGTTTGCCGTGCAGCTAACACTTACCACGCTGATATTTTCCGTCCTTATAGCGATCGCTTAACACCCATTGCTTCCATCCCAATGAATACGCCCGAAGAGGCGATCGAAGAGTTGGAATATGCGGTGAAAGTGCTGGGACTCAAAGCAATTCAAATCCCTGGACATATCCGCCGCCCGATTCCCGCCTTTGAGAAGTATGGCGAAGAAGTAGCCAACGAAGCCATTTGGATTGACACCTTTGGCTTGGATAGCAAATATGATTACGATCCCTTCTGGGCGAAGTGCGTAGAACTGAAAGTTGTACCCACCACCCACTCTTCCGGTATGGGCTGGATAAATCGGCGTTCGACTAGCAATTACCAATACAACCATATTGGTCACTTTGCATCGGCTGCGGAAGCACTATGTAAATCTCTGTTCTTTAGTGGTGTAACTCACCGCTTCCCCACACTCAAGTTTGCCTTTTTAGAAGGAGGTGCAGCTTGGGGTGCTAGTTTGTACACTGATTTGATTTGGCACTGGGATACCCGCAATAAAGATCATTTGCTGGAAAATAACAATCCTGCCAATGTTAACTATGAAGAACTACTAGAATTGTATACCCGCTATGGTGATGAATTAATACACGGTCGTTTAGATCAGCTAGGTAGCGGTCTAGGTTTCCACGCTGACTTAATATCTCCCCTAGAGCCAGGTGATTTGGATGAATTCGCCGTAGCAGGAGTTACAAAGCCAGAGGATATCCGCGATCGCTTCTTGAATCATTTCTACTTCGGTACAGAATCAGATGATACCCGTGTAGCCCAAGCCTTTAACCGCAAAGCTAATCCTTATGGCGATGCCTGCGGCGGGCAAAGCCAACGCGTTAAAGCATTTTTGGGTTCTGATTCTGGTCACTGGGACGTACCTGATATTACTGCGATCGCAGCTAATACTTATTCAATGGTAGAACGCAAGATTATCACTGAAGAAGATTTGCAGTATTTCTTGTCAATTCATCCATTGGAGTTATACACCAGCCTGAATCGTGACTTCTTCAAAGGTACGGCTGTTGAGAAAACAGCAGATGAATTTTTGGCTGGCAAAGGGAGTAGGGGCTAGGCAATACGGTTCGGTTTAAGAGACGCGATAAATCGCCGTCTCTACAAAGGATTGATTCTTCGGCGATTTATGGCGTCTTTGCCAATGCCTATAAACATTTGATGAGGGTAAACTATCATGACGATCGCTCTAGACCGCCCACAAAAAACCAGGTCTGCTCAAATTCGGGAAAAACTTGGTTATCCGATCATTGACACTGATGTACATACCCAGGAATTTGAACCAGCAGTTTTGGATTATTTAGAGCAAGTTGGTGGAACTGCGCTTGTAGAGCGTTTCAAAGAGAATTTACCAGGATCTTCCCGCTTTAAGTGGTATAAACAAACTTGGGAAGAACGTTTTGCTTATCGCAGCAATCGCCCTAACTGGTGGGGTCGTCCCACAAAAAATACTTTGAATTTGGCAACCATTAGCTTGCCCAAGTTGCTGCATGAGCGCTTACAAGAAGCAGGTACAGACTTTGCCGTTGTCTACCCCAACTTGGCAACAATGGCCCCGAATATCGGTAACGAAGAAATGCGGCGGGCTGTTTGTCGGGCAGTTAACCACTACCATGCTGACATTTTCCGCCCTTATAGCGATCGCCTAACACCGATTGCCGCGATTCCACTTCACACTCCCGAAGAAGGGATTGAAGAGTTGGAATATGCAGTGAATGTTCTGGGACTTAAAGCGATTCAAATCCCCGGTTACGTCCGTCGTCCAATTCCTGCCTTTGAAAAATACGGCAAAGAAGTGGCTAACGAAGTGGTTTGGATTGATAACTTTGGTTTAGACAGCCAGTATGATTACGATCCCTTCTGGGCTAAGTGCGTAGAACTGAAGGTTGTACCCACAACTCACGCTTCTAGCCAAGGTTGGACAACTCAGCGATCTGTTACCAACGCCCAGTACAATCACATTAATCACTTTGCCTTTGCAGCAGAAGCATTATGCAAATCGCTGTTCTTTGGTGGAGTTACCCGCCGCTTCCCGCAATTAAAGTTTGCCTTCTTAGAAGGTGGTTCAGCTTGGGGTGCTAGTCTATACGCTGATATTATTTGGCACTGGGAAACCCGCAACAAACAACATTTGTTGTCAAATAACAATCCTGCGATTATCGATAAGGAAGCATTAGTAGAGTTGTACACCCGCTACGGTGGCGAACTTGTAGATGGACGCTTAGATCAAATTGGTGATGGTTTAGGATTCCACCATCAACTATTGGCTCCAGAAAATCCAGGCGAACTTGATGAATTTGAACTAGCAGGAATTGATCAGCCAGAAGATGTGCGCGATCGCTTCTTGAATCATTTCTACTTCGGTACGGAATCAGACGATACCCGTGTATCCCAAGCTTTTAATCGTGCTGCTAATCCCTTTGGCGATCGCGTTAAAGCCTTCTTGGGTTCTGATTCTGGTCACTGGGATGTGCCTGATATCACCGCCGTTACTGCCAACGCCTACTCAATGGCAGAACAGGAAATCATTACCGAAGAAGACCTTCGCTACTTCCTCTCAATCCATCCTTTGGAGTTGTACACCAGTCTCAATCAAGACTTCTTCAAAGGTACAGGTGTTGAGAAAGCCGCAAACGAATATCTAGCGACTAAGGGTTAGGGACTAGGGATTAGGGACTGAATTCTTCCCAATACTTCGACGCCGCTCAGTACAAGTGCCCAATCTTTACAACGTTCCATGTTCCATTTCCTCTGGTCACTTGTAGGGTGGGTCGTTGCCCACTCTACATTTCTCCTAAAATTCTGCATTTGATTGCTGCCTACTGCTAAAACAATACCAAGGATGATTTGATTATGGTGCTAGATATTACAAAACCAAAAGATTACATTGACCTAGCAACTTCTCTATCCAAGGAACTTGCTCAATCCGCAGTTGAACGGGATGCTAAAGCCGGAGTTCTAGAAGAGGAAATTAATAGACTGCGTGAGAGTGGCCTGCTACCACTGATTGTGCCTAAGCAATATGGTGGAATTGGTGCAACTTGGATTGATGCCTTAAAAATTGTCAGAAAACTGTCAAAAGCTGATGGTTCAATTGGTCAGTTGTATGGTAATCATCTGAATTTGACGGCTTTAGGTCACGTTTTGGGCACACCCTCCCAAAAGGAAAAATATTATAGAGAAACTGCTAAAAATAACTTATTTTGGGCAAACGCCATTAATACGCGGGATACTAGGCTAAAAATTAACCCAGAAGGCGATAATTTTCGGGTTAATGGTGTTAAAAGCTTTGGTACGGGTATTTCCGTTGCAGATTTCCGGGTATTCTCCGCTTTGGAAGATGGTGTAGAATTGCCCTTCATATTCATAATTCCCAAAGACAGGGAAGGGTTAGTTTCCAATCAAGATTGGGACAATATTGGGCAACGTCGCACTGATAGCGGTAGTTATACATTTAACAATGTCCTAGTAGAGAAAGATGAGATTTTGGGGCCAGCCAATCCTCCTGATAGTGCCTTCTCAACTTTTCTTGGTATTATTGCCCAGCTAACAAAAACCAACGTTTATCTGGGAGTTACTAAAGGAGCCTTCGCCGCTGCTCATGAGTACACTAAAACTACTACTAAACCGTGGATTACATCAGGGGTAGATAGTGCTACTCAAGACCCATATATACTGCATCATTACGGTGATTTTTGGATTGAAATCCAAGCTGCGATCGCTCTAGCCGACCAAGCAGCCGAAAAGGTGCAAGCAGCATGGGACAAAGATGCAGAACTCACTCATCAAGAGAGGGGAGAAGTAGCCATCGCAGTTTCCGCAGCCAAGGCATTAGCTACCCGTGTAGGTATAGATATTACCAACCGCGTCTTTGAAGTTACCGGAACTCGTGCCACTGCAACCAAATATGGATTTGACCGTTATTGGCGGGATTTACGAACCTTTACTCTCCACGATCCTGTGGACTACAAACTGCGAGCGATCGGCGATTGGGTACTCAACGATCAACTACCCGTAATTACGCAATATTCTTAGGGACAAGGGAAATGAGGAGGCATGAGGGAGATGAGGGGGATAAACAATGCTCAATGCCAAATATTCAAGCTGTCTACTCGCCCTCTTGTAGGGTGGGCGTTCTTTAATCTCCACCTTACTTACCTAAATCCAAAATCTAAAATCCAAAATTGATATGACTCAACTAAAAACACTTCCTACTTACGACCCAAGTTTATTTGAAGGAGCTGCTGAGGGCTACGCTCAATATAGAACTAAATACCCACCTGTTGTATTCGACAAATTAACCGAAATATTTAATCTCAATGGTCAAGGACGACTCCTTGATTTGGGTACTGGGCCAGGATTAATTTCAATTCCTCTGCGAACCAAATTTGAGGAAGTTGTGGCGATCGATCCCGATCCAGAAATGATTGCCGAAGCTAAACGGCAAGCAGCAGCAGTAGGAGCAAATAATATTACTTGGTTAGAACAAGGAGCAGAGTTAATCGACTCTAGTTTAGGAACATTTAAGTTAGCCACTATTGGTAGAGCCTTCCACTGGATGGAACGCGAATTAGTCCTTGAGAGCCTTTATAAATTGCTTACTGATGATGGTGGACTAGCACTGCTTCAGACTGGTGACAACCCTTGGGAAAGCAATCTACCTTGGAAACAAGCTGCTGTTGGAGTAGTGAAGAAATGGTTAGGTGAAGAGCGACGGACTGGACAACGAGGACAAGGCATTCGTAAGCCAGTCGATCCTCCCCATGAAGTCGTAATTGCCAATTCGGCTTTTGTTCGTCAAGAAGTCTATGAAGTGCCATTTGAAAAATCTTGGACTCTCGATAGCTATCTCGGCTACTTATACACTACAGCATTCTCTCTCAAAATTTTCTATGGCGATAATGCCCCAGCATTTGAAACGGATCTTAGAGAAGCGCTACTAGCAGTTGAGCCGTCTGGACATTTTACAGAAGAACTCAAAGCTACAATCCTAGTCGCTTGGAAGCACTAGCAAAATTGAACACGAACAAGACAGAGTTTCACTCACAAATTTCAATCTTCCACTAGCACAACATTGGAGTGGGCCTTTCTCACTCCACTTCCTAAATTTTTCCCTCCTAACTGTTAATTTTTCAATTCCTCAAGTCATTGCAGGGTGGGTTATACCCACTCTATTTACTTACTTCAGATATTACAAAAAATTATTTTTATTTATTAAAAAGTTGTCTCCGATGACGCATATGCATTATCCAAGTGAGTTTAACCAATTAAAAAAACTATTCTAGCTATTTACAATCATTTAGAGTTTGTTTGATTTACTTCTAATAGATTTGCATAAATCAATAGCAACAATATTAATAGATGTATATTAATTAAGACTGCTATTTTTTGATAGATGTTTTTTCTAAAAGAAAAATACTTAATTAATCTGATTTTCAATTAAATTAATAAACAATAGTTTTTTTGGTTATTTAACTTGCAATTAATCATAATTGTTCTGACCACTTAGAATGGAATAAATAAAATAAATCATGCCATCTTTAAAAGCAAAGTTTGAATTCAGAAAAAGCCAGAGAACAACACGTCGTTCCTTCTTGTTTACTCTGGGCTATTGCTTAATGCTATCGACGGTTCTATCGAGTTGTAGTGAAGCAAAAAATAACACTCAGCAGCTTCCCCTGAGTCAGTAGCTTCATCTAGCACTACACAGAAGTCAACTGAGAAGCAAGTAGTACGGATTGTCCGTTCAAAACAACTTACCGCTCTAGCAGTTTTAGAAAAGCAGGGTTCCTTGGAAAAGCGATTAGAGCCTCTGGGTTTTAAAGTACAGTGGCCGGAGTTTGCAGCTGGCCCACAACAGCTAGAAGCCCTGAATGCAAATGGACTGGATATCGCATCTACAGCCGAATCGCCTCCTGTATTTTCACAAGCAGCAGGAGCGCCTCTTGTTTATCTAGCTAATACACATCCTAGTGGGAAATCTATCTCACTTTTAGTTCCTGTAAACTCTCCGATTAAAAGTGTTGCCGACTTGAAAGGCAAAAAAGTGGCTTTCCAGAAAGCCTCCATTGGCCACTACCTATTAGTTAAGGCATTAGAAAATGTGGGATTGAAACTGAGCGATGTCCAATCAGTTTTTTTAGCACCGGCAGACGCAAATGCGGCATTCAGTCAGAACAAGGTGGATGCTTGGTATATTTGGGAGCCATTCGCTACCAGAAATCAACAAAATAAAATAGCTCGTGTTTTAGCAGATGGTAGTAAGTTGCGAGATACTGGCAACTTTTACTCAACCTCACGCCAATTTTATCAGGCTCATCCTGACGTTATAAAAGTGTTTCTAGAGGAGCTAGAAAAGGCAGAAATCTGGACTAAGGATCATCCCAAAGAAGTAGCACAACTGCTCGCTCCTGTAACTCAGCTAGATCCACCGACTCTAGAAATAATGCATCATAAATATGACTATGGGCTAGTACCAATTACCGAGAAAACCATTATTAAGCAACAGGAAGTTGCAGAAAAGTGGTACAGCTTAGGACTTATCCCCAAGAAGGTGAATGTTAGAGACGGGTTTTTGACACCTGAAGAGTATGCCAAAATTACTCCCTCAGAAGTGCTAGCGAATAAGTAGTTATCCCCAAGAAGAAACTAAAACACAGAGCTACCTTGCATTACCGTCAAGCATTCGAGCCGAATGAGCGACAGGTATTGAAGCGGGTTAGCCTTACAGGTAGTCGTCCCTTTTAGTCTCTATATCTGAAGTAGAGATGCAATAAATTGCGTCTCTACAAAACTAGAATGATAGTTGAAAATTATCCTCGATTATTCATAAATTAGACAGCATAAGAACTCTATTTATTCAGTAAAAATATTTAATTAACTTACACTAAATAATATACTTAGTTTTTTATAAAAATTTTATTATGAAGTAGATAAACTATATTGTTTGTTATGGAAAATAAAGTGTTTGCAAACACTTTGTTTAAATTATAACCTAGTTATAATTTAGACGAAAACTAATAAAAAATGCTCAGGTATTGATGTTCAGCAAGCACTACTCACACCTAAAGAATATGCAGCTATCACTCCACCAACACTTATAAGTGAAAAATAGATACTAATCAGATATGAAGTCTAGGGACTGGGGACTAGGAAAGAGTTTTGCAATACCCAATCTTGAATCCTTTTAAATGCTTCATGCTAAACAAGCCTAATTGACAAAAAACAACTTTTTCTAAACTTCAAAAGTTTATTGTTGAATGAATGTGAATCATTTTATAAATAGCTAAAAACATCGCTATTTTTTTTAAAATAATTAGAATACCAAGTTACTAAACCCAAAAAGAGATTGTTGAAAGTAGTGTCATCTCAAGTTTTAATACTAAATTGGTGTTCTAAAAGTTTGACAGAATAACTTCCAATTATCTTACTTGCCGAAAGAAAGTAAGACCTACAACGTTAAATTTTTTCAAGCCAACTAAAATACCAATTTACTAAACCCAAGAAGATATTTTTGGAAGTAGTGTCATCTCAATTTTTAATACTAAATTGGTGTTCTAGGAGGTTGATAGAATAACTTCCAATTATCTTACTTGCTGTAAAAAAGTAAGACTTACAACTTAAAAGCTAAAACTTACGAGGAAAATCGCAACTCATGAACAAGCTATTTCAACCACAACGCCGCACGGTTTTAAAGCGTATTGTCCAATATTCAGCACTGGGACTGTTTGCTTTATTATCTCCCTCTCTGGGTAGCCTAGTGCAAAGCAGCCAAGCGCAAACAAACGAATTTAATGCCAAAGTAATTAACTTGGCCTATCAAAGTTCTGGTGATATTGTCAAAGCCAGAAAAGTTGTTGAGCCACGTTTCAAAGCATTGGGTGTAACCGTGAATTGGGTTGGGCCATTCGCAGCAGGGCCGCAATTGATAGAAGCGCTGAATGCAGGTAAGGTGGATATCGGTAATGTCGGAGAGACACCTCCAATATTTTCCCAAGCCGCAAGCGCAGCCATCCCAGAAGTTGTCTATATTGCTGGACGCACACCCACCGATGGTACAAACCAAGGTATTGTGGTGAAAGCTAATTCTCCCATTAAGAAAGTAGCGGATCTTAAAGGTAAGAAAATTGCTTTTCAAGTAGGGTCGAATGCACAGTATTTACTAGCAAAAGCTTTGCAAGAGGTAGGGTTAAAAATTAGCGATATTCAAATCGTTGCTTCGACTCCATCTGGAGCGCGCGACGCCTTTATTCAAGACAAGGCTGACGCCTGGGTGGGTGGCGATCCCCTTTTAGTGTGGAAAATACTACCCAGATTCGGATTCTGAGAAATGCAGCAAGAATTAACACTCTAGGCGGATTTTATATTGGCAGGCGTCAATTTGTCACCCAAAATCCGGGATTGGTGCGAGTGTTTTTAGAGGAAGCACAGAAGGTAGGAGAATTTGCTGAAAAAAACCCAACCGTAATTGCCAACGATTTAGCTCCTGAACTGAAATTAAATGTATCAATTGTAGAAAAGGTGGTACGCCGTAGTCGTTATAGATTGAGAAGAATCACACCTGCTATCATTGCCCAACAGCAGAGTGTTGCTGATTTTTATTTTGAACAAAAAGCCATCCCCCGTAAGATAGATATTAAACAAGCGATTCTTCCTACTCTACAATATCAAGCCTTCACACCTGAGAATATCAAGTAACGGTAAACAGGTAGAGACAGGTTTATTCAGCTATTAAGTTGGCGATCGCTTCTACTAACTCGGCTGGCTCTATTGGTTTGGCAAGATGCTTGTCAAATCCGGCTCCTAGTAACTACTTGGCGTTAATTTCTCCAGCATAGGCAGTAAGTGCGATCGCCCGAAATTTGCCCTCCCTGCTCTGGTGACAGTGTTCTCAACTCTCGCATAAACATACATCCATCGACTTCTGGCATCCCAATGTCGCTTAAAAGTATATCTGGCAAGGATTGGGTTAAAGCGGCTAGGGCTTCATTTGCTGATGCCACTGCTGTCACATTTGCTCCATACTGCTCTAGCAAGAAGGCAATAAATTCTCGCGTATCTACATCATCATCCACTACTAAAATTTTCACCCCATTCAAATTTGCGGATGGCTCTGAGTCGCTACATTTATAATTCAGCCATACTAATTTATAATTCTTACTTCGTAAGTAATACACACAAAAAATAAAAATGATTACAGGCTTCTAAGCAGAACCCGGAGTTTTTACCGCGATCGTTTGACTTGGAAGAGATGCGGAAAGATGTGCAGTTATTTGAAGCCTTGTATCCATTATTTCTGTCGTTGACACAATTGCCAGATTTGCTAGATGATACCGCCTTGGCAGTGGGCAGCGAAGCGTATGCAGCTGCATTGCAAGTATATAACTATGCTAAAGTCAGTGGTCAGGGGACAGGTTTAGATACGATGGTTGAAGAAATGGGGCAACGGTTTACCCGTAAAAATTGGAAAGTCAAGTCTCAACAGGTAGTGCCGTAGAAAATAGCTCACCAATTGCACTGTTGAAGTGCAAGTTTAAAGCTCAAAGTTTGAACGTTCGAGCAAAAAGGTCCCAGTTCCGAGTTCAGAAGCTCAACGTTCGAGTAATACCAATTTAAAAAAAGAATGCGACAAATAGACCATTTGTAGAGACGCGATTCATCGCGTCTTCACCCAAGGATATGTTGCAATCATTAATTGAATTGGTATAAAAAGGTCAAAGTTCCGAGTTCAAAGGTTAAAAATTTGAATTTTGAGAGCGATGTCTACGACGGGCTACGCCTACGCAAAAGTATTTATCCCGAAAAATCATCTCTGAAGGGGCATCATTAAGGGTTATAGGACTAGCCCTTTCAAGGTGACTCGTAAAATCTCTTGTTTTTTCTCAGCGCTCACCCAGGTTCAGATGCCTGCGGCGGGCTGCGCCAACAGCAGAAGCCGCCGCTCCGAGTTCTCTCTGTGCCTCTGCGGTTTAAAAGTAATTTATCTAACCACTCCAGACGCAGAGAACACAGAGGTAAGAAGTTAAAAAGGGATTGATTGACCAATATTTTTACCCATCTTGAAAAGACTTATCCTATTTCATTAGAATTCTATATTTTGGGTATTTATTAAATACACCGTACCATGTTTATTTAACCTGATTTTAACTTGATTCCTAAATTACTATTAAAATACGCTAAGTCTATTGATTCTAAGTATTTTTTAAAACCTTAGTAAGGTAAGTGTGCTGATGCTCAAGACTCACGACCCTACACAAATCCTGATATTGTTAATTGGGGGTTCCACGCTGCTTCTCTATGGTGTAAAACAAGTTACCGATGCAATGGAGCGAGCATTGGATTCACGTCTGCGGTTTGCCATGATCACGCTGGCGAAGCGTCCAATGGCAGCTTTTGTGTCAGGTATGATCGTAACCCTGCTAACCCAAAGCTCCACAGCAACTGCCTCAGTGATGGTGGGACTAGTCAGCGCCCAATTGGTGCCATTAGCAACCGCAGTGATCATGCTACAGGGAGCTGCGGTTGGCTCTACATTGGTAGTACAATTACTGGCTTTCCACATCACTGACTATGCACAAGAGTTCCTGGGTTTAGCGGCGGCATTTGCTTTATTGACCCGACGCAAGGCTCTGCGGGATCTTGGGCGTGGCGTATTCAGTTTTGGATTGGTGTTGCAGGGTTTGGCGATGATTGACGCCAGTTGTGTCCCCATTGCCGATAGTTCGATTACGAATGACATTATGCAGGTACTCTCCCAGTCTCCCCTGGTGTTGATCCTACTGGGGGTGCTGCTGGCAGCAGTGTTTGTCTCCAGCATCGCGGCGATTGGAATCGTAATGGTGCTGGCTGGGGCACATGCCTTCCCACTGGATGCGGCTCTGGCAGTAACACTGGGTGCCAATATCGGCACAACACTCATGCCGTTACTCACTGCATTGAACCGAGGCAGCGTCGTTGCCCGCCGACTAGGATTCATTTATGTTGGCACGAGGCTGGCTGGGGGAGCATTGGCGTTGGCATTGCTGAATCCCTTGGCGGTGTTATTGACTCGTCTGTTGCCCAATCCATCAACACAAGTAGCATTGGCACACCTGGGATTCAACTTGATCCTGGCGATCGTTTTTGTACCACTAGCAAATTCACTTGCAGACTTCGCTACCAGACTGCTACCAGAACCTGAAGCAGAAAAGAAACTGAGTGCCCGCTATCTTGATCCCAATGCATTGACATTACCTGCCGTCGCACTCGGTCAAGCAATGCGCGAAATTCTGCGGATGGCGGATTTGGCAACAGAGATGCTACAGCTTAGTATTCAGGCGTTTGAAGATGGGGTGAAAGATTTGCCTAAACAGATTGGGGCACTTGATAACCAGCTTGACGATCTGGAAACTGCTATCAAGCATTACCTAATTCAACTCGATAATGAATTACTGACGGAGGAACAGTCGCAACGGGAGTTGACATTGCTTCATATCAGTACAGAATTAGAGGCAATTGGCGACATCATCGACCGACAACTCATGCGATTAGCTCGACGCAAACGACGCAAACAAATTGCTTTTTCTCAGCAAGAGTGGAACGACATTGTTGCTTACCACGGTGATGTGCTGGCACTGCTGCAAAAAACACTGACAGGGCTGGCTGCACAAGATCCAACGATCGCAGGTGAAGTTTTGACGCAGCGGCAGTCGCTCAACCAAATTAAGCGGGAAATTTATCTAAGGCATCACCAGCATCTCAGTTCAGGAGATTCTGTGAGTCTTAATGCCAGCTCCATTCATTTGGAGATGATTAATGCGATGAGTCGTATTCTCTCCCACACCTGTAGCATTGCCCGTGTTATTCAGGGAGAGTTGTAATATTGTTGACAGGTTTGAGCAGAAGAAGCGATCGCCTTCTAACCCCCATCATCCAACCTCAAACCCTCAAGTTTCAACTTCAGAAGCTCAACATTCGAGCAAAAAGGTCGGAGTTCCGAGTTCAAAGGCTCAATCTTCGAGCAAAAAGGTCGAAGTTTCGAGTTCAGAGGCTCAACCTTCGAGCAAAAAGGTCGGAGTTGCGAGTTCAAAGGCTCAACCTTCGAGTTCTAAGCTTCATTTTTTGAGTTCAGAACTCGAATGTTGAAGTGTTGAGGACAAAGTTTTTAGTTTTGAATTTCAACAATCAAGTTCAAAACTTAATTATTGGTGTTTTGAAGACCTAATGTTAAGATTTGATAGAGTAAATTTAATTTTATAACCAAGTATTACGAAGAGTTTCCCTTAGAATTTTTTGACTTTGGTAAGAATTAGATTGTGGAAGAGAGATATATATTTTATCTTGTTCAAGGCAATATTCAACAAACCATTTTGTAATGGCACGCCAATCCTGGAAGGTTAATTTTCCAGTATTTATAATAAGATTTCTGATTTCTTCGATATACTGTTGACTACTAACAGGAGTCATCAAAGCCATTTCACTCATATAAACCCCTTCCTTATCATCAATCACAAATTCATAGTGAATACGTCCACAATGAGTTATCTTTACTCGCTGTGACTCATAAATATGAATGTCAGTTGGATCATAGGGTTCAATGAGACGGTAGTCGAGAAGAGCTTTAAGATGATCCTTAACTATAGTACGACTTACAGTAGTAGGTTCAAAATAATTCAAAATATCTTCAGCCGGAAGATATTTTTTCTCTGAATCTGAATGTTCAGAATATACATCCATGAGGAGGCGAAGTATTGATAGCCTAATAAGTGGACTTGTAATATTATTAGGGTTAACCTCAAAAAGATTTAGGATAAAACTACTATCTTGTTGATTGAAGTGATTATAATCTCCAAACAACAGCGCTTTTTTAATATTTATACGTTGTGGACGAAATCTCTGTTCAATAGCATAAGCTTTAACCAATTCGCCAATATCTATGATAGGAGAGGTAATCACTCTCTGAACTATTTGGAGACTCCTTCTAATATCAAAGTTAGAAAGCCATCCAACTATACGACTGATATAATCCTCATTTATAAATATATCCTCTACAGAAAAAGCAAACGCCGTTATGTTAGGAATTGACAACCTAATTCCCTTGTCTGTAAAATAATTTCCATTAAGTTCTGCATTTCCTTTAGCTTTTTCTTTAATGAAATTAACACGTTTAGCAATAACTTCTTTAGTTGAGGGTACTGGAAGATAGAAGCCTCGATGCTCATAAGATTGTAATGGACCAGACTTAGAAAGCTGCCAAATTGTTCGATCAGTTATTGGACATATAATAAATGAAAAACATTCTCTATAAATAGATTGTGCATACTGAAAGACAGACTCTTGAAAAGTTTGTGGGAAATGATCGGTATTGTCAAATACTATACATGGCATTAGCCTTCTTGCATGAGCAGCATTTTCGATTAGTCTCCTCACATATTTTTGAGGTTGATTCAATGCGATGTCAGCCATCCACTCTCCAAATTTCTGCTTGAATGTAATTTTATCTTTTTCATATAAATACTTATACTCTCCATTACTCCATCGTCTATATTCTTGAAAGAAAACTCCCTGAAGTTCATCGTATGTAGGATATCCATCCTTAAATAAATTTTTCTCTAGCTCAATTTTTAGTTTGTCGGTTAACCAATTGGCAATGGTAACTTGATTACCATCTGAATTAGCAAGATCAACACGAAGAGTTAAACAATTTTCACGTAACTGCTTGTCTAAAACTAAGCGAAAGAAACGATCAATAAAAGTAGATTTTCCTGCACCTTTGTTACCTATTATTAAAATAAAATCGCCCCTTTGGGACTCTACAGATACGCGAATCTGATCCTCTAGCTCAGTTCCTCTGTCCGAATTAACGATGTCAATTTGGTTGAGCAAATTCCGTGTTATCTTTTCAAGACTCTCATCTGCTGCACGGCTTTCTTTTGATTCCACAAAGCATTTTGCTAGCATGTCAGGATCATCTTCACCTGACATGCTACTGAAGAAACTTCGGTAGATATTCTCTAAATCCCTTAAAAGTCCAGATTTTGAGAGTAAACGTCTTTCAGAAATTTCAATAACTGACTCCAAAACTTCACTATGATTAATCTGTAAGCCTTCTGACTGATGTACATGCACTTGATATAAGTTAGTTAACACTCCTTCTTGTGAGAAGAGATCGTAGAAGACTGCAAAGTTTTTCTGAATAGCCTCAAGACTGGGAAATACTGCTGCTTTACCTTCTTTAGGTGGCACTCCATCAGTTCGGACAGCCCAGAAACCAATCCACTGCAAACCAGTTGTTAATGCAGAAAACAGAACAGCAGTATCTGTGCAATAGCGTTTTGCTTGTTCCAAACCATCAGTTGCAGACTGAAGTGCTGGACCATTGACTTTATACCAAGCCATGCGCGGTTGATGAGTGTCAATTAATAACCTGGAAGTTCGTTTTGCTTCTACAACAAGTCTGTTGCGATTCCCAGCAGTCAGCAGATAGTCAACATAGCCAGAATCTGTATGAGGTTCTGTTCTAATGCCTGATCTATCCCATCCCAGAACCTCTACAAGTATACGATCAATGACTTGGAAACGTGCATCTTGCTCAGTGTCAAGTGGCACGTTTTCATCCATTAACTCTACGTAAATTTGATCAAATTTTTCTTTTGCTTGATCGATATTCATGAGTAGGCAATTTCTGACAGAAGTTAAAGAAATAAGTACTTATGAACTATAAATATATCTGTAAGTATAGTTCATCACACGGTATCTCAACCTTGCAAAAAAGTCTACTTTTGAAACGAAACTTTGTAAAACAAATCGTTCAAATTTCTACACAAATTGTATTTAGGTTGAGCGATCGCCTGACAATCCCCATCATCTAACTTCAGACCCTCAAGTTTTCCTTAGCCCACGTTCGCGTAGCGTTCCGCAGGAAAGGTGGGCTTTGTTTGTATAGCCGCGAATTCCATTCGCCCTGGCTAGAAGTTTAGAATTTGAGTTACAAGGGATATAGCTTACTGGCAGAAGGGTTAGGCAATGAATGAAACTCAGACCCAGTTACCGACAGATACATGGATTTGTGCTTCTTGGCAGGAGTATGAGCAAGCGATCGCTAACTTGCTCAACGAGAAGGCAAAGAGTTACTACTATAAGGGGCACATGAGGCTGGAGATGGCACCAGTTAGTTTTGATCATGGTAAAGACCATGTTGTAATTATTGGCATATTACCTCAGAGAACGCGCCCAAGATATCCCAGCAGGTACAGGAATTGTCAACCTTGATTGTTATCCTGCACCGGATTTGGTGATTGAGATTGCTAAAACATCTCTACTGGATGATTTAGGTACAAAGCGATCGCTCTATGAAGAGTTGGGTGTTACTGAATACTGGGTAGTCGATGTGCAAAATGTCCAAATCATCGCCTATGCGATCGCAGAGCAGGGTAGTAAACGTATTCAGGAATCACAGGTATTTCCTGGGATCGCTATTTTAGAGGAGGCTTTACGCCGTAGCCGTGAAATCAATCAATCTCAAGTTGGAGCTTAGTTATTGAGCCAGTTTCAACAAAAGGAGGCTTGAGCTACATTTTTTCTTCTATAGACTTCCTAGCTTCTTCTATCTGTGCAGCCAGCTTTTCTTCATCAGGTAATTTTAGTTGATATTCTCTGGCTAAAATATTGGGTAAGTTGTCTAATGCATAGTGTGCAACAGCTTCATCTTTTTCACTGCACAATATCAAACCAACAGGAGGATTTTCTCCAGGGAATGTCCAATGTTCTCTAGCATAATTCACATAAAAGTTCATTTGTCCAGTATCGGCAGGTGTAAGTTTACCCAGCTTCAAATCAATTACTATCAGACATTTCAACACCCGATGAAAAAATAATAAATCAATCCTGTACCATTCATCGCCAACGCGCAAACGTTTCTGACGACCTACAAAAGCAAATTCACTGCCCAATTCTAATAGAAAGTATTCTAGCTTATCGATTAATGCTTGTTCTAAATCACTTTCTGAATATTCATCTTTCAATCCTAAAAATTCTAATACGAATGAATCTTTAAGTTCTTGTTCTGGGGTCAGGATATCTTCTGCCTGCTTTTCTTCACCTTTCTTCAGCAACGCAGTTTTATTTTGTGACAGGGCTACTCGTTCATAAAATTTACTTTCTATCTGTCTTTTTAGTTGTCTTTCGCTCCAACCACCCCGTAGTGCTTCCGTTTCATAAAATTCTCTAGATTTTAAGTCGTGAACTGAAAGAAGACGAACATAATGCGACCAAGGCAAAGGAAATTCTTGAGCTAAAGTAGATAAATTCAATTGCCCAGACAGTGTCTGGGCAATTTGCCATTCTAGATAAAAACGCCGCATCTGTTCTAGATTAGTTTTTGAAAAACCTTTACCAAATCTGGCTGTTAAATCTTCTGAAAGCTTTGTTATGACTGCTGCTCCATATTCGGCTCGTTTCTCTCCACCCTGCTCAAGTTCTACAATCTGTCGTCCAATTTCCCAGTAAGTAGCTGTCATGATTGCATTGACTGAACGGGCCGCTGCACGACGAGATGATTCGAGAAGTTTGATTAAATCAGTTAAAGTATTTTCGTAGCCGTTAATCACGATGTTTTTCTCAGTTGCAGTTTTCAGTCTTAATAATTAATCTATTGCCTCATCTTACGACTTCTCAAATAACTATTCTCAAGATATTTAGCAATCTTATTTCAATTGTTCATCATTCCAAATTGCTGATCCCCGACTTTTTTGAAAAAGTCGGGGATCATGTCTATGCACATTTGATTCAGGATTGCTATTTTATGCAGAGACGCAATTTTACTCGCATCTCTACAATGTCTTTCCATGAGTTTTATTCTGCGTTCACAAATTCCAAATATCCATTGCTAAGTTCTTTCACCGCCAAGTCATAAAGTTGTTTACCGTGTTCTGGCGTTGCTAAAGCCGGATTTGATCCCATGCGTCCATCTGGATAACGCACTCGAAAGTCAGCTGCGCTATAAATCCTGTGTCCGCTTGCAACTTGTGGTGAAAGGGGCGCTTGCTTAATCGCCTCTGGATAAACGTATTGGGTAAGGGCTACTTCACTTGGCGTTGCATGAGAACCTTCTTGATCCCCATATAGTTCTTTAGCTAGCTTATATACAGAACCGCACATAAACCAGTTAGCCACTTGACATTGCACCTGTTGAGCATTGTTAATCTGTAAATCTTCTAAATGGGCATAAGTTTCGGAGAAAGCCGCTTTCAGGGTGGCGATGTTACCACCATGTCCGTTGATAAAGTAGAACTTGGTAAAACCAGCTTTGGCTAAACAAGTTACATAATCTCGCACTACTAGAATTAAAGTGCTGGGGCGCAGGCTGATTGTGCCAGGAAAGGAAGTATGGTGTAGTGCCATCCCCACATTGATTGTAGGGCCGACGATCGCGCCAGTTGCATCACCTACACCCGCTGCGATCGCTTCTGCACAAATAGCATCAGTACCAATTAACCCCGTTGGCCCATGTTGTTCTGTGGAACCAATAGGGAAAATTATCCCCTTTGACTGCTGTAAATAAGCTTCGATTTCTTGCCAAGTACTTAAATGCAGTAACATTTTTGATTATTTCCCTCAATAAAATTGCGGTGGAGCGAAACCTTTTTTTGCTACACAGCATTTTCTGTAATTAAACTCCCACTAACACGATTATGAACTGCCAAGATTAAGAGTGGTGGCGATCGCTATCACCAGATCCCAGATCCCCGACTTCGTAAAAGAAGTCGGGGATCAATGGCTTTCACATTTTTAGTTATCAACCACCAACGTGGCAAGAACTTTCTGCCAAATTTGGAGGAAATGAGACTATTTATTTCTAGGAATATTGTTTAGGGGATGGAGTCGCAACGAGTTTCGAGCGATATGGATATAAGTAATTTACAGATTCTACCACTTTATCCTACGACACTCGCCGCGAACCTCCATATAGTAGAAATCTAAATTAAGTTATGAGATGTTCTGAAGTGTTGGTCTTTGGGATCATCAAGTATATAAAGGGGATCACTCTTGTCTATTGACTAATCAAAGTAATAATGTTTTTTCACGTTGCTTGTAATTTCCCATATGCAGGACATGCCAGGAGGAAAAATCACCAAATCGCCTTTACCCATTTGCACTGGTTGTCCACCATTAGGAGTAACAACTACATCACCTTCCAAAAAGTAGCAAGTTTCTTGAGAATCATAAGTCCAAGGGAATTTGGAAACTTCCTTTTTCCAAATTTCCCATTTAGAGACACCCAATTCATTGAGGCGTTCTTGTGTAGGTTGATGCTCAATTTTAATTTCCATATTGTGTTTTCTCTAGTTATATTCAGCAGTAGGATTGAATATCCTCTCCACACTGATCTACTAGATAACACAAAGCCCGAAAACGCAAGTAGACAAGTTCGTTATAAAGCGGATTGAGTTTGCACATTGGCGGAATGTGGGCTATTGTGCGACCAAAAAGCATGATATCACGCTCGAATGGACACTGGGCGGGAATCAGTTTAGCAATAAATTTGGCTAATTTCCGATTCTGAATCTCAAATTTGTCCAGCCATTGACGTAATGGTTGCAGTAAATCTAATTTAGGTAAAGCAAATTGCTTTTTACTACCTGTTTTATTCTTTTCTTCTAAAGGGTTAATAAAAGCAGGCAGAAAAATACGTCGATTTTTTGTTTTAAGCATAGTCGTAGACAAAGTTTTCCTGGAGTAGATGAGCTATTTGCCGATTGGGAATATTACCATGTAATCTGTGTGGTCAATTTGCATTCTGCTTGTAAATTGGAAAGTAAAGTAAGCACAATGCAAAGATTTTACATGCATCTTTGGGGGGAAATCATTTAACTAATTGTTATTTAAACCCACCAAATCAGGAAGAACTGTCCCGTTAAATACAAAATAACAAAGAAAATATAAACATGGCATTTTTTTAACTTATGGATTGCTTATCTTGGATATAGCAATTTTATATATTAAATAGAAATGCCTGGTTCTGAAACTGCCTAGTATCTAAAGATGGACTTTGGGGGAGAAGAACAGAGTTTATCTCTGACTCCATAAAGACTTCACTAGGACTAGCCTCTGATATTTAGCGATTTTAGGCTATTAAATATTTAGTAATCTGTCCAATATGTTACACTCGCTAACCTATATATTATTTAATAAGTAGCAAAGAAATCCTTTAATCAGTCCAAGCAAATATACTTAGAAAGTATAGCATTTCTCAAAATATTTGCAAAAAATGCATCGGTTCTAAGGGCGTAAAGCAGTATGCCCCTAGTGATATATATCAGGTCTTTCGTGAAATGGTATAATTATAAAAATCTTATTTATCAAAATATCTCAAGCCGTAACGAGCTTGATATTTGCTGATATATTCTACATTCTGTTGCTCTAATTTTGACAGCAATTTAGGTGGAAATGCCTTTGGTAAATATATAGGACGATACCAGGGTTGGTTATTAAAGTAATCTTGTAATTCAGAAAGATCAAAACGGCGTCCGTGACTGGCAAAAATAGAATTTCGCATAATATCTAGTTCAAAACCGTCTTTACCATCCAAATCTGCATCAGTTACAAGTCTTTGGGAAAGCCAGACATAAGTGTTGACAGCCCTGGTATCAACTGGGGGTATTGATATAGTTGGGGTAGGTGTAGATTGAGTAGGAACAGATGGGGTCGTTGGGATCAATTTGGGAGCTTCTATGACGGGGCTTGTGACAGTTGACGGTGTTTGTGAAGGTAACACCGTTTTGTCTGCTGTAGATTGAGAAGATTTTGTTAATACCTGGCTAATAATCACAGATGCACCAATTAACCCACCTGCGATTAAACTGCCGATAAGGATATTATTCTGACTATTACCTTGAGGGTTAGGCTGTGGTTTGACAGGCACTGTCTGAGGTGGCGGTGCAGAGACTATGGTTGGTTGAGTCAAGAGGGGTTGCGTCGGTGGAATAGGATTTGCTATGCTCTGCAAAGTATCCAGCATAGCTCTGGCTGTAGGGTAGCGATCGCGCGGATGATAAGCGATCGCCTTATCGATCACTCCTGCGATGATTGGGCTAAGATGACTGGCATACTGTCGCCAGACAATTTCACCCGTCTGGGAATCCGTTTCTAGTTGTTGGGCTTGTCTACCAGTCAACAAATAAATTACCGTCATTCCTAAACTGTATAAATCACTAGAAAAAACTGGTCTACCTGCGGCTTGTTCACTCGGCATATAGCCAGGTGTACCAATCACAATCGAACTGGTAGGATTGCCTTGAGAATTCACCACTGTTCCCATTGATTCGCGTACAGCACCAAAATCAATCAGCACCGATTTACCATCCCGATGACGCACAATGATGTTATCCGGTTTAATATCGCGGTGAACGATATGCTTAGAGTGAACGTAATCCAGGACGGGTAATAAATTCATGAATAATTCCTGGACAGCGCCTTCACTAAATAGCCCCTGCTTCTGGACTTTTCCAGTTAGAGTATCGCCTTCAATCCACTCTTGAACTAAGTAAAATTGTCCGCCTGAGGAGAAGTAGGCATACAATGCCGGAATTTGGTCATTTGCGCCACCGAGTTCTTCTAAAATAGCTGCTTCTCGTTGAAACCTCTCTTGCACTATCTGGTAAATTTGGGGATTGTTGTGAATCGGTCTTAGTTGTTTAACCACACAACGCCGCTTTGAAGGCATATAGCTATCTTCTGCTAGATAGGTTTCACCAAACCCACCAGCACCCAGTGTACGGATGACTTGATAGCGATCGTTCAGCAGCTGTATTGTCATGAAAGATTACAAGCGAGATTTATAAGATAGTTTTCCCCAAAACTACATCATTTCAAATCTAGTAAACCTTCTTCTTTCAATTTAGGATTGAAGCGAATTTGCATTTGCAAACCACGCACTTCTAGCAATTGCGTTGAAATTTCTGCTTCTACTCTCCGTGCCACATTTTTAATAATTTTTATTTGTGCTAATTCATCATTAGCTGGATTTTGATATTTTGCCTGTTCTTCAGGTGTCATTATCACTTTTACATCAATGGGATGAGTCCATTTTTCCTTGTGATCCCCATTTCCCCAAGGCACACTGCCATTTTCAGCAATCCAAGCATTTTCAGTATTTTCTAAAATTGTGCGACTAGGGCGTTCAATAGTTTGAACTTTTACCCAATAGCATTGCTGTGGCTGACGGACTAAATGCTGCTTGAGGCTAAGATAAACATCACGGGAGTATCCTACAAATTGGAGTACTTTTTCTTGGTCAAAAATAGCATATACCCCGATTTTACTCTGAAATTGTTCAGGTAATTGACCGCGAGCGTCAATGTAAGGAATGTATTCCAGGGTTGCCAAAGAAGAAAGATTTGTTTCAAGAGCCATACATCAAATATCAAACTTACTATTTGCCTTCAGAATTGAGAATTGCTAATTAGGTAAAAATTATCTTGATAATTACCCATTACCCAATTTTTGGTAAATTGCACAAAGGCGACTGGGTTTAAAAATCTTAGCACTAAACATGAAATTTGGTGGTACATTGATGATGGCATACTCATCAGATTCATGATAGTTTTCAAATTCTGCTGGCATTCCTTTAGTGGTAGTTAAGCTGTAAGGAACTGGTTGGAAAAGTAATTCTGTAAATTTAACTTGTTCACACTGCAACTGTTGACGAATTTGGTTTAAGAAAGCAACGCTTGTCAATAAATTGAATAGAGTTTCTTGAGCTTGTGCTTCAAGAGTGAAACTGCCATCAAAGTTCTGGACGATTTTAAGGGGCATTTTCTGTATAGGTAGTTATTAACGACTAAGTGATGATAGAGGATAGGCAACATGTTACACATGGTTATCCAAAAGTGCTGGACAATGAAGCCTATCTTTTTGTGCAGATGAGCTTTCTGAAAAATCATCACTTTAAGATCAGCCTATTGGATTGTGGGACTTCTGTCAGCTACAGGAGGAAGCTGGTATGATTAAGAATCGTGAAGTTTAGCAGGTTTTTAGGGATAGGTGATTTCTCTTTAAATGGGACTTAGACAAAAACACCCAGAAAAAAGCATTAAATCAATATACAGAGAGACTTTGACATCGTTTTGCTTAGTTTTTTGATATATCTGGGTTTTGCTCATTTTTGAGCATTTGGTGTATTTACCTTACCCTACACGGGTTTGAGGCTTGTTTCTCCCTCAAAAATGTTTAAGTCCCGTTAACACTGTCCTAACAAACTTCAGATATTATACTTAGAAATATTAATATCAAATCCATAACTAGGTGCAAGAAAAATCATTTCTTCAGTATGGAGTAAAATAAAAAAATGATCGTATAATCTAGCACTATAAAACGGCATAAGAAGAAAGCGATACCTACAGCAGGCTGCGCCTACGCACTTACTACACTAGTACAACACGGCGTAAATAGAGCAACCATTTAAAAACCCTAAAAAGCCCATTCCGTAATACTTTTGACTTTTGACTTTTGACTTTTGACTTTTGACTTTTGACTTCCGCCTTGCGGTACTAGCCTCCACCCTCCTTAAAAACAATTCTCACATAACAAAATAAGTGGATAATCGTGATATAAATCACAACTATCCACTCAAAGTTTACTAAATCTGGGTTACTAGAAAAAACTCAATTAGATTATTGAAACTAGGCAAAGTTCAAACCAATTAACGTGACTCAGTTCCCTGATTGGGGCTACCTGCTACAGAATCGTTTGCTGGTGCTTCTGGTGTAGCAGTGGGTTTAGCATCACTCTTTTCAGCATCGCCAGTTTTGCGGGTACTTTCGTCAGCGGTGGTTTGGTAACCACCAGAAGCAGTAGGCGTAGTTTCTGGATTATTAGATTTTTGTTCTTCAGCCATGATTACATTCCTAATGATTTATTCTTGGGATTATTTTAAGAAAATTCGGGGTTTGAGTGCATCTATCTAGAATCTAGTTATGGCTGATTTCACCTCTATCGGAAGTATTGTTTAGTACTACTCACGTCTGCTGACAAAAATCCATAAATATAGAATTTGTTAACCTTAGAACGCTTGCTGTCATTAAGGGAGAACTTGGAACGGGTTTGATTTCCAAGATGCTTTTGAAATTGCTTTATTGATAGTTGGCAGGAAATGGCAAATGATCTGAGTGGATAATATGGTGTGATGATTGTGATACAAACTATCAAAGTGTAATTAATGAACCAGAGCAATCTATCGTTACCATCTGGATGTGTCCTTCGCAAGGCAACCTCTGGGGATCAGTGGTCGATTCGATTGCTGGTATTCTCAGCGAAACTCGACCCAACCCAATTAAATTGGCAGCAATTTTGGGTAATTGAATGCGATGCCTACGGCGGGCAAAGCTTACGCAATCTGGTAGCTTGTGGACAGCTTCGTAATTTCTCAGGGGCACAAGAACTTGGTAGTTTGGTCGTTGCATCAGCTTGGAGAGGTCGCGGTTTGGGTACTTTGCTAACGCAGCATTTGATTAATACAGCAACACAACCACTTTATCTTGAATGTTTAGGTGAACGATTGGCGCAGTTTTACAGTCGCTTTGACTTTGTACCAATATCTTTTGAAGACTTGCCACAATTTCCCAGGACAAGAGGCTTGTCTACGCTCAAGGGTAAATATAGATTTTCGCAATTAGCTAAAAAGCTGCTCAAAGTTTCTGTGGTGTTTATGGAATATCGAGATCAGTTAAGGCTTTCTCCTCCCTAACCCTCCTTAAAAACGAGGGAATTAGAGGAAGCCTTTTTAACGGGAGAAAGTTATACGATTTTGGATTTTGGATTTTGGATTTTGGATTTTGAAAGAGTTGCTGGTAATCGTTTTGAGCGCTCTATCTGTCACAATCATTGTTCAAATTGGTGTTATCCATCAATCCAACGGAGGTTTAGTAAAAATCGTTAGTAAGACAGGCCCTAGTAAATAGTGGTGATTCAAACACAATAACCCAGCAGAGGAACCAAGAAGTTGACGTTGATTAGGGCTGTAGAGTCTAATTCCACGGGGAGAGACTGGCAATAATTGAGGTTCTGACTCTTTTTTGGAGGTAATGTCAACCAAGTAGAAGCGTCCACCGGGAGAAAGTACCCGTGCTATCTCACTAACCACCTGTTTAGGTTCCAAATAGTGCAAGAAGCTGATAGTGCTGAAAACAGCATCAAATTGACCATCAGCAAAGGGAAGAGACTCTGCTTTCCCCTCGATATAAATTAAACGTGGACGGTGGCAGTTGCTCTGTCTTGCTACCCGCAACATATTAGCAGATAAATCCAATCCGGTGGCTTGCAGGTCGGGAAACTGAGTAGCAAGGCGCTCAAGTAAGCGTCCAGTACCACAGCCGATATCAAGTACATTTGCTGACTCTGGTAAATCGACATACTCCAGTAACCGTTTGTGAACGGCTCGATAAAACACTGAAGGAAAGAGCCAGTCGTAACTTGATGCCCATAAGTCAAAAAGTAGCTTTTTGTTACTAAAAAAGTCATCAGTCATTAGTTTTCGCAGCTTCCCTGAAGCTTGATGCTTTTTTAGGGTAAGTTTCGCTGCGCCTCCAAGAAGTTGGTTATAGCTTTGCAGTTCGGCAATATCTAGCCTAGCCTTTGGCACATTACCATTTCACGAAATTCTGTTAAAAATACGTTGCCAGGGGCGTACAGATGTCAGCCCCAACTCTTGGAGACGCTACGCGAACGGGGAAGTCAAAAGTCATGGGTGTTAACTTAACGTCAAAGCCTTTCTACAACAAGCTTTTAGAGATTGTCTCGTTAAGAGTGGGAATAATGCCTAATGGGGGGCTGCCGCCTCAAGACTTGCGGCAGAGCCGCAATTGAAGAGCATTTCCAGCCTCTGGCTGGAAACGAGGTTTTAAAAGGGTTTGCGCTTAGGGACTTCCAGTTAAAAAAACATCCCATCGTAGGGGCGCAAGGCCAAGATCCCCTACAAATGTACAAATAATTTTGGATAATTTATTTTTTGTCAGTCCCTTAAGTTGACATTAATGTACAGATGTAAGTCCCTACAGCTGATTCATTTGTTGCAAAAATTTTTGGGGACGGTATAAATCATCCGGAATTTTGCAATTGAATGTGTAGTTAACAGTGTGCCTAGAGACTCATTCTATCTCTGTAGAGAACCAAAGAACGAGCAATCACTGCATAAAACTATAGAACCTAACCGTATGTATTTATAGAGGTTCAAATACAACAAACTCAATCTAATTTGAAATTATCAAGGTGAACAATTATGACAAGCTTTATTCAAGTCCGGTTACACAATGATTTACTGCACCCAGTCCGCCAGTGGTTGGAAACAATAAAAATTCATAACTCCAAATTGGCTCATTTCCTGTGCAAAGCTATTCCTGCTCAGTGTCCCTTTGAGCGAGACATCACGCTGTTTGGTCGGAAGCTGTTTCACATTCCTCCGATGTGTAAATTAAATCCCCTATACGAGGAAGTGGTTGGTTTACGTTTTAAAGCGCTCTGTTATCTCGCCGATGAATGCGGTGAAGATGTCACAGCCTATTGCTAATAGCCAGTTGGATCGTTCTTTGATCAAGCAGCCATCGGGAATTGCAGACTTACGGTTGTTACTTACTCAGATTTATACTAAGCTAAGTACACCTAATTTAGATGTTTGGCTATTAAGTAGCCGGCACCTCACTAAAGTGTTTCCAGACCGGATTATTGCTTACCGTACCCTGCTGAAATCATTAACATGATCATGACGCACATCTTACTGGTTGAAGATGAAGTCAAACTGGCACGATTTGTCGAATTGGAGCTAAGTTATGAAGGTTATCAAGTTAGCGTCGCCTACGATGGATTAACTGCACTCACCGCAGCGCGTGAGTTACATCTAGATTTAGTAATTTTAGACTGGATGTTGCCGGGTTTGTCAGGGTTGGAAATTTGCCGCCGCCTACGAAATATTGGTAATAAAGTGCCGATAATCTTATTAACCGTCAAAGATGAAGTGAGCGATCGCATTGCAGGCTTAGACGCTGGTGCTGATGATTACCTGGTTAAACCCTTCGGTGTTGATGAATTATTAGCCAGAGTCGGCGCTCACCTGCAAAGAAGCCACCAAGCAGACAAAGCAGATGTTTTAGAATTTGAAGACCTAAGTTTAAATCGTCGCACGCGCCAAGTGTACCGAGATCAGCGGTTAATTGAGTTAACTGCTAAGGAATTTGATTTACTAGAATATTTACTGGCCCATCCGCGACAGGTAATTACCTGCGATCGCATTTTAGAGGAAGTCTGGGGTTATGACTTCATGGGCGATGCTAACATCATCGAACTTCAGATGCGCTACCTGCGTCTGAAACTTGAGGCCAATAATGAAAAGTGCCTTATTCAAACTGTCAGTGGTGTCGGCTACACATTGCGTGATTGAATTTGGGACTGGGGATTGCGAAAAGACAAGCGAAAGACTTCTTCAATAATTCTTCCTTATCCCCCTTGTCCTGTGTTTATCAGGCGCACTGATACTATAGCAGTGGTGGTTGCTGTTAATTTATAAACTCCAAAATGTTGTTAATTAGTTTATTTATTGCCACGCTCTTTTTAGCATATTCTAATGGTGCTAATGACAACTTTAAAGGTGTAGCAACGCTATTTGGTAGCCGAACTAGCAGCTATCAAACAGCAATTTTGTGGGCAACTTTTACAACCTTGGCTGGTGCTGGAACTGCGACTTTGTTGGGAAGTACACTAATTAAAAACTTCTCTGGAAAAGGACTAGTGCCTGATGCGATCGCTAACGCCCCAGAGTTTCATATAGCAGTAGCGATCGCTGCTGGTTTAACTGTGCTCATCGCCACCCTCATGGGGTTTCCCATTTCCACAACTCACAGTTTAACAGGTGCCCTTGTTGGCGCTGGATTAGTTGCGATTGGACTCAAAGTTAATTTTGCAGCTTTGGGAACTTCCTTTATTTTGCCTCTATTACTCAGTCCAATCATTGCTATTCCTTTAGGAGCAGGAATTTACAGCTTATCTGGCTATATCAATTCTAAATGGAACCTACCAGTTAACCAGAAAATGGTTGATACTTGCCATTTTATCAGTGCTGGAGTTGTCAGCTTTGCTAGAGGATTAAATGATACTCCCAAGATTTTCTCACTCATTCTAATTATTGAGTATTTTTCGATTCAGGGAGGAATGATCACGATAGCGATCGCAATGGCACTTGGCGGTTTACTTAACTCCCAAAAAGTTGCAGTAACCATGAGTGAAAAAATTACCTCAATGAATCATTCTCAAGGCTTATCAGCAAATATAGTAACTGGAGTTCTGGTTATTGCAGCTAGTCGGTTTGGGCTTCCAGTTTCCACTACTTATGTTTCAGTTGCTTCTATTTTTGGTGTGGGGTTGATTGGCAAAAAAAACAATATGCGTGTTTTTTATCAGATACTACTATCGTGGATTTTAACTTTACCAACTGCTGCAATTATTAGTGCAATAACCTACAGATTATTGCAAGGTTAGAAAAAACTAATATATTTCTGCCATGTTTAATTTGACCATTTATTTTGAAGATAGATTTGCTGATTTACCAGAATACTTTGCTAAATACCAGATAATACTTCCCTGCTTTGCTACTTAGCAGATAATGTTGATAAAATACACGATACTGGTGTTTTTGATAGTTCAGTCAAAGCTTTGTAGTGGCTTAACCAACTTGGCTATGGTAAAGACCAAAATTAAATTTTGAACTTAGTATTTAATCCCTAGTTACCTACGGGTGAAAAATTTACCTTAGCTCTGGAACAGACTAACCTAAAACGAGATTACAAAATGTTCTTATAAGAACATTTTAATATTGTATTTAACAACCTCCTCACCATTACCAACCTACCAGTTGGTAGAACCAAAATGCATTTATAATGCAGAAAAGTGTACACCAGTTATTTGCAGTTTTTAGAGTCACATTTTAATCCCAGCACAATTGAACATTTAATATGTTGCGATGAACTTTCAATTGACTATCTGGGCAATGTATATGATTGTGACTTTAACCAAATGATGAATTTGCCTGCGAAAAACCGCAATGGTGAAACCTTGACAGTTGGCAAACTGTTAGAAGTTGGCAGTTTATACCTAATTAGTGAGATGCAAACTGCTGCTTATTACTATGGTTGTACTGCTGGATGTGGTTCTAGTTGTAATGGTGCTTTGTCTAAGGTTGCTAAAAAAAAGTCTGTTACCAAAATTGTTACGACTGCGTTGTTGTTGGGCAGCTAATTTATCATGATATATAGTTAAACTCCTCACACCACATTGAAAACCGTCAAACACCAAGTTTCGCGGTTTTTTCCTTTTTAGGAATGATACAACCGAGGCAATTGTAGTGTGAGATGAGGTGCGATGCGATTGCACTCTTTATGTAACTCCAACATACAACCAATATTCTATTTTCAATATTTGCAGACGCTTAAGTAGGTAGACACAATAAAACCTAACCATGTAAAGAAAGATGAAATAGATCAAAACTCTCTTCCCTCCAGCCTCCAGCCTTATCCTAACGATAAATTTTTCCACTCACCTACTTATAAGTTAAGCCAGTACATCAAAAATTCTACATATATGCTTTTACGTATTAACAACGAGGTGAACGACTGCTTAAAAGAGCTTTGATTGACAATAGCAATATTACGCAAAAGGGAAGCATCTCAATCATGACTCAACTTGAGGATTTGAAGCGCAGTGTTAAGGTCAAGGGTATCTTGCCAAACAGTATTGTCACATTAGTAAATGCCGAACAACACGGATCAGATGCTGTGAGCGTCATTTATAAAGATGACAGTGGTGGCACAGGAAGTCGCGTGCTATTTCGTTGGGATGAGCCAACTCTGGAAATTATAAGCCAAAAATCTCTTTGGAGATTCGATGCAGATGGTGCATTATTTCGCCTGGTGTCGGAAGCCTACCGTATCCGACTGGCTCATCTATTCGATCCATTTCTCGCCATTCACACTTCACTGGTAGAGCCTTACCCTCACCAGATTACAGCTGTGTACGCAGAAATGCTGCCCCGCCAGCCTTTACGCTTTTTGTTAGCTGATGACCCAGGCGCAGGCAAAACTATCATGGCAGGATTGCTTATTAAAGAACTAATTATCCGAGGCGATTTGCAACGCTGCCTAATTGTCGTCCCAGGTAATTTAGTAGATCAGTGGCAACAAGAATTGAGGGAAAAGTTTGAGCTAGATTTTGAAGTTTTGACAAACAGTGATATCAATGCAGCTAATACTGGCAATGTTTTTAACAAAATGCCCTTACTGATCGCTAGGGTGGACAAGTTAAAAAGGTACAAATCACCCCATGACAAAAAACTCCAAGAAGATTTAAAGCAAATTGATTGGGACTTAATCATCTGTGATGAAGCTCACAAAATGTCCGCCTCATTCTCTGGGGGTGAAGTGAAGCCAAATCAACGCTATAACCTTGGAAGGCTGTTGTCTGATCATACCCGACATTTTTTACTGATGACTGCCACACCTCATAATGGTAAAGAAGCAGATTTTCAATTGTTCATGTCTTTAATCGACCCCGATCGCTTTGAAGGAAAGTTTCGCAATGGCGTTCATCCTACCGATGTTTCCGATATGATGCGGCGGGCGGTCAAAGAAGACTTGGTAAACTTAGACGGTACAAAGCTACTTCCAGAACGCAAAGCCTACTCTCCCAACTATACTCTTTCAAACTTAGAAAACCATCTTTATCAACAAGTTACAGAGTATGTACGGGAAGAATTCAACCGTGCAGATGCACTGGAGTCTAGACGCAGAAGGACTATAGGTTTTGCCCTCACAATTTTGCAGCGAAGGTTGGCATCTTCCCCAAAAGCAATTTACCGGTCTTTGCAACGGCGGCGGCAGCGGTTAGAAGAAAAATTGTGTGACAAGCAAATTGAGAACGAGGCAACACTTGACACTGATCAGGATGATATAGAGGAGTTAACAAGTAAAGAGCTAGAAGAGTTGGAAAATAAGTTTGTAGATCAAGCTACGACAGCGCAAACTATTGCAGAACTACAGGCAGAAATTGAGCGACTGCGGCAATTAGAAACGCTAGCGCAACAGGTAAACTCAGGTGAACCAGACCGTAAATGGGAAGAACTCTCACGACTATTTGAAAGTGACCCAGAGATGTTTGATGCTCAGGGAAATCGGCGCAAACTTATTATCTTTACAGAACACCGCGATACTCTAGATTATCTGGTAGAGCGGTTGAGCAAATTGATAAGTTGTCAAGCTGTAGTGACAATTCACGGTAGTATGCAACTAGATGAGCGTCAGCGAACACAGGCGGCGTTTAATCATGACCCTAATGTGCTAGTTTTAGTGGCTACCGATGCTGCTGGTGAAGGTATTAACCTTCAGGAATCATGTCATCTGATGGTAAACTATGATTTGCCTTGGAATCCCAATCGCTTAGAACAGCGCTTTGGTCGCATTCACCGGATTGGACAAACAGAAGTCTGTCATCTATGGAACTTAGTAGCTGAGGATACACGAGAGGGAGAGGTTTACAAAACGCTGCTGAAAAAACTAGAAACTGCACGAGAAGCTCTGGGCGGTAAGGTATTTGATGTCTTAGGAGAGGCTATCAATGGTGAGGCATTACGGCAACTGTTAATTGATGCGATCCGCTATGGCAATCGACAAGATGTGCAAGAGCGATTATCCCAAGCTGAGGCTGGTCTTGAAATAGAGCGCCTTCGGAAATTATTAGATGAGCGGTCACTAAACTATGAATCTATGGATCTTTCCAAAATACGTCAAATTCGTGAGGACATAGAGCGGATTGAAACCCGTAAACTACAACCATACTTTATAGCTGAATTCTTCTTACAAGCGTTTGGGCAATTGGGCGGCAGAATAAAAGAAAAACAATCGGGGCGTTACGAAGTCACTTTCACTCCAGTTGATATCCGCAATAGATTATCTAAAATCTACAGCGACATTTGTTTTAAGAAAGAGCTGATCCACCTACGGAACAAACCTCCTGCCGAGTTCATCTGTCCAGGTCATCCGCTGTTAGATGCCATACGTGACTTGTTGTTGCAACGTCACCGCACCTTGTTAAAACAAGGAAGCATTCTTGTAAATGAGAACGACTTTGGTGAGCAAGCCCGCATTCTAATCTACTTGGAACACGCAATTCAAGATGCCCGTACTAACAAAGCTGGCGATTACCGCGATGTGTCCAAGCAGATGCAATATGTAGAGATTGACTCAGAAGGGCAAGTCCACAATGCCGGTTACGCTCCCTATCTCGATTACCGACCATTGAATGAATCAGAGCAATCCCTAATAGCCCAGATATTAGTCGAGCAATCTTCAATTTTACAGAGAGGTATTGACGAACAAGCACAGGAGTATGCAATTAAACATTTAGTTCCCCAACATTATCGGGAAGTCCAGCAGCGCCGGACAGAGCGAATTACTAAGACAATAAAGGCTGTAGAAGAACGACTTACTAAAGAAATCAACTACTGGGAGTCTGAAGCAGAAAAGTGGCAACAAAAAGAACGAGCCGGAAGACAGAATGCCCGACTCAACTATGATAATGCTCATCGGAAGGCAGAGGAAATTACGGCACGGCGGCAAAAGCGGCTAGAAGAGTTAGAAAAGGAGCGTCAATTATTACCGCAGCCGCCGCTGGTTGTTGGTGGTGCATTGATTGTGCCGATTGGTCTGATTCATCGTTTGAAAGGCGATAAACCAGTTGTTCCAAGCACTTTTGCCACAGAAAAGGAGCAAATAGAAAAACTGGCTATGGAAGCGGTAATAGCAGCTGAAAAAGCATTAGGATTTGAGCCGCAAGATGTGAGTGCAGAAAAGTGTGGCTACGATATTGAATCACATATTTTAAGCACGGGTCAGCTAAGGTTTATTGAAGTAAAGGGACGTATTTCAGGTGCAGACACAGTGACTGTTACGAAAAACGAAATTTTCACAGCGCTGAACAAGCCAGATGCCTTTATCTTGGCATTGGTGGAAGTACCTCAAAATGGAAATTGGTCTGAGCAAAACTGCGGTATCCGTTATGTAGTTAATCCTTTTAATCAACCACCAGATTTTGCAGTAACGAGTGTGAATTACAACTGGCAGAAACTTTGGAATCAAGGAGAACAACCACATAAATAATATCCGAAATTATTGAGCGCGTTCGCTCATTTATCTAAAAATAGTTTTCACAAGAGCGTAGAAGTACGTAGGCATCTCGCGCCTTGTCGCTAGGAGTCCATGTGCGGGGCGTACCTTCAGAATAAACCAAAGCTAGAGTTAGAGTGAGTATTTTTGCTTGAGTAAAAACAGCTTTGTTAGGAGAGATCGCAGTTTTCCCTCAAACATAGCTCTGTATCCACCCTCTTGAGGTAAAGTTGCAAATGAACGTGCATTTAAAGCCAGGAGGAAAGAGTTGTGAAAGCAGTCTTGATGACAGCAGCTGGCAGTCCGGAAGTTCTGCAAGTACAGGAAGTGCCAAACCCTGCTGTTCCTGTAAGTAATACTGAACTTTTAGTGCGTTTGGTGGCGGCTGGCATTAACCCCATTGACACTAAACTTCGTAGTCGAGGCACTTTCTACCCCGATAGCCTACCGACAATTTTAGGATGTGATGGTGCAGGTGTAGTCGAAGCAGTTGGTGCTGACGTTCAGCGTTTTCGCCCAGGTGATGAGGTATATTTTTGCTACGGTGGCTTGGGCGCACACCAAGGCAATTATGCTGAATATACTGTTGTGGATGAGCGGTTTG
This sequence comes from Nostoc sp., assembly GCF_036919675.1. Classification (GTDB taxonomy): domain Bacteria; phylum Cyanobacteriota; class Cyanobacteriia; order Cyanobacteriales; family Nostocaceae; genus Nostoc. Next base: position 72,821 of record NZ_JBALCP010000096.1, read on the forward strand.
TAGCTCACAAACCCGCGTCTATCTCCTTTGCCGAAGCAGCAGCAGCGCCTTTGGTGTTAATTACCGCTTGGGAAGCTTTATACGAACGGGGACGATTGGAACCTGGAGAACGGGTTTTGATTCATGCAGGTGCTGGTGGTGTCGGTCATGTAGCAATTCAATTGGCGAAACTCAAAGGTGTTACTGTTTCCACCACAGTCAGTTCTGAGGAAAAGGCTAATTTCGTCAAACAACTCGGTGCTGATCATGTAATCTTCTATAAACAAACTGACTTTGTGCAAGCGGTATTAGATTGGACTGGCGGCGAGGGCGTAGACTTGGCTTTTGATACCGTAGGCGGTGAAACCTTTGAGAAAACTTTCCCCGCAGTGCGAGTATATGGTGATATTGTGACGATTCTCGAACCAGATGCCAATACTGTTTGGAAAACTGCTAGAACTCGCAACCTCCGCATTGGTTTAGAATTCATGTTGGCACCAGCGTTGCTAGGATTGGAGGAGAGTCTCCAGCATCATGCAGAAATTCTCGAACAATGTGCCACCTGGATCGATGAAGGCAAGTTAAAAATCCACGTTAGTCACAAGTTTCCTTTGAAAGAAGCGGCTAAAGTCCACCAATTACTTGAAAGCGGTTCTGTAACGGGTAAAATTGTTCTACTAATTAGCGACGAATGATCGAGCAACTTGGATAAATTATTTTTTAAACGCATAGGCACGCAGAGGTTAAACGCAGAGGTATACAGAGGAGTTTCTCTGCGCTCCTTTGCGCTTTCCTTTGCCTTCCTTTGCGTTTTATTAATTCTTCTCTTTTTCCCTCTGAGGAGTTGCGATCGCTTATTTCGGCTTACTATTTTGGTTATTGGATCGCTATCGTCGGCTGCATCCCGTACCAATTATTCCCACATCTTACGAAACCATTTCGATATTAGTGAGTTTTAGCGTTTTAGAATTCTTGAGCTTACTAGCTATCTTTCGCAATGCTGAACAACCTTGGCTGACATTGGGGTGTCTTTTAATTATTATTGTCCCCAGTGGCTTTATTGATCCGATACCAACAAGGTCGTTATCACGATTAATGCACGTTTCTTACTTCACAGAAGACGGGACATTTCGCCAATTACGATTGTTGATTGGACGTTTGCCAGTGATACCAAGGAATCAGACATTTCGTGAACGATATATGCCCCTCCAAAGCGATCGCCGTTGGAATTGCTTCAACTATTATGATTTTAGCCTCAACAACCTAATTAAATTAGGATTTAACGACGTTCGCCTGCGAGACGAACACTTACCAGGTATCATCTCTGCGCTTGTTTGGTATCAATGGAGTTTGGGTGGAATTAACATCACGCTAGTTTTGTGGACACTTTCCTGCACGATTTCAGGATTGAACTTGCTGATTTATTTAAAGTAATTCTCCCTAGTACCTTGCACTAACGCTAGGGCTAGACGACGGCAAGTAACCTCTTCCTAGCGATCGCTGAATTACCATGCGTTACAGTACAATGTTAGACTGCTCTAAATTTAAAGGAATACTATGCAGTCTGAACCGCTATATGTCTAATCAAAGATAATTTTATCTCAAAAGCACGTTGAGTCCAAGAAATCTTCTAGTGTATACAAATCCACAGAATTGAAGTCTTTGGGATAGATGACTACTGTTAACTTCTTCGTCACAAAGTCTTTCTTCGACGCAGCAATGAACGAAATAACAATGAGCATCGTTAAAGTCATGCGGGCAAGATTCGTCCGAGCAAGATCTGAGCCGATTATCGGGATAGCAACCTCTAATCCATGACCTTTTAGCCGCACCTGTTCCCAGAGGGAACTTAACGAATGCCAGATATCATCAGCAGTTGACTTGACTCTCAGATTATTATCCATGCAACCATAGGCATTTAAGAAGAACCGTCTATCCGGCGATCCCAATACAAGAGTTGTGCCAATTGGATATCGCCACAATTTCCCCTTTTTCTTATTCTGTTCCTTCTTTTTGTCAGCCTTTAAAGGCTCTAAAGCAATATCAATCTCAGCATCCAAGCGTCTTTGGTCGCCATTATACACTCGTGAGAGGAATTGCCCTTGCACACTTGAGGGTTTGATTACCTCCCCTAATTCCGTATCGAAAACATCGTTAGCCCCAATCACTAAGTGCCCAGGTTCATCAAAGAGGTCACCAATCTTAATCTCTATCGTGGTATTGGGTGAAGACAATGATCTAGAAACCGAAAAGCGAGGAAGGTTCAGTGCGATCGCAATCACTAAGGAAAGGGAAATCAATCCACCATAACCCCACCATCCCCATTTGAACCATTCAGGTAGGAAAAGTCCTGCTGGTTCCAGAAATAGCCAGATCACACCGAAGATACCAGCAAATGTAGCTCCTAATTTTTTGAGTTTGATCGAGGCTAGAAGCTTGAAGAACATTGCAATTTTCGTAGAATGATTACCGTTCATTTATGCACTGAGAGTACAGCTTCCTAAGACTTCAATAATGCGGGGTTCCTGATTGGGATATACCCGCCTTTTTCCTCGAAATCGAACAGGCATCACCTTCTTCTTAGGTGATTTCTGACAAAGAATATACCCAGGTTGACGAGTTTCGACACAACGACCGACTCAGTGCATCGCTTCGCTCAACTCTCGATTTCCTAGTTGGTTGAGCGAAGTCGAAACCAACGGCGGCGGTAAATTTATTAACGGAAATTGCCTTAATTGAACTAAGCTCTAAATCTAAGACATCTTCAACAAGTTGACTCATCTTCAGATAATACACTGCCCATAGCCATGCTTTTGGCAAAAATAATCTCGGTTGTGTTTGAAGCTTTGCCCACAGTTCTGGAAAAATTCCTTTTGTAACTTCTACTGTATGGTTGTATGGTTGAATAATTTGAGTAATAGGAAAGAACCGTCCGATATCTTTAGGAGGTGCTTCTCCTAGCAATATCTGACGAATACGGAATTCAGCAATTTCGTCAGCACTGTAGTTGTTGGAATTTACCTCCATTACAAAGCTATTATTCTGTGATCGCTGAATCGGTTTAAGCGTAATCTTAAAGCTGGCTTTTCCAGCCATCGACTCAGATAGTACAGACGACACTTCCATAATGCCAGCATCGTGCTGATCAGCATAAGTAATCTGCTTTTTATTGTGGAACTCTCCTGGATGAAGAGACTTCAACTCAGCAACCTGTTCCATATTTTTAGGTGACAGTTGAATAATAATGCTTCGATCTGATTGAGTAACACTCGACTTAATTTGGAAAAATTTATCATTCAGCATGACCCAATCTCCTGAGTTTTTCACAGCCCCAATACTTCGGGAAGTGCCGCTTTTTGAGGCAGGACTTTTTCGAGGTGTTGCAGATGACGTGTTTGATGTAGTTGTTTTTACCTCCTGTATTTTCTCGCTTTGCTTCTTAGGCACAGTACGAGCTTGGGACGCTCCACCTGTATGCTGGTTCAGCCAGAGAGTTAAGTGTTGTCGGAATTGATCACGAAAGTTAGTAGGAGTTTCATATTCGCGAAATAACCCTTGGCCTCGAAACTTAGCCTTAAACTCCAGTACCTCTTCCCGTTGTCTCAAATCCTCCTTTGTAGTCAAGTGAGCCGGTGCTTCACGGAAATAGAACCAAACCTGTGGTTTTCCTTTGCGTATTAAGGCTTTAACTGCTCGTCCAAACTCCTCTGCCGTTCCAGATTTTGCACGTGGGGTTGGTGTTCCAATTCGATTCCACATAATGCCAATAAATAGCTCATACTCTTGCATCTTGCCAATTTGCTCATTGAGTATGGCTTGACCATCCTTGCCGTAGCCGGGAAAAGCGTTCTTTGAACTAACAACTTCAAGCACAATTCCCTTATCTGCCGCGACAGTTAGGTTTATCTCCTCTTTTACTTTTTCCACATGACGACGCTCTATAGCAACATCACTTGGGGAGGCGAGAAAAATTTTTAGCTTTTCTACTTGCGGCATTGTAATTTGATTAACACAGACTATTTGAGAAAGTAAGCAAAATTTTGACTGTTACTATTGTGACAAACAGCCAGAACTCAAATCTCGCTTTACTAACTTATAACTCATACTTTTGTACTAGTAAGCAGTTAAACCTAAGAAAAAGTCAGACTGTAAGCATCTCACCGCCTAAAAGCTATGCTGTCTGTGCCAAGCGATTCTCATGGAGACGGTTTGCGATGTCTACGACGGGCTACGCCTACGCACTACAAAGTTAAGTTAATGCGTCGGCTTGCATTGTGAATGCGTTAGCTTACATTATGAATGCGTTAGCTTGCATTGTGAATGCGTCGGCTTACATTGTGAATGCGTTAGCTTACATTGTGAATGCGTCGGCTTGCATTGTGAATGCGTCGGCTTGCATTGTGAATGCGTCGTCCGCCTTATTAATGCATCGGCTTGCATAAGCTAACCTACTCTTTCTCTAACTTTGTTTTAAACTGTCGCGTTTACAATTTGCATCTTTTTTAATTTGGGGAAAAGCTTCAAATCCTCTTTCCCATCCCGCTATCTATTCAAGGGGTAAAATGATGAAACACAGGTTGGGGGCGCACATCTGCGCCCCCACAAGTTAATTATTTACAAGCCTTTATTTAAGTTCCTAACTAAACTTTTGCTTCTAAAGACTTGAGTAACTCGGTATTCACACCCGACTCACGAGTCAGAGCAATTTTGCCAGTGCGGGCGATTTCTCTCAAACCAAATTTTTGCAACACCTGCACGATCGCTACCATCTTACCTGGATCTCCCACAACTTCTAAGGTGAGAGAATCTTCCGCCACATCCACGACTCGCGCCCGGAAAATCTGAGACAGTTCGATCACTTCTGAGCGATTGCTGCTACTAGCATTCACCTTTAAGAGCATCAATTCCCGCTCGACGCAAGGAGTTTCGGTAATGTCCTGTACTTTGAGGACATTGACTAACTTGTACAGTTGCTTGGTGAGTTGCTCGATAATGCGATCGTCACCAGGTATAACCATCGTAATTCGGGAGACTCCTCCTTGTTCAGCAGGGCCAACAGCAAGGCTTTCAATATTAAAGCCGCGACGGGCGAATAAACTAGAAATGCGGGAAAGAACACCCGCCTCATCTTCTACGAGAACTGAAAGAGTATGTTTCATCTTCGCCAACAGAGGCTAGAACAGGATTTGAGTAACGTAACACTAGTACCGTTTGGCAGAATTCACTCATTCAAAATTCAAAATTCCTTGAGTTCTAAACTCTTGACTTTTTGTAAAATGTATGTTGATTTCTCCGGTGACGTACTACTGCACTAATTGTCAGTGTGACCTTTTATTGTAAACTCAATAGCTGCACTCATTGCATTCTCTAGAGATTAATTGGGCAGAAATCATCCTGCAAGGAGGAATTTGATTCAATGCATCTCTTTTGATTGGTAGATGCGGTATTTTTGTAAAGCTTTTATACTCAGGTTTAATAAGCCTCTAATAGGAGAAAAGTTTTTATGGGTTGGTTACAAAGATTATTTGGAATGGAAAAACCTCAAAATGCCGAAGTAAATCCTACTCCGCAGTCAATAGCGGCAGATCCAAGTACTAGTGTTGCTTCTACTGATACGCAATCAATCCCCCCAGAACGTTTAGGATTAAGCGGCGAATACGACCAAAGTGGCTTGGCAAAGCGGGTAGCGTTGGCATTTGATCAAGACCCTCAACTTGATGATGTTGATACCCTTTGGGTTGCTCAAACGGGTAGCACTGTAGTATTGAAAGGTAAAGTTCCCAGTCAAGAAATTCTCAACAAGATGGTTTCTGTAGCTAATTCTGTGAATGGCGCTACAGATGTTGACACTAACCAAGCCACGATTGGCTAGGTGTTAAGCAATTCAAAATTCAATAGTGGCCAAGGTAAGTAGATGGACAAAAATATTTACCGTCATTGCGAGCGTTGGCGCAGCCTCTCGTAGAGAAGAGAAGCAATCCCAACCACAAGCGAATTGCTTAATTTCGCTTGTCTACGAGACGCTTTGCGTAGCTTGCTTCTCCGTTCGCAAAGCGTCTCGAAGAGAAGGAGTACGCTACATTCGCAATGACATTGTATAATTAATTCTGTTCGACTACTTACTGGCTGGTGTGATCGCTCCCATTGCATAATATTTAGGGAGTAACCAACGGTTGGCGATCGCCAACCCATCTCTTAATCCAATCTAAAATAGCTTGGTTAACTTGTTCTGGACATTCATCATGGGGACAATGACCCACGTCTGGTAAATTCAGCACTTCCAATTTTTCGTTGTACTGCGCGAATTGGCTAGCTAGGGCTGGGGGAACAAACCGATCCTTCTGTCCCCAAATTAACAGCATCGGAATTGTTAAGGTTGGTAACACTGCCTTGACACTGGGACTAAAGTTAATTCCAATGGCAGCTTTGAATAAAGCACTAAAAGCCCTCGCTGAACCTTTGTCTTGGGGAGGCCCTGCTAAAATTTCTATGAGTTCATCGGTAATCGCCTCTGGTTTAGCGTAGGCAAGACCTGCCCAGCGACGCAGCACCCCTGGACGGCGCACGAAGTTAAACACAGGTTTTAGAATCAACGGCGAAGCGACAATATTTTTAATTGCTCTGACCACTGGTTGCAGCACAGGCGGGATTGCTTCTTGCTCTAGCGAAGGGTCGGGTAAACTCATCATCACCATACCCAACACCATATCGGGGTGGGTGGCGGCGGCGGCCATGGAAATTAGTGAACCGTTGGAATTGCCCACCAAAATCGCTGGTTGACGGATAAATGTTTTCCAAAAGTCGTAAACCTGCTCTACCCAGAGTTCGATGCTGTAATTAGCTGCGGCTTTTTCAGAAGCGCCAAAACCCAGCAGATCAATGGCGTAAACTGTGTGCTGCTCACCCAACACCTCTAAATTATGTCGCCAATGACCAATGGAAGCGCCAAAGCCATGTAACAGAATCAGAGGTGTTGTCTTGTGGTTATTTTGGGCAGGGCGAATGTAAGTATAGCGAGTTTGCCAGCCCCGCCAAACCCAATCCCTTTGATTACCAACCCGCTCTTGCCAGTGTAGTGTAGTGGTCACAGTCTCCTCTAATTCATCAGCGTGAAAATACCATTATAAAACTTTGATTTTTCACCTTGTTTATCTTTACTTTTGCGAAAAGTTGTGTATTGTTGATTCCATTTTTTCACCCAGCCTTCAAAATCGCGTAAAAAAATCCCCCCGAATCCTCAGTTCAAATAATTTAAAAACGTTTTAAATCTTGTAAAACTGCGGCGGCTGATTGATAGCGATCGCTAAAATGATAACAAACCATCTTATCTAAAATTGCCGCTAATTCTTCGCTGACTGGCGCTGTTTGCCGCCACATCACATTCCCCGTTTCTAAATCTGGGTGGAGTTCTTGCGGTGGTATCCCAGTTATGGCTTGAATGCCAATCATTCCTAAAGCGTAAATGTCACTGCATAAGCGGGGATGACCGGCAAATTGTTCTGGAGGTGCATAACCCCGCGTCCCAATGGCTACTGTCGCTAATTCGGTTTGCTCACTATTTAGCGGTTGCATCAATTTGACAGCACCAAAGTCAATCAACACCAGCCGATTATCTTGAACGCATCTAATAATATTAGTCGGTTTGAGATCACGATGAATCACTCGATGCTGGTGAATAAATTCTAGAACTTCTAAAACTTGTTTGAGCATCTCCATCACAAATAATTCATTCTGCACATTCTGCACAGGTGGTAATTCTTCACTTAGGGTATGTCCCTCGATATATTCTTGAATTAAATAGAATTCGTGGTCATCTTCAAAATAAGCAAGTAGTTCGGGAATCTGATGATGTTTACCCAAAGATTCTAATATTTCAGCTTCACTATTAAACAACCTGCGAGCAATTTGCAAAAATCGTGGATCTTGACGGGCTGGCATTAACTTTTTCACTACACAAGTAGGATTACCCGGTCGTTGAGTATCCTGTGCTAAATAAGTGCGACCAAATCCACCTGCACCAAGAACTTGAGAGATTTTGTAGCGTCCACTCAAAAGTAAATCACCAGATTTTATTTTTGGTGAATCAATTGGGGGAGCAAAGTCAAGATCGGAGTCGGGAAATGCTGTTTTATCTTCTAAGAGTACATTTAATTGGGCGATCGCTTCTTGTTGTTTTTCAACTTGCAGAATAATCACCTGAGTTTGCCGCTGGTTTTGATAGCTAGTATAAGTAATCACACAGATACTACTAATTATTAAGGCAAGAGCAGAAGGGATTAATGGCACCCATCCAGCTTGAAAAAACAAAGCAACGCAGATGACTATTAAGCCAAGTAGAGTTGTCCCGTCTACCACTAGCAACAGCAACGGATTTTGCCACCGCCATGCGATAATTCCACCTAAGAGTGACCAGCCCCACACCCAAATAAGTTCTGCCCAGTCTGGCCAATACCAAATTAGAGGTCGCCCATCCAACACTGTATCGATGAGTTGACTTGCTATTTGTGCATGAATAAACAGAGCAGGCATTCTGGCTGGTTGATCTGGCAAAGCGCTGTAGGGTGTATAAAAGCTACCTGAAGAAAGATTAGTTGCTGTGATGCCAATAATTACAAGACGGTCTTTGACTAAATTGGGGTTGACTTGGCCACTGAGGACTTGTGTAAGGGTTACTTGGTTAGCGAGGCTGTTGGGGTGATGGTAATTTAATAATATTTGATAGCCATTTGCATCCAGATGTTGGTAGCTACCAGAATTAGCTTGTAAACGCGGGAAGAGGGTTTTACCTAATTTAAATTCTCCTTTATTTGTAAATTGGTATTCAATGCCTTGTTTTTCCAGATAATTAATTGCTATTTGCGCCCCAAATGCAAATGATGTTGTACATTTCTTGTCTGTAGAGTTAGCAAATAACAAACTGCGGCGGAGAATTTGGTCGTTTTCATTGTCAGCAACTACATCACTAAACCCAACATTATCTATAGGAAAATTGGGTGGCGGTGGTATTTCATCTCTACCCAAGCTGCTGAACAAACAGGTGCTGATGATATTATCTTGATTTTGCTCCTTAGCTGCCAAATTGTTGTCTTCTGGTTGGAAAAGATATAAACCAACAATTCGCGGTTGATAAGACTCAATTTTATCTAAGAGTTGATTTATGGTACGATCTGATAGAGTCCGTTTCTGTAGTTTGAGATCCTCGTCAGTGATTTTTATCAGCAAAATCCGCCGATCATCTGCTTCTATCGGACGCGATCGCAACATTTGGTCATAAACTATTAACTCCCAAGACTGCAACCATTTCAGTTCCCGAACTCCCCATATAAAGGCGGTAACTCCTACACTGGTAACCAAAATAATTTGCAACCAGCTTTTGTTCTTGGAAGTTTTACGGGAATCCTGAAGTTTGACAAAGGGGACACGAAGTTTTTCTAATAGTCCACTAATCACGGCGTTGCGACGATAGCCTGAATTGGGTAGATGTTGCAGGCGCAGAAGTTAATTTTCTGACTCTAGGTTAAAAGCTAATTAATCTCAGCTTCTCTATTAATGTAGCAATTTCCTTGCTACTTAGAAACCTTGGTATATTCCTACTCTTAGCTACGTGCAGCATCACCCACAGAATCAGATAAGCGATGTCTAAGGGCGGGCTATGACGTTCGTGAGGCTCGTTGCGCTAAAGTGTCTCCCTTTGGGAGATGACTCGCTCTTGCGTTCGTTATCGGCGTCGTGCTATTGCGGCTAATCATCTGTAAGCGAGGTTTGAGCATCTTCAACAGGACTGGCAATTGGGAAAGAAATAGGATTAGTAGATGGGGTTAGTGAATCTAACTGGGGTTGTTCGAGTGATGCTTCGATGCTTGAATCATCCAAATAGGAGCCAAATATTTTATCATAGTTAGAAGCAACAGCTAAAAAAGCGCCACCCAAAATATAGATAGGTAATGGCAGATTAAATTCTTGCAACCAGTCAAACAGTTCTGCCAAGGCAAACAGCACCAAAAAGCAGGCAAGCCAAACTTTCATATTTTCATTCTCTGGATTGAAACAACTCTATTACTACTAGCTTAAATAGTTTGCATAAGGGACTGACAAAAAATAAATTATCCAAAATTATTTGTACATTTTTAGGGGCGCAAGGTCTTCATTGGTGTCAACTTAAGATAAAAGCCTGCCTAGAACAAGCTTTCAGAGATTGTCTCATTGTCTCGTTCCCAGTCTCCGACTGGGAATGCCTAATGTGAGGCTCCGCCTCAAGACTAGCGGCAGAGCCGCAATGAAAGAGCATTTCCAGCCTCTGGCTGGAAACGAGGTTTTAAGGGAGTTTTTGCTTAAGTTGACACGTATGGCAAGGCCTTGCGCCCCTACTTACAACCTCTATAACTGTAGATAGATGCAGTCAGAGTAATCGCAGATGCTATATTCCAGTATCTGGTAGAAAAATAAAAATATATTCACCTTATGCCTGCAATCGAACAGTCAAAGATTGCACAGTTGTTTGAAAGACTCGGCAGTGTCTCAAAGTTTCACAGGTAAAACTGGCAACGATGTTAGGGGTTTCGTTCGACACTATAAACTGATGGGAAAACGGACGGACACGACCTTCACCACTGGCTATGAAAGAAATTGAAAAGCTACTTACTATACCAGATGGAAGAACCCGGTGAGGCGCTTTTAACCAAATACTTTCAAAAATGAGGAGCAGAGACTGTGACTGCTGAAGTTCCAGCAACTATCATCCAAGACGTTAAACAGGTCTTAGCTAGGATCAGCGATGCTTTTATCAGATTGGATCGTGAATGGTGCTACACCTACGTTAATGACAAGCTAGCTGAACTAGCTGGGATCAATCAGGAAGACTTCTTAGGCAAGAGTATTTGGGAGTTTCCTGACAAAGTTAATAGCCTACTCTACACTGAACTGCACCGCGCTGTTGCCGAACAAGTTTCAGTAAATTTGGAGTATTTCTGTCCAAAATGGGATCGCTGGTTGGAAAACCGCGTCTATCCCTCAGAAACTGGCGTATCAATCTTAATTACAGATATTACTGAGCGCAAACGCAGCCAACAGCTTCTAACTGTACAGTATGCGATCGCTCACATCCTCTCTGAAGCTACCACGCCCGTGAATGCGGTTCCAGCTATTCTCCAATCCTTGTGTGAATGTTTAGGATGGCAAGCTGGAATAATTTGGAGTGGAGACGATGAAACTAATGTTCTGCACCGGATGAGTAGTTGGTATTCATCTGACTTGGAGAAAGAACCATTCAACCAGCGGACAATTGCTTTGAGTGAAGGTTTACCCGCTCAAGTTTGGGCAAGTGGTCAACCTGTTTGGATTTCAGAAGCCCAAAATGAGAATTTTTTTGCCGCCGCCATCGGATTTCCGATTCGGCTGGGTAATAAAATCTTAGGTGTGATTGAATTTTTCAGCGACCAAATTTCAGAGCCTGACACCAATTTACTCCAGATGATCAGTGCGATCGCCACTCAAATTGGTCAGTTGATTGAGCAGAAGCAAACCGAGTCGTTACTGCAAGAAAGTGAGGAAAAATATCGCCGAATTTTTGAAACCCCAGGTGTCTCGATTGGCGAGGAAGACTTTACCATTGTTAATGATTTAATTGATCACCTGAAAGCTGAAGAGGTTACAGATTTGCGGCAAGATTTGAGCGAACAGCAAGCTGCGCTGCGCGATAGTGAAGCGCGCTACCGTTCACTGGCAGAAGCAAGCGCATCGATAGTCTGGAGGGCGGCACCTTGGGGCAACGTTGTTGATGAGATTCCTACCTGGGAGGCGTTCACAGGGCAAAGTCCCGAAGAATACAAAGGATGGGGTTGGGTTGAGGTGCTGCACCCAGAAGATCGTTCCTCGATGGTGGCAATTTGGAAACAGGCATTTCCTACACGCAGCGTTGCAGTTGCTGAGTATCGTGTTCTGCGACATGACGGTGAATACCGTTACATGAATATACGCGGTGTGCCTATACTTGACGAAACAGGCGAAATCCGCGAATGGGTAGGAATGTGCCTGGATATTACCGAACGCAAGCAGGCTGAGGCAGACTGTAAGCAACTATTGGTGCTACTCAAAACAGAGCAGACTCGCTTGATTGAAGCTAACGTTCTGCTTGATACCCTCTTCAATAACGCACCTATAGGTATTGGCTTATGGGATGAGAAATTAAGATACGTTCGATTGAATGACGCTTTAGCTGAGATTAATGGTTTACCCCAAGAGGTGCATATCGGTAAGACCATCGCCCAACTGCTACCTGAGTTAGATCCTGCGGTGATGGAAGCTTTCCGCCATGTGATCGAGACGGGAGAATCTATTGCCCAAGAGACTAGTGGGGAGACACCCGCCGCGCCTGGAAAGCAGCGCTATTGGTCGGGAAATTATTATCCGATTAAACTACCCGATGAAATTACTTGGGTGGGCGCAATCTGCCAAGAAATCACCGATCGCAAGCTTGCCGAAGCAGAGTGCGAACAGCTATTTGAGCGGGAGCAAGCGGCTCGTGTTGAGGCTGAGGAGGCCAAAGAGCAAGTTACCGAAATTTTGGAGAGGATCACTGACGGCTTTCTGGCCTTTGACAGTGAGTGGTGCTTCACCTACCTCAATCATGAAGCAAGCAGAAATCTGGGGCGTTTCGGCGAGGATCTGCTCGGAAAAAATTTGTGGGAAGAGTTCCCAGAACTTGCTGCTACTAGCTTTGGTCAGCTTTATCAAAAGGCAGTTGCTCTAGGAATACCGCTTGAGCTTGAAGATTATTACCCACCCTTTGATACATGGTTTGCGGTTCGCGCCTATCCTTCACCCACAGGATTATCACTTTATTTCCGTAATATTAATGTCCGCAAACTCTCAGAGGCAAAACTGGGCGAGAGTGAGGCATGTTTTCGGCTGCTGGCTGAGAATTCAACTGATATTATTTCACGCCATACAGTAAATGGAACTCTTCTGTACATTTCACCAGCTTGCTACACAGTACTGGGGTATCAACCAGAGGAATTAGTCGGTCGTCTCAGCTATCAGTTAGTTCATCCTGACGATCTGGCAGAGATTGCTAAGAATTACCCAGTCAATGCCAATTTACCAGATACTTATACTATTACTCACCAGGGTCGTCACAAAGATGGACATTATATCTGGTTGGAAACAACTCTTCGAGCTATTCGCGATCGCCAAACTAAAGAAATTTTAGAGATGCAGACGTCTTCACGAGATATTACTGAGCGCAAGCAGGTGGAGGAACAGCAGCGTTTTCTCGCTGAGGCTAGTGGGATTTTGGCTGCATCATTGGATTACGAGACAACCTTAGCCAGTTTGGCGCGTTTAGCAGTGCCTGAAATAGCTGATTGGTGCTTAGTTGATATTATTTGTGACAATCAATCAGTCCTCCGGGTAGCAGCAGTTCATGCCAATCGAGGTAAACAAGAATTGGTAGAACAGTTACAAAATTATCCGCCTGATTTGACACAAACAAAAGGTGTTGCTGAGGTAATACGCACAGGCAAGTCACAAATTACTCATTTTCGTGACGAACAAATGCAAGTGCCAACCCACAGCGCCGCTCACCGAAAAATCTTGCAAGAACTAAATCCGACATCTGGTATGAGTGTACCGCTGATAGTTCGGGGACGAGTGCTGGGAGCTATGACTTTGGTATCTTCTTCAGGTCGTCGCTATGACACCAAAAGCCTGATGTTAGCTGAGGAGTTAGCTTGTCGGGCGGCGATCGCTGTTGATAATGCCCGACTCTACAAAGAAGCACAGCAATCCCAACAGGCAGCTTTACGGGCAGCATCTCGCACTGCCCGTCTGCAAGCTCTTACCGCTGCACTTTCTGAATCTCTAACTCCCACACAGGTTGCTGAAGTAATTGTAGAGCAAGGTATGGCAGCTTTAGGAGCTAGTTCTGCTTTAGTAGCACTAGTGACTAAAAGCGGCACTGAACTAGAAATTATCCGGGCAGTAGGTTATCAACAGGAAACGCTAGATTCATGGCGTCGATTCTCTATTAATGCATCCGCGCCACTGGCAGAAGCAGTCAGAACCAAAAAGCCGATCTGGCAAGAGCCAACAGCAACAAGGGTGGCTCGTTACTCACATCTGGCTCAGGAGTATGCTCGGTACAACTACGGAGCTTGGATTTCGATTCCATTAATCATCGAGGGACGAGCCATAGGTGGAATATCTCTAGCTTTTGCCGAAATTCAGAAGTTTAACCAGGATGACCATACCTTTATCCTGGCACTAGCACAGCAGTGCGCTCAAGCGATGGAACGTGCCCGTCTATACGAGGCAGAGCAAACCGCACGAGAAGCAGCAGAAAACGCCAACCGGATAAAAGACGAGTTTCTGGCAGTCCTTTCTCATGAGTTGCGATCGCCACTCAACCCAATTTTAGGATGGTCAAAGCTACTCCAAACCAAAAAACTTGATGAAAAGACAATCCCTCAAGCGTTGAAGACTATTGAGCGAAATGCTAAGTTACAGGCGCAACTGATTGAAGACTTGTTAGATATTTCCCGGATTTTACAAGGTAAACTTAGCTTAAATATCTACCCAGTTGACCTGACATCTGTGATTTCGGCAGCAATGGAGACAGTGCGGCTATCGGCAGAAGCTAAGTCAATTCAAATGCATATCAGCCTAGAACCAAATTTGGGACAAGTTTTAGGTGACTCCAACCGATTGCAGCAAATCGTCTGGAACTTGCTCTCAAATGCGGTTAAGTTTACACCTGAGGGGGGACGGGTGGATATTCGACTATCATCATGTCCTAGTTCCAATTCAGCACTTAGCACTCTTAACTCAGCACTAATTCAAGTCAGCGACACAGGGAAAGGCATCGATCCTGATTTCCTACCTTACGTGTTTGAATATTTTCGCCAAGAGAACAGTAGCACCACTAGAAAATTTGGTGGATTGGGATTAGGGTTAGCGATCGTCCGTCACTTAGTTGAACTGCATGGCGGGACAGTCCAGGTAGAAAGCAGAGGGGAAGATCAGGGGGCAGCTTTTACCGTCAGACTCCCACTGATCCAAAATCAATCAGAGATTAAACAGGACAGTAGCGACTCAGAGCCATCCGCAAATTTGAATGGGGTGAAAATTTTAGTAGTGGATGATGATGTAGATACGCGAGAATTTATTGCCTTCTTGCTAGAGCAGTATGGAGCAAATGTGACAGCAGTGGCATCAGCAAATGAAGCCCTAGCCGCTTTAACCCAATCCTTACCAGATATACTTTTAAGCGACATTGGGATGCCAGAAGTGGATGGATGTATGTTTATGCGACAGTTGAGAACACTGCCACCAGAGCAGGGAGGGCAAATTCGGGCGATCGCACTTACTGCCTATGCTGGAGAAATTAATGCCAAGCAGGTACTAGAAGCCGGATTTCACAAGCATCTTGCCAAACCAATAGAGCCAGCCGAGTTAGTAGAAGCGATCGCCAACTTAATAGCTGAATAAACCTACCTCTACCTTCATCTGCAAAAAGTAAAGGCTCAGAAACTCCAGTTAAAAAAATATCCCATCGTCGGGACGTAAGGCCAAGATCCCCTATAGATTGTCAGGGGACGAAATTGCAGCTATCTTGGCTCAACCAGAAGCTAAGATGGGGTAACTTCAGATTAATTACTTTTATCTTGCCCAAAGATTTCTTGCCTAAGTCCGGTGAATCAAATCCTTTTGTGTTGGTCTTCGGTTTTTGTTTAGAGGATTTGGTGCTTGACACAGGAAGCTGGAAAGTTAGATTTTGTTGCCGCGAACGCAGATATCATGTCAATAGTTTCTTGACAAACTACTAGTACCGCAAGGCGGAAGTCAAAAGTCAAAAGTCAAAAGTCAAAAGTATTATGGAATAAGCTCTTTAGGGCTTTTCAATGGTCTGCTTATTTACGCCGTGCTGTACTAGTAGGGACTATTATGTTCCCGGACGAAAGCGAATACGATCGGGTATATGATGGCGATCGCCCAATATTTCTAACAAAGGACCATTAACGTCAAATTTAACCATACTTACCGACGCGACCAAAATATTCACCCGATAGCGATAGCGTCCCAAATCAATTCCCAGTAAACTGCAAAGCATAATCCGAGTCGTGGCTTTATGGGAAACTACTAAAACATTACCTTGGGGATGTTTTTCTTGAATTTCAGCAATTACAGGCATAGAACGGTTAGCAATATCTACCGCAGTTTCTCCACCTTTGGGTGCATTCCAAGCGGGTTCGGTCAACCATTTTACATAGTTTTCTGCGTAATTCTCTTGGGCAAACGATTTACTCTTAGTTTCCCATTCGCCGTAACTACCTTCTCTAAGTCCGTCACGCAACTGCATATCCATACCGATAGCATCACAAAATGGCTTGGCAGTTGCAATTGTGCGCTTCATCGGGCTAACATAAACCGCTGACCACTTCAATTTTTGATAAACATCGGCAAAACTCTCTGCCATCTGCATCCCTTCAGAAGTCAACTCCGCATCAGTTTCACCGCAGAAGTTACCACTTTGACTAAAAGTAGTTTCTCCATGTCGCAGTAAATATAAATTGAGTGTCATAGCTTGTATCGCGATTGGGATAAAGGAGTTTGTGCAAAAATAAAATACCATCAATCTCTCAATCGAGTATGTGACACCAGGACAAAGTAATCAACCAAAAAAGTCAATCAACCACAAACTTTTGATTTCGTTGACAAAAGTAGCGGTTTCATCTGGTACTAAGTATTGAGCCGGGATACGGATACCGTTGGCGAATTCCCCAAACAGCTAAACTGAACCGATTGAGAGCTTTCTGAGCAATTTTATCCCCAGATGCAAGATTCCCCAACTTCAGTTCATTCCGATGCTTCACTAATGGCCAAAATTTTTCCGTTACTAAAATCAAGCCTGCTTTATCTCCCGAATCGCAGGCATTCTCTGCGAGTTAAAATGTTCATCGACTTTTTGATTATTAGTTGAGATTCCTTTAATGAAAGCTAGAAATCTCTGGTTACTCCTGAATCTGAGGATTTTGTTGATTATGAATGAGTTAGGAGTGAGCGAGAAATTATATAAAATTTCTTTGAGAAAAATCAAAAATTTCAATTTGATTGCGATAATACATTTAGCTAACTCAAACT
The DNA here is from genome assembly GCF_036919675.1 of Nostoc sp. Taxonomy (GTDB): domain Bacteria; phylum Cyanobacteriota; class Cyanobacteriia; order Cyanobacteriales; family Nostocaceae; genus Nostoc. The sequence continues at coordinate 89,936 of NZ_JBALCP010000096.1, forward strand.
TGTGCATCCTCAACTGTTAAAGTTATCTAAACCACTACATGTGAATAGGGGCAATGACTGCTTCATCATCAGATAATTCGATAACTTACCCAAGTACTCATAGTCTATACATCACTAGGCAAGAGTATGAATATAACTATACCTATATTCCATCTATTGCTATGGTGGATCAGGTTTCTTTTGCGGAAGAGTTCACCACTAATTGGTATCTTTTATTAGCCCAGCAGTTACGAGTTCTTTTTGTGAATACCTTGATTGTCAACAGAGGAAATCAGGGTTCTGAATCGATTCGTGATGATGTCGAAAGGTTTATTTTAGAAGCCTTAATCAAGGGAGCAATACCAGCCCAAATCAGCATTCTGGTGAGAATCCTCCAAATTATCCCCCAGTTTTTGCTTAAACAGATATCTCAGGATGTTAGAGAACTCGACGATCTTTTCTTTTCTATTCTTAAAGAAAACGGACTTGTGATCCTCAGAGATGCTCTAAATCAAGTAATTACCCTTCTATATGAAGGACAACCCACAGTACATGCAACCAGTCTCAAGGACTACGAAAATTTGTTTGTGGTGATTGGTGTACCAGCGATCGCCAAAACTTACCAGGAAGATGAAGTATTTGCCTACATGCGGGTAGCTGGCTACAATCCCGTCATGATCGAGCGAGTAACCAGTCCAGGCGATCGCTTCCCAGTCACAGACGAACATTACCAAGCAGTGATGGGAACTGACGATTCATTAGCAGCAGCAGGACTTGAAGGAAGGCTCTACTTAGCTGATTATAAAGTTTTATCCGGTGCGATCAACGGTACATTCCCAGATGAGCAAAAATATGTCTATGCTCCCATAGCACTGTTTGCCTTACCCAAAGGTTCAGACCCCACCCGTCTATTGCGTCCGATAGCCATTCAATGCGGTCAAACCCCAGGATCAGATTATCCAATCATTACCCCTAATTCCGGTAAATACGCTTGGCTTTTTGCCAAAACAGTTGTCCAAATAGCAGATGCCAACTTCCACGAACCGATTACTCACTTAGCAAGAACTCACCTGTTAGTTGGTGTTTTTGCGATCGCAACCTATCGACAACTGCCACTTACGCATCCCCTAAGAATTCTGCTGCGCCCGCATTTTGACAGTACCTTAGCAATTAACGATGCTGCCCAACGGATTCTGATTGCTCCTAGCGGTGGTGTCGATAGATTACTCTCAGCATCAATCGATAACTCCCGCGTTTTAACAGTGCTGGGGTTGCAAAGCTATGGGTTCAATAGTGCCATCTTGCCCAAGCAATTCCAACAGCGCGGTGTGGATGATCCCAATCTATTGCCTGTTTATCCTTATCGGGATGATGCACTATTAGTTTGGGATGCCATTCATCAATGGGTTTGGGACTATCTGAATTTATATTACCTCACCGATGAAGATATTCAGAAAGACACAGCCCTGCAAGCATGGGCAGCTGAAATATCAGCTTATGATGGTGGTCGTATCCCCGATTTTGGCGAGAATGGGGGCATCAAAACGCTCAATTACCTGAATGATGCCATTACGCTGATTATTTTCACCGCTAGCGCTCAACATGCTGCGGTTAACTTTCCGCAAAAAGATTTGATGGGCTACGCCGCAGCCATCCCAATGGCAGGTTATTTACCAGCCTCAACTCTCAAAAGAGAAGTTACTGAGCAAGACTACCTGAATTTGCTCCCCCCCTTAGATCAGGCGCAACGGCAATACAATTTACTCAGCTTATTGGGATCTGTATACTATAACAAGCTGGGCGAGTATCAGCAAGGATACTTTACAGACCAGAAAGTAAAACCATTTTTACAGGCATTCCAGAGGAATCTTCAGCAGGTAGAAGATACGATTAAGCAACGTAATTTGCACCGTCCAATTTATGAGTATCTGCTTCCTTCTAAAATTCCTCAAAGCATCAATATCTGAATTAGGGACTGGGAACAACCAATGCTCAATGTTTTATGAACAATGACCATTAAAACTCCAAAGTAAATATTATGACACTTAAAGATAAAGTCTTACAAGGTCACGATCGCCAGATCTGGCTTGCACCTATACTAGCGAAAGTAGGTTATGACACTGCGATCGGCAAGTTTGTGCGCTTAGTTTTTTATTACATGGATGCCTCAATCATGCTCAACGCATGGCGAGACTTTCTCTACATCCGAAAGGACAATATTGGAGACAAGTATTTTGCCGTGGATCAAGCAATTATGCATTCCTCTCATTCCCAAGTGAAGGAACTAATGCAAACCCAACCACAGCTGCGGGGAAATGATTTAGGTATCATCAGAATATTAGCTCCTAGCTACCTGCTGGATAATCCTCTGAGCTTAGGAACCAACGGTAAAGAACACACAGGACTGCGTACTGTGTTCTTACAAGCCTTACCGGAACCGTCTGAACAGATAGACTTTTTAGGGTATCTAGTTGAGCAAAGCCTGTTAGAGGCTGCTAGACAGAGCAAATTACACATCGGCAACGATTTGCCAAAGATTATGCTGTCGATTTTGCACCAACTGGTTTTTCAGATATCTTTATCTGAGGAAGAAATCACAGCATCGAGTAGTTACATTAAAGGTTTTGCTCTGGCATCCTTGCCAAATTTTATTAGCAACTATCTGCTGGCAATATTAACAGCGCCAAATATTCGGCATCGCAAGCATTTAACCAAGCGATATAAACAATCTGCCAAATGGGCATCTTACTTTGAAACAGGCGCTCAGTATCAGTTGAACGAACACCAAATCGCTAATAGCCTTTTCGATATGATTCATCTTGCCGGTACTGCCGGTACGAGTGCGCTTTTGGGATCTGTTATTGGTGTTCTATGCCTGGATAATGCCCTCAGAAATGATGTATTGTCAGAAGTCAATGCAGTTTGGAATGGTAAGAAAAGTTTAGACCCAGACGCTCTAGAACAGTCAACACTTCTCAATCAAGTGATTTTGGAAACAGGTCGTCTCTATCCACCTGTGCGATTTGTTAGCCAACTCACTACTGAAGCAGGTGAAGTTGAGATTGGAGAACAAAAATGTCCATTCCAAAAAGGTACTCGCTTGCTTGGCTCTATTTTGACGGCTAATCGGGATGCCAATAGATACCAAAATCCAGATGATTTTGACCTAACACGGAATTTTTCAGATATCTTATCTTGGAACGGCGAAGGGCATGAGCGAGCCTGTCCTGGTAGATCCTTATCAATTGGCTTTATCAATATTTTCTGTTTACATCTGTTCAAGAACTATCAATGGGACTCAATTACAGAAGTCAAGTGGGATTTTGAAAAAGTGACTGCCGTTACTCCTAATAATTTAGTGCTACAAGGTTTTGCTCCACGGCTGTGAGTGAAGATGTCAGGTTTAGAGTTAGAGAATTGTCTTGGAAGCCTACACTGTACTCAAAGAGTCAGTGTAGGAGTATGTCACGGTAATATTCATCTGTTTGGTGGATCGCCAAATTTTTAGACATTCTCTTATAAGCCTGTAATCATTTTTATTTTTTGTGTGTATTACTTACGAAGTAGGAATTACAAATTAGTATGGCTGAATTAATCGAGAAAAAGCAACTCAATAATATTGCAACTTGGATGATTCCAATCAAACAAACAAACTTACCATCTGTCCTTAAGGGTGTATTTTTTCTGGATGGTAATCCACTGCCAGATACTTGCATCACTATGTACAATTTAGAATGGAATACACAGAAAAAAACCTTGGATTTACCAGTCTTTGCACCGTTGCAGTGGACTTTTCATAACTCGATTGGTGGCTGGATATTACTACATTTTATTCAATGGTTTAAAGTAACTTACAAAATTCAGTTTACAGATGAAACTTTGCAGCAAGCTCAAATCATCCCTTTTTTGCTAGGAATAGAAATTTCAACATCGATTGTAAGTCTTACAATGTCTCAAGACAAAAGTTCTCCCAATGGAGATATCTGGCACAGAAAGAACGTTTGGTTGGGCGGATTTTCTAGGGCTGGGGAGTATACTCTCCGCAAGGTTGTTGGTGAAGATGGTCGTTATACTCCAGCTTTTAACAATATGCTTACTAGGGTTCCAAATGAGTGTTTAGTGATTGCAAGAAACTCAAAAGACAACGCATATAGCAATCCTATTTGAGTTATGAAAACTATCGAACCGCCAAGAGCGCCAAGAGTTGTTATTTTTCGGAATTTTTTAGCTGAGAAACAGATTATTGCGAAAATCGCAACACATTTGTAAAATTTTTCAGAAATTGCACATCATGTAAGTATGACTTTAGTCATGCCTAAATTATGACTTTCTTACCATATGTATTTCTATTTAGTGTTTTAAACTCAAAGTAATACATCAATCTTATTTAGTCGTGAGATAAACAAGACTTCCTATAGTCTCACGGGCACTTTCCTTTATGGAAAAATTCCTTATAGCAGTTCCTGCGTGAAGTACACTAAAACCCTTAATTGACAAGCTTCCTAGTCTCATACATGTACCTCATCCGACAGAGAAACGCTATATGCCGAAGGTATTTCCGAAGATTATGTGTCTGGGGGAGGGGTAGATATCCATAAATTATTTAGGAATGTTGTAGTCAACTAAACCAAAAGTAACTGATCGGAGATTAAATAATGAAACGTATCTTTGTTGGCGCTTTACTTGCTCTACCACTCGTAATTGGTTCCTTACCCTCACAGGCATCGGCAGCGCAGATAATTGTTAGACCTGGTGTTCATACAAATAATCTCGTTGCCTATGCCCACAAGAAGTGGATTCGTGGACATTGGGTAAGAACAGCAAACGGTCATCGCCACTGGGTTCCTGGTCACTATGTAAAAGTTTATTAATATATCTGTTGCACTTGGCAGTGGTATTGTAATCAACTTCTTGCAAAAATACCCGATAACTAAAGTCGCGGCTCTAAAAATGAAGTCCACCTACGCGGACTTCATGTCTAAAAACCTTCTAAAACAGGCTTCGTCACGGTAGCCCCAGATTTCAGTCTGTTCCCGTAGCGTGCGCCTTAGCGCAGGGCATTTTAAGACTTTTGCAATAAATCTTGCATAGCTGATTGAGCAGAATCAAAACTAATACTCTAGTAAGAGTGTTAGTTTTAATTTAATACAACTTTGGAGGGTAGACAAAATATCTTAATCTGAGTGAAAGCATTTTTATCGATTTAGTAATTTACCATGAATATATATCAGAATTGTCAATATTTTAAGAAAATTATTAGTTTATTACTTGTAATGAGTTTAGTAACGGCCTGCAACTCAATCCAAGCTGATCAAACAAATACATCTAAACAAAAAATATTGAGTGGTGATAATTATGGACAGATAGATAACCAAGGACGATTACGCACCTACTATCTTTACACTCCAAAATCTTATCATCCAAACCAACCAATGCCATTAGTTTTAGTATTTCATGGAGATTCTGGTAGTGGTCGTTCAATTAGTGATGTTACACGCTTTAATAATTTAGCGGATCAAAAAGGGTTTATTGTTGTTTATCCAGATGGAATTAATCAAAAATGGAGTCTTAGAGGTAATTCTCAAGGAAGGGTAGATGATGTTTTATTTGTTAGTGCCTTAATTGATCATCTTAAACAACAAATAAATATTGATAGTAATAAAGTCTATGCCACTGGTTTTTCTAGGGGCGCAATACTTACCCAAGCTTTAGCATGTAAGCTATCTGATAAAATTGCTGCTTTCGCATCAGTAGCTGGCTCTCTTCCAGTTCGACTCAAACCTAATTGCCACCCTCAGACTCCGATCTCGATGATGATCATCAACGGTACAAACGATCAAGATGTACGTTATGAAGGTGATGACCACAGTCAACGAGGAGCGCTTGTTTCTATTTCAGATATAATAAGCTTTTGGCGATCGCACGATCAATGTATCTCACATTCCACATCCCTACCGCTTCCTGGCACTAACTCCAGCAAAAGCTCCAAAGTCAAAGCTGTTCAGTACTCAAGTTGTAGTGGCAACTCAGAGGTCTTACAGCTAGCTGTAGTAGACGGGGGACATTTTTGGCCTGGTGGTGCTTCAACTGATGCGAGCCTAAATAAGTTCAATGCTCAACTTGGTTTGAACGCCACTCAGACAATTTGGGAATTTTTTCAACGCCACAGTTTGTCTTAAACTGATTTTTTACGGGATAAGGAGATAGTAACTATTTCCTGTTCCCTGGTTTTCACATTGGCTACTTATTAGCTTGCACTTCTGAGGGAGTAATTTTGGCGTACTCTTCAGGTGTCAAAAACCCGTCTCTAACATTCACCTTCTTGGGGATAAGTCCTAAGCTGTACCACTTTTCTGCAACTTCCTGTTGCTTGATAATGGTTTTCTCGGTAATTGGTACCAGACCATAGTCATATTTATCATGCATTATTTCTAGAGTCGGTGGATCTAGCTGAGTCACAGGAGCAAGCAGGTGTGTTACTTCTTTGGGATGATCCTTAGTCCAGATTTCTGCCTTTTCTAGCTCCTCTAGAAACACTTTTATAACGTCAGGATGAGCCTGATAAAACTGGCGTGAGGTTGAGTAAAAGTTGCCAGTATCCCGCAACTTACCGCCATCTGCTTAGATTAAATATTTCGGTTAATTTGTCGAATACAACAGGTGGGTATTTAGTTCTATATTGAGCGTACCCCTCAGCGGCTCCTTCAAATAAACTTGGATCATAGGTAGGAAGTGTTTTTAGTTGAGTCATATCAATTTTGAATTAGGGATTATGTAGAGACGCGATTAATCGCGTCTGTGTGGATGAGGGAGTAGGGAAGGCTCTTAAAGTGGAGAGAGAAATAACCAATGCCCTAAGAATATTGCGTGATTACGGGTAGTTGATCGTTGAGTACCCAATCGCCGATCGCTCGCAATTTGTAGTCCACAGGATCGTGGAGAGTAAAGGTTCGTAAATCCCGCCAGTAACGGTCAAATCCATATTTGGTTGCAGTGGCGCGAGTTCCGGTAACTTCAAAGATGCGATTGGTAATATCTATACCTACACGGCTAGCTAATCCTCTAGCTGTGAAAACTGCGTTAGCGAAGCTCGCCGCAGGCATCGCAACTTCTCCTCTCTCTTGATAAGTGAGTTCTGCATCTTTTTCCCATGCTGCTTGCAGCTTCTCGGCTGCTTGGTCGGCTAGAGCGATCGCAGCTTGGATTTCAATCCAAAAGTCACCGTAATGATGCAGAATATATGGGTCTTGAGTAGCACTATCTACACCTGATGTAATCCACGGTTTAGTAGTAGTTTTAGTATACTCACGAGCAGCGGCGAAGGCTCCTTTAGTAATTCCCAGAAAAACGTTGGTTTTTGTTAGCTGGGCAATAATAGCAAGAAAAGTTGAGAAGGCACTATCAGGGGAATTGGGTGGCCCCAAAATCTCATCTTTCTCTACTAGGACATTGTTAAATGTATAACTACCACTATCAGTTCGACGTTGCCCGATGTTGTCCCAATCTTGATTAGAAACTACCCCTTCCCTGTCTTTGGGAATTATGAATAGGAAGGGTAATTCTACGCCATCTTCCAAAGCGGAGAATGCCCGGAAATCTGCAACGGAAATTCCTGTGCCAAAGCTTTTAACACCATTAACCCGAAAATTCTCGCCTTCTGGGTTAATTTTCAGCCTAGTGTCCCGCGGATTCATGGCGTTTGCCCAAAATAAGTTATTCTTAGCAGTTTCTCTATAATATTTTTCTTTTTGGGCTGGTGTGCCCAAAACGTGACCCAAAGTCGTCAAATTCAGATGGTTACCATATAACTGACCAATTGAACCATCAGCTTTTGCCAGTTTTCTGACAATTTTTAAGGCATCAATCCAAGTTGCGGCAATCCCACCATATTGCTTGGGGACAATCAGCGCTAACAAACCACTTTCACGCAGTTTATTAATTTCTTCTTCTGGAACTCCAGCTTGGGCATCCCTTTCAACTGCGGATTGAGCAAGTTCTTTAGACAAAGAAGATGCTAGGTCAATGTAATCCTTTGGTTTTGTAATATCTAGCACCATAATCAAATCATCCTAAACTCTTGAAATAATCAGGATAAACTATCATGACATGTTATTGTTTCAACAATTAGGTAGCAAGACGAACAAGTTGTTAGGCAAGTTGCACAACCGAAATCATAAAATGATCGGGAGTAACTAAAATGGTTTGCTGGTTTTGGCAATTCCCTATAGGAGATTGCATGGTCAGAATGTGCTGTGGGACGGGCGAGACGCTTATCCCACAAAAGTCATTCTTTTAGTTAATTAATTCCGAGCAATACCTTCTTCACGCGCTGCACGTTGCACAGCAGCAGCAACAGCAGTGACGACGCGCTCATCAAAGACTGAAGGAATAATATGTTCCCGATCCAAGTCTGAAGGCTTGACTAAGGAGGCGATCGCACTTGCGGCTTCCAGATACATTGTGGTGGTAATTGCCTGGGCCCGACAATCTAAAGCACCACGGAATACCCCAGGAAAAGCGAGGACGTTATTAATTTGATTTGGGTAATCACTGCGACCTGTAGCGATCACAGCAACATATTCACTAATTAATTCTGGCTGAATTTCTGGAATCGGATTTGCCATTGCAAACACGATTGCATCTTTCGCCATCGAATGCACCATTTCTGGTGTCAAAACTCCCGGTGCGCTGACACCAATAAAGACATCTGCTCCTTGCATTGCACCCGCTAACGTCCCCTGAGCTTTCACGGCAAATTCAAGTTTTTCTTCTGTCAAATCGGTGCGACTAGTAGAGATAATCCCTTTAGAGTCGCACATCCAGATTTTTTCTGCCCCAGCTTTAGTCAGTAACCGAGCGATCGCCACTCCAGCCGCTCCAGCACCGTTAATCACGATCCTGATTTGGGCCATTGACTTATTTACCAGCTTTAGGGCATTAAACAACGCAGCCAAGGTAACAATTGCTGTACCGTGCTGGTCATCATGAAAAACGGGGATATCTAACTCCTGGCGCAATCTCTTTTCAATTTCAAAGCAGCGAGGTGCAGCGATATCCTCTAAATTCACGCCCCCAAACACTGGAGCGATATTCTTAACTGTCTGGATAATCTCTTCTGTATCTTGGGTGGCGAGACAAATGGGAAAAGCATCTAGCCCCGCAAATTCCTTGAACAGCATTGCTTTGCCTTCCATGACTGGGAGAGATGCTGCTGGGCCAAGATTTCCCAAACCTAAAACGGCACTACCATCGGTAACAATCGCAACAGTGTTTTGTTTGATGGTTAATTTGTAAACCTCCTCTGGATCTTGAGCGATCGCTGTACAAATTCGACCCACTCCGGGCGTGTAAGCCATTGCTAGATCGGACACACTTCTTAAGGGAATTCTGCTAGTAATGCTGATTTTGCCCCCGCGATGCAAATTAAAGGTGCGATCGTAGACACTGAGTAACTTGATATCTGGCAATGCTTTGACTGCTTGCACAATGGTTTCAGCGTGCTCAGTACTAGCAGCATCCACAGTCAGATCGCGGGTGGACTCTTTGCGGGTTTGCTCGATTAAATCGATTTGACCAAGATTACCACCACTGGTAGCGATCGCCTGGGTTATCGACGCCAACATCCCCACACGATTGGGAATCTGCAAGCGCAGCGTCAAACTGAAACTAGAATTAGGAGTTAGGTTTGCCATGTTGATTTTGGATTTTAAGTTTTAGATTTTATATTGAATTGAGACAAAAACTAAAATCTGAGATTTGTAGTCAGTGGAAACACAAAGAATGTAAACTCCAGGGGGAACCCTCAGTAGTTAGTTTACTCACTTTACATTTTTGATAATTATTTTTATTTATACCAATGCATTTACTAATATAAATGAGTAACAATTTAGTAATTGTACCCAAATACACCAGATATTTTTTTAATATTTTATCTATGTAAATATTTGTATAACTATAGCTTCATCAAAAAACCGCCCTCTAGACAGAGAGCGTGAATTACAGGCGCGATCGTTGCCACAGGTACTGCCTCACCAGCAACCAAATCCAGGGAAAAGTTGTAAGCATTGCGCTCGTGCATTACTTCTATACCGAAATTGCCGCGGTTAGACATGAACAGACTACATGACGATGATTAGACTAGTACAACACGGCGTAAATAAGCAGACTATTGAAAAGCCCTAAAGAGCTTATTCCATCATACTTTTGACTTTTACTTCGGCTACGCTCAGTACAAGTGACTTTTGACTTTTGACTTTTGACTTGCCCTCGGCTCCAAACCTCTGCTTGAGTGGAAGTAGTAGTGCAGACATTCCTCTAGAGTCTTATATTACAGCTATTTTCAGGTAAATAGACCACGCGGTTGGGGCGCAAGGCCTTCCGCCCCTACGACAGATGTGGTTCAAATACTTGAATTCTGCTGTAAAGACCTTGAAAGAGACTTGAAAAATCAAAGGGCCAGCTATTTTGCTTACCTGATGAAGGGAAACAAATTTGTGCCGGTCTTTTTTCAGAAGTTGGAGTCAGGCGATCGCCTAGAATTATCATGCGCGATCGCTCCTGATTTCTCTAGTTACATCTGTGAATATTCAGGCGATCGCCAGTTTTATTCTCAAGCTTGAGAATACGCGAATGGGAAAATGATTACCCTCAATTTCTCAAAAAAAGTAATACTTTTAGTTCCAATCACTACACTCAGATTCGTATTTGTCAGACACAGTTTATAATTTATTTATTAAGAATATTTATTAGCTTTTCTCACAAGTCAAATTTATTGATTAAATATCTTGATGGAAATTCTGACATTAGAAGAATATAACAATCAATTTCAAGAACATCTAGAAAAATCGGAGAAGGAACTTTATAAATGCAATGGTTTTGACTATGCTGTAAAATCCAAAGATAGATTCTCTACTGGTTTATTTTATTATGTTGAGCTACGTCCAGGACTTTGGCTTAATATTATAGACGAATATTTTGAGCGTGATTTAAGCTTGTGGAATCATCATATAGAGCAACCTTGTCCTTTAACGTCTCATTTTCATCTTTCAGGTAATTTGCGAACAATTACTCCAGGAATTAAAGAAATTCCAGATGATTATATAGAGCATGTTGGCAGAAATTATTTATTTTATCTACCAAAATTAGATGAGATTGAGCAGCGTTTTACTGGTGAGTATTGTTTAGAGATATTGATAAACATTTCTCCTGAGTGGCTGAGAAGTTTCAGCAAAAACTTTGAATTTCTACCTACCTCGTTGCAATCTTTTTTAAAAGATGAATATCCGCTGAGATTTTATCACACTGTTGGAGAAATCACTTCGGTAATGTTTGCTGTTTTACGACAAATGTTAGATGCTCCTTATCAGGGAATGATGAAGAGGATGTATTTAGAAAGTAAAGTCATTGAACTACTGGCGCTTCAATTTAATCAACTTTTGTATAAAGAACAGACGATTCACCTATTAGTTAACCTGAAACCAGCAGACATTGAGAAAATTTATCATGCTAGAGATATCTTAATCTATCGAGTAGATAATCCTCCCTCATTGCTTAATTTAGCAGAGATGGTTCATTTAGGAGAACGGAAGTTGCAACAAGGTTTTAAAGAAATTTTTGGGACTAGTGTTTTTGGCTATTTGCATGACTATCGTATGGAACAAGCAAAAATTATGCTAAGTGGGACAAAAATGCAAGTAGCAGAAGTATCAAATGCTGTAGGCTATGCACATTTAGGTTATTTTGCTCAAGCTTTTAAGAAAAAATTTGGGGTTACACCAAAAGAATGTCAACTTGGGAAAAAGCCGCTGAAGTGACAAAAAATTGCAGCTTTACAGATAGACACAGTTATTGAAACTCCGTAAGGTGACTTCAAGAGGTACTTACGAATATCTGTCTATTGGTACTAGTTATGAGAAGATTACAGAGGATACTTGCGGGTTGTAGGTATTTTAGTTGGCAATTGTGGGCGATCGCTCTAGTTTTACCAATGATCCAACCTGCATGGGGAAATGAATTTCAGGGTATCAAGCAAACTCAAAGAGGTTTTTCTACGAGTGCAGTTGATTTGTTAGCGCAGCAACAAGGTAATGTTGCAGTTATAGAAGTTACCGGCGTTAAAGTTAATTCAACTTCCACGGGGATTGAGGTAATTTTACAAACATCTAAAGCTGAAGCGTTGCAAGTTGTCAATAAGAGTGATGCAAACAGCTTTATTGTCGAGATTCCTAATGCACAATTACGTTTACCGCAGGGGAACTCCTTTCAGCAAGAAAAACCATTTGCGGGAATTGCTGAGTTAATAGTAACAAATATTGATGCAAACAGTATTCGGATAACAGTGAAAGGGGAAGGCAGTATCCCAAAAGTAGAGTTATTTAACAGTGACGAAGGTTTGATTTTTGGGCTGACACCAACTACAACGACTTCACAACAACCGCATACACAACCAGAAACGCCGACAAATCAAACCCAGCCAGAGACACCAACACCGCAAGCTGATCAGCCGATTGAGTTGGTGGTGACAGGTGAGCAGGATGGATACTGTGTACCAAATGCCTCTACTGCCACCAAAACCGATACACCCCTGCGTGACATTCCTGCCTCAATTCAAATAGTGCCCCGACAGGTGTTACAAGACCAAAAAGCAGTGCGGCTACAGGATGCACTACAAAACGTAAGTGGCGTGACACAAGCAGGCAACTACGGGGGTACAGGAGCTGCTCGCTATATCATTCGTGGTTTCTCGCAGGATGGAAATTTTAGAAATGGATTCCGCGATGCCAATTTCTTCACATTATCGGAAATAGCAAACGTGGAACAGGTAGAGGTACTCAAGGGACCTGCCTCAGTGCTTTTTGGTCAGGCTGAACCGGGTGGGATTATCAACCTTGTTACAAAGCAACCGCTGAGTGAACCTTATTACGCTGCTTACTTCACCGTAGGAAGCTACAGTTTTTATCGACCAACTTTAGATATCTCTGGTCCACTGAATGCGGACAAAACTCTGTTATATCGCTTGAATGTTGCTTACCAAAACTCCGGGAGTTTTCGTGACTTTGTTGACACCGAACGTATCTTCATCGCACCATCTCTAACCTGGAAAATCGGCACCAACACAAAATTAAACCTTGATTTTGAGTATTTAAACAATAATACCCAATTTGATCGAGGCATCATCGCTATTGGTAACAGACCTGCCCCAATTCCGATTAGTCGCTTCTTAGGGGTTCCAGGAGAAAATGATTCTAAAACCACAGCTTACAGAGCTGGCTATAGATTAGAACATCAGTTTAGTAAAAATTGGCAGCTTCGCAATGCCCTTTCCATTACTATAAACAAGGTAAATGATTTCCGGGCAGAGCCAGATAGTTTAATCGATGATCGGTTCTTTAATAGGACTTTTACAAATGCTAAATTTGAAACTGACAACTACAGTCTCCAAACAGAGGTCATAGGAAAGTTTGCAACTGGGTCAATTATCCACCAACCGCTTTTGGGAATAGAGCTAAACCGAAGCGAAGGTCCGCTGATTTTTAGAAGAGGTATTTTGTCACCTATCGATATTTTTAGTCCGGTCAATAACAGTGTTCTCTCTACCGCTCCTCTACAAACTACTACAAAGATTCAAACTCGTACAGATAGATTAGGGATTTATCTTCAAGATCAGATTACCCTACTGGATAATTTGAAGCTGCTAGTCGGAGGGCGTTTCGATTTTACCGAGCAGAAAAATGACAATTTACTTGCCTCAACTAGCATCAGTCAATCTGACCAAGCCTTTAGCCCTCGGGTTGGTCTTGTCTACCAGCCGATACCAGCAATTTCTCTTTACGCTAGCTATAGCAGTTCTTTCGTTCCTAACATTGGTACTTCAGTCAATGGTTCTACATTTGATCCTGCCCAAGGTACACAATACGAGGTGGGTGTCAAAGCCGATTTGAGTAACCGACTGTCTGCAACCTTGGCTGCTTACCAGATCACAAAAGCTAACGTCTTGACCACCGATCCCAACAATCCTGATTTTTCCACTCTGACCGGGGAGCAACGTAGTCGGGGCGTTGAGCTAGATATCGCTGGCGAAATCCTGACCGGATGGAAAATTATTGCTGCTTACGCTTATACCGATGCCCAAATCACCAAAGACAATCAATATCCAGTTGGGAATTTGTTGGACAGCGTTGCTAAGAATACTGTTAGTCTGTGGACAACCTATGAAATACAACGTGGGAGTTTACAAGGTTTGGGATTTGGATTGGGATTGTATTATGTGGGCGATAGACAGGGCGATTTGGATAACAGTTTAGTGTTGCCCAGCTACTTCCGTACAGATGCAGCACTTTATTACAAACGCAATAATTGGAAGGCTGCAATCAATATCAAGAATCTTTTTGATGAAAAATATTACGAAACCAGCCAGGGAAGAGATATCATCTATCCCGGTGCGCCGTTAACGGTGTTGGGCACAATTTCGTGGGAGTTTTAGTGCCTGCGGTAGGGAGTTATGGGAGTAAGAATTCAATCTAGTAATTTTAAGAGTTGGGCTTGAGCTTGGGGTTATTTTACATCGGCGATCGCCAGTGAGACTTAAACAACTTGTTTACTGTGCCAAGTTATTTACGCACCGATGCTGCTATCTTCTATAAACAGGGAGGTTTTTGAGCCGCAGTCAATGTTAGGAATCTGTTTGACGTTGACTATTTTGAGACTTCCCACAGGCTACGTGTTTTCCCAGGTGATCCGTTGACGGTGGTGGAGTCGATTTCCTGGGAGTTATAAAGAAATTTTAGTAGTCAACAGGCGATCGCTAGAAACAAGATCCCCGACATCTTTGAGATATTGGGGATCTGTCTGTCGCTTTCAATTCTCACAAATAAAATAGAATTGCTATATTTATTAATAATTCAAATCTTAGACTGTTGTGATAAATGCTGCACAAACTCAACGTGTTCTTTTGAACTCAACCCTTGTTGCAGGACTGCTAAAACTTGCGTCATGTCTTCTGTAACTAGTGAGATGACAGCTAACCACAAACCTGGAAATACCCTACTTTTAATCACACCATCTGCATCTGCTACGAGTGGCAAATATTCACCATTTTGCAAACAGAACCAGTCGAGTTTATTTTCCAAAGTTTGCCAGACGATGTATTCCTGCACTCCGTTGCGACGGTAGGCGCGTTTTTTGTCGTACAAATCAATAGATGCACTACTGGCTGCTACTTCTGCTACTAATTCCGGTGCGCCTTCTACGTAATCATCTTCACTTATTTGTGCCTGTCCCCTGGCTGGTTTATCTATCAACAGCAAAACATCAGGTTGTGGTTCATTGTCTAAATCCAAGCGCACGGTAGCATTGTCGCCTAGCTCTACGCCTGGAGTGGAAACTTTGTAATTTCCTAACCAGATAATTAAGTTTCCATGAGGTAAACCATGACTTCTAAAACGCAGTGATGATGCTACGTAGACAACTCCTTCAATTAATTCTGCTTTTTTATCGGGCATTGCTGTATAACGACGCTCGAATTCGTGGCGGGTTAAGCGATCGCCACTTTCTAAAGGAGGGATGGAAGCGCTATTATTTAAGCCATGTTCCACAGAAGCCGCCATTACCTGATTCCTCATCCGCAGGAGTGTAGCTTGAATCTAACATAGTGGAGCGCGATGTCTTCCACAAGCCGCCCAGAGGGCATTTACGTAAAAGCATCATTTATTCTTGCCTCCAAATTCAGTACAAGGATTAATTTACTACTCATAATCTCAGCAAATTTCCAGCATGATTACTAATTGACAAAAGTGATTTTACATTTAACCTCTCCCGAATGGCGTCAACCAGACGCTGTTCGCGTTTGCTTAGAGCGACGCAGGAGCGTCACCCGTAGGGCTTGCTGTAGACATTACTATCCCTACTAATGGATACTATTTCTCAATAAGTAGTTGAGAATGAGAGTATTACCATGACCATTCGTCTAACTGGGACAGAAGACTTTGGGGAATTTTGCCAGGATGTGCAGTTGTTTAATGACTATGAAGGAAAAGAACAATTGTCTACTTGGTTTGGTAAATACAGCTTTCACTGGACTGAGCTTCGCCATAATCTTGGGCTAGGAATTCATAACAATGAGTATTCTCAACCAGTAATTTTTGAGCAAAAACACGATGACTCGCCTTTGCTGACATCTAAATTTTTTCTGTCTAGTGGTGTCAGAACTGTTACACCAAATGTGCCCGGAGTCAGTGACGATTATGAAGAAGTTGCAGGTTATAACTACTTATTTTGCTTGCCTGATGTTCGGGAGTTTGAACATTTTAATGCAAACAAACGCACTGAGTGTATCAGTATTTATTGGTATCCTGATTTACTTGACAGTTTCCAGGGAAGCTTTGAACAGTTGCCTACTTTGCTTGAGCAGTTGAGAGAAAATCCAATAAAAGAGCGCTTCCATCAGCCGTTAGAAGCAACCACACCTGCAATGTGGTTAGTACTCAAACAAATATTGCAGTGTCCGTTTCGAGAAAAACTTAGACAAATGTATTTAGAAGCAAAAGTGCTAGAACTACTGACACTTCAGATTGCACAATGGGGGGAAAATCATCACCTATTGCAGCGATCGCTTTATTTCCGTGCCGATGAAATTGAACGTTTGCATCACGCCAAAGCTATTTTAAATCAAAGGCTGCCACATCCACCTTCTCTACTAAATTTAGCCAAAGAAATCGGACTCAATGACTTTAAGCTCAAACGCGGATTTCGAGAAGTGTTTGGGACTACCGTATTGGGATATGTGCAATCCCTGCGGCTAGAGCAGGCAAAACAGCTACTCCGAGGCACTAATTTGCTGATCGCACAAATTGCTTATCAAGTGGGATACGAAAGTACGAGTCATTTTAGCTATCTGTTTAAGCGGCAATTTGGCATGACTCCTAGAGAATATCGTCAGCCAAAAGGCTTGTAGTAAAAGGGACATCCCGATTCCGATAAAAAAAAATCCGGTTTCAGATATTTACGCTTACCTGAATTTCGTATTCTCATAAACAGAGTTACATAAAATAATTCTCAAGTATCGACTCTGTTTTGAGAAATCCGGTTGAGTGTGTAAAGTTATGAAACCGTTGCGATCACTGTTTATTTCCTGGTTTTTTATTGCTGTGGTTATACAACCAACTCAGGCAAAGCAAGTAACTGAAATTCAAAGTGTACAAGAACTAGACCGTTCTGCAAGAACAGTCAAAGAATGGTTTGCTCAAATAGAGCAGCAGAACCCACCAGCCCAAAGTCAGTCAGCTGAAATTATACAAGTGACTTCAGTCAAGGCAAACCCCACATCCAAGGGTGTGGAGGTGATTTTACAGACTTCCATTGGGCAACAATTACAAGTAGTGAATAGTTCTTCTGGCAATAACTTTATTGCTGACATTCCCAATGCCCAACTGCGTTTACCCAACGGTGATGCATTCACATTCCGCTCAACTTCGCCAATTGCAGGTATTAGTGAGATCACGGTAACAAACTTTGATGCTCAGACTATCCGCGTGAGTGTGACGGGGGAAACAGGTGTACCAACTGTTGAGTTATTTAATAGTCCGGATGAGGGTATTATCTTCTCTGTGGCGAGTGCTGTACCCTCCACACAGCCGCAGCAACAATCTCAAACGCAACCAAATCAGTCAGAAACTCAGCCACAGCCTAGTCAACCCTTAGCAGAGAGTGATGAGCCGATTGAACTTGTAGTGACGGGCGAACAAGATGGATACACTGTACCAGAAGCATCAACTGCAACTAGGACTGATACACCTTTACGTGATATTCCCCAGTCGATTCAGGTGATTCCCCAGCAGGTAATCAAGGATCAGGGAATCACGAGGATTGTGGATGCAACTCGCAATGTGTCTGGTGTAGCAGCCGTATCGGGCTATGGCAATAGTTTCGGTGATGTCAATATTCGTGGTTTTTCCGGTGGTACCTTGGTAGATGGATTTAATGGTTTACTTCCTGCTAATGGTGCCAACATTGAACAGGTGGAGGTTCTGAAAGGCCCCGCTTCCGTGCTGTATGGACAGTTGGAGCCGGGTGGTATTGTAAATTATGTGACAAAAAAACCTCTGAGTACCCCCTATTACTCTGCTAGTTTCACGGCTGGTAGCTTCGATTACTACAATCCTGCAATCGACCTGTCTGGGCCGCTGATCACCGATAAAAGGTTATTGTATCGTTTGAATGTTTCCTATGAAAATTCTGGCAGCTATCGGGATTACATTGGAAACGAAATTTTCTATATTTCTCCGGTTTTTACTTATAAGATTAGTGATGCGACAACCCTTGATTTCGCCTATGAATATCTTGATTCTCAACAAGGGTTCGACCGGGGCTTTCGACCAGAAGCAATCTTTTTAACATTGCCTAGAAATCGCAATTTGTTTCAACCTGATGATTATCAAAATTCTTACAGCAATCGTTTCGAGCTAACACTGAATCACCAGTTTAGTGAAAATTGGCGGCTCAGGAATAGATTTTCGTGGCAATTTGATGAGGGAAGTAGCAAAGTTACTAATAACGATATTGGACTTTTAGAGGATGGTCGAACACTGACTCGAACGCAGTATGGTGATGATCCGACTTTTACACAAACCTTAGCTCTGCAAACCAACTTGATTGGTAAATTCAACACGGGTGCGATCGCTCATCAACTGCTGTTAGGTGTGGACTGGAACCGGAATACTCAAGATAGCAAAGGCTTTACTAGTGATTTCCCTTCGATAGATATTTTTGAGCCAAACTATAATGTTCCACTGCCTGAGCGCATTTATAGCCAGTCTAATAACACAACCAACACCAAAGGAATTTATCTACAAGACCAGGTAACATTGCTGCCCAATCTGAAGTTGCTTGTAGGCGGTGGTATCGCAAACGCAAGCACAAAGATGATTATTCTCCTAAGCAGAGTTATATAAATTAATTCTCAAATAATCAGCTTTGTTTTAAGAAATACTATTAGGTGTGTGGAGTTATGAAACTGTTGCGTAGGCGTAGCCCGTCGTGGACATCGCTGTTTATTTCCTGCTTTTTTATTACTGTAGTCATACAACCAAATCAGGCGAAGCAAGTAACTGAAATTCAAAGTGTACAAGAACTAAAGCGTTCTGCAAGAATAGTAAAAGAATGGTTCGCTCAGATAGAACAGCAGAACCCGCCAGCCCAAAATCAGGAGGGTGAAGTTATACAAGTGACTTCAGTCAAGGCAAATCCCACCTCTTCGGGTGTGGAGGTGATTTTACAGACTAATAAAGGGCAATAATTGCAAGTAGTGAATCGCTCTTCTGGCAATAACTTTATTGCTGATATTCCCAATGCCCAACTGCGTTTACCTAATGGCGAGGCATTCACATACCGCTCCCAAAAACCAATTACAGGGGTTAGTGAAATAACAGTAACAAACTTTGATGCCAATACTATCCGGGTGAGTGTCACGGGGGAAGCAGGTGTACCAATTGTTGAGTTGTTTGATAGTCCAGATGAAGGTATCATCTTCTCTGTTGCGACTGCTGCATCCAGATCCAGAGCGCAGCAACCTCAAACGCAACCAACTCAGCCACCAAATCAGCCAGAAACTCAGACACAGCCAAGTCAACCATCAACACAGGGTGATGAGCCGATTGAACTTGTAGTAACGGGCGAACAAGATGGATACACTGTGCCATAAGCATCAACTGCAACCAGGACTGATACACCTTTACGTGATATTCCCCAATCGATTCAGGTAGTTCCTCAGCAGGTAATCAAAGATCAGGGAATCACGCGGATTAATGATGCTGTTCGTAATGTGTCTGGTACAAGCTTTGGAACAGGCTATGGCAATTCCGAAAACGGTGTCAACATTCGTGGTTTTTCTGGCAACGCTTTAAAAGATGGATTTACCACTGGGTCTATCTTCACCAATGCCACCAATATTGAGCAGGTAGAGGTACTCAAAGGTCCGGCTTCAGTGCTATATGGAGAGGTGGAACCGGGTGGAGTGATCAATTATGTCACGAAAAAACCTTTGAGCAACCCCTATTATGCTGCTAATTTCACTGCTGGAAGCTACAACTATTACAATGGGGCGATTGATTTGTCTGGGCCGCTGACAACGGATAAAAAGTTGTTGTATCGGTTGAATGTTTCTTACGAGGATTCCGATAGCTTTCGGGATTTCGTTTTCAACAAGGTTTTCTTTATCTCTCCTGCGTTTACTTACAAAATCAGCGATACAACAACCCTGGATTTCGCCTATGAGTATCAAAACTTTAACTCCAACTTTGATCGCGGCTTTGCTAACGACCCTAGATCGTTTAATCTGCCGATCAATCTTTCTTTAAATGATTACAACAATGCCGATCAAGACACTGAAAGCCATCAAATCGATTTAACGCTCAACCATCAGTTTAATGATCATCTCCGGCTCAGGAGTCGGTTTGAGGCAAAGTTTGAACATTATTACAGTACTGTGGTCAATGAATATGCTTTTGCCGAAGATGGTCGAACAATATTGCGAGGCTTCTACGGTGGTGATTCTAATTCCACCAACCTGGCTCTGCAAACTGATTTAATTGCTAAATTTAAAACTGGTTCTATTGAGCATCAACTGTTAGCAGGATTGGAATGGAAACCAAGTTTTGGTGATGATATAGGCTTTGGTACTGATGAGGGATATCCGTCGATAGACATTTACAATCCCACCTATGGCTTCCCCTTCCCTGCGGTTATTACGTCGCATAGTAACAGTAACACTGATACTGTCGGAATTGCCTTGCAAGACCAAGTGACATTGCTGCCAAATCTCAAGTTGCTTGTAGGTGGCAGATATGACTTTGTTAGCACAAGCAGTGAAAGTATTTCTGATATCACTATCCCTGGCGAACCGCAAAAGTCCAGTTCTGACTCTGGGGCTTTTTCCCCGCGTGTAGGCATTGTTTATCAACCCATCGAACCGATTTCGCTGTACGCCAGCTATAGTCGCTCCTTTACACCCAACTTAGGAACTCAAAAAGCAGACCTGACGCAAATAGAACCTTCTCGTGGAACAGGGTATGAAGTTGGTGTCAAAGCTGAACTTTTTGATGGACGGCTGATAACATCACTAGCAGCCTATGACATTGCCAAAACAAACATCCCCACCACAGACCCTGATAATCCTCAATACTCAATCGCTTTGGGAGAAGTCAAAAGCCGAGGAATTGAATTCGATATTGCCGGAGAAATCTCACCTGGTTGGAAAGTCATTGCTTCTGCGTATCTCAATGATACCTATACTAGCAAAGACAGCAATCCGACAATCATAGGCGGGGCTTTGCCAGCTATTCCTAGTCAGGGTGCAAGTCTGTGGACAACCTACGAGATTCAAAAGGGTAGTTTGAAAGGCTTAAGTTTTGGAGGAGGTATATTTTATGTGGGCGATAGGGTTAATGATTACTTTGACCCGATTATCACCCTTCCTTCTTATGTCAGAACTGATGCTGTCATTTCTTATAAACGTGATAATTGGCGAGCTGCACTTAATTTCAAGAATATCTTTAATGTCAGATATTACGAAACCAATTGGCCTCTTATCTTCCCCCAAGCACCATTTACCTTACAGGGCACAATTTCTGTGGAGTTTTAATTCCATCCTTATGCTGATTCAGACTAATTTCCATATCGACTTTTTCACAAGAACAGTGGCCGGATTGGCGTCGGTTAATTTCCGGCTTCAAAATTAAGTGGAATGCTCATCCCAAGCGGGTTAACTTTGATCTTCACAAAGTTGCTGGCGCGATCGCAGCAGAAACCATCAGTCATCGCACAGATGTAATATAGCAATCCTATCTGATTTCGTTCAAATTTGTGGTGTCCAGATCCCCGACTTCTTAGAGAAGTCGGGGATCTAACTTTTCACGAGTGATTTAGGATTGCTATATATTAAGGGCGATCGCTTTATTTCCGTCCCAATGAAATTCAACGTTTATATCACGCCAAAGCTATTTTAAATCAAACGCTCCACAATCCACCCTCTCTATTAAATCTAGCCAAAGAAATCGGACTCAATGACTTTAAGCTCAAGCGGGGATTTAGAGAAGTTTTTGGGACTACAGTGTTGGGATATGTGCAATCTTTGCGGCTAGAGCAAGCACAACGGCTACTGCGAGACACTAATTTCACAGTTGCAGAAATTGCTTCTCAAGTAGGGTACGAGAGTATAGGTCATTTTAAGTATCTATTTAAGCGGCAATTTGTTATCACTCCTAAAGAATATCGTCAGCAAAAATATTTATAGCAAAAAATACATCCCGATTCCGTCTTAAAAAATCCGGTTTCAGTATCTATGCGCTCGCTCAAATTTCGGTATTCTCTTAAACAGAGTTATTTAAAAATAATTCTCAAATAATCGACTCTGTTGTGAAAAATCTGGTTGGGTGTGTGGAGTGATGAAACTGGTGCGATCGCTTCTCAAGGGGAACAACTACCCATCGAAACTGTTGTTAACACTGTCAAAAAAGCCTATGCCAACCAACCAGATGCAACTATTCAACGGTATTACCCGCCCACAAAACCAGATCAGTCAATAAAGGTTATCCTCAAAACCAAAGAAAGTGATTGGCTGCCAATCTACGTCAACCCCTATACAGGGGTAATCCTCAACCCCAACTCCCAGCCAAGCTTGCTCCAAAAGATATTTTTGGACATTATCTATCCACTCCATTACACGCTTTTAAGTGGTGATATTGGCACCAAGTTTGTGGGCATTGTTGGATTGCTGTTCACAATCTTGAGCATTACAGGCATTATCCTATGGCCTGGTTGGCGCAAGTTGATTGCTGGCTTCAAAATTAAGTGGAACGCCCACCCCAAGCGAGTGAACTTTGATGTTCACAAAGTGGCTGGTGTAATTACAGGTGTATTTTTAGTCTTTACCTTTTTCACGGGGTTTTGCTGGAATTTCTCTGAATTTGTCAACCCGATGATCTACGCTATCACCTTCAGCAACCCTCAGCAGAATCCAGCAGTATCTATGCCCATTGCAGCTAAGTTGCCGCAAGGACTAAAAGACCAGTTAAAAATCGCTCAAGCTGCCTTACCCAATGCATCACTTGGGTTGATCTCCTTTCCAGATAAACCAGAAGACAGTTTTGGGTTTAGCTTTGATCTTGGGGATGTTTCTTTTGACCAGCATAGTGGTAAGGTTCAGGTGTCTACGATGGCGACTGCTTCATTAGGCGATCGCATATTGAATTCCTTTAACGATTTGCACTATGGCACTTTCTGGGGACTTCCATCCCGTATTTTCTAGATGTTTGTCGGATTTGCACCGTTGATTTTATTTATTACTGGTTTTCTGATGTGGAAGCATCGTTATCGGACAAAATCTCCTACAGAATTTATTAAACAGTCCCTTTTAAGGTAATTACAACTAAAAAGCGCCCCCCATTTCTGGAGGGCGCTTCTTATTTAGCTAATCTTTAGAATTAACCGTTGATAGCAGGAGCCGTCATTGCTACAGGAGTAACTTCACCAGTAGCTAAGTCTAGGGGGAAGTTGTGAGCATTGCGCTCGTGCATTACTTCCATACCCAAGTTAGCGCGGTTGATTACGTCTGCCCAGGTGCTGATGACGCGACCTTGAGAGTCAATGATTGACTGGTTGAAGTTGAAACCGTTCAAGTTGAACGCCATTGTGCTGATACCCAAAGCGGTAAACCAGATACCAATGACAGGCCAAGCTGCGAGCAAGAAGTGCAATTGACGGCTGTTTTGGAATGATGCGTATTGGAAAATTAAACGACCGAAGTAGCCGTGGGCTGCAACGATGTTGTAGGTTTCTTCTTCTTGACCGAACTTGTAACCGTAGTTTAATGATTCGGTTTCGGTGGTTTCACGCACCAAGGAAGAAGTTACTAGAGAACCGTGCATTGCAGAGAACAAGGAACCGCCGAATACACCAGCCACACCTAACATGTGGAAGGGGTGCATCAAGATGTTATGTTCTGCTTGGAACACAATCATGAAGTTGAAGGTTCCAGAGATACCCAAAGGCATACCATCAGAGAAAGAACCTTGACCGATGGGGTAGATCAAGAATACTGCGGTAGCGGAAGCCAAAGGTGCGCTGTAAGCTACGCAGATCCAAGGACGCATACCTAAACGGTAAGAAAGTTCCCACTGACGACCCAGGTAGGTAGCGCAACCGATCAAGAAGTGGAAAACTACCAATTGGTAAGGACCACCGTTGTACAACCACTCATCTAAGGAAGCAGCTTCCCAGATTGGGTAGAAGTGCAGGCCGATGGCGTTTGAAGAAGGAACAACTGCACCAGAAATGATGTTGTTTCCGTAGATCAAAGAGCCTGCAACTGGTTCGCGGATACCATCAATGTCTACAGGAGGAGCAGCGATGAAGGCAATTACGAAGCAGGTGGTAGCAGCTAGCAGGGTTGGAATCATCAATACACCGAACCAACCGACATAAATACGGTTGTCAGTGCTGGTGATCCACTCGCAAAAGCGATCCCATACGTTAGCGTCAGAGCGCCGTTGTAAGGTTGTGGTCATGGTTTTATAAGTGCTATGGGTTGTTAAATATGGAACAAGCGAACTCATTTTCGCCTATTAAATTTCAGTCTAGATGAATTTACTTTGATCCGATCTGTGGCTTAATATTCTTTAACAATCTCATCGAATTTCCTAATATAAATAATAGTGATAAAAGTAATGGATTGAGGCTTTGTAAGCGATTTCAACACTAACCTAGCTATAACTTTCAATGATGTGATCGCCTAGTTAATTGTCTTTACATTCCTTTACAAATAATCTGTTGAAAAAATTTTAAGTTTTGTTGATTTGTCACGAAATAATAAGTTGTAGATTGTCTTATGTTTCTATTGATTGTAGAAACTTAAAAATCAAAGTAGATGTAGGGCAAACTGCCTTCAGGAGCTAATAACCAAACAGCGTAGAAACATAGGGGGACGAAGACAAGTTTAAGGGGCCAATTAAACTCTAACTTCAGCATCCGGTTGAAGGCATAGACTACAGCCATAAGGGCAGCTAAAGCTAGAAGTACCCAAGTGAGTTGGTATTGGCTCATATTTAAGGCTTCTACATAGACCTTTTCAGCAAACTGGGCGTCAGCTGGATAACCCCAAAGATGTCGAATTACCAAAGAAGAGTCTTGGAGATTAGGTAAGCGGAACCAGATCCAAGAGGTAAAAACCATCAGTTGGGTTAATAACCAAGCGACAAAGATACCCAGAGGATTTTGCCAAAATTGTTCTAGATTTTCAAAGCGATGGCTCATCGTATCTGTAAGTCGATGAACCACCAAGGCTAACCCGTGGAATATACCCCAAACTACATAACCCAAGGCAGCACCGTGCCAGATACCAGCGATTAGCATCACAATAAATAAATTCCAGCAGGTACGGACTAAACCTCGACGCGAACCACCCAAAGGAAAGTAGACATAGTTACGTAGCCAATCTCCTAGAGTCATATGCCAGCGCCGCCAAAATTCTCCAATATTGGTGCTGAAGTAGGGAAAGTCAAAATTCTCAGGCAGAACCAAGCCGAAAAGCAAAGCACTACCACGGGCAATGTCTACGTAACCGTTGAAATCTAGATATAATTGCAAGCCGTAGGCGAATGTAGCTAACCAGAGATCGGTACTACCCGCCCGTTGTAAATTACCAAAACATAAATCAACGAAAATTCCCAGGTGGTCTGCCAAAATACCTTTTTTGACTGCGCCCCTAGCAATTAACCACAGCGCCTCAGATACTCTATCGGCACTGGGGAAGGCTAGGGTATTGAATTGATTTGCTAAGTTGTGGTAGCGCGTAATCGGGCCGGAAATCAGTTTGGCGAAGAATAATTTGTAGGTGGCAAATTTGAGAAACTGCTCAGTCGCAGGAGCACCACGATAGACATCTATTAAATAAGCAATGCATTCAAAGGTAAAAAATGAAATTCCCAAGGGTGCAATCAATTTAAAAGTGCTATCTGGTGAATTTGTTTGCACATGAAAAACAAACTTGAATAAAGGAGTAAAATACTTAAAGGCTAATAACAGTAAAACATTTAGAGTTATCCCCAGCCACAAAAGTTTTAGACGACGACGATTCCAATCACCTTGGGCAAATTGCCACTCTTCATTAGAAATTTGCCAGTCAAGAGAATGTTTTCCTGGTGATGTGTTTTTCCCAATCTCCAGCCCCACACGGAAATTAATAAACGTCAATGCTAATAGTAATGGGATGTACTGGATGTGCAAAGATGCATAAAAAACTAAACTGGCAATTAGCAGCGTCCACAATCGCAATTTCTGTTGTGCTAAAGACCAGTAAATTCCTAACACACTCAGCAAGAACAGCCCATAAAAAATTGATATAAAGTTCATTTGTTATTTGTTATGGGGCATTGGGCATTGGGCATTGGGCATCTCGACTTGCTTCGACTGCGCTCAGCACAAGTCGCTCGATGGAGCCGGTGTAGTTGGCGCAGCCTCTCCAAGAGTTGTATTGGATATTGGGCATTGGGCATTGGGCATTGGGCATTGGGCATTGGGCATTGGGCATTGGGCATTGGGCATTGGGCATTGGGCATTGGGCTATTGGGCATTGGGCATTTGGTTATTTCCCCCCCTGCCCTCTCACCTCCCTACTTCGCTGGCCAAGGAATCATTGGATCATTAGCCAGCTTTTTGGAGACTTCGTATGCTCCAAAGCGGTTGAGGTGGCTGGGATCAGAAAAGTAGTCATTTGCTTTTGACCACTGTTGGCTCAAATCACGATAAATAAAGTTGGGATTAGTAGCCAAATGCAACATATATTGCTGAAATTCTTGCTCATATTGTGTACGCACTGGATCTAAATAATCTTCCGTGAGAGGCATGTTGACAAACACTAAGGAAATTTTCTGAGACTGGGTAAACTGAAGTACTTCTTGAAAGGCAGCATCTTGCTCTCCTTCTACTTGGAAAGATTTATAGTCGTTGTCGTAATTTCCGGGAACTCTAGAATGTTTTTGATAGTATCTAGCAGGATTGAAACGAATAGACAAAGGTAGAAAGCCATCAAAATCAACTGCTTGCTGGGAAGTACTTTCATCTGAAGTACCATCTGTTAGCTGTTTTTGTGATGTAACTGTCTGATTGCGACCAAGCATGAGCAGTTGTTTTTGTAGTAAACTTTTAATTTGGTCGCGGTTTTGGTAGCTAGCAGAAAGAGATGCTAGAGCCTGATTTAACGAATGATTGACAGCTTCATAGGTGCTAATCTCCTGTTTTTCTTCTTTTATCTTTTGTTCTCCCGAACTTACCTGATTTTCGGGCGAATCATTGCTATTGGCAGTTGTTGGCGCTTTTTGGAATGCTTGTTTATAACCAGCTGATGCAGCGATGGATTTAAAGGTAATATCCTCACGTCCACCGTTAAAAGCACGCGCCCCATCTGCCCAGATAATTATTTTAGGCAGTTCTGATGGTTCCAGTACGTGGCGAATCACAAAGTCTACAACTTGTGCGGTAGCACCGTTGATCCCAAAGTTAAACACGTCAAGATTTGGATAGCCCTGAGTCGCTAAAGCTTTAGAAAGTGCTGCCGGATCTATTCCCCTGAGGGCGCGGGAGGAGCCAATAATCAACACATTTGGCGGACTACCAGTTCTAGCCAAACGCTGTTTATACAGTGCTAGTTGCTCGTCTAACTGCCTGACATTGAAACTTGGCATCTGCGATCGCGCTGCTAAAAGAATAGCTGTTGCAGTTGCCTTTTCCTTCAGTGGTGCGGCTGCCAAATTCTTTGTCGGGGGATCATCACTTTGAGTAAATTCAGAAGCATTAAATACAGAACTTTGATTTGGAGGAGATTTTATCTTGGAAGTGCTGGTAAAAAATGTCGTTTTCTGACTCTGAGTTTTCCCAGTTGTCAAAGATGCCTTTTGCCCAGAAGATGATGAAGGCAAGACACTAGCGACTTTTGGCGTCAGCGTAGTCCGGGCAATAATTTGACCCAACATCCAATCAGTTTGGAGGGTAAGTAATAATCCCAGTGTCCCCCAAACTAGAGCAATCTTAAGTCCTTGAACATCAGGTTTATGTTCCGCTGACTGCTGGCTTTCAGTAAATAGCTGGCTTTTCAACAGGAATTTTTTCGCTGTTGCACTCGCCGTCACCATCCAATCTCGCGCTACTTCTGTGACAAAACTTTGAACTTCTTCTGTGGTTAAGTTGGGGCGCAAAATTGGTTCATTAGTCTCAGAGGTTACCAGATCGCTAACGTATTTAGAAGTAGCAGCAAATTCTGGGGTTGCTTCTGGGACTAAACGTTGGCGATGCTCAAGATCAACGCCATAGCTCCAAAAAGGTTCTTTATTCCCAGCCCGGCGACCGTAGACACGTACCCCCATAATACCGGGAATTTTTAACTGGCGGATAAACTCCGTAACTTTGTTTGCTACTTGTTGACGCCCTGGACAAACAGGTGCATCACACATGATGTGCAATAAATCATTTTTGTTCAGCAGGAGGACGCGAATTCCACCTGTCAATAGCCGCCAATCCAGGTCAGGATTGAGTAAGCGCTCCAGTAAAAAAATGATCGCTGGTTGATCGCCAGTATTCGCCAAATCTAGCGGCGATGTGGCAAAGACGGAATGCTTTGCAGCGGGTAAAGCCAGCCAATCAATCCAAGTGGGTTGATTGTCGCCTGCTTTTTGTCCGTATACGGTAGCGGCAAGAATGCCTTGGGGAGCGATCGCTTCTAGCTGAGGTAAAATCGCCTCTAAGCACACTACCTTGTCGGGGATTGGGGCAGTTCCTAAGGGATCAAAAGCTGGGGTACAAAAGATATGTAGGGTTGATTCTTTAACAGAAGTTTGGATAGCAACTTTTAAGCTTGACAATACCTCAGTTAATAATCGAGCGATCGCTTGGACATCCCCCCAACGCGCCCACTCCTTAAGCATCACCTCTGGTGGCGTCAAATCCACCCGCAGCAGCCAATCAGGGGCTGTTTCGCCGCTTACCTGAGAGACAATTATTGCATCTTGGTAGCCGGAAAGCTTGAGATAACGCAACTTCTGCGCTATTGGTTCAGCAAGCAACGATGCATCAGGGCTATAGCTCGACTGGCAAAATATCCATAGGCGATTTTCTTCCGGCTGAGAGTTCTTTGACTTATATGGCTTAATCTTTACTCGTACTGATACGCCTAATATACTTAAGGTCTCACTAAGATACCGAGCAATGGCTTCTGGGTTACCTTGGCGTGCCAAACTTTCGTTAGAGACAATCAGCGCCCCACCCGATTGTTTTGATTTTTCCGAGTCTACTAGCAGTGCTTGCTGCACCTGCTCCAGATGCTTTTCTATTTGATTCAAGTAAACCCGATGGCACCATTTGGGGCGCTGCTCCCCTTTTCTCCGGCCATAGACAAATACTTGATATATTGAGGGTTGTTCGTTGCTTGTGAGGATATCCAAGTTTGTTTGCTGTAGTGCTTGCAGCAAATCAGACAAAGTACGCCAACGCTGGGGACATTCTGTACCTTCACAAAGAATATGAAGGTCATTTCCCCTTAATCGCACTTTCACCCCGAAAGTGTTGATTCCTGTTGCTTGGCTTACCCATTGCACTAAGGATTGCTGGCGATCTGGTAATACTGTTTTCATCGGAAGTTAACTTTACAGTCAGCGATTGTTGGGGGATAGTGCCTGCACTTGTAAACTAGAACCATAGGTTTATCACACTGTGACGGTTTTTTTAACAATTTTGTTACCTTCGTAGCTTACAAAATCGGACAAGATAGTCTTGTACAGGTTGCGAGTCTGACTAATGTTGAGTTTTGCGTTTATTTTACTAATAGGGAGTCATAAATTAGAAGTTAGGAGTTAGGAGTTAGGGGTTAGGAGCCAGGAGTCAGAATAATTCTATATGACTGCCTGATGACTTGTCCTTTAAAGCTGGACTTGCGTCCCATTGCCCTAACGGCCCTGATGAGCCAAACAAACAACAAGCTTATCTCATTTAAACTCCGTCTTTTGATCATTGGAGTAATCCTAATTCCTGTACAGACGCGATTAATCGCCTCTCTACTCTTAACTCCTAACTTCTAACTCCTTTTTACTCATAATTCCCATAACCAAAAATTAGCAATGCCTTCTGCCAACCAACAGCCCTCACCTAACCCCGCATCCAATCCGGATTTATTTAGCATTCCCCAGTCGTTCCTTTTACAAATAGGTACAGCGTCTATATTACTGTTGCTGATTACAGGAAAAACTACAGTAAGAGCACTAGAAGCCATAGGGGAAGCCAGTGAAGAATTATTTCGAGGCGATCGCCTACCCATTCTCGACTTCCCAGAGGATCACGAAACTGATCAAACTTAAAAAATATACACCAAATAATTATTTGCTCAGGAACAACCGGATGAGCATTAGGTGTAAAACCTAGAAGCGTAAACAGTAATTAGCTTTACAACAATAGAGAATATGGGTTCCCTTTTATACTCTTCGTCTCAAACTGCGGATATATACCCGGTGTCGGAATTATTTTTGCGTCATCGTCTCCAGGTAGTGGAAGAATTGTGGGAGTCAGTTCTCCGGCAAGAATGCGGTCAAAACATGGTAGACTTGTTGCGCCAGTTGCGCGATTTATGTTCACCAGAAGGACAAGCAAGAAATGACCAAGCATCCTCAGCCGTAAAATTGATTGAACAACTAAATATCAACGAAGCAATCCGCGCAGCTCGTGCTTTCGCTCTGTATTTTCAGTTGATTAACATCATAGAGCAGGAATATGAACAACGGCAGCAATTGAGTCGCTATGAGGCAGAAACAGAGGCTATAGTGCCAGAAACAGCATCAAATGTTAACTATTCCTCCAATCAAAGAGAAGATGACGCGCCTGTTAGCAGGGGAATAGCAGCAGAGTTGCTGAGAAAGAGTTATCTAGAAAAAGCGCCAGTCAAACCAAAAGGTACTTTCGCTGCCTTGTTTCCCTATTTATTCAAACTGAATGTACCACCCCAGCAAATTCAACGTCTAATTGCACATCTGGATGTGCGCTTAGTTTTCACAGCGCACCCGACGGAAATTGTTCGTCATACCATCCGAGATAAGCAGCGACAGGTGGTACAACTCTTGCAAAAACTGGATGCCTTGGAAAACCACTCTGGTAGCACACCAGGAGCATATCCTTGGGAAGCAGCAGATGTGCGCGAACAATTGCTCGAAGAAATTCGGCTGTGGTGGCGCACAGACGAACTTCACCAGTTCAAACCCACTGTGCTGGATGAAGTAGATTATGCCCTACACTACTTTCAAGAAGTTTTATTTGATGGCATTCCCCAACTGTATAAACGTTTCAAACACACCCTATCCAACACCTTTCCTTGGCTAGAACCACCGAGTAAAAACTTTTGCTCTTTCGGCTCCTGGGTAGGCTCAGACAGGGATGGGAACCCATCAGTCACACCAGAAATCACCTGGCAGACAGCTTGCTATCAGCGCAAAATGGTGCTGGGGAGATATATTCAGTCAGTGAAAAATCTGATTGAATTATTGAGTGTGTCGATGCACTGGAGTGATGTCTTACCAGATTTGCTGGAATCTCTAGAGTTGGATCAGTCGCAGTTGAGTGAGGTATACGACGCACTGGCGCTGCGTTATCGACAAGAACCGTATCGGCTGAAACTGGCTTATGTACTGAAACGGCTAGAAAATACTCGCGATCGCAATCTAGCTTTGTATAATCGGGAAACGCCAAAAAATCAAGATAGTCCCCTGTATCTTTCCGGAGCCGATTTTTTAGCAGAACTGCGAATGATTCAGCGCAACTTGACAGAAACCGGCTTAAGCTGTCGAGAATTAGAAAATCTGGTCTGTCAGGTAGAAATTTTTGGTTTTAACTTGACAGAGCTAGATATCCGCCAAGAATCATCCCGCCACGCCGATGCACTGAATGAGATCCTAGAATACCTGCAAATATTATCTCAACCTTACAACGAACTATCTGAGGAGCAAAGAGTCGCTTGGCTCACAGGAGAACTGCAAACCCGGCGGCCGTTAATTCCGGCAGAATTGCCATTTTCTGAAAAAACCAACGATGTAATTGAAACCTTTCGCGTTGTGCGATCGCTGCAACAAGAATTTGGTCTCAACATCTGCCAAACTTACATTATCAGCATGTGCCGCGACGTGAGTGACGTGCTGGAAGTACTACTGTTAGCCAAAGAAGCCAGACTTTTTGACCCCGCCATTGCTGTGGGAACTATTCAAGTTGTCCCCCTATTTGAGACAGTAGAAGATTTACAACGCTCCAGAAGCGTCATGCAGAAACTGTTTGAACTCCCGTTATATCGGGCTTTGTTAGCCGGCGGCTACGAACAGACAAAAGCAGAGGATGCCGATGAAAATTCATCCTCCCCTGCCTCCCCTGCCTCCCCTGCCTCTTCCTCCCCTCTCCCCTCTAACTTGCAAGAAGTGATGCTGGGGTATTCTGACAGCAACAAAGACTCTGGTTTTTTAAGCAGCAACTGGGAAATTCATAAAGCTCAAAAATCACTGCAAGAAATAGCAGAAAATTATGATCTAAATTTGCGGATTTTCCACGGACGCGGCGGTTCTGTGGGACGGGGTGGGGGCCCTGCTTACGAGGCGATTTTGGCTCAACCGGGTCATAGTATCAATGGGCGAATTAAAATTACCGAACAAGGAGAAGTTTTGGCTTCTAAATACTCCTTGTTGGACTTGGCTTTGTACCACATGGAAACCATCACCACTGCTGTGATTCAAGCTAGCCTGCTGCGGACAGGGTTTGATGATATTGAACCCTGGAATGAGATTATGGAAGAATTAGCAGCGCGATCGCGTCAACATTATCGGGCCTTAATCTACGAACAGCCTGATTTTGTTGACTTTTTCCACCAAGTAACCCCCATTGAAGAAATTAGTCAGCTACAAATTAGTTCCCGTCCAGCCCGACGCCCATCTGGTAAGAAAGATTTAAGTAGTCTGCGAGCTATTCCTTGGGTATTTAGCTGGACACAAACTCGCTTTTTGCTGCCTTCCTGGTACGGCGTTGGCACAGCTGTGCAAAACTTCTTGAACGAAGAACCAGAAGAACACTTGAAATTGCTACGTTATTTTTACGTTAAATGGCCCTTTTTCAAGATGGTGATTTCTAAGGCCGAGATGACCTTGGCAAAAGTAGACATGCAAATGGCACATCACTACGTCCAAGAATTATCAAAACCAGAAGATCAAGTTCGTTTTGCCAAGGTTTTTGAGCAAATTGCTAGCGAGTTCTATCTTACAAGGGATTTGGTGTTAAAAATCACCGACCACAATCGATTGTTAGATGGTGATCCTGTCTTGCAACGATCTGTGCAGTTACGCAATGGCACAATTGTCCCCTTGGGATTTATCCAAGTTTCCCTACTCAAGCGCCTACGGCAGTCCCAAAATACTACGGCTACTTCTGGAATCATCCACTCTCGTTACAGCAAAGGCGAGTTATTGCGAGGAGCATTGTTAACTATTAATGGGATTGCAGCCGGGATGAGAAATACAGGTTGATTGGGAACGGGGAGCAGGGGGAAAATAACCAATACTTCTCTTGGAGAGGCTGGGCCTAACGGCTTCTCTACGAGACGCTCTTGCGTTCGCTCAGTACAAGTGCCTAATACCCAATACCAATAGACCTCTTGCATAAATGCTTAAATTGTCATGTTGAGCAAAGCGAAACAGAGTAGTGAGATTCTTCTCTCCACTTCGTTTTGCTCAGAATGACATTCCTGATTTTTTGACTTTTGCAAGAGGTCTAATGATTAAAAACAGAATTTTAATTTGCACTTTTTTGGCGCTGTCATCAGGTTTTATTGGTGCTTACACCAGTGGGCAAATTACCATAATGCTGCATAGCCAAAAGTGCCAAAACCAACCTTGGGGTTTTAAGGAGATGTGCAACGCTTGGATGACACCAGGAGCAATATGGCAAGGTAGCACAACAGGACTATGGACAGGCACAGTCTTAGGGGCGTTTGTTGGTGGTTTGGTGACGCGACAAGCTCGTGATTAGTCTGTTGACTACTTAATCAAGATAGAATTCTTACGCAAAGACAAGGCAGCGCGATCTTGGGGTTTCGACTGCCGCGCAAAGAATTGCAATTAATCCTCCGCAGGAAAAAGGTGTCAGCAAGGCTGGTAAAATCTACCTATAGCGAAGAAGAACAAATCACCATGCCTACCGAAACTAACCCAGGAAATAAAACTACCACAGGTGCTGATGCTATTGATGAAGCGATCGCACAAGGAATTGATTTTGATGGTTCTCCGATTCCGCCTGCAAAGCTAGAACTTTATGGTAAAGTCATGGCCCTAGAAGGCAATAGACAGCGCAGTGGCGTATCTAATACTATGCGATCGCGCATTGTGCGAATTGGTGCAAAACACATTCCCCAAGCAGAACTCGACCAATTACTTGTAGATGCTAGTTTCGCACCCCTAAAAGAGAAAGAAATTGCCTTTTTCTATGGCGGCAAATAAATGTTGATGTTTGACAGCAGTTTTCATTTATTTGAACTACATATGTTGTAAGGTCATAGCAATGCTCATTGGTGTCAACTTAACGTTAAAAGGGCGATTATAAACCGCATCTACACAAATAAAACCGGGAGCATCCCACTTTTTTGCATGTCATTGCGAGCGAAACGAAGTGAATCAAAGCAATCGCAAAATCCTCTAAATAAGAGTGAGTTCATGCGATTGCTTGTCTGCGACACGCTGCGCGAACGTCGTTCCTTCTCTCTACGAGACGCTACGCGAACCCAATGACAGTTATTCTCTCGTCGCAAAATAAAAACTGGGATGCACCCAATAAAACCCGCCTACTCGGGTTTTAAAACCTTGATTTCCCGTTAGTCCCCGGAGGCGGACGAGAGTTTGTGTAGCCGCGACTTCCAGTCGCCCTGGCTCTAAGTTTACACGGATGAACAATGCTGTGCCCCTACAGTTTTGTATCAGCTATTTTGTGAAATGGTATAACCCATCAACTCAATTCTTTTCCTCAGACATTCTAATTGGCGATGGCAGCAAGCGATCGCACTTGTCTTCCTGAAAACATATATTAGCCTGCGTTGACTACTAATCGACTATGCTACCACTGATATTTTTCTGGTTTCATTCGCTCCCAGGCAAAATTCATTTTTACCCAAGCATCCCGCCAGTAACTTTTGAAACTATGTCCTCCTGCTCTGAGTGCACGATGATGACCAATCCAGACTAGAATCACTGGTAGATAGTAAAGAACTTGCTGTATAAGATAAGTGAGCTTCCGTAACCATGCAGGGCGGTTTTTGTGCAAAATTGCCAAACGCTCGTATTGAAAACGAATATGCTTTACTTCGTCTCTCAATATTTGTTGACACAACTGCTTTAGAAGTGGGGAATTTGTTGCCTTTTGAATTGCTTTATAATAGACCAGTGCTAGAGTCTCAACCATGATCACGGGAGTTGTCCAAATCTCCATCGTTGGGATTGCATAGCGTATTTTCCGAAACAGTGTGTCGCCCCAGTTACGCTGTAACCGAGGAATTTGGGCAAGGTCAAGAAACCTTCCTAAGTCGCCTCCATGACGTTGTTCTTCTTTGATGAATAGTTCAATCACATCAACATATTTGGGATCTTTGATGTGCTGTGCATAGTTTTTAGCAGCAGCTAGCAAGTGCAACCCATCTGATGTCTCACCCAACTGCCAAGCTGCTAAGGAATCTGTGATAGCACTCTGTTCATCCTCTGTAATTTCTGCACCACGCTTCCAGGCGATCTCTAATCGAAACTCAGCGTTGGCTTTGTAGTAAGTGTACCACTGATCAGATGTTGTGATTGAAGACAAAGTAGGTAACAACTTATGAGGATTCCTTAAAACTGCAATGTGTCTGGCATCGTGTTGTTTTAATGATTCCCAAAACTGACTGTAAACCTCTTAGACTGTAATTGCGATCGCAGCCCCACACTTTGGGCATTTGGAAAGTAGCCGCAAAAGGAAGCTTAAACTAACTGCCTCCACAAGTTATAAAGTATGTGTAGATCAAACAGCGAGTATGTTGAGAAAAAAATCTGTATGACAAGCCATCAAGAAACCCTAACTAGTAACGAATCCGTCAATGAGCTAATCGCCGAGACGACAAGTATTAACCATCTGGAGGTAATTGAAAATGTCATCGACTCTTTGGAACAAGATGACAGTGCGATGGTTAGCCACACTCCAGAGGGTGGTTATCTCTGGAAGTTTAAATATGGAAGTGTGCAAGTATTTGTCCAACTCAACGGCACAAGCGATGAAGACACCATAACGGTTTGGTCTGCGGTGCTAAATTTACCTGCTAAAGATGAACCTAAGTTGATGCGGTATCTTTTGGAGTTGAATTGCTCTAGTACTTTTGAAGCACGTTTTGGTATTATTGAAAACCGAGTGGTTGTGATCTCAACACGCACCTTAGCAGAGTTGTCTCCTGGTGAAGTGTCTCGGCTGATTACCATTGTGGCAACCATCGCTGATAATAACGATGAAGCTTTACAAACTGAATTTGGTGCGACTTGACTAATCGCTTCGCTTCAGTTATGAGTTATGAGTGGTGAGTTCTATAAACTTTTTCATTCAAAACTCCTAACTCCTAACTCTTGAATTCTAAAGTGTGGCGACTAATTCCTTTGCTAGAGGCGGGTGGCAATGTGCAAATGGCAATTGACCACTGGTTACTAGAACAGCACCAGTCTGGAAAGCATCCGCCAACCCTGCGCTTTTATACTTGGTCGCCACCTGCCATTTCTCTAGGCTATCATCAACGCCAATACCCTGAATATTGGCAACATTTAACTTGGCAAGGGCAAAAACTGGATTTAGTGCGGCGTCCTAGCGGTGGACGGGCGGTGCTACACCAAGGTGATTTAACTTACGCTGTAGTCACATCTGGACTGACGGGTAGTCGCCTCCAGGTGTACGAAAAAATTTGTGAGTTTTTGATTCAAGGTTGGCGATCGCTTGATATAGAATTACATTACGGTACGGCTGGGCGAGGTTACATCCACAACCCTAACTGTTTTAGCACCGCTACCAGTGCAGATTTAGTTTTGCCAGATGGTGCCAAACTCATTGGTAGCGCTCAACTGCGACGTGGTGGGGTAATTTTGCAACATGGTTCTATCCGTTTGCAACCGGATGCTGAACTGTTTGCTCAAGTATTTGGTGCAAAATCTTTTACGACTATACAACTGCCTCAAAGTCTGAGTGTGGAAAAAATTATTGCAGCTTTAATTGCCGCAGCTAGTAATTGTTTTGATATGCAGATAGAGGTGAAACCCCTCTCGTCATCTGAGTGGGAAACAATTTTGGCAAAACCGATTTTGGAGGCTGGTTCTCAGATCATTTGATGGGATAGAAATAGAACAGAATTTAAAAATGAGCACAAATTCAGTTTTTAAACAAATCATTGCAATGGGCGGTGGAGGCTTTTCAATGG
The DNA here is from genome assembly GCF_036919675.1 of Nostoc sp. Taxonomy (GTDB): domain Bacteria; phylum Cyanobacteriota; class Cyanobacteriia; order Cyanobacteriales; family Nostocaceae; genus Nostoc. Next base: position 127,440 of record NZ_JBALCP010000096.1, read on the forward strand.
AACCTGAAAACCCTCTGCTGGATCGATATATCCTGGGATTATGCAAAAAGAAAAGACCGAAGATTTGTTTTATCCCTACAGCAAGTGGTGATTCTGACAAATATATTGTTAGATTCTACTCAGCTTTTGTGCAGCTTCTATGTCAGCCATCTCATTTATCCTTGTTTAACCCGTTTACATCGGACTTTAGGTCTTTTGTTCTTGAGCAGGACATTATTTATGTAGGAGGTGGAAACACTAAAAACCTAATTGCTCTTTGGAAAGAGTGGGGACTTGACCATATTTTGAGAGAAGCTTGGGAAAGTGGCGTTATTCTTTCTGGCTTGAGTGCAGCCTCTATTTGTTGGTTTGAAGAGGGAGTGACGGACTCTATTCCTGGGAACATCACTGTATTACAATGTCTTGGCTTTCTAAAAGGTAGTAACTGTCCTCACTACGACAGTGAGCCAAGAAGAAAACCTGCTTACCATCAACTTTTATCAGCAGGACTTATTGGCTCTGGATATGCTGTAGACGATGGGGTTGCTCTCCATTTTGTTGGAGAGAAATTGGAAAAAGTTGTGAGTTCACGTCAGCAACCCAAAGCCTATAGTCTAGAAAGAGTAGATGAGACGGTTAAGGAAACGATTTTAGAACCTATATATTTGGGAAAAAGCTAATAATTTTCAGCGCGAAAATCTTGAGTAATTAGGGCAGTATCATCTTTAAGATACCCTGCTATCACAAAATCATCAATTACTTGCAAAACAAACGGCCAAAGTTCCGGCGCACCCGTTTCTACAGGTGCTAATCGTTTCATCACCTGATCGCGCCTAATGTCATGAGTACGCAAAGTTCCACCCCCATTTTGCTGATTTTGCAGCAAGGGTTGTATACGGTCTAAGACTGCGGCAAACTTAGCAGTGGTTGTTTCTCCTGCTTCAAACTCATCCCAAAGTAAACGCAACTCCCTACCTTGATCTGCTGGCAAAAGTCTGAATAAGCGCAACGCTGCTTGTGCTTCTCTTACTGCCTTGCTTTCATTACCCTGCACATGCGTAACAGAAGGTGTCACCTGCATCATTTTCTACCAAATCGTGGATTAGCAGCATTTTGATGGCATGGAATATATCAACACCTTCTGGGGCATATTCTGCTAATACAATTGCCATCACTGCTAAATGCCAAGAGTGTTCCGCACTATTTTCCCGGCGTGAACCATCAGTCAGTAGAGTTTGCCGGATCACCTGTTTTAGTCGATCAATCTCGATGATGAACTGAATTTGTTGAGTCAGCCGATTGATTTGCACCTGAATTTCTAGTTTTGTAGGTGATTGTCTCAAAAACTCTAGCGCATGTGCAAGAAATTTTTCTGCATACCAATTAAAAAATGCCTGGGAGTGTTGCCGTGTTTCCACCCCAGGCATCTTTTATTCTTAACTTGCTCCTCACACAAATATAAGATATCACTACATCTATCAAAGGGCAAGTATATCGAGTGACACTTTCTAAACTGCACTACCAATCCAATTTCTAAATACAAATTAAAAAATGCCTGGGAGTGTTGCCGTGTTTCCACCCCAGGCATCTTTTATTCTTAACTTGCTCCTCACACACAAGTATAAGATATCACTACATCTATCAAAAGGCAAGTATATTGAGTGACACTTTCTAAACTGCACCGCTAATCCAATTTCTAAATACAAATCAAAAAATGCCTGGGAGTGTTGCCGTGTTTCCACCCCAGGCATCTTTTATTCTTAACTTGCTCCTCACACACAAATATAAGATATCACTACATCTATCAAAAGGCAAGTATATTGAGTGACACTTTCTAAACTGTACCACTAATCCAATTTCTAAATACCAATTAAAAAGCGCTTGGGAGTGTTGCCGTGTTTCCACCCCAGGCGCTCTTTATTTATAACTTACTCCTCACACACGATTAGACAATATCACTAACTCAATCAAAAAGCAAGGATATTGTGTGACACTTTCTAAACTGCACACCTGATGGGCAATAATTAGTGTAAAAAGTGACGTACACCCGTGAATACCATCACCAAACCCAGTTCGTTAGCAGCTTTGATTGAATCTTGATCGCGCAAACTTCCCCCTGGTTGGACAAGGGCTGTAATTCCGGCTGCTGCGGCTGTTCTGACTGAATCATCAAAGGGGAAGAATCCATCGCTGGCTAGAATTGCATCTTTGGCTTTTTCTCCAGCTTGTTCCAGGGCAATTTTAACTGAGCCGACGCGGTTCATTTGACCAGCACCTACTCCTAGTGTAGTGCGATCGCCACTGACAACAATCGCATTAGATTTAACGTGTTTGCAAACTTTCCAAGCAAACAGTAATTCGGCTAATTCGCTGACCGTAGGTTGACGTTCGGTAACTACTTGCCATTGATTGGTATCAGCAATCACATCATCGCTAGATTCGACAAGGAAACCACCTGCGATCGCTTTCACTGTATCCTTAGGGCCACTGCTCAAATCAGCTAGAGTCAAAACCCGCACGTTAGATTTCTTGGCAAGGATTTCTTGAGCTTTTGGATCACAACTTGGTGCTACTACACATTCTAAAAATGTTTTAGTTAACTCGCTGGCCGTAGCCGCATCAATCGGACGGTTGAGTGCGACGATCCCACCAAAGGCAGAAGTAGAATCAGCATTGAAAGCTTTTTGGTACGCTTCTGAAATAGTGCTTCCCAGCGCTGTACCACAGGGATTTGTATGTTTAATAATCGTTGCAGCTGGGGTATCAGTGAATTCAGCAAGAATTCGGCGTGCAGCTTCTAAATCAACTAAGTTATTGTAACTAAGTTCTTTGCCTTGCAGTTTCGTAGCGGCTGTCCATCCCGTTGCGGTAGTACCAGTTTGATACCAGGCGGCGGGTTGATGCGGGTTCTCGCCGTAACGCAGAGATTGCAATTGTGTACCGCTAAGGGTATGCTGCTGTGTTCCTGCGAGATAAGATGCGATCGCTTGATCATAACTAGCAGTATGCAAAAATCCTTTTAAAGCAGATTTTTGGCGAAATTCTAAGGAGGCTTCGCCGTTATTTTGCCGCAATTCCTGCAAATACTCGTCATATTGTGCCGGATCGGATAATACTGTCAGATGAGCGAAGTTTTTCGATGATGCCCGTAGCATAGCAGGGCCACCGATATCAATTTGCTCAACAGCTTGGGATAATGTCACCCCTGGTTTAGCAATAGTTTCCTCAAAAGGATATAAATTCACCACCACTAAATCAATTGGGCGAATTTGGTTATTTTCTAAATCTGTAATATCTTGGGGAACATCTCGCCGGGCCAAAATCCCGCCATGAATCCGGGGATGCAGCGTTTTGACTCGGCCACCTAAAATTTCTGGAGAACCTGTGTAATCTGCAACTTTGGTAACTGGGAGTCCCGCATCTTTAAGTGCTTGGGCTGTTCCCCCACTGCTGATTAAATCAAAGTCAAATTCTTCAACCAAGCTACGGGCTAGGTCAATTAAACCAGTTTTGTTAGATACACTCAGCAGGGCTAGACGCGCCATTGATCAATTCCTTAAAAGTAGACTAGGAGCGAAGGATCTCAAGTTTTGCATAAGCCTCGCTTCACTTCAAGAGTATTAGGAATTATTCTGAAATCCGGTAGTGACGTGACAACAATAGGTGATTTACAGGTTCTCCCTAACTCCTTTGACATTGAACAGTTTGGGCTAGAAAAGCAAATAATATGAAGAGTATACAAAGATATTCATTTAAATATAGACATCTAAGTAAAAATTCGGTATATGTTTATTGTCAGGTTATTTAGATATTTTCTGTTTTCAAGTTAAACATCAACGGCAATAGCCTAGAACCAAGGCATAGAGATTCCTGCTCTTATGCCCCGCCAAGTATTTCCTCTTTTCAAGCTAGTAAGACTTACGCATTGACAAACCAACTAAATTATAAACGTTGGTTTTAGGCATTCAAGCTTGATTTTTACACTCTTTTTCACCCATGCCTACGGCAAATGCTTGCCGATGCTACTGAGTAAGAATGAATCAAATAAGCTTGAAACTAGTTATTTTTGTGAATTCAGACGCTGATGAATTTGTACAGTGCCTAAGACTTAGATAGTCCCAGAAGTTGGATAAGTAATCCTTAGAAGCTAGTCAAAAAGTGAATGTTCGGCAAAATTCGTAACCCTCAAGGGTGAGACAAAATTATTTTGAAACGTCAAGATTGTGCAAATTTTAGTGCCATTAAACAGCACTAACAGCAACTTGAGAACTGAAGATACTGCAAAAAATCGATTTCCAAAGGAAGGAAAAATAATGGCAAATATCATTGGAACCAACGCAAATAATACCCTACTGGGGACTAACAGCGCCGACAGAATCGACGGCTTAAGTGGCAATGACCTTTTGAGGGGTGGTACGGGCAACAATACTCTCATTGGTGGTGTGGGCAATGAGAGTATTGTTGCTTCCTATTCTTCTGGAAATAACATCCTCAGAGGAGATGTAGGGGATGACTACCTTGATATTAGTTTCTCTACTGGTAACAATACGGTTTCAGGTGGAGATGGCGATGATGACTTTTACGCTGATAAAGTCCAGGGTAAAAACACCTTAAATGGGGGGGATGGCAATGATGGGTTCTTTTTTTCCGTCCCAGATACTGCCCCTTCTTCCTTAGTGACTCAAACAGTAGATGGAGGTACAGGTAACGATGTGTTGAATGCATTGAATGGGTATTATGGGAATGCTAGCGGGGGAATCACAACGACATTCAATGCTACTACTAACATTGGCTCGATTACGGTGGCCAATAATCGGGTGAACTACAAGAATATCGAAGTATTAAATATTACAGGCACAATTTATGATGACTATATTGTGGGGAGCAATGGTGGCGATTTCGTTTTAACGAACAACTATAGTGACAATTTTACGAACAATAGCAATGATACGATTTTTGGCGGTGAAGGTGATGATTATTTGAATGCTCTCTATTCAGCAGGCAATAATATCCTCAACGGTGGTGCTGGTAACGATGATTTGAGAGCTGGTTCAGGTAATAACCTGCTCTCTGGGGGTGATGGCGATGATAATCTCTCGGCTAGCTTGTCTGGCAATAACACTCTCAACGGTGGCGCAGGTAACGATACCTTGAAGGCTGCTTTTTCAACAGGTGATAATCTGCTCTCTGGGGGCGATGGTAATGATTCTCTCTCTACCATTGGCGATATCAACGGCTTTACCTCCGGCAATAATACCCTCAATGGTGGCGCTGGTGACGATACTTTGGATGCTGTCTATTCAACAGGCGATAATATCCTCAATGGTGGGGATGGCAATGATTTTCTGTCTGCCACTGGTTACAGCGACAATTATAAAACTTCCGTATTTGGCAACAACATCTTCAATGGAGGGAATGGCAATGATTCCTTCTCTATTGCCTTATATCCCTCCCCTTCTTCCTTAGCGACTCAAAGAGTAGATGGGGGGACAGGTAACGATTTGTTAGACCTGAGATTTATCGAGCCTGCTGGAGCAATAACAGCGACTTTCAATGCTGCTACAAACACTGGATCGATCGCGGTAGACACGAATCTGATTAACTACAAGAATATTGAAGGATTAGTGATTTCAGGTCTGACTAAGAACGACGACCTGATTGTGGGGAGCAATGGCAATGATACGCTCAATGTGAGCGTTAATGGCAATGATACGATAGATGGGGGAAGCGGTAACGATTTGCTGATCGTTTCGGGCTATGCTCCTACTGGGAGTACCGGAATCACAACGACATTCAATGCTACTACTAAAACTGGCTCAATTAAAGTCGGCACGAATCGGATTAACTACAAGAATATCGAACGATTAAATATCTTAAGTACAGAGTACAATGACTACATTGTAGGCAGTAATGGCAACGATACAATAAATGGAAGCTTTGGTGGCAATGATACGATAGATGGCGGTACAGGTGACGATTTATTTATCATCAGTTACTACAATGGTACTGCCGGAATCACCTCGACTTTCAATGCTACCACTAACACTGGCTCAATTACGACAGACACAAATCGGGTTAGTTACAAGAATATCGAACAATTAACAATCTCAGGTTCCCCCTACGATGACTTGATTGTAGGGAGCAATGGAAATGATACGATATATGGGGGCGGTAGTAACGATACCCTCAATGGGGGCGCAGGTAACGATCGCTTGATTGTTAGCCATTCACCAGGCAATAATCTACTAGATGGTGGCGATGGCAATGATTCTCTTAGTGCCTCTGGCGGCTACGACGACTACCGAGGCGAGTTATCTCTCTATCCTATCTCTGGCAATAATACCCTCAATGGTGGCGCTGGTGATGATAATTTAGTTATTAGCTTTTCAAGTGGTAATAACCTCCTCAATGGTGGCGATGGCAATGATTCTCTCTTTGCCTCCGGCTCCGATTCATTATACTTGCAATACGGAGCTTACACTGTTACTGGCAATAATACTCTCAATGGTGGGGCAGGTAGCGATCGCTTGATTGCTGACTATTCAACAGGCGATAATCTCCTCGATGGTGGCGATGGCAATGATAGTCTTAGTGCATCTCGTGCCATTGGTAAAAACACCCTCAAAGGTGGAAATGGCAATGATACCCTCACAGGTGGCAACGGTAATGATAGCCTAATTGGAGGAAGTGGTACTGATACCTTTGTTTTCAATAGTTTTAATGAAGGCGTTGATAGACTTTATGACTTCAACGCCACTAATGAAGTGATTGGAGTATCGGCTGCTGGTTTTGCTAGTGGTTTATCGCCAGGTGTACTAAAAGCTAATCAGTTGAGAATCGGTGCATCTGCAACCACCAGCGCTCAAAGGTTTATTTATAACTCAACTACAGGTGCATTGTTCTTTGACCAGGATGGTAGTGCGAATGCCTTTACTCAGGTACAATTTGTCCCTTATCCCCAAGGCTATTTCTTCCAGGACTTACGGAAAAAGGTAGTGAAAGCCTTGATTTACCGTAGGGGCAATTCATGTAGACGCATTCGCAAAGCGTCTGGTACAGAAGCGACTTAAGGCAGGGTATTGCCCCTATATTTCGTACTTGATGCGTAAGTCCGATCTTCAATCAGCGATCAGCAAATAATATGAAGAGTATGCAAAGATATTTCTTTAAATATAGACATTTAAGTAAATATTCGGTATCTATTTATTAGACTTATTGCAAAAATCCTTGAATCACCCCTCCCCAACCCTCCCCGATTTGTTGGGGAGGGAGCAAGATTTCAAGTTTCCCCCCAATATATCGGGGGGATTAAGGGGGGTCTATTCCACTTATGCAAGAGGTCTATTATCGGGTTATTTAGATATTTCCTATTTTCAAGCTAAACACCCACGGGCAATAGCCCACAACAAAGGCATAGAGATTTCTTCTCTTATGCCCTGTCAAATGTTCCCTATTTTCAAGCTAGTAAGACTTACGCATTGACAAACCAATTAAATTGTGGGCTGTGGTTTTCAGGCATTCAAGCTTGATTTTTATATTATTTTTCAGCGGTACTTACGGTTTTTACTGGCCTGGGCTACTGATGAAGGATGATTAAAAGAAGCCTGAAGCTAATTGTTTTTGTGAATCCACATGCTGATGAATTTGTACAGCGCTTAAGACTTAGATAGTCCTAGATTGGTTAGATAAGTACTACTTGCAAGCCAATCAAAGGGGGAATCTTCAAAGAAAAATTCGTAACCCTCAAGGGTGACATGAAAGGATGTCGAAATGTCAACATTTGGCGAATTTTTCTGCCCGGAAACAGCACTAACAGCAACTTGAGAACTAAATTTACTCCAAAAATCGATTCAGGTAGGAAAAAGTTATGGCAAATATCATTGGAACTAATGGTAACGATACGCTACTGGGTACTAACAGCGCGGATACGATTAAGGGTCTTGCCGGCAACGATACTATCACAGCTAATCAGGGCAACGACACGTTAACTGGTGGCGGCGGCAAGGATAAATTTGTTTACAACTTCGATGCCAACTACTTCTTGGGCGACGGCACAGATACTATCACCGATTTCGGTGGGGTAGGTAAAGGAATAAGCCCAACAGCAGCAGTAATTGCCGAAGTGGATACCATCAAATTCCAAGGGGATGGATTGACTGCCCGAAATCTGCTGCTCACCCAGAATGGCAAGAATTTAGAAATCACCTTTGAAGATATGCCTGGTATTTATTTTGCAAGCGTGCCTGATGTCAAAGTTATCCTCCAAAACTTCAAATTAGAAAACTTCCAGAATCTGAAAGCTTCTGGAGCAAAACCAGCCATAGGTAATATCCTGTTTGATGGGCAAACTAGCATCACCGACAGCTTTAATGTCCTGGATGCCAACTCCACTGAAACGAGCATCGGCATCAAGAACACGGTGACTTTCCTGAATGACCTTGACAATAACATTACAGGTTTAAACAACTCAGATGATGTGGTGAATGGTCAGGGGGGTAATGACAAAATCAACGGCTTAAGTGGCAACGACTTCCTGCGGGGTGGTGCGGGGAATGATACCCTCGTTGGTGGTGCAGGGAGTGATACCCTCGTTGGTGGTGCGGGGAATAACACCCTCGTTGGTGACGCTGGTGATGATATTCTCAATGTTGACTTTTCAACAGGCAATAACTTACTCTCTGGAGGCGTTGGTAACGATCGCTTGAGTGCTATAGCTTCAACAGGCGATAACCTACTTAATGGTGGCGATGGCAATGATTATCTTTCGGCCTCTGGCAACTCGTCGTTCTACATCTCATACCTGGACAACCGCACCGATCCCTCTTTAGGCAATAACACCCTCAACGGTGGTGCTGGTAACGATCGCTTGGATGCTAGCTATTCCTCAGGCGATAACCTACTCAATGGTGGCGATGGCAATGATACTCTTTCGGCCACTGGCTACGACGGTAGATACGACACACCCACTTCTGGCAATAATACCTTCAACGGTGGTGCTGGTGACGATCGCTTGAATGTTTACTTGTCAACAGGCAATAATCTGCTCTCTGGAGGCGATGGCAACGATACGATAAAGGCGAGCTTTAGTGGCAATGATACGATAGATGGGGGAACAGGTAACGATTTATTAGCCTATTTTGGCTATTTTGGCAATTATACCAAGGGAATCACTTCGACATTCAATGCTACTACTAACTCTGGCTTAATTACGGATGGCACGCATCGGGTTAGCTACAAAAACATCGAACGATCATATATCATAGGTACAAAATACGATGACTTGATTGTGGGGAGCAATGGCAACGATACTATCGATGGGGGCGATGGTGGCAATGATACGATCGATGGGGGAATAGGTAACGATTTATTGTCGGTCAACAACTATTATAATTCTACCAAGAGAATCACTTCGACATTCAATGCTACTACTAACTCTGGCTCAATTACGGATGGCACGAATCGGGTTATCTACAAGAATATCGAACGATTAGATATCCCAGGTACACAATACGATGACTTGATTGTGGGCAGCAATGGGGATGATACTCTCGACGGTAGTGATGGCAATGATATCCTCATAGGCGGCAAGGGTAATGATATCCTCATAGGCGGCAAGGGTAATGATAGCCTAATTGGAGGATCTGGTACTGATACCTTTGCTTTCAATAGTTTCAATGAAGGCATTGATAGACTTGATGACTTCAAAGCGACTAATGAACTCATTCAAGTAACGGCTGATGGTTTTGGTGGCGGGTTATCAATCGGTTCACTTAAGACAAGTCAGTTTACCCTCGGAGCATCTGCAACCACTAGCACTCAGCGATTTATTTACAACAATATTACAGGTGCATTGTTCTTTGACCAAGATGGCAGTGCAAGTGCCTTTACTCAGGTACAATTTGCACAATTATCGGCTGGGTTGTCACTAACCAAAAACAATTTTGCGGTTGTTGGCCCTGTGATTGGCGTGTTCGACCAGGGTTAACGGTTTATCACTCTAGGAGGATGTTTGAAAAGTCCTCTAAGCGAAGAGCAAAACATTTTAGATACCCCTAAATCCATGCCACTTACTTATGGAGAAACCCCCAAGTGGAGCGACTGGTGTGGGCTAGGGGGGATCAAGAAATGCCTAAAGCACCAGCGTCTTGAGCAAAAAACAAGTCGGTACTAGCCTTTTTTCTAGGTTTTCTTGCCTGCGACTTCGTGAGAGGATTGACCCAGTATTTAAACAAAGCTTAAGCATACTGTTTTTAAATACATTGTAGATCCCCAATTCAATAGGAGTGGCTAACAGTGGTCAATAGCGAACTGAAGAATAAAGTAGCCTTGATTACTGGCGCAAATAAGGGTCTAGGACTGGAAATGAGTCGTCAACTGGGACAACATGGATTGACGATTCTGATCGCAGCTCGGAATTTAGAAGCAGCAAAAACGGCAGCTACTAACTTGCATAATGAAGGAGTCTCAGCTGTGGCGATCGCTCTTGACATAACTGACAGTACTCAAATTCAGTCTGCTTTTCAAGAGATTGGTGACTCTTTTGGTAAACTGGATATCTTGATTAATAATGCAGGTGTGTTTCTAGATGGCGACTGGTTAATCAGTAATGCCACTTCTGTTTCAATAAACATTATTCGACAGACATTCAACACCAACTTTTTTGGCTTGGTAGAACTGACTCAAGTACTGCTACCGCTAATTTTAAAGAGTCCTAGTGGTCGAATTGTCAATATGTCTAGTATTGAAGGCTCATTGACACTTCATGCTAGTCCCAATTCACCAATTTATGATTCTAAACCATTTGCTTACAATGCTTCTAAAGCAGCAGTCAACGCATTCACCATCCATTTAGCCCATGAGTTACGCAATACTCCTGTGAAAATTAATAGCGCTCATCCAGGTTGGGTGAAAACTGAATTGGGCGGTGAAGGCGCAATGATGGATATCACAGGAGGGGCGAAAACGGGCGTTGAGTCAGCGATGCTCCCTGACGATGGGCCGAGTGGTGGCTTTTTTCATCTTGGTGAACCAGTACCTTGGTAAAAAGTTAAGCCAATAAGGTGGGTGTCTTCGTCAAAGTGGCATCCGATTCCTGATAGTAAGTCTACTTCAAGAGATAGGATCTACTAAAAGAGTAGGATTTTAGGAGTAAACCTCTGTCTTTACAAGCTATCACCGTTAAGAGAGAAACTTCTCAACCCCCCGCAGGCTTAATTGTCACTTTGCATGGTTGGGGAGCTAATGCTGAGGATGTAGCATCATTGTTACCCTTGATCAACTTACCTGATTACCAGTTTGTATTACCTGATGCACCTTTTCCTTATCCCTATTCCCCTGTAGGGAGGGCATGGTATGACCTGCGGGTGGAGAATATGTATCAAGGGTTGGCAGAAAGTCGGCAACTGCTAACTGATTTCTTGCAATCTTTAGAAAGCAGCACTGGTGTACCTTTGTCACGCACCATTTTAAGTGGATTTTCTCAAGGCGGAGCAATGACTTTAGATGTCGGCTCAAAATTACCCCTAGCAGGTTTAGTTGTTATGAGTGGGTATTTACATCCTGATGCACTAACGGCAGCTAAAAGTGGGATTCCGCCGACTTTAATCACCCACGGAAAATATGATGAAGTTGTACCACTGCAAGCAGCTTTGAAGGCACGAGAAACTCTAAAATCTCTAGGAGTGGCAGTAGAATACCACGAATTTAACATGGGGCATGAGATACATCCACAAACGTTAGAGGTACTACGGAATTTTATTGTGAATACAATTAGCTAGTCAAGATTACGAATTTTTTATAAATTCTGGTATAAATGCTGAAAATTTTCATGAAATCAATGACCTCTAATGAGTAAGATATATAGGGTGGCTGCGTTCAGCGCAACTTAACCCATGCTGAAGGCGAGTGCTGCATAAGGGAGGGGCAAGCATTATGACAACTCTAAGCATTTCCCAAAAAGAAATTGCTGCCATGACTGCGGCAGAAGTAGAAGAACTAGCTACACGTCTAGAACTGGATAATTATAGCAATGCTTTTGAGGGTTTAAATGATTGGCATTTATTGCGAGCGATCGCATTTCAGCGTCCAGAGTTAGTTGAACCCTATATCTACCTCTTAGACTTGGAACCCTACGATGAAGCGTAGTTGAGAGTTAGGAGTTAGGAGAGACGCGATTAATCGCGTCTGTACAGGAAGTTAGGAGTTGGAAATTAATATTCGTAACTACTTGCTCCTAAGTTACTACTTACTCCTAACTTTTTACTATGACTAATCCAAAATTGAACAGGGTTCTAATTGGAGTATGCGGCGGTATCGCCGCGTACAAAATTTGTGAACTAGTTTCAACGCTGTTTAAAACTGGGGTGGAAATCCGAGTCATCCTTACCCGTTCGGCGCAAGAATTTATCACGCCTCTGACTTTAGCAACCCTATCTCGTCATCTTGCCTATACAGATGATAATTTCTGGCAACCAACTCACTCTCGTCCGTTGCATATTGAGTTGGGTGAATGGGCAGATGTCATGGTAATTGCCCCCTTGACAGCTAATACATTAGCAAAGTTAGCCTACGGGATGGCTGATAATTTACTCACAAATACCGTGCTGGCTTCTACTTGTCCCGTGCTGTTAGCACCCGCAATGAATACGGATATGTGGGAACAGCTATCAGTGCAGCGGAATTGGCAACAGCTATTGATAGATAGTCGGTATCATGGAATGAGTACAGCATCAGGTTTATTAGCGTGCGATCGCATCGGTGCTGGTAGATTAGCAGAACCTCCAGAAATTTTGGCTCATATCCAATCGTTGTTACACACTCAAGGCAAACGAGATTTAGTTGGTAAACGAGTGTTAATTAGTGCTGGGGGAACGCGAGAGTATCTTGACCCAGTGAGATTTATTGGTAATCCTTCAACAGGTAAAATGGGATTGGCTTTGGCGCAAGCCGCACTTCACCGAGGCGCAAGTGTCACCCTGGTACATGGGCCAGCCAATTGGGATGTACCATTGGGAGTGCAAGCAATTCCTGTAATTAGTGCCGAGCAAATGCAGCACGCCATGCTGGAATGTTTACCCAATGCTGATGTAATTGTCATGTCAGCAGCCGTGGGAGATGTGAAGCCACGAGATTATAGTACAGAGAAATTGCCCAAGCGATCGCTCCCCAAAGCCTTACCCTTGGAACCTGTACCGGATATAATCGCCCAATTAGCAAAACTTAAACAGCCGGATCAGATATTAATTGGTTTTGCCGCACAAACTGGAGATATTGTCAACCCTGCATTAGAAAAGTTACAGAGTAAAAAATTAGATGCTATTGTGGCCAATCCCATCGATCAACCTGATAGTGGTTTTGGTAGCGATAATAATCAAGCGATATTTTTAGATAGTCAAGGACATCAGCTAGCGATCGCACCTTGTTCTAAATTGGAAATGGCGCATCATTTATTTGATTTTATCATCTCCAAATTTTAGATTTTCAATTTTGGATAATGGAATTGAATTATTGAAAATCTAATGTAGGGGCGCAAGGCCTTGCGCCCCTACGATGGAATGTTTTTTTAACTGGAAGTCCCTTACTGATATACATTCATGACCTCGGCATGACCGATACTGAGTATGCAGCCTTAGTACAGTTTTACGTAAAAGCGTAGTGTTTTTAATGCATCCCGATGCATTGGCATTGTAAAGGGACACATTAACATTGTATCGGAATGCATTGGCATTGTCAGGGGACACATTAACAATGCGGCCGACGCATTGGCATTGTCAGGGGACGCATTGGCATTGCAAGGTATTACTGAATTTAATTTGCTACGAATTAATGAAATGCTGTACTTAACAAGCCAAAGTTAGGACTCCAACCTAAAACTTGAGTTTATTGAGCTTCGTGAAACCCCAGAAGAAGCCTGAAAGCTGGTAGGAATAGTGTGACTGACACCAGAGATATCAAGCAGCAAGGGGAAAGGAAACTACTACTTGGAATTGGGTATAACCCGTATGGTCTATGGCTTTAAGGTCGCTTCTCTAGATTTTACAATATAAGTAAGACTTAAAAATCACGCTTCAATTATATGAAAATCCTTTCATCAGAGCTAGTACATTTAGGATTTGGCAAATATGTGCGTTCTGACCAAGTAACAGCAGTTATACCAATAGAAGAGGAGCGTGGCCCAGGGCGACGAACCTTTGTTCACATTCAAGGGCAAAGTGATCCAATCATCGCCTCTCGCGCTGAAGATACCATCGTGCGTGATTTAGTACAGGAGCCACGCGAAGTTACCCAAGCCCGTCAGCAGCAGGAAATTCTTCAAGATTTATTGGTAAATTTAGGTAATGTTAATTCAACTGTGCGTCGAATTAGCCGTGATGAAAGCAGTTTGGATCTTGATTTGTTAGAACGCCGAATTAAGCAAGTCCTTGAAAATTAATTGCAGAAATCAGCAAACTAAATAACGGAGAACGATATTGCTGAATCCAATTACAGACCAAGTTTCAGTATCAAGTACACAAACAAAATCACCACGGTTGTGGATACCTGAACGGGTACTGTTTACACCTGCTGCCCTAGATCAGGTTTGGGGGCAGCAGATTTTGGCACGTGTGCAGTCACTCAACTTACCGATAGAAGAGTTATCACAAAACCGCCTAAAGGGACTGCGCGGTGAGTCTGAGCGAGATACTTACAACATCGCCAAGCGGACCTTAGCGGTGGTTACTGCACCACCCAGTTCTTTTAAACTTAGTCCCATCCCACCTTCTGCGGATTGGCAGTTTCACCTTGCAGAGGGTTGTCCGGCTCATTGTCAATACTGCTACCTAGCTGGTAGCTTGTCGGGGCCACCTGTGATCCGCGTTTTTGCTAACTTACCGCAGATATTAGACAACTTAGCTAACTACGAGCAAGATGGGAAAACTACGAGTTTTGAAGTTAGCTGTTACACAGATCCATTAGGTATTGAGCATTTAACTGGAAGTCTGGCTGAATGTATCCGTTACTTTGGCACTCGTACCAATGCACATCTACGTTGGGTATCGAAGTTTGATGCTGTGGATGGATTACTCGACTTACCACACAATGGGCATACTCGCTGTCGGATGAGTGTTAATGTAGCACCGATTTCTGGTAAGTTTGAAGGTGGCACAGCCTCCGTAGCATCCAGACTTAATGCATTGCGACGGTTGGCGCTACCATTAGAGCGTGGCGGTGGCGGTTATCCAGTCGGCTTGGTGATTGCGCCAATTATGCCGATAGACGATTGGCAGATGCACTATAGTTCTTTGTTTGACCAGATAAACGAGGCACTGGATTTTGACTGTGACCTTACTTTTGAATTAATCTCGCATCGGTTCACACCTGGGTCAAAAGAAGTGTTACAAACTTGGTATCCGCAATCAAAATTAGAGATGGATGAGGCAAAACGCAGTGTCAAGCGTAATAAGTTTGGTGGGACGAAGTACGTTTACGATCGCGACACAATGAAAGCGTTGCGTTGCTTTTTTGAGAGTGAGATTACTAGGCGCTTTCCAAATGCTGAAATTCTTTATTGGACTTAGTACAGTATTTCTTAATTCGTAGCGAATTAAATTTGGCAATATTCTGCAATGCTAATGCGTCGGCTTGCATTGTTAATGCGTCCCGATGCATTCCCTTGCATTGTTATATGCGTTCTCCGGCATTAAAAACGCTACGTTTTTATGCAAAACTGTACTTAGAAGACGACTTTGCTCAAACTGTATTTGAGCAAATTACAGCTATTTTAGGTAAATAGACCACGCAGTAGGGGCGCAAGGTCTTGCGCCCCTACGACAGATGTGGTTCAAAAAAATGAAACTGGCTGTAATTATTGGACAAGAGAGCGATCGTGTAATATATCAATAATTTTTAAGCGCTTGCGGGAGTCCCAAGGCTTCTCTAATCCTGGCTGACTCCACCTATAGCGTAAATCCAGCTACCATCTCAATCAACTAGACAAGGCAATAGCCGCTTGTTAAAGATAAGCAAACTGACGCCACAGTGTACTAAGCTGTTACGCTTTGAGTCTGCACACCATTACCAGCCAGAAAGCTTACTGTAATTCTGTTTTTTAATTTTTAATTTTTAATTTTTAATTGCTTAGTGTGATGCCTGGGTTGGGCTATTCGGCATCGCAAAGCGGGATAATTTGGGCAGATTACAGACGGCGTTATACATTAATAAGTGTATCTGCAATACCGGACTTGTTCTGGCTCAGTCTCAATAGCAAAGGTTTGGAGATGTTTACTTTATCAGAAACTTCTATCCTGGCGGCAATCCTACTGGTAGCTTTAGGCATTTTGGGCTGGGGCTTTTATCGCGCCAGACCTTTTGGTAAACTGGGAATCTTAGCCTGGTTACAGTCGGTGGTGTTGATGACTCCCTGGCTCCTGTTTTTTGGATTGTTTGCCGCAGGGATTTATATCAACATAGCGGGTATATTGTTCTTAGTGGTGACTTCCGCCGGATTGTACATCTTCTTGGGCAGACAGTTACGCACAGCTGGACAAGATGCCATCCTCAAGCAACGCGCAACAGAAAGACTCGCCGCTAATTCCTCACTTGAAGCAAATTCCCCACAATTAGCAGTCACACAACTGAAACCGGAGATTCCGCCAATACCGGAAGATGACTTAAATGCAATTAAAGGTATCTTTGGTATCGATACGTTTTTCGCCACAGAAACGATCGCCTACCAAGATGGAGCCATTTTCAAAGGCAATTTACGGGGAGAACCAGAAGAGGTTCACAACCGTCTAACAGCAAGTTTACAGAAACGTCTTGGTGAGCAATATCGTCTGTTTTTAGTAGAAAATACAGACGGCAGACCCGTGGTGATTGTCCTGCCGAGCCGCAATGATCCCCGGCCGATCTTGTTATCGCAAAAAGTTTTTGCAGGTATTCTGTTGATAGCAACTATTGCCACAAATCTAGAAGCTGCGGGCTTATTGCTGAATTTTGATTTTTTTGGCAATCCAGGGCGGTTTAAAGAGGCTTTGCCCATAGGGGCTGGGATATTTACGGTTTTAGTAGTTCACGAAATCGGTCATTGGTTACTTGCTCGGCGTCACCAAATTCGCCTTAGCTGGCCCTTCTTTCTACCCGCAGTGCAAATTGGTTCCTTTGGTGCAATTACCCGCTTTGAATCTCTGTTACCCAACCGCAAGGTGTTATTTGATATCGCCTTGGCAGGGCCAGCCGCAGGTGGTATTGTTTCTTTGTTAATGCTGATCACTGGCTTGCTGCTTTCCCACCCAGGTAGTTTATTTCAATTGCCAAATCAGTTTTTCCAAGGGTCGATTTTGGTGGGAAGTTTGGCGCGAGTTGTCCTTGGTTCGGCGTTGCAATCATCCCTGGTAAGTGTTCATCCCCTAGTGGTGATTGGTTGGTTGGGGTTAGTAATTACCGCTTTGAACTTAATGCCCGCAGGACAACTAGATGGTGGGCGCATTATTCAGGCGATTTATGGACGCAAAACCGCAGGACGGGCAACGATCGCAACTTTAATTTTACTGGCGCTAGTGTCTCTTGGTAATACTCTTGCCATGTACTGGGCGATCGTGATTTTCTTTTTGCAACGGGATCAAGAACGCCCCAGCTTGAATGAAGTCACTGAACCTGATGATGCTAGAGCCGCTTTGGGGCTTTTGGCTCTATTCTTGATGATTACCACACTTCTACCCCTAACTCCTGGTTTGGCTGGGCGTTTGGGAATAGGATAGTGCTGAGTTAGGAGTACAGACGCGATTAATCGCGTCTGTACAGGAGTTAGGAGTGAAGCACATGCGTTACTTAGATATTGAGTTATTGTCAGTGAACCTTCACTGTAATTAAATGATCTGTTCACTGACAGCTTGCTAGGAAAATTAACTGAACGGTTTCCAACCTGCTAGCAAATTGGGATAAGCTACGGGTGTGGGGAAGATTTTTTGGAAACCAATCTGGCGTTCTTGTGGCTTTTCTTTGCTAATATTCCAGAGGGTTTCATAGAAAAAGAAAGAGACGCCGGCAAAGTTGCGATCGCGTACTTTTTGCACTTGTGTCTGAATCTGTTGCATCGGTACAGATTTGTTTTTCAACCCAGCCATAATGCCCACACTCACTGGAATATGGCTCTTTGCCACTTTCACTTCTGGATACTCTAATTCACTAATAAAAACATTCAAGTCATCCCGATATACCTGCAAAACTAAGTCTTCAATTATTCCCAGCCGTTCCCACTTCTGCCAGTCTGCTAAAAAGAAGTCGTAGGAAAAACGTTGAGGATTAGGAGCAACAGAAACCAAGCAATCTTTTTTTGTAGCTTTGATGGTTTTGAATACCCGTTTCATAAACTCAGTAATTTTGTTAGCTCTCCAGCGCACCCATTCTGGATCTTTAAAGTTTTTGGAGGGAGCTTGACCACGGTGTTCTTTTTTGTAAAGTGCCACTGTATAGGCATCGTACCCTAATTCTGATGGTAAGCCAAAATGGTCATCAAATTGAATACCATCGATATTGTAGTTTCTAACAATTTCAACGATTAAATCTTGAATAAATTGTTGTACTTCTGGGCGAAAGGGATTTAGCCAAACGCGATTATGTATACCTTCTTTGATAATCCGAGTCCCGTTGCTGCGACTGGTGAGCCATTGGGGACGATTTTTGGCTAATAGAGAATCCGCTGGTGCCATGAAGCCAAATTCAAACCAGGGAATAACTGTTAACCCTTTTTGATGTCCCACATCAACAATTTCTTTGAGGATATCTCGTCCTTTTAGTCCGGGTGTGGGATCGAGCGATCGCCCACTAACTTTGGCTGCAACTTTGCTAGGATACAATGTATATCCCCAATTCCAAACCGCCGGATATATAGTGTTAAAATTGAGTTCGTCAAGGCGTTGCAAAGATCCCTTGAGGCGATCGCGCTCAAATAATACATCACTATCAATATTTGTTAACCACACCCCCCTTAACTCAGATGCTGGCGTTCGCGGCAGATTAATTTGAGCGTTCAAGGGGAACGATAGCATCACCGTAGCTACCACACTCAAGATAACTATAACGGCAAACAAAAGAGACTTTCTACTTTGGCGAATATTCCACCACGAATGAAACTCAACACACCTCTTTACAAACCTTTTCATCATTTGGCTACAGACATGATCAAATTATGAACAATCAGCATGAATAGCGATCGTTTCGATTGTAAGCGCTAAAACAATCGCTATTTAATCTGATCACTGAGGTTTACTATTTGGCGCTGGCTGCAAGCTGATTCCAAGCTTTGACTATTGTCTGTAAACTCTTTGGCAGGTTATTTAGAGAAATATCGTTGTACTGAACCGTACCCTGTTGGCTGGTGAGAGTGTAGGTGATATAATCAGCAGCACCGCTGGGGGCTGGATAACTCAGATTCCGGAACTTACTAAATTTAGAAAGTTCTAAAAATCTCTGAAATTGTTGCACCTGTTGCACAGAAACGCGGCGAACACTACGCTCAGAATCATTGGCATCACCAATCCGCACCCGAATCAATTGCCCATCTTTGAGTAAAACAGTCTCGTAAGTTCTACCAGCAAAACCACCACTGGAAATTTGCCGAAATACTACATATCGAGCTAATGGTGGTGGTAACTGGCTAACTGGAATTTGCACAGGGGTTAGTGAACTTGAGCTAGCCTTTTGATTCAGCCTGAGTGCGGAACCTGTTTGATTGGTATGATAAACCAAGGTTTGTTCACCTCCACCGACAACCACTCGCCAACCTGATACCAAAGCTTGGGTACAGAATTCATCAGCATTAGGTAATTCTAAACAGCCATCTCTCCAAGTTTGCTGTTGAGCCTGAATGATGTTTAGCTGAGAAATTGGCTGTTGCAAACGTTTGGAGGCGGCTTGCAAAACAGCGTTTTTTACAGACGTAGGTAATTTATCTGAAGAAGTGTTTGTCGAAGCTAAACGTAGCGATCGCCCGTTACTATTGGTATGATAAATCCAGTTTTGTTTGTCATTGGACACCACAAGCCGCCAACCAGGAACTAACCCTTGGGTACAGAGTTCATCAGGTTGAGGCAGTTCCAAGCAACCATTACGCCAAGTCTGTTGATTATAATCAATAATTTGCACTTGTCTGGTTGAAATTCCCTGTCTGCGGCCTAAATCTTGCAGTACCGCGTTAGCTACTAGGCGTGGCAAGCGGTTTGGTTTAATATTGTCCTTGAGAACTTCATTGCTTGTTTCTAACGAAAACTTTGCAGTAGCGCCCGTAGCATCTTTGATAAGTGTTAAACTGCTAGCAACAGACAAAATTCCAGTCAAAATCAAAGCAGTGAAAATTCGCATTTTATTGGGGTTAAAGTAGTCTTTCGGCATGAATTTCATAGTAATATAGGGATGTTAGTCAAGAGTTATAGAACTCATAAATAGTATCCAGGCAAAAATATACAATAAAGTATATAATTCTATAACTTCACCAATTGAAATTAATTTAGTATCTCTCTTCTGAAACAGCTATAAAGACAGACGCTGCTGTAGTAATTGTTTGTTCCTTATACAAATTCTGGATAAAAATACACTTAATTAAAACGCCCTTAAGAACTTAGAAGCTCAAGCTTCATTAGATAAGGAGTTCGTTGGAGAAGACAATCCACAACGCTGTCTTGGAAAATAACTTGCGAGGAAAGCTTGCAACGTTTTTCGCCTCACCTTCGCAAGCGAGGGTTCAATAAAAGTAATTTTAGAAAAGAATGCGACAGAACCATAGCTTAGGCTTTGCTCGGCTCAAGCTAGCGGATACAAGATTTTTAAGGCAATCTCAGGCAATATTAGGCTCTGATGGCTTGTTGTTCAGATTCAACTAACTGATTGTGAGGTATATCAAATCTAATAGTACTGGCTGCCCAGTCTTTGAAATCTGGTGCTAGCCACACTAGCTTGCAGAGAATTTCGTCATTGACCCACAACACCAACGGGAACCGAAACTGTTTCCGAAACTCATCTCGCATAATGTTGGTACTGATGATTAGTTGGTTAATTTCCACTACAGACTCTAAACCCCGTACCATCAAAGCTTCGGGTTGAGTAGCACCAATTGCAGTTGTAATAGCTGTATATAATGTGTCAGCCGCAGGTGAGAGCAGGATTTCCTGGATGTCTGCTGAGGAAAATTCTGTTAACACATTCAGCACTTGCTGCTGCCTTTCGACACCGTTACAATAAGCTAATATCGGTGAGAACTCCCCACCAGAAACCATGATTGCCCTTGCCAGCCTCTTAGTGGCTGCTGTGCTGCTAACTGTGCTGTTTTCCGAATTACTTAAGCTGATCATTAAAAAATCCTGCTTTTAATTTTAAAAATATCTGAGCTACATTCAGTTATTCTACCCTATTCATTTTTACTCAAAAGTGTTAAGTCCGTAATTTGGATGAGGTTTTTGTCTAATACCAAGCATAATACTACGCATTGTCTAACGAAGGAGTATAACATGTATTATCCCACACTTACAACTAAGGGCTAATGTAAAGGTAGTATCAAAATTATATAAGCAAAAGATAATGCAAGCAAAAGGAAGCAAATGGAGAATTAGCAATTTAATTCTCATTGTATTTTCATCTATTTTGGCATCTACCATTGGTTAAGTAGTTTTTTGTTTTGCGTAAAAAAAAGGCTCAGTATAAGTTTAACAACAAACATTAAGAAGTGGGAGACAATTTAACTGCCTACTGGTTTACTGTAGTCTACGGTAAGCCGCTTACAAATAATTTTCCCTTACCAAACCATTTCAAGGCGGGTGTAGAGTGGGGAGTAGTGAAATGGTATCAGCCCATGCGAAAATCTCCGTGGATTAAAATTAACTCATCCGTTTGATATCGCAAGAATTCGCCCCTTAAGAGATTTACAGGGACGCACGCTCATCTTGGTAGATGATGTTTAGCGACGGGTGCAACTATGTGGGCTGTTATGGCCGTGCGAAAACAGCAATCCGCTTAGATTGTGATTGCTGTGCCTGTGTCCGCACCCGAAACTTGCCATGAGTTAGAAACTGAGGTGAACGAAATTGTTTGTGTCTTGATATCCAGCCCTTTCTACAGCGTTAGTCTTTGGTAGGAAAACTTTCCCCAAATTACAATAACTGCCACATTGCAAATAAATCCCTTCATCCCTGCATTCAGCAACGCCAGAATTTTTTCACCTTGGAACTGCTACTTGATTAATTACCGACGCAATTACCGCATCCATTTGTAAACCATCCAGCATCGCTTCTGCTTTCAAAATGAGGCGATGACGTAGCAGGGGTGATGCAACTGCTTTGACATCATCTGGCGTGACAAAATCCCTTCCAGCTAACCACGCTAGGGCTTGAGATGTCTGCAACCAAGCACCAGCGGCGCGAGGCGATGCGCCCAAAGTTAAATCGGGATATTGACGCGATGTTCTGACTAACGCCAACAAATAATCAACGATCGCTTCTGATACTTTAACTTCTTTAACTGCTTGTCGTGCTTGCAAAATCTCGGCTACTGTTGCTATTGGTTTCAAACGGCTAATATCCAAACGCCGTGCTGCAAAACCCGCCTGACGATTGAGTAACATTTGCTTTTCGGCAGCTTGATCGGGGTAATCTACCACCAGCTTAAATAAAAATCTGTCTAACTGCGCCTCTGGTAAGGGATAAGTCCCCTCAAATTCCAGGGGATTTTGGGTTGCAATCACCCAAAATAAATCCGGTAAAGGTAAACTTTCACCATCCAGCGTTACCTGCATCTCTTCCATCGCTTCCAGTAGCGCCGCTTGTGTCTTGGGAGGAGTACGGTTGATTTCGTCTGCTAGCAACACTTCAGTAAATATTGGCCCTTTTTTTAAAGTGAAATTGCGGCTATTCAAATCAAAAATATTTGTACCAGTAATATCTGAAGGTAAAACATCTGGTGTTAGTTGAATCCGGCGAAACTCCCCTTGGATTAACTGCGCCAACACTTTTACTAGGAGGGTTTTACCAGTTCCCGGTACTCCTTCCAAAATTACGTGTCCACCCGCTAGCAATGCTACTAAAAGTTGTTGTATTAGGCTAGATTGTCCGACAATTACTTGATTAAGACCTTGACCAAGGCGAATTAAGATAGGATGAGTTTCGCTCATATTTTTTATTGATAAATAACCAATGCAGAAATATTATGCATAATTCCAAAAAATTAATTACGAATTACGTTAGCGAATCCGCGTCCCTTGCGCGTCTCGTAGAGAGCGTCATTAGGAATTATGAATTCCCCGTAGGCTTCGCCATTTCCCCAACCAGCTTAACAGTTCTCGTTCAGTGATGGGTTGTTTGCGAGATTGTAGCTTTAAGACTGCATCTAGTTCTGCTGCACTTGCGCCTGTTTTTTCTATCCAGAAATTGATCAAGGCTTGACGTTCTAAAAGTACTTGTCCTAATCCCAAGGCTTTTTGGAGTTGTAATTGTTCTTGTTTACCCACCATCTCTACAACAAAGTCGGTGGTATCAGCTTTCTGCAAGACTCCAGCTAAAGCTTGGATGTATGCCTCGCTGTTATCTACAACTGGTGTATCTAAAGCTACTGGCTTGCCAAAGCGGTGATTCTGTGCCCAAATTAGCACTAATAGCAGGATACCTACTTGCACCAATATTGGAAATAAAGGAGTTTTTGCAAAAAAGCTAGATAAATCTCCTTCACTTTCTTTTTTCCTGACATCGGCATCTTTATAGCCGTGGATATATTCATCGACAAATATTGTGTTACCTTTTTCCGTAACCAAACTGGCTAGATACTTAAAATTACTTAAATAATCTTGGTAGGCGTTGGCGGCTAAATAAGGAGTGGTAGAAAAAATCACCTTTCCCTTTTTGTAATTTTCTTCCCACACAAGAGCACCAAAGCGATCGCCTAAATCAACTTGCTTGGAGTTAGCTTTCTGATATCGTCTACGCGTATCAATTTTGATATCACCTTGGGGAGATTTTTGCATAGTGCTAAACTCCGCTTCTGTAACCCGCGCTCCCGCACCCAAAATTACCAAAGTATTTCCTTTTTCTACCCATTCACGCTCTTGACTATCCAGTATTGTCTCTCTTGGATAGCTGCCTACCTGTAGAACAGTAACTGGGCTGTTCTCTGACTGAATGTCACTAAAAGGCTTTTGCCAGCGCTTGATAGAAATTCCCTGCTGTTGCATAAAAGCATACCAAGCACCATAGCCATCAGAGGCGCGGTTATAGGTAGAGCCAGTGTTAAGTTTAGTATTATTGGGAGCCGCGATAAAACTAAGTAAAACGATCGCAGCTACTGCGATCGCTCCTATCCAAGCAAGGCGATTTGAACGTTTCATTTTTGACTTTCACTATAATCACTTCGTTTCCGGATCACAAGTGTTAATACTTACTTATTTTTCAGGTAAAGTCAAAAATCTAATTAATTTTATCTTAGTTTCCCAGCACTATGCGCTCTCTATATGTGACTGCGCTCTATGACATCTTACGGTGGTATTCCCAGGAAAGCTCTCAGAGCAGTTTTATACCTCTTCTTCAACCGCTTGGAGACTAAACCACCTTGCTGAATCTGTGTAATAACAGCCATCGAACAAGTCCCTTTCGGAATAGGGCTACCAATGGTAATTAACGGAGCTAGTTGAGTGCATCCATCTCACGAGCAAACTGATAAGCTATTACCGACTCATGGACTATAAAGCTTGGTATACCTGAACCTGGTAGGAGAACACAGGAAGTTTCAGAATTAGGTCTGCGGGTAGTGACATTGACGAGCAGATAGTTGCTTGCAGATGTTTGTGCAATTGCGATGTAAAGGTGTTCACTATTAGGAGGCGTATCCAGCAAAAATGCATCTCCCAAATTAATGGTGATGCTAGCCATTCAAAACCCCATCTAGATATGCTTCTCGAATGGCTTCTTGCTGAATTTCCCTGATTTCCTCGTCACTCTTGCCTACATTTTTGAGAATATCCTCTACCGAAATCGGAATGGCAGAGCCATGAGGGTTTTTCCACAGAAGGTCATGAGTCCACTCAGCAACATCAAAAGGGTCAAGATGCCCAAAAGCTTGATAAACCTGCTGAATGATTTCCTCTTCCTCTTCACAAAGGTCTTCGTCTCCTGGATCATGCAACAAGGAAACATGATTTTCATTCCGAGGAGAAATGAACTTAGACCAGAGAGGTAAGGCATCATCAACAGGCTTTCCCTTGATTAGGTCATAAACGCTGCTGAGGACAGGGCCGTAATCCATCGACACATAATGATTACCAGTAATCGGTTGCTCCATGCGTTTCAATGCAAGACGGTCAGCTATGTAAAGCATCTTAAGTAAACCTAAATACTTCATAGGCTTACCGTGCAGCTTTAAGAGTACCGCTGCGGCTTCAACGGCTTTCTCAGGATGAAACCGAAACTGGATTAGCATAAGCATTCTGAAGCGACTGCTTTACACTAGTACAGCACGGCGTAAGTTAACCGACTATTATTGTGGGACAATGGATAATTAGATTAAAAGTAGTTTTTGCTGACAAGTAGGGCTGAGAGGT
>NZ_JBALCP010000097.1:0-7878 GCF_036919675.1 Nostoc sp.
TGCTCGTGGATGTCTGGTTGCCCTTGGCATCATAAGTAGAGGTTTGGACAGAATCAACTTTGCCGTCGCCGTTGTAGTCACTGCTCGTGGATGTCCGGTTGCCCTTGGCATCATAAGTATAGGTATCGACAGAATCAACTTTGCCGTCGCCGTTGGTGTCACTGCTCGTGGATGTCTGGTTGCCCTTGGCATCATAAGTAGAGGTATAGACAACATCAACTTTGCCGTCGCCGTTGGTGTCACTGCTAAAGGATGTCCGGTTGCCCTTGGCATCATAAGTATAGGTATAGACAACATCAACTTTGCCGTCGCCGTTGTTGTCACTCCTAAAGGATGTCTGGTTGCCCTTGGCATTATAAGTATAGGTTTGGACAGAATCAAGTTTGCCGTCGCCGTTGTTGTCAGTGCTCTCGGATGTCAACTTGCCCTTGGCATTATAAGTAGAGGTTATGACATAATTAAGTTTGCCGTCGCCCTTGTCGTCACGGCTAAAGTATGTCCGGTTGCCCTTGGCATCATAAATATCGGTTAGGACATAATCAATTTTGCCGTCGCCGTTGATGATGTCATTGCTCTCGGATGTCAACTTGCCCTTGGCATCATAAGTATAGGTTTTGACAGAATCAACTTTGCCGTCGCCGTTGTCGTCAATGCTCGTGGATGTCAGATCATAGCGGTAGGTAATAACTGAGTCTATTATCCCATCAGTGTTGTTGTCTGTCCTCTCAGATATCACTTTGCCATCGACATCGTAAGTGTAAGTTGTGGTTGATGTCATAAAATTAGTGTTCTTTATCTGTTTGATTCCACTTGTGTACTGCTATGTGTTTTCATCACACATCGCTATGTTCTGCAAAATCTTTTTATCTACCAAGTCTGGGTAATTAAATGTATTTTTGCTACATTAGTCACAATAATGATATAATATGAATTTTTTTAAGTCAATCTTGTTAATCACATTATTTATATGACATACATTATTGCTAACTTAACCAACTTGCTATACTCATTCCCAGGGAAACGCAAAGTTTTTAAATTCCATCCGCTGGAAACTTATCCCCCACGGGTGGAGAGGCTTTGAAACCTAGTAGGTAGAGGCACACAATTACAGCTAGCTGTGCGCCCCTACGAATTGTCTGTACTCCACGCAATTTAAAACCTCTATATGTCTATTTAAGCGGACGTGATATGAGACAGCAGTTGAGCAATTTGCTGATTAATAATTGCGATATCAAAACGCTCACTAGCAATAATCCTGGCATTCTTGGCTATAGTTGCAGTTATTTCCATCTCCTGAAGACAGGTGATAATTACTTGTGCAAGTTCCTGGGCTTCTCCTGGTGTCATTAGAAAACCATTAAATCCATGTTCTACTAATTCCATCACACCCCCAGCTTTTGCTGCAACTACAGGTTTTCCAGATAGCATTGCCTCTACAATCACTCTACCAAACGGTTCTGGGGAAGTAGAGGTATGTGCCACTAAGTCACAAGCTGCCATTAACTGGGGAATATCAGAACGAAATCCTAAAAATTTGACACGGTTTTCTAGTCCCAGTTGGGCAACTTGTTGGTGTAATTTTTGGACATAATCTTGTTCGCCAAACAGTGCATCACCCACTAAAATTGCTGTCACCTCTTGCGGACATTTGGCAAGGGCATCAATTAAAATATGCTGCCCTTTCCAAGGTGCAAGACGGCTAAAGTGTCCGACTACAAATTTTCCTGATAATCCTAACTGTTGCTGTAATTTCTTAATATCAGATTCATCAGTTCGATAAATTTTTGGGTCAAAGCCGTTATAGACAACTTCGATGATGTCTGAGCGTCCTCCTGCTTGCACAAACGCTGTTTGACTAGCTTGGGAATTAGCAATTATTAATGATGCAAAACGATTAGCTAAGTTAACAGCAATGCGAAGATTTGTTTTGCTAAAATGTTCTTTGGAAAGAATATCATGTAAATGATAAACTAGAGGGCGACGACTGAAAAAACTTGCTAATGCCCCTACAACTAATGCTTTTTGGGTATTGGCATAGATTAAATCATATTCACGTGCTTTTTTAACTACCTTAGTAATCAAAGGTGCAAGTTGTCCCAGACTCTTTAATCCTTGTACCAAACTGCTTTCTTTGTGAACTTCGATTGCTTGAGTTGCGAGAACTTCTACTGGGATATGATTTTGCTGTAGTAAATCTTTAAATGGCCCATCTGCAAATAAACCTACCAAAGCACAAGCGCCATATGGTTTAGCAATATCTATTAAACATAATTCGGCACCGCCTGGTTTACCACTTTGGTCTAAGAAAAGAATTCTCATAAAACCTCTAGTTTATCTAATTTGACTCACGTAGCACCTTTAACATCTATTACAATCCTAAATGAGTCGTAAAAATCTCCGATTCCTCTCTCTGCGCTCTCTGCGCCTCTGCGGTTAATTTATTTTTACAAATGATTTAGGACTGCTATATTACAATCACTTGTTTAAGCTAATAAAATATTCCGTACTTGTTGGGCAATTTGATTCCAGTCATAGTGTGTGGTGGCGTAATGGCGACAAGCTACACGTGAAGGCATGGGGATATTTCCCAAAAGTACTTGTTCTAATTTTTCAGCAATAGCTGAGGCTACTGTTGAAGTAGTAATTAAATCGGGTGAAAATTGTGATAAAATTTCTGGCATTCCCCCAACTGGGGTACATAAAACAGGAGTACCACAGGCTAGAGACTCGACTATTACTAATCCAAATCCTTCAAAAGATTGACTAGGCATGACACTTAATTCAGCAGCTTGGTAAGCTATAGGTAATTGCTCATCAGGGAGAAAACCTAAAAATTTAACGTTGTCGTCTAATCCTAATTCTGTAGCCTGTTGTTGTAGTGCAGCTTGGATGTGACCACGACCTGCGATCGCTAGCCAAACATCTGGTATTCTGGGCTTAATTATAGCCAGTGCCTGCAATAATTTGTCAATTCCGGTTCGATGTACTAAGCGGCGGGATGTAAATATGATCCGGCGATTACTAGGCCAGCCTAGCTTTGTACAAGCTTCCTGGGGTGATAAATTTGGTTGAAACCAGTTAATATCAACTCCACCAGGAATAACATTAATTTTGCTCCACGGTACTTGATATTTATCATGTAAAATTTTACCAAATGCTTTGCTCAAAACAATGAAGCGATCGCAGCGATTATAAGTGTTTTGTTCTATTAACCAGTGTTTGATCAAAAGACTGAGATTTTTATTAACTACCTCTTGCTGACTTTCAGAAGCCCAAGGTCCATGAAAGTTAAAAGTAACTGGTACTCCCTTTGGTAAAATATCTAAAATCGGAAAGCTATATAATGCAAAGTGCAAATTAATAGCATCTGGTTTGCTTGTTCTTGTTTTTTGGAAGTTAGTGCGAATCGACCATAATCTTTGCCAAATAGCACTATCAACAGAAGCCAAGTTAGTCAGCTTAATAGGCGAATTTATTTCAGCCTCTGGTAGACCGACTCCACATAATTCAACCTCGTCTTTATTTGCTGCCAATTTATGAGTTAATTCATAAATATACCTTTCTAATCCTCCAGGGCTTTTGGGAAACCAGCCTAATCCAAGGGTGAGAATAGATGCAGATGATGAAGCAAAACTTGTTTCTTTATTACCTTCCATCAATGTGTCTCCTATAAATGTATTAAAACAGTAGGGACAATTCATGAATTGCCCTAACAGCGTGTTTGTTATATCCCAACCTGAATTACTAAAATTTACGAATACACATTACAAATAAGAGTTTTTTCTAGAACACCAATTTATAAACTATTTATATGTAAACGTCAACAATGAATTTAAGCCTGTGTTTTTATTAACTAAAGAACACTGATGGCGATATATATGATTCCTGCCAGCAAACAAGCTAAGTGGTAGACAGGGAAAGAAAAAAATCAATATCAACTATTTTAGGAATAAACAATTTTGTATTAATATTTACAATTTGTGCTTTGATAAAAGTAAATATTGATACATAGGAAAAATTGGCTAAAATAATGTTATTTTGATAAAGTTTCTGTGAATAGGATTTTTGAATCTAGATTGTTTGTTATTGATATTTAATCAGATGCCGTATCCCTAAATAATTTGTATCTTATCCAGTTGAAAATAGTTAAATTTTGTACGGATTTTATAAATAGTGATTGTATATAAATAATTAAAAGCTTAAAATTTATATGAGAAATAAATTACTGACGCAGTTAGTAAAACTTCGTCACCAGCTAAATCAGCACATCAAAAAACTATCTAAGATTAGATATTTACAAAGAAGTAAAACTTTCAACTTTTTACTCAGTCTGACTGCTGGAGCAATTGTTACTACCATTGGAATTACAACAGACTGGGCGATAACTGGAACACCCACACTCACGTACAAAACATCGTGGATAGGTAATACTTTTGGCAGTGGAAATCTGCGGGTACAAAACAATATTGAGGCAATGTATGTTGCCCCTGATGGCACAGTTTATACCAATAGCCATTGGGATGAGGCGGGAATGGAGGCAGCCATATATAAGGATGGTAAAGTTATTGGTGCTATTGGGGATACTCACGGCTGGAGTCGTGGAGGTGGCAAAGCTGTAACAGCAAATAGTAAATATATTTACATTGCCATGACTCAGGGTTCGAGGGGTAAAACAGATGAAGATTACCCACCTGAAGGAACAACTTGGCATTGCGTTAGACGCTATGACTTGTCGGGAAAACCTGCGCCGTTTCCCAATGGGCGTGGCTGGGATAAAAGTATGTTAATTACCAGCACTAAAAATGAAATCACTGGATTAGCAACTGTGGAAAGCGAGTTGTATGTGAGTGATTCTGCTGCTAATCAAATTCGTGTCTATGATCCTGATACGATGAAGGAACTCCGCAGCTTTACCGTTGCTAATCCGGGAGCAATAACTATTGATCCACAAAAAAATCTCTGGATTATTCAAAGCAAAAATGGTAGTAATCCTGCCAAGATTCTCCATTATTCCCAGAGTGGAAAGCAATTACCCCAAGAGATTGCAGATATTGTTGAACCAACAGCGATCGCAATTGATCATCAAGGTAAGCTGTTAGTGGCAGAAAATGGGCCGCGTCAGCAAATGTTGATTTATGATATCAAAGATCAGCCCGTGCAGGTGGGTAGTTTTGGCTCTAAAGGCGGTATCTATGCAGGAGTTCCTGGTGAAGTTCGAGATTTGAAACTTTACGGACTTACTGGAGTCGGTACAGATACTTCAGGGAATATCTATATAAATAGTGATGGTTTCAACAAATCAGGAACAGATTTGCGGAAATTTTCGCCATCGGGAAAACTAATCTGGCGATCGCTGGGATTGATATTCGTCGATAATGCAGATGCTGATCCTAAAACTGATGGTGTAGATTTATTCACCAAACAAGAACACTATCTGATGGACTACAGTAAGCCTGCTGGTAAGCAATGGACTTACAAAGCCTACACTTTAAATGGTTTCAAATATCCTCAAGATCCACGACTGCATACATCGCCAGATGGAACCTTTGTTCGCCGCATCAAAGGAAAGCCGTTTTTGTACCTCACAGATATGTATAACAGCTTTCTGCAAATATATCGTTTTAATCCAGCCACAGATGGCAAAATTGCGATCCCAGCCGGAATGTTTGTCGGTACCAATAGCGCCGATAAACCATTTCTCACCGGGAATTGGCCACCGGATCAACCAAAAAAAGGGGAATGGATCTGGCGCGATCGCAACGGTAATGGCAAATTTGAAAAGAACGAATATGATACCAGCAAAGATTATCCCTATATCGGCGGATGGTGGGTAGACAGCAAAGGAGATGTTTGGAAAGCTTTGCGAACCCAAGATGGCATTCGCCACTATCCTTTACAGGGAATAGATGCTAAAGGCAACCCCATCTATAACTATAGTTTGATGCAGAAGCAAACTACTCCCAAGATATTTAACGACTTGCGGCGGCTGGAATATTTCCCGGAAACAGATACCATGTATTTGTCAGGCTTCACAGTAGATCACCCTGCATTCGGTGACGATACTGGAGTTGTTGGTTCTGAGATTGCCCGTTTTGACAATTGGAATCAAGGTAATCGTACTCCCAAATGGCGGATTGTAATTCCCTATGACACCACTGGCAAACATGAAGTGTCTACGGCTGCGATGAGTGTGGCGGGAGATCATGTATTTGCCGTGACGGTTAAAACCGCAGAGGTACATGTCTATAATGCTAAGACGGGAGTGCAAGTAAAACAGTTTAAACCAGGCCCAGAAGTTGGCAGCGAAAGTGGCTGGATTGATATACCCTACGGTATCCGCGCTTTTCGGCGTTCCAATGGTGAGTATTTGGTATTTGTGGAAGAAAATTGGAAAGGAAAAGTGATTATGTATCGGCTGGCGGGGTAAGTATTTATATTATGTCCGCTTGATTAGTTATTAAACTCCAAGAACTGATTAACTGAGGTTTTAGCGTCAGTTTTACCCCACCCTAACCCTCCCCTTGGCAAGGGGAGGGAACAAGAAATCTTGTTTTCCCTCCGAAGATTGGGGAGGGAACAAGAAATCTTGTCTTCCCCGCGAAGATTAGCTACGGTGTACACACAAGTTATCGAATCACTACCAGCCCTCGAATTACCCCACCCTAACCCTCCCCTTGTAAAGGGGAGGGAATGAGAATCTCTTGTTTCCCCCCTTTCCAAGGGGGGATTAAGGGGGGTAATTCGACTTGTGTGTACACCGTAAGACTGTGGGGAGAGGTTCTTTTATTATGGGTAATTTGGCGGACATGATATTGCAGTAATAAGGAGGGAATTAGAGCAAGCTTTTTTACCTGCCTCAAATGTTGCGGGATGGGGAAGGTTAGAAAGAAAATTTATGCCGTCTGCAATGGGACGGGCACAATACGCATAATCTAAATTATCTAGAGTGAAGCCATAACGCACCCTACTTAAGATTTACTCTGTTAACGAGTCTTTGATACTCGTGAACGAGTCTTTGAACTCCGTCAACGAGTCTTTGATACTCGTGAACGAGTCTTTGAACTCCGTTAACGAGTCTTTGATACTCGTGAATGAGTCTTTGATACTCGCCAACGAGTCTTTGATACTCGCCAACGAGTCTTTGATACTCGCCAACGAGTCTTTGATACTCGCCGACGAGTCTTTGATACTCGCCGACGAGTCTTTGATACTCGTGAACGAGTCTTTGAACTCCATTAATGAAAAATATCTAACTTTTCCTGAATTTACAGGGGTGAACGTGTAGTAAGATTTGCTCACCCCCGTAAAGTGGAACATGGCTTTAGACTTCTCCGGTCAAAATCTCCGAGGACGCAACTTCAAAGGACAAGACCTTGCGGGTGCAAACTTTAGCTATGCCGACATCCGAGGGGCAAACTTCACCAACGCTAACCTGACAGGGGCAAACTTCAGCCATGCCAAAGCTGGACTGCAACGACGTTGGGTAATTGGTTTAGTTATTATCTCATTCTTATTGTCGGGACTGTCAGGATTTCTCTGGGCTGTCAATGGTTACTTGGTGTCGCTGATATTTAACTTATCTAATGTGAACCGAATTGCGGGCTGGGTTGCTCTAATTACATTGATTGTCTTTTTGGTCATCACGATTCGCCAAGGAATAATAGCTGGTTTAGGAGCCGTCGCCTTCGCCGGAGCCTTCGCCTTAGCCGGAGCCGTCGCCGGAGTCAAAGCCGGAGCCGTCGCCTTCGCCGGAGCCTTCGCCTTCGCCGGAGCCTTCGCCTTAGCCGGAGCCTTCGCCTTAGCCGGAGCCTTCGCCTTAGCCGGAGCCTTCGCCTTAGCCGGAGCCTTCGCCTTAGCCGGAGCCTTCGCCTTAGCCGG
>NZ_JBALCP010000098.1:0-142312 GCF_036919675.1 Nostoc sp.
GATTCGCAAGCAACTTGACCAGTTTGATTGTCTACGTGATGCGATGGAGTATGTCTTGCACTTAGCGTCCTAACCACGCTGGCGGTTGCTATATCTGTTGCTTATAGAACCCATTTGGGATCTTTTCTAAACATATAAGGGTTACTAGGCTGTTTTAAACAACCTAGTAACCAGGGGGTGGGAAATCATAGAGCAATTGCTGCAAAAGTATGAAATCCGGCTTTGCACAAGACTTGCAGACGGAAAAATAGATCCCAAATGGTTTCTATAAGGGGGGATTACAAGATTTCTTATTTTCCGCCTTTATAAGGGAGGATTACAAGATTTCTTATTTCCCCCCTTTATAAGGGGGGATTAAGGGGGGTAATTCGACTTGTGTATACACGATAGCTTTGGTAAGGGGGGACGGCTCAGACATTGAGATCAAAAGTGCGATGCCTGCTCTGGGCTACGCCATCGCCTGATATTGTAGGTTGGGTTGAACTTCGTGTTATCCAACAAAATCAAGGATTCTTGGTGTTGGGTTTCGTTCCTCAACCCAACCTACTCTTAGATTTATAAAAACTAATGACAACAAAGGTTTCTGATTTTTATCTCGTGAGAGTTATAGAAGAGCGCTAAAAGGCTGACTATCCAATCGACCTTAACTGGCTCAGGTTGATTACTTTGCACTAATATTTAAAGATGCTATGTCTTCTCTGCCAGATGCTACGCGTAGCTCGTTTCCCGTTGGCGCAGCCTCTCGTAGAGAAGGGTACGACGGGTTACGCCAACGCAGACATACCACACAACAGCATAATAGCGATCGCGTTGCCCACCGCAGGCATCGCACTCATAGACAGCACTTTTGTTCAACTCACTGTAATAACTATTCCCACACTCTCATTCGCCAATCTATCCACCGCACACACGGCATAGGTTCCCGCTAGTTGGACAGTAGCAAAGGTTGTGCCAGCAGACAAAATTCGCCCAATTGTCCAAGTATCGCCAGTTTGCCGATAAAGTGTCCAGGAACGAACTGGTTGATTATCACCAGGCTGCCAACTCAGTTTGCGGTTAGTAACTTGTAATCCAATCGGTGGAGGGGGTGGTGTTGTATTCTGCCAAGACAAAGTTGGAGGTAGCGCAGGTTTGTTATAAAGCAGACTTTGGAATTTATCAGCAATGCCCTGACTATTTTCCGTCAAAACAGCGAGATTAAAGAAGATATTCCCCAGTGACAACTGTCCAGCTTGGCTACGGCTAATTTTCACCTGCTTTTCAATCTCATCACTCTCCCGACTCTTGTTGCTTGGTTCTGTCAAATTATTACCAGCGTAAACGTGTCTTTGCTTTGTATTTACCTGTGTCCACCACTTTAGCAACGCTGAATAACTTTGTTGTGGTTGGTCTGTGCGCCAATAAAGTTGAGGCGCAATATAATCAATCCAGCCTTCTTCTAACCATTTCTTCGAGTCAGCATACAGCACGTTGTAAGCATCCAACCCAGTAATCCCAGCGGGTTGTCCGGGGCGATAAATCCCAAAGGGACTAATACCAAATTTAACATCGGGTTTGGTTGCTTTAATTCCCTGCCAGAGGCGTTGTACCATTTTGTTAACGTTGTCCCGTCGCCAGTCGCCAAGGCTGAATGTACCACCTGCTGCTTTATATGCAGCGTAGGTTTTGTTATCAGGGAAAGACTGTCCCTCAATGGGATATGGATAGAAATAATCATCTAAGTGAATGCCATCAACATCGTAGCGCTTCACTACGTCGATAATTACGTTGTAAGCTCTGTCCTGAACTACTTTCAGTCCTGGGTCCATCCAGCGTTGAGTTTTCCACAAATAAACGCTTTCTGGATTGGTAACTGCTATGTGAGGACGAACTGTTTTGGCTGGGTCGGTGGAAGTGCTAGCGCGGTAGGGGTTAAACCAAGCATGAAGTTCAATATTGCGTTTATGACATTCTGCGATCGCAAACGCTAAAGGATCATAAAATGGTTCTGGTGCTTGACCCTGAGTTCCTGTAATCCAAGCACTCCAAGGCTCTAATTTAGATTCATATAAGGCGTCTCCCTCTGGTCGCACCTGAAAGATGAGGGCATTGAAGTTTAGCGCTTGTAATTTACTAATAATCTCGCTGAGTTCAGCTTTTTGTTGGGCAACAGAAAGTCCGGCTTTGGAAGGCCAATCACCATTCCACACAGATACTACCCACGCCCCCCGGAATTCTCGACTATGATTTATCCTAACGCTACCGACAGGTGTGGGTGTGGGTATTGGTATTGGCGTTGGCGTTGGTGTTGGCGTTGGCGTTGGCGTTGGTATTGGTATCGGTATTGGCGGCTTCACAAGATAATTAGAGGGAATTTTTTCTACCTCACCTAAATACACCAAAGCTTGATAAATAATCACTGCCACATCTGCACGGGTGGCTGCGAGATTAGGATTGAGTAATTTCACATTTGGGAAACTAACCACCAATCCAGCGCTGGTGGCAATAGCTATGTGATTTCTACCATACCCAGGAATCTGAACAGAATCTTGATAAATTTCTGGGAGTGCTGAGAGGAGGTCAGGTTTTAGCTTGCTGGCAATTTCTAAGCCTACTACCAAGGAAACTAAGACTTCTACTCTAGTAATTCGGTTAGCGGAACGGAAACTTTTATCAGCAAACCCGCTAAGAAATGCTTTTTCGTAAGCTGCTTGAATGGCGGCTGCTGCCCAATAATTAGTAGGTACATCAACAAAGGGGATATACTGCCGCTTCTTGGTAACTGTGGGAAATGCCTTAGCGATGATGGCGGCAAATTCAGCACGAGTGAGTGAGTTATCGGGGCGATATGTGCCATTAGGCGACCCACTGACAATACCACGTTGGGCTAAGGCTGTAATAAATAAGCGTGCCCAATGGTTTTGAATATCCGAGAAGGGAGTAGTAATAGATACCATTGTTGATTGCAGCTAGCTGGTCTGGATTTTGATTTCCTTAGTTAATCTAGCAATATTCAGAGCGATCGCTGCTGCAATGTCTGATAAACTTTGACTATTAAAGATTGGGCATGGGGCACTGGTAATTGCTATTCCCTATTCCCCATTCCCCATCTACTAACTACAGTTTTGCGTAAAACAGTAACGTTTTTAATGCACGGGAACGCATTAACATTGTATCGGCACGCATTAATAATGCAGCCGACGCATTAACATTGTATCGAGATACATTGGCATTGTATCGGGACGCATTGGCATCGTGTTAGGGTGCATTAACAATGCGGCCGACGTATTGGCATTGTATCGGGCTGCATTAACATTGCAACGGATTGCCAAATTTAATTCGCTACGAATTAATCAAATGCTGTACTAAGTGGCTTTTGCAGTTTGGTCAGGAGGATTCAAGTTAGAACGAGCATTCAACGATAGCATCACGCGTGAAATGCCAGTGAAAATAATGCTGACACCAACTAGTGTCCCAAGAAGCCAGGGTGCATTGAAGGGCCACTGGAACCAAATCATTGCGCCTAAGACCAGCGTAATAATGCCATCACCTAGTACCCACGTCCAGTTCTCTTGCGGACGTAACCGGAATGCCAGAATTAACTCGAATGTGCCTTCAGTCAGCAAAAATGTGCCAAGCAACAGAGTCAGTGTCAGAACACCCGTATAAGGATAGACAAACAGCATTATGCCGGTTGCAATATAGAGTCCGCTCAATAGAAGTTTCCAAATAAAACCTCCTCTGTGGCGGGTTTGAGTGGCATAAACTAGTTTTGTAAATCCTACGGAAATCAAAATCAGCGCAGTCCAAGTCTCGGCGAATATGGTCGAGAGACTAGGCACTGCGATCGCAATAACTCCGAAAATACTCAGGAGAACACCAGTTATCAGTGACCCATTAAAATTCTTGTTAATATCTCTAGGAGCATCGGTTGTCATACAAATCTTTTCCCTATTCTTAGACTTAACTCTACATTTAGGTTAGGGAATTTCTAAGTAACAGGGTATGAACCCTAAGATAGACTCATCAGTATTAACTTAATCCTGATCATGACTAAACTTTACGACTATTGAGGCCCCAAACCAGTGATATGATCACAATTAACTATAGCAATCCTAAATCATTCGTAAAAAGTTAGATCCCCGACTTCTATGAGAAGTCGGGGGTCTGGACACCGCGAAATAAATCTAAGTCTCATAGGTGCGTTATAGCGTTAGGCTAACGCACCGCAATAGGATCATAAAAACGGTGCGTTAGCCAAGGGCATAACACACCCTACGACTATTGCACCATGTCACGCCACTACGTTTGTTTGAAAAATCAAATATGAGTCCTATATATTTTCTCTAAGTAGCCCTCATAAGAGTTTTGTAAGATTGCTTAGGCGTTCATAAACAGCGATTAGGCGATCTCCTTCAAGTTCAACAGAAGTATTTGGATAATTCTGAATCGCTCCAAGCAGTGTAACTTCACCATTTTGTTTAATAGATGTACTCAAAGCACTTCGCAGCGCTTGCTGATCTAGTTGTCCTGTGGGAGGGTGAACTACCTCACCAATTTGGTCAACTAAAATTGGCCCTGCCCAGCCAGATAGTAAGCTATTTAAAAAGGCAGGATCGGCTTTTATTGGGGCTTTCAGTGCTTTACGAGCTACTGCGGGGTCTTGTTTGGCCGCGTCTAAATAAGCTCTTAACGTCGGGGTAGTCTTGCCAGTTTCTGTAAACTCACTTAATTCTTGAACAGATATTTGCCCTTGAAAAGTACCATACTTTAAAACAACTTGCTCGGCAGCATTAGCATTAGTACTTAAGAGTAGAACAATAGCACCTACGCCTAAAGCTACAGTCTGAGTCAGTAACTTAGTGAATTTCCTATTGTTTAATCGATTGAAAAGGTGATAAATCTGCATCTTGTCAAATTTTATAATAGTGCGGAGCGTACATAGGCAGAAAATGCCCAAGCGTTATATTATTTCACGAAATTCCTGCTAAGGATAGATGCTTAGAGGCATATATTTGTATGCCGCGACAGTCAATTTATTTGTTGCAAAGATTTTTGAAAATGGTGTTATTATAAAAAATTTTCATCAGGCGAAGCTGCACGAGGTAATATTGACTGCTCCTGATCTAAAGTTGGTGCAGGTATGCCCAAATGCTTCCTTGCAGATTCTTCAGCTAGCTTTCGGTCTTGCTCGTTCTCGAACTGACTCTTATCTAACAAATGAGGGTTTTTTACCGCTTGATCTCGGCTTGGCTGAGATCCATTTTTCCACCTATACTTCCAGTCCATAATTTAAAAGGCAGATATACTGCGATTTGATTTCCTAGTTCTTCATAGTAGGTGCTTAATGGAACATTACACTCCTGCTAGAGGTATGAAGAGGCTCACTCTGAGGGTACAAATTTAGCGATCGCAAATATAATAACTATGGTCGAATCACACTCAGAAAAGCTCTAAGCTATGCATAATAAGCACTACAGCTTCTAAAGCTATTGAACAGTGGAGCCATGAATACCTGCGTAGGCACAGCCTGTCGTAGGCATCTAACTTTTCTCGTTAAGTCGTGAAACAACGAAATAGTAAGGGTTTTATACTATATTTTATTCTCAACAATTTAATTTTAATGACAATAAATGACAAGAAAATAGGGTTTTAGGATAGGAGTACAGTAAGCGATCGCTCTGTCAAAGAGATAACGGGAAAAGTCAGGTCGTAGGCATAGCTTTGCTGTACCCTACAAACATATCCTTATGAATGGGGCGATGATGTCCGGTTTGTCCAAAAATTTTTTTAGGTAGAAAAACTTATTGCTCTTCCATAATCTTTCTGCGGATTGTAATTCCGGGGCGAGGCATAGTTGATGGCAATCTTGATATTCAATCAAATAATACTGTCTTTGGCAACTTGGGATAATAATTTTTATTTTACCATCTTCCATTTAACTGTAACATTACCATCATTGTCTTCATAAGAATTCTTAGTATTAATATCATTAATATAAAAATAGATTGTTTCATTTGGATTTAGTTTTAAAATTTGGCTTGGCTCAACATATTGACAAAATAATTTTATCTTAACCATTAATGCACCTATTTTTTTATTTGGTCTTTTGCTTTAACATCAAAGCTGCCAGCTATAGATTCTGTATTTTGTAATAACTCTGGTATTTTTGGTATGAAAGAGATTATTATAACTACAGCAAACACAGCAAAAATACTCCCGCCAACAAATAGGCGCAATTTGTTAGGCAAGCCCACAGGAATTGCTTGAGAACCTTCACCTTTTGCCTGGGTCGGGGGTTGATTTACATCTCTTTGTCGAATAACTTTTTCTTCAATTCGTGCTACTTCTTCATCTCTGAGTTCCAAAACCTGCTGATATCGCTTTAATTCTTTACGAATCTCCTCACCAAACGGGTATCCATGCTGAATTTCTTGAGTTAACACTTGCTCATACTGCTGCAATTTTTGCTGGTACGCTTGAATCTCAGCAGTAATTCGCTCTGTTCTTGGGGCAATATCTTCATCTTTCAAACCTAAGATTTGCTGCTGTTGTCGTAGCTCATTTCGCTTTGCTTCCCTCAGAGGATATTCTTGCTGCGTTGCTGTGGTAAATGCTTGTTCATACTGTTGTAACTTTTGCCGATATGCCTCTATTTCAGCACTAACAAGGCTTTCAAGGAAAGCTATATCTTTATTAGTGAGTTGCCATTCCTGCTGCATCTGCTGCAACCGCTGGCGAGTAGCTTGACTGACAGGATGCTCTTGTCGCATTGCCTCAGATAATGCCTGCTCATACTCTCGTAGATGCTGCTTGTAGGCTGCAATTCGTGCAGTCACCCGCGCCTCAATTTGCATTGTATCTTCATTCCTCAGCCCCAATATTTGCTGAAGATTCTGTCTTAGTGAATTAAGATCATCTGCGCTGACGGCTATTTTCTGCTGGAGTGCCTCAGTGAAGTCTCTTTCATATCGCTGTAATTTTCCTTTAAATTCCTGACGGGAACTTGCCAACATTTCATCTTCAATTGTAGTTGCTTCTACTTCGGATAGTCCCAAACGATTTCTCAGTGCATCTAAAATCTTGCGGCCTACAAAAGGAATTTCTCCACGGTTATTGTATCGCGCTACCTCTTTGCGATATTTCTGCTTGGGATCACCTTGAGGAACTTTTGTCAGTCGAATTGTATAACCTTCTTTGCCAGGATGAATCTCCGGCTTCATCGTTGCCTGTATTTCTCTGACTTTCCCGCCAGCATACTCATGCAACTCACCAATTGATACAAACCCATCATCATCTAGGTCTGCTGCACCTGTTGTTATTCCCTCTATTAAATAACGGGTGTAAATTGAGAGGTCTGACCCTTCCTGCTCAAAAGAATATTCAGTTGAACTGGATGATGTGAGAACAGCCCGCCCCTCACCTCCTAATTGTTCACGGATATTTACAGTGCCGTCATCCTTGGCTGATAAACCTTCAGCAAAAGCGCCACTAAAGCAACTGTCGAGAATCACCACTTGTCGCTTAGAACGGCTGCGGCTCATACTTTCGTGTATAAAACTAGCTGGTACTGCGGATGAGCGAATTAAATCACCTCTGGTAGTTTTGCGTGTGGTGCGCGTTGCTAAATAAAGTCTGCCAGTATCATCCTTAATGCCATGACCAGAGAAAAACAAAAGCAGCAAATCATCTTTCTGACGATTTGCAAACAGATTTTCAATCGCTTCCTCCATATCTTGACGGAGGGGATTTTTTAGCACCATAATATCTGTTTTAGCAAAGCCGCCCATTTCTAGGTGTGACAGCACTTGCTGCAATGCTTCAACATCTTTGACAGCAGCCGGTAGCGGGTTTAACCCAAGCTCATATTCACTCACCCCAATTAGCAATGCTACTTTAGCCATTTGAAATACTCTGCCCTGCTACGAATTTCTGTGCTGCCTCAATTGCCGCTTCTAACTCTTGCCGACTGCTGGCTTTTACTTTCAGTTTCTTGCCATTGGACTCAATTTCTAGTTCAATGGTTTTATTACCAAGGCGATCGCCTAAAAATCCCATCAGTGCTTTAATATTCTTGGCATTCACCTGCGCTGTTAGCCAACCCACAGCCAGCCCTGTTAGTGACTTGCTCCCTGCTGGTGCTTCTGCTTCACGGAAAAGACTAGCGTCTTCTACTTCATCCAGTTCCAGCATCTGTTGCAATAGTCTCTGCGTTTGGGCTTGCAGTTCATCGTCATCTAAATCAGGCTCTTGGAGGGCGATGGTAATCTGGACGTTGGATGTACTCGCCATTCTCAACCTCTAAATGTAGTTAATGGTTAAATGATCACGAGTATCTTATACAAGCTAGCAATTAACAATTCCGGTCTGGATTATCATAAGTACAAATTTTGCCAAAATGCATAGCGTGCTATGAATAGGAAGCGTACCGCAAAGTACAAATAGATACCATTATTGATCGCAGCTAGCTAAACGTGATTTTTATTTACTTTGTTAATTTAGCAATATCCAGAGCGATCGCTGCTGGGTGTCATATAAAATTTCACAGTTGCAGAATTTATTTGATTTTATATTTTTATTCAAAAATCCATATGATAAATATTATTTTGAGTTATCTGAGCGTCGGCTTTGTACCCTTCCCTATGGGACGCTAGGGGCGAATGGAATCTTGCTATGTGCAGCTATGATTTTTAATCGTCAGGTATATTTGCTGATTACTTTATCAAAAAGCCTAATTGCTTTATCAAAATGCCTGTTTACTTTCTCAAAATACTTAAATGCTTTCTCAAAAGGCTTAAATGCTTTCTCAAAATGCCATTTGACTTACTCATTTTGGTGTTTTCCGCAAGCAAAATGGTATTTGACTTTCTCAAACCCCAGTTTACTTACTCATTTTGGTGTTTTCCGCAAGCAAAATGGCATTTGACTTTCTCAAGCCCCAGTTTACTTACTCATTTTGGTGTTTTCCGCAAGCAAAATGGCATTTGACTTTCTCAAAATGCTTGAATGCTTTCTCAGTACATAAGTCGGCGAGAATAAATCAAACTACAAGATTTAAGCTAAAACCCCTTTAAAACATCATTTCCAGCCAGAGTCTGGAAATGCTCCTGATTGGGCTGCTGCCGTGAGTCAGGAAAGCGGTAGCCCCAAAATAGGAGATTTATCGCCCTAAAGTTACAGAGGCAGTTTGAATTTAGTGCAAAATTTATAAAATTTCTGTCTAAAGAAATAAGCACAAAACTCACCTTGTCTAAAAGTTCTATATGCTCACAACAGTCCCTCTCAAACAATATCTCTATAGATATAACTAAAAAAGCTAATTTTAGGACAATTCCATCTCTAGGCTCACGCAATTTAAACTAAAAACGTTAATACTAAAAAATAACTTTACGATTCTTAAACCTGGTTGTAATCAAAAATTACAGCCGAAAAAAAGTAAATAGAGAAAAAAATACAAACAATGGCAACTTCTACAGACCGCGATCAACAAATTCAAAAGCTGCGTGAACTAATCAAAGATATTGATTATGGTATGTTTACCACAGTCGATGATGATGGAAGTTTGCATAGTTACCCCATGTCAAAGAGCGGTGAGATTAAGTCTGATAGCATCCTCTGGTTTTTTACCTATTCTGGTTCCCATAAGGTGACTGAGATTGAACAACATGAGCAGGTCAATATTAGTTTCTCATCACCTGAACAGCAGCGATACGTTTCTATCTCAGGTACATCACAACTCGTGAAAGACCGCAACAAGATGCGAGAACTATGGAAGCCGGAACTTCAAACCTGGTTTCCTAAAGGACTGGATGAACCC
The DNA here is from genome assembly GCF_036919675.1 of Nostoc sp. Taxonomy (GTDB): domain Bacteria; phylum Cyanobacteriota; class Cyanobacteriia; order Cyanobacteriales; family Nostocaceae; genus Nostoc. Next base: position 9,797 of record NZ_JBALCP010000098.1, read on the forward strand.
GATATTGCTTTACTTCAGGTGGATATTAACCAGGTGAGTTATTGGGAAATTGCATCTAGTTTTAAGCCACAAACAATTAGTTTTTGACACTATCACGCCTTTAACTAATTACTAATTTGTAATTCGTAATTAATAATTAAATTATTAATTACGAATTATTTATAGAAATGTATTTGTTGGACGAAATTGGCAAAAACTAAGTGTTTTTAATTACAAAAAATTAATGGCAGGTCAATCGCCCGTGGCTTTCAACCGATGCAGGCATTGCGCGATCGTTGCGCCCAATATGCTGCCGATGGGCATTTTGAACTCTTCAAAAGTTCTAAGCAGTTTGATGCTGATGAAGGCAGAATCAAACATGGCTTTCCACCCCAAAGCCAAATGCAGACATAAGACTGGGAAATAGAATTTATGCCTTATAAACAGATTGCAGCTTTACCAAGGAATAAATTTCAGTTATGAGCAAACAAAAAATAATTATGGCTGCGCTTGTAGCCATTGGCGCATTTACCGCTGCATCTGGACAAAATATAACCACTGCTCAGTCAAATCAAACTCCAACTAGAGCAACTCAGAATGCTGTCAGTTCTACAGATAGACAATTTGTTACCCAAGCTGCTAGGGGCGGTATGGCAGAAGTACAGCTTGGGCAGTTGGCTTCGCAACGGGCGCTAAAGAATGAGGTGAAACAGTTTGGACAGGGTATGGTTCAAGATCATACTCAGGCAAACAATGAACTTAAAGAATTAGCTGCCCAGAAAAGTATCACTCTTCCAAAAAGCATCGGGCGTGAGAATAGGAAAGTGAAGGCTAATCTCTCAAAGCTTTCTGGCGCGACCTTTGACCAAGCATACATGAACCAGATGGTTAAGGATCATGTTAAAACTGTATCCTTATTCCAGCGGGAGGCAGATCAAGGACAGGATCAGGACTTGAAGGCTTGGGCAAATAAAACTTTGCCGACTCTGGAGGAGCATTTGCAACACGCTCGCGCCCTTACAGCTCAATCTACTAGAAGTGCCAAGTGATCAAATAATGCGATCGCTCAATTTTACCTAACCACTACCGGGATAGAGCAATTGTAGGAGAACCAATTGCTATAAATATAAATTTTCATCGCTCTCGGATTAGTATGTAGATGCCAGTAAGGTGTCTACATATTGTTTACTTCATCTTAAATATTTTCCGCGAGGTCTTATGAATTATCTTGTTGCAGTTTTACCAGATCGAATACAAGCAGAAGCCGCCAACTCTGCTCTAGAAAAAGCGGGCTTGCCAACTTCACAAGTGAATATTTTAGGCGATGGTTATCTAAGTGCTGATGAATTTGGACTAATTAATCCCGACAAGCAAGCCCGCAAACAATCAACTCGGCTCTTATGGTGGCTTGTACCCTTTGGATTTTTTGCAGGCTATGCCTTCAACTATCTCACAAAGATTGAAATATTTCCCCAGGTTGCTCGATTTGGCAATGAATTTCTTGCTGGGATCTTAGGAGCTATAGCTGGTGCCTTGGGCGCTGCTTTAATCGGTGGAGGAGTCGGCTCAACAGTTGGCAGTGGCGATGCTTTACCCTATCGTAACCGTCTGAATGCTGGCAAATACCTAATTGTAGTTACTGGGAACGAGGATTTAACCCGCGAAGCTACGCGCGTACTGCGTCAATTTGAACCAGAAAATATTCAAGGCTATACAGACTATTCACAAAAGAGCAAACTTGTGGGAAATTAGGGACTTCCAGTTAAAAAAACATCCCATCGTAGGGGATCTTGGCCAAGATCCCCTACAAATGTACAAATAATTTTGGATAATTTATTTTTTGTCAGTCCCTTAAGTCAAAATTTGGAAGTTATAAATGTGCGAATGTGCGATCGCTATTCTGTCATTGCAAGCGGAGCGTGGCAATCCCAAACCACAAGCGAATTGCGACTTTACCAGATGCACTCGCGTTGATTCCATTTCAGTTGATAAAGGCAAAAAGCCAATTCCTCGATAAACTGCTTGGGCTGCTTGGTTATTATCACCTGTAAACAGGATGGCACGTTTTACTAAGAGCGATCGCGCATATAACAATGAACCTGCTACTACACTTTTGGCATAGCCTTTACCGCGCAGGGCTGGCGGTGTCCACACTCCACCAATTTGCACAATATCAGGTGGGCTGGCATTAAAGGCTGAGTAAGATACGGTAGTATCTTTTGCTATTAAAACCCAATGCATAGCCGTAGTTTGACGTGCTTCAATTACGAGACGGCAAGCTGGACGTAAACTGGAAGTATCTGTTTGTCCTAAAGTTTCCACATTATAAGCAGCACACCATTCGGTGAGTAATTCCAACTCCTCTGCATGTATCAGTGTGTTGCAAGAGAAATGCTTCCAACGATACTTCATCTCCAGGTTGCAGGGTTGTCAAAGTAGGCACAAAAAGCTCCTGAGTGTCTAACTCAGTTTACCGAATAAGCGATTCTGGGAATAATAGGAATGCCACCTGTGAAATTGATATACCTAGAATAACCGCAGCGATATCTGGTGACAAACAGCTTTGCGTCTACACAAAAAGTACCCTTGAGAGTACTATTCACGTTCAATCTTATATTCCATGCTAAAGAGGGAATAATGGATACAAGCAGCAACTAAGCACAAATAAAGTATTTGAGTCTCTTGGGAAATTTCCTCAAACCAACTCACAGATATTCACTAGCCCTATTCAACGTCTATAAACTTTAGAAAATAATTGGAGGCAAAATGGTTTCTAATCAAAATATAACTGAGAATGATTGGAATTTAGATGAAAGTAGGACACTTATTCAGGCACTTATAAAAGATTTTTATAAAAATAATTTAAATAGTTTTGCAGATCCAATTAAACAAGAAGGATTAATCGCAGCAGGAAAAGAAATCTCTCAAATAATTATCTTGTTTAATAGACTTCAAAAACTCCTCAATAGAAATACACCACAAAATATTTGGTGGGACAAAATACCGAGATTAGTTCTACCTGATAATCGGGATAAAATTCAAAGAGAACTAACCGAACTCTCTAAAGCTTTAATATTTGCAATAGAAGCTCTGCGGGAATCGTCATCGAATCTCAATATTGCTCAAGCTATTAGAGTTGACGTTGAACAAATTGTTTGCAAATATGAGCATCCTCTAACAGGATTTATCATCAACCCGTTTTTATCAGTCCACCGTTCACCATCAACAACGACTAAAGTAATTTTTGGACTGATAAGTGCCGTTTTTATATATGGAGGAATTACTTCTTCTTCTATCACAGGACTTTGGATTTTTTCAGAAATTATTAATTACTACAACAACAATAATTATAATATAAGTAAGAAAGCATTACAAAATGAAATAAAAGATATTCAAAGATATACAGATAAACGCGTAGAGCAAATTCAAAATAAAGCTGAACAACAAAATCAATCAAAAAACCTAAATTCTCCTTCTGAAAATGATGTTAATAAATTGAAACAAAGCAAAGATGAAATTAAAGAATTAGGTATAATCTCACAGAAGAATACAGAGTTTAAGAGTACAGAGCTAACAATACTAAATAGTAACCTTGCTGAATTGAATGCACAATATAGCAAAAGGCAATCTGTAAATGAGAAGTATAACGAATTTCTTCTCCAACTAAGTTTAGCTATTTCGGCAGGAACATTAGGTAGCATTATCAGTATTTTAATTAGAATTGAAGAATTTCAGAAGAAGAAATATTCTGATCCACTAACTCCATTTCTTGTTGGTGCTTTTAAACCAATGATCGGAGGAGCATTTGCTGTTTTGTTTTTAGCCTTGATTAACTCTGGAGTATTATTAATGATTATTAATCCAAATGTATTGAAACTCAATCAAGCTTCCCCACAACAATCATCTCAAGACCAACAAAGGTCTATGATTTTTGTAATAGCTTTTGTCGTTGGATTTAGTGAAAGACTTGCAAAGGATTTTATAGGTAAAGCAGAAGAAATAGCAGGTGGTAACCGAGATAATCCTGGATCTAAACCAGTTACTAATGAATTATCAACTGATATAGATAGTTTAAATATGTTGCCAAACCAACTAGCTATTAGTGGTTTAAGAAATAGTGTAGTGGCTTCCAATCTATTAACAAATCAACTAGATAGTAGTGATTCGCTAAATGGGAAAGATGATTTAGATCCTCGCAAAATAGACTAGTTGAATTTGCATCCGAATTACGCAAATGTCATATTTTTTCGTAGTGCTATCGACTTATGTATTGGCTGGGCATCTTGCCCACCCCGGATTCCCTGAAGGGGTTGAGAGTTGATGTTTGCCTTAGCTGAGAGCTAAAATAGTATTCAAGCGGAGGAAATAAAAGCTTGAAACTGATATTGGTAGCTCCCGACTCTTTGTTGTGTGCAGCCTTTCAACAGCATTTTAATTACTTACCCAATGTAGAAATAGTAAATGACTATTTCGAGTGGTTGCCAGATTTTGATTGTATGGTCAGCCCTGCTAACTCTTTTGGAATGATGGATGGTGGTATAGATGCGGCAATTATCCGTTTTTTCGGTACTTCCTTAATGGCAAGAGTGCAGCAGCATATTCTTGAGGATTATTTGGGTGAACAACCTGTGGGAACATCAATGATTGTGGAAACAGGTGATCACAAGCATCCTTTTTTGGCTCATACACCTACTATGCGAGTTCCCATGATAATTGCTGGGACAGATATTCCTTATGTAGCGATGTGGGCTATGCTGCTGGCAGTTCGACACCATAATCAACGCGCCAAGCAAATAATTAACACTATTGCCTGTCCTGGATTGGGTACATGAATCGGACGAGTGCCATATACCGAAGCTGCTAGACAGATGGCATTAGCCTACGATCATTTTCTATATCCACCCAAGCATCTCAATTGCATAGTTGCGGCAGAAAGACAACTTCAGATATGGGAAGGAGGAAATTCACTCTAGGAAAATAGAAATCGCCTTAGCATAGTATTGTGTTAAGGCGATCGCTACTCTCAATTCTATGACTGGTAAACGCTTTTATCACATTGGCTTTGGGCAAGATGATTTGGGTTCATTGCCTCCCAACATTGCTCTATTATCTGGCGATCCGGAACGATCGCGTCTAATTGCTGAAACTTATTTGCAGGATTTGCGCTTATTATCGGAGAATCGCGGACTCAATAGCTATGTGGGATACTTACCAAATGGTCGCCCCATCTTATCTGCTACTAGTGGTATGGGTGCGCCTTCATTGAGTATTGTAGTCAATGAGTTAATACAAGTAGGAATCCGGCAAATTATTCGCATTGGAACTTGTGGTTCCATTCAACCCGATGTAACCGTTGGTAGCGTTGTTATTAGTAGTGCAGCATTGTGTCGCCAGGGTGCAGCAAATGACATTGCACCTGTGGAGTATCCAGCCGTAGCTGATCCGTTTCTCACAGTCGCCTTAGTTAAAGCCGCGCGAGAATTAGAGGTTGAATATCACGTAGGAATTACGGCATCAGTTGATACTTTTTACGAAGGACAAGAACGTATTGATTCAGCGAATCCAAATTTAATGCGATCGCTGCATGGCATCACAGAAGAATATCGGCGCTTGAATATCTTAAATTATGAGATGGAATGCGGCACACTATTTAAAATGGCAGGAGTGTATAATTTTGCAGCAGCAGCTATTTCTGGTGTAGTAGCTGGGCGTACTGTTAGTGAAAATATCATCTTAGAACGAAAGGATATTGCTGTTAAAAATGCGATCGCAACTGCTGTACATGCAGCAGCAACCTTTGAGTAAGCTAATTAATATTTACTTCATAAATATAGCGGTTCTCGTTTGCATGAAGTAGATTTTTCAACCTTACTCCCAACCCCTCTCCTTAGCAAGGAGAGAGGAGTGTTTGCGTGCCTAAATGTGGGGTGAGGTTGTGACTGTATTGCACCGAAGTGAGAACCACTATAAACTCTCAGTAGTTTTATGGAGTCTTTACCTAATCTTTAATTTATTAATTAGTAATTATAGCTAATATATATTGAGCAAATTATAATTTGATCTGATAAAAATAAATGGAAAAAGTAGAATATCTCCACAAATAATTATAAATTATTCATAATTGTCCTGAAAATATCCACATCATCGAGAATATTAGTAATAAACTTTGAACCTATTATAAGTACTTTAAATATTAATAAATGTCTAAAAGATTGAAAAATAAGATAACATGAATAATCAGATAAAAATCATGACTTTAACTGCGATCGGACTGATGCCGACGCTAATATTTTTAACATTCTTTTATCGGGCAATAGCTGACGATCCAGGAGTATGTTACATGGTAACCTCCTCTGGTAAAACCGTTGGATTGGGAAGCCTCTGTGGTAATATAGTCGCACCTTCAGACAACAGAGTTTTTCGAGTCCCAGTCAAACGCCGCTTTGGTGGAACTCCTGTGATTGATGTCACCTTCAATGACAAAAAAACCTTTGAAATGATTGTAGATACAGGTGCCAGTGAAACCATTATCACTCTAAGTATGGCGAATACACTTCAACTCCAGGCTACAGGTACAATGCAAGCTCAAATTGCCGATGGTAGCCAAGTAGAATTCCCAACCAGTAAGGTAAAATCTATTGCAGTAGGTGGAATTACAGCCAATAATCTTCAGGTAGCGATCGCACCCAAAGCAAGCATCGGCTTACTGGGCCACGATTTTTTTGGCAACTATGATATTAAGATTCTAGAGAAAGAGGTGGAATTTCATCACCGCTAATGTTCGCAGGTAAAAACATTATAAACATGACTAAGCTGATTGAATACGAAGAAGCCAGCAAGGAAGTCCGGGCAGTATATGACGACATCCGCGCCACCCGCCAAAATGACTATATCAATAACTTTTGGAAAGCTATAGCTAACCATCCCCCTACCTTGCAACGAACTTGGCAAGCGGTGAAGGAAGTGATGATTAGCCCTGGTGAGATTGATCCACTGATGCGTGAGCTAATTTATATCGCCGTGAGTGCGACGAATGGCTGTGAGTACTGCATCGCCTCGCACACAGCAGCGGCGCGTGCCAAGGGGATGAATGATACCATGTTCGGGGAAGTAATGGCGATCGCAGCCACTGCCAACATGACCAATCGCCTCGCCAACGGCTATCAAATTCCGGTGGACGAGAGATTTAAGCCCTAGGAGTGTAGCCTTGTCCATCGCTGCTTAAAAGTAAGGTTTAGCAGAATTATTGACTATGCCCAAGGTTCAGATTAACGGGATTGATTTGTTCTACGACATTAAGGGAAGGGGTGAGCCTTTGCTATTAATAGCTGGCTTCCTTTGTGATCATGCCTATTGGTCGCTAATTATGCCATCGCTGGTTTCGCAGTATCAAGTTATTCGCTTGGACAACCGAGGGATGGGACGAAGTTCTGCTCCTGAAAGCCCCTATAGTCTGAAACAGATGGCTAGTGACGTTGCAGGATTGCTCGATCACATTGCGATCGATAAGGTGCATCTAGCAGGTCATTCAATGGGTGGTCAGATAGCTCAAGAGTTAGTGTTAGCACATCCTGAAAAGGTGCACAGTCTGATGCTACTTTCATCGTTGGCAAAGGGTGATGAATTATTCAACAGCATCATTGAAACTTGGGGCGACCTCTGCGGTAATGTAGACCTAAAACTTTATGAAAAAGTCGTATTACCCTGGATATTTACAGATACGTTCTACTCGATTCCTGGGATGATCGAAGGTCTGATCGAATTTGCAATCAGATATCCTTTCCCGCCTGCGACTCATTCACTCTATGATCACAGCCGAGCCATGCTTGACTTTGACACAACAAATCGCCTTCAACAAATTCATTGTCCTACCCTAGTTATAGTTGGTAAACAAGACATTCTCACCCCGCTAAAGTTTTCCCAGCAACTTGCTCAGGGCATTCCCAAAGCTGAACTTGTAGTCCTCAATGGTGGGGGTCATGGCTTCTTAATTGAGTCGCCGGATGCTGTGGTTTCAACCATGCTTAACTTCCTGGGAAAGTTGAAGCCAGCTTACACCAATTCTTTGTAGAAACTGCACAAAATCAAGCTTGATCAGACTTGGGGCAAAATCCCCTTGTTCTGGAGCAACCTGACGGGTAATTTAAATATTTAGCGTGTTTCTAATTTAGAAACTCGCTCCTCTAATTTATTGACTTGTTGCTTTAATTCAACCACCAAAGTTGCCAGCCGATCAAACATCTGATCTTGCTGCGATAAGTTCCCTCTGGAACCAGTTGACTGTCGTGGGGTAAGTGTTGTTCTTCGGGATGGTGACTGGCGCCTTTGACCGAGTTGAGACTCTATCTGGTTTAACCGCGACTCGACACGATTAAAGTCCGCTTCCAGGTTGTTGATGCGCGACTCCACTTGCTGCGATGAAGCAGTGTTTCCAAATAACCCACCCCAGATAATTGTTGCTAAAATCCCAGCAAGTATTAGCACTTGGATTTTTTTCATAACAGTCTATTTAGACAGGATGTGTTTATATGTACAGAGGATAAGTCTGTATTCACTTGACTTATTTATCCTGTTCTAAGTTAGAAAATAGCTTCTGCCAATCGATAGAGTTAAGAGGATTATCTCCCTGTTTTACCTCAAACGTGACATTACAAGCTTTCGCTAGTTTTAGCGCTTGCACACAAAGTTCTGCCACATCCTCACGGCTGATTTTGCCCTTAATATTATCGCCTTGCTCAAATATTAATTCCTTACCCCCTGGTTCCTCAGTTAAAGCACAAGGTCTAATAATCGTATAAGGAATTCCGCTTTCTCTTAAACTATCTTCTCCCTTCAACTTCCAAGTTAAAATTCCTCCTAATTGATCATTTAATTTCACAGCTGGCGGTTCTTCATCTAAATTAATGCCAGGGCGTCCGGGACGAGTCACACCTGCTGAACTGACTAGAATAAATTGTGGTAAAGTTGTACCGCCATAAGCTTTAATTGATTCCAACTGCAAAGCAAAACCACCGGGAGAAAATTTGGCATTTAAAGCACCATCATGTTCAAATTTGCTCAACATCAGTTGGAATGAAGAAATTCTATTCTGCTCAAGTGGCGGCGCATCTTTGACAGTTTTTGCCCGAAAGACGGGAATCAAATCTGCAAAGGGAATCTGAACATCTATCCAGGTATTAGCTACGGTATCGAAAGAATAGTTGTAGCCAATGCCATCCCATTTTGTATCTGTCCGTAGGAATATTTTATAACGCTGACCGTCACCTTTGACGCGCAATTTTACACCTTCGTAACCAGATAAGTTGAAGGGGGGATCAAAATTCTTAGTTCTGATAGAAGCAAATCCGCCAGAGTTATCGGTGGAGACATTACCAGCAAATAAAGCTGTATTTTCTACTAATTGGATATTACTGGCACTCACGCCACCCATGACGACATCATCCAGCGCCCCCCAGTTATCCTTTAATTCTGCTGATGGCTTTGTGAAATCAAATATTAGTTTTTCGTTTGCTTGGGGTAAATATTTTGCGGCCGCTTGGACTAAGTTTTTGACACCTTGATATTCTACATTTTCTGGGGTGTCGCCAACAATTTCTGGCTGGTAGAATTTAACACCTTGATAATATTTTGCTCTATCTGCTGTGTCACCCTCTACTGGTTGCACACGCACTGCTGTGCAACAAACTACAGCTTGGATATCAGCCATAACTAAAGGAGTTAAAGTTTGAGGTTGAGTGATATCCGCAACTACAAAGTCTATATCATTACCAAGAATTGACCGTGCTTTGTCAATGTCTCTAACAAGCGCCCGAACTTTATAACCCCGTTCGAGCGATCGCTCCACCACTCGTTTACCTACACCACCTATTGCACCTGCTACTAGTATTACACCCATGTTTCTTCCTCCATTGGGTCTATCTTGATTATCCTTAGGACGGCCTTTCCTTAACTGCTGTACCCAGTTAAGGAAAGGAATTACCTCAAAGTAAGTCAGGGTTTCGATAAACCTGCCTAAATCCCATTGAGAACGATTTTTGTCAGTCACATTTGCGTCCTCACAACTTTCTTAAGTTTAGCCCAATGTTTGTTTCTCCAAATCCTCCGGTACTCATAACTTTGCTTTCATTAGGGGAATGAAGGAGACTAGTACAGCGGGCGCGTAAACCCAGCTAATATCTCAATTAACAAGACTTGGGGCAAAACCTCTTGTCTTAGAGGTAGGCAAACTGACGCCACAGGATCTTAGCTACAATTAAACCAAATCTTTGGGATTCCATGTGATGCCGAACAGCCCGCACTTCTCTACGAGACGCTGCGCGTAGCTTGCTTCCACGAAGTAGTACGACAAGCTCAGTGACCATCGTAGACATCGCTGAATCACGTTAGGATACTTAATTAGGTGTTCCTAATCAAACGGTAATTTACTTATGAGCCAACTTGAAAACATTCAAGCTGAATATGAAAAGTTTCCTGAAGAGTTAGAGAGTGTAATCATTAGCACCGTGAGCGCACAGGCAATACCCAATGCTAGTTATGCTCCCTTTGTAATGGATGATTCCAAGAATATCTACATTTACGTCAGTGGTCTTTCAACTCATACCAAAAATCTCTATGCCAATCCTCATGTTAATGTCTTGTTTATCGAGGATGAAGCCAAGAGTAATCTAATTTTTGCCCGTCGTCGTTTGAGTTTTGATTGTACGGCAACTTTGATAGAGCGTGAAACTGACAAGTGGAATCAAATTGTTGAGCAATTTCAAGGGCGGTTTGGTCAAATTATAGAGGTTTTGCGCGGCTTGTCTGACTTTCGGATTTTCCAGCTAACTCCTAGTGAAGGTCGTTTTGTAGTTGGTTTTGGGGGAGCTTATCACATCAGTGGCGATCATCTCGATCAACTTGTTCAGATCACAGGAGATAGTGACCAAAAGCAAAAATAAGCAATGTAAATTTAAAAATTAAATCTCATTATTAAGAAGCATCGTGGCGGAATAATTTGTAATTAATGGTATAATTTAAAGGATTGATCAATAAAGACATAAAACCCATACAGTATCGACAATTTAGACTACCCCATTTATGCGTGGGGTAATCATGAATTATAAATTAGTTCTATGAGTAAGCTTTACTTTATACCTTGTAATTTTGCCTTCGCGTAAACTGCGATTAAACTAAACTCTTTAATTTTATGCTTCAGTTTCAACCTCCTGGCTTTGGACATAAACTTATCCATACATCCTTGGGGGCGATGGTTTACTATACCCAAACGAATGCACCTTGGGCGATGCCTGCGGCGAGCAAAGCGATCGCTGACACTGAAGATTTACGCCCACTACTGTTTCTCCATAACTTTGGCGGTGGAGCGTCTGCATATGAATGGTCTAAAGTTTACCCAGCTTTTGCCTCTAAGTACCACATTTTAGCCCCCGATCTAATCGGCTGGGGAGAATCGGCTCATCCAGTCCGAGATTATAAAATTAGGGATTATCTCAGCACGATCGCTGAGTTTATCATCCAAACTTGTCGCCAGCCAGTAACAGTGGTAGCCTCGTCTCTAACAGCCGCTTTTGCTATCCGCCTAGCTATTGTTCAACCCAATTTATTCAAAGCACTGTTTTTGGTATGTCCCTCTGGATTTGATGATTTTGGGGAGGGTGCTGGACGCAGACTTCCGCTTTCGGTGATCAATACGCCTCTGTTGGACAATTTTATTTATATCCTTGGTGCTGAAAATGAAATTGCAGTCCGAAATTTTTTACAAAGTTTTCTGTTTGCCAAGTCACAACGAGTATCACAAGAGATGGTGGAGGCTTATTTAACCTCTGCACAACAGCCTAATGCTAAGTTTGCCGCTTTGTCATTTTTGCGGGGCGACCTTTATTTTGACCTGAGTTTATATATTCAACAACTGACAATTCCCACGAGGATTTTTTGGGGAGAAAAGGCACAATTTACTAACATTAAACTAGGACGACGCTTGGCAAATTTAAATATAAGTGCAATTCGAGATTTTTATGCGATCGCAGATGCAGGAATATTACCTCATTTGGAAATACCAGAAGTTCTCATTGGTCTATTGCAACGGTATCTTTAGGAGTTAGGAGTTTGAATTCCTGATTTTTCCCTTTTCCCTCCTACTTAGAGAGCAACTCTGCATTTAATGCTTTAGTGATGCGATCACCAGAAGCTTGGAAGTGGGTCATGATGTAAGTATTAAGGCTTTCACTAAGTTGTTTTAGTCGGTCTTGTTTATGAGTTTTTAATTCTTCTTTATCCAATTTATAATAACAGTTTTATGTATTCGGCAATTGCTTTCGGATAATGCTCTTTCATTATGCAAACTCTCTAATTAAAGGCAGTATAACTCGTTACTTGTGCCCATAGACGAATTACAAATATCCATGCATCTAACAAATCACATCTTCCCCAAGCAAGATTTAAAAAATATTTCTTTTTTATAACTCAGATATGCCTTTTGTTAGAAGCATAATTACCTTTTTATAGTTAATCTTTAATTTGTACTCAAAAAACAAGCTAATTGGCATGATAAATTTTATTTCTAGGACGATTGGTCACATCAGTTCTCTGCTTAAAGGACTTCAGGTAAAATCTTTTTTGGCTGTTGTCCTAGTTGGTTTTCTAGTGCTGACGACGAATGTTAGTTATGGGCAAAAGGACAAAGGATTAGGCGAGAGAGTTCGCGAACAGGTAGAGCAAAATGATGCTCAAAGACCGAAAACAGTAGGGCAGTGGAATAAAGAAGCTCGTGAAACGGAAGGTTCTCCTGGTGAACGAGTTCAGAAGATTACAAAAGAGTCAGCAGAAGCCTTTAAAGAATTTGGATCTGGGTACGTAGAAGGTGCTCAGAAAACAGCTAGCGATGTAGGGGACAGTGCGGCAGATACAGCCAAAAATATCTCAAAGAAAGTTATACCCTAAATGCGTTACCATCCTCTATTGGCAGCAAGTAGTAATAACTTTTCGCCAATAAATGAGTAACAATAGGGACGCTGGTATCTAACTAACAAACTTTTCTAATGCTTGGGTAACGAGCTTACCTTTGTTGATTAAAGATTGTAGCATTTATCAGTTGCAAAAAATATAGGACTTTAGTAGGGGCGCACAGCTAGCTGTACGCCCCTATTGCGTGTTGCATCCAAAAGAGAATTACTAATTTTAAGTTGCTGCAAGCTACACCCGTCGCAATAAGCTAGGGTTAAGAATATTTGTAGGTTGGGTTGAACGTAGACAAAGGAGGCGGCTTAAGGCAGGGTAGTGAAACCCAACAAACCACGAAAAATGTTGGGTTTCTACCCTGCCCTGGTTTTGGTTTTTGGCTTTAACCCAAGTGTATTGACGCCCGTCGTAGACATTGCCTGCACCTTGTTGGATGCATCTACACTGCAAAATCCAGATTAATACCAGATAAAAAATAACTAGGACTTACGGACTGGAAAAATTTCTGCTCCTGTGAATTAACAAAAATACGTCGTTTTAGGCTTTTGTGAATTATCCTTTATCAAACTTGTATATCTTGCAGTTTTGCCACCATTTCTGCACGCGCCGAAACCTTCAACTTACGAAACATCCTCTTCAAAGCTTGTTTGACAGAATTTTGCGTAATCCAAAGTTTTTCCCCAATTTCCGCGTTAGTTAACCCCTGCGCCACTAACTCGGCAATTTCTAACTCACGCGCTGTTAGAGGACTTACTAAAAGGGAATTGGATATTTTTGGTTTTGTCCGTAGAGTCGCCATTTTTGCTGATAAATGAATGCATAAGGCACTTAAATCTGCTAAATCGTTGCCATTAAAAGCAGGATATCCCTTGTCACGAGCCAAGTTAAGCGTTCCTACAAGACGACCATCATAAACTATTGGCCCGGTCATCACGTGTTCGTGATCAGAACGCGAACAAAAATGCTTCCAGTCTCCTGGTGATAATAATAATTGCTCATGGGCGGGAGCATGACGCTCAACCACGTAGCGCCCGACTGGATTGCTTTCTAAGCATACTGCCGGAATACCCTGAATATCAATGTCAGTCGTTGGCTGCTCATTTAGGAAATAAATACCCCAATTTTGCACGCAAAAATGCTCACCAATTTTATCCGTGAGAGCTAGTCTTAATTCTTGCTCATTTTGGACATTAGCGATCGCATCAAATACGGTGTAGAGAGAATTAACCATAAGTGTACCCAGTTGGGGACTATCCAAGCCTCAACAATTACTTCTATGCTAATACCAAGAAAACTAAAACGCTAATAACAGTAGCGACTAGGAGAAGCACATGACAGTTACACAACTCTCTGCTCAGGAACTTTTCCGGGCTGCTTATGAGAACCGCTACACTTGGAACAAAAATTTCCCTGGTTATACCGCAAATATCACCTTTAAGCAAGATGATAAAGTATTTACAGGCAAAGTTATCATCAGCGCCAATCTCAAAGCCGAAGTTTTGGACGTAGATGACGAGTCGGCCAAGCAGGCTATTCATGGTCAAGCCTGGGAAATAGCAATTCACCGCATCCGCCGTAGTTTTCAAGATACCCACAGCGCCAATACGTTTAGCTATGGTAAAACTGACGAAACTGGTGCAGTTGAGCTTTTAATGGGTGGTAAGGCTGAGGGCGATAAATATAAAGTCCGCAATAATGAAGTATGCCATGTTCACCGTCTCATCCACGGTACTTTCGTGACAATTGACACCTTTAGTAGTCATGACACAGGGGAAGGTTACCTGTCTCACACCTATGATTCTGTATACCATGATCCCAAAACTGGGGAACAAAAGGGTGGTAGAAGCGAATTTACCGATGAGTATGAAAAAGTTGGTGAGTATTTTATCTTAAATCGTCGGGAGATTCGCACCGAGACAGCAGGACAAGTATCTATTCAAGAATTTGTCTTCTCTGACATCAAATTGTTGGAACCTGTTGCAGCTTAAGCTCTATTTTATCATCTAAAAATTAGCGATCGCTCTTTAACTTAAGGGAGCGCTCGCTTTTATTTTTTGGCGTTTTGAATTCTGACAAAATGCGCCTCATCATGCGCCTCAATGAGAGGGAAAGTTGTGGCAGAATATGATTTTTTGAGAATTTAATAGTCAAAGTGAGTTAATCTTTGAAATTGGTTTAGTTACATCTGATGGAGATGTTATACCAGTTAATGCACTTCTAGATACGGGATTCACTCGTTGCCTAGCACTTGATAACCAAGATGCTTTGAGTTTAGGGTGGATTCTTAACAAGCCAGAGAATCTAAAACCATTCACTACAGACAGAGAAGAACCATTAACCGAAAGATTAAATTTACGCATCACTAAGACAATGAAAAAAGAAGTGCAGCAAGAAGACGATCCTCCTGAGTTTTGCAGAGAAGCTATTCAGAAAGCACTGGATGAGAAAAAAGGGAAGTAGTGAAAAGTTGTTGGAGTTTAGTTCAGCAACTTTTCTAAAATCATTAAAAACTTTTAGGTTTATTTTTGCCCTACGTCGCCAAGTGCAGATGTACGCACAAAATTCCTTGAATCACCTGTTGTACAGCTTCTTTACTCAAGCTGCCATCTACCCGCACAATTCGTGAGGGATAGGATGCTGCTAAATGTGCGTATCCTTGCTGAACGCGCCGATGAAAAGCGATTGTTTCCTGTTCAATCCGGTCTAATCCTACTCCATCTAGGAGTTTGCGGGCTAGTCCCACTTCAATATCGACATCTAACCAAATAGTTAGGTCACTTTCTAAGCCACCAGTAGCAATATAGTTAAGCTGATTGATTAAACTCATATTAAGACCACGACCATATCCTTGGTAGGCAATGGTAGAGTCAGTGTAGCGATCGCATAAAATATATTTCCCTACTGCGAGATTTGGTTTGAGTTGTTGTTCAACGTGTTGCGATCGATCAGCAGCATACAACAAAAGTTCTGTCACTTCTGCAACTGGCTCGCCCTGAGCGGAGCCGAAGGGTTTATCCTCTGCCTTCTCTAGTAGCAAGCGGCGAAGATGTAAGCCTAACTCCGTTCCTCCTGGTTCACGAGTTAGCATCACAGAAACACCCAGACTTTCCAACCACTCAGAACAAAGCTGCATTTGGCTGGTTTTACCACAGCCTTCCACCCCTTCAAATACAATTAATTTGCCACCCATGCTTTTTAAAGTTCGCTGCAATAAACATGTTCGCTAACGTTTGATCAAGAATAGCGCGAAGTTTGAACTAAGCGATTGAGAATCTTGGTTATCGTATTTGTTATTAGGAAAAAATCCTGCGATGCCTGCGGCGGGCTACGCCTACGCTTCGTATACAAAAGCTCTAGAATTCAGAAATGGCAAAAGTTTTTGGAGAGTGACAGAAGAGGGTTATGCCTTGGCTGAAAATCACCTGATGATCGCGGTGATGAATTGCTCATTCATTGCCAAAAGTCAGAAAACGACCCTTGGACTCGACCATTTCTATCATGTTTTGGCTTAAGTTGTTCAAGAGCGATCGCACCTCAAAGGCCAAATTGTGACATCTAACCATAACTTTGGGCTAAAAGTCTCTGTTCAGAACATTTAGCAGATGGGAACTCTAGCTAATAACCTTAATTACAGTATCCCACCCTGCACTGCCAATCATGTCCCATCCTGCTCATGCTACTTTGGGCCAATCTTCTTACCCTCGCTTGACTAGAAGCCTGAGTGCTGTTGAAAGTTGGGGCTTTGGTTTGACAGCTCATATTTCCTGGACAGCATTAGTTCCAGCAATTCATGCTGCTCTCGGTTCCCAAGCTATTTTTGTCTGGATACCTGCGGTGATTTTCGGAATGCTGCTCAACTATCAGGTAAAACGCTTGGGTATGTATTTTAGGAATGTGGCTGGAGGAACACCTAACTATGCTACCAAGCTGCTGCAAAACTACCCCGGACTAGCTTGCTATGCCGCAATTGGATACCTCCTCAACTGGGTTTCCTACTTAGCAGTTAATACGATCGTCCTCAGAGATTTAATTAAAGTGAATTTGGAGGCACTGGATATTACCTGTCCAGAAAGATTTCTGGATATTGGCTTTACACTGTTGCCGTTTATCGTGGCGTTTAGTGGGACTCGCGCCCTGAGTATTTTACATTTGTTTTTTGTAATTCCAGCCTTTGGATTGCTAATCACCTTCTGTGTACAGGGTCTTGGCTGGTTAGCGTTCTCTGGTGATAGTCCTGGGTTTTTTCCTAGCAATTGGTCATCTTTAGGCTTCGTGGATTGGACTAAGTGGTTCTTTTTCGTCACCTATGCAACCTACAGCTGTGAAACGGCTTCTTCCTTTGTCGCCGATAGCCACCAACCCACCCAGACGCTACGCTTTCTAGATTTTGCGGCTTGGATGATGCCACCTATCTTTTTAGGGGGGTCTTGGGTAATGATGCGGTTAGCAACAGATCCAAGCCTAAAAGACAATGCTTTTCTGAATCTTGTGGCGGCTTCCCAGCCCTTTTGGGGAAAATCAGCGGCTATAAGTGTTTCCTTTTTGCTGGTGGCTGCTTGTCTGCTAGGTTCAGCAACGGTCGTTTCTAATTGCCCTCGAATTTTGTATCAGTTGGCCTTAGATAACCATCTCTCACCAGTATTTTCCGTTGTATCACGTCGGGGTGTGTTTGTCCCAGCATTGACATTGACATTGGTGTTGTGCTTGATCTATCTGATTTGGGGAGATGTAGCCCGAATCGTGGCTGTTGGTAACATCGGTTGGTTTGTCTCCTTTATGTTATTCCATTTGGGGCTTTGGCTGCGGCGCGATCGCCCGGAAGTTTTGTTCCCTCGCATATCTCTGGGCATTCTGCTGTTAGAAGTTGTGGTGCTGTTGGTGGGTGGATTTGCCTGGGGTTGGCTCAACTTGCTCATTGGGCTATTATTTCCTATTGGTGTCATGGGAATAGATGCAGTGATTAGCCGCGTCGCCTTCCCTCCATTCCATCCCAGTTGGTGGATGCGACGATATCGCACACGCCCTGTGGTAATCATCAAGGACTCAGTAATTCTTCAGGTGAGCATCCTGATTTTTTTACTGTGCAGCGCAGTCGGAGTTGGCTGGTTATTTGGTGTCAAACTTAACAAAGTTGCAAATGCGGCGGGTGAAAATCTATTTGTGGTGCTGCTGATGAGTGTGGCATTTGTGGGAGTAGCGATCGCTTGTTGGACAAGTTTACCCCAAGTGGTGGCGATCGCAGAAGCCCGAGAAGCTGCCGAACACCTCTTTACCGTCGCCCAGGATGGTATTTTAGTCGTGGATGATCGAGGCATTATCCGACAGGCTAATCCAGCCACTGAATCTTTCTTTGTTGTCAACCCATCTGAGTTGCTGGGAAATCATCTCAACAAATGGCTACCTGCATTAGTCTACTATCCAGACCAGTGGACAAAACGTAGCGAACAAACCTTACTCCGCAATGGGAAAAACCAAATCCTGGAAGTTTCTATCTCAGACCGACCCCATCAGGATTTTCAGGAGTATGTTGTCATTCTCCACGACATTACCCCGCGCAAACAAGCAGAAGAGATATTGCGACACTCAGAAGCACAATTGCGCCAAGAGGCAAAGCACTTAGCATCTCAACTGGTGCATAGTGAAAAAATGTCCAGCTTAGGGCAGTTGGTAGCAGGTGTAGCGCACGAAATCAACAACCCAGTTAACTTTATTTATGGCAATATCACTTTTGCCAATCAATATATCCAAGATATACTTAGTTTGTTGCAATTATACCAGCAAAACTATCCTAATCCAGTCACCGAAATTCAAGAAGAAACAGAAGCCATCGACTTAAATTTCGTGATGGCAGACTTGCCAAACTTGCTAACTTCTATGACAGTTGGTGCTGAAAGAATCACAGAAATCGTCCTATCTCTACGAAACTTTTCCCGCTTAGATGAAACAGAGATGAAAGCTGTAAATATCCATGAGGGTATCGATAGTACATTGATGATTCTGGAACATCGCTTCAAGGCTAAATGTGATTCTCTAGCAATTGAGGTGATCAAAGAGTACGGCGACCTGCCATTAGTAGAATGTTACGCTGGACAACTGAATCAGGTTTTTATGAATCTTCTGGCAAATGCGATCGATGCAATTGAAGAGTCATTAGTCATTAGTCATCCGTCACCTGTACAAGACAGAGGAAAAATTCGGATTCATACTAAACTCAGCAGCGAAAAGCAAGTAGTTATTCGCATTGCTGATAATGGTTTAGGCATTCCAGAAAACGTCCAAAAACAATTGTTTGAACCATTCTTTACCACTAAACCTATTGGGAAAGGTACGGGGTTAGGTTTATCTATTAGCTACCAGATTATCACCCAAAAACATCAGGGAGAATTACAATGTATTTCTGCTCCAGGAGAAGGTACAGAATTTGTAATTGTAATTCCGCTAAACCAGCAAGCTATTTAATTATTAACATCATCTCATGTAATTAAATTTTTAACAAAGTAAAATTTTTACCCTTGGCGTTGCTTGCTGTTTATTAGAATGTTAGGCTGAGATTTTCTGGCTAAACCACCTGTATAGGCTGTTAACCAGAAAAAGTCTGGCTATTACTCCGATTTTGGTAGTGAGAAAAAGGATTTGGTCATGGCACAAGATAAGGCTTATCGGGAAGCAGAGCAGCGGATTAAAAAGGCACGGCGAGAGGGAGCAATAGAACTTGATCTCAGCGATATGGAACTCTCTGAGATACCAGAGGCGATCGCATCCCTGACTCAGTTGCAAACGCTTGACCTCGGCAACAACCAACTGACCGAACTGCCAGAAGCGATCGCATCCCTGACTCAGTTGCAAAATCTTGACCTCTCTAACAACGAACTGACCCAAGTGCCAGAGGCGATCGCATCCCTGGTACAGTTGCAAAATCTTGACCTCTCTAACAACGAACTGACCCAAGTGCCAGAGGCGATCGCATCCCTGGTACAGTTGCAAAATCTTGACCTCTCTAACAACGAACTGACCCAAGTGCCAGAGGCGATCGCATCCCTGATACAGTTGCAAACGCTTGACCTCTCTGGCAATCAATTGACCCAACTGCCAGAGGCGATCGCATCTCTGACCCAGTTGCAACACCTTAACCTCTTTGGTAACAAACTGACCCAAGTGCCAGAGGCGATCACATCCCTGACCCAGTTGCAAAATCTTGACCTCTCATACAACCAATTGACCCAACTGCCAGAGGCAATCGCATCCCTGATACAGTTGCAAAATCTTGACCTCTCTGATAACCAACTGACCCAACTGCCAGAGGCGATCACATCCCTGACCCAGTTGCAACAGCTTGACCTATCGTATAACAAACTGACCCAACTGCCAGAATCAACCAAAAATCTAACGAAACTAACTGTACTGTCACTTTCTGGAAATGAATTTGTCTCGTTTCCGAACGTAATTACGAGCTTGCAAAAATTGAGAGAACTTTATGTGGTCGACAATAAAATTGAGCAGCTTCCTAATGAATTCGGTAATTTAACACAGTTAATAAAACTTTGCTTAGGAGGAAAACAAATTTCCTCTAATGCATTTTATGAAGACGTGAGTCATGGGAATAATCTGACATCACTGCCTCACAGTTTTACTCAACTCGCTCAGTTAGTTGAACTTAATCTTGACGAAAACCCCTTGAACCCTGAACTAGCGGCGGCATACGAGCAGGGACTCGACGCTGTTATGGCATATATTCGGGCAAAGGTAGAAGCGCAGATTGTGCTGAACGAAGCCAAGCTGATTCTAATTGGTGAGGGTGAGGTGGGCAAGAGTTGTCTGTTGGGTGCATTGCGAGGGGATGAATGGGAAGATGACCGCCTCACAACTCACGGAATTGAGATTAAGCCTGTAATCGTCACTGATCCTGACAGTGGCACAGAAATCACGTTGAATGGTTGGGATTTTGGTGGTCAACGGGTTTATCGACCGACGCACCAGTTATTTTTCAGTGCGCCAGCCGTGTATCTGGTGATCTGGAAGCCACGGGAAGGGCCCCAGCAGGGCTTTGTCAAAGAGTGGATTACGTTGATCAAGAATCGGGAACCGGAGGCAAAGGTGCTGGTAGTTGCAACGCATGGTGGCCCCGGACAGCGACAACCGGATATTGACAGGCAAGAAATTCTGGATCAATTCGGCAAAGACACAGTAATAGATTTCTTCCATGTAAACAGCAAACCCAGTGAGGATACGACGCATTGCACCGGGCTTGCAGAATTAAAAGAAGCGATCGCTCGTATCGCTGCATCTCTTCCCGAAATGGGGCGATCCGTACCAGCAAAATGGCAGCAGGTGCGGGAAATCTTGCAGGCAAGCGACAAAGCTTATCTATCTTACGATGATGTCATTGCCATCTGTGCTGAACAGGGAATCGATAAGGAGCAAGCAGAACTGTTTCTTCGCATCTCCCATATACTAGGGCATTTCATCCATTACCATTACGACCCAACACTGCGCGATATCGTCATCCTCAAACCCGACTGGCTGGCAAAGGCGATCAGCTTTGTGCTGGATGATCAAATGACACGCAAACGCAACGGTTTAGTGGAATTTGAGCATCTCAGCCAGTTGTGGAGCCATCCGCCATTTGCAGGCGAAGAAGGCTACCCCTCAAAATTGCATCCAATCTTTCTGCGGCTGATGGAACGCTTTGATCTGTCCTACAAAGTGGTCTTCGATCCGTCAGAAACTAGCAATACCAGCCTGATTGCTCAACTCGTTCCCGATACACGCCCGGAGCCATTGCCCAATTGGGGAGAGCAACCGGAAGGCGGAGATAGACAACAGGTGCAAATCTGCCGCATTGTGGACAGTCGCGGACAGTTTGCAGTGGCAGAAGGGTTATTTTACCAGTTGATTGTCCGGTTGCACAAATACTCACTGGGACGGGCGAATTACGAAGACAGCATCCATTGGCAACGGGGCTTGATGCTTGACAATGACTACAACGGTCGGGCATTGCTGGAGTATGTTGGCACCGATGTAAAAATCACAGTGCGGGCAGCTTATCCTGAACGGTTCTTGTCTTATCTTACGGAAGAGATTAAATGGCTAGTTGAAAACTTCTGGGAAGGATTGCGTTGTAATGTGATGGTTCCTTGCATTGCACCTTGCAGCATGAATGCGCCTGGAAACGGACTGTTTGAGGTAAAGAAACTAATTGAAAGCAAAAAGAAAAATCGTCATGAGTTCCCGTGTCCCATTTCAGGGTGTGGTGAATGGCAAAACATAGATCGACTGCTAAATAACGCACCCACGACTCCGCCACCATCCCAAGCAATTGGCATTGAGCAATTCCGATACATTGTAAAAGACGAGCTAAACGTTATCCGCAAAGATTTGGTTATCTTAGATCGTCGAGATCAAGCACGCTTTCAGTCATTGTCTCACGAGCAGCGCACCATTTTAAGCCAGGTCGATCAGCAGTTTGCAGTGCTGATGCAGATGCTCACCGATGAAGCCAAAGACGGCCCGCGCCTGTTCAGCTTTAAGCCTGTTGATCCGAAATTTTTCGATCGCCCCAAATGGATTAGTGCCAAATTTCAACTCACCCTCTGGTGCGAACATGCACGTCAGCCACTTCCAGCCTTAAATCCCAATAACAAGAAAAAGGGAGTTTATGAATTAGACTTGCAGCGTGAGTGGTTCACCAAGGCAGTCCCCTATCTCAGAATTTTGACCGGAACCCTGAGCCTAGTTTTACCTGTAGCAGCTTCGACAACTAAATTCATACTGGATGACACCACCTACAAAGCCATTGAAGAACAACTCGATCTCGGACAGAAAAGCATCGAGTCTACCTTGAAGGGAAGTGATATGGCTTTGGCTGGGAAGTCCAAGAGCGATGCCTCCTTCTTGGAAGGCGATGCAATCCGCGCCCAAGGCTCAATTTTGCGAGAATTACACGCCCTTCTGAAAGAAAAAGATCCTAGTTTTGGTGGTCTAGTGCGGGTGCAAAACAAACGCCGTGAATTTTTGTGGGTTCATCCTCAATTTGTAGATGAGTATTAATTTTGGGGATGAACTTTTTTGATGTCGATTTGGGCTTTGACTACACCTGAATTATCTGTGCGTTCGATACGAAAACCAAGTTTTTTGCAAACTTTTTGCATGGCATAATTGTCATGAAATTAAAGACCAAGTAGAGCAAGCATTAGTTTAATTTGGGCTAATTTTTCATGATTATACAGGAAATAGAGTAATGTTGAAGATTTTTGCTGACCGTGGTGGTACATTCACAGATATTGTTGCTGTTACTGACAATCAGGACATCATAAACAAACTATCAAGACATCCTGAACGTTTTTTAATTGTGACTCTGCCTAATCGCCAATGGATTATAGTCTACAAACTGCTTTCAGAAAATCCCGAACAATACCAAGATGCAGCTATTCAAGGTATACGGGATATCATGGGTATTTTTAGCAACGAACCTATTCCTAGTGAAGCAATAGAAGTAGTAAAAATGGGGACAACAGTAGCAACAAATGCGCTGTTAGAAAGGAAAGGAGACAGGGTAGTTCTTCTGATCACCAAAGGTTTTAAAGATGCGCTGCGAATTGGCTACCAAAACCGTCCTAACATCTTTGCTCGTCATATCGTTTTACCTACCATGCTTTATGAACAGGTGATTGAGATTGACGAACGTTATGATGCTCATGGAAATGAATTAACTCCTGTAAATATTCAACAAGCTAAAAATAACTTACAAGCAGTTTACAATACAGGAGTTCAGAGTTGTGCTATTGTTTTTATGCACAGCGATCGCTATCCTGATCACGAACAACAAATAGCCAAAATTGCCGAAGAAATTGGCTTTACACAAATATCTATATCTCATCAAGTTAGTCCGTTAATGAAATTAGTTAGCCGAGGAGATACAACAGTAGTAGATGCTTATTTAACTCCTATTCTGCGTCGCTATGTCAACCAAGTAGCGAGTCAGTTACCTGGAGTTAAATTAATGTTTATGAAATCTGACGGAGGTTTAGTTGCAGACCAACAATTTCAAGGCAAAGATAGTATTTTTAGTGGCCCGGCTGGAGGTATTGTCGGTGCAGTCCAAACTAGTAAAAGGGCAGGTTTCGAGTTAGTTATTACCTTTGATATGGGAGGAACAAGTACAGATGTCGCTCACTTTAAAGGAGAGTATGAACGACAACTAGATTCGGAAATTGCTGGGGCGCGGATGCGAGTTCCCGTATTAGCAATTAATACCATTGCGGCTGGCGGTGGTTCAATTCTCTTTTTTGATGGTTCTAGCTATCGTGTCGGCCCTAAATCTGCTGGATCGAATCCTGGGCCTGCTTGTTACCGACGTGGCGGGCCATTAGCGGTTACTGATGCCAACGTGATGTTAGGCAAAATCCACCCGCAATATTTTCCCTCAGTTTTTGGAATTGATGGCAATTTACCTTTAGATAAAGATACTGTCATTCAGCAATTTACACAATTAGCCCAAGAGATTCAAGCCGCTACATTAAATCATTGTACTCCCGAACAAGTAGCCGCTGGATTTATGGCGATCGCAGTGGAAAATATGGCGAACGCAATTAAAAAAATCAGTCTACAGCGGGGTTATGATGTCAGCCAATATGTGCTTTGTTGTTTTGGTGGTGCAGGCGGGCAAGTTGCTTGTTTAATTGCCGATACCTTGGGAATGAAAAAAATATTTCTTCACCCTTATGCTGGTGTTCTTTCTGCTTATGGAATGGGATTAGCTGATGTGCGGGCGATTAGAGAAGGGGGAGTAGAAGAGCCTTTAACTCAAATATTAATTCCTAAATTACACCAGTTAATGGAATATTTAGAAACTCAAGCTAAAAGTGAAATAAATGAAGATAATATCCAAGCAGAAACAGTCTGCAAAGTTAACTTAAAATATGAGGGGACTAACTCTACATTGACAGTTAATTTTACTAATGAAGTAGCAGCGATGCGACAAGAATTTGAAGTTGAACATAAATCTCGTTATAGTTTCATTCAATTAGAGAAAACCTTAATTGTTGAATCCGCCTCAGTGGAAGTGATTCAGAAAATGGAGACTCCGGAGGAACCTTTAATTATTCGGACTCGTTCTCTAGATGAAGCTCCTATATCTGTTGAGACAGTAAGAATGTTTAGTACTGATAGATGGTATGATACTCCTGTTTATCGGCGGGAAGATTTACAACCAGAAGATAGGATTAATGGACCTGCAATTATTGTAGAAAAAATTAGCACAATTGTAGTTGAACCTAACTGGAAAGCCAGATTAACTGAATGTAATCATCTGATTTTAGAATGTCTATAAACTGGCTGTTGTGTTGGAAAATACTCACCCTCGCTAGACTAATCTCAACACGGTTTTACAACAAAAAGGTTATCCATTCATGGACTCTCGCATTCAGTCATATTTGCGCTTTGCGGCGAGCCAGCAACGTGATACGGAGCAAATCGGTCTTTTCCTCGCTAGCTTTAACCGCCATAGCGCCAATCTTTTTCTTAACTATGCCATCCCCAACGACGCAGCCACACCGTCACTCACCGACGTCAAGGCACTATATTGCTGCCTATGAAAGTCGCGGACGAAAACCGCGTTTGGAGTACGTTGCTTCCCTTGCGCCTGCTGTTGAGGAGGCATTAGTAGCTGCTGCTTTCACCGTTGAGGGACGCTTGCCACTCATGATTTGCACTCCTGGTTCAGAGCAATTGCTTCCTGTTCCCCCGGATATTGAATTAATCGTGCCAGTTTCAGACGCCCAGATGCTTGCTACAGTTACGGTGCAAAACGAGGCTTACGGAGAGTCTGCACCAAGCCCCGAAGATGGTAAACGTCTTGGCAATAGCCTAGCAGCAGGCGGAATCGCTGTACTTGCTCGTGTTGCCGCAACAGGCGAACCTGCGGGGGCTGGAGTGTGTTCCGTGCCGGGAAATCAGACGCCAGAAATCGCTGGTATCGGTGTGCGTGTTGCTTTTCGCCGACGCGGCATAGCAGCAGCCTTAACAACCCGGCTGGTGCGAGAAGCTTTCAAAGCAGGTGTTACGGTGGCGTTTCTCATGGCGGCACATCAAAAGGAAGTGCAAATTTACACCCGCGCCGGATTCTCTACAATAGGCGAAATTTTGCACATTTCGCTTTCGCCCAAGTAGACAGCGATAGTTAGTAGTAAATATTGAAGTGTTTAAGCGATTACTACAAATTTTTTTAGGAGTTAAAAATGTACACAACATCTCAACCCGATCCCGTGCGCTTAGAAATATTCAAAAACCTCTATCAATTTATTGCCGAACAAATGGGGATTGTTCTCCAAAACACAGCAACATCTGTAAATATCAAAGAAAGGTTAGATTTCTCCTGCGCTATTTTTGACTCTTCTGGATTACTAGTTGCTAATGCCCCCCACATTCCTGTACATTTAGGCTCAATGAGTGAAAGTGTCCGGAGTTTAATTCATGATAAAAGTGACACCCTAAAACCGGGAAATGTCTATTTATCAAATAATCCCTATAACGGCGGTACACATCTTCCTGACGTAACTGCAATTACCCCTGTTTTTCTAGAAAGTGGAGAAAATTCTGCATCCTCTACTCCCCTATTCTACGTTGCTTCTCGTGGACACCAAGCAGATATCGGTGGAATTACTCCCGGTTCAATGCCTCCCCACAGTACCACAGTTGAAGAGGAAGGAATTATTTTTGATAATTTTCTCTTGGTTGAAGAGGGAAATTTTCGAGAATCGGCAGTAAGACAGCATCTCTCAAATCATACTTATCCTGCTCGTAACCCTGACCAAAATATAGCTGATTTTAAAGCACAAATTGCCGCCAATGAAAGGGGAGTTCAAGAACTTTATAAAATGGTTTCACAATACGGGCTTGAGACGGTTCAAGATTACATGAACTTTGTGCAAGCTAATGCTGAGGAGTCGGTGAGAAAGGCTATCAATCTTCTCAAGGATGGTTCATTTATTTATCAAATGGATAATGGAGCAAGAATTCAAGTAAAAGTGACGATTCATCCAGAAAGTCGCAGTGCTAGCATTGATTTTACTGGCACATCTGGGCAACTAAATAGTAATTTCAATGCTCCGAAAGCTGTAACTCAAGCAGCAGTCTTATATGTCTTTCGGACTTTGGTTGATGATAATATTCCTCTTAATGCCGGTTGTCTTAACCCTCTAGAAATTATTATCCCGATCGGCTGTATGCTGAATCCAATTTATCCAGCAGCAGTAGTAGCGGGTAATGTAGAAACTTCTCAAACCATTGTTGATGCTTTATATGGCGCTTTGGGTGTTATGGCTGCTTCTCAAGGAACGATGAATAATTTTACTTTTGGTAATGAGCAATATCAATATTATGAAACTATCTGCGGTGGCTCTGGGGCAGGAATTGATTTTGATGGAACTGATGGTGTTCATTCTCACATGACTAACTCCCGCTTGACCGATCCAGAAGTTTTAGAAACCCGTTATCCTGTACTTTTAGAAAGCTTTAGTCTTCGTGCCGATAGCGGTGGTAAAGGAAAATATTCCGGTGGTAATGGAGTTGTCCGCCGCATCCGTTTCTTAGAACCCATGACAGCTAATATTCTCTCTAGTCATCGGGTTGTCCCTCCCTTTGGATTAAATGGTGGGGAAGCCGGAATTGTCGGACGCAACTGGATACAACGCCAGAATGGAATTGAAGAGAATTTAGACAGCACAGCAACAGTAGAGATGAAACCTGGTGATGTTTTTGTGATCGAAACTCCTGGAGGAGGCGGATTTGGTAAAGCCTCCTAGTACCAAGAATTTCTCCTGAATTTAAAAGCAAGAAATCTAGTTAGTTTTAGTTGCAGTTTGGCAAAATATTTTATCTGTAATAACACTTATCAATCCAAATTCGTATTTCTTCTTCAGAACCAAAACAGGCAGAGCGTCCTGTGATCGGATCGTAGGCGTGCCAACAAGAAATGTGACCATGCCAGTTAGATTCCTGCCACACTTGGAGGTCAGAACCACTAGTCATCCATATGACAAAATGTTCCCAATATTTTCGTAAATTTAACAAAACATTAAATTTATTCATAGTGAAAGCACCTGATAAACAGTCTGACTTTTCACGTCATCTGAAAAAGCCCACGAAAAACCTAACCCCCTAACTCCCTTCCTGACGCGGGAAGGGGGAAAGTTCAAAGTCTCTCTCCTTTTAGGAGAGAGAAATAGAAGTGAGGTTTTCCATATCCCGTGAAAAGTCAGGATAAACAGTGAACTATTACTTTTACTTTCACGTAAGAATTTTCAACTGAGAAGGTACAGTTTTGGCAGATTTGATCTAGTACAGTTCAGCGCCATCCCAACTGGTATAGTAAAAAATCTCTCAACTGTACTAGGTAAACTTGGTAAAAATAGTTTATATTGCCAGTATTGATGATTATTTAATCATTAAGGAGTGCGCCAAAATGAATATTTTATTAGAACGACAGTCACGTAAACCGATTTATTTGCAGATTCATGATCGCATCAGTCGTCTGATTAAATCTGGCGCACTCAAAAGTGGCGATCGCCTCCCCTCTATCCGCTCTCTGGCAGAAAGTTTACAAGTTAACAAACTCACGATTATTGAAGCATATAACGTTTTAGAAGCAGATGGGATTGTTTCTGCCCGTCAGGGTTCAGGATACTTTGTCAGCAGCGTTTCTCTGAAGAGTGCCAACCTAGAATCTACATTTGCTCCAGCCCAAAATGTGATAATTACAAAACCAGGGAAGTGTTCTTTTTATGAGATGTATACTCCACTGGTGCAAGCACAAACGCAGCCAGGAATGATTAATTTTGGCTACGGTTATCCACGTCCACCAAAAGATATCAACGTCATTGCCAGACGAGCGCTAAGACAAGATGATACTGATATTTTCTTTCCCCACGAGATGCCTCAAGGACAGCTAACTCTGTGCAGACAAATTGCCCAGATGCTAGTACATCAAGGATTAGAGGTTTTTCCAGAGGATTTAATTATCACTAATGGCTCTCAGCAAGGGTTGTCATTAGCGATGAATTATTATGTACAACCTGGTGATTGGGTAATTGTGGAAGCTCCCACCTATTATGGTGCAATCTCAATCTTAGAAAACTTAGGAGCCAAGATTATTGGCATTCCCATGACTACGGAGGGAATGAATTTAGATTTATTAGAGCAATATCTACACAGCCACCGCCCGAAATTAATTTATACAATTAGTACCTTTCACAATCCAACCGGATTGACGACAACACAAGCTCATCGTCAACAATTATTAGCATTAGCCGAAAAATATGAGTGTCCCATTTTAGAAGATAATGCTTATGAAGGAATAAATTTCGAGGCTGTGCCAGGGCCAATTAAAGCTTTAGATAAAAATAATTTAGTAACTTACTTAAGCACCTTTTCTAAAACTTTAATGCCTGGTTTACGAGTGGGCTATATGGTAGTTACAGGTAAGCATTATCAAGCAATTATTGAGCGGAAGTTGCTCCATGACTTGCACACATCGAGTATTTCGCAAACAATAGTTAGCGAATATCTCGCCTCAGGACATTACCGCCGTCACCTCAGCCGACTTCGCACAGAGAATCTCCAAAGTCGTAATAACATGCTGCAAGCTTTGGAGCGTTATTTTCCCGAAGAAATCCGGTGGACAGTTCCCACGGGTGGATTATTTCTCTGGGTACAGTTACCAGATGATTTTCCGATTAAGACAATTCGTAAGGAAGCCTTTGCACAAAATGTCTACCTAGCGTGCGGTTCGGCATTTTTCCCCGATAAGCAGGGTTATCCAGCGATGCGCCTGACTTTCTGTCTCCCGCCAGAGGAGATTGAGCAAGGGATCTCGATTGTGGGTAAGTTGCTGAAAAAGTATATTTCCAGAGGATGCGTAGTAGCACAAACAAGTCTGAGTACCGGAAGCGATCGCCAAGTGTTAGCGATCGCGCAGCATTAGCGAGCGTCCGCAGGAGCCAAGACACAGAGGTTTAGAGAGAAATCAGCCCATAGTCTACATCAACGGAAAAATGATGTTATGCGATCGCTTCTTTGAAAAAGGCGCTCTAAATGTCAACCTTAAGGGGGTATTCCTGTGCATTGCAATTGTTGTAAAAAACTTTAAAGATAGCTAATCTCCTGTCAGATGATTAACATTAGCTGTTTGCAGGAAAAACTACTTTAAAAGATATGACTATAAACTTTGTCATTACAAGCGCTGATACGGAACTGGGACAAGAAACCACCCAGCAACTAGTTGCTCGTGGACATCAGGTGACTGGAATACCACTGAATAAAGATGGAGCTGAGGTCATACGTTCAAAAGGTGCCCTAGCTGCTGATGTCAGTCTGACAAGTGCAACTGAACTTAAAGATGTTTTATCCACAGCTAATGCTAATGTGGTTATCAATCTCACGCCACAGTTTGCCAATACATTATTAAGCGATGGTCAGGACTGGAAAGGATTTGACAAAACCTTAAAAGCCACAACTGATGCACTATTGACAGCGATTGAAGATGCAGGGACTCCGTTTCTTGTCCACACCAGTTATACCTTTCTCTATGGCAATGCAAGAGATAGCACAGAAACTGCGCCTCTAGTTGCACCTGGCGACGATCCAATTTTTGCCGCCGCGATCGCCACAGAAAACCAGGTGAGCAACAGCAAGATTCCCTCTAGCCTTTTACGGATGGGATACCTGTATGGCCCCCAATCTGAAGACCTTAAACTATATATAAAATCATTCAACCTCAGACGCCCTTATTATGCAGGACCTGCAAATAACTTAGGCAACTGGTTGCACTTTGAAGATGCTGCTCAAGCTCTAGTTCAAGC
Source organism: Nostoc sp. (assembly GCF_036919675.1). Lineage (GTDB taxonomy): Bacteria > Cyanobacteriota > Cyanobacteriia > Cyanobacteriales > Nostocaceae > Nostoc. The sequence goes on from NZ_JBALCP010000098.1 coordinate 40,585, forward strand.
AGGAGAGCAGCAAACAGCAGGCGCAGTGTTTAACATCGTCGATGGAACTCCGGTATCGTTTACAGATTTTATTGATTACTTTGCCTTCGCATTAGGCAGAAAACAACCTGCACACATTCCTATGTGGTTTACTCCTGTAGCACTTTTGGTGGTAATTACACCTCAGCAGGTAGAGTTACTTAAATTGGCAACCACAGTTAAAAGCGACTCAATTCGTCAACAGCTTGGTTGGAAACCGCGTTATTTAACTTACAAAGAGGGTTTGCAGCAAACGGTACAAACTTGGCGCAGCAAGAACGAAATTAAATAAGAAAGGAGTATTGTTGCAAAAAAGTTGTAGGTTAGGTTGACTTAAGAAAACCCCAAATTTTGATTGATAAACATTGGGTTGAGCAACGGGAAACCCAACCTACACCTAATGCACTATTTTAACCTAGTACGCCACGGCGTAAATAGAGCAACCATTTAAAATCCCTAAAAAGCCCATTCCACAATACTTTTGACTTTTGACTTTTGACTTTTGACTTCCGCCTTGCGGTACTAGCCACTTCATAAATGACTTCTTAGAGGCTTTGAAAAATCTAACGAAACCACACACTACCACCGAAACCACCAGTTTGGCTTACGGCTTCTATTCTATTGTATGAATCGATTTTGAGTTGCAGACTTCCATTGCTTAGAGTGCTGCCCTTCGGTACATCAGCCCAATTACCATTGATTTGGTTGTTATTAATTGTGCCATTAAAGACATTACTAAAAGCTGGATTGGTAGGACTATATTCACCATACCACCACACCTGATTTCCTATCTGGCGTATATAGTAAGTTCCGCCATCATTAGCTTGCCATTTACCTGTAATATTAATGACAGGTGATGGTGATGGTGATGGTGATGGTCGTGGTCGTGGCTCAGGATCACAGATCGGGGGCGGATCTGGAAGGTTACAAGGAGGCATTGCTATAACTTGGGGCATTGGTGTAATTTTTCCTGTTTTTAAGGCAGTTGTTTCACGGGTATTCTTATTTGCGTTACCTGGAATACTTACATACGCCGATACAGGTTTGAAAAAAAGACATCCACTAATAACAGTTGCAACGATGGGCAGAGTTGCAAGAATGCTGTGTACTTTCTTAGTCATATTCAAATCTCCAATTACAAACATCTTTCTACACGCTGTTTACGCTTGTAGTATATTGTATTTTATCATCGGTAATTTTAAACATTTAGGATTTACGCAAAACTACACACGTAGAGGCAATTCATGAATTGCCCCTACCTGAAAATTAGGGTTTCGCCAGCATCCCACCACCACGATTTCGCTGCTTCACTTTGCTTTGCCAGTTGTTATCTATCTGAGAATGGGTTCAGCTTTTTTCGTTACCAATTCTGAATGCTTCCTCAGATATCCAGGCTTACTCTTACCAATAGCCGCTAGTTGGATTAACAAAAATACGGAGTAATTCACCATAAGAACCAACAGCACCCTTACCCGGAAGTAATGAACTTGGCATCATTGGGATTAATCTTGCTCCCACTCTCGCTCGATTCTCTCCAAATCCTTCGCTGCACCCAATTGCTGAAAGATTTGATGCGCTGTGTTGTAATGATGTTGGGCAAGTTCTGTATTGCTGCGCTTACGCTCAAGCTGTGCTAAATCGTAGTTAACCTCTGCTACTAGGTGAGTCATCCCCAACTCTTCTGCTATTAACAAAGCTTGTTTAGAAAACTGTTCTGCTTCTCTCAGATTACCGCGATCGCATTCATTTTCTCCTAAACAACTATAAGAAGAAGCCATACCAGAGCGATCGCCTAATTCTGTTCTCACTGTTAAAGATTGCCGATACAGGATTTCAGCTGCATCCCACCTGCCGTGATTGCGCTCTATATCTCCCAACAATCCCCAACTATTCGCTATACCAGAGCGATCGCCTAATTCTGTCATCACTTCTAAAGATTGCTGATAGAGGATTTTGGCTTCATCCCACTTGCTGCGTAATTGCTCAATATATCCTAACTGTCGCCAATTATTCGCCATACCAGAGCGATCGCCTAATTCTGTTCTCACTTCCAAAGCTTGCCGATATAGGGTTTCGGCTGCATCCCACCTGCCGCGATTGCGTTCTATATCTCCCAACACTCCCCAACTAGTAGCCACGCCAAAGCGATCGCCTAATTCTGTCTCAACTTCTAAAGATTGCTGATAGAGGGTTTCGGCTGCATCCCAGTTGCCGCGATTGCGCTCTATATCTCCCCACTGTCCCCAAATAGAAGCCATACCAGAGCGATCGCCTAATTCTGTTCTCAGTGTTAAAGATTGCTGATAGAGGGTTTCGGCTGCATCCCAGTTGCCGCGATTGCGCTCTATATCTCCCCACTGTCCCCAACTAGTAGCCATACCAGAGCGATCGCCTAATTCTGTTCTCAGTGTCAAAGATTGCTGATAGAGGGTTTCGGCTGCATCCCAGTTGCCGCGATTGCGCTCTATATCTCCCAACACTCCCCAACTAGTAGCCACGCCAAAGCGATCGCCTAATTCTGTCTCAACTTCTAAAGATTGCTGATAGAGGGTTTCGGCTGCATCCCAGTTGCCGCGATTGCGCTCTATATCTCCCAACACTCCCCAAATAGAAGCCATACCAGAGCGATCGCCTAATTCTGTCATCACTTCTAAACATTGCTGATAGAGGGTTTCGGCTGCATCCCAGTTGCCGCGTTTTTTCTCTATATCTCCCAACATTCCATTGCAATATGCAATATTACTTTTACTTTCTTGCTTTTGTGCAATAGCTAAAGCATTCTGAAAACATCTTGCTGCTTCATCCCAATTGCCTAAATCACGATGAATTATTCCAATCGATTGCAAGCAGATGCAGCGTTCCTCTTCGTCAATGTGCGGCAAAATTTGTTCACATAAGTCTTTTAATAAACTCCAGTGTCCCCACCATCTCAGATATTCTCTCAGAGTTACCAGTACTAAATGATATGCTTCGCTGTAATTGCCCAACTGAAAAGCAAAATATTCAGCCTCCAGCACTGGGCGCAAATCTTCTAAAGTTTTAGGATTTTCAACATTTTTACCAGAGCAGTAAAATTTATAGATACTCTTGAGCAGATTGGGCAGTTCGTCTTTATATACCGCTTGTACAAACTCCACAATCACCCGATGCAAGTCATAAAATACCTCACATTGCTGTTCATCATAGCGACTCTGCACCAAACTGCTATCGACTAATCGCTCTAAAATTGTTTGCGTTTCACTAATTTCTTCCTCTGTCAATTCAGCAGGTCTTTCTAATCTTGCTGCCATTTCAAAGCGGTCATCTTGCTCTTGATCATCTGTAAATAACCGCAAGAAAGTTAAACCTCGAATATCTATCCCTACTCGCAACACACACATTCGGCGGAGTACATCTCGCGCTGCTTCACTTTGCCTTGCCAGTTGTTCTCTGAGAATGGGTTCAGCCTTTTTCGTCACTAATTCTGGATGCTTCCACAGATACCCAGGCTTACCCTTACCAATAGCCGCCAGTTGGGTTAACAAAAATACGTGTCCCTCAACTCGCTCAGATATCCACTGCAAATCTGCTACACTATCTTTCAGTTGGCGCTGTCGCAAAATCTCAACTCCCGCGACTGTCGCCACTCCAGAAATTGTCTCGATATACACCAATTCTGAATCTGGTTCCGCACCTTCATAGCGGATATCGGAAGTTCAAGCTCAGAACTCGAAAGGCCGATCTTTTAGCTCGGAAGTTCGTGCTCAGAACTCGAAACGCCGAGCTAGCTAGGAGGCTGGGAAATCTAAACTTTGCCGAAAAGAGATCACTATTTCATTTATTGCAGCCATGTCAATTAAAAATGCATCATGTCCGTGGGTTGACTTTAGCCACGCCAGTTGAGCATTAGGGATTAAATTTGCTAATTCTTGTTGTTCTACAGGAGGATAGAGGATGTCAGAATCAATGGCGACAACTAAAGTCGGTTGCTGGATGCTTTGTAGAACAGATTCATAATCTGATAAATTAGGAGCTGTGCGATCGCGTGCAACATCGTGGCGATCCATTGCGTGGGTGAGGGTGATGTAAGTGTTGGCATCAAATCGTTCTGTCAGCTTTTGACCTTGATGCTGTAAGTAACTGGCTATAGCAAACTGCTCAGATGCATCATATTGCCGCCCAAAGCGGGTTGTAAAACTATCCCAAGAACGGTAAGTAGACATCGCCATCATCCGCGCCACTGCTAATCCTTGATTTGGGGGCGCATCCAGAGTGTAGTTCCCTCCTTGCCAGTTTGGATCAGCATAAATTGCCTGTCTTTGGGCTTCACTTAATCCAATACACCAAGCAGAATGTCTTCCAGAAACAGCGATGGGTGCGATCGCTTTCACCAATTCTGGATATAATAACGCCCACTCCAATACTTGCATCCCACCGAGTGAACCGCCAATTACTAACCGCAGAGATTGAACACCCAGGTATTCTAGTAGTGCAGCTTGCAGGTGAACCATATCTCGGATTGTTATCTTAGGGAAGGATACGCCATAAGGCTTTCCCATTATGGGGTTGATAGTAGTTGGCCCAGTTGTACCGTAACAACTTCCCAAGATGTTGCTGCACACAATAAAATCGCGTTCTGGATTGAAAGCTTTCCCTGAACCAAACAAAAGTTCCCACCAATCATCAGCGTCAGCCGAACCAGTTAAGGCATGACAAATTAGTACCCCATTATCGCCTTGAGTATTTAACTGTCCCCAAGTCCGATAAGCAACCTGAACCCCAGTTAATGTTTCGCCTCCTTCCAGTTGAAATGGCACCGTCAGCTGATAAAACTGGGTTTGCAGTGAGATGAAGTCTGAGTAAATCATATCTAGGATTGTGTTCAAGAGGCAGTGAAGATGGGGGAGCAGGGGGAGAGAAATAACTAATGATTTCTGACTTTATTTTCGTAGGAGAGCCAGGGTCGAGCTAAATACCCACCAGCACCGAAGGTATTATCCACAATTAAAGGAATGCCGTTTTCGTGAGCAATGTGAGCTAAAGCGGCAAAGTCAGGAATATTGAATTGAGGATTGCCAATGGTTTCAACGTATAACGCTTTGGTGCGATCGTCGATCGCCTGACGGAAACTTTCTGGATCATCTCCTTCCACAAACTTGACGTTAATACCTAGTCGTGGTAGGGCTACTTTAAACTGATTATATGTTCCCCCATACAGAAAACTAGTGGAAACAATATTATCTCCAGCCTGAGCAATGGTACTGATTGCCAAGAATTGCGCCGCCTGACCACTAGCGGTTGCTAATGCTGCTACACCCCCTTCTAAGGCAGCAATCCGCTTTTCAAATACATCCGTCGTCGGGTTCATGATCCGAGTGTAAATGTTACCAAATTCTTGGAGAGCAAACAACCGCGCTCCGTGATCGGCGTCGTCAAAAACGTAGGAAGTCGTTTGGTAAATTGGGACAGCACGAGCATTAGTTCCCGGAGCCGGCTCTTGTCCAGCATGAACTTGCAGGGTTTCAAAACGATATTGTTCAGACATAAGCAGTTATTTTAGTTTCCAATTATTATATAAGCAAAGAATATAATAATTGAGCGTTCTGTGAGATTAATCAACGGTAATTTGTTAGACTTACCGTATTTTAATCTAAAATATTTTTGACACAAAAAATCTATTACCCTGCAAAAATCAATATTACCGAAGAAGGCGAAAGGAAAAAGCTTTAATTCCTTCCCCTTCCCCTTTCATGGAACCATTATTAAACGCGGATTAATCATCCCTGCCTCTTGAATTGTTGAAAAAGCAGTTTCCCCGATGATGCGATGAGCCGCAGCCGTTGGGTGAATGCCATCCCAGAACAAAAACTGGTCTGGGTTACTACAGATGCTAGAGCCAGACAGACATGGACTGGTGACATTGGTAAAGTTAAAGGCTGCCGGATTTGCAATTGCATTTCGATACAAGGTGTTGGCATCTAATACCACAATCTCCAAATCGGAATGCTGTTGACTTAGGATTTTGAGCGATCGCCTCAAGCCTTGATTATGTGCTTGTGTTAATGCACTAAGATTCACAGAATTCGTACTGGTTCTAGTGGCAGGTAACTGTCCTAAATCTGGTAAATTTCCTACCAAAATCTTTTTAGCACCCACATCAGTTAGAGAGCTGATGGCGATCGTCAGATTTTTAACAGGAACAGTTGCACTGCTTACCCCTTGCAAATAATCATTTGCCCCAGCCCACAGCACATACAAAGCATCTGAATTCGTCTTTTGATGTGTCTGAGTAAACGACTGCACTTGATTTAGCAAGCTAGGTACATAGCTGTTGCCAACGCTGCCAGTAGTTGCTCCTGCGTAAGCAAAATTGTTAGTTTGCTTGGAGGAAAGATGGAGAGATTCGGCAAGATACTCAATCCAAACGCGACCATTCGAGTAACGCCCCTGATAGTAAGTTGGATTAGGTGGATACATTCCTCCTGTCGCCCGGAATACCATCCCTGTATCTGAAAGACTGTCTCCAAAGACGTAGAGTTCTGTAATGGGATGAGTTTTATCCATAAATTTTGCCGCTACAACCATGATAAAAATTAGGAGAGCAAGTCCCGTTGTTAAAAACCACTTTTTTTTTGGCATTAAACTTTTCTGCAAAGCCTAAAGGCTACAGTTTTTACAACTGTTGTTGATGATTATTGTTGTGAGTAAAGATTGAGCTTGCAATTGAGTACTTCTCTAAGCTAACAAGCTAACTTCAGAGGTGGTGAGCAAAACCGGATACTTTCAGGTGTGGATTTTGCCAATTGTCTTAATGCAGTTTTCAAATGAATAGACCAAAGTCAATTTTTTTAACGAACCGCCAAGGACGCAAAGGACGCAAAGAAAAGGAGGAAATACTTACTGAACTGTATTGTTTTAAAGCTGCCCCAAATCTTGCTCTGCAATGCCAATGCATCGACTTACAATGACAATGCATCGATCTGCAATGGCAATGTATCAACCTACAATGGCAATGCATCAACCTACAATGGCAATGCATCAACCTACAATGGCAATGCATCGACCTACAATGACAATGCATCGACCTACAATGACAATGCATCGACCTACAATGGCAATGCATCGACCTGTAAAAATTAACGCTACGCAGCAACTCTAAAAGACTTGTGTACACTACGGTAGCTTTCAAGGAGAGAAGCTTTGAATTTCCCCCTTCCCTCGTAGGGAAGGGGGCAGGGGTTAGGTCTTTTTATCTACTTACAGCTATTTTCAGGTAAATAAACCACGCTCTACGGGCACAGCAATACTCATAGGTGTCAACTTAAGCGCAAACCCCTTTAAAACCTCGTTTCCAGCCTCTGGCTGGAAATGCTCTTCAATTGCGGCAGAGCCGCAAGTTTTGAGGCGGAGCCTCCCATTAGGCATTCCCAGTCAGAGACTGGGAACGAGACAACGAGACAATCTTTAAAAGCTGTTTCTAGTCAAATAGACCACGCTCTGCGGGCACAGCATTGCTGTGCCCCTACGACAGATGTGGTTCAAATATATGAAAACTACTTTGAAAATTGGTGTAATGCAGTGGCGTTGTGCCTTGTAACCTCGTCATCAATCAAACGATAAGGTGGTGGCTGACTTTTCTTGGCAAATGCCTACAATTAACAAAAATTAGAATTGCATCGTTGCTCAAATCGTTGAAAGTTCGCCAGAGTGGTAGTAGGAGTTTTTACATCACTTTTGTGGAAAACTGAAATGATTCAAAAATTTGCAGCCCCAACCCAAAGAGATAAATACATCCGTGTTGCTAAATTTGCAGATGTTCAAGCAGCAGGTAGTTTGTTGGTTCGCAGCGAAAAACACACTATTGCTCTGTTTTACTCAGACAATAAAGTCTATGCAATTGATAACCGGTGTCCGCATATGGGCTTTCCCCTCCACGGAAGCACTTGCAAAGATGGCATTGTAACTTGCCCTTGGCACTATGCCCGCTTCGACCTCGCCAGTGGCGGAACATTTGACTCTTGGGCAGATGATGTTCCCTCCTTTAGTGTAGAAATCCGCGATGGAGAAGTTTGGGTAAATCTAGATCCCCTAGTTGACCTTCATACCCACCACAGCCAACGTCTTCAGGATGGCTTAGAACAGAGTATTTCGTTAGTTATTGCCAAATCAGCGATCGCTTTACTGGACATGGGGGCAGATTTTACCGAACCATTTCAAGTGGGACTGGAATTTGGCACCCGTTACAACAAAGCAGGCTGGGGTACAGGCTTAACTATCCACACCTGCATGATGAATTTGCTGCCTTATCTAGATGCAGAAGACAAACCCCGCGCTCTTTTCCAAGGACTTTCAGCAGTAGCTAATGATAGTGCAGGTGCGCCACCTCACTTTGTAGTTCATCCATTGCCCAATTCTACTGTTGACCTAGATACCCTCAAAAGCTGGTTTTGCCAGTTTGTTGAGGTGCGGGATAGTGAAGCAGCAGAGAGATGTTTGGTATCTGCAATTCTGGCGGGAGCTAATTCTGAGCAACTTGCAGATATACTGTTCACATCTGCCACAGACCACCGTTATATCGATAGCGGTCATGCACTCGACTTCATTAACAAGGCACTAGAAGCCCTGGATGCTATTGCTTGGCAAGGGGCAGAGTCAGTTTTGGCGAGTCTAGTTTCTGGTTTAGCAACTGCTTCCCGCATGGAAGAATCCAATTCTTGGCGCTACCCTGTGGATTTGGTAGAAATTCTAGAATCTGCCTTTGAGCAGTTACCTACGGCTTTGGCAACAGGACGGCCTCGACAAGGAACTTGGTCAGGTGAGGAGGAATTGGTGCCGATTTTGTTAGGGGAAGACCCACAGAAAATTGTTAACTCTCTTCTGACTGCCCTGGAAGCTGGTTGTATTGAAGAACAATTGGCAAGTGTAGTTACTTACACAGCAGCACTTCGGGTAGCCCGCTTTCACACTAACAACGACTTTGGCGACTGGAATTCAGCGCACCATCCGTTTACTTTTGCCAATGCAGTGCATCAAGGATTACGACGAGTGCCTTCGCTGAAATTACTACGAGGTGTGTTTGATGCTGCCATGAGTGTATATCTAAATCGTTTTTTGAATGTGCCACCAGCAAGACTTCCAGAACCAAAAGACTCTGCTCAAAATCCTGAAGAATTGCTCAAGGAACTACCAGATTTATTAAATCGCCAACAACAAGTAAATCAAACAGGTAAATTGGTTGCTGATTATTTGTACAATGGCGGCTCTGTTGAGCGACTGATGGCAATGTTGGGTAAGTTGATGCTGCGCGAAAATCGGGAGTTTCATGTGATTCAGGAAATGGAAGCAGCCTTTAGACAATACTCGCTGCTGGGTGAAACTGCTGGTATTCATGTACTAGTTGCTGCTGCTCGTTATTTAGCAGCACACGCGCCCACGATGCGATCGCAAGGGCAAACCTATCAAATTGCTGATCGGTTGCATAAAGGCGATCGCCTGTTTGAGGAATCGTAATTTAGCTAATCTTGGGAGACTCGATAATTGCTGCGATCGCCTAATGCAGAAATTTGTGCGATCGCAGCAATTTCTGCTTTGTAACTAGATTTCCAATCTTGTTTTTGTTGCTGATTAGGGAAACTCAAGAGGCGAATTAAAAATTGCATAAATGTTCAACTCCCTCAGTTAAGTACTTGAAAATTTCAACCCATATCTTCTGTGTGTGGACTTTCGGGAGTATCCATTGCTCTTTATGCCCCTCAATTAGCTCACCCTTTTGGGTGAGTCATATATCAACCGATCAGGTGACCTGACTGAAGGAAGTTGAGATTAATAATAAAGAGGATTCTATTACTAAAGAACACCGATCGCATTTTACCCAAGAATAACCTGATGAAACTTGTTACCTTGATAAATTCTGCACTGATTTTTGCTTCTATTACTCTTGTACCTGGAATCGCTAGCGCTCAAACAGCTACTATCGGTAGCAGCGAAATAGCTATTAACTCTAACAATTTATCCAGGAACTCTACTTCTGTTAGTTACCTCCAGCCTTTTAATCTAGTTAATTTTGCTTATCAGGGAGGTCTGAAGCAACACGGGATTCCTAGTGGAGAAGCCCTAGTATTAAAAACTCAGAACAGAAATATTATTGCAAAAGATTTGGTTAAGGCTGCTGTTAATGCAAATAAATTACCATCACAAGTTTTAAACGACCAAAATTATCTAAGTGCTGTTAATTTACAACTCAAAGCATTGCCTGATTATGCCGCTGCTGATTGATTTGGTTTTTCTTGTCTCTTTTTAGAAAGCTAAATTTCTCAATATTATACTATATTCGTGCGCTTGTTACTAATATAAATAAAAGCCTTTTATACACAGCAATCACTATGTATAAAATAAAGATTGATATTAAAGAACAATTTTTAGATTTTGAAAGAAGTTGTGCCTATAAGTTGTACTTCTAGTACGCCACTGCGTAAATAGAGCAACCATTTAAAATCCCTAAAGAGCTTATTCCATAATACTTTTGAGTTTTGACTTTTACTTCGGCTACGCCCTTCTCTACGAGAGGCTGCGCCAACGACGCCGCCCTTCGGCTACGCTCAGGCTAAACTCAGGCTAAACTCAGTACAAGTGACTTTTGACTTCCGCCTTGCGGTACTAGTGTGTTGAGGCCACAGAAAATTGTATAATCAACAGCCATCAACCAAAAATTTCGTTTTCTATAGAGAATGACAGAAGTAATTAGATCCGGGAGCCTAAATAACATTGAGTCCATTGAGTTTGAGGAACAGTGCTTGCACAAAGCCAGAGAAACAGGCGATCGCAACGCCGAAGTCATTTGTTTAGGAAGTTTGGGGAATGCTTACCAGTCAATTGGAGAGTACCACCTGGCAATTGAATTTTATCAGCAGTGGTTGGATATAGCTAGAGAAATAGGCGATCGCTTCGCAGAAGCCAAGTCTTTATCTGGGTTGGGTAACGCTTACCAATCACTGGGCAAATATCAGCGAGCGATTGAATTTTATCAGCAGTGGTTGAGTATCACCAGGATAATAGGCGATCGCACTGGGGAAGGCATTTGTTTAGGAAGTTTGGGCAATACTTATGAATACCTGGGCAAGTATGAGCAAGCGATTGAATTCTATCAGCAGTGGTTGAGTATAACGAAGAAAATAGGCGATTGGACTGGGGAATGCATTTGCTTGGGAAGTTTGGGCAATAGTTATGAATCATTGGGGGATTACCGACTGGCAATTGAGTTTTACCACCAATGGTTAGATATGGCAAGATTCATCTGCGATCGCAATGGGGAAGCAATTGCCTTGAGTGGGTTAGGTAATGCTTATAAGGCTGTGGGAAAGTACCAAAGAGCGGTTGAGTTTCATCACTATTCGTTAGAGATCACAAGGGATCTTGATGACCGAAATGGGGAAGCAAACGCCTGGTTTAATTTGGGTTTGGTGTTAGAAAAAATCAATCGAGAATCAGAAGCGATGGATGCCTTTTGTAATGCCCGCGAAATTTATCACGCAATGGGACTTGATGCAAGTCTGCAAGATTGTAACCATGCGATTGAGCTTCTTTCTCAAAATGTTGCAATCGTAGTATCTCACTTCGATTTTGGGAGATGGTTAAGTCATTTTTCGCAGTTGCTCAAAGCTGATTCTAACTAGTAATTATCTCCCACCACTGATTCAGGTAATGTGAGGATGTTTTAAAAGCTTTTGGTGATTTATCATTGCCAAATAGATGAAAATCCACTTTTAAAACATCTTCTGAATGCAGTTAGATTACATCAAAATGATGGATACTTATGGAATACTGCAACTGAGTCCTTGTGATCAAAAGATAATACAGAAAACGGGTCTTTTCGATTCCCCATCTCCATCCCAGGAGTACCTATAGGCATTTGGGGAACAGATAAACCAACAATATTTGGCTTTTCTTGAAGCAGACGTTTGATGTCATCTGCTGGGACGTGTCCTTCGATCACATATCCATTAACAATTGCTGTGTGGCAAGATGACAAGTTATGCGGCACGTTGTACTTTTGTTTAACTGTTTCGATGTCAGGCGTGGGAAAGTTTGTGATTTTAAAACCCTGTGCCTTTAAGTGATCAATCCATCCGCCACAACAGTTACAATCGGGACTGTGATATACAGTGGCATTTAGTGCGCCTGCAACAGAACTAGGAAAAACAGCTTGAGCGTGACTCATCGGAGCAGCACTTGCCAAGATGCCCAACACCCCTACAGTTAGACAAATCATTACCACTACTTGCACAGCAGCACGTACCAAGATGGGAGGGAACCATTTTTGCCAGCAATAAATAAATTGTTTGTGCGACATCTGAGACTTCCTAAGTACAACATTTCAGAAATTTGTTGTAACAAATTCTCTGCAAAAACACTCTGCGACGGCAGTCGCTCATGGGGAGCCACTGCGGTAAACGGGTTTCCTAGCATAAAAGGAGCAGTGCGCCCTTGCGGTTTCCCGACTTGTCCATTGCGCGTCTCTCCTTCATCACATTGCCAGAGGCTACAGTGCTAGTATATCGAACATGGGCATTTTGTAGCTTCTAAGTTGTCCTTCTGGAAGACATAAGTCTACTGCATCAGCCCTCTATTTTCATATTCTTGTTTTGGCGAAGGTACTGAACTATTAACGCATTTGCACCACTTGTAGGACAACAGCAAGCTATAGAATTACTCACTCAGGCTGTCAGACAAAACCGGGTTGCTCCAGCCTATCTATTTGTGGGGCCAGATGGTGTAGGAAGAAGTTTAGCAGCAAAGTGCTTTGTGGAATTGCTATTTTTTAGTGAGATGGGAGTCACTGCGGCTTTACAAAACCGTTTGCGTCAAGGCAACCATCCAGCTTTATTGTGGGTGCAACCAACCTACCAATACCAGGGACAACGATTAACACCAGCAGAAGCGGCTGAGAAAGGACTTAAGCGTAAGGCACCACCTGTAATTCGGCTAGAGCAAATTCGGGAAATTACCGAGTTTCTGAGTCGTCCGCCTTTGGAAGCGCCGAGGAATGTGGTGATATTGGAAGAAGCCCAAACAATGGCAGAAGCCGCAGCCAATGCTTTACTTAAAACCTTGGAAGAACCGGGACAGGCGACGTTAATTTTAATTGCACCTACACCTGAGTCTGTGTTGCCAACTTTGGTGTCACGCTGTCAACGCATTCCTTTTTATCGCTTAGATGCCCAGTCTTTGGCTGTTGTACTCACACAAACAGGTCATCAGGAAATTTTGCCAAATCAGGAAGTATTGAGTATAGCAGCTGGCAGTGCCGGAAGTGCGATCGCATCTTACGAGCAATTACAAGCTATTCCCGATGAGTTACTCGAAGACCTGAAAAAAGCCCCTGCTTCCTACCGCAAAGCCTTGGAGTTAGCCAAAAAAATTGATAAAGATTTAGATACAGAAGCACAACTGTGGTTAGTTGATTATCTTCAGCAATTCTACTGGCAGCAGTGGCATCAACCCACCATCATTCACCAGCTAGAACAAGCTCGTAAATACTTACTTGCTTACGCTCAACCTCGGCTGGTTTGGGAATGTCTGCTTTTATCTGTATACCAAAAATAAAATCGCATTCATGAATTTTTGCACAAAAACCTCAAACTCTTTAGCTATATTAAATAATATTACTTGAGTAACCGGACATATTAGTACTAACGTATTATTGAAAAGCTACGCAAAGCGTCTCGTAGAGAATGCGGCGAGTCAACAGACATTGTCTCAAGACACTGGGATTTGCCCAATTGCCAAAGCTTCTCTTAAACAAAAGTCTTGCAGGGGATGACTAATAAAGGTTGTCCGATTATTGTTTTTGAAGATTGTTTCCCTCACTTATGATTAACTTACCGCAGACAATTCCAGTTCTTCTTTTAGGGACATGCTTGGCTGTGCTTTCCCCTCAATTTTGTACTGCTTTCACTGTTCAAGAGATAGCTAGCCTTGCTAAAGCATCAAGCGATTTGCCAGTGGTCAAATCAGCAGGACTGTCCCCCGATATGGATGTGCCTTGGTCAAAACCTGTGAAAATCGTTGATCCTTTTGAAGGGGAATTAGTTGGGGTTTTTGATCGCAACTCTTTAGGTAGCTATTTGTACCGTGAGGGTTCAAACCAAGTTATTAGTTTGTGGACTCCTTCGAGCATTCGAGTTCTGGTAACAGTAAATTCGGATCAAGCAAGTTCTTCTTTCTACACCGCAGGTCGTGTGTATCCCAGATATGACTATCAGAGGTTTGTTACTACCAAGAAAGTCGATAAACTTTTGCTTAAGGTTAGGGGAAAAGTTTTTCGATTAGACAGTTCAATCGGCACGTTTGCTGTCAGTCAAGAATTAGCGACTGCTTTGAAAAATGCTCCAGATGAGAACTTAGACATCAGACTACTATTAGAAGGAAGTCAAACTATTGATAGCGAGATTGGCAAAGAGACGGTGAAATCTTGGCGAAAGATTTATTAAGCAATGTCTAAGGACGGGCTACTTCTTGGGGATTTTTAACCCAAGTATTATCTATATATTAAGAAAGAAAAAATTTATCACATCTCATCAGGAATTTATCTGCTGAAAGTTGTTTATAGATTTAGAAAGAGCGAACACTCTTAGAAGCAAGCCTAATTAATTCCTCAACATTGTTTGAGATTGTATTGCAAATCGTATTTAAAGGTAAGTCATTGGGATCAAATCCGAAAGGTTCTTCGATTTCTGATCCAATTTGTTCAATACTTAATAATGTAAAACTTACAAAAGCCATTACTATACCAGTCCACCAATATAAAAAGCTAACAATTTCTAAAGGTAATATTAGACAAAAAATAAATAACAGTTGTCTGAGTTTAATAGTATATATCAAAGGCAGTGGCGTTTTTAAAATGCGTTCGCAACCACCTAAAATATCTACTAAATCATCTACGCAGTTATGTAGAGTAGTCAGTTGATAGACATTTAGACAATTCCGGTCATGCTGATACTGCAAGTAATCTCCTATCCAGTAAGCAATTTGTAGTGGAGGATGATTAGTATCTTGGAGTTGTAAATATTGTTTTTCAGATATTAAGGATGCTAACTGAGTGTCTAAAGGTACTGATCTTAGATGTAACTTCATTGCAACTGCAAAAGCAGTTACTAACCGAAGTATTGCCTTTTTTTCTACTCTGTCTTGCGGTGTCTTATGTTTAACTATTATCCAAATTCCCCGAGTTAAGTTACGAGATGTATTAACTAAACCTCCCCATAATTGACGACCTTCCCAAAATCTCTCATGGGCTGTATTCGTCCGAAAAACTAATAGTAATGTAAAACCAATATTAAAACTTAAAACAGCATTAGTAAGAATACTGTTTGAATTTGAAAATGCTATTGGTAATTTTAAATAATAGAGAAATGATATTAAAATACCATATGCAGTACAAAAAAGTACCCAAGGAAGAATAATAGAAATAATTGACCTTTCAAGCCGAAGAGTTACTTGAAGCCAGTTCAATTTTTCGCCTTTGTAAAGGTGATATTTTTCTATTAAAGAGTTTTTGGAATTATTTTGAAAATAGTTAGGTAGTTTCATATTGGTAAGGTTTGGCGATTACATAAATTAGCAAACTAGTACCGCAAGGCGGAAATCAAAAGTCAAAAGTCAAAAGTCAAAATGAATACAGCGTAAGCGTTTCGTTGATTTGGAATGGGTTGTTTATTTCCGCCGCGCTGTACTAGCTTTTTTAGCTAAAGTCAAGATAGGTGCAAGATGTAGGTTTCCAGATAGTGACCGTCGTGCAACTAGAATCAATGTAAATCCTACTTTTAACATTGAAATTTATTTTTGTGAACCCTCTTTAGATAGGGAAATTCATGACTGCCTTCCAATTTTTCAGCATCAATTTGGTTTTTCCTTGTCACGAAGCAATTACCCATTGGGGTGAGCTAAAAGAATAATTTTTCTTATTTAACTATGATTTTCAATATTTATCATCATATTGAGAACTTTTTGGCAACTTGAAACCTCCTGTAAGTAGACCTTACCTCATGAAGTCCGATCGCTCATTGATTCTCCACTTCTATTTAAATCATTTGTAAACAAAAAGATTTTCGATTTTTTAGAGGAGTCGGGAACAATAATTTTCGGATAAGCGTAAACTACTCCCTTTTGGTCTGGGTGCATGTTAAAGGGCAAGGGGGAAAGGTGAATTCAAACTGCAATCCCATTCCCCTTTCCCCCAAAACCCGAAAAGTATTGGAGTTGGGAATCTGAGCCTGTCCATTTTCGTATTACTAGTTCGTTTAAATTAGTATTCAAAGACTTATTGGAAAAAAATATGTTATTACTAGACTATTATCTTCATAAAGATTTAGCAATAATCTTTACCCAAGTTGGTATTGAAACCGCAAAAGTTACCCAGATAAATTTTCACAAATCTTTGCAGTACAGGTGTACTTGGTGTCAACTTAAGCCCAAACCCTTTTAAAACCTCGTTTCCAGCCTCTAGCTGGAAATGCAAATCAAAAGCGGTGTCGCAAGTCTTGAGGCGGCAACCCCCCATTATACATTCCCAGTTACAGACTCTTGACGAAACAATCTTTAAAAGCTAGTTATAGAATGGCTTTTACCTTAAGTTGACACCAATGACAGGTGTACACTTCTACCTATCTATCTGTATCAGCTATTGCGTTAAACGGTATTAATTAGGCAGGATATGACGCAATGTGCAACAAAGCCGTTTATCATTACAATATTTTGGTGCGTAGAAGAGTTGCAAAGAGAAGAACTTTTACAATTTCTGCCCTGCGTAAATTGATCGCACTTCGCCGTTACGCCGGATGACAGCTTCACCATTACTAACATCTACTAGTGTCCAACCGCTTGAGCCGATACTTTCACCCATGTTGATGCGGCGAGTCACGCCATCAATTTTAAACAAAGCAGCAGATTTGTTGCCTAACTCTAGCAACCCTTCTAAGGTATTAGCAGGAGTATCTGCGATCGCAGTTGGCGCATATACTTGTTCATGGGTAATAGTTGGTTCTGATGGTGCGAGTGCTGCACGTAATGGAACTACTGGTAATGCAGGCAGAGGGTTGGGTGTTTGCCGCACGGTAATGGGTGCAGTTCGTCCAGCTACAGGCTTGAGTTCTGCTTGCACAGCCGCAGCTAACATGTTGACGGTTACAGGCTTGGCAGCTAGTCGCACCGTATTCAGGGCATTTTTCACAACATTAGGTTGATATCCCTGTAACGCACTGGCAATTCTAGGTAGAAATGTAGGAGTACCAGGAATCGCCGGCAGCCCGTAGTGCATTGGCGACGGCGCTTGATAAACGGGAACGTAGATGCGCTCAACAACGCTTCCAGAGCGGTTAGGGGCTAGTGGCGTATTGTTACCTAGAAGTGGAAGTGCTGGTAGATTACCAGTTGTTTGCCCGTTCCCAAGGGCTATTTGATTAGTATTTGCTTGACTGGAGAATCCAAGTATGCTAGATTTTTGATTGCTTTTTGCTTCTTGTTTATCTATAACTGCCAGCGCTCCCAGCATGTAATCAACCAACTCTGCCTCAATTTCTGTTTTTGTTGGCAACTGTGACTGCGGTTGCGGCAGTAGAAGAGCTGACTCAGGCAATTTCGTATTTAAAAGATATACTACTCCAGACTGTACCAGGTAGATAATACCAGCGATCGCCACACCTAAAGTTGTTCCGACAATCAGCAGTTTGCCCAAATTACGACTACTTTTCTGACGCTTTCTACTAACTGGTTTAACGGTGGCGGTGTCAAACACAACAGTACTCAATTGCTTGTGATTATCTTGAGCTACTGACTCTACTGTTTGGTTCAATGTGTTCGGTAAGATAATCTGCGGTATCGTAACTGTTTGCAGAGGAATGGATTCTGGAGGCGACTGGCGTTGAGGTTGGGGGGAAACCCCAGCAACAGACTGGCTCGATTTGTTCTGCCTACTCTGCCTAACGGTTTGAGAAGGCAAATTACCAGTAACATCCAGAATGTAGTCGATATCCGCAAAGAGTTCATCCATTAGGCCATCAGCATAGTTTTCTATCGACCAAGGTTCGTTGGCGATTAAATCTTCTGATGGTTCCGGTACTATGAGACGGGTGCTGGCTTCTTGTAACATAGACGTTCTATCTTTGTTGCTAGGACGAGGAAACGCCGCGCCTACTGCCTGGGAGTTAGGATTACAGATGAAATATCCAATCCGCCGTCTGATTGAGACGAGTTGGTTGAGCGTTGGTATTAAAATCAACTTTCATCTGGGGATTGTTGATGATGGCAGCACTAATACTTATTGTCATCTATCATACCAATTTCCCTTCCTACTACTATACTCAGTCTTTATGAAGTTTGTGTTAAGCTAGCGCTGGAAACTTTGACTGGCTCTTGGTTCTACGCAATTCTAAATATAATAATAAAGCGTTAACATCCGCTGGGTTTACACCACCTATACGTGCGGCTTGACCAAGAGTGAGTGGTTTTACGTGAGTCAGCTTTTCCCGTGCCTCTTTGGAAAGAGTATCAATTTTTGTGTAATCTAAATCCCCAGGTAATTGGCGGTGCGCTTGGCGGGCAATTTGGTCAATCTGATTTTGTTGCCTAGCGAGATAGCCAGAATACTTGATATCAATTTCTGCGCCTTCTTTCTCGGCGCGGTTGAGGTTGGGGTTTCCCAATCCGAATCTGTCGAGGTCAACATAATGAAATCCTGGACGCCGCAGCAAGTCATTAAGGGTAATTGAACCTTTAATTGCTTGTTGGGTATTAGATGCGATCGCTATTCCTATTTCATCATGTTCTTTGACTCGTGTGGCTTGCAATCTTTGTTTTTCTGTGGTAATATTAGCCTGTTTTTGGGTAAATAGATCCCAGCGGCGATCGTCAATTAAACCAATTTCCCGTCCCAAAGGTGTCAAGCGTTGGTCAGCATTGTCAGAACGCAATATCAATCGATACTCTGACCTACTGGTAAGCATCCGGTAAGGTTCCCGCAGGTCTTTTGTACACAGGTCATCAACTAGCGTTCCAATGTAACTTTGCTCACGGGCAAAGACAATCATTTCTTCAGAGCGAACAAATCGAGCTGCGTTAATTCCGGCTACAAGCCCTTGGGCTGCGGCTTCTTCATAACCTGTAGTGCCGTTAATCTGCCCAGCACAAAACAGTCCGGCAATCTTCTTAGTCATCAGTGTGGGGTAACACTGAGTTGCAGGTAAATAGTCATATTCCACAGCATACGCCGGACGGAGCATCACACATTTTTCCAAACCGGGGAGAGTCCGCAACATATGCAGTTGCAAATTTTCTGGCAACCCTGTGGAAAACCCTTGGATATAAAGTTCGGGTATATCCCTTCCTTCTGGTTCAATAAAGATTTGGTGGCTTTCCTTATCGGCAAAGCGCACAATTTTATCTTCAATACTAGGACAATAACGCGGTCCTTTGGCTTCCACCCAACCGCCATAAACTGGTGACAGGTGCAAATTATCCTGAATTAGGCGATGGGTTTCGGCAGTTGTGCGGGTGATATAGCAAGGCATCTGTTCCCGTTCTACCCACGCATCCGGGTCAAAGCTAAACCAGCGCACATCTTCATCCCCTGGCTGGATTAGCATTTTACTATAATCTACCGATCGCTTGTCTACCCGGGCTGGAGTTCCAGTTTTGAGTCTTCCGGTTTCAAATCCCAGGCGATTTAGAGTTTGTGTCAATCCTTCAGCCGCAAATTCTCCAGCCCGTCCCGCCGGCATTGATTTGTTACCTACCCAAATTTTGCCTCCCAGAAAGGTGCCAGTTGTCAAGATGACTGCTTTACATTGGAACCCTACACCAAAATAAGTTTCAACGCCGATGACTTGATCATTAGCACCCAGCACCAAATCTACTACCATACTTTCGCGGATTGTCAAGTTTTCTTGGTTCTCGACAATATTTTTCATCACCGCTGCATATTCGCGCTTGTCCGTCTGGGCGCGTAATGCCCACACAGCAGGCCCCCGTGAAGAGTTGAGGATACGTTTTTGCAGGTAGGTGCGGTCTGCTACTTTACCAATTTCTCCACCGAGTGCATCTACCTCATGGGTCAACTGGGATTTAGCTGGGCCACCCACTGCTGGGTTACAAGGTTGCCAAGCGATTTTATCCAAGTTGAGCGTCAATAACAGGGTACGACAACCGAGGCGTGCAGAGGCAAGAGCTGCTTCGCAACCGGAGTGACCTGCACCGACGACTATGACATCAAAAGCGTCTTGGAATTCAACGGAATTGTGCATGGTCATACTTACAGGATCGGCAAGCTTAGAGTTCTTTTCAATTTTAACTGTTCCAGTGGTTTCATGGATGTAACTTTCTGAGAAAAAAGTTATCAAATTTATTAATACTCAATTACAGACAAGTTTCTTTTTCTTTACTTGAATATTAAGTAAAACAATATAATTTTTTTACTAATTGTGACAATCTTCCGGTTTATTTCTCACATATTTAGGCATAAAAAAAATTGATTTATTACGGATATATATTAGATATATTGCACAATTTATCTAGAACCATCTATCAACACGATGACTTATCTGTGTTTTCAACTCATCAATAACACAATCCACTTGGTGTTAATGATATTTTTCCTCACAAGATCCCCTCAACCCCCCTTAAGAAGCTTGTCATTACCCACATATGGCAATCCCCACTTCGTTGCTATGATCTGCTGAACTTAAGCTCTGGGCGGGATGTCGGTCAACACGACACTTTGATTGTTACAAAAATGTGAGTAATGACAAGCCTTAAAAAAGGGGGTTTAATTTCAAGGAGGATCAAGCTTTTACCAAAGTGTATTAATCAATAACAGATATTTGCAATCAGCTTATTACTTTTATTCTTGAATCAATTAAGCAATTATTTAAAAATGAAAATCCTCATCAGGAAGAAAAATTTTCTTACTAAGGTTATCAGAAAGACAACTTTCATCAGTATAGTTATCATGATGATATTTGTCTTAGTCGCTAGTAATGAGATTACCCATAACCAATTGGGTAGAACTGCCCAACCATTAAATGTATGCTTGACTACAGATTCATTAGCTTGTAAAGATACCTCTAAAGAAATAACATCAAAACCATTTATTCCTGACCCCAAATTAAATGGGCAACAGCGTTTTTTATCTGTAATTAGCCAGAAATTACCCACAATTCCCCAGCTTGGTACTTATGAATATACTTTGTTGCGGACATATGGTGCAGTTTTTGTAAATCAAGATGTTGCGATTAAACTGCCGCAAAAAGATATTTTTGCTAATGAACAAGAAACCCAAGAATTTCAAGCTACTTTGACAATGGGTCATGTTGATAACACTAATGACTGTTACTTACAAAAATCAGCGGCTGATGCTTTAAATAAAGCGCGAATCCAAGAACATATCCCGCTAAAATCTGGTTATGGTTCTGGTGATTGTACTCGCACTTTCAACACAAATTTAAGATTTTGGTACAAATATGCTAACAATCAAATTTTAACAAAAGTTCAACAGGGCAAAGAAATAAAAATTCTCGGTTTGGTTGCACCTCCTGGAACTTCACAACATCTGTGGGGATTAGCAATTGATTTACGCGTAAGCAGTAAAGAACAAAGAAAAGCTCTTAATCAAAATGGCTGGTTTCAAACTGTAGAAAATGATGTTCCACATTGGACTTATGTGGGTTTGCCTGAAGAGAATTTACCTCTGTTTGGTTTTAACAAACAAGTTATCCGGGGCATTACTTATTGGATTACACCACTTTAATTGTTAGATAGCAGGAAAACTTGGGAATCTTAATCTAAAAAGTGGGATATCGTTCAGCAAGCTTTGGTAACAGCTTATCAGTAACGCCAACATATTATCTCTATAAACCATTGGGGGACTTCGGGAGCAGACTGTCCAAACCCAGACTCAAAGCAATATATTAACTGAGCAGTTACAGCCGGAATTAGAACCAGCAAAGCTGTAAAACCTAGTAAACGTCTATTATTGACAAGAGACGCTGTGTAAGACCAATTCAATTTGTACTTGTACAAGGAGGCAACAGCAAATCAAACCGAAAGTTTCCACTCAAGGCAAGCGTTGAGTGTAGGTACTTCACAAGCCAACCATTGGCAGATGCGAAGCCGCCTTAAGCATTAGGGAGAAATCCGCACCTTGAGGAACGCTAGCATCGCGCTAGGATGTATTACAGTTAACGGCATAGTTTCAGGCGATCAGTTGCTATGGACATTTCCCCCATCAAGGCTGTTCAAGCCCCTTATTACGGCGATAACTTTTACCGGACACCGCCGCCAGATTTACCTTCTCTCTTATTAAAGGAGCGAATTGTCTATCTTGGGATGCCACTTGTGCCTGCTGTCACGGAATTGATCGTGGCCGAGTTGCTGTTTTTGCAGTCCGACGACCCCGAAAAGCCAATTAAAATCTATATCAACTCCACCGGCACTTCCGGTTACAGTGGCGAACCCATTGGCTTTGAAACCGAAGCCTTCGCTATCTATGACACCATGAAATATATCAAGCCTCCTATCCACACTATCTGCGTCGGTTCTGCGATGGGTATGGCAGCGATGCTTCTCAGTGCTGGTACAAAAGGTTGCCGCGCCAGTTTGCCTCACTCCTCGATTATCCTGCATCAGCCCAAGAGCTACGCCCAAGGTCAAGCAACGGATATTCAAATCCGCGCGAGGGAAGTTTTGGTAAATAAAGGGGCGCTAGTTGATATCTTGCATCGGACTACCGAACAGCCTCCAGAAAAAATTATTAAAGATATGGATCGGCTGTTATATATGACACCCTACGAAGCGAAGGAATACGGTCTGATTGACCGAGTTTTTGAGAAAGAAGAACTCGCAAATCCTCCACTCCCTGCCAGTGTCCTTTAAATTCAGTTATGAGTTATGAGTTATGAGTTATTTTATACTCCTTCCTCATTCCTAACTCCTCACTTTTCACTCTCCGATCATCCCCAATTTATTAATAACGGAGCAAATTATGCCTATAGGCGTTCCTAAAGTTCCTTACCGGATGCCCGGAGGACAATATACAGATTGGATTAGCATCTACGATCGCCTTTATCGGGAACGGATTATATTCTTGGGGCGAGATATTGATGATGAAATTGCCAATCAAATTATCGCTGTAATGCTGTATCTGGACTCAGATGATCCAGGTAAAGATATTTATTTATACATCAATTCCCCCGGTGGAATGGTCACCTCTGGCATGGCTATTTTTGACACCATGCAACATATCAAATCAGATGTGGTGACTATTTGCGTGGGTTTAGCTGCCTCAATGGGGTCTTTTTTGCTAACAGCTGGCACCAAAGGCAAACGGCTAGCATTGCCTCACTCACGCATTATGATTCACCAGCCTTCAGGTGGCACCCGTGGACAAGCAACCGATATCGAAATTGAAGCTAGAGAGATTCTGCGGATTCGTCACCAACTGAATGGGATTTATGCCGATAAAACCGGTCAGACCATAACAAAAATTGAAAAAGATATGGATCGTGACTTTTTCATGTCTGCCGAAGAGGCTAAAGAATACGGTTTAATTGACCGTGTGATTGAAGAACGAACCTCTATAGTAGTAGGCGAGTAGGGAGTAGGGGAAGCTGGCGTTGCAGGGGGAGAAATAATTCCTAACTTCTAACTCCTAATTCCCCACTCTCCACTCGCTTTCCTAAACAAACTGTCAACATTGAACTTTAAAATAGAAAATTAGCCCTTATTATTAATAGTTCAGGCTTAAAGCAGATAGCTGATAGCCTCTAGCTGAATATTCGATAGCTCATAGCTCAAGATGGATCTTGGAGATTGCTACCGTTTATTGGGTTTAAGGTCGGGAGCTTCTTTTGCTGAGATCAAAGCGTCTTACCGACGACTAGCGCAGCAATATCATCCCGATATGAACCCAGATGACAACAAAGCCAAAGATAAGTTTATTGCCTTGACAGAGGCTTATAAGCTCTTGCTGACGGTAGTATTGCCAGAGGAAACTGCCGCACATTCAAGTCAGGTGTCAACTGTGTATGATGACACCAAGGCAATGCATTGGCAGAAAACACCAGTAGCAACGGTGACAAGCCAACAACCACCGAAACCAAAGCCGCCGAATCTATTGGAAATAGAAGACCGGCTGAAGTGGAAAACTTATGAGCAATTGCAGCGATTTTTGCAAGAAAGACGATTTCCGCAAGCGATCGCCCTGGCGGAAGCTTTAGCAGATCGGTTGTCAACAGATGCAGAAGTGCGTCAATGGCAAGCGATCGCTTATCAAATTTGGGGACGGGCGCTAATTTCCGAAAACCAGCTGCTCAAAGCCAGAATTTATCTCAAAAAAGCTTTGAAGACAGACCCCTATAATAAAAGTCTCTGGTATGAAGTGCAACGCGATTTCCAACGCTTAGAATAAATTTTTTAAAGATTTACAAAATTTATTGAAAATCAAAATCTCCTTTCCAAGTTCTAAGAAGGAAATGGTCTTCATTGGGTTGCTGCCGCCCAGACGGAAGGCGGGAGCCTTCCAAAGAGCATTCCCAGTCTGAGACTGGGAACGAGGTAAATTATCTTCAATTCAAAATCTAAAATCCAAGTTGCGCTGTCAGCGCACCAAAGGTGCGACCTAAAATCTAAAATCTAAAATTGGCACGGTCATTACCGCAATCCGCGCAACACTCCTCCTAATGTAGCGATTCCCTCAACAATCTTCTGTGTTGGCTGAAAGCTAAAAGCTAACCTGATGGCATCATCTCCCTGTCCATTGGTATAACAGCGAGTCCCTGGCAGAAAGCTGATGCCGTGTTCATTGGCAGCTGTTAGGAGTGCTTTGGCGCTGATGTCTGGCGGCAATTTACACCAAACGAAAAAGCCCCCATCTGGTCGCAAAGCAACTATATCACTGGGAAACTCTTGAGCGATCGCCTCTAACAATAAATTGCACTTATGCTTGTAGCAGGCGATTAGCTGCTGAATGTGATTATCTAGTTTGTCTGTAGCACAGTAGCGGGCGACCACATGGCTGACAAATGGCCCCACAGGCCCCTCACTTTTGAACATTGCCAGCCGCTCTATAATCGCTGGATCACCACAAGCCCAGCCCAGGCGGATACCAGGCGCAATAATTTTCGAGAAGGTACTCACATATAATACCCACCCCTCTTGGTCAAGAGTTGCCAGAGGGGGCACAGTTTCTCCTTGGAACCGCAAATCGCTATAAGCATCGTCTTCCACCACTAAGACGCCATACTCAGCCGCTAACGTTACCAGTTTTTGGCGGCGAAATAACGGCATAGTAGCGCCTGTTGGATTGTGAAAGGTGGGGATGGTGTAAATAAACCGGGGTCGGATGCCCTGTTTCTTCAAGTCGCTCAAAGTTTCTTCTAGGGCGTCCACATCCATCCCCAACTCATCCACAGGAATGGTAATTATGCGTGCGCCAGCGTGGACAAATCTGACAACTACTCCCAGGAAGGTTGGCCCTTCCACAATTACCACATCACCAGGTTCGACAAACACATCTGGTAGCAAACCGAGAATCTGACCAGAACCGTAGCCAATGATCAGGCGATCGCGATCGGCAGCAATTCCTTTAGCCTGCAAGCGGAGGATAATTTGCTCATACAGTTGAGCTGAAGGTGGGCCATAATTGAGGGCGATCGGAGCTTCTTCTGTCAGCACAGCCGCACTTGCAGCAGCCAAGTCGGCGTGGGGAAAGAGAATTGGGTCAGCTAAACCGTAGGCAAAGCTGACAGTGATAATTTTGGTTAACTCAGTGCTGTAAGTTGGTGGTGCGAGGTTTCTAGCTCTTTCGGCGAACAAATCAGCAATTTGGTAGGCAGAAGTGGTAGGAGCCATAAAGGGCGAGTTGTCTTCTAAGTTTATGAGTATATCAGTATTTTAGGGAAGAAATACTGATAGCCAGCTTTATTCTAAATCCGAACAATGCTATCGTGATTTTATAAGTAAAGTTTGGTTAGTTTATCATCAATAGTTTAACAATTAAAGATTTCAAATAATTTTTTAATCGAGTGTTTATAACCTTATCTCTGCGCCTGGAGCGCGACACCAGATGCGATAATGCTCTAAACCCGCCCAACTTAATGCCTCCTCTCCGTGATATCAAAAAATATTTATATAACAAATCCATTCATCTGAAAATCACTGTAAGTTGAATTGGTGCGATCGCTCTTAGGAAAAGTTCAACCACATCATATGTCAATCTAGTGATGGGCGTAGCACCGATGATTGCACCTACAATCGGTAGTTGGGTGCTGGCAATCGCTGGTTGGCGGACTATCTATGGGACACTGGCTGTAGGAGGGTTTTTACTCTTGCTGTTTGTTGCCCTTGGACTAAGTGAGTCGCTAGCTAATCGTGATCTAGATGCGATTAAACCACGTCGGCTGATAAAAAATTATCGGCGCATTCTCAGCAATCGGATTTGTCTCGGCTACGCCCTCGTCAACGCACTAAGCTTTGGGTGCATGTTTACCTATGTCGCGGGATCGCCACTCGTGCTGCTTAATGTATTTAAAGTCCCGACTACAATCTACGGCTGGCTTTTTGCATCGACCGCTTTTGGCATCATGGTAGGCTCATTTCTGAATGGGCATCTGAGTATGCGTGGCGTATCTCCGTCAAGGTTGCTCACCTTTGGGCTGGTGAGTGCCGTTGGCTCATCTGTTGCCCTTGCGATGTTGTCAGTGAGTGGTGCTGCACAAGTTACTACGCTAATGCCTCTTCTAGTACTTAACACCTTCTGCCTGGGGATAATCTCCCCCAATGCAATCCAGGGTGCCATTCAGCCTTTGCCAGAGATAGCTGGAGTTGCAGCCGCCACAGTGGGATTTCTGCAAATGTTATGTGGGGCGTTGGCGAGTGGGTTAGTTGCTTTCTTCTATGATGGGCGTACAGCGATCGCCATGTCTAGTTTAATGGCAGTGTTTGCGATCGCCTCTTTCACCGCTTATCTTGGACTCGCACGTCCTGCCGAGCGTCGCTTTGCTCGGATTCAAGCACTACACGAAACGAAAAATTAGGTATTTGACTAATGACTAATGACTAAAGGGAATTTGATTAACTTTAAGTGGCGGCAACTAATTCTGAGCTTAGGCTGTTTGCTACTGTTCATTGCCTGTAACAATTCTTATCCAAATCCAGGTGTTCAACCTCTCAAGGTGGCGACAGACCCTACCTTTATCCCCTTTGAAATCCAAACGGCTAGTAGTTACTTGGAAGGTTTTGATATTGATTTGATGAATGCGATGGCTAAAGTAGCAGGTTTTGCAATCCAGTTTGAAAGTCTGCCCTTTGATGGCATGATCTCGACTTTGCAAGCTAAAAGAGTGGATGCAGCAATTAGTGGAATCACGATTACCGCCGAACGCCTGAAAACAATTGCTTTTTCCAGACCTTATTTTAAAGCCGGACTAGCGATCGCTGTTCGCGAAGACAACCAAAATATTAAAGACTTCAATAGTCTCAAAGGTAAAAAAATTGCTGTACAAATTGGTTCAACTGGGGCGGATTTTGCCAAAACCATCCCCAATGCCAAAATTAGTACTTTTAATTCTGGCCCAGAATTTTTCCAAGACTTGCTCAATGGCAATGTTGATGCTGTGGTTAGCGATGCTTTCGCAACTTTGTATGCGATTAAAAATGGCAAACTCAAAGGCATCAGAGTTGTTACCGATCTGCTCACTCAAGAATACTACGGGATTGCTACACCTAAAGACTCCCCCCATCTGGATGCAATTAACAAAGCTATAGCGACTTTGTTATCCAATGGCACTTACAAGCAAATTTATCAAAAATGGTTTGACACTGAACCTCCACAATTGCCAGACTCTTGGTATGGGGCATAGGGCAATTCAATTTTGGATTTTGGATTAGACGATAGCGCAGCGTAAAGCCCGCGGCATGGCAATTCTTAGAGAGGCTGCGCCAACGCTTAGAGCGAGTCCGCATACTCCTACGGAGAAGCAAGCTAGCAAGAGCGTCTCGTAAGAGAGTGTCTTTTGGATTAAATTTCAATCTAAAATCCAAAATCTAAAATCTAAAATTTTTACTCCTCACTCCCCATTCACCCATTTATTAGGAATTGGCTGCCAATATATTAAATATTTATCTAATATGCGTCACAATTAATACTGCCACCAAAATTCATTGATAAACTACAATCTCTTGTAGGTCTACTGTGGTCAGGGATAGCCAATTGTGGCACCTTGGATCTTAGTGGCTAGAAGCACCTTGGAACGGGAATTAAGGAACTTCCACTATGCTGATTTGCCCTCAGTGTAAATTTGAAAACCCCAATAGCAACAAATTCTGTCAAAACTGTGGCACGTCCCTGACCCACAAGGTCTGTCCTGAATGCAGTACTGATGTACCTATAAATGCACTACGTTGTCATAACTGTAGTACAAAATGTGGAACAGTGTTTTGGGCAATTATTGCTAAGGAAACGAATGGGGAAGCTTTGGGAGTAGAGAAAAATCAGCGAGATAAGGGAGATGTGGGAGTAGAGGGAGATGAGAGAGCAATATACTCCTCATCTCCTCTACCCCCTAGTTTTCAGATTGCATTAGGCTCCTATTTAGACTCCCAAGAGCGCTATCAATTGTTACATATGCTACCTGAAAAAACGGAAACTACTACTGATCTAGGTGTCAGAGTTCTAGACTGCCAGCCGTATCAAATATCACCCATTGAGGCAATACTAGCAAGTCAGCAATCAGATTTGCTAACGCCATCAGTGGAAACAAGTGGAATTTCTCGCCTTGCTAAACTTTATATTGCCTTACAATCCCAAGGTCAGCGGGAGATACCGCCGATTCACGATGCATGGCAGCAGGGGGATATGCAGGTAGTAATAATTGAAGACCGCTCACATTGGCAGCCTTTACTCGACCGATGGCAAGAAGAAACAACGAGTTCGTTAAAAATTTTACACTGGTGTTATCAAATGACCCAACTTTGGGCAGTATTAGAACCAGTGAATTGTCGTCAAAGCCTTTTAGATTTGTCAAATTTGCGATTGGATGAAGACCAAACGCTGGCGCTGCAACGGTTATATGTGGAATCATCAAGTTCTCAGCCTGCTACCGAGTCCCCAGAAGATGCCGAAGCCCAAACATTTGCTATTCCAGAGGAGCCGTTAACTATCCAAGCTTTGGGGCGGGTTTGGCAAGCGCTATTTAGGCAGTCTCAACGGACTCAATTTGGCTCTGTAGTCCAGATGTTGGGGGATTTAGATGTAGGTAAGATTCACACGATCGCACAATTGCGATCGCGTTTAGAGGAAATCTCTGTTGAACTGGAAGCACTAGGAACCGTAACTTTATCCCCAATAAAGGAGAAAAATACTGCTGTGCCCACTATCCCGCAATCAGATGAGCCAGAAGATATCATTAGCAAAACTGATGATATGCCAACTGTTGTGCTGCCGATGCAGTTAAGTAGCTTAGAAGATGCAGGACGCACAGATGTGGGGCGTCAACGTCATCATAATGAAGACTACTTTGGCATTGAAACCAAAATTCAGAAGCTGGAGTTACCTAAAAATCGAGTTCTGGAAGGGCATGGTTTGTATATTCTCTGTGATGGTATGGGTGGACACGCTGGCGGCGAGATAGCCAGTGAGTTAGCAGTCAACACCCTACGGCAATACTTTCAAGAACACTGGATTACTAACCAACTGCCAACAGAAGATAGCATTCGTGAGGCAGTGTTTTTAGCTAATGAGGCAATTTACAAGCTTAATCAACAAGATGCCCGTTCTGGAGTGGGGCGCATGGGTACAACTCTGGTAATGCTCTTAATTCAAGATACTGAAGCAGCAGTTGCTCATGTGGGAGATAGCCGTCTCTATCGCTTGACGCGCAAGCGGCGACTAGAACAAGTCACAGTAGATCACGAAGTTGGGCAACGGGAAATAACCCGCGGAGTGGAAGCAAGCATAGCTTACGCCCGCCCGGATGCTTACCAACTCACCCAAGCCTTGGGGCCTCGTGACGAAAACTCGATTAATCCCGATGTAGACTTTTTCGAGATCAATGAAGATACTCTTCTGCTGTTGGCATCGGACGGTCTATCAGATAATGATTTAATAGAAACCCATTGGCAGACTCACTTAGAACCCTTACTTAGTTCTGGCGTTAACTTAGAACAGGGTGTTACAGACTTAATTGATTTGGCGAACCAACAGAATGGTCATGACAATATTACTGGTATACTTATTCGGGCAAAAGTACGCCCAAATCTGGAAAGTTAAAAATAAATTGGAATGGGGCATTGGGA
The DNA here is from genome assembly GCF_036919675.1 of Nostoc sp. GTDB lineage: Bacteria > Cyanobacteriota > Cyanobacteriia > Cyanobacteriales > Nostocaceae > Nostoc. The sequence continues at coordinate 70,921 of NZ_JBALCP010000098.1, forward strand.
ATGGGGCACTTGTACTGAGCGGCGTCGAAGTATGGGGCATGGGTAATAAGAAGAAAGAACAATCACTAATTCCCAATAGACATATCCGCTAATTCACCTCAAAGCCTTATAAATCAGGGGTTAAAACCTAATTTACGGATAAAGTTAATGCCCAATACTTCGGCTCCACTCAGTACAAGTGCCCAATGCCCAATACTTCGGCTCCGCTCAGTACAAGTGCCCAATGCCCAATGCCTGATCCATTTACCTTGTAGGTTGTATTGTGGTTAGTCTGACTCTGTTAGAACCGCAGCAGAAAACGCCCCTCCAGCAGTGGAGCTTTGAGAACTCCTCCATAATTCGGATTGGTCGAGCGGCAGATAATCACGTTGTTTTAACTGATAGTTTAGTTTCCCGGCATCATCTAGAACTCAGACAAGTCGATTCTGCCGACAATAGCGGTGGTTGGCGGCTGGTTAGTCAGGGTACAAATGGGACTTTCCTCAACGGTGTTCTTGTGATTCAGAGTTCCTTACCAGATAATTCCCTTTTGCAACTGGCACAGGGAGGCCCAATACTGCAATTTCAAATTCAGGAAGTAACAGTGCTGGAAACTGGTGTGCGATCGCAACAAATGCAAGCGACAGAAGAAAACGCCGTTGCAACAGTCTATTCAGCCCAAGCTAGAGCAAATTCATCCTCCATTTGCACGCACGAAGGCAACTCCCCGAACAATCTGTTTTGTATCCACTGCGGTCAACCTCTCTCAGTGCAACAGAAAATTCGTCATTATCAGGTGTTGCAAACTCTCGGACAAGGGGGTATGGGTACTACTTATCTCGCTTGGGATGCGGCTGGTCTTGCGGGTACCCCTCAACTGCTGGTGTTGAAGCAAATGAATGCTGATATGGTGAAAATTGCCAAAGCTCAAGAATTATTTGAGCGGGAGGCCTACACTCTCAAATCCCTTAACCATCCTGGAATTCCCAAATATTATGACTTCTTTGTAGAAGACGGAAAAAGATACTTGGCAATGGAACTAATCCACGGACAAGATTTGGAGAAACGTATTTTTACCAATGGGCCAGTTACGCCAAGCCAAGCGATCGCTTGGATGATCCAAACCTGCGATATCTTAGACTATCTTCATAGCCAAGAGCCTCCACTGATTCACCGCGATATTAAACCTGCCAATCTGATGGTGCGAAGTTCTTTAAATCGCATAGTACTGTTGGATTTTGGCGCAGTTAAGGAAATTGGCACAGCGCCCGGTACTCGGATTGGTGCAGAAGGTTACTGCGCTCCTGAACAAGAACGAGGACAACCTTTGACTCAATCTGATTTGTATGCAATTGGGCCAACGCTGATTTTTCTGCTCACAAGCGAAAACCCGTTCAAGTATTACCGCCAAAAAGGGCGAAACTTCAGGTTTGATGTAGCAAAGGTTCCCACCATTAGTTCCCAATTAAGAAATGTGATTGATCGCGTTACAGAACCATTGCCACGCGATCGCTACCAAACTGCAAAGGAGTTAGCTGCGGCGTTAGCTGCTTGCCAATAAAGGTACTGGGGACTAGGGACTGAAGAAGGGAATAGGGTACAGGTTACAGGGTACAAATTATTCCCTATCACCTGTCACCTCTTCGCTAGTAAAGCAGGCACGTAAATCCACCTACCATCTCAATTAACAAGACTTGCGACTATACAAGGGGATGTTGCCCCTTGTATAAGTAGACAAACTTCCGCCACAGTGTACTAGTCTCCAATCCCTAATGCCCAATACCTATTCTTCATCCCAAGTTTCTACAGCTAGCAATTCACTAACTGGGTCTTGCATACTAAAGCCAAAGTCAAGCAGTTCCTGTTTCCAGTGCTGCCATTCATTACCGTAGAGCAAAGCGATTTTCCAGATGCTATCGCTTGGCTTGATAATGTTCGATTCTATGAGTGATTGCACGTTGCGCTGCAATTTCACCATTGGGTGAATCACTTGCTGAGTCATAACCTCGATTGAATTCTGATATTTGTTGGTAAATGCTTAATCAAAACTGCTTCCCATTCTGCAATTGTTGCCGGCCCGTAGAGTGGTGTAATTTGGTAAAGCTAGTCTTGACTTTTTAACTATACCATAACAAACTCTACTAAGTTACTGGTAAATTCGGTTTTGTACGGTAATTACCACCACAAAACTCCAATTCCACCAAGCAGTCCTTAAACTTTTTGCAGAAACCAGACAAAGTTTAAGGACTAAAGGGGTAAGGGATGTTTCTGTTTCCCCTTTTCCCTTTAAACTTTCCCCGTCTTCTTTTTCCTCTTAACCTTTACCCTTTCTTCACTAGAGTGCAACAGTACCTTTTGTAAGAGATATATTGTGGACGCCGAGCAGAATAATTAGTCCTTTAGAAAGTTGCACTAAGTAGTGTGACTGAGGACGAGTGGGAAAATTCTATTTGTTTGAATCACGAAAAATATGTTTGCTTGTTGAAGAACCCATAGGAAACGGGCTAGTTTGAAAGTTTTTGACTGACAGGGAAATTTGCAATTGAGTAGAAATGTCTACTCTTTTTATCTATTTAAACGTTATTTAGAATATCGCAAACATCTGGCATTAGGCAGAATCATCGCAAATCTTTATATAATTGTAATGTTCCGCCCAGTGAATAAGACCTGGAGGGTTGCTCTGTTTAGGCGCAGGAGAGAGTTTTGCTTTGAAGCATAGGGGCGATCGCATGGCAAAATTGTCGGTACAGTATGGGCTTACCATAAAGTTCCCTCGTCTTCAGAGTCAGCATTTGAATTTTGTGTAAAAAATTTCTAGCCAAGATGTTAGTTTCTGTTGGGCAGATGGGTAACCTGATAACGGGAGGGTTGCTGACATCTAACTATTTACCGCAGCAATAATTAATACATGGCTGGTTCAGACGAAGAATACCTAATCACCCGCAAAAAGCAGATTGAGCGGCGACAAAAGATTGTAACGATAGTGTCGATGTTCTCGTTTTTTGGATCTACGGTATTTGCAGTCATTCCAGTAATCCAACAGGCTAGCCAACCTAAGCCAGCAATTGCGTCTCCTTCTGCTGAGTCAGTATTACAGCAACAGGCGCGGGGTTACGAGCTGGTTTTACAACGGGAACCAGAAAACCAAGTTGCTTTAGAGAAGCTGTCTGTACTGCGGTTGCAATTGAAGGATGCGAAAGGTGCAATAGAACCTTTAGAGAAGCTGGTGCAGTTGCGCCCTGATCGGCAAGATTACAAAGTTGTATTAGAGCAGATTATAAAGCAACAGGGTAATAGTGAGCAATAGGGGTAGCTAACAGACAGTCAATATCAAAAATTGTATTCTTTTTGTCTGCTAGCTAGATGTTGTTGAAATTAATTGAGACGATGGCGAATATTAGCGACTACAGGAAGAGAATCTAACCCTCGTTCAACTAACTCCGGAACTTGAGATAGACTCCTGATAATCACATCGGCGAAGTTATATTTTGGTTCATCTGCATGATTGATAGTCAAATATTCTAGTAACTCTAAAGCATAGTCAGGGAAACCAAGGATATCAGCAATACAAGCTAACTTTAAGATTTGCAATGGTGTTTTAAACTGCGTACTAATATCTACTCTAATCAAATCTCGAAAATAGAAAGCATCAGCCCAAAGTAATTGACCACTACGTTCAGGTGAACAAATTGGTGAACAAGCACGAGAATAACGACTACACCCTACAAGATCAAATAGCGTAAAATCATTTTTTCTTAGAAAGGTATCTATGTCTGAAAATAAAGGTTGATTTATGTATAGATGGGAAAATTCAACTTCAGTTTGGATAGCTAGAACGCTACGTTGTAACAAAAGGGAAGCTCCTTCTAAAATATGGAAATCTGCTCCTTGAACATCTACTTGCAAAAAGTCTATTTCCTCAATTCCTTGCTGTTCACAGTAGTTGTCTAAGGTTGTAGTCTCAATCTCAACAGTACAATCTACCTTAAAAGAATCGGAAATTATTTGCTGAAATCTTGTCAGGTAAGAACTATTAGGTGGATACAATGATGTACAAGCAATCTGATTAGTAACATATAAGGGATATGAACCAATAGAATTATTCAGTGCTATAGGAATGTGCTTCTCTTTCCAATTTATCTGTCGTGCAGCTAAATCTTTATTTGCTTGTTCACAAGCATCAGGATCTGCATCAAAACCGTAAATCGTCAGATTAGGAGCTAATTTAATCCAGCTGCCCGAACAATAATCATCATCAATTGATATTTTGCGAGACCCAACAACACAAACTGTAATATGAACTTCGTCAAGCTTACCGCTTCCTTTGAGAACAGGCAGGAAAAAAGACATATTTGTATTCCTTTAATTAATCCATCATCATCATAAATCTTGAAATAAGTTTTGGGTATATATTGATCAAAAATCTCTGGTAATCTGATTTTTTAAATTCTGATGATTACTATTAATATTAATTTAAAATATCAAATTAAATAGTTAAATGATAGTACAATGTTACACTTTACAAACATTTACTGATATTCTTTGACGTGTGCTAAACCTAATGAGTTGTAAATTCAATCAATTTAATGGAGTGAAAAAAAGTTATATGCCAAGTCTTTCTGTATGTATGATGGTGCAAAATTCAGAGAATACATTAACCGTTGCTCTAGAATCTCTCGCTAATGTTTATGACAAGCTAATAATTGTAGATGGTGGCAGCAATGATTCTACGTGTGATATTGCTTTGAGTTATGGAGCTACAATAATACATTCCCCGTGGTTGGGAAATCACTCTCAACAGCGGAATGTATACCTAAAAGCTGTCAATACTGATTGGGTTTTTGTTCTGGACTATGATGAATTTATTAACAGCCAACTTGTAGAATTTTTGCAATTAATAAAATTGCCTAGTACTCAAATAAATACTGATAACTTTTGGATTACTAGAAAGTGGATTAGTCCTTTTAGCAGAAATCACTACATTACAAGTAAACCCCATTATCCTGATTTTCAGCGTCGGCTGTTTAAGTACAATGAACATATTTTTTATCAAGGTCAAATTCACGAAACTATTCATAATTTATTGGATCAGGGACAATACCTAGCTGAATTAAGTATTTATCATTTAGACTTATTTATTAACAGCGAAGACAAACGACGTGACAAAATTCGTAAATACTCGCAATTAGATCCACGAAATGGGGGACGCCATTATTATTTACCTAATATTCAAGAATTAAAAATAGACCAGTGGAATCAGGAAGATATAATTTATTCAGTGCAAGTATTATTTAAAAATATTATTAACAATGACCCTCTTTTTAATTCAGAGCTAAATTCACTAATCCCAGCAGAGATAAAAAACGATGAATTTTATTATGCGATTCAAAAAATTGTACAAAAAGAAGATATTAAAACAGTTTTAGAAATTGGCTCATCTTCAGGGGAAGGAAGTACTGAAGCATTTGTAACAGGGCTTCGAGAAAATCCTAACAAGCCAATATTGTTTTGCATGGAAGTTTCAAAAACTAGATTTACTGAGTTAAAAAAGAAGTATGAGAATGATTCTTTTGTCAAGTGCTACAATATTTCATCTGTTTCTCTAACAAACTTTCCTGATGAAAAGGAAGTCATCGACTTCTATAACAACACTCAAACTAATTTAAACTTTTACCCATCTGAGCAGGTTATTGGTTGGTTGCGACAGGATGTAGAATATGTAAATCACTCCGGAGTTTCTGACGAAGGGATTCAAAAAATTAAGCAGGAAAACAAGATTGATTTCTTTGATTTAGTATTAATTGATGGCTCGGAATTCACTGGTAGTGCAGAATTAGATGAGATATATGGAGCAAAATATATTTGCTTAGATGATATCAATACATTTAAGAACTATCAAAATTTCAATCGCCTGTTAAGTGATCCTGATTACATCCTAATTATCTCAAACCAAAATATACGTAATGGCTATGCAATCTTTCAACAAAAAACAGTGCAATCAGTCAGTTATCAAAATATTCATAATGCCGTTGAATCTATTGAAGGATTCATGGTTACTGGGCAAGAAGAATACCTTTTTAATAAAGTGAAATCTCTTCCTAAAGATGCTGTTATAGTTGAGATTGGTTCTTTTAAAGGTCGCTCGACAGTTGCTATGGCATATGCTTGCATAGGAACCAAACGTAAAATTTATTCCATTGATACATGGGATGGTAATAATGCTGACTTTTCTGAACGACAATTTTTTGATGTTTGGCAGCAAAATGTTCAATCAAACGGTCTTGAGCAATATGTAATACCATTACGTGGCTACTCTTATGATGTATTAAATAATTGGCATAATTTGACAGATTATAAAGCTATTGATTTTATTTTTATTGATGGTTCTCATCAGTACTTAGATGTTTTAAAAGATTTTGAACTCTCGTTTTCACTGGTAAAAAATGGCGGATGGATAGCATTTCATGATGTTGTACACACCTGGCCAGGCCCAGAACGTGTATGGCATAACATTGCTAAACTACGTCTTGTCAACCATGAGTATTCCTCAACCCTAGCGTGTGGTCAAAAAAGTTTGACTGCTATCACGTTTACCTCAACGCCAGAATTACCAATTCACTTTTTTACTATTGTTCTGAATGGTCAACCATTTATCCGCTATCACATTGAGATATTTAAACAACTTCCTTTCAAATGGCATTGGCACATTGTCGAAGGTGTAGCTGAATTAAAGCACGATACTGGATGGAGTCTGAAGCTGGGTGGATATATAAACGATGAAATCCATCATCATGGTCGCAGCAATGACAGTACAACAGAATATTTAGATGATCTCGCACAGCAATATCCCGACAATATCACAATTTATCGTAAGCCAGAGGGTGTGTTTTGGGATGGCAAACGGGAAATGGTTAATGAGCCATTGTTGAACATCAATGAAGAATGTTTACTATGGCAAATAGATGCAGATGAGTTATGGACAGTCAAGCATATTTCTACTGCACAACAAATGTTTATTGATAATCCTGAAAAAACTGCTGCTTTCTATTGGTGCTGGTATTTTGTAGGAGAAAAAATAATTATCAGTACTCGTAATTGTTACGCCCAAAATCCCAGACAAGAGTGGTTGCGAACCTGGAGATATAAACCAGGATCAGTGTGGGTAGCACATGAACCACCAAGACTAGAAGAACCTTTGCTAAATGGTCAATGGCGGGATGTTGCAGCAGTAAATCCTTTTCTGCATCAAGAGACTGAAAAGCATGGTTTAGTTTTCCAACATTTTGCTTACGTAACACCAGAACAATTAAGCTTTAAAGAGCAATACTACGGTTATAGCAATGCTGTTTCCCAGTGGAAAGCTTTGCAGGAAACAACTAAATTTCCAGTTCTTTTACGCGAATATTTTTCGTGGCTACAAGATGAAACAATGGTTGATAGTGTTGAATCATGCGGTATAGTACCAATCGCACAAAGAGAACTCAGCAACAATAGTTGGCGGTTTTTGCAACCAGATGAAGTGCAGCAACAAGTTGCACTTATTAAGAAAGCAACACCAATTATTCTGGTTGACGGCGTATTTTTCCAACTTTACCAAACTGGTATTGCGCGTGTCTGGAAATCCTTATTAGAAGAATGGGTAAACAGTGGGTTTGCTACGCATATTGTTGTACTTGACCGGGCTGGAACTGCTCCCAAAATTGCTGGTATTAGATATCGCAGCATTTCACGTTATGACTATAACAATACTGTTGCTGAACGGGAAATACTACAGCAAATTTGCGATCAAGAAGACGCAGATTTATTTATCTCTTCTTACTATACAACGCCAACTACAACGCCTTCTGTGTTCATGGCATATGACATGATTCCAGAAGTTATGGAATGGGATATGGATAATCTCATGTGGCGAGAGAAGCATCAGGGTATTCAACATGCATCTACTTATATAGCAATTTCAGAACATACAGCGCATGACTTGGCACGCTGTTTTACTGATATACCCGTAGATTCTGTGACCGTAGCTAATTGTGGAGTTAAAAGCCCTTTTTCGCCAGCTAAACCTGAAGAGGTTAATGCTTTTAAATCTAAATACGGGATTACAAAACCATACTTTATTTTAGTTGGTGGTGGAAGTGGTTATAAAAATAGTATTTTATTCTTCCAAGCTTTTTCACAGCTTGCCAGTAGCTACGGATTTGATATTGTCTGTACAGGAAGCGGTGGTGTATTCCTATCTGAGTTTAGAGCTTATACATCAGGTAGTATTGTTCATATGCTGCAACTCAGTGATGAAGAGTTGGCAACAGCTTACTCTGGTGCTGTGGCACTAGTTTATCCTTCTAAGTATGAAGGTTTTGGAATGCCTATTATTGAAGCAATGGCTTGTGGTTGTCCTGTGATTACTTGTCCTAATGCCTCAATTCCAGAAGTTGCGGGGGAAGCAGTAATATACGTGAGTGATGATGATGCTAATGAACTAGCAAATGCGCTTTGTGAGATGCAAAAGCCCAGTATTCGTAACTCATTAATAACTGCGGGTATAGCACAAGCGAAAAAGTTCTCCTGGGCAAAAATGGCGGAGACTATAAGTGCTGCCTTAATTGATGCTACCCTTGTGTCTTTAAAGCTCAAGGAGATTAATTTAATTATTTTCCCAGATTGGTCGCAACCAGAAGAATTAATTGGTTTAGAATTAGAACGAGTGATGAAGACGGTAGCAACTCATCCTAATAGTCAAAAAACTACCCTATTTATCGATACAGGTAACAGTACTGCTGAAGATGCGGAACTGTTTTTATCTAGTGTGGTTATGAATCTTTTAGTGCAAGAAGATTTAGATGTTACTGAAGAATTAGAAATTTCTTTAGTTGGAAATTTGGCTGATATTCAATGGAAAACTTTGCTACCTCGCATCTATGCCAGAATTGTTTTGGAATACGAAGATATAAACGCACTGAACCAAGCAAAAGCAGAAAGTCTGACATCTTACAAAATAGAAGACTTTAGCCAAGTACAAGCTAGATAGTTTTTTTTTACTTAAGCAATAAATTCTTCTGCGAGGGAAGATGGCAAGAAGCGATCGGGCAATATAAAAAACTCTTAGAAAGCCAATCAGGTGATGCAGAAATTTATTGGAATTTCAGCTATTGCTATAGACAGTTAAACCTGCTAGATGAATATTTTAGTACTCTCCAGCAAGGAATTAAACTTTACCCTACAGATGGAAGACTACATTTTTCATTAATTATTGATTTACGCCAGAATGGACGTATTAAAGAAGCAATTTTAAGTTCAGATAATGCTGCTAAATCCTTACCTAATGATTACACTTTTCAAATTATAAAATATTTAACAGTTCCATCAATATATGAAAATCAGGGGAAAATTAACTTTTATCGCCAACGCTACACTCAAGGATTGCAAGATTTAATTGAGCAAACATCTCTTCAAACTACAGAAGATCAACATAGTGCTTTAGCAGGTATAGGTCGCCTCACAAATTTTTACCTATCATATCAGGCACAAAATGATATAGATTTGCAACGCCAGTATGGAAAGCTAGGACATGAAATTATGGCAGCTAACTATCCACAATGGGTCGTTCCTTTATCTATACCTAAGCTTCAGCCTAATAACAAAATTCGTGTTGGTTACGTTTCCCATTACCTGCATTCTTATAGTGGAACACTTTGGTTAACTGGGTGGTTACGTTACTGCGATCGCTCCAGCTTTGAAATCTATTGTTACTATATAGGAAATGAGCCAGATCCAATTACCCAACAGTTTCAAGAGTACAGTAATGTTTTCCATCATATTCCTGATAATTTATCAGCAGCCTGTGAACAGATAATTGCCGATAAGCTGCACATCTTAGTTTTTCCTGAAATTGGTATGAATCCCCAAACTATGCAAATGGCAGGTCTGCGGCTTGCGCCTGTGCAATGTGTCGCTTGGGGACATCCGGTAACAACTGGCTTACCCACAATTGATTACTTTTTATCTAGCGAGTTAATGGAACCAGAAAATGCCCAAGAGCATTATTCAGAAAAATTAATTCGCTTACCCAATATTGGCGTTTCTTACCCTAAACCATATATTCCGCCAGTCATCAAAACCCGCTCATATTTTCAGCTACCAGATGATGCAGTCATCTATTTATGCTGTCAAGCTCTTTTCAAGTATCTACCGCAATATGATTTTATTTTTGCAGAAATTGCTCGCCGCCTTCCGCCAGCTAAATTTGTGTTTCTGCGTGGTGGTTTACTTCAGCCGCGTCTCAAACGTGCTTTTGCTGCTATCGGTTTGAACAGCGAGGATTACTGTGTATTTATTAGTATTCCAGAGCGACTGGACTATCTAATGATTAACTTACTTTCAGATGTTTATTTAGATACATTCACCTGGTCTGGTGGTAATACTACCTTAGAAGCGATCGCTTGTAATCTCCCCATTGTTACCTGTCCTGGAGAATTTATGCGGGGTCGCCACTCTGACAGCTTCCTGAAAATGCTAGGGGTGACAAATACCATAGCTGAAAATGAAGCAGAGTACATCGAAATTGCTGTCAAATTAGGACTAGACCCAGCTTGGCGAGGCACTATTGCGGAAAGAATGAGCCAAAATCATAATCGTCTTTTTGATGATAAAGCCTGTGTCGTAGGTTTAGAAGCCTTTTATAAACAAGTTTTTATTAAGCACTTTAGTGCTTAATAAATTAATTTCTAGAATATCGCAAATTCACAGTATGACAACTAAAGGTACTTTTCAATAAATGCCCTAACCCACTGCGTATTCTGTAAACTTCCTCATGAAAGGAGACTGAAATCCTAACACAATATCTTCTTTAGGAACTCCCATACTAACCAAATTTGCTGCAATATCATCTTCTGTAGCATTCCACTGAAGCCAAATTTTTTCACCCTTAATATCAATGTGGAGGATGCAACTATGTACCCAATCTTGCCCCTCCCAGCCTACATAGACTACTTGGTAATGGTCACGTTCTATATCAAAAATATTTTCAACTTCTATATTTCCATCAGCGGGTTTTTGCTCACTATGCTCCTGTAATATCTGCTGTACAATCTGGCGATACTGGGCTAGTTTATCCATTTGAAAATAACCTCTTTCTCTACATCATAAATAATCATTTTGACTTGATTCTCTTCAATCATGGCTTGAGGAAAATCAAGTTGAAAAAATGTTTTGTAAGTTGTCAAAGGTATTGCTAAATACAAAACACGCTCTGGCTGTCGTCGTCTTAATGCGCCTCTATAGTTGATAAACTGTCCTAATGCTGTATGAAATTCTGAGATTGCAGAAGATTTCTCCAAAAAACTTTTGACTTCAACAGCAATTTTTCTCCTTCCCGTTCTGCCACAATCAGTTTTTCAGCAGCTAAATCAATAGAGAGATTCACACCACCTACGCTAATTGAGAGCGGGTCATGAGTAATCTGCCAACCATCCTTCTGCAAAGCTTTTTTGACAACTTCATGAAAGACATCTTTAGCAGACATAGCTATCCACAATTGCATTTCTTACTTTTATATTACCTCTTACAGCTATTTTTAGGTAAATAGACTATGCGGTAGGGGCGCAAGGCCTTGCGCCCCTACTACGACAGATGTGGTTCAAATACATGAAAACTGCTATAGGCTTCCTTAAAGTTAGGATAATCTGTGGTTCATTTACCTAGAAATTGCTGTAAGAGGTCATTTTGAGGGCTGGAGCCGCTGACTACGAGCTTATTTTCGCTCAATATACTTCTGCCACATCTGCTCGTAAGCCTTTTCCATCTCACGGGTAAACTGCTTACCATTCCACAGGGGTGCTGTTTGTCGAGATGCTTTCAATTTCAAAGCCACCTGCTGGCGTAAAACTTCATCCTTCCCTAAGCGCACACCCCATTCTATATACTCTTCATCAGTCCAAGCAATGCCTTCTGTGATACCCGCATTTATCATCATGGTGTAGCTGTTACGCGCTGCAAATTGTTCACCAACTCGCGTCACCAATGGTATACCCATCCACAATGTTTCTAGAGTTGTTGTCGCTCCGTTGTAGGGAAATGTATCTAATACAATATCAGCAATGCCTAAATTAGCACGATGAACTGACTCTGAATGAACTATTGGTAAAAATCGTAACCGAGAACAATCGACATCTTCTTCTTCGGCAATTTGATAAAAGAAGTGTTTAATTGTTTCCTCCTCAGCAAGTCCTTTAATCAAAAAGTAGCTGTTAGGTACTTGTTTGATAATTTGCATTTGCCACCTTGTCGTTTGTGGATGGCGTTTATATCCTCTTTGGGCGCTGAGATATACAACGGCATCCATAGGGATATCCAAGTCATCGCGGCGGAGAGTTGGTACACCAATTTCAAAACCATCTACTGCTATGTAAGTTTGAGGTAATCGCCAGATTTTCTCTGTATAGTAATTTTGTGCATCATCTGGCAGTACATAAGGGTCTGCGATAAAGTAATCAATTGCAGGTATACCTGATGCATCCCACCCCAGCCAAGTAACTTGAATTGGGGCTGGCTTGAGTGCCATCACTTCACTGGTAATATCTAGAGTGATACTATCAAGGTCGATTAAAATATCAATTTCATCTTGATATATCTGGTCAGCAATTTCCCAGCCATTCATACCTAATTGACGAGCTTTTCCTGCCTGACATAAATACCACTCTTGGAGATAATCGGTTGCTAATTTGTAGTTAACAAAATAAGTATGAATATCAAATTTATCTCGATCATGATGTTGAAATAACCAACGAGCTAGCCAACCAACAGAATGATTCCTTAAAGCGTAAGATATATAACCAATTTTTAATTTCTTCGGATGATGTGTTAAAGATTGGTGATTAATATTTTGATGAGCATAGTTTTTTGCTTTTGATTGGCCAAGAGCTTGAATATAATTATTATAAATCTCAGCTACCTGATTATGAATAGCTCGAAATTCAACAGGAGCATCTTTAATGTGAGGTATTGCAAAAGATGGTGTAAGTAACCGTAATATTCTTCCTTCTTCTAAAGGAATTCGTTCAGCTTTAATAAACTGTTGAAACACAGTTTCCAATTCTTGACAAGTTGTACATATCTCTTGCCAATATCCTCCTGCTGACATTAGACCCCTTAACAGCAAATGGAGTGCAAAAATTTTATCAGCCAAGCTTTCTGATAAGGAATAACACAATCTAGCTGTCTCTATACCTTGAGAATAATTACGAGCATCTTGATAAAAAGTCGCTAAGTGCCGCAAAATTTCTACATTATCTGGCTCCAATCGTAAATGCAATTCTAGCAGAGATGCTCCTAGTAAAGGCTGCCGCAAAGTATGACCAATTTCCATAGCAGCAGGAAGCACTATACAGAAGCATTGATGAGGATCAGAGAAATAAGGAAGACTAGCTTCTATTAAATTTAGATTAATTGGATGTAAGGGAACAGCATTTAAAAATTCTTTTAAAACTTGGATCAATAATTCGGTATTAATTTCTATATTTTCTTTTGTGTTTAAGCTTTCAATTAATCCCCAGTCATTTAAATTATCAAGTTCTTCAAACTTTTGCAATTTGATAGAAAGGAGAATAATTTGAAGCAAATTATTTATATAATTAGGATTAATTTCCCGCATGTGCTGGCGAATTAACCAGGCTAGAGAATATTCTGCTAGTGTTTCACGCCTTTCAGCTTCTATTTGTAAAACTTGAAATAGTTCATTTGTCCAAATTGGTAACTGTTCTTCATCTGCCTGTGTCATTGGCAGCATCCAAGTCATTTGAGCTTCTGCTTCTTGCCCTTGTAATAGCAATAGTAACCCTAAATGCCAATAATAAGAAATAGTATTTGGTTCTATTGCTATTGCTTGTTCATATAACTGTGCTGCTTGCAAATATTTTTCTTCAAGGAAGTATTGTTCAGCTTCATTTTGCCAATTATATATATCAGTAATCATTGTATTCTCTGAGAAAATTTTTATGAGAAATATACTTGTGAACAACTCACATAATAGAAATAAAGTGGATAGAAGCATCTACCCACTTTGGAAAATATCTAGTTGAGAGAGAATTTATATACTCTTTGTCCTTGGTTAGTTACTTAGCCAAAGAAACGAAGTTGCTGGCACAACTAAGTGTTCCAGCTGTGTAAGTAATTTTAGCGGCAGTTGCATTTGCATTTGTACCACTGTTAACCATAGCGGTGTTAGATTCACACAAAATAGCTATAGTAGTAGCTTCATTGGTAGCAGCTTGGGTTGTCACCTCTACAGCACCAACATAGCTTTTAAGAGGTGCAGCACTATTTATTACTATTGCTTGGTTGTTTACTGTACTAGTATCTGCATTAATAACTGCATATTGGTAATTTACGGTTTGTGTTGCAATACCAAGGCCTAAAGCACCAATTGAAGTTGTAAATCCAGTATTTTCTAGGTAAAAAGCTTGTTGGGCGCGGTTCATGGAACCCACGTAGGTTTTAGCTTCTGACTGCTTGGCTTTGTTCGCTTGGTTCAAGAAAGAAGGCAGTGCGATCGCAGACAAAATACCGATGATAATAATTACTACTAGTAATTCAATGAGTGTAAAACCCTCATTTTCGTTCTTCTTGGCGAGGATGTGTTGGATAAATTTGGCTTTTAATTCGGTTTTCATAAATGTTTTCCAGGGGGTAGGAAGTGATTGGGTGTTCTAGATGTAACTTACCCACCTGCGATCGCTTTCCTATCACCTAGAGAAAAAAGTTTGGCGAGATGCGGTTACACAATCCACAATCCTTGCATCCCAGGCACAAACATTAATAAGCCCCTGGTGTAGACCCAAGGGCTAGATATCTCGATTTCATTTGTGAGAGTGCTTTATTCAGGTCAGCGCGAACAAAAGACACATCAGGCGATCGCAGGTTTCTTTTTTCCGAGTCGTCCTCTTCTATACTCGGCAGGATAAAGCCGGCGCTAGAACCAGTTATATGTCCTAGCTTGCGCGACATTACCCAGTTATTCAAGAAGGTAATTAGACGAGCGCCAATTTCCTCTGACCGCATAGTACCGTAGGCATTTTCTGATCGCTTACCATCTGGCGTAGCCAATCGCAGTTTGTTATGTTATATTAAACGTAGTCGTTATGAGTTTGTATAAATATCATGACTAACCCCACAGTAGAAAACTTAGTAATTATCGGTTCTGGCCCAGCAGGGTACACAGCCGCCATCTATGCCGGACGCGCTAACCTGAAACCCGTTGTATTTGAAGGTTTCCAAGCCGGGGGTTTGCCTGGTGGGCAACTAATGACAACGACGGAAGTTGAGAACTTTCCAGGGTTTCCCCAAGGGATTACCGGGCCGGAACTGATGGATCAGATGAAGGCGCAGGCGGAGCGCTGGGGGGCTGAACTATATACTGAAGATGTTATATCAGTTGACTTGAGTCAGCGTCCATTTACAGTGCGATCGCAAGAAAGGGAAATAAAAACCAACAGCATCGTCATTGCTACGGGTGCAACTGCAAAGCGTTTGGGTTTACCCAACGAACATGAATTTTGGAGTCGGGGTATCTCCGCTTGTGCAATTTGCGATGGTGCAACACCAATTTTTCACGGTGCAGAACTGGCTGTGATTGGTGCTGGCGACTCGGCGGCGGAAGAGTCAATTTACCTCACCAAATACGGCTCTAAGGTGAATATGTTGGTACGCACCGATAAAATGCGGGCTTCTAAAGCCATGCAAGACCGCGTTTTGAGCAACCCAAAAATCCAGGTGCATTGGAACACAGAAGCTGTGGATATCTTCGGTAACGGTCATATGGATGGGGTGAAAGTCCGCAATACCAAAACTGGTGAAGAAAGCCAACTGCACGCTAAGGGTTTATTCTACGCCGTTGGTCACAGTCCCAATACCTCTCTATTTAAAGGTCAGTTAGAACTGGATGAAATCGGTTACGTTGTTACCAAGCACGGTACTGTGGAAACCAGTGTAGAAGGCGTTTTTGCCGCTGGTGACGTCCAAGATCATGAGTTTCGACAAGCAATTACGGCTGCGGGTACTGGCTGTATGGCGGCGATGTTGGCAGAACGCTGGTTATCATCCAGTGGCTTGATTCAAGAATTTCATCAACAGGCAGAAACAGCAGACAATGAATTAGAACATCAGCCAGCCAAAAAGACTGAAGCCGAGGAAGAAGCTGGATTTAATTTGAATGCGACGCGCCATGAGGGAGGTTATGCTTTACGGAAATTGTTCCATGAAAGCGATCGCTTAATTCTTGTTAAATACGTCTCTCCTGGTTGCGGCCCTTGTCATACTCTGAAGCCGATTTTAAATAAAGTGGTGGATGAATTTGACAGCAAAATTCACTTTGTAGAAATTGACATCGACAAAGACCGAGATATTGCTGAAAATGCTGGTGTGACAGGAACGCCAACTGTTCAATTGTTCAAAAATAAAGAACTGGTGAAGGAAGTCAAAGGCGTCAAGCAAAAGAGCGAATATCGTCAGTTGATTGAAAGCAATCTGTAAGAGAATGGGGAGTGGGGAGTGGGCAATAGTAAAAAACCATTGACAATTACCAATGCTCAATACTCACCCCCCGACATCGCAAACTAACCTGTTAAATAAAGAGACAGAAATAATCGTTGTATTTACCAAAGTTTGCGCCTGATTAAAATCAGAATCACCTGTAATCAAAAAATTTGCTTCTGCGGCCATAGCACAAGCTAAAAACTTTGCATCTTTTTTATCTCTGGAAAAATCAACTTCCAAATTGACATCAATTAGCGTTATAAATGTATCGATAATTTCAAACCATTCGCATATTACTTCATCCGTCAACTTAAACTTCCTGCGACTTAATACCTCTTTATATTCCACAACAATTTCTTCAGAAGCTATCCATTGCCAATCAGGATTATCAAAAATAAACTGAATAACGTCCCTTGGTACTCTACCCTTAAGGACAGCAGAAACTAAAACATTGGTGTCAATAACAACTTTCATTCTCCGCGTTGGTAAGCTTCAATTTCTGCTGATATTTCTGCTTCTGTAATATCTTGTATTCCTGATATCGACTGTGTTTTATCAAATAAATTTCTCAGCTTTTTACTGATTTCTGCTCTTGGGTTATCCTCAGCTAAGATAATTATTTCTACTCTCTGTCCAACCTTAAAAGGTAAATCAGATAATATTAGTTGACTTGGATCTGTAATAGTGATGTATTTTTTGTAGGCGTTCATAATTCCTCCATTAACTTGACCTTTCTCTACTTGGGATAATTAACCTTTGTGGTGACACTGGCTGGGAATTTATCTCTAGCAAAAATAACGCATAATCTCACCTCTTACTCAGTCTATCTCTGTAACCACCGCTCAACAGTCGGACTTTTATTAAGGATATTTAACCAATCTCCAATCTGATATGTAAAATGGTCAGCGTATCTTGCTTGATCCAGGCGATCGCACATGGCCATTACAAAACGGCGGCTACCGACATTTTTACAATTTGCCAAAAGTCCGAATCTTTCCCAAAAACTCATGCTCATCGGGTTAGCCATTACCCTATTTTTCATCTTCTTAGCATTCTTCGCTCCCGTATTCCAGGCTTGGGGATGGCTGCAAAACCCCAAAGATTTTCTCTCTAATCCAATTCACGAGCCACCCTCAGCTAAACATTGGTTTGGTACTAGTCGCCTGGGCTATGATGTGTTCTCCCGGACATTGTTCGGCGCTCAAGCTGCTTTGCAGGTGGTGATTTTGGCAACAGGGCTGAGTATGATTATCGGTGTACCTTTGGGGATGCTGAGTGGTTATCTCGGCGGTAAATTGGATAAAGTGTTGCTGTTCATTATGGATAGCATCTACACCCTACCGGGACTACTGCTGTCTGTGACACTGGCGTTTGTGGTGGGGCGTGGGATATTAAATGCAGCGATCGCTATTAGCATTGCCTACATCCCTCAATATTACCGCGTTGTTCGCAACCACACCGTGAGCATGAAAACTGAAGTGTTCATCGAAGCTGCTCAAGCAATGGGCGCTTCCACTTGGGTTGTGCTTTCTCGTTATCTGTTTTTCAACGTCATTCAAAGCGTACCCGTCCTATTCACACTCAACGCCGCTGATGCGATTTTGGTGTTGGGCGGTTTGGGTTTTTTGGGGCTAGGTCTTCCCGAAGAAGTGGCAGAATGGGGACATGATTTAAAACAAGCTCTAGAAGCTCTACCTACTGGCATTTGGTGGACTACGCTTTTCCCCGGTTTAACAATGACATGCATGGTGGTAGGGTTATCACTACTTGGTGAAGGGTTAAACGAATTTGTCAATCCTCGTTTACGGAGAGAAAATAGAATCCGAAACTAATCACTAGTCAATGGTCAGTGGTTAATAGCAAAAAACCATTGACAAATTACAAATAACAATAGAGAGATTTGTATGAAAGATAACCTAACGTTAATTGCTGCCGCTACTGGCGGGTTTATCC
This sequence comes from Nostoc sp., assembly GCF_036919675.1. Taxonomy (GTDB): domain Bacteria; phylum Cyanobacteriota; class Cyanobacteriia; order Cyanobacteriales; family Nostocaceae; genus Nostoc. The sequence goes on from NZ_JBALCP010000098.1 coordinate 89,380, forward strand.
TTTCCGTTGCCCTTGCTGGTATTTTACGAGGTGCGCCAATTACAGCTTGGCAAGAGCAATCGAGTTTTCGGACCACGACTGTCGCTAATTTACAGTTATTAGAGCAGAAAGCCCACTCCTTCTAGATGTGGGGACGCCAGTCACACAGATCGGAGTTGAAAGCCCGGTGTCTTCTCCCTACAGCCCTTCTCAAGACAGGAGACGTTCTTGCGTTCGGGCATCCTACGGCAGGCGCTAGCTAGCCTCTCCCTTTGGGAGAAGGGGAGCCACTCGCTCAGAGGGGTTTCCCCAAGTAGAGGAGCCAGCCGTGTGGGCAGGTATCCCGACTTGAGCGGACTGGCGTCAAGTGGCGTGAGACGCTGCGCGAACAGATCGGCAATGAAAATGACTCGCACTCAATTAGACGGAAAATCTAGAATTTTTTCGCGCTAAGACCCTAAGTACAGATTTGCAGAAAATAGTGGCGAATTGAGGGTTGAAATTTAAACGCAGAGGTAAGCGCAGAGGGTACGCGAAGGTTTGCTAGGTGGCTATTTTATTTGCTACGAACTTGTGCAAAGCTATACTACGATGCTTGTTAAAGTCGAAAATTTGCGGCTTGGTGTGAGGATTTTAAAGTGGTGAGTTCTCAAGTAATCGGTATTGATGTGGGGGGAACAGCAATTAAGCTGGGGCGTTTTGCAGATGATGGTACTTGTCTGCAATCTTTGACTGTGACAGCTCCCCAACCAACAACACCAGAGGCTGTGCTGGCGGTAATCGTAGATGCGATCGCCCAAATTGATCCAGATAATCAAACTGTTGCTATTGGTGTTGGGACTCCTGGCCCATCCGATGCAACCGGACGCATTGCCAAAATCGCGATTAACTTGCCTGGATGGCGCGATGTGCCTTTAGCGGACTGGCTAGAAGCTAAAACTGGCAAACCTACTGCGATCGCTAACGATGCTAATTGCGCTCTTTTGGGAGAAGCTTGGCTGGGAGCCGGTCGCCACTTTCAAAATCTGATTCTGCTCACTTTAGGAACTGGGGTTGGTGGTGCAATTATTCTAGATGGCAAACTATTTGTTGGACATCAAGGAGCCGCCGGGGAATTGGGTTTAATTTCATTCAACCCAGATGGGCCAATTTGTAATAGTGGCAATCAAGGCTCTTTGGAACAATATGCCTGTGTGACTGCAATTCGCCGCCGCACTCTCAAGGAACCCATCGAATTGGGTGTTCTTGCCCAACAAGGAGATCCCGCAGCATTGACTTTTTGGGAAGAATATGGTAGGAATTTGGGAATTGGTTTGACAAGTTTGATTTATGTCCTCACACCGCAAGCGATCGTGATTGGTGGTGGGATCAGTGGCAGCTTTGAGTTTTTCTTCCCAGCAGTGAAGGCAGAAATTGAGAAGCGAGTGCAGCCTTTATCACGAGCGGGTTTACAAATATTGCCAGCGGAGTTAGGCAATTTTGCTGGGATAGTAGGTGCAGCAAAGTTGGCATGGCAAAACTATTCAGGGTTTTAGATTATGGTTCAAACAATGAATTTCCGAACAAACCCAATGGTAAACCGATGCGCTATTTAGTCTCGATTAATGAAATAGTTTGCCAAGTCTAAAAACCAGAAGGTGGCCAAGGACTTTCTGGCGTATTTAATTAAACCTGAGATAATAGGAAACTATCTAAAAGCTACCGGAGGTCGGTATTTACCAGTAATGAAGCCTGTTTGGAAAGACCCCTTTTGGACAAATCCAGCAGATCCGCATCTTTCCACTGCAACTCAAACACTGACTAAAGGTCTAACTCGCCCATTTTATATTGTCCAAAACCCTGCTTACAGCCTAGTTTTAGAAGAGAATGTTTGGGGTAAGGCTCTGAATCGAATAGTTGTCAATAGCATATCTCCAGAGCAAGCAGCAGACACGGCAATTAAGCGGATAAAACAAATTTTTGACGAATGGCAGTGAGCTATATGCAATTTTTAAATCAGCGACTTACCGCTAAAGTTACAATTTTCTTCTTAAATAACTCTACAAAAAAGATGATTCAATGGCTAGGCTAATTGAGCAAAAATCTCGACAAACTCTTTTTTTTAATTGGGAAGACAGTAAATCTATTTTTAAACTTTATTGTTACCTTGTTTTGCTACACAGGGATTTCAAGACAAAGAATATCCTGTTGCTTTCTTAACGTATTTCACAACTTTTTCATAAGATTCCGGATTACTCACAGGGTTAATGATGATAGGGATAGTACCATCTGGCAACCAAAAAGTTATCCTGCCGTTTGGTTCATGACAAAAGGAACTGATGCAGTTGAGATTAATTACATATTCGTTTTTTTCGTAAAGAATTTTTACCCAGTGGGCATGATCTAATTCCAACGCCGTCACACATTGTAAATAATCAAGAATCTTTTGATAATCTTCCAAGTTACTTTGTGGGTTAATTATTACTGGAATTGCACTATCGGGTAACCAAAAAGTAACCCTGCCATTCAGTTCATAACAAAAAGCATGGACACGCTCAAAATTCACTACATATTCTTTCCTCTCGTAAAGGATTCTCATCCAGTACGCCACAACATCTCCTCAAGTCCGAAATTTACGAATGATGCACCCTGTTTGTCCAAATCTACTGAAGCCTTAAATTAATCTTGCTATGCACGAATTCAAAATTAAAAAAAATAATTATGAATTATGAATTGTTATGACACCTCTAATGGTGTTGGTTTACCAGATGTCGAGAGAGAAAGAGCGATCGCTGCTTGAATAAACCCTTTAAATAAGGGATGAGGGGTACTGGGGCGCGATTGAAATTCTGGATGAAATTGGCAAGCAAGAAAGAATGGGTGCTTGGGTAATTCTATAATTTCAACTAAGCGTCCATCGGGAGAAGTACCACTGATCACATAGCCAGACTTTAATAACAGATCGCGGTAAGCATTGTTGAACTCATATCGATGTCGATGTCGTTCATAAATTACATCTTCTTGATAAAGCTTAAAAGCCAGAGTATCAGGAAGAACACGACAAGGATATAGTCCTAAGCGCATTGTACCCCCTAAATCCACTACTTCGTGCTGTTCTGGCAATAAATTAATTACTGGATCAATTGTATAGGCGTCAAATTCGGCACTGTTGGCATCTGTTAATCCCCCTACGTGCCTGGCCCATTCAATTACAGAACATTGCATTCCCAGGCATAAACCCAAAAAGGGAATTTGGTGATCGCGGGCATATTTAATGGCGGCAATTTTGCCATCCACTCCCCGAACACCGAAACCTCCTGGCACAACTATGCCATCGACACCCTGAAGATAATTTTCGGCTGGTTCAGTTTCCAAATCTTCTGAGTTCACCCAACGTAGGCGCAGTTCGCCATAGGTGGAAATTGCAGCATGGTTCAGTGCTTCGACTACAGATAGGTAGGCATCACTTAACTGCACATATTTACCAACGATGGCAATTTCCACCTCGTGCTTGGGACTATGTAACCGTTTTACCAGGGTTTGCCACTGCGTCAAATCTGGTTTACGTTGTTCCATTTGCAGCAAGTTCAGCACTTGTTCTGCCATTCCTTCCCATTCCAGATTTAGCGGTACTTCATAGATACTTTTGGCATCTTGGGAAGTGATGACGCATTCTTCGGGCACATCGCAAGATCCAGACAATTTCTGCTTTAATCCCTTGGGTAAGGGGCGATCGCTCCGACAAACTAAAATATCTGGTTGAATGCCAATGGATCTCAGTTCTTTAACTGAATGCTGTGTTGGCTTAGTTTTCATCTCACCCGCAGAGGCAATCCACGGCACCAGCGTTACGTGCATATACAGTACATTCTGCCGTCCCACCTCTTTGCGGAACTGGCGAATTGCTTCCAAAAACGGCAGTGATTCAATGTCTCCTACCGTACCGCCGATTTCTGTAATCACTACAGAGGGATTTGTACTTTTAGCAACTCGCAGAATCCGATCTTTTATTTCATTGGTAATATGGGGAATCACCTGTACAGTACCGCCATTGTAGTCTCCGCGCCGCTCTTTATTGATTACTGCCTGGTAAATCGAGCCAGTAGTAACACAATTCAATCGTGACATTGAGGTATCGGTGAAGCGTTCGTAATGCCCCAAGTCCAAATCTGTCTCCGCACCATCCTGGGTAACGAATACTTCCCCATGCTGAAAGGGACTCATCGTGCCAGGATCGATATTGATATAAGGGTCGAGTTTGAGAATCGACACGGAATATTCGCGCGACTTGAGCAAACGCCCTAGACTTGCTGCTACAATGCCTTTACCAATACTGGAGACTACGCCTCCAGTTACAAAGATAAACTTAGTCATAGTAGTTTGAATTTCTAACAACTTCTAAAAATACATCCCGTCATTGTGCCACAGTTGTTGTGGTGTAATCTTCTGTGATTTTGTCGTGAAAAACCTCTTAGGATTAGTAATATTAGGCTGTATTCTCACATCCTCCGTAGCGTTGACCGAGTCATCTCTTATAGTCATTTTTCCCCAAACAAACTACCAGACAAGTGCCCAAAAAATCTTTTTTCTGGGCACTGCACCACCAGATGGTCAGGTTTTGATCAATAGTAAGCCAATTACCCGCAGCAAGGCTGGTCATTTTTCCCCTAGTTTTCCCTTGCAGTTGGGGGAGAATCTTTTTACTGTGCGTCACGACAATCAAGAACTCCAGATTAAAGTGACAAGGCTTACCACTGTACCTGAGTTACCACAGGGGTTAGCCTTTGCTAAAGATTCCCTGACTCCTGCATCTGACATTGCCAGATTACCAGGAGAACTAATTTGTTTTAGCGCGATCGCACCCCCCAATGCCAGTGTATCTGTCAACCTGGCTAATCAAACTATTGCCCTTTCACCCCAACCTCAACAGGCACAACTACCAAGTAATTTGGCAGCTCTGACAGGGCAAAATCAGCCTCATGCCCAGTCTAGCGTAGGCAATTATAAAGGTTGCACCACAGTGGCAACAGCCGCCGATCTGGGACAACCTCAGTTTCAACTGACGCTCAATGGCAAGACGATAACTCAACCAGGATCTGGTAAAATTCAAATCCTCTCAAGAGCACAGTTGCCAGTTTCTGAGGTAACGGCAGACGCAGGCGTTGCTCGGACTGGCCCAAGTACCGATTATTCTCGACTTACACCACTGCCCAAAGGCACACGCGCAACAGTAACAGGTAGGGAAGGTGAATGGTTGCGCCTAGACTACGGCGCTTGGATTAATAGTCAGGAAACCCGCATTCTACCTGGTGCCATTCCGCCACAGACAATAATTCGCAGTGTCGGATACCGTCAACTCCCTGGTGCGACAGAGATAGTTTTCCCCTTGCAAGTCGCCGTACCTGTGAGCGTACAACAAAGTGAGCAAGCTCTCGCTCTCACTCTCTACAATACTACTGCCCAAACGGACATAATTCGCCTGGATGATGACCCCCTAATTTCTCGCCTAGACTGGCAACAGGTAGCTCCAGAACAAGTAAAATACACCTTCAACCTCAAAAAAGCTCAACAGTGGGGATATAAGCTAAGATACGACGGTACAACCCTGGTTTTGGCTTTGCGTCATCCGCCTAAAATCGGGAACACAAGACGAAAGCCTTTAGCTAATTTCAAGATTGTACTCGATCCTGGGCATGGCGGTAAAGAATCGGGTGCCAGTGGCCCAACTGGATATTTAGAAAAAGATGTCAATTTGGTGGTATCTAAGTTGCTGCGCGACGAGTTGGTGAAGGAAGGAGCAACGGTGGTAATGACGCGGGAGGATGATAAGGAGGTTTCCCTAGCAGAACGTCAAGCAATTATCACTCAAGAAGAACCATGCATCGCTATTTCCATACACCACAACTCCTTACCCGATGATGGCGATGCCGAAAAAACCAAGGGATTCGCCGCCTTTTGGTATCAACCCCAAGCCCACAACCTGGCAATGTTTTTACAGAACTATGTAGTCAAAAAACTCGGCAGACCTTCCTATGGTGTATTTTGGGATAACTTAGCGCTGACACGTCCAACAGCTGCACCATCGGTGTTGTTGGAATTGGGTTTTATGAGCAATCCCAATGAATTTGAGCAGGTGGTGAACCCAGAGGAACAGAAAAAGATAGCAAATGCGATCGCTCAAGGGATTACAGAATGGTTTATGAGTGTTCGGTAGATTCAACTACTGCCATTTGAGACATTCTTTCAAAATTCGTCTCACCTGCTATCACGCCAACCCCCTAAAAATTGATGGTATAATAATTAGCTTTCTTGCTATCATTGGCTTTTAAGTGTATAGATCCCAAATGGGTTCTATACAGCAGGAGTCAGAGCATATTTTTTGCAATAGTTTTGACCGATCGCCGTAAGTTTCAAATAATTGCCTGGGGCTACCGCTGTGCTGGATTCCCAGATATTGTAATTGTAGGGCTGTGCCGATGAGGTTCCGAGCAAACTTCGCGACTGATGTATTGCGTCCGCCTTCCCCCACGCCGCCAGCTAAAAGTTCGCGGTCGATTCTCGAAAGACATATAGTCACAGGTAGTGAGAAAGATGGGGTATAAAAGTGCAAAAATGAGGGAAATGAAAATTAAATACTTGAAATCTAGATAAAATATGAGTTTTTCAAGTAATGAAACTCTTAGTACTAAACAGTTACGAACTAAGCGAATCATATCAATAGATATGTTGCGTGGATTGGTGATGGTGTTAATGGCGCTAGATCATCTGCGAGATTTTTTAACTAATGTTCGCTTCCGCCCTACAGACTTGACCCAGACAAACGTACCTCTGTTTCTCACTCGTTGGGTAACTCATTTGTGCGCCCCCACATTTATATTTCTGGCTGGGGTTGCAGTCTATCTTTACTTTGGGAGACGACCACAAAGTAAGCAAGAACTCTCGCGCTATCTGATAATTCGTGGGTTGTGGTTGGTATTTCTAGAGTTAACAGTAGTACATTTTGGCTGGCTATTTGACCCAACCTACTCTTTTTTGGCAGCGGGGGTATTATGGGCACTTGGTTGGTCAATGGTCGTTTTAGCAGCATTAATTAGAATGCCAATTCCTCTAATAGCTGCACTAGGAATTTTGCTCATAGGTGGACACAATCTATTTGATAATATCCATGCTGAACAACTAGGAAGATGGGGTTGGTTGTGGGCAGTACTTCATGAGCCAAAAATGTTCACACCTTTTCCTCATAAAAATTTTTTTATTAGCTATCCCCTCATTCCTTGGATTGGGGTGATGGCAACAGGTTATGCGTTTGGAACTGTATTTAAGCTGGAAAAAGCTTCTCGGCTGCAATTGTTACGACGGTTGGGGCTGGGTTTAATTGCTAGCTTCGTAGTTCTCCGCGCTTTGAACATATATGGCGACCCGTATCCTTGGGCAGTGCAAACCAATTTTATCCGTACCATACTATCGTTTATTAACTGTAATAAATATCCACCTTCATTACTTTATTTGTTAATTACACTAGGTCTGGCAATGCTCTTGCTTTACCTGTTTGAAAAGCAGAAATGGAGGATTTTTAAACCTCTAGTGGTATTCGATCAGGTTCCTTTATTTTTTTATATAATTCACCTTTGGCTCATCCATTTAACTGCTATCTTGCTGGCTTTACCTAAATATGGGTTAAAAGCAATTATTATGCCCTTTATAGTCTCCCGTCTAATGCCAGCCGATTATGGATATGATTTACCAATAATTTACAATATTTGGATAATCATGATAATTCTGCTTTATCCCCTCTGTAGTTGGTTTAGGAATTACAAGACAAAGTATCCTAACAAGTGGTTAAAATACTTGTAAATATTCGTCAGATCTCACAATTGGCGGTCTAGGGCTTCTAAACATGAATGCGTTTTTCTACGCAGTCTAGCTATGTGCCAAAATTTTATATTCTCATTCTCCTTTGGGCTTGCCAAAAGCAATTTTTTATAGCTGATAAGGGTTTAAGATGCTACATACTTAGCTTCTTATTCTCGTTTTCACCCAATTACAAAGCACCTTCTTCACTGCGTAGCTTGCCGTACTTCTCTACGAGACGCTGCGCGAACGACAGGCTCAGTGACCACAGTAGGCATCGCCAATGTAAGCTTCAACTATTTCTTTCGTTCTTTTATCTAAAGCTAATCAAATCCACTGCTTATTACTTTTGCTACCTACAAATGACCAGGCTTCATCGTGATTTGGGTTACTTTATTGACTGAAGATATTGATAATTATCTCAAGTCAAAAAAATATTAATGATAGTCCGGATTTATCAATTGTGATAAATCCGGACTATCATTACTGTTTAGGTTTGGGTTATTAATTTTTTTTGAGTGATTTATTCTTTGGAAGTCCCTTACAGTAAATTTTCATCAGTGAAGGTTGAAACCCCGCTCCTCGTGGGCGACTTCCCTGCCTCCTGCCTTCTACTTACTAAGGACAAAACAACGTGTCACGCGTATCTCGTCCTGTAATGGGATTACTTCCTTTGGCAAGTTTGCACAATTTTTTTTGCTCATCGGAACGCAGTAGCGCATCGGTAAAATCTGCTCCGTCAATGATTGCACCATCAAATCTAGCGTTAGCAGCAAAAGCACCCTCCAACAATGCATTTGTCAAATTTGCTCTAACTAAACGAGCCGAGTCTAAAGTGGCATTTCTCAAATCAGATCCCTCCAAATTTGCAGACTCCAAATTTGCTGCGAAGAAACTGACACCGCGCAAATTAGCGTGGCTGAAGTTACTCTGGCGGAGATTAGCTTTGGTAAAGCTGGAATCTGTTAAATCACGTCCTGAGAAATCAGCCTCGACCAAAATTTCTTTATTATATTCGAGTGCCAAAGCTGTTGGAGCAAAACTGACCGTTGCGGTGATGGCAACTATTCCCCATAGAAATAAGCTGAGTATGATTGCCCAAATGTGATAGTCTGTTTTACGTTTCAATCCCAACTTTGTTCGGAATGAGTCGAGTATAGAACCCGCTGTGCGATCGCTTAACCTAGAATTCACAGAATTCATGATATTTTTAGTCAATGGCTAACCTTCCTCCATCTCATTATCCAGATATTGGTCATTTAGGAGAAGACCTAGTAGCCCAATGGTTGCAATCTACAGGTTGGGAAATTCTCCATCGCCGCTTTTCTAGCCGCTGGGGAGAAATCGATATTATTGCCCAACATGATGGAAGTGCAGGGGAAGCAGGGGAGCAGGAGAGCAGAAAAGTAGTAGGAGAACTCAGGACTCAGCACTCGGTGCTGGCATTTGTTGAAGTTAAAACTCGCAGTTCAGGTAGTTGGGATGCAGGGGGAAGAAACGCAATCACCCCACAAAAGCAAGCAAAAATCTGGCGGACAGCTGGAATATTCTTAGCCCAGTGCCCTGAGAAGGCAGATTATTCTTGCCGATTTGATGTTGCTATTGTTTACTGTCAAAGGATATCAAAAAATTTGGCTGGGGTTACAGCAACTCAGTCAGCTCTAGCTACTTCATCAGTAGCCGGATATAAGTTTAAGCTGCAAGAATACATTCTGGCAGCTTTCGACTCTTCAATTGATAATGGTTAATTGGTAATGGATAAAATATCTTGATTACCAATAATTTTGTAGCGGCGTTACAACCAAGATCGGATCACGCCAAAGTTTCTGGACAGTAGCCCAAGCCACGGACAAACTGTTGCCGAAAGGCTTCGATTTCGTCTCTCTCTGGACTACCATGAGAAACGATCGCTACCTGATAACGACGCATCACGTCCACAGGGCACTGTCCTGCTTCCAAACTCCAAAGTGCCATTTGCACCCTCATTGGCGGTTCGTAGCTAATTCCTAATTCATTTAGAAAAGCCCGAAAGTCGCCATCTTCTTGAGGCGAGACTTGACCTCTGAGTTTGATCCTAACCACCCAGCCATCAATTTGATGAATTACGGTGACGAAAGAAACTGGTGTCTGGGGTCTAGCGTGCAGGTGTTGAACGACCCTCAGGGTTAGACTGGCATTTGCCAGATAATACAAGTATTCCATGTTTGTTGGTGCTTGGGATCAAAGCCAATCCTACATATTTATCTTCGTCAATCAGTGCCTGTTCCCGGTAGGGTAAAATCCCCCGTTTTTAGATGGGGAGGTTTACCCAATTTTTATGTTAAGTTTTCCGTGTTACTTAATAGTATCAATCTTATAGCCTAGCGAGAAAATTGAGCGAAGATGCCTTAAAGTTCCTTTAGAAGGGAAAGCTCAAACCAGCTTTTTTAAGAGAGTATAAATACTAATATAAACCAAAAACTAGTAGAAGCCAATTTGAAAGACACCTCTAGCCCACAAGAAAAAGATTTGGAATTAGATTGCTCGGTAGCTGGCTATGACTACAAACTAGCTCCAGAACTCATTGCCCAAAACCCAGCAGTTCCTAGAGATAGCTCACGGTTACTGGTGGTTAATTCTCCCACCACAGCCACCGAAACAGCACCCCTGCACCACATTTTCCATGATTTGCCTGCACTGCTACGCTCTGGTGATTTGTTGGTTATGAACAATACAAAAGTTATTCCAGCGCGGCTTTATGGACATAAATCCACTGGTGCTAAAATCCAAGTGTTGCTGTTGGAAGAACGGCATTATAACTGTTGGTTAGCTTTAGTTAAGCCAGGAAAAAGCTTCAAACAGGGAGCGAAGATTATTTTTGAAGCAAGGCAATTGGGCATTAGGGATCAGGGATTAGGGATTAGGGATTGGGAAGATTCCTACCCAGTAAAGAGTTCCCAACTCACGGCTACGGTTCTAGAAACAGATGCAGCAACCGGCGGGCGTTTGTTGCAATTTGATGTGCCAGAGGGAAAGTCTTTGGTGGAACTGTTAGAGGTATTTGGTGAAGTACCGCTACCACCGTACATCACTACCTCCTCAGCTGCTGATGAGCAGTATCAGACAGTTTATGCCAAACAGCCAGGAGCGATCGCATCTCCGACAGCAGGACTACATTTTACCCCAGAATTATTACAAAAGTTGCGCGATCGCAAAATCAATCAAGCTTTTGTAACGCTGCACGTTGGTGTAGGCACATTTCGCCCTGTGGAAGTGGAGGACGTAACTACCCATCACATGCATGAAGAATGGATTGAAGTCCCCATTGCCACAGTAGAGCAAATCCGCGCTACTAAAGCAGATGGCGGTCGGATTATTGCTGTGGGAACAACGGCAGTACGAGCTTTAGAAGGGGCGGCTCAATCTGGGAATTTACAACCATTTTGTGGTAAAACAGACTTGTTTATTTATCCCGGCTACCAATGGCGGGTGGTTGATGGTCTGATTACCAATTTTCACCTACCGCGTTCCAGTTTGCTGATGTTAGTAAGTGCGCTAATTGGCAGACAACGCTTATTGAATATATACAACGAAGCGATCGCTTCAGGGTATCGTTTCTATTCCTTTGGTGATGCCATGCTAATTTTGCCGTCAGCCATGAGAGTCCTAAGTCAGGCGTGAGGGCAATACGGTTCGTTGAAGTTTTAATCTATCTACTGCGATTATTTGTAGGTTTTCTAGAAATGCTCCTGAGGTTTGAACTGTTATGAAAAGCTATAAACTTTGGTAAATAAGGAAAATGAGGAAATTACTTATTTCGGTATATTCTACTTGAGTTAGTTTAGAGTTGCTGCTGTTCAGTAACTCTTACTTTTTTTAGAGAATTGCAATATCGAAGACAAGTAATTTTATGCGTGATTTCACGATTAAATTGTAATTTTTCATGTTGTGGTGAGTACTCTGACTTATAAAGATATAAGCACAAGTACGGCGATACCACCTATGTATAAAAAGTTTTGACCTTAGCAGTGGTTACATTGGTTATTTAAGGTGACATTTCACCCAAGCTCTGTTCAGCAAAAGCCCTTGTTCAGACTTCTGTTTGCTTCCTTTGCGTTTTTAGTCTTGGCTGCACCGACAATTACTAATTTTCTAGTCAGCAAGCTGCTGGCAGAAACCGCAATTTCTCAGGATCTCGAAGCAGCTGGCTTTTTCCAACAGGGAGTCATGCGCTACAACCGCAAAGACTTACAGGGTGCGGAATATGCCTTTCGCCAAGCATTGCAGCGAGATCCTAACCTTGGGGCAGCACGGAACTATTTAGGTAATATGTTCTTGCAGCAAAATTGCTTGGATGCAGCTTTACAAGAATATGCAGAGGCGATTAAAGTTGATCCCAATTTTAGTGAAGCTTATTACAACTTAGGGTTAGTGTTGCACCGACAAGGAGAAAAAGAAGCAGCGATTACGGCTTATCGCCAGAGCCTTGTGATAAATCCCACAAGCGTAGCAGCGTTGTATAATTTAGGTTTGGCGCTGTATGAACAAGGACAGCTAGAAGAAGCGATCGCAACATACCAAAAAGCAATTAATTTAGATAGCAGTAATGCCAATGCTTATTTTAACTTAGCGATCGCCTTGGAAAAGCAAGGTAAAATAGAGCCTGCGATCGCCACTTATCGACAAGCCTTACAGCCATGCTAGTACCGCAAGGCGGAAGTCAAAAGTCAAAAGTCAAAAGTCAAAAGTATTATTGAATGGGCTTTTTAGGGATTTTAAATGGTTGCTCTATTTACGCCGTGGCGTACTAGGCATCCTGGAAACATGCGGTATGCAAGTGAGAGCAAAGGCAGCTTATTAAGGTAAAATTAGTAGGTTTTTCCAGGTAAGAGAAACTGGAGTTTATTATCCCTGCAAACCGAAAGTCCCTATTTTAATTAAAAACACACATGGTAGCCTATCTGTATGTTTTTATTTAATTCGGCTTTGTTTTAACACTGCTTTTTTCATGAGTGCAACACTTTACCAGCAAATCCAGGAATTTTACGATGCTTCCTCCGGGCTGTGGGAACAGATTTGGGGCGAACACATGCACCACGGCTATTACGGCGTCGATGGTACCCAGAAAAAAGACCGCCGTCAGGCTCAAATTGATTTAATCGAAGAACTGCTCAATTGGGCAGGGGTACAAGCAGCAGAAAATATCCTAGATGTGGGTTGTGGCATTGGCGGCAGTTCTTTATACCTTGCACAAAAGTTTAATGCTAAGGCTACAGGAATTACACTGAGTCCTGTGCAAGCCGCCAGAGCAACAGAACGCGCCTTGGCAGTTAATTTGAGTCTGAGAACACAGTTCCAAGTTGCAAATGCTCAAGCAATGCCCTTTGCTGACGATTCTTTTGACTTGGTTTGGTCGCTGGAAAGCGGTGAACATATGCCAGATAAAAAGAAGTTTCTCCAGGAATGCTACCGAGTATTGAAGCCTGGTGGCAAGTTAATTATGGTGACTTGGTGTCATCGACCAACTGATGAGTCCCCACTAACGGCGGATGAACAAAAACACTTGCAGGATATTTATCGGGTGTATTGTTTGCCTTATGTGATTTCTTTGCCAGAGTACGAAGCGATCGCCCATCAACTACCATTACATAATATCCGCACTGCTGATTGGTCAACCGCTGTCGCCCCCTTTTGGAATGTGGTGATTGATTCTGCATTCACTCCCCAAGCGCTTTGGGGCTTACTAAATGCTGGTTGGGCTACCATTCAAGGGGCATTATCACTGGGATTAATGCGTCGCGGTTATCAGCGTGGGTTAATTCGATTTGGCTTATTGTGCGGCAATAAGTAGGGGCGCACAGTTAGCTGTGCGCCCCTACGCCGTGGTGTATCTACTTTTGCCCACCCACTTACTTAGTAAGCTCAAAGTTACAGGTTTGATTAAATACCAAATAGGAGCTTTTCGTATTCAGCCAGCGCCCGTTTGAAAGTATATTTGCTTTCGTATACTTGACGTGCTTTCTCTCCCATCAACTTAACTTTTATACTATCACTAGCTAATTCATTGATTAAATTGGCAAGGTGTTGAGGGTTATTAGGAGGGGTATTAATACCGCAACCAGAATTTGTTAATAATTGGTCAATGTATGAGTTTGCTGAGGAGATAGCAATAATTCCTCTTGCTGCTGCTAACATACCGTAGAGTTTAGAAGGAGCTACTATTGATTCTGCGCCCGGTATTAGGCTGACCAATGAAAGGTCACAAGCGGTAAGAGAGAGGTGTAATATTTCTCTGGGCTGGTAAGGTAATAAGAAGATGTTTTTTAGTTTGTTGGATTGAATTGCTTGCTTTAATACTTTTGTTTTAGCCCCATCACCAATAAAGACAAACTGAATAGGAGCATTTTTAAGTATATTGGCTGCTTCAGCAATAGTTTCTATATCATGCAATCTACCCAGATTACCTGAGTATAAAACTGTGAAAACTTTGTCAAGATTATACTGTTGAGCAAAATCATTTGCTTGTTTATCACAACTAATAATATCTTCTACTGCCCAATTCTCAATTACTTTAATTTTTTCTTTTAACTCCGGATATTTATTCTCCAAAAAACACTGCATGGAAGTGCTGAGGACAATAATATTGTCAGCATATTTGTAAGTTAAATAAATTAATTTTTTAAAAAAAATAACTGAAAAGCTATTTTGCTGAATAATGCCAGATATTACAGCAGATTCTGGGAAGATATCTTGGAGTAAAAAATGATATTTTCCCCCACGAACAATTTTAAAAATAGTGCCTAAAATCCCAGCATATGGTGGATTAGAAGCGATTAAAAGTGGCGTAGTGCGAGGTAGTAAAAATATCACATATTTGAAAGCACCTAAAAGAAAAAATATTGAGCTAATAATTTTACTTAAAATGCTACTGCTGGCTGCAATAGGAGAGAAGGCACGGTTGATTATGGCTTGATTTGATAATTCAGGAGTTGTGTCTTTTGCCTGAGTCCCTGTGAATATATTTATCTGATAGCCTTTTTGGGAAAGTCCTTTGGCTAAATCGGTCATTAGTTGGGCGGTAGCAGCGTGGCTAGGGTAAAAGTATTGAGTGATAATTGTAATTTGTTGCATGTATTTATTGTGGAATCATCAAAGACCTAATCCAGATTTTTTACGTCTCAGTTCTATGATTTTGACTACTATCATAAATTCATACATGGCATAGAGGAGACAGAAAATAACAGCCGTTATTCCTTCTAAAAAACCTAATCTTAGAAAATACATCTGTAGAAATCTGATAATGGGGCGTATAAACCAAAGTTTAGCTGCTAATAATCTAAGTTTTAGTTTGCGTTCAGTTCCTAGAGCAGATGCTTTGCCTGTTTCCAAAAATTCCACAACTTTTTGAGCATCCCAAGAAGAATAACGATCATGCCGTTCTAACCAATCTCCAAATCCTTTAGAATTAGCATAATGATCGTAAGGAATATTAATTCTGCCAACTTTAGCACCGGAAGCCAAGTGTTCCCAAACACCACCTGTAAAAGTGACTTCTCCTAGTTTGAGTAAACGGGAATGCCAATTAGGATATCCTTGTGTAAGCTTGAGCCATTTACCCCAAAATAGATAACGCGCGGGCAGTTCATAAGCATTATATTGTTGATTACTGGCAGAACATACACGCTGAATTTCTGTTGCTAAATTGGATGGAATAACCTCATCAGCATCTATAAATAGCACCCATTCACTTTTTAAATTACAATTTTGTAAAGCCCAGTTGCGCTGCTCAGAAATTTTGAACGGTGAAGATGGAATATGGGTAAACACTTTCGCTCCCAGTGATTCTGCCAACTGTATTGTTCCGTCAGTGCTGCCTGAGTCTACAACAATAATTTCTTGACACCACTGTAAAGAGTCTATACATCGGTTGAGATTGCAAACTTCATTTTTAGTAAGAATAGCTGCACTAATATCTGAATTCATAGGTAGTTATTCTCTTGTACAATAAAAGTAGCCAAGATGTTTATGATCTGCTCGCTTCACTATAAAGCCCTGTGATTGTAAAATCTTCTCTAGTTCATCTGGATCACCTTTATCTGGATGATATTCTAATGCCATACTTTTAACAGCTTGAGTCCAAGATAAATCTCCTTGGAATAAATAGAATTCACCACCTTCAACGTCACATTTCAAAAAGTCACAAGTTCCTACAGTTTCTATATATTCATAAATATTAAATTCTTGTATTTTAGGATTGGATTTAAATAAGGATTGTGTCCAATCATCATAAAATCCACCAACTACGGCACATTTAACTACCAGACGATTTTCATATAAATTTTGTTTAACATTATGTTTAATGGTATTGAGAAATTCTGATTGTGCTTCTACAGCATAAACTTGTGCTTGAGGCGCTTCGGCAAGTGCAAATATTGTAAATGCTCCACCATTTGCTCCTAAATCTAGTATGTGTTTTGCATCTTTCAATTTACGTGGTTTAGTGTAACATAAGTGACCATATATTTCACGTATAACTCCAAAATCAATATTTGTGAAATAAAGTTTTTTATCATTAAACGTTATACTAAATGATTCATTTAAACTTTTATCTAATACTCCTAAACTTTTTGTTTTTATTAAAACATTAAAATATTTTTTTATTCCTGATATCCAACGAATATATAAAGGTAAAGGGAGAAGTTTTTTAACTAATAGTAGCTCATTATAGAAACGATATAAATTATTAAGCACAATGGTTATCTCTGATGCAAATATAATAATTTGTTGTCTGTAGAGAAGTTTTCTCAATGGAGAAAATATTTTCTATCCATGCTCTGGATTTAAATTTTAGGGTTTGCATTTTGCTAGGAAATTGAATCAATTCCCCAATAGCTTCAGTCCACTCTGATGCAACTCTAGAACGCACCCACCCCACGCCACCTTCGGCTACCTCATCATGTAGCCCAACTTTGTCGGAAATTAAAACAGGACATCCACAGGCTAGAGACTCGACAACGACATTACCAAAATTTTCATGACGGCTGGGCAAGACAAACAAATTAGCAGCAGAGTATATTACTGGCAGTTTCTTAGGTTCGCATCTTTCTAGAAAGATAACTCTATCTGATAAGTTTGCAGATTGAAAATGCTGCTGTAGTTTTGCTTTAGTACCATCATCATCGCCACCTACAAAAACCATCCGCCAGTTAAGATGTCGCAACGCTGCTAAAGCCTGAGGTAATAAATCTAACCCTTTTTTGTGGTGGAGACGGCCTACATTCAAAAGGATGAAGTCATCTTCACTAAAGTTTTGAGATTTACGCCATGCTTTTGCTGCTTCTAAAGCAGGTTGCCAAAATTCAGTGTTTAAGCCATTGGGAACGATAAAAGATTTTCCTGGTAGTTTTAGCCAACGACACTCTTGTAATTCTTGCTTGCTAGTGTAGTGGATACCATCTGCATTTGTCACATTGAAGCGTTCTTGCCATAAGTAATATAGTATTTTTTTAGCTGTTTTCTGCTGCCAGGAGTAAGGTCCAAGTGCGCCTCTAAGGGAAACAATATAGGGAACACCTTGATTTTTGGCTGCTTTGCAAGCCGCTCCACTGGTACGCTGCCAAACACCTGTGACATGGATAATGTCAAATTCCTTGGCTCTTGCTGTTACTGCTTGCTCCATACCTGGGCAATGAATACCAATTCCTGGTTCTTGTTGAAAATATGTGACTTTGACTCCATTACGCATCACTGGCTGGTTGAGGGGCAATTCTGGTTGATTATTTAACCCAGCATTAGAAGTAAACACTTCTACTTGATGACCAAGGGCAGCTAATTCTTCACAAAGTTGGCTAACACTAAGTACGGGGCCACCGAACTGCCAAGCAGGGGCGTAAACGGGGATGTAGTGCAGAATCTTGAGTTGCTTTTGCATTATTACCTAGCTATGCTTTTGCAGATAAAACCCAAGGCTCGTCAGCGCCCAGTAACGACGAACTTGTTTTGTCGGGTCGCCAATTTTTAAATCATGTTCTACTCGGTCAGCATTTAGCTGAAAGCCGTGAGCTTGATTAAGGTGAGTAAAAGCTGCGTGTAAACAGTCTCGTAGAGGCCCGCTTAAATACATTGCATAATCTAAATCGAAGCCTGTTTTCTGACGTTTCAGAGCGTGCTCTAAGGTTGGCGGAATCTGATCAGATAAAAGGGGCTTTTTCTGTTTTTTAGTTGTTCGTTTCTCACTCCAAGGAATTTGCATTACTTTTTCCATATAGCGCCTACCTAAATAGGGTACGCGTAGTTCTTGCTGATTCGCCATTGTGGCCCAGTCGCTATCTCTTAGTAAGGTATTTCTCAGGTAGCCTTTAATTTCACCAAGAGAAATTAAAGTCTCCACGTCAAGATTAAGTTTGTTGTCTGTTTCATCATCCCAATTTGCCACTGAATTGTAAAAATATGGTGCTACAGTCCAAAACTCAGATATTTGCTTAGGGGTAAAGAAACGCCGCGTTTCTCTTAACATTCTGGAAGGTGAATTTATTTGCTGGAATAAAAGATTTAATCTTTCTTGATAAATAGAATTCTTACGCCAGCCTTTGATATTTTCTATCCAAGGCAGAAGTAGAGACTTCATATCACCCAAACACTTTCCTAGTTGATATAACTTTGCTATAGAAACAAAATGAGGATAGCCACCATGTAACTCATCTGCACCACAACCACTAAGAACAACGGTTATACCATGTTGTAATGAAGCTCTAGAAATAAGATAAGTATTTGTACCATCTGATGATGGTTGATCCATTGCTGTAAAGCTATCAACTAACCAAGTACTTAGCGTTTTATGAGATAGATAAGCTACATGATGTTTTAGCTGGAGTTTTTGTGCAGTCATAGCTGCCAAATTACTCTCGTCTCTAGTAGAGTCTTGTAAATCGAAGGTAAAAGTAGAGAGATGATCTTGCATAACTGGAGCTAGCATACTAGCAAGCACTGTACTGTCTATCCCGGCTGACAAAAATAAACCCACAGGAACATCAGCAATGAGTTGCTCTTTAAGAGTATGTAACAAAACTTCGGTATGACTTATGTGAGATGTCGGTTCCCCTATGTGATTGCATACGTGTTGGGCTAAATTCCAATAACGAATAGGGGTAGATATAGTGGCTAAGTCAGTCCGCAAATCAATATAAGCATAATGAGCAGGGGGAAAAGCTTTAATCGCTTGTCGGATAGTCCGTGGCTCTTGGAAGCTGCCATATATTAAATACTCGTAGATACTCTGTTCGTCCCAGTCTGTTGCTACTAATCCAGACGTAATTAATGCCCGTACTTCCGATGCTAAAGCAATGCCTCCACCGCGAGTTTGAGCATAGTAGAGTGGTTTCATTCCAACATGATCCCGTGCTACTAAAAGACGTTGTTGAATAGAGTCAAACAATAAAAAAGCAAACATACCGTCTAGGCGTTCTACTATTTGCTCACCCCAGACACGATAACCTAATAACAAAACTTCTGTATCACTATGAGAGGTAAACTCTACACCCTGTGCTTTCAATTCTTGGCGTAGTTCCAAGAAGTTATAAATTTCCCCGTTAAAAATAATCACATTACCCGTTTTTACATCTACCATAGGTTGATGCCCAGCAGGACTAAGGTCAAGAATTGCCAGACGAGTATGCAGTAGGTGAATGTGGTTTGCTCCTACATTTCTTTGCCATGTACCTTGGGAATTAGGGCCTCGATGATGCAGAGCAGCTAATACATTTGATGAATTAAAGTCTTCTCTGCCTATGTAACTGTATATACCGCACATGTATTTAAGGATTTGATTGGTAGATTGAGCAATATAACTGTGATTTTGAGCAGAGTTGTCAAGTGATTCTTGAATTGCAATCGAGAAAATTTTTTACCCGCTATATAGATACTTGGAATATTTGGTTACAAATCTGGTGACACCTCTGCTCAAAATTTTCATAGGAAAAATATTCTAATCCCTGCGGTATTACTCCTTTGGGACGCTTCAACGCCTCTAGAATTCCCGCCTTTATTTCTTCTGGATCATCAGGATTAACAAGAATGCCTAGTAAACCATTTCGTACTGCCTCACGACTGCCATCAACTTTACTCGCAACTACGGGAATACCGCAAGCCATTGCTTCTAAAAAAACAAAGCCAAATCCTTCTCCCTTACTCGGCATCACATAAACATCTGCTAGCCGATAGTGGTCGGCTTTTTTGGCTTCAGAAATAAATCCTGTGAAAATCACTTTTGCCTGAAGATTAAGCGATCGCACTTTCTCTTCTAATCTCTCTCTATCAGATCCTTCCCCCACTATTAAGTAGGATAAATTAGGAATTCTTTCGCTCAATTTAGGCAGCAACTCGATTACTTCATCAAACCCCTTATATCGTTCATAAGAGTCCAAGCGTCCCAATGTCATCAGAACTATCTTGTCCTTCAGTCCATATCGGGAAATAAGTTCAGAATTTTTCTGATCATGGCCATACTGGTCGAGAGCGATCGCATTTGGCAGTAAAAATTGTTGCACTTTGGGTATATTTGCCCAGGATTGAAAGCGATCAAATGTAACTTGGCTGATAGAGACAATACAATCTACTGCTGGAAGACAGTAGTTAACAAGGTTTTTATGAGGCTTCCAGGCTTCGATGCCATAGATTTCTAGAAGAATAGGCGCTTTTGTCCACAGTTTAACTAGCCAAGCAAGCGGCAGCATATAAAGATGACCACAGACAATTAAATCGAATTTGGGGTTGGCTCTGATGGTATGAAAAATGGCATGAATGTAAGCCAACTTACCTTTTATTCCTGAGGTAATATATGTAAGTTTCTGTGGCAAAGTTTCAATGCGATCGACAACACGTCTTGGAATAGCAACCACTCCATCACAATTCTTGGCACTACAGAGACAGTTAATAAAGTCTCGGTTGTACTGTGAGATACCCCCTCGTCCTCCAAAGGCATCTGTTAACAGAAAAAATATTCTCATTTTTTTAAACAAATGATATAAATTCCTAATTAGAGTCTTTATCAAAAGTGTTTGACTTACTTTTCTAGAATTCCTTGCTAGGTTTTTTACTGTAAATTTTTAATTTTTTTTGTTGTTGCTTCTAGCACAAATATCAAAGCCCATATCAACAAACCATCTTTAAGAAAATTGTAAGTTACAACGCTAATGCATCCAAGAATACTTGGAGCATAAAGTACGGAGCAAGTGTAAGCAAAAGATATCCTTAAAGTTATTCTTAGTAATTGTTTTTTTAACCTACCAATATATCCACTCAGTTTTGTTAAGTAGAAAGACATAATTAGTGAAAATATAAAAACTGCTCCATAACCTCCCCTCTCAAAAGCATCAGCCATAGAAGTTATAGGTGCGTTAGTAAATTGAGTAATATATACACCATATTCATCTCTTAATCTTTCCCCTCCATCATCCATAGGCTCTTTGTCGCCTAGAATTTTAGGCATAAATGCTGTTGCAATACGTTCAAAGTTGCGTAACCCAATATAAGATCCAGTCTCAGCAACATGATCGATTACTATTTGTCCTGTAGGCTCTGCGATTCTCGTAAAAGTACTATAAAGAGGGTCATCATAATCAGATCCTGTTGCTTCTAAATTTCCAGTGGCAGCTTTACCTATAAGTGTTATACGAGTAACTAGATTTATAGATTCACTAAAATCTAAGTTTCCTCTAACATTGCCAATTATAATAGTAAAAAACAAAACAAATGGGATTGAAATTACAATAAATTTTTTGATATCTTTAGACTTAAGCTTTGAATAAAAGCTTCCTAAAATGGTATAAATAAGCATACGAATACTCATGCCACGTCCACCAGTTAGACTAGCTATCAGCATAGAGAAAAGTACAATTATTAGATTAACAATATTTGATTTATTCAGAAGTGGCCGATTTAAGCGAAATCCTAAGAATAGAAAGAATAAGTACTGTAATGTACTAAAAGCACTTAAAAAGTATAATACGGTTCCAGGCTCTACTGTGTTTCCGATCTGTTGCCTAGAGAAAAAACCACCACTGAAATAATTGACAACCAGAAAAAATGCAAAAATAGCACCAGTTATTTGAAATCCTTTAGAGGTTAATTCATTTGTAATCTTTTCATTATAATTTAAGCTTTTAGATTGGAATTTTTTAAAAGGTTCAGCAATTAAAGTACCTAATAAACTTCCCCACATTACTAAGTTAATCAAAACCATTGTAACTACAGTATGAGTCCCAATATTGAAGCCTTTTGGAGATAGAAAATATATGCAACCTAAGAACCCAATGACCCAACAAATAAATTGACTGATTGAATAGCTTATTGATAGCATCCGAGTTTCCAAACTTCCATCTAATACTGACAAACGCATCATCAGAATTAAAGGAATAGCAGCAGAAATTCCCAAAGACAATTCAAAAAGGCCAAAAAAACCTGGAATAACTGAAAATATTAGTAAAAAAAATACTAATGTTGTGTCTAAATAAGAAAGTTTATTCATTTTCGTAAATGTATTAATTCTGTAACTTATAATCCCATATCCATTTAGTTGGATAATAAACTAGAATTCGTCAACTTGTAATTTAGACTTGATGTTAATCTTGACTATAGGAATTCATTTGATTTTTGAAAACCCAAGCTGACTGAAAGGTTGCTGGAGAAAACTTTGGTTCCCAGTATACCTAGCAAGACTCAAGTCCGATGCTTATAGCTTAAAGATGTAAATTTATAAAATAGTTTAATTAGTCTATAACGCACATCTATAGATAAATATTGCCATTGCCATAAATATAGTCCTATCAAAATTATTCCTCCAACTATTGATGCAATTAACGGACTCAACCAATATAGTCCTACAGATATATAAGTCAACCCCACTATCACAACAGCAAAAAAAGCTAAAACAATTCTAGTAAAGAGTAAGTTTCCACCTAGACTCCTCAGTTCTAGGATGGTGTAAATTGTTGCCATTATCCCTGAACCAATGATTTCACTACAGACTATTGCTATCCCTACAGCAACCAAGCCATATTTAGCCAAAAAAAGGCTAGTTATGCCTAAAATAATTGTCGTTTGCACAACCGCAATTGTTGTTTGTGCTTTTATATGATTAATCCCCATTAGATAAATGCTTTGAGGATTACCAAAGTTTTTTAGCGAAATTGACCAAGCTAATATTAGGTAAAGTACCCAATTAAAGCTGATTTGACCTCTTGTCCAATGCAAATATATTGGCTCGATACATGGTAGTGTAATCACTAAGCCAAGATTAATTAATAAACCCCCTGACCACCAAGCCGTAGAAATCATATCTACTAACTTCTTATGTTCACCCTGAGTATGATAGCGTGTCATCTCAGGTATTAATGACATTGTAACAATTGCAGTTCCCGCTAAAAAAGTATTAGTAAGAGTTCGCATAGTGCTAAGTGCAGGAATAAATGCTGCTCCAACTATGCCAGACACAAATAAAGTTAACCCATTATTTTGTAATTGCGATAAAAATCCTACACCTGTAAGAAAAAAGGATTTACAAACATTAGTAAATGCTATTTTCCAACTACCATTAGTCCAAAAGGGATAAAGGTTATGAAAGATTTGATATACTTCTCTAAAGAAAAATATGTATATAATTAGGGAAACCAAACTGCTAACTATAGAAGCTACCAGTAGTTTTCCTCCTAATATAGCAGTCAATAAAATACTAGTTACTTTAAAAAACTGTGCAATTATTGCCCAGGTGGTAAACCTAACATACATTCCAAGTGGTAAATAAAGACGAGATAGAATACCCCCAACAGAACCAGTTAATATCCATGTAACTACTAAAACAATAAGTGCAACTCCAATTTCTTGATTTTCTGTTATTACTGAGTTACTTCCCAAAATTTTTTCTATAAATCCAAAAGCTATGATTCCAATTAATATTATTAATTGCAAACAGCCTAATATTCCCGCCATCCAAATACTAGAGGCTAATGTCTGTTTTAATTTTTCTGTGCCAGCTCCAGTTATGTAAAATTTAGTTAACTCGTTACCAACATAGTTTTGATGACCATTATCAATAGTTTGCAATAAACTCATAAATGCAGATATCGTTAGCCATAATCCATAACTCTCGACACCCCAAAACTTAATGAGAATTGGGACAATTAAAACAGTCTGACCCAAATTGAAAGCAAATGAGAAAATATTAACAACAATGCCATTTAAAGCACGTCTTTCTACATTCATACATAAAGACCTTGATGGGGTTAATTTGACGGATTACTGATAAGAAAACATCAACATACTGTATTGTTTTTAGATTTAATAAATGTAACATCTTAAGAGATAAGTAGGTGGGCGCAATTAAACCCAACTACGTAAACTTATGTAAAGCACCAGAAAGGCTTTCAATATAAGCTTTTAATTAATTTATATTTCTTAATCTAGTTGTATTTTTTAACGCCCACCTACTTATAGTATTTGGTAATAGATTTGAGGGTAACTTTAGTATGATTAACGATATTTGAAATATTCTCTAAACTCGACTTTATCCATTTGCTAAAGGATTACCAAAGGAGCGATGCCTAACTTACAATCTGATTTATCAGTACCTTTTAATTTGTCGATACCACTAGAACTAATGACAATAGAAAAAGTTTTGCTCTCTGGGCTATAACTTTTATCAAATACAAGGGTTACGTTCTTTGATTTGAATAAAGTCGAGCTAATTTTTAATTAATCTATTTGATACTGTTTTTAATAATAGCACCCACTGCAATGTGTGAAGCACATGACATCGACCTTCCATAGGTATTAAAAAGCTTGTGAATAGTCTTAGAGTACATCAATCCAAATTTATTTTTTTCTGGTTTTGGCAATACGTATGTATGATCAATTCTGTTCAAATTAGTTTTAACATTATAAAATCCTACATATTCAAAATATTCTTCCAACAAATAAACAGAACGACGCTTACAATACTCTTCATAGAAAGTAGGATTAATTCGCCAACAATCAATTGGATAATCATGAATTGGCCATACTGTTGGAGTGATGATAACACAAGTTCCGTTGGGTTCCAGAATAGAAAATACGTTATCTAATACTCTGATTGGATCAAAAGTATGCTCTAGAACGTTAAGAACTAAAATAGAAGAAAATTTATTTACAAATGCTTTATTAATTTCAATTTCTGAATCTTCAAAATTAGCAACAATATCAACTCCTTCTCCTGGATACATATCAGTTCCAATGTATTTTAATCCCGCATCTTGGAGTAAACTTTTACAATTATTTCCTTCACCGCCACCGCCGGCACCAAGGTCTAAGCATGGAGAAAAAATCAAACCAGCATTAAGTAATTTTTTAATATATTCAAAATCTGCTCCTATCATCTCATTCTTCTCCTGTGTTAGTTTGAAATTACAAAATTACAATATATTAATATTTTTTGTGCTATTCAATTGTTTTCAATCTAATTAAATTCAATTGCTGTAAAACGAATTGCTATAAAGTCGTTTGAGCATAGACACAATCCTTATATTATTAATTTGGTGGTAAAATGAAGCCTTTCTGTCTACGAGCAGTCCACCTCTGAGGTAAAGTTTTCAACATTGCCCAGAATGTTTTGCCAAAGCCCGTGACTTGATTTATAGCCTTAAGAATAGTTAGAGCCTCTGACAAATATCCTCTAAGAGCAAGTTTGAAGGCAAACCACAGATGAAACTGCATAATGTGCGATGCCCAATTTGGTGCTGACTTAAGATTTATTACATGCGGACTGGCCAAGAGCATCTTTACCATTTCAGATCCTTCTAAGGAAGCGCTGAGATTCTTTCCATTAATAACTGACAGTTGCTCTTGATGAACTCTAATAACTGCTACGTTAACTCTAGAAATTAGAATTGGGCTACAACAAGCAACTCGATATATCCATTGCCAGTCTGCTGCATGTCGCCAGTCTGATCTAAAATCACCAACTCGTTCATAAAGACTCTTCCTAAAGAACATTGCAGTAATATTGCCATTGATACTCCCGAATTTAAGTAACAATGGCACGCTTTGTTCAGGTTGAAAGATTTTTGTTTCCTTAGCTATATAATCATCATAAAAAATCTTGGCATCAGGTAATCTTTCACCATCTGCATTAACTGAATATGTAGAAGATAAGATAAGATTGGCTTCAGAATATTTTTGAATAGCATTTATATTAGTTTCCAAACAATGAGGCAAGAAAAAATCATCAGTGCAAAGAATTGTTATATATTCACTATTGCAGCGTTTAATAGCTTGATTGAGATTAGCAAAAAGCCCTATATTGTGGGTATTATAGTAAATTTTTACCTTAGATATTGCAGCATATTCTTCTAATAAAGCTTTTGTATCTTCAGAAGAATTATCATCTGCAATAATTAATTCCCAGTTTTGATAGGTTTGCTGTAAAACACTATCAATGGCTTTAGTCAAGTATTTCTTACGATTGTAGACGGGTAAAACAATTGATACTAAAGGCTCTATCATTTAGACCTCTATCTTCTTCCTAGTAGATTCTGGATTATGTAGAAATTTATAAGATTCGATAGCACGTTGGGCATAAGAACTCCAATCCAAACCTGTAGCTCGGAATGATAGTGCTGCTTCTCGTTTAGATAAAAGTAAATTTTTATCCTGGGCTAGTGTTTGTAAGCAAGTAGCTATAGCTTGGCTATGCCTTACAGGTACTAAATATCCTGCTGGATACTCTTCTATACCCATCTCTAATTTGACTGGTTGCACACCAGACATCCTTAGTAAATCTTCGCCACCAGTATTAGTTGTGCAAATTAACGGCAACCCACACGCAAGAGCCTGTGCCTGTACATAAGCCAGCCCTTCTTCAATACTTGCCATGACAAAAACACTACTATTACGGTAGTAGTCCACTAATTGCGGCTGTGGTACATGACCAATCAATTTAATTCGTTCATCTACTCCTGTTAATAAATGAGGGGTTTCTGCCGTAGCTCCACCAACCAAACATAATTCACTATTTGATATATCTGCCTCCATAAAAGCTTTAACTAAATAATGAATTCCCTTACGTACACTTAAAGAACCAGCATAGATAATACGAAATACATTATCCTGTTTTAATCCAGGTGAAAAGCTTTTGATGTTTGTACCAAAATGGTTAAGTACTAGGCGTTTTTCAGGAAATTTTTGGTTAAGAAAACTACCTTTCACAAATAAACTAGGTACTGCTACCTTATCTGCAAGTTCATATTCCCGTAGTTCTTGAGCCACAACATCTGGATGTGTTTCTGCCCAGTCTAAATTTAGGCGCTGATATTCCTCTCTCAATAATTGACATTGCACCCTCATGTGAGCAGAACTACGCTCCAATAGGAAAGGTATGCCATTCTGTTTCGCCCAAAGCAAAGCAGGCTCAGAAAAACTTGACCAGCCATGTACTAGGGTGCTGCCTTCTAGGTATCTACTTGCTGCTTTAGCAAATAGATTGTGGAGTAAAGCTTGGGATTTCATCACCAATTTTTCTTCACCTATTTGGTAGATAGCTTTTCCTAATAAAAGAGTTAAAGGCAAGCTAACTACTTTATCATCAGGTATTCCCCATTTACGGGTTTTGTATTTAGGATAGTTGGTGATTAAACGATGTAAAATACCTGCTGAATACAGTTCTCTTGCTAAGTCAAAAGCGTGCCATCTTCCACCAACAACAATAGATATTTTCATAAGCCCTGAATAATATGAATAAGACAAATTAACGATAAATATCTAAACCTTTACGTTTGGGTATGATAATAGCAATAACTCCGAATCAAAAGAAGATAATAGAGTTTGATTCTTCTTTTGATTCCATTGAATGACATCTGATAGGTTGTCAGATATTGATGATGAGAAAAATGGATTGTCTTTAAATTCTTGCTTGTAGAAAGTATCACTTAAATGATTTGGATGATTCTGTCCCCATAGAGAATGCCAAGCAGTATAATGATTGAGTCGATACGAATCTGAACCATTTGGTGTAATAGCTATAAAAATGCCATCTGGCTTCAGCATTTTTTTGGCTAAAGCTATAGTTTTAGAAGGAGACGGTACGTGTTCAAGTACATGATTGCTAAAAAATATATCTATCGTATTTTCATTTAATGTATTGGATATATCAATCATATTAATACCTAAACTTTTTACAGCAAAATCAGATCGAAGTTTTGAAATTTCATAGGCTGAAACTGAAAAACCTGCTTCTTGAAACTGCCAAGATCCATAACCCCAGGAACAACCAAAATCAAATAATTTATTTTTTTGAGGATAGAATAATTTAAGTAATTTAATAATATTAGAGTAGGATTTTTCATAATTTTCAAAGTTTGACTTTAATAATTTTTCTAGATATTCTCTATCTGGCAAATCAGTTGTAAATTCTTGAGAATATTCACTTTGATAGTATTCATAATTCTCTTTAACATTTTCTGTAGGAGTACGAAATCTCAGATAGCAATTTTCACATTCTCTCAGGTGCGTAAATATAAATTTACTGTCTATATTTTTTGATTTACTGCTACCACAGTTTGGACAAATCAACCTTTCTATTTCCGTAGAAAGAAGCATACACTTTATTAGCCATTTAGATTTTTGTATGGTCTTGTTAAAATTATTCATGCTTTAAAGATTCCTGTATTTTATGAAAACGAAAACAAGCGTAATTTATTTAATTATTCCAAAATGCTCTCAACTAAATACATAATGTAATTTTTAGTAATTACTAGATGATTTGACTAAGCGAACTAGATTAGAGCTAATTAAAAAATCATCTTCGTGTTTATTAGTATATTTATTACACAACTGCCGAAAGTTTTCAGGGAATTTAGTTTTAAATGCTAAAGATTTAGGATCTAATTGCAGAATTAAATCTTTTATTTGAAAACCTACTTTTTGGAATAAATTACAGTATTCTTGAGTACTTAAACGAGAAAATAGATCAAGCTCAACATAACGCCCTCCACTTTGAAAATCTTCATTAGTTTGCAAGAATGACAAAAAATATTTCATATATTGTTCAGAATCTAGCAAGAGATGGTTAAACACATTTTGTAAACCACCGCGCCCGGAAAAATGATCACCCCCAGCAGAAAACCACAGAGGTCCATAGCCAGCATATAGACTTCCTTCTGGTTTCAAAACGCGAAATGATTCTTTGAGAACTGATTTTAAATCTTGACAGTGTTCAAAAACTGCATCTGATGCACATAAATCAATTGATTCATCTTCAAGAAATGAATGATCTTCCAAAGGAGATTGATAAAACTCAATTTCAACATTTAATTTTTCTTTACAATAATGGATAATTTCAGTCCAAGAATCTTTAAATTCAAATAAATCAGTTGCAATAATTTTTTTAGGCTTTAATCTTGCCCAAGAAATTACATCCCAACCCGTACCTGTTCCTTGTACAAGGATCACAGCATTTTTAATATCACAACGATAAGCCCCCCAACACCGACGATCCTCTAGAGGCATTCCTCTGCCAGGTAGCAATAGTGATGGCTTTAGTATTTGAAGAATTTCTTTGGATAAATATTTAGATGCATACAATGAGAGCAAAGGGCGGAAAATAAAGTACAGTAACCTTTTTAAACCTATAGTTTGACTATCCTTATCTTGCTCTTGCCAGGGAGATTTGGTGTAATTGAGCATATTTTACTCCTGACTCCACCATTGCAAAATAGTCTTCAATCTAGCCGTATAAGTATTTGATTCCTTAACTACAAGCTGAATTCCTAGTTGTCTCATTTGCTCTCTTTCTATTGGATTCTCCAGTAACCATTTACATTTACTAGCTAAATCCTCTGGTGAAGAAAAGAAACCATATTCAGGATAGCCATCTAGAATCTGTCTGTGTTCTGAAGTATCCTCATAGATTCCACATCCACCACAAGCAGCGATCTCAAAGGTTCTAAGTGTAGACTCATCTTGGTTGCGTTTTCTAACTATGCCAAGAGCTAATTTTGAGCAGGAAAGTGCCAGTCTATACTCTTCATTTACAACAACTGGATGCTTCTCCCAATTCTTCACATTGATATTTTCCCAAGCACCGCCATATAGTTTCAGTCTTAAGTTATTGTTTAATTCTGCGATTGCATCCAAATATGGGATACGTTCCGAGTCTGCTCGACCAACAAAACAAATATCGGAATCAAATTTTTCTTTAATATTTGAATATATATTCTTAGGTTGGTAATGTAAAAAAGGGTCGTATGCAAAGGGTAGGAATTTGGCTTGCTTTACCCCATGTTGAATTAATTCAGTTAAAATTTTGCTTTTTGTGCTGAAAACTAGATCGTAATGGCTGAGATTATCTATAAACTTGGAACTATAGTGAAAAGTGTTCCAAGGATAGTCAGTTAAATAATTAACTATCTTGATTACCTTTTTACTACAAAGCCTGAATAAAGATTCTTCCAGTGGGAAAATCCCAGTTACAAAAACTAATTGCGGTTGAAATTCTTGTATGGTATTTGCAAGATGGGAATTAAAAGACCACCACTCTAAAGGTCGCTTGCCAGACAACTTAAATAATGCCTTACCCCAAAGAGATTTCATTGAAGGAGCATAATTGCTTGTGTCACAGGTTTCTACAATCAGTCCTATATCTTGAGAGGCTTTCAGAAACACATAACCCATATGGTAAGGTTCTGAAACATTCCCAACTATAACCATTTTTAAGGTATTTTTAGAAAAATCATTAGGGTTTAACTGAAACATATTTAAGTAAGCTCATTTGACGTTGATAGTGACAATATTTGAAAAAACAATTGAGCCATTAAATCTCTCTGTCTATGAATACTTAGATGGTTAATCGCTCTTTTAACTGCTAAATCGGCTATATTTTGACGGAATTCCACATCCTGCAAAGCCTGACTCAGAGCATTCACCAAAGACGATTGATTATTCTCTGGAATAATAACTCCTCCATCTCCTATAACTTCAGGCAATGCTCCGCTATTTGAGGCAATGACTAGACGACCACATGCCATCGCCTCAACAGCTACTCTGCCATATTGCTCTTTAAAGTTAGGGGTAGATAATGAAGGTACTACGACAATATCAGCAGCGTTTATATAGGCAGGCATTTCCTTATGACTTGCATCAAATTTGACTACTCGTGACTCTAGATTGTTTTCTCTGATCAAGATTTTTAATTGTTCGTAATATGAATTGTCATAAGCCTTAAAGTTATCCAAAAGAAACTGCCATTCCAAATGTTTTAGCTGTGCCAAAGATTGGATTAGAAGATGCAAACCCTTTTCAGGTATTATTCTTCCAAAATAAGCAATTGTTATTTTGCTCAATCCTAACTGTTCTCTAGTCGCTAATCGTGTCTGGTGATCACTATAAAATAGATTCGGGTCATAGCCAAGAGGAATTAGCGAAACACGCTCCGCATATCCCATCTTGCTCAATAGTTTAACTCCATCAGAGTTGATCGCAAAAATATGTCTAATATTTGAGTTTCCTAAATCAGACAATAACTTAATTACTAAAATTCCTAAGGCGCTTGTAATGCGTCTTTGAGAGATTTCTGTCCAAAGACTTTTAATTAAATTATCGTTAGTTTGTACTATCAGGGTTGAGTTATGAAAACGCGCCCAATCACCAAGCATCCATGCCAATAAGCTTGCATGGTCGTTATCCATAAATACAATACGTGGACGCAAGACGTTTAGTAATTTTAACAGCCCTTTATAGATTCTAAAACGACCATGAACTTCTAGCAAAGGAAGACGATGAATCTTAGGATCTCCAGGAGAATCATCCTCAGATGTTCTTATACAATTGCCAAACTTCATGTGTTTAGGAATTACGATTTCCACTGACCAACCTAATGCGGCTAATTTTCTATAAATTAGGCGATTAACTGATACAAAGCAAGAATGAGATATTACTAAAATATCAACCATACTCAGTTATGTAAGAATGTGTTATTCAACTGTGAGAGATGCTCTATGGTATCTACTGCAAGCCATTTACTTGGATAAACAGAAGAGACAACTAATTGCTTTTGCTGAATTAACTGTTCCCATAAAAAATAAAAGTCTTTTCCCTCTTTTGTAAGTAGGTTCAACCTATATGGATTTATAATCTGAATTCCAGAGCAGTATATATCTGAGCTTTTATATCGATTGAGTTCTGTCACAAGATTGCCATCGCGAAATATATAATCCCCTTCCAGCCCAGGAACAGGAACCACTGGTACTAGCATACAGGGAGCATTTCCAAACTCTTGATAGTTGTTTTCTAGTAAGTCAAAATCCAAGTCGATCACATTATCACAGGTGAGTACGTAAATTGGTTCATCCAAATACTTAAGTAAAGTGTTATAAATCCACCAAGAGTTGCTTTTATCATTAGTATTCCATACTGAAAACGCACCATGCTCAATAACATGCTGTGCTAGCATTGCTCCTTTATATCCAACAGTCACATGAATTTTTTCTATTCTTTTAGCTATTTGTTCAATACCTTTGGCTATAAGCGTTGAACCGGCGTATGGAGCCATTGGCTTTGGGACAATGTTAGTAAGAGGTATCATGCGTTGCCCCCTGCCAGCAGCCATAATCAAAGCATGTTTAATTATTCCCATTTACAGTTCCTCTATAGGTGGATTATTGATAATCTTCAAAATTCCACTTTCTGATAAGCGTTCTGCATTTTCAGATGAGAAAACCTCTGATAAAGGTTTTGAAGCTATTTCATTAAATGAAATGACGTAATGCAAAATATCTTTAAAAATTTTCTCTGAAGTGTGTGCTAGTTCTAACTCACCAATCAAAAACTCATCATTTCTCTCCCCTGGCCGCCCTTCCATTTTTTCCCAATGACCGCCTTTGTAGTTAGTCCAAGTAGTTAAGATATCTTTGATTTGAGCTGACTTCATCTGTCTAGCTAAGACCTTCCCTTGCAAATAGTCTATGTTCTCTAGAGCAGTAACTATTAAACCAACAGCTTCATCTACTGTGAAGAAAAATCTTCTCATCTCAGGTCCAGTAGAACGAATTATCCCTGTCTCTTCATACATTTTTTTCCATATAGGTAATACTGACCCGGTTGACCAAGCTACATTCCCATACCGAACGCAGGTAAACTTGGTTCCAGCTTTACCATTCATTGCACAAAATAGCCTTTCCATTATTGCCTTAGAGAGACCATATGTATTCCTAACTGGAGGGGCTGCTTTATCAGTAGAAATACCTATCACTGCTTCTATATTCTTTTCTACCGAAACTCTGGCAATACTCTGAGAGCCAACTACATTTACATCAATGCATTCCATTGGCTGATGCTCTGCTAAATCCACAAATTTTGTTGCAGCAGCGTGGATAACAATATTTGGTTTTACCACGGTAAAAACATCTCTAACAGATTCAATATTAGAGATATCCATTGGTAAAACTGGACAACCGGTAAACTTCTGAGCCTGAAAGTTTTGCTTATTGTTTCTTCCAGTCAAAACAACAGAATGATTGTTTTTTAACGCAATACCAAGTCTTTTTCCTAAAAAACCTGTTCCACCTGTAATTAAAATTGTCATTGGGTTTATTGTTAATCGCTATGCTGTAGTGGGAAATATGTGGTGATAATTGAGATTCCTGTTTTTTCCATACATAGTCTATTGAAAAGCGGATTTAGAAGCATCATCATATTAGGATAAACAAGCAGCAATAATAGTAAGCATGTAATTATTATCTATTGCAGCTCGATTAGATTTTGGGCGATTACTACATACTTGTCAGCTCAAATTGAGTTACGCTTACCCTGACTCAAAACCCAGATTTTTTAACTCAAATTATTCTTTAAACAAGTACTCTTTGTGCTTACTACGAACTCTCTTAAGCTGCCATAATCTTTGTTGTGATAAACGTTCCTCAAGTGGATGCTAAATATCCACCTAAAGAACGCAGTAAAGTTAAGATTCTTGTAAAATACTTTACTGCCTTCAACACGATACTTTAGCAAGTCTTGCTATTAATTAAGCATTTCAACCGACCGTATTAACTTTATATTGTGCCTATAACTTTACACAACCTAAATCTTGAACCACCTCAGAAAAAACACTGATTTTGCCAAATTATTAACCAGTTAAAGCAGTCTTAATCCAGTGATTTTACTTAAGTTGGACTTAATCTTATCCTTCTTCCCTGAATTATTCTTTCCAGTATTTGTATGGGAGTAGTAGTAGTTGTAGTCATTATGATCAGTAGTTACACAATTCACCACCATTCCCAACACAGTCACACGCGAATGTTCTAACAGTGCTTTTGTAGTCTTAGCCGTATCAGAATTAACTACACCAGGACGTGTAACTAGCAAGATTCCATCTGCCATTTTGCCTATAATCGAGGCATCTGCCAGAAGGCTTAAAGGCGGAGTGTCAATAATCACGCAGTCATAATCTTGGGCAGCTTGTTGCAGTAACCCATTCATCCGCTGTGAGTCTAGTAGTGCAACAGGGTTAGGCGGTATGGTGCCAGAACTGAGCAATTCTAGATTTATTACCACTTCCTTGGCAGCTTCTGCTAACGTAGCCTGCCCCACTAAAACATTACTTAACCCCATTAAGTTAGATTGCTGCCACATTTCGTGTTGACGAGGGCGACGCATATCTGCATCAATCAATAGCACTCGCCGTCCCATCTGGGCAGTAGCAACTGCTAAGTTAGCTGCCACAAAAGATTTGCCCTCATTCATCACAGAGCTGCTAACCACAATCACGTTCAATTCCTTATCAGAAAGGGTAAAACCC
Source organism: Nostoc sp. (assembly GCF_036919675.1). GTDB lineage: Bacteria > Cyanobacteriota > Cyanobacteriia > Cyanobacteriales > Nostocaceae > Nostoc. Next base: position 123,983 of record NZ_JBALCP010000098.1, read on the forward strand.
AGGTTAGTCTGGAGCATTTCAAAGGCTGCATTAACCGATGAATAAGGGTTATTGAGTACCACTAATTCGGTTGGACTCTCACCACGAGCCAGTCTAGCTTTTTGATCAAAAACCGGAATCGTACCTAACAAGGGATAGTCCAATAACTCTTGGGCTTCTTCTGCTGTCTTCACAGACTTGTCTACAGCTTCTAGCAATAAAGCTGCTCCAATAGCTAAGAAGAATCCTAAAAATCCCCCTAGTGCCAAATTCAAGCTAATACGAGGAGAAATTTTCTTCTTAGGAACTAAAGCCTCAGAAACAATCGTGGCGTTGCCTACATTTTGGTTCTCTACTAATTCAACTTCTTGCAATCGCTTCAGTATTTGTTCGTAGGTTATTTGTGCTACTTGTAGCTGTCTTTTTAGCTGTAACTGTTGTTGTTCCAGTTTGGGTAGGCTTCTGAGACGTGCTTGATAAAGTACAAATTCCTTCATCAACACACCAACTTGATTCTGTAATCCCAACCGTTCTACTTCCACTTGCACCAAATTAGCAGTTAGAGTCTGCTTGAGTTCTCCTATTTGTAAATCTTGCTCTGGGATAGGCTGTGAACTACCCAGAGTTTGGGTGACTCTTCCTTCTAGCTGCTTTTTGAGAGCTTGTTCTTTACTTAACAAATTAGTAATGACTGGGTGTTCATCGGTAAATTGTGACCTCTCCACTGCTAACTGGTCTTGAACCTTCTGATATTCTGATAGCACTTGTTGTACTGCTTTGGATTGACTTAAGCTGGTGAGTGCCATAGCGTGCCGTGTGTTCAATGCCAATTGATTTTGGAAAGCACCAGAACGGCTCTTAGCATCAACCAACTGCGCGCGTAGTTGGGTTATCTGGCTGGATAAGTCATTCAGCCTTTTGACTCCTTGTATAGCTTCTTCTTCTAGGGAAACAACCTCGTATTTTTCTTTAAACCGACGCAGTGCTGCTTCCGCCTCTGTGACTTTTGCCTCAATTAGAGGTAATTGCTTGCTTAAAAATTTCCGTGCTGCTGTGGCTTCAGAACGGTTAATCCGAACATTATTTTCCAGATAAGCACTCATCAATGTATTGATGATAGCTGTGGCTTCTTGAGGATTAGCACTACGGTAAGAAAGTTGTAAAATATCCGTCCCTCGGATACTTTTGATTTTCAAGTTAGGCAGAAAATTATCTATTTCTAATGGTTGTCCCAGATTATCCTTGAGCTGCAACTTAGCAATAGTTTTTTGACTCAGGGGGTAGGAGCGAATGATTTCGGCTTCGGTTTCCAAAGGGTTAGAGAGACTTGTCACTCCACTGAGTTGTCCGAGCTGCTCACTTGCACCTGTAAGGGAAGAGACACCACTTTGTTTATTAAAAAGGAGTTTGCCCTCGGCTTCATAAATTGCTTTTTGACTAAAAGTAACCAACACTGTGACTCCTAAGACCGACCCCATAATGGTTATTATCAGTAACCAACGTCTTTTTACAGTCAGCCAATAGTGTTGAAAATTAATCAGGTCTTGCTCGTTTTGATGAGAAGGCATAATTCACCTAATACTCTACATATGGAAACTGTTAAACATTTAGTTGGCTCATTTGTACTGATATAAAGCACTTCTTGTTTGCATGAAGTACATTTTTCAACCTTACCCCCAACCCTCTCCTTGCCAAGGAGAGGGGAGTGTTTGTGTCAGCAAATTCAGGGTGACGTTCCGACTGTATTGCACCGAAGTGAGAACTGAATATAGAGCAAAGAAGTAGAACAAAAGAGGTGATATAAGTGGATGGGTGTAAATAAATATAATATGAACTGTCATTGCGTTCGCTACGTAAACGCAATGATATATTACATTTAATTATGCCTACCTACTTATCAACTGGTCTAATGTTTTCTAAAATTGCTCCTTATTGATTGCAACTGGATCTGAATAATCCATAAAGATTTAGTTAAAGATTATCAAGGTTTTTCTGTGAAAAAACCTACGTATTTTTACGGTTTTTTCTTGATTATATTACTATGAATTTTAATGTATAATTTACTATAAACACTGCTAATGTATTTACTCAAGGAATATTTTAGCGACGCCGATAGCGTTCGCGCAGCGTCTCGTAGAGAAGCGTTAACGAGTCTTGCCTACGGCACGCTGGCGCGAACGACATAGCCCGCACTTCTCTACGAGACGCTCTTGCTAGCTTGCTTCTCCGTAGGGGTACGGCATGGTTTATTGGTGTCAACTTAAGCTCAAATGCATGTCCCACAGGCTACCCCCCTTAATCCCCCCTTTCCAAGGTTTTTACAGCAAGGTTTAGCGGAATTGAATTATCATCTGATTTTATGTCTCTCCAGATGTATAGAGCTTTTTCAAAAATCAAATACTATTTGTATATAAATTCAAATATTTACGTAATTTCTACATGGTTGGATAGCTAAAATAAGGATTAAAAATAAAGGGCTAATAAAGATATTGTAAAACACACAAGATGGCTTTTTTGATTAAGCTCACGAAACTTGGTTTTTTAGTAAAGCCAGGCTTTTGTTTTCGAGTGCTTATCATTTAGTTTGCTGACGGGTTTGAAATATTTTTAACTATTTAAATCTCACATTAAAATTTCAGGCTAATTATTGCTTGCGTCCAATTTTGTTATATCTATGCTGTAATTTTTCTGATTTTTACTAATCTCTGCAAATGACTATTACTCTTGCTATTGGCAAAAAAACCAAGAAATTTTCTCAGACAGATAATCTCCTCTGTGTATTACTGTTATTAGGGGATATAGTGGGTTTATTGTTGAGTTTGTCTCTCTCTTTATGGTTACAATTGAATCAAAATCTAAATAGTTTTGACCCTTTAATTTATTTATTTTTTTTCCTAGTTTTTACAGGGCTGTATTTAGCAGATACTTACCATCCAGATACCCAAATAGCAGGGTTACGCGCTCCATTCCGCATTTTGATTAGTAATGTTGTTGTTGGTAGCATTATTGCAGCTCTTATTTACTTTACTGGTGTTTGGGGGAAAGATTTGGTCTTGAAACGAGGAATTTTGCTCCCTAGTCTAGGCATATTTACCATCTGGGCTATGGCATCAAGAATATGGGCAGCCAAGTGGGTGCGATCGCAAGAGCAACACAGCCGTTGGCTAATTTTAGGTGCAGGTAAAAAAGCCATTTTATTTAGCAAAACTTTTCTAGAACACAGTTCATTAGGGCGCTTGGTTGTTTTAGCAACAGCAGAGCCAAACACCAATGAGTTAGCAAAAAGTAATCGAGTTTTTGTGGGGAGCCTCAATGACTTACCCCAATGGAGTCAACAACCTTGGTCAGGGGTAATAGTAACAACCCCAATGGAATTATCTGGTGCAGAGATACAGCAGTTGATGCAGTTACGTTTATCTGGTGTCTCCATCTACGGGATTCCCGATATTTGTGAAACCTTGTGGCACAAACTTCCCTCATTTCTGCTTCAGGATAACTGGCTGGCTTTTGGTGCTGGTTTTAATTTAGCGGGTGACAGCATTAGTCAAAAGCTCAAGCGGTTATTAGACATTATTCTGGCATGGTCATTATTTGTGTTTTTATCTCCACTGATGTTGTTAGTAGTACTAGCAATTAAGTTAGATAGTCCAGGCCCAGTGTTATACACACAGATGCGAACTGGTTTGGAAGGAAAGCCCTTTAGAGTTTACAAATTTCGTTCCATGTATCAGGACGCCGAAAAACGGGGAGTGCAGTGGGCGAACGAACGAGATCCTCGGATTACTAGATTCGGACGCTGGTTACGCCTGACTAGAATCGATGAACTACCACAGATTTTAAACGTTCTCTGGGGAGAAATGAGCCTCATTGGCCCCCGTCCAGAACGGCCAGAATTTGATATCAAGCTGCGACAAGAAATTCCCTACTATGACTTACGTTATGTCATCAAACCCGGAATCACAGGCTGGGCGCAGATAATGTATCCCTACGGCGCATCAGTAGAAGATGCTTACGAGAAATTAGCTTACGACCTCTACTACATCAAAAATTATTCCCTAGCTTTGGATTTAGCGATCATCTTCAAAACCATTCGGGTAGTATTACTGGGTAAAGGCAGATGAATAAAAAAGTCTTAGTTACTGGTGGAGCAGGATACATTGGCTCGCACGTGGTTTGTAAGTTGGGCGAAGCAGGTTACGATGTTGTGGTCTATGACAATTGTTCTACGGGTTCAGCCCAAGCAGTATTGCATGGTGAGTTAATTATTGGTGATTTAAAAGATTTAGAATGTCTCTGTCAGGTATTTTGTCAGCATCAATTTACGGCAGTTTTACACTTTGCTGGCAGTCTGAACGTACCCGAATCTGTTTCTCGTCCCCTAGACTATTACGCTAACAATACTCGTAACACCCTGAATTTACTCCGTTGTTGCAGCAACATGGGTGTGAACCAAATTATCTTTTCCAGTACAGCAGCTGTTTATGGACAACCAGAAACGAGTCCTGTTACTGAATCTACACCAGCTGAACCTATTAACCCCTATGGGCGATCAAAACTTTCTTGTGAATGGCTGATTCGTGACTATGCAAAGGCTTCTGATTTACGTTACGTAATTTTACGATACTTTAATGTTGCTGGAGCAGAACCTGGTGGGCGATTGGGGCAGATGTCAAAAGGAGCATCTCATTTAATTCGAGTTACGTGTGATGCTGCACTCAAACGCAGACTAGGAGTAAAAATTTTTGGTACAGATTTTCCTACACCAGATGGAACGGCAATTAGAGACTACATTCATGTTGAAGACCTAGCAGCAGCACATTTAGATGCTTTAACCTATCTAGAACAAGGTAACGAAAGCCAAATTCTCAACTGTGGTTATGGACAAGGATACAGTGTCCGTCAAGTTATCGAACGGGTTAAGGTTATTTCTGGGGTAGATTTTCCGGTTATTGAAACAGAACGTCGCCCTGGTGATCCTGCTTGTGTGATCGCTGGTGCTAATAAAATCTCTAAATTACTGGGTTGGCAACCAAAATATAATGACTTAGATCAAATTGTGTACACTACCCTAGCTTGGGAAATGCACCAGAAAGATTTGATGGTGACATCCTCTACATACTGATTCGGAGTAACGAATCAGTGTCAGTAAACCAAAAAGTTTTTCCTGAAAGGCGATCGCTATTAAGCAAAAAGGAAGCATAAAATGTAATCTAGGAACATCTGCTTTGATGTTCTTAGTGATACATTCTGAGTCCAAGTGCTGTACTAGTCCCTTTTATTAATTGTTAACGACTCGTTGTTGATATTCCTGCTCAGTGATCATATCGAGAGTGTTCTCTATACGATCTACAAATACGATACCGTCGAGATGATCGGACTCGTGTTGAAAAATCCGAGCGATAAAATCGGTTAATTCTTGCTTTTGTAAGTTGCCTTGACAGTCAGTGTATTCCACTTCAATAGATTTATACCGAGAAACTAACCCTCTAATTCCTGGAACACTTAAACAACCTTCCCAATCTTTGACAACTTCAGTTGAATGAGCAATGATTTTGGGATTAATCATGGCAGTAGGTTGCATTTCCGGGGCATTGGGATACCTGGCATTAGGACGGGAAGCCACAATAAATAAACGATAGGATTGTGCTACTTGAGGCGCAGCAATCCCCACGCCGTTAGCCTTGGTAACAGTGGCGATTAAGTCTTCAATTAATTTTTGGATATGCTTATCTTGAATATTCTCAACCCAAGCAGCTTTTTGGCGCAATGTTGGATTGCCTAATTGAATTATTGGCGCTAATTCAGTCATGATAAAAACTCCTTTTGGTAATTGGGCATTGGGCATTGGGCACTTGTACTGAGCATTTCGGCTTCGCTCGATGGAGCCGACGTCGTTGGCGTAGCCTCTCGTAGAGTTGTATTGGGCATTAGTTATTCTCTCCCACTCAGCACTCCTAACTCCTAACTCCTAACTCTTAACTCCTAACTCCTAACTCTTAACTCCTAACTCCTAACATCATCCTTCACGTCTCACGGGCAAAGGAGCAGGTTGAACCCCTACTTGGACAATTTGCCCATTGCGTTCCACTTCTATTGGTAACTTAGTACCGATTTTGCTCTTTTCTACTAGCTTTTGTACTTCTTCAATTTTAGTAACAGGCTGGTTATTAATGCTTTTAATCACATCACCAACTCGTAGTCCAGCCACAGATGCAGGCGATCGCGGCACAATCTCAACCAGTAAAACGCCGTCATCTGTTGTAATATTTAAGCGATCGCCTACTACATTTTTTATTCTTTCTTTATTTTCTGGTGTCAATGTCACCATCTGAACACCCAAATAAGGATGATCGACTTTGCCTTTAGCAATTAATTCTTGGGCAATTTTTTGCACAGTGTTGATGGGAATAGCAAATCCTAAGCCTTGAGCGCCTCGAATAATAGCTGTGTTCATCGCAATTACCTGGCCACGAGCATTTAACAATGGGCCACCGGAGTTACCAGGATTAATCGCAGCATCCGTTTGGATGTAATCAACCCGCTTGTCACTAGCACCGATATCACTACCAGAGCGACCTGTAGCACTAATAATCCCAGAAGTGACGGTATTATTCAAGCCTAAAGGGTTACCGATAGCTATTACTGCTTCTCCTGGTTGTAAGGCATCGGAGTTACCCACAGATAGAGTTGGCAGATTATTAGCGTCAATTTTGATCGTAGCCACATCTGTTACTGGGTCTTCACCCAAAACTTTCCCGTTAAAAGTCCGGCCATCTTTGAGTATGACAGTCACTCTATCAGCACCATCTACCACATGAGCATTGGTCACAATTTGACCAGAAGAATTAATGATAAATCCAGAGCCACTACCCTGCTCTACCCGTTGTCTAGGCTGTGGCGCTGCGTCTTTAAAAAACCGCCGGAAAAATGGATCGTTAAATTCGTCTGGTACGCGAGAAGTGATTGTTCGGGAAGAATCAATGCGAACTACCGCAGGCCCCACATTTTGCACTACTTTTACCACAAAATTAGGATCTCCAGACGACGAGAAAATCGGCGGGGGGACAATTAGTGGATTGGGTTCTATTGTTTTTTGGTCTTGAGTGTCGCTTTGTCGAGTCTCAAAGGTCTTGGTTGGTAGAAGAGAGCAGCTCCCCAAGAACACCACTACTACCCCATATGAGAGCATCCACAACCTGTGGCGAAAACCCCTGGTATAAATCTTTTTGGGCGCCAAATCATGGTTTGTTGTCTTCATGTGTCGTTGCTTCTCCGTATCAATCGGTGGTGTGCCTACCGGGTATGTCCCAAAATGATTACAACTTAAAAGCTTATTCTAGGTCTAGCGTGTCTCAATGCTAAATTGGTGCTTTATCTTCTATTGTGACGATTAGCAGCAAAGGTGGTGAATAATGGAAATTCCTATAGAAAGTCTGTGGAGTCAGGTACTAGAGCGCCTACAGCTTGAACTATCCCGACCCACCTTTGAAACTTGGATCAAAACTGCTAGTGCGGAGCGATTAGAAAATAATTGTTTGGTAATCCGTACTCCTAACCCATTTGCTCGTAATTGGTTACAGAAGTATTACATCAATACCATTGCTCATGTAGTACAAGATATTCTGGGTCATCCGGTGGGTATTTACATTACCGTTGCTCAAGGTGATGTAATTTCTCATTTTAGTGAACGAGAGATTTCTTGGGAATCACCAAATCCTAGCAGTATTTCTGAAGCTGTTCCGAATCATAACCAAAAAACTACTGAATTAAACTCAAAATATGTATTTTCGCGATTTGTAGTTGGTGCTAACAATCGGATGGCTCATGCTGCTTCTTTGGCAGTTGCGGAATCTCCAGGTAGGGAGTTTAATCCTTTATTTTTATGCGGTGGCGTAGGTTTAGGTAAAACTCACCTTATGCAGGCTATTGGTCATTATCGCTGGGAAATTTGTCCAGATTGTAAAATATTTTATGTTTCTACTGAGCAGTTTACTAATGATTTAATTACAGCGATTCGTAGGGATAGTATGCAAAGTTTTCGAGAACATTACCGAGCCGCTGATGTTTTATTAGTTGATGATATTCAGTTTCTTGAAGGGAAGGAATATACCCAAGAAGAATTTTTTTATACTTTTAATACTTTACATGAAGCTGGTAAACAAGTTGTCATTGCTTCCGATCGTCCTCCTAACCAGATTCCTAGCTTGCAAGAACGTCTTTGTTCTCGGTTTTCTATGGGGTTAATTGCAGATATCCAAAAGCCTGATTTAGAAACTAGAATGGCAATTTTGCAGAAAAAAGCCGAGGATGAAAATATTTGTCTTCCTCGGGACGTGATTGAATATATTGCTTCTAACTATACTTCTAATATTCGAGAATTAGAAGGAGCTTTAATTCGGGCGGTGGCTTATATTTCTATTTGGGGCTTACCGATGACGGTGGAAAATATTACACCAGTTTTAGAACCGCCTAACGAAAAAATGGCAGCTACCCCAGAAGCAATTTTAAAGGTTGTGGCGCATAATTTTGATGTTTCAATAGACGACCTCAAAGGTAACTCACGACGAAGAGAGATTAGCTGGGCGCGTCAAATAGGAATGTATCTAATGCGTCAACATACATCCCTGAGTTTGCCGAGAATTGGCGAGGAGTTTGGTGGTAAAGACCATACAACGGTAATCTATAGTTGCGATAAAATTACCCAACTCCACGAGAGCGATCGCACCTTAGCACAAACACTACGCCAACTGAGCGATCGCATCAATATGACTAGCCGTTCTCAAAAACCATCCTGAAGATAAATTTTAAGTTTTCCACAACCAGCGCTCCGATCATTAGCGTTAACGGCTAAATAATTAGTCGAAAATATTAAGTAACGTATAAAAATTGATTAAATTTAACTTAATTTGTGGAAAAAATCTTACTTTTTGTGGAAGATTCTGTGGAAAACTTGATATTTTGCTAATAAAACTTAATTAAGTATAATTACCTTGTGGAAAAGTAGCTGAGTTTTTCCACAAGTTTTCCACAAGGTAAACTTGCCTAATATCATATCCCATTGAACATTGTGACGATCGCACTTTCTATTAACTAACTGTGATCGCTGGACTGAGTAGATAAAAGTTTACAACCTAAAATTTTCACCAATGATTTAGACGAATATAGTGGTTCCCATTTAGATGCTGTACAACATTAGATCGAGAGGTGTAGGGGCATGGCATGCCGTGCCCCTACGGGTGTAACTCAACCGAAAACCGCTATACTATATCTATTTAATAGGTACACTTAAAGCTGATAGTTCTGTAATTATTCTATTTTCCAGCAAGAATTTATGATCTCTAGGCAGATGATTTAAAATTGGTACATACCACTTGATTAAATCGGATGTTTTCTGTACTATTGGTAAATCACTCATTCAAAAAATAGCTAAAAAAATTTGATCGCGCAGAGCGCGAGAAAAAGAAGAAAAGAAGGGTAAAGAAAAAAGACCAGAGTGCTAAAGGGTAAGAGTGTAAAGGGCTACTAAGTCCTGCCCCGAACCACCACAACCCGAAAAGCCACGCGGTTGTTCCGAGCGTCACGCGCGTTATAGCCGCGAAACGCCGAGCGACAATGCCCGGGAATGTAGTTCCACGAACCACCACGCAGCAGCCGATAATCATTATCACTCACCCAAGTGCTGCCGTCCGTTGGCGCTCCTTTATAATTTTCGTGCCAAGCATCCTGACACCATTTCCATATACTACCATGCATATCAAATAAACCAAAGGGATTTGGTGGAAATTTTCCAACATCTGTTGTTTGACCACGAGATTCACCTTTTGGGCCAGAATTATAGGTGTAGTTTCCGTGATAATTCGCTAAATCAGTCGTAATCGTCTCACCAAAATAAAATGGGGTAGTTGTTCCCGCACGACAGGCATATTCCCACTCTGCTTCACTAGGCAAGCGATAGGTTTTCCCAGTCTTGTTAGACAATCTGGCGCAAAACTCAATTGCATCATCCCAAGACACTTGTTCAACAGGTCGATTAGCGCCTTTGAAGTTGGATGGTTCGGGATTTAAATCAATATTTACCTTTTTCAGCGCAGCAACAATAGCCCATTGGCTTTGTGTAACTGGGAATTTACCCATAAAAAAGGGTTGAACGGTGACAGTGTGCTGTGGACTTTCAGAATCTTCTCGTTCTGGCTCATTCTCTGGCGAACCCATCAAGAATTGACCACCAGGAATTGCAAGCATTTCCAGAACTACGCCATTACCCAAATTTTCTGAGAAAAACTCAGCTCGTTTCCGACTGCGGTTGATTGGTTCTCCCTTAGCATTTACAGTCACCACCTCAAACTCAAAGTGGTTATTTTGATTTTGTTCTGGGGGTACAGGCGTTTGTTCTATGACTACAGTCGGTTTTTGCTGACCAATAATCCGTTCTTCTTTTGAGTAGCAATATTAAGTGCTGTCATTTGATGAAGAGATTTTTAATACTTACTCTCTCGTTGTATCCGGCTTCCAAATTTATGTAAATGTTCCACTTTTATGTAATACCGGAAGTGTTTGTACCGACTCCAAGTTTTGCTAGACCGGAGATCCAGAGATAATCCTGTTGTAAGCGTGGCGAAATATACCTGTTTTACCTTCTTGTGAGGTCAAACAGGAACTTGGTTTAATTTACACTGCATCCCTCATCCGCATTTATACTTGACAGCCCAGTGTAAATTTTTGTCAAGATATTCTGATTTCACTTAAGGCTGGACGCGATCGCACTTCAACTAGGCAATTGCATTTTTTATCCACTATCCTATGAACCAGAGTAGATAAACCCCTAAGGCATCTGATGACAACACCAGACTTTTTAGACAGATTAGTCAGCATTTTTCAAAGTGCGATCGCTTCCACCCAGGAAAACGCCCAATTGAAAGCCGAAAACGCCCAATTGAAGACAGCTAACATCGAGTTGACTCTCAAACTTGATGTAATCACTTCGTCTTTCAACGAGGATGAGCAAGAAAAAGCGACTACGGCAACGAAGTTAGCCGGATTAGAGCAACTTGTTACACAGTATGAATCAATATCCACGCCTGTTGCTGTTGCGGCTTAAAACCTCAAAAATATCAAAGCGATCGCGTTTTTGTTGTACCCTACATCCCTACATATCTTCAAATTCGCCAAGATGAGAAGTGATGACTGCATTTTTGGGAGTAAACCGGATATTTCGGTTTTTGCTGAAAAAGTCTAGGAGCGCGTCTTTGGCTGATTGTTCTGCGCCATTGAATCCTTGATCAGATTCTTCACCCAGGAAGGTAAATTGCAGGTCTTCTGGGTTGAACATCAAGCGATATTTTTTGCCACTGGAGCGCGATCGCGATTTGTTAATTTCTAAGATGCGGTCATAGGGTGTTCCAGTTTGGCTGTTGTCTTTGGTTAGCAGCCACACTTCTGAGACAGCATTTCTAATTGCGGTCGTCCCCCGCACTCCACCTTCACGGTTTGTGTGATGAATTATCAAAAAAGTGGTTTTGTACTGGGTTGCCAGTCCCGTCATTTGCAGTATGGGGCGGGCGTACTCCATCTGCGATTCTTGGTAAACAGAATATTTGTTGGCAGTCGAGAGGGAGTCCATTACCACGAAGTCTGGCTGAAATTCTTTTAAGTCTTGGATTAGTGCTGGCATGTTCTCGGCACTCCACCCAAAACGAGTTCTGACGTATTTACCAATGTCGGATTCAGAATACCCAAGAGCTTCTAGAGCTTGCATCATGTCACCTGGGCTTTCATCTCCCTGGTAGTAAAGGATTTTTCTTTTCTCGCCTGTGGCAATAAACTTTCCGAATTGAGTCCCCTGAATCATCGTTTTTGCAATTCCATAGGCGAGTTTGGTTTTACCAATTCCGCCATCTGCTGCTAACAAGATAGTGGTACTTTTTGGTACAAGACCATTGATTAACCACTCGCGAACTGTAGAACCTGCCAATTCTTTCACTTCTTCGTAAGTAAGTAATTTAGTACACTCAGCAGTGAGACTTTTTAGGTAGAGATGTTCGAGAAAGTTTATGGTTAATGAATGTTCTTTGCCTAGTTCATGCAGTTTAAAGAATCTGAACGATGGCTCGACCACTGTTGTATAAATGTTTGTTACTTCTTCTAGTAGGCGGTCATGTTTCCATCGCTGGTGTTCATCTTTTGTTGGCGCAAGTGGCGTATCAGTTATTGCTTTAATTCTGCTAGTAGTCGTCGCAAAAACATCTACTAAATCTTGACCTTCGTCGTAGGCTAAATTTATAGCTCTATTATGTTCCTTGATGAGTTCCCGGCGTTTATATTTTGTCATCACTTTGTCTGATAGACTATCAATGTTTAGAGCGCTGACGGTTCTATCAACAAGGGTAGCTAGTTTGGGTCGCCCACCAATCTTTTCTAGTATTTTATGGTCTGATAACCAGCTACTAACATGTAGTAAGTCTGTTGGTTGACCTTTTTTAAAAAGACTCAGACAAGCTCTGTAGATGTCTTGATGTGCGCCGATGAAAAAATGCTCTGCTCTTAATCTATCGCTGACTCGAATAAAAGCATCTGGATCAAGCAATATCCCACCTAATATCTCTTCTTCTGCTCCAATGTTGTGTGGTGGTAGCCTGTTGTTGTCAGGTTCAAAGCTTTGTTCTTCGGTGTATGAATAGGGGACTAATACCATTTTCTTGTCCCCCGATTAGATAGCTTTGAGTTGCTTGATATGGTAGAATATGGGAAAGTAACAGATATTCTACTGCCTAACCTTTCTAAGTATTTGTTCATTTTATTTATCTTTGTTTGATTCACCAATGTCTAAATTGGTGAGTTTTTTTTTTGCGTGTGACAAGTTGCTATTGAGACATTGTTGGCAATCTAATCAATCAGAGAGTTGCAGAAATAAGAGAAAATTGTCTAACTCCTCCTCGGTTAACAGGAGTCTTGATCGCTTGCCGTAATATTTGAGCAAATGCTCTCTACCCTGGTCAACTGTCCAGCCCAATCGCTGCATTTCGGCGTCTATTTGGCTCATCAAGTTGTCAGTCATAGGTTAGTCAAACTCCTGCATCGCGCCGGGCGATCGCCAAAATGTGGTTAGCCGCAGTCGCCAAAACCTCGGCTCTTTGTAAATGCTCAAGGCTCTCTATTTGGATGATGACTTCATCAGGGAGGTCAGACCCACTATCTTTTGCTATCTCAGAAACGGTGTCGCCAATTCGTCTCAGGCATTCGGCGAGAAGTCCGATTAGGTCTAGCAAGTAAGGTTCACAAAGGTCGATTAACAGGTTTTCACTCATTGGTCGTTAGGAGTTGAGCGATCGCACGGCGGTAAAGTCAACGTAATAGTCAGTGCCCATAAGAAATAGGGATGATGCCGCTGGGTTGGTGATTTGGAGTGTAATTTCACCGGCTGGTGTCGCTTTCCAGAAAGCCAGGTTTTCTTCACTGGGTGGGTTGGTGGTTACTGGGGTAAAGATAACTGTTGCTGTCTGGGTTTCGTGGTTGAGGATGTTCTGCTGGCAGGTGAATTTAGCTCTGATCATTGGCTTTATTCCTTGGTGGTCAGTGGGAAAACTTAGGGAAGGCGGATCGAGTTGGCGCTTGATCCGCCATGTTGTGTACTGAAAAGGAAAATCGAAATGAGCGGTTTTGAGTTAAAGGGCGATGATGTCGTGTCTACTGAAATGTATGCGTCGTCCAATTTTGGATTAGGTTCAACATTTAAAGTAAGTGAGTTGCTGCAAGGAGTCATAGATTGGGTGGCGGAGGCAGGAGTTAACTCTTATGTAAAGTGGTTCACGGTGGATGGAGTTAGCTGTCAGGTTTTGCGTACTGAAGGAGGGGGTTGGAAAGCTGGAAAACTTGTGTTTCGCCTTGAGTTCATCCCGGATGAGCCAAAAGCACCTAAGCAAAATCTTTCTACATCTGCCAGTGAGCCAGCATCCCCATTAGCTGATCTCCGATCGCAATTAGACACCCAATAGTCACAGATGCATCGCCTGCTGATAGCAGTAGGCGACATATCCATGAGAAAACCGTCCTAACCTTTGCAGGCAGGACGGTTTTATTCTGTATGATTTACGTTTACTTCTTTTAGCTCTCTGAGTTGATTTCTTAAAATCTCCGCTTGTTGTTCATGGTAAGCCAGCTGTTTTTCGGTTTCCTCAACTAGCTGGCTAATGATTTTCCCAGGTATTGTGTTGTTTGAGAATGATCTTGAGGTATAGGAATCTCTTTCGTCGCTATCTTCTCCAGAAGTTCTGAGCGGGAAAGCCCCATGCTCTGTGCCAACCTCTGAAAGAGATCCCACGCTTCGGGATTGACCTTTAGACTCACTCCCTTTGTCTCTCTGCCCGACCTTGGACGGCCTTTTCCTACCATTATTTATTTCCATTGGTTAACACCTCGATTATTGCATATCCAGAAATCCATTATTGACTAGTATATTTGGATATGCAGTATTGTAGATTAATGGATATCTATAAATCTATAATGTTCCCCAACGCCTACCCCTTTGCGTTGCAACCGGAACAAGTACCCGCGCCACCTTGCGCGGAAACACCCTGTACCTGATGCCCAATGACCGATGACTGATTACCAACTCCCAAGCCGACAGAGATAGCAGCCTGTAGCCTTAGTGCAAATGAAATATCTGCTGTGGAGTTGAGCAAATAAAAAAGGCGACCACTTTTTGCCAGCGATCGCCCTTCCATAAGTGAATTTAATATCTTAAGGAGATTTTACCAATGTCCAAGCCATTAGGCTACTACACAAGCTATACCCCAGGTGAAGACACACTCTTGGCATCATTGCAAGAGGAGTATGGTGCAACATTCGAGAAAATGACTCTTCGTGAAAAGCTGGTTATTCTCACTGCTTTGGCATCACACATGGGCTGTCAACTAGAAGGTGATTGCCGGGCTGAAATTTTTGCGATCGCAAAACAGATCACAGAACATCTGACCATCTCCGACCAGGCAGGAATCATGGAAGCGATTATTTCTCAAATTCGCTGGGGGCAGAATGCAGAACCTGTACACCACTCCTGAAGCGGCCAAAATAACTGACATCCCAGAAAGCACGATCCGTAGTTGGTTGCGCCGACATCCTGGGGTATTTCAGATTGATGCTCACGTTGCAATTGATGAACACGGGCAGAAACTCTGGACTGAGGCGGGAATTGAACTGTTGCATAGCCGCCGTGCAACGAAAAATGCAACTGAAGATGATGCAGAATTTGATGCAGAATCCGACGCACCCGATTTACTTGAATCGCTCCTAGAAGAAGATGCACAGCGACTAGCCCGTGAATACTGGCGACAGTTGCCAGGGCGAACGTTGCACCGCATTAAACAGATGCGGGACAATCCCACACCCGAAGACCGGGAAGTAGTCACACTTTCGGTTAATGCAGCGCTCAACGCTGGAACCGAGCATCTACTCTTACCGACCTATCAGCCGATGCTACTAGAGGGAGATGAAACATAAGTTACAGAAACCTGGTAGTAAAGTTGTGCCATTTACTGGGGAATTTTACCCAGTGACCGATCCAGAACCGATGCCAGCAGCGAATAACATCGCAGCTCATTTGGTAATCATCGTAGCTGCACTGGTTGCCGGTTTAAGCATGGGTGCAATCTCCACCTATCAAAGTGCAGATCAATTGCAACTGCGCCAGATGAAAGCCAATAGCCAACAGCTAGAGAAAGTCAAAAACCAAGTTTGTAGATAGGAGTCAACAATGGGAATCCTTGCCCGAATTACGAACGCTGCAAAATCCACCAAAAATAGTAATGAATCTTCACTTCCCACAGGGGGACATGGCATTGATAAAAATCGGGTGCTGTCTCCAACAGATCCAGAAGTAATTAACCCAGTGAACGCGGGAACTTGGGAGACCGTCAGAACTGCACCTGTAAATCATGCACCACGGTATTTCAACAAAGCTGAAGCTGATGCACTAAAGCGTGTTGCAGCCCAAAAAAGAGATGAAGCCCGCCAGGCGCGACGAGCTTACAAGTCCCTGAAAAAACTGGAAGAATCAGACGCACAGGTACACACTGCCCATCGTAGCTACATCAAGGGAGTCGCGGACAACGAACTCACTAAAAAACGCGCTGATGCATCAACCGCTAGACATCTGCACACGCTCAGACCTGAATATGCACGGCTAGGTTTTGGTCTAGACAAAGCTGAGGACAAAGCCGGGCAAAGGATTGAAGAATTGAAAGCCAAAATCAAGGGGCTTCGGTAAATGGCAAAGGCGGTACACCTGGGCGCTTGGTTTTTCCTGGGGTGTATCGCCTCTAGCTCTGTGGCTTGGCTAGGGGCGCTGCATCCAGCTTTATTCAGGGCGATGTGGGTTATTTATATTATGTCTATTGCTGGGTTAGTCCTTGCACTGCTAACAGATGATGCTATTCGTCCGTTTCTCAAGCTATCAGAACCAGATTATTATGCCTTGTTGATTGCGATCGCAGTTTCGATTGTTTTAGGAGGGCTTGTTGCATGGTTGATAGGTGGTTAAAAACCAACTGCTTGATAGCCAGTACAACAGCATTTTGGCTGACTGCACTAAGTCCAGTTCCTGCGATCGCAAAAGGTATTAGCTACAGTTTGGCGCTAGTGGCATCAGTGCAACTCGTGCAAGAATCTAAGCGGCTAATGATTCAGGATGCACGGCGCACCATCCTAGCAGCCATGAATCAAGAGCTAGAAGACGTTGAAATTGCACTGCACACCCAACAGCAGCAAGATGCATTGTACGAAATTTATGGCGACTTATCACCGACTTACCCGAAGGAAGTTAAGGAGGAGTTAACCACCAGCCTAGAACACTTATATAAAGAGCCGAGCGCGGATCGGAGTCAGGAAACTTCCACTTCCACTTCCAACGATAAAGCCTTCTATTTGGCTATTAAGTCGCTAATGTCAGTTAAAGGTAAAACCCATGTTATTGAGAAAATTCTAAAGCTAGGGGGTCGGAAGTGGGACGACGCGGAGCAGATGTTGCAACAGATTTTAGATGAGGGGGAGAAGAATGGATGGTAACGAAGTTTTAGCGTCTGCACTTGTGAAAATGGCAACATCTCCAGTCAAGGCAGATAGAGATGCAATCGCGCGACTTGAGCGCGAATGTAAAGATGAGCAACTAAAAGAATTAGCCGAAGGTTACATTCTCAATACATACGCGCCACCTGGGCTGACCGTTTACTTGTATGAGGAGCAAGACGACCCAGATGATGATACCACCTGCCACGCCTACTCTACAGAATGGCCCAAGCCAGACGAGGAATCACTTTCTAGTTGGACGATCGTAGACACGACTATTGAGTTAGTCACTGTAGAGGAACGTGATGACAAAGCTCATGAATGGACAGTTGTAGTTGAGGCGCTGCTGGTGACTACTGAGGACTACGAAGAAGAAGAGGAGGATGAAGACCCAGAGCCGCAAAATCACAGCATTTCTGTGTACATTATTTCTGACAGCAACGGTCAATTATATGTTGTCGATGCCGAGGAATAGCTATGGCAGTAACCGTAGACCCTAAAACGCAAAAACTAAATATTCGCTTTAGAGTTAATGGCTATAAAAAACAGTTCTATTTGGCTAGTGGACTTAACAATTTAGTCAAAAATAGAATTATTGTAGAATCTCGCTGGGAAGAAATACAGCGAGATATTGCATTAGGGCGTTTTGATTCCACACTAAAATCATATAAATTTGGAAATTATCAAAATGCTGTAGTCCAAACAGAGAAGTTATCTCTAGATAATCTATGGGATAAATTTTTAACTTTTCAAGCTCAACATCTAGAACGTTCAACACTAGAAAGTGATTACAAGCAAATCACTAAAATTATTGTGGAGTTATCAAGTCAATTATTTGAAGATGCTCCAACAATTCGAGATTGGCTATTAGCTAAATACAGTTACCATACAACACACAAAGCTCTTGCAGCTTTTTCTAGGTGCTGTAAATGGGGTATTGATTCGCGCTTAATCGACTTTAATCCTTTTGAGAAAATCCAGATACCAAGTCCCAAAAATTCCAGCATTGAGAATGAAGTGAAAGCCTACACGCTAGAACAGAGGGATTTAATCATCACAGCTTTTGAGTCTCACGCAAAATTTTCATATTACAGTAGCCTAATTAAATTTTTATTCTGGACTGGATGCCGACTCGGAGAAGCCTTTGCCCTGACGTGGGGCGATATCAGCCGCCAATGCACACGCATCTCTATCACAAAGGCTTACAGCACTTCCGGCTGTTATGAGGTACAGTAACAGCAATTAGCAAACCAGTTTCTTAAATGTTGAGGATTTATTAAGTCGAGTGCAACT
>NZ_JBALCP010000099.1:0-5429 GCF_036919675.1 Nostoc sp.
TTCATCCACCTCAAAGACTCGTTCATCCACCTCAAAGACTCGTTCATCCACCTCAAAGACTCGTTCATCCACCTCAAAGACTCGTTCATCCACCTTATATCTCCATTCCTAATGCCCCATGCCCAATGCCCCATGCCCTTTTCATAGTTCAATTACTGCCTTAACTTGCATATTGGTTAAGTTGGCAGCTTTTTGGCTGGAGGCTTGATCTAGTCGGATATGGACTTCTATTACTCTGTTGTCGATATTGCTGACGGGATCTATGTTAATGACATTCTGCCGTCGCACTTGCAAGCCTTTGCGATCTACGATTCCCTGGAATTCAATCGGCAGGTAATCACCAAATATTTGTACTTGCTGCCCTGAATGCACTTTGCCGATATCGCTTTCATAGACTTCGGCTATGACATACATCTGGCTGGTTTGTCCAATATCTGCAATGCCATCATTTGATACCAATTCCCCAGGATGGGTGTGGATCTCAAATACCTGTCCATCTTGGGGCGATCGCACCTGAGACTGTTCGAGATTGACTTTTGCTAGATTCATAGCTGCTATAGCACGATTAACTTCTGCTTGAGCAGCTTCTACATCCACTCCGCGCACTTCAGCAATTTCATCGAGTGTTGCTGTGGCTTCTTTAATCTTTTGCTGGCTAGTTGATTGGGTGCGATTTAACTGTGCCTGTGCTTCTTGCAGGCTTTTTTGGGACGTTTCCAAGTTTAAACGCTTGCTATCCCCTTGGGAGGTGGAAATTGCACCCTGTTGAAATAGTTGCTGATAGCGTTCGTCTTCTGCTTGGGCGTTACGCACTTCGGCTTGGAATCGCTCAATTGTTGCTGCTTGGGCATTAATATCGCCAAGGTGTTCTGCTTTTAGCCGAGCGATCGCAGCTTTTTGGGCAGCAATTTCACCGCGTTTAGCACCTGCTTGTATGCGGTTTAGGTTTGCCTGGGCTACTTTCACTTGTTCTTGCACCTCTTTTAATTCTGCTTGCAAGCGATCGCGGCTGTTCAAAATCGCAATCACCTGTCCTGCTTTTACCCTATCCCCCTCCTTCACTAACAACTTTTCTACCCGATTTCCTTCTGTAGACACCGCAGCAGAGAGTTTAATTACCTTTCCCTGTGGTTCAATCCGCCCTAAAGCTGTTACTGTTTTTAACTGTGGCAATTGTGTTGCTGGCATTTGTGCCTCTGGATTTGCATCATGCCAGCGTTTTACTATATAAAAACTTATTCCACAAACCAATAAAGATGCAATTATACCTATAGCAACGGATGGACGCAGGATAAACTTAGGGAACGTTCTGTACCCTAGCTTTGAGTTTCGCACCATAGATTACCTCTTAACTAGTGGCGCAGAAAAAACTAAATAAATTAAGTTTTTATCTTTATACCGATTACTTGTGAGCTTACTTTTGAACAAGGAGCAAAATTCCCTTGTTTTTTCGGCGGAAGCAAGCCTGATTTTGTGCAGCCTTTTAGAGAATTAATATTACCTCTTTGCTAATACTTATTATCGATTCAGAGTTCATAAAAAAGGAAAATTGTTGAGAATTTACCAGCCGACTGCAATTTAGCTGGATAGGATAACAGCAAGTTATATGATGTCCCGGCAATTAAGCATAATACCCAGAACCCCACTCCCCCAAAGCTACGCTTGAGCTAACCGGGTGTACACACAAGTCGAATTACCCCCCTTAATCCCCCCTTTCTAAGGGGGGAAACAGGAAATTTAATTCCCTTCCCTTAGAAAGGGGAGGGTTAGAGTGGGGTTCTTTTCTTATGGGTAATTTGGTGGACATGATATTACTCTCCAGTATTAAGAGACTTATGTTCCTGATAAACTACTTTTGTTTTTTGAAAGTACTCAGGTATAGTAAACGTTTTCCAAATTACGCGTTGTAACAGCGCCCACAATCAGAGGAAATTCAGTTAGAAGGAAATATTTTTTATCAGGAAAAATAAATAAACTTCAATCGCTAAAAAATCTCTTTAAATTTGATAGCTTTATAATTTTTAGTGATATAGCAGTCCTAAATCATTTGTAAAAAGAAATTAACCACAGAGGCTAAAGAGACGCAGAGAGACGAATCGGAGATTTTCACGACTCATTTAGGATTGCTATATATTTCACTCCTGAAAGTTCTCTTTCGGAATTGTTTTTTAAATTAACCAACCCATTTGCTACCAATCACTTCAGTGCGCGATCGCATCCAATATGGTTCGGTTAACGTTTTCACGAGGTTTATCTAATTACTCCGATTTATCACGAACACCTAAACACATTTGACTAAATTGGAAATCGCCATGAGCAATTCCTCTGGTGCTACAGGTTTAACGATGTGCTGTTGAAACCCGGCTCTTAGGGCTTGCTGCTGATTGATTTCGCCTGCATAAGCAGTCAGAGCGATCGCTGGAATCTGTTTTCCCCCTACTTCTGCTTCTAGAGCACGCACCTCTTGCATCAGCATATAGCCGTTCATCTCTGGCATCCCAATATCGCTGAGTAAGATATCTGGCTTTGACTGTATTAGCGCTTGTAATGCTTCATCTGCCGATCCAACTGCGGTGACGATCGCTCCAAACTGTTCCAGCACAAAGCGGAAAAATTCGCGGCTATCAGTATTGTCATCCACAATCAGGACTTGTAGACCCATCAGGGGAGAGGAGGCAAAAATGGCAGTTGAAGAATCAGCATTCGGCTCATTGTCGATTGTTGCACTGTTCTTGAGCAGTGGTAATCTAATTGTGAAGATGGCTCCCTGCTCCTCCCCAAGACTTTCGGCCGAAATCGTTCCACCGTGCATCTCAATCAAGTGACGAGCGATCGCTAAACCTAACCCTAACCCACCAAACTTTCTAGTTGTTGTACTATCACCCTGACGGAAATAGTCAAATACATAAAGTAAAAAGTCAGGGTGAATGCCTTTACCTGTATCGCTGACGGTAATCTGCACTTGAGCGTCGATGCACTCCAATTGCACATTGACTTTTCCGCCAATCGGTGTAAATTTGACGGCATTCGATAAAAGGTTCCAGAAAACTTGCTGTAAGCGGGCTGAATCACCCAAAACTTTCCCCTTCGGATCAAGCATCGTCTCAATTTGAATGGTTTTAGCCTCTGCTGCTAAACGCACTGTCTCCATTGCTGCTTCAATGGTGGATGCCAGATTAACTGGTATCATCTTGAGATTGAGTTTGCCTTGGAGGATGCGAGAAACATCGAGCAAGTCATCAATTAGTTCAGCTTGTAATTTAGCATTGCGCTCAATGGTTTCAAGGGCTTTTTGGAGCGCGGTATCATCAAATTTACGGCTCTGTAACAGTTTTGCCCAACCAAGAATTGGATTCAGTGGCGATCGCAATTCATGGGAAAGTACCGCCAAAAACTCATCTTTGATCCGGTTAGCAGCCTCTGCTTCTGCCCTGGCTGTTTGCTCAAGTTGCAAAAGGCGATCGCGTTCTGATTCAGTGCGTTTGCGATCGCTGATATCAGTTAGCATGGCGATCGCGCCCAAGAACTCATTTTGTTCACTAAAAATAGCTCTAGTAGAAATCAGCGTCCAGATATACGAACCATCCTTGCAGCGCAATTGACCTTCCTTAAGATCACTCTCTTCTCCTTTTAGCCACTTTAAGATCTCTTCAGCTACTATCCCATCAGCCTGAGCCATAAAATCAAACATGGAACGACCGAGCATCTCTTGAGCCGGATAACCTAACATCTCGGAGAACCGTTGATTTACAAACTCTGTTCGTGATTGAGAGTCAATCATCCAGATTCCCTCATAAGAGGTATCAACAATTCTGCGATATCTGGCTTCACTCTTCTGTAGCGATTCCTCTGCTTGCTGGCGCTCTCGGCGCTCCTTGGCTTCTTGCAATGCCCGTTGCACCGAGGGAACTAACCGCCCTAGTCGTTGCTTTAATACATAATCAGTTGCACCGTTCTTCAAGGCTTCGATCGCTAATTCTTCGCCCAATGCGGCAGAGACAAAGATAAAAGGAACCTCAGGACAACGATTTCGGGCAATTTTCAGAGCCGAAATTCCATCAAAAGAAGGTAAGGCATAATCGGCAAGAATTAAATCGAAAGTCTCTGTTTCCAGAGCAGTCAGGAAATCAGTATCGGTTTCGACTCTGATCAGTTCGCAATTAATTCCCCCTTCGGTTAATATCGCTTCGGCAAGCTCTGCATCTAAGGGACTGTCTTCCAAAAGCAGAAAACGCAGGACATTCATCATTTAATCTCCGGTTGACGATGAGGTGCAGAGGGTAAAGCACCAAGGGGTGGCTGATTAATCACTGCCCAAAAGAGTCCCAGACCTTTGATAGCATTGGCAAACTCATGGTAATCTACAGGTTTGACGACATACGCATTTACACCTAACTTGTAGCATCGAACTAAGTCTGGCTCCTCACGGGAAGAAGTTAGGACTACGATTGGAATCACTCGCATTATTGGGTCAGATTTTAGTTGTGCCAGTACTTCTAGTCCATCGATTTTAGGCAGTTTCAAATCGAGTAGCACTACAACAGGATGCCCCTCCATTCGCAACCGGAACAGCCCCCGACGATAGAGATAATCTAGTGCTTCCTCTCCATCACGCACTACCACTACTTCGTTGGCGAGATGATTTTCTGACAAGGCGGCCAATATTAACTCTGCATCGTTAGCACTGTCTTCAATCAGGAGAATTCGCTTGAGTTCTTTCATTCGCCCTCCTTCTTCGACAGTTTAGGTAGTGAGAAATAGAAGGTGGCTCCACTGTCAACTACAGCCTCTGCCCAGACTTGGCCATTATGTCGATGAATAATCCGTTGCACGTTTGCCAATCCAACACCTGTACCTTCAAATTGTTGGTCGCTATGCAGGCGTTGAAATACTCCGAATAGCTTGTGGACATATTGCATATTAAAACCTACGCCGTTATCTTGTATAAAAAAGACAACTTCGTTTTCATTGTCAGTACTTCCAATAGTAATTTCTGCTGGGTTTCGAGTCTGGGTATACTTTACGGCATTGCCTATGAGGTTGCGAAGGACGAGCCGCAGCATCGAAGGGTCACCTTGTACTTCTGGTACTGATTCTATGTGCCAATTAATTGTACGTCCTGGGGTTTGGCTGACCAAATCGCGCTTTATCTCTTGCACTAGTTGCTCCATATTGAGATTGATGTAGCGCATCTCGCTGCGTCCCATGCGGGAAAATGTGAGCAACTCATCGATTAGTATTCCTGCCTGTTTGGCAGTTTCGGCGATTATTCTTAAATAGCGCTGACTTATTTCATCTAACGTGGTTGTTGAGCTATGCCGCTTTTGAAGCAATTCTATAGAACCCATTTGGGATCTATAAAGTAGCTAATCTTCGGAGCATAAGTCTGACAAAACAGAGATGAATTTTAGTGGTCGCATTTTCTAAAG
>NZ_JBALCP010000100.1:0-96256 GCF_036919675.1 Nostoc sp.
AGTCGAGTCGAGATTGCAGAGAAATCCACTTTTGCCCAAATGGGATATCTTGATTCGACCACTTTAGCTGGTAATTTCTTTTTCAAAAATCACCTAATGTGTTGCCATTAGTCCCAGGTACAGCATAGCTATTGGCAGGAGGTAATACATAGCGATTATTCTCAGGTGTAGCATAGCCAGTACTAACAGGTACTAAATAGGGAGTTTCAGGTACTACATAACCATTAGCCTCAGCAGTATTGCCCCCAGCAACGCTATTCAACCCTAATGCTTGCCAAGTTGGCCAATCTACATTTCCAGTAGCCTTAATTCGAGAAGATTGCTGGAATGCAATCACAGATTCTCTGGTGTAATTGTTGAAAAAGCCATCAGGATTAGTATTAGAGAAACCCAACTGCGATAAACGCTCTTGAACTAATCTGACATTCTCTCCTTGATCGCCTACAGTCAGATAATTTCTGCCTGGTTGTTGAGTAGTATATCCACCTGTGGAGGTTCTACGCACAGACTCCAAGACTTGGGCATTGGCAATACCATTAACAGGTAGGCGATAATTTCGCTGATATTGAATGACAGCTTTTCTAGTAATTGGGCCAATATTCCCAGTGGGATTAGTCTTAAAATAACCTAGCTGCCGCAAACGCACTTGTAGTTCTCTCACTTGTTGAGTAGAGAGACTTGATCTAGCTGGAGTCGGAGAGTAACCCAGTAGTGTGTTCCAAGTTTGTCGATTTACAATCCCGTTAGCAGCTATGCGATAATTTCGCTGGAATCTAATTACAGCATCTCTGGTCATTGGGCTAAAATTCCCATTGGGATTAGCATTCAAATAGCCTAACTGTCGTAGACGCTGTTGCAACCTTGTCACGGCTGCACCAGTTTTGCCTTGAGAGAGAACAGGATATTGACCACTTGGCGAGCGCAATGTGCCACTGGTATTCCTACTAGAAGTTCTACTCTGACATGCTCGTTGCAAGGCTCGTTGAGTATTAGTACCCACAACCCCATCAGCAGGTATTCTATTGGCTTGCTGGAATTTGATCACAGCATTCTGAGTCAAGCCAGCAAACTTACCTGTCACCGGGCCGTTAAAGTAGCCTAACTTTTTTAAACACCTCTGGCTATTGGTAACTTCAGGCCGATTACTTCCTATTTTCTGAAGTGCTAAAGCTTGCCCAGCTATACTCGGAAGCCCCATAATCAGTGCCACAGACAAAACACGTATCACCGCACCGCTAGATAAATTTTTCCAATTAAAAAAAAATTTTAAATTCGCTACGGTAGGAACAACCTTGATGCTTTCGGATGCCTCATAGACTGAGGCAAGCTTGGTTAAATAGCTATCTACCCCTGTTTTCACTTGCTTTTTTCAAGTTATGGCTACACAGGATTATACCACTTTATCTGTATTGTATTTTTTTTAGTATTATTCTTTACAAAGAATCCCCCACGCTGATCTGATATACAAGTTTCTGTAGGGGGAATAATAAGCAACGTAAAGCTTTGGAGGCTTGTTTTCTATTTGCCTGACAAAATTTTTGCTATACCCATTTGGGTTTCGGGCATGAGCAACGCAGACAAATAGTGGGTCTAGTCTTCCATTGAATCGCGGATAATATTCAACCTAATGCTCCACGGTATCTACGATATTCGCTTAGTCCTATTTTCGGTTGCCATTGCCATACTTACGGCTTACACCACACTTGATCTAGCTATAAGAGTCACAGACGCTAAATCGCAGTCAAAGTGGTTGTGGCTGCTAGGGGGAGCGATCGCTATGGGAATCGGTATTTGGGCAATGCATTTTATTGATATGCTGGCGTTCAGTCTGCCGATTCCGATTGACTATGACTGGTTAACAGTTTTGATTTCGGTGCTACCCGCAATTTTCGCCTCTGGATTAGCCCTGTACCTAGTTAGCCAGCCAGAATTTGGTATTCTGCGGTTGTTGAGTGGTAGCCTCATGATGGGGGCAGGGATTGGTGCAATGCACTACATCGGTATGGCTGCTATTCGTTTACCAGTCAAAATGTCTTATGACTTGAGTGTGGTTGCACTCTCGATTGCGTAGGCGTAGCCCGTCGTAGACATCGCTATTCTCATCTCACTGGTTGCCCTCTGGCTGGGGTTTAACCTCAGAGCTAATAGTACAGTAACAGGACACTTTTTGAGGATTGGCAGTGCAATTATTATGGGTGCTGCCATTCCGTCAATGCACTACACAGGGATGATGGCTACCCATTTTTCAGTCGTCGAATCGGTCGAGTTTTCAGCAGTTGATACCGCTGCAACTTATTGGATGGCTGCGATTATTGGCTTATTCACATTACTCCTTCTAGGATGGACGCTGCTCACATCTTTTTTCAACGAACAATTGAGTGTTCAACTAGTCAAAACAGCTGATCTTAAAGAAAACGAAGAACGTCTTAAACAAGCCTTACAAAACCAAGAAGCGCTGGCTACTCTAGCTGAGTCTCGGTCTGAAGAATTAGAGATAACTATGTTGGCACTTCAGAAAACTCAATTGCAATTTCTTCAAGCTGAAAAAATGTCATCTTTGGGACAAATAGTAGCCGGAGTTGCTCATGAGATTAACAATCCTGCTAACTTCATTTATGGAAACCTTTTTCATACGGAAATTTATCTGCGGGAACTTTTAGAATTAATCAACACTTATCAGCAACATTATCCGGAACCAGAGCTTGCGGTTCAAGCGAAATTAGAGTCTATTGATTTACCATTCTTGCTAGAAGATTTACCTAAACTACTCAACTCAATGCAAGCCGGAGCAGAACGTATTAAGCATATTGTGGAATCCCTGCGTAACTTTTCTCGTCTAGACGAGGCACAATTGAAAGCTGTGGACATCCACGAAGGGCTTAATTCGACACTGCTCATTCTTCAGAACCGTATCAGTTATGCGCCGAACAATCGACCAGAAATTATTGTAATTAAAGAATATGGTGATTTACCTCTAGTCAATTGCTATCCAGGACAGTTAAACCAAGTATTTTTCAACCTCCTTGCAAATGCTATTGATGTGTTAGAAGAAAAGCTGAGTAACTTAAAATCAAAGTCCAGTTTTACACCTTTAATTCGGATTAAAACAACCATTAATCAAGTCGGTTGGGTCAACATTCAAATTTTCGACAATGGATCTGGCATTAGTGAAGACGTACAAAATAAAATCTATGATCCCTTTTTCACAACTAAACCAGTTGGACAAGGAACCGGATTAGGATTATCAATTAGCTATCAGATTGTCGTTCAAATACATGGTGGTAGGCTCAACTGTATTTCTGCCAAGGGGCAAGGAACTACTTTTCAAATTGAGCTTCCAATTGATACATTGATACATACTTCCTGTTTTTTAGGAAAGCAATCTCAAGTAGCTCCAGATGAAGTTATTGAGTAGACACATCTTATTTTCTGATTTTTTAAGCTATTGTTCATTAACTTTTTCAGTATTACCTGTTTTTACCCAACCTTCTTGTTCGCTACCTTCCAAACGGATCTTTTGCCAGGATTTATCCTCGCTTTCTGACAAAATAATAATTTTTTGATTAAAACCAACCCCACCAATCTTCTCAGCTTCTTGATTTGGTTGCGATCGCAAACTTAAGCCTTCAGCCCAACTAACACGCCCTCGGTAAGCTCCCGATGGCAATGGTTTTGGTGACAGGGTAGCTTTTGGTGATTCTGTGGGAGTGGAGGTTGAGGTTGGGGACGATTGAGCCTGATTTCCAGGTTTAAGGCTGGGTTTACCTCCTCCAGGCTCAGTTGCTTTTGGAGCTTGGGCTTTCACCGAGGGACTATCATTAGAAAAAACGGGTTTGGCAGGGGGTATGCCGGTGCGATTCACGAAATATAATGCAATTGCAACACCCCCACCTACTAGCACAGCGATCGCTAAGAAAAACCCAAGTAGAAATTTTGTTACGCTAGACAACATAGTTAAAACCCTGATTATTAAGAGTCAAGTGGGTTCAAGGGAAGCCAGCCATGTGTGTATTTCCCCCGTTGAGGAGCCACCCCTGTGGGGAGGTTTGCTCCATTGAGGGGAGTGGCGTTGAACTGGCTCTCAAGGGTTACGAGTAGAGAAGCAATGTAACCTATCTATACAAGAATCAATAGTCCATAATAATTGATCATTAACTATTGACTATGATCTTTTGACTAACTCATTATTGTAGCTACTGCTGAATGCGTTCACGTAGTGCGCCGGAGGCGTTCGCTCAAAGGACTGTGTTTAGATGCTAAACGCGCTCTCCCAGCAGCAGCCCATTCTTGGAGTTGCTGAATTTGCTCTACAGCAGTTCGCGCCAAGGGTATGATCTGACTGGCTGCTTCTAAAATGTCGTCAGTAACAAAGTCACGATTTTGGCTAAATCCAATATGCATCGCTTCAATTAAAGTTTGCTCAATCTCTGCCCCAGAAAAATCGGGCGTTTCGTATGCTAACCTTTCGATGTCATAACTTTTTAAGTTATGGGGGCGCAATCGGGATAAATGAACATCATAAATTGCTTTTCTCTCTTCTTGGGTGGGCAAACCCACAAAGAAGATTTCATCAAATCGCCCTTTGCGGAGCATTTCCGGCGGTAGGGCTTGGATGTCGTTGGCGGTGGCGACGACAAAAACGGGTGAGGTTTTTTCGGCTAGCCAGGTAATAAAAGTGCCAAACACACGGCTGGCTGTTCCTGCATCACCCTTGCTACCCAGTCCGGCAAAGGCTTTATCTATTTCATCAATCCACAAAATACAGGGAGCGAGGGCTTCAGCTACTTGGATCATTTGCCGAGTCCGAGATTCTGATTCACCCACCAAACCACCAAATAACCTTCCCACATCCAGACGTAGCAAGGGTAAATGCCAGTGATGAGCGATCGCTTTTGCCGTTAATGATTTACCAGTTCCCTGAATACCCACCAACATTAAACCACGGGGGTGCGGTAATCCGTACTGTCGGGCTCGATCAGTAAATGAACCTCCCCGGCGGATCAGCCAGTCTTTCAAATTATCCAGTCCGCCAATATCAGAAATTTGCTCAGTGGCGGGGTAGAAGTCCAGGATTTGGGTTTGGCGGATAGTTTGGCGCTTTTCTTCCAAAACGAGATCCACGTCTTCTGGTTGCAATTCACCGTGGGTAGCGATCGCTTTTGCCAAAACCCGGCGAATCCGTTCCATTGAAAGTCCTTGACAAGAGCGCACCAAGTCATCTAGAACTTTGCCAGAAAGGGAGTTCCTAGTACTTTGCAGTAAGCGTTCCACCTCAGTTTTAATTTCTGGAGCGGCGGGTAAGGGAAACTCGACGACTGTCAGTACTTCGGTTAAATCATCAGGAATGGCAACGCGCGGCGACAGTAGGACAATATTTTTTGGTTGCGACTTCAGGAGTCTGGACAGATTGCGGAGTTTGCGGGCGATCGCTACATCATCTAAAAAGCGATGATAGTCTCGGAGAATCAAAACTGCTGGCGCAGAGGCTGGTAATTTTTCGATGAATTCCAAAGCTTGTAGGGGGTTACGTCGCCCGAACCCAAGATCATTGGGGTTTCCTTGATAACCATCGACAAAATCCCAAGTATACACTGGGCGATTACCCTGGTTGGTTGCCTCTTCCCGGATAGCTGCTTCTACCCGTTCTTCCTCATAGGTGGGAATATAAATTAAGGGGTAGCGGGCCCGTAGCAGCAGTTTAAACTCGTCACGGAAGTTCATATGTGGCTGTGGTTATTAGTTATTCTCTCATTGTTCTGGTTTGTATCGCTTCTAACAACTAAAAAACCAACATCTACCAAGTTCATAGCGGTTGCCAGCGCGATCCGCTGTGTGTGAGATATTCCTCAAGGGTGAGCGTTCGCTCTTTTGTGGTAAGGGACTTCCAAGAAATAAATTATCCAAATAAACGTAGACGCGCAGCGGCTTGCCGCAGGCTACCACAGAGGCACAGAGAAGCCAGTGCGCCCTTGCGGTTCCCCGACTTGTACTCCTACGGAGAAGCAAGCTACGCGCAGCGTCTCCTTTAGGAGAAGCAACTGGCGCAACACAGAGAGAGGAGAAATGAGAGGGTTTTTGCGTCAGTTTTGGGACATTTTTTTATTTGGAAGTCCCTAAGCAGAATTTAAATCATTAAGTAATTGATAAGATTTAATTTTGGCAAACGTAGTAATCGTCAAAAATCAAATCGAGCCGCTATCGATAATAACTATATGCAGACTATTATTGTTGCTTGTTTATCCCAATATCATGCCTCTAAACCCGCTTTTCAATAGCATTTGAGATGCGCTTACTCTGACGATACATTAACCTTAGGAAGATCAAATGAAGTTGTATTTGCAGTATGGAGAAGAATTGTCGGGGCAATGGAAAAGCCTCTGCGAAATTGAACTGAAGCCTCTATTGAACATAAATTCACGCCCTTTTGCAGAAGCTCAAAATGTCCTTGGTATTAATTTCGTGCCAGTCAGGCTGCCAAATGGTGAAGTTCTCAATGTTGACATCACTTACTCAACAGAAAACTGAGGAATTAGTATTAGAATTTTGAGCAAAGACACCACCCTAATACAGGTTGGAGGCTTCAAGAGACAAGAAATATCTTATGATCCAAATATAATATTTATAACACCAAACGGTATTTATGTTTCCGCGATGGTTGGAGCTTGATAAGACATCTCAACAGTGGGGAAATCAAAGATAGTGTGTCGGATAAACCACTCAAACATCCACTTTAAATGAAAGAACGAAGGAATCAAGGCACAAAAACGTTGAACCTATGTTTTGGCTTGCAACCAAATATCCTCTTCGGGGGTTTTGTTCTTGACAATTTGGAGAAAAACGAATGCATTGTATTTTCCATTCCTCTGTTGGTAAACCAAGATTTTGGTTTACCTTAGTTGCTTAGGAAACACTATAACTATTTAATAAAACAATAAGCCTGTGTAAACAGGCTTAGTTCATGTAGGTGCAGACTTAAGTCTGATGGAATTACCAAATTATTACCCCGGAAGTTGCTTTTTCAAAGCTTCCAGAGAAGCCCAACGGTGATCAACTGGAGTTTCAGGACTATCAGAACTATCAGCAGTAATTGCAGGAATACCTGGACAATTGCGATCGCATAACTGGCGCTGGGGTATTGCCAAGCACATCTGCTCATACAGCCATTCGTGGGGATAAAAATAACCATCGGGCGGTAGAGTTTCAAGCAAATCTTCCATAATCACTTCCCGTTCTAAGGGCAAGTCATTTGGCTGATTTGCAGTTTCGTCTAACCAGATGATTTCTTTCGTATCAAGCCCTAAACGTCGATTGTATTGCTGCAAACAGCGGTTGCAGGTACAAGTAATAATTGTTTCTGCCTGACTGGACACTTCCAGATAATTGCCATGATGCTGCACGCGCACATGACCGCGAACTGGTGTCAACGTTTCCAGACCAGGCAGAAATTCCTGAACCTGAACTTCCTCTGTCCGCTCCGATGCACTAGTTAGCTGCGGAATATAAATTGCGTCCATAGGATTTGTGAGACATCCTCACGAAAATTAATGGTGATTATCAGCAATTATACTGATGCTACATCTTTATTTTAGCTTTTAGGAACAAGAGAAATTTTGAAATTATATAGTTATGAGCTTTCAATTAACTCCTAACTCTACCAATTTTAGATTTTGAATTTTGGATTTTGGATTGAATAAAAAATCTAAAATCTAAAATCCAAAATTGAACGACTCCTGACTCCTAACTCCTAACTTCTTCCAATGAAGCTGGACGGACAACCAGATGACGTTGCGGCTCTTTACCGCGACTGAAGGTTTCCAAATCTTCAAATTCCTTCAAGAAGGTATGGATTTGACGCCTTTCAGCAGAACTAAGGGATTTAATTTCCACTTCTCTACCAGAAAAGCGCACTTCATCGGCTGCTGCTTCTGCTAATGCGCGAATTTCCGCTTCTCTTTTGACCCGGTAGCCATTCAATTCAATGGTGTAAGAGGCTTGTTCCTCTTGAGGTTGGCTTAAATTAAGAACCGAATTTGCTAGATACTGAATCGCATCTAGTACAGAACCATCGGCACCAATTAATACCTGGATTTGTTCTGTCGTCAAATTAGTTTGATCAATTGTCAACCAGTAGTTATCTGGTTCTGGGGAATCACCGTCTTGAGATTGGGTAGTTTCTAAATGACCCTGAATCTGTGCAGGTATTCCAGTGAGTTCCAGCAAGGTTTTTAACCACTGCTGACCTCGCTGCATCGGAATGTTGCTCATGATCCGCCTGTCGCCTTTTTCTTAGAACTTTTCGGTTCAAATGGCAATGTCTTTTGTTCGGTGACTGCTGCTTCCTTCTCCTGAGTTTCTACGATTTTTTGCAGTTCTTCTGATAGAGGTTCGCGGGAAAGAAGATAAGTTTGTGCGGTTTGGAAAATATTACCAATTACCATATACATCAGCACCCCGGCTGGTAGGGGAAAGAACAAAAACATCCCAGAAAAGATAACTGGGGTGATTTTGTTAACTGTATCCTGCTGCGGATTGCCACCGCTGGAATTTTGCCCAGAAAGCATTTGGCTAACATAAAGGCTGATTCCAAAGAAGACGATCATGCCGACAATATCCCAGTGGATTGTGCCATCTGGATCAGTTGCACCAACCCTACCTAAAGCATCAATGAATAAAAAGCCTTTTTCTGCTGCTAGTCCAGGAATTGTTCCTTGAATGGTGACCTCTCCGGGCTGCAAGGCTTCTACATTCCCCTGGGTATCAATTTTTATCCGATCTTCACCTTTGGTGACTTTCCAATCAGGAATCAGCTTATTTTCTGGGTGTTCTGCTAAGAGTACCTGAAATGGTTTGCCTTGAATAGTCTGATATTGGATCTTAGTTTGTTCTCCCACCGTTAGTTTGTTACCACTTGGAAGGATTGCAGCTACTTTAACGTGTTCCCCATCTGCAACGTAAATATTTTGAGCAGCAGTGGCAAAAGATTGCGGTTGAATTTGTTCGATTTGTTCTGCGGGAAAGATTTGCAAGTTAACGCTGTAGTTCGCACTTGAAAAAGGCGAACCCCGCAAAGTGGCAAACAGCGCTAATAAGACCGGCATTTGCACTAGTAATGGAAAACAGCCTGCCAAGGGGTTGCCAAATTCTTTTTGGACATTGACCATTTCCTCCTGCTGCTTTTGCGGTTCATCCTTATAGCGCTCTTTGATTGCTGCCATCCGCTTCTGCATCAGAGGTTGTACAATCCGCATCTTCCGCATGTTGCGAATTGAGCCAGCACTCAGGGGATAGAGCGCGAAGCGGACTATCAATGTCAAAGCAACGATCGCTAATCCGTAGCTAGGCACAATACCATAGAAAAAATCTATGATTGGCAGCATCACGTTGTTCGAGAGAAAGCCGATACCAAAATCCATTATTCTGAATTCAACCTGAGGTACTGTAAACTGACTGAATCTAATTTATCTAAATCATCATTTGTCGGCGACTATCCTTGACTACGGATAGCCGCACATTTAAATGGGGCATGGGGCATTGTGTATTGGTTCTTCTCTTTTATTTTTTCCTGCTACACGGCAGTTGCTACAACGCTCTTAACCCGCGCAACGCACTGCCTCCCCTGCTTCCCCTAATCCCATCACTTATTGGCAGTGCTGCTATATTCAGGATTTTTCGCAGCTATTCTTTCATTGATATAGTCATAGACTTCCCGAAATTTGGGAATTGCACGCAATTCGAGACGACTCCCATTTCTTAGGGTTAGCACCATATCTCCCCATAAGCCAATGCCACGGGGGATTGTGACAACTTTGACAATTTCTGAGTAAATTATGTCAGTGCGATCGCGCCCCTGCCAACCTCCCGTCACGGTAATTCGGCGATCGGTGATGCGGAAACGCAGCCATAATGCCCTGACAATTGCCCCAACTGTTAATGGTATGCCAACGACAGTTAGCCCAATCAGCAGGTTGATAATCAAATCCCCAATATGGGGGCCACCTTCATAATAAACATCTTCACGAATTCCCATCGAACACCTCAGCTTGTGCCAACAACTGCTCTAATTCTTGCAGAAATTGTGGGCTTACGCACTTAGATTCTGCTGCTGTGGGTTTGACAATGACCACTAGCCGCCATCCTGGTGATAATTTGGGCAGCAAGTTGTGCAAAGCAGCAGTAATTTGGCGTTTGATTCGGTTGCGAACCACTGCCCTTTTGCTGACTTTTGTGCTAATTGAAATGCCAATTCGCGTGCTGGCAAGATGTGCTGAGTCAGTTGCTTGTGTAGTCTGGGTGGCAGTGGCCAAAGAAGGTTTTGTTAAACACAACGGCTTTAAGGCTCTCAATGTTAAATAAGAGCCATGACGCCGAATTCCTTCCCGGAAAACTGCCTGGAAATCCTTGCGAGATTTTAGCCGATTTGCTTTGGGCAAAGCCACGGATGCTCTTTTAGCTGAATATGGCCTAAACGCTCAGACGGTGACGTCCCTTTCTTCTCCTGGCGCTAATCACGTTTCTGCCATCTGGTGTCCGCATTCTGGCGCGAAAACCAGAGGTTCTTTTTCTCTTACGGCTAGTACCGCCCAGTGTTCTTTTCATACTGTTCTCCTCTTAGGTGATTTTTATAAAAAACTCACAATCTCTAATTATATCACTTTATTAGGGAATTGGGGATTAGGCAATTCAATTTTGGATTGACGATAGCGAGTGAGACGCTCTTGGACTCGCTCTCCTCTTCGCTATCGAGCGTATGATTGGATTAAATTTCAATTCTTTAATCCAAAATCGTTCGACTGAGCGTAGCCGAAGTCTAAAATCTAAAATTCTTACTCCCCGCTCCCAAGCTTAATTGATGCTCAAAATCCATGTTCCCATGTAGCGTAGTAGTGGCACATCGCCAGGGGAGAGCACTTGACAGTTAAAATAGTAAACTCCGCCGAAGGCTGGGTTTTTCACGTTAGATAAGACTACCTCAACTGCGCTACCTGCTGGCACCGGGTCTTGGGGAAAAATATTAATCAGCTTACCTTCTTTGTCCCACTTCACCTCAGAAAGCGGAACTGCTTTGCCTTTGACTCGGACTTCAATTTCTTTCTGGTCAAAAGTTCCTTTGTAATAATCAGGGTAGGTAATAGCAAATTGACCAACTGCCAATTTCATTCTTTTGGCTGGAATCCTCAATATGTATCGATCCCAACCATTAGCTTGTCCACCAAAATCTAACCTAAAGGGCAGTTGATTTTCGGCTTTGACGCCGCTAAAGAGCGTAAATCCAGGTAAACTTTGCGCCCAAGTCAGGGCTGGAAATCCTGTCACTAAACAGCTAGTCACGGCTAAAGCGGAAAGTAAACGTCGCATAATTGGGCTTCCTCTACCAAAATATAAATCTGTTATCTAAATAACCGTGTATTAGTATTCGTTACTAAAGTTTACTACTCACTTCCTGACAATTGACGTTCAGTAACAACCAAAAGTGCCATCCTCCCTGAGGTTTGGGTGACAGGAAAATTACTTAGTTACAAATTTAACATACAATAAATTTACTTCATTACCCTTACAGAGTGCTGATTTGATGACTAGGTTGGTCAAATTTTAAACTAAATAGAAACACAGTTGGGATTGGATTGTGTTTCCAAATATGTATAAGTGTATCTAAATTTGATAATTTTGTGATAAAAATTGAGGCGTGCCATCAGCGATCGCCAGTTAAGTTGGGCTAAATTGATTAAAATGAGTTTGAATCAAAGTCGTAATCATTAAAATTTGATTTGGAAATTATAAAGCTTTCAAAATTGGGTCAATATTACTCTATAAGAAAGGAATACCAAAATTTCTCAATCCCGAAAATAAGCTGAAGATAAAGATGCAAAATTTGGGAATCAATCTAGGATGTGCAATACGTAACCCTGTTTGCAACTATCTGAAAATATGACATCTGCAAGCGGCAAAGTCAGGCTTTGCTTGGACAGCTAAGAGTGGGAGAGGAAAGTTTCAAGGTTCAATCTACAAGTAAAAGTCATAGCTGATGTTCCTGCCTAAGTACTATAGAGTGCGGGATATCCCTCATCTAGACAATCGCTTACTTGGCAAAGATTAGGTATTTATCTTCAGGAGATTTCATGAGAATAGCAGTTGCTAAAGAAATTGAAGTTTGTGAACGTCGTGTGGCATTAATTCCTGACACCGTTGCTCGATTGGTAAAACAAGGTTTGGAAGTCTGGGTAGAAGCGGGTGCAGGAGAGCGATCTTTTTTCAATGATTCTGACTATGAAGCAGCAGGAGCCACAATCATCAGCGATACTGCCAAATTATGGGGCGAAACAGATATTCTGTTGAAAGTCAGCCCCCCGCAAGAGCGAGAAGATGGACGCTCAGAAATTGACTTGTTAAAGGAAGGGGCTGTATTACTCAGTTTCCTCAATCCTTTGGGAAATCCTGTTGTAGCACAGCAACTAGCAAATCGGAAAGTTACAGCCTTGAGTATGGAAATGATTCCCCGGACTACCAGGGCGCAAAGTATGGATGCTTTGTCCTCGCAAGCTTCATTAGCAGGTTATAAGGCAGTATTAATTGCCGCAGCGGCATTACCGAAATATTTTCCGATGTTAACCACAGCCGCAGGTACGATCGCTCCAGCGAAAGTATTTATTATGGGCGCTGGTGTAGCTGGATTGCAAGCGATCGCCACCGCTAGACGTTTGGGAGCAGTGGTAGAAGCCTTTGATATTCGTCCCGCCGTTAAAGAAGAAGTGCAAAGCTTAGGGGCAAAATTCGTTGAAGTCAAATTAGAGGAAGAAACCGTCGCTGCTGGCGGTTACGCCAAGGAAATCTCTGAAGCGAGCAAACAACGTACCCAAGAAGTTGTCGCCGAACACGTCAAAAATTCTGATGTGGTGATTACCACCGCCCAAGTTCCTGGGAGACAAGCACCACGGCTAGTTACAGAAGAAATGGTGGCACAAATGAAACCCGGTTCAGTGATTGTGGATTTGGCTGCTGATCAGGGTGGTAACTGCGCCTGCACCGAACCCGGCAAAGATATTGTGTGGAATGGCGTGACAATTATCGGCCCGATCAATCTCCCATCATCGATGCCAATTCACGCCAGTCAATTATATGCCAAGAACGTAACTTCGTTGATGCAACTGCTAATTAAAGACAAAGCTTTGCAGGTTGACTTTAGCGACGACATCGTTGATGCAGCTTGCGTTACCCACGCTGGTGAGATTCGCAATCAACGAGTGCGGGATGCACTACAAGCATTGAGCGGCGTTGGAGCAGGTTAGTAGCCAAATTACCATAAGGAGTTTTGATTTCATGACAGAGGCATTACTTGCTGCTTTGTTTGTATTTGTTTTGGCATCTTTTATCGGCTTTGAAGTCATCAACAAAATACCACCAACTCTACACACGCCCTTAATGTCAGGCTCAAACGCGATTTCTGGCATTTCGGTACTTGGGGCAATAGTAGCCTCAGGTGCTAGAGAAACAAGTGTGTCAGTGATTCTCGGTTTAATTGCTGTGGTATTGGCAACTATCAACGTTATAGGTGGCTTCCTAGTTACAGACAGAATGTTGCAAATGTTCAAGAAGAAGGAGATTAAGGCGTGAGCGACTTTTTACCAACTGGCATTCAGCTGACGTATTTAGTCGCTGCATCGTTATTCATTCTCGGCTTGAAAAAGCTGGGATCACCTGCTACAGCGAGGAACGGTAATCTCGTCGCCTCTGTGGGGATGCTGCTGGCGATCGCAGCGACAATGCTGGATCAGCATGTATTGAATTACGAGATGATATTGTTGGGCTTGGCGATTGGATCAGGAATTGGTGCGATCGTTGCCTACAAGGTCCAAATGACCGAAATGCCCCAAATGGTGGGTTTACTCAACGGTTTGGGCGGTGCGGCTTCGGCATTAGTAGCCGTTGCCGAATTCTGGCGGTTGTTAGATAGTTCTCAGCCGATACCGCTAGATGTCAACATTTCCATACTATTGGACGTGTTAATCGGTGGTATTACCTTCACAGGTAGTTTTCTAGCCTTTGCCAAATTGCAAGGTTTAATCAGCGGTTCCCCGATTACATTTCCATTCCAGCAACCATTTAATCTCTTGCTTCTGGCTGCTTATGTAGTGGGCAGTGTCTATTTAATCATTACACCAGATAGCTTACCCATATTCTTGGGAGTGGTTGGCGTTTCATTGGTGCTGGGCGTGATGTTCGTCATCCCCATTGGTGGCGGCGATATGCCAGTGGTAATCTCGCTGTTGAACTCCTTGTCAGGTGTGGCGGCGGCGGCGGCGGGGTTCGTGGTGATGAACAATATGTTAATCATCGCTGGGGCTTTGGTGGGAGCATCTGGCTTAATCCTCACCGAGATTATGTGTAAGGCGATGAACCGCTCCTTATTTAGTGTGCTGTTCAGCGCTTTTGGTACAGGATCTACTTCTGGTGGTGCTGCTGCTAGTGGTGGTGCAACTGATCAAAGCGTCCGTAGTATCGATCCCGAAGAAGGGGCGATGATGTTGGGTTATGCCCGTTCTGTGGTAATTGTGCCTGGTTATGGGATGGCAGTTGCCCAAGCGCAACATAGCGTCCGGGAATTGTCAGATCAGTTAGAAAAAATGGGCGTTGATGTCAAGTATGCCATTCACCC
Organism: Nostoc sp.; assembly: GCF_036919675.1. GTDB lineage: Bacteria > Cyanobacteriota > Cyanobacteriia > Cyanobacteriales > Nostocaceae > Nostoc. The sequence continues at coordinate 14,651 of NZ_JBALCP010000100.1, forward strand.
TGTTGCTGGGAGAATGCCGGGGCATATGAATGTGTTGCTAGCAGAGGCGAATGTGCCTTATACCCAGTTGTACGACATGGATGATATTAATCCCCAGTTTGAGCAAGCGGATGTGGCTTTAGTAATTGGGGCAAATGATGTGGTCAATCCGGCGGCGCGGAGTGATGTCAATAGCCCGATTTATGGTATGCCAATTTTGGAAGTAGATCGGGCGAAGCAGACGATTGTGATTAAGCGCGGGATGAGTACGGGTTTTGCCGGTGTAGATAATGAGTTGTTCTACAAGGATAAAACGACGATGCTTTTTGGTAGTGCTAAGGATATGGTGGCAAAGTTGGTTTCGGAAGTGAAGCAACTTTAACGAACCGCGTTCGCGTAGCGTCTCGCAGAGAAGGCGCGAAGTAAAGAAAGAATGTAGAGAGTTGGCTTGCCTTGGGAGTGTGATGCTTCTGAGGCAAGTTTTTTTATTGGGGAATTATCTCACGCAAAGGCGCAAAGAATAAAAAGTTTATTTATTATAGACTTGATAATTTAGGAAAATTTTCACTTTGGTTATTTAACTTGACATTCCATATATACTCAATTATTTTTGACGAACAAGTTTTAATTTTTTCAGTAAAATAACAGAGTTATGTTGAGTCAAGATTTTTTTAATGATGAGTTTCTAGAAAAAAGAGTTGATACATTTTATGGATATGGTAATTATCAAGGGAATTATTGGTTTATTGGTATGGAAGAAGGAGGAGGAGAAGTCTTTCAAGATATTAATAACAGAATCAAGATATGGTCAAACAGGGGCGGACATGAAATAGAAGATATTGCAGAATATCATGAAGCTATCGGATATGGGGCGAGTTTTCAACCAGGTGCAAAATTAGATGTGCCAGTCTGGAGGACATCAATTCGTATTATATTGAGTGCTAAAGGAAAAGATAATATTGACCTAGAAGATATTCGTAAATATCAAATAGAGGAACTAGGTAGAAAAGATCAAGAAACTTGTTTATTAGAATTATTTCCTTTACCGTCACCATCTCGTAATCATTGGATATTTAATCAGCATACTCGACTGTGTTTTTTATCTAATAGAGATACTTATAAAAATTATTGTGTTGAGAAGCGAATCAATTATATTAGTGATAAAATCAGAGAGTATCAACCTAAGGTAGTTGTTTTCTACGGTAGAGGATTTGACGATTATTGGAAAAAAATAACGAATATTGAGTTTAGAAAACCTTCAGAAGATTCTTTAGAAGATTTCTTTATTAGTAGAAATAGTCAAACTGTATTTGTGATAAGTAAATTTCCTAGAGCTTTACGAAATGAATATTTCCATAACATTGGTAGAGCTATCGCTGCTAAAATAGCGGAAAAATAATTATTTGCGTAGTTTGTGGTTCGTTTAAAAAAGGCGCTCGCCAAATCTCGACAGTGCGTAGGCGAAGCCCGCCAAAGGCATCGCTCCTCCTCTTCCTCTGTGTCCTTGGCGTTTTGGTGGTTCGTTAAAAAGAGCGATCGCCTGTAAAATCTTCAGCGTGCGATCGCTCCTCGTCTTCCTCAGTGTTCTCTGTGCCTCTGTGGTTCGTTAAAAAAAGCGATCGCCTCCAAAATCTCCAGCGTGCGATCGCTCTCTTCCTCCTTTGCACCTTTGCCTGAGATAAAAAAGCGATCGCCTCCAAAACTCCACAGTGCGATCGCTCCTCGTCTTCCTCAGTGTTCTCTGTGCCTCTGTGGTTCGTTAAAAAAAGCGATCGCTAAAGTGTTGGGTGAGCAATATTTAAGACAACAGCTAATGCTTGAGAAACAAGTTGCATTTCTGAGTCGGAGAGTTGACCTAGTTTTCTAACTAATCTTATTTCTGAAACTGAACGTATTTGAAAAGTATCTACACCAGAAACTTTAGCTAAACTGTTCTCTTTGCTTGGTTCCAGGCGCACCATCCAAGCTCTAACAGCATATCTTTCTTTCCAATCTGTAACTGGGACAACAACCTTCAAAGGCAATATTCCAATAGCATCATCATTGACTATGATACAAGGACGTTTTTTGCTAATTTCTGTCTCTACTGTTGGATCTAAATTAACTAACCAGACTTCACCTCTGTACATAATTTACTGAGTTGTGGAAGTCTTCATCTGGATCATCGCAAAAGTCTTCTCCGTCTAACTCTGAGAATATATTTAATTCACTACCAGGTGCATAATCTGCAATAGCTGTCATTGCAGCTAGTGTTAATTGGCATTTTTGCTCGTCTTTGGTAAGTGAATTTTTTTCTTGAAGAACCAATTGCAGGGCTGATTCAGCTACCTTTAGGCGATCGCTTATGCTCAGGTTTGGGAGTGCTTGGAGAATTTCTTTAGTTTCCATATTAATTTATAGAGCAACCTATATTACTAATGGTAGTGAAATTATGATAAGCGATAGCCTGCAAAATCTTCACTGTGCGTAGGCGAAGCCCGCCAAAGGCATCGCTCTTTTCTGACTCTGTGTCCTCTGCGCCTCTGTGGTTCGTTAAAAACAGCGATCGCCCTCTTCTGACTCTGTTTTCTCTGCGCCTCTGTGGTTCGTTAAAAACAGCGATCGCCTGCAAAATCTCCACAGTGCCATTGCCTCTTCTTCTTTTGTGTCTTAGTGTCTTTGTGGTTCGTTAATAAACAATCTGGTAACTGAGATAAACCAGTTGTAAGACGTGAAAACGTAGTGATGTGATTATACAAAACACCCCACTCCACATTAGCCTCAGCCAAAGTGAAATGAGGTGCTTTTATTATCGGTAATTAAACAGACTTTAAAATTAATCCAATGACTTGCCAGCCTTACTTAAAAGCTTACCCAATCTTTGAATTGGCCCCTTAAATCCCCTTGGGGCTTCAGTTGCAGCTTGTTGAGTTTGTTCGCCCAGTTTCGTCAGCACCTCGGCAAAGTCAGCATCTTTAGCGGTTTTGCGCTTCAAAAGTTGCTTAAGTTCTTTAAGTCCATTAGCAACTTCTTGGAGATTCTCGTTTTCAGACTTATGCAATAAGGTATACCATGTATCAATCGCACCTTGCGCCGCCTCAGGTTCAATTTTAGTCAAGTCTCCTTCAAGCGTTTCTATTACTGATTCTATGTGTTCAATCTGCTCACGGTCTTCCGCCTTGCCTAGTGAAACACCTATATTGCGAAGTTGCTTACCCAACTTCTGTAACGGAGTTTTTAGTTCCTTATCAGTATCAGAAGCAACATTACCTGTTTGCTCACCAATTTCAGTTAGCACTTCACCAATTTCATGACCTGTGGCCTTACCACTTTTTACCAGTTGCTTGAGTTGCTTGAGGTTATCGGCAATTTCTTTGATTTCTGGCTCTTTAGCTTTGTGTAAATAAGTATACCACTCCTCGATTAAGCCAGTAGCAGTTTCGCTATCAAGAGCAGTCAAGTCTCCTTCTAGTGCAGAAAGAAGTGAATCTAAATCCAAGTTATCAGCTTTATCAGCTTTTTTAGCTGCTGGGCTTTCTTTCTTGGCAGCAGTCTCCCCTTGTTTACTATCGGATTTTTGTTGAGAAGTCATGGTGTAATTTCCGTAACAAAATTAAATAAATGTACAGGTATGAGTTTATAAAGACTCTACGGAATTTCCCTCATTCTTAGGTAAGACTTACGCACTATATAAATCTATAATTATGTATATTAATAGGAATCAAATCTTTCCGACCTTTAGTGAAAGCCCAACAACAAGTAGTATTCACTTTTTCTGTAAGCTTTCCTACAGAGTAGCCGTTCTCGAAGCTAGGGGCTGACTGTAGCATAGGTGTAAAAGTGCTAATAAATATTTCTACCTTCGAGCGAAATATAAAAAATTATCATCGTCTGACAGTGCTGTGTTGGGCTTGGAGTTTTTCTAGCTAACTCACCGTTTGCTCGGAATTTGGATACAGAACTCAGAGCCGTTACCAGGTTCGGAAACATACTTGATATTACCACCGTGTTTTTCTACAATAATTTGGTAGCTAATAGATAACCCCAAACCAGTACCTTGTCCAGGTTGTTTGGTGGTAAAGAAAGGTTCAAAAATGCGCGATCGCATATTCTCTGAAATCCCACAACCATTGTCAGCAATCCAAATAAGAATAGTATTCTCTTCTATCACTTCTGTACGAATCAAAATTTTAGGATTGTCAATTATTTTTCCACTAGTTGCTGAGTTTTCCAGTGTATCGATCGCATTGTTGAGAATATTCATAAACACCTGATTTATCTGGGCTGCATAGCAGATTACTGGGGGCAATTCACCATATTGCTTAATTACCTCAATAGCAAAAGAATTAGTCGGTGATTGCAGTCGATGTTGTAGAATTAGCAAAGTACTGTCAATGCCTTCATGAAGGTCAACGGGCTTCATTCCTGCTTCGTTAAGTCGAGAAAAACTTCGTAACGACAAGACTAATTGAGAGATCCGCTCTGCCCCCATCTTCATTGAAGTCAAAATTTTGGGCAAGTCATCACTAATGAAATCTAAATCCAGTGCTATTGCTTGCTTTTGGATTTCTCCTGTTGCCTTAGGATACTGTTTCTGATAGAGGCGCAGTAATTTCAATAAATCTTCGGTATGTTCAGTAACATAAGTGATGTTGCCGTAAATGAAACTAATCGGATTGTTAATTTCATGTGATACACCAGCAACTAACTGCCCTAAGCCTGCCATTTTCTCACTTTGAATTAACTGGCTCTGAGTGTGCTGTAATTCTTTAAGAGTCTGGGTGAGTTCTTCTTTTTGACGTTGAGTTTGTTCGAGTAATTCCGCTTGCTGAAGTCCTACCCCTAACTGAGTACCAATCTGCATCAGCAAATCTACCTCATCTTCTTGCCAATCACGGGGTTTGATATTTTGATAAGCTGCTAGTAATCCCCAAAGTTTCTCACCCTGAAAAATCGGCACACTCATATATGCCCTAGCCTCCATTAGCTCGATTAGGGCAATATAAGGAATAGAATAATCGCTGGTGTAAATATCCTTAATAACAAGAGTTTTACCATTAGTAAAATCTCCGCTTTGGGTTTCTTGCAGGTAATTACCTGCGGCAGCTACGCCCGTCGTAGACATCGCAGGTACAATTTCCCTTACTGGTGTCCAACCTTGGGCTAAAGACTCAGCAACAAATTCGCCACTCCAATCAAGCCCGAATCGATAGATTGTCACTCGGTCAACTTCCAATAGCCGTCGGACTTCTTCTGTACTGGTGGCAAAGATGGTGTCAATTTCAAGAGACTGGCGAATTTTCTCCACCGTTGCGGCTAAGGCTTTCTCCCTTGCAGCTGCTTTCCGTTCTCGTTCGGCGGCTTTAGCTAGTTGTTGGGCTTGCACCTGCAACTGTTTCAATGACTCAGCTTGCTGTAATGCTACCCCCAATTGGACGCCAACTTGTGCTAGTAAATTGATTTCCTCATCTTGCCAATAACGGGGCTGGGAGTTTTGATAAGCTACTAGCAATCCCCACAGCTTTTCGCCCTGAGAAATGGGCACAAAAATTTCATTACGTGCATACTTACCCGCTTGCTTTCCTTGCACAAGAACGCGTTCCGTCACAGGCTGCGGCTTAACCATTGGCGTCCAGCCATCAACAATGGAATCAGCCACAAATTCACCACTCCAATCAGGATAGAAACGATAAATTGCTACTCGTTCCACTTCTAATAGCCGTCGAACTTCTTGAGTTGTGGTTTTAAATATGGCTTCAATTTCTAGAGACTGACGAATTTTTTCTACGGTGTTCGCCAACGCCCTTTGCCTTTCAGCAGCTTTACTGATCTGTGCTGCTTGGATATGCATTTGTTGGATAAATTCCGCTTGCTGTAAAGCCACACCTAGTTGGGTGCTAACTTGGGTAAGCAAGTAAACCTCATCTTTTTGCCAATCACGGCTTCCAGCGTTCTGGTACACTGCTAGCAAGCCCCAGAGCTTCTGACCGTGGTAAATGGCAATGATCACATAAGCTTTTGCTTGATAAATCTCTAAAATTTTAATGTAGCAGTCGCTAAAGCCTGAATTGTAAATATCATTACAAATCCGGTAAACTTCACAGCTGCTAAAGCTACCACCTTCGGTATCTTGTAAATAGGTATCAGCGACTGGGGGTTTAGCTAAATCTTTGGTGCTACATTCGCTGATGTTTTCATTCAATTCCGGCCGTTGCAACTGCTCATGCATCAGGGAGATCCAACCCTCTGCCACTGATTCAAACACGAATTCACCACTCCAATCGGGATTGAAGCGATAAATAGCCACGCGGTCAGCATTTAGCAGCTGCCTAAGTTCTACGGTGCTTGTGCGGAAAATGTTTTCCAAGTCTAGGAATTGACGAATTTTCTCAATGGTTATGGCTATGGTTTTCTGCCATTGAGCTGCTTTTTCTCTGGCTTTTGCCTGTGCTAGTTGTGCCGATTGTAGTTTTACTTGTTCTAGGTAATCTGCTTGCTGCAAGCCAACTCCCAGATGTTCGGCGATTAATTGCACAAACTCAATTTCTGATGCTTCCCATTCGTGAGGACTACTACACTGATCAATACACAGCAATCCCCATAATTCTTTACCTTTCATCAAGGGGGCAGCTATATTGGCACGTACCTGCAATCTTTCTAGCATCTGGACGTGACAATCACTGACACTAGCTTGATATATATCAGCCATTGCTTTAATCCGACCTTGCTGATATAACCCTGCAAACTCCGCAGCAAAACAGTGATCGTGCAGTTTGGTTGCTAGTGCCGAACCCCATTCTGCTCCCACATCTTCATAGATAAATTCCCCTTCCCATCCCAAATCGGGATAAAAACGAAACACACTAACCCGATCGGTTTTCAGAAGCTGACGTACTTCAGTGACTGTAATTTTGAAGATGGCGTCTATGTCTAGAGACTCGCGAATGCGGGCAATAACTCCAGACAAGGTTTTTTGTTGCTCATTCTGACGCAGGGAGAATGTCATATCTGAATGAGATTCTTGCTGTTCTGAATTTGGTTCTATGGGTTGAGTAGTAGAGGAGTTTTCCATTCCCAGTGGGACTTTAAATATTGAAAGTCTTCTATCTTATGATTCCCCTAGCGATCGCAAAGGTAACAGTTATTTCCTTTAAATGCCATAAAAAACAGTGTAGGGACACGATATTATCGTGTCCCTACAAAAACCATTTTTCAACCACGAGAAAATTATCGCCGCTTGGGAGTGGCGCTGCGGCTGGTGCGTTTTTCTTCATCTCGGCGACGGCGATCGCGCCAATCTGCCAGGGTCAAATAACCAATACCACCAGTGACTACTACGAGCAGCACTACAGCAAATAAAGCCAAAATACTCAAGAATGGACTTTCCACCATGCCTCTACAGTCCGTTACGTCCCCACACTACCATTGCAATTGACCAAGTGAACACAACTAACAGTGATACCCAACCTAGTGTCAAAATCTCCATAGTCCCAGTTTTCAAATAATTACAAAAGGTTTCTAATATTTATCATACAGGGATTGGGCAGGCTGAGATTTTTTTATCAATGACATTGTAAGTTTTGCGGGCGATGTCTACGACGGGCATAGCTGCCTCAAACCAGACACCATCTTTTCTTGATACGCTAGTACTTTACGTAAATAATAAAAACTAATATAAAAAAATAGCGATCGCGCTTTTCCACTTGATGGTTTGGGAATACTAGGGTTATGGGTATATATTTCAAATCCAGCAACCTCTAGTATTATGCCGACATTTTTCAACTATCCTTTCCACTCTAACGGTTTTATTCCCCACGGACATTGTTATCTCTGGCAAACTGGATTAGTTTGGCTCCATATTATTTCTGATGCCACGATCGCTCTTGCCTATTATTCTATTCCCTTCTTACTAATTTACTTTATTTCCAAGCGCAAAGACGTTCCTTTCAATGGAGTCTTTTTGTTATTTGGTGCTTTTATCATTGTCTGCGGTACTGGACACTTGATGGAAATTTGGACGCTTTGGCATCCAGACTATTGGATTGCAGGTGTTTTAAAAGCTTTAACTGCCATTATTTCAATATATACGGCATTTGCGTTATTTTTTCTCATGCCTCAAGCTCTGACACTACCCAGCCCAGCCCAGTTAGAAGCTATCAATCGAGTGCTTTCAACTGAAATTGTCGAGCGTAAGCGCATCGAGAAACAACTACGCTTTGCAGAAGAAGTCGCTCAAAACTCCAGCCAAGCCAAGAGTGAATTTCTCGCCAATATGAGTCATGAACTACGCACACCGCTCAACGGTATCCTGGGCTTTACACAAATCCTCCAACGCACAGAATCTTTGACTGAGAAAGGACGCAAAGGAGTTGGCATTATTTATCAATGTGGTTCCCATTTACTAACTCTAATTAATGATGTTCTGGATCTCTCCAAGATAGAAGCCCGCAAACTAGAATTGCATCCTGTTGATTTCTACTTGCCTGCCTTTATAGATAGCGTGACTGAAATTTGCCGCATCCGGGCAGAACAAAAGGTGATCGCATTTCACATCGAACTCGATCCTGATTTGCCAACGGGCATTCATGCTGATGAAAAACGCTTGCGGCAAGTACTGATTAACTTGCTTGGTAATGCCATTAAATTTACTCATCAAGGCAGTGTCACTTTCAAAGTTCAGGTGATTGGCCAAGAATCAAATGCCAATGGACAGACTAACTACAAAATTCGCTTTCAAGTAATAGATACCGGCACGGGCATAAGCCCTGAACAAGCCGAGAAAATCTTCCAGCCCTTTGAGCAAGTGGGAAATCAAAAACAACAATCTGAAGGTACAGGCTTGGGATTAGCAATCAGCCAAAAAATTGTTTTGTTGATTGGTGGTCAAATTCAGGTGGAAAGTGAATTTGGCAAAGGGAGCACTTTTTGGTTTGAGGCAAAATTGCCAGAATCTAAAGACTGGGCAAAGATTTCCAGAGTGGTTGAGCAGGGAACCATTATTGGTTATCAAGGACAAAGGCGCACCATTTTGATTGCGGATGACAGATGGGAAAACCGATCAGTAATTGTAAATTTACTAGAGCCAGTTGGGTTTACTGTTGTAGAAGCTAGTCAGGGCGAGGAAGGATGGGAACAGGCTCTCGCCCACAAACCAGACTTGATTATCACTGACTTAGTGATGCCTATATTGGATGGATTTGAGTTGATAAATCGTTTGCGTGAGTCTGAGCAATTTAAAGAGATTGCGATCATCGCTTCGTCAGCAAGTGTGTTTGCAATCGACCAGCACAAGAGTATTGATGTAGGTGCAGATGTATTTCTACCAAAGCCTGTAGAAGCGGAAACGCTTCTGGAAATGCTACGACAATTTTTGCAACTAGAATGGATTTTTGACGGTAAGGTAGACGCAATTAAAAAAACCTATACAGGTAGTTTGGATCAACCCAATGAGATGATTTCTCCTGCAAAAGAGGTTTTACAACAGTTACTCGAACTAGCACAAGACGGGGACATTCAAAGTATTTTAGAAATAACTCAGCAACTTTCTGTAGCTGATGAGCAGTTAAGCATTTTTGCCCAGCAAATCGTCCAGCTTGCTAGTAATTTCCAACTAAAACGTTTAGAAACTTTTATTCAACAATATCTCAATTAATTGGAGTAAAATTTAACTTTTAAATCCATCATGAACAAAACCCAAAATAACGGATTTATTTTGATTGTGGATGATAATCCGACAAATTTATCTGTCCTGTGTGAAGCGCTCAATAGTGAGGGTTTTCGTTTCCGTGTTGCAGTCGATGGAGAAAGTGCGATCGCTCAAGCTGAACGCAATCAACCAGAGTTAATTTTGCTGGATGTACAAATGCCTGGTATTGACGGATTTGAAACTTGTTGTCGCCTCAAAGCTAATCCTGTTACCCAAAATATCCCAATTATTTTCACCACTGCCTTAGCGGATACAGAGAGTAAAACGAAGGGATTTTCCCTTGGTGCAGTAGACTATATCCCTAAACCGTTTGCACAAGAGGAAGTCATTTCTAGAGTGCGCGTGCATTTACAACTCAAACAATTGACTGAATCTTTAGAACAACAAGTCAGCGATCGCACCAAGGCTTTGCAAAAAGCCCAAGTCAAGCTGGTGCAGCAAGAAAAGCTATCAACACTTGGAGAATTAATCGCTGGTATTGGACATGAAATTAACAACCCCATCAACTTTATTTCCAGCAATATTTTACCCTTGCAAGGACACATTGCAGCAGTAACTGAGTTGCTCCTACTGTATGAACAAGAGTATCCAAACCCAACAGCCAAAATTACTACTGCTATTGAGGACTTGGATCTAAACTTCGTTCTCGAAGATATGGCAAAAATCTTGAACTCACTCCAATTAGGAAGTGAACGAATTCGGAACATTTCTAATTCACTTCGCAACTTCTGTCGCTCGGATAGGGATACCAAAATATCTGCTGATTTGCACCAAGGACTAGATAGTACGCTAATGATTTTGCAACACCGCTTCAAGGCTAATGGTGCTCGTCCCCGCATTGAAGTTATTAAAAATTATGGAGTATTACCAGAGGTAAAGTGCTATATTGGGCTGATGAATCAAGTATTTATGAACATTCTGGCAAATGCAGTTGATGCTGTTGATGAAGCTATAACACAAGGCAAAATGAGTAATCTAATTCCTCAGATTAAAATTGCAACAGAAATAGATTTTGAAGAATTGGTTGTAATTCGGATTGCTGACAATGGGATTGGTATTCCTGAACGACTTAAAAAACGCTTGTTTGAACCGTTGTTTACCACAAAACCCGTTGGTAAAGGTACTGGACTTGGCTTGGCGATCGCCTATGAAATAGTTGTAGAGAAACACGAAGGTGTATTAGATGTGAATTCTCAACCAGATATGGGAACCGAGTTTATCATCAAAATTCCCACATGAGAGCAGTATTTAATTAATTGCAAAACTGCTTTAGCATTTATCATACTGAAGACTGGAGAAAAATTTTCCCAATACTTCGGCAACGCTCAGTACAAGTAGCCAATCCCTAATTTCTATATAGAACCCATTTGACATCTAACAAGAGGATGCAAGTCTCTTAACCATCAGACGGATAAAACAAAGATTAACCTTGGCAGCCGCATTAGCTAGAGTTCTCTCAAAGTTTTTGACGAGAATTTTGCATCTTTCCATCCAAGAAGAGTGACCGCTCAATGACCCACCTTGCTGCAACCGGAATAAACCGACAGCAATTCTCATAATGAGAATTGTTATCATTACTTGAAGAGTAAAACTAACTGATGGAACCAGGGTGTCCGCATTATGTCAATAAGTAAAGTATATTCTCAATAGATTGAGAAATAATGTCATTAACCCTTGCTTATTGCTAAAGTTTTAGGCGATTGCTTTGGGACTTAAAAAATAATCAAACACGAAAGGAAAGATTTTTTCTTTGCTTCTTAACCTTCGTTGTGATCAAGAGTAATTTAGATGCGTTTGCCCTGGCCCGCTTAGGGCGTTTAAATGAACTTTAAAAGGTTGAAATGCGCTCTAGTAAAGCATTTCAATGGCTACTTTGGATCTGGTGACAGCTTCGCTATATTTGCCCCTAGACCTTCCGGCCGTTCCGTAGCTTCAGTGTTTCGTCCAGCCAGTTGAAGACAACTTCGTCTTTGTGAGCCAGGGCGCCAGACTGGCAGTGGTTCTCGGCGCCATCCTCGCTGGTGAAGTGAACGAGTTGCTTTGGAGACTGCAGCGCGTTGAAGATTTGCTGCGGCTGGCCGCGGAAAAACATGTCCGCCTCGGCTTCCATAACGAGGCAGGGGCACTGAATCTGTCCAGCGATGCCATCCATCGTGTACTGCTTCGTTTCCGTCAAAAACTCGGAAAGGCTTGGAACCCCGAATGACCAAAGGCCTTGTGTCACAGCCCAGCGCAGACCCGTGTTGTTCTGCATGGCTTTGTGGGTGATCTCCTCGAATTGCGCCGAGTTACCCTCATCCAGAGCCGCGATCGCCTCCTTCGGCAACATCTTCTGTAGTGACTCATGCAGGTCCCATACACCGTCAAAGAAGATGGCTGCACAAAATCGATGCTCGAACGCGACGGCGCGAGCAGCGAAGTAGCCGCCCAGACTCATGCCCATGAGCGCTAGATGATCGCCGTCTATGTCCGGCCTGGTGAAAGCGTAGTCCACAACAGGCGTCACCACCTTCTCCCAGTCATACCGGAAGGGGATCCCCTGTTCGCGCATCGGTGCACCCTGTCCAGGTCCGTCAAAGGTCAGACAGTTATATCCGCGGCGTATTGCTGCGGCAGCACCGAAATAGAAGAGCTCCTCGATGCTCGAGTCATAGCCACCGTGAAAGATAAGGGTGGGACGCGGCTTGCCGGAGTCGTCCACTTTGTAGAAATACCCGGGTAACGTGGTTCCTTCGTAGGGAATCTCGATCGGCTCCCAGGTTGGGCCGGCGATCCTTGCAGCCTCAGCATAGGCCTTCTGCGAAGCTCTGGATTCCAAAAGAATGCGAGGATCTTTGGCATTGCCATGCAGATAGAATTCGGCTGTCCGAAAGTACGTGGATGCGCGCAAGTATCCTTCGCGTGCGGTCTCTAAGTGACCAGCTGCCAGGCTGGATTCGGCCCTCGACAAAATCCGGCGCCCCAGCTTGTCCCATTCTGTGAACCAGCTCTCGAAGTCACCTTCCTTGATCCGCTCGGCGGTAGCCATCATCTCGCCTAGGTCGGCACCGCCATAGTACATAAAACCCAAATTGCGCACAAACTCAAACGCAAACGATTCATCCTTGAATGTGACCTTCATCTTCGACTCCTGTTTGTGTCACTCTCTCGTGGAGCAAACCATTGCCTTTCACTCGCATGAAAGACTCTGAGTTGCCCTATGGACTAGATTGTACAGTACACATTCCAGGATGCAACTCTGTGCGCAGATCAAATGATGGAAAGGAACACCTTCGTTATGCGTAGAGCTGCCCGGCCGATGCCGATGCCCAAAAGACATCTCCAGAAATTAGGTTTTCACCTAGACAGGATAAGGATTTGAGATTCTTTTTCGGAGATGTCTAAAGAGCCCACGAAGCGACAGGCGATCCTGAGAGCCGCCGCGCGTACATTTCTAGCAAGAGGCTATGAGGGCACGAGCATGGAGCTGGTGGCAGCTGAGTCCGGTGCTGGGAGACAAACTGTGTCGTCCACTGCGGTTTTTTTTTACCTGTTCACGCACTTTTCCATGTAAGACACTCATCAGTTCCTCAAATACTCCAGCCGCTCGCCACTGTTTGTAGTACCAATAAACGGTGGAATAAGGGGGGAAGTCCTTGGGTAAGTCTTGCCAATTACACCCATTTTTCAGTTGATAGAGAATTGCATTGAATATCTCTCGCAATGTCGGGTTGGTCGGTCTAGTCTGCTTCTTAGTCGCTAATATCTTAAGCAATAGGGGTTCAAAAATTTCCCATTCTCCATCAGTGAGGTTGCTGGAATATGCCATTAGCATTGGATTTTAGATGCTGAGGAGTACCTTAATTCAAAACCTCATAAGATGTCAAATGGGTTCTATATCATTCGCTCTGATAAAAATCCTCAACTCAAAGCAGGTGGTGTACTGGCGTTTGGCTTGGTGCGGGGATTAACTCAGATAGAAATTGGGTGGAATTATGATAGCACAATTTTGCCTTTTTTGGTGTTGGCTTTTGAAAGTGTATTGTGGTTTGGAATAGCTGCGATCGCTCTTAATATCGCTATTCAACTCCGTTGGGTTAAACCTTTTTCATCAATCTAAATTCCCTTTCCCTAAGTTATTGTTTAGTGAAGTAGAGAAAATGACCATAAAATTTGTCTTTTCAGTATAGTAGGAGCGCACAAATGTACTTCCCTACAGGAGGTTGTGGTTCAAATAGATGAAAAAAGCTATAAATCTTGTAATTTTGTAGCATAAATGTTACAATTAAGTTGCAAATACTAATTATGTGAGTTTTCAAAAAATACGTGTAAATAATTATTGATATTAATTCCTAATATCTATTACTTAATATGAAAACGAAAATATCCCACTATTATCTAATAGTCGATTTGGAGGCTACGTGCTGTGACAATAGGACTATTCCTCATCACGAAATGGAAATCATCGAAATTGGTGCGGTGATGCTTAATCGAGCAACATGGGAAATTGATTCCGAGTTTCAGCAATTCATTCAACCCGTGAGACATCCACAACTGACAGGTTTTTGCACCGAATTGACTAGTATTCGACAGCAAGATGTTGACGAAGCACCAAAATTTATAGAGGCAATTTCTCGCTTCAAAGAATGGATTTATTCATTTACCAATCATATTTTTTGTTCTTGGGGTAATTACGACAAAAAGCAATTTATTCAAGATTGCGCGTTTCATAATTTCCCTTATCCTTTTATTTCAGAACACATAAATATCAAAGAGGAATTTTCAGAATATCTTGGCGTGTCTAAAAAATTTGGCATGGCACAAGCTCTCAATGAGTTGGGGATAGAATTGAAAGGCACACACCATCGTGGCATTGATGATGCCCGCAACATTGCAGCTATCTACAGACAGATTAAAACCAAAAAACTAAGCTGAATAATGGAAAATTTACCCGAAATTGTTTGTAGAGAAGCGAAATTGCACTTAGAGACGCTCCGCGAAGGCGTCTCTACATCTTTTCGGGAGATGTCTAATATTTTTTAATTGGAAATCCTAAAGATAGACGCAGCGATACCTTCTGGTGCGTCCGCTACGCGTAGCTTGCTTCCCCATAGGGGTACGGTAAGTTTTCCTACGGAACGCTGCGCGAACGCTAACGCAGCCCCGAACTAGACTACAAGTGTAATCCTAATATGGTAGGAAGTTGGTATTTCTGCTTAAGCCAATTTCCCAAAAAGCCTCCTGGCTATTCCTACCCTATGCTCTCTGGGACCCTTTCATTACTTATAGCGGTTATCGATTGGATGAGAACACCAAAGTCCTTGCTGTCAAATCATTTCAGCAAAACTTTTGTATTTCACTCAACTGCACACCGCTATATCTCACTTGGTTATTAACTCACTCTAATTTTTTTCAGTAACAGCATTTATAGACAAAAACTGCTTTATCAAAAGAAGGAATATATGCAAGGTTTTCGCTTAGGTTCTATTTTAAGGTTTGAAATCCGAATAGACTTGTCTTGCCTAGCCAAAGGGATTTTTTGAGGAAAATTTTTTTTTCCTGGGTGAGTATTCAGAACAATTTATCGCTTCTTCCGTGAGAACAATAGAAGGGTTGACTGCACATTTTAAATAATGATTATTGGAATAAAAACGACAGTTTTTACAGGGAGCTTTGTGTAAACTGTTGATGGAAAAAACCATTTTTTCATCGAAAAATACCCGGAGTTTTTGCAATATTAATAAAAAACCTATCCAACCAATTAGAAAGCCAACAGGAGACAAAAATATCGCTAGTTCAGAGATAGTTAATTCATGCGTTTGTGCTTGATCCTTTTTTGCTTCATTCAGGATTACTTGATGTAAATTACTATTGGCTGCTACATTTTTTTGCCAGTTTTGATCATCATACATATTATTTACCTTTTGCTATATGTCTTTACTGCCTTGATTTTTGAGAGATGGGTAACTAACTAGTCATTTGGAAAAAGATCCGATCTATTACTCTATTAGGTTGACAAGACTTTTTTTTTGGAATATATAAACATTTTTTTACAAATAAAATTTAGCATCAATTTAGTAATAATACTTGATTTTACATTAACCGTGAAAATTTAAAAATCGCCCCTATTAGAGATATAAATAGCAAAGAAGATAGGAAATTAAGGATATTTATGGATTACGTCTGTTTATCTGTAGTTTAATTAAATAAAAATCACTACACAGTTGTCAGGATCTCAAATTTTCATGTTGACAAGATTTTAATTACAGGTTTAGCAAAATAAAACTTCAGCTATATCTATCAAGGGTTTTGCTTGTAATTTTAAGTTATATACCCAAGGGAAGAAATTAGATAATGGACTGATAGCTAGATATTTGTATGTTACAATGTCTTAAGAGATATTCTTAAAAGTTTCCAGACATAAAAGCTATGTCACTTTTAAGTTATATTTATTATAAAAGTTTTAAATGTAATTATTTTTTTGCATCTAATAGAGGTTTTTCCCTGAAGATGGGGCTTTTGGAGTGCGTTAAGTAGCCCCATGCATTGGCAGTGATTAATTTTATTCTTTTGAGTATTTTCGCTCTAATTACTTGACAACTAAGGTAAGATATATATTTGGCTTGATTGAGCTGTAAAACAACAGTACATGATCAGATTACAAGCCAAATGATATTGATTTTGAGGCTACAAGTTATGATCAGGTTTTGGCGAGAAACCATAGTTTTTTTCTTCACAACAATTGTGCTGACAATTCTGGTAATTTCTTATAAACCAGTACTAATAGCTGAGGCACAATCTTCTACACCAACACCAACGGTTGCTAGGTCATTTTCCTCTGTAGCTTATCCTAATAGGGCACTAAGTGCTTTCCCCGCACAGCTACCACCATTGCCTTATGCTTATGGGGCACTAGGAAAAGCTATTGATGCTGAAACAATGAAATTGCATCATGACGCGCACCATGCTAGCTACGTCAAGAACTTAAATGATGCATTGAAGCAGTATCCAGATTTGCAAAAAAGAAGTGTTGAAGCTTTACTATTGGATTTGAACAGCGTACCTGAAGATATTCGGAGAAAGGTACGTAATAACGGTGGTGGTCACCTGAACCACACGATTTTTTGGCAACTTATGAGTCCCGATGGTGGTGGACAACCATCAGGAGCGATCGCTCAAGAAATTAACCAAACTTTTGGCAGTTTTGATGCTTTTAAAAAACAGTTTAACGCAGCGGGTACTGGTCGCTTCGGTAGTGGTTGGGTTTGGCTAGTACGCAATCCTCAAAATCAACTCCAGATCGTGACTACAGCAAATCAGGATAACCCGATTACGGACGGTTTTTATCCGATTATGGGTAATGATCTATGGGAGCACGCTTATTACCTGAAATATCGCAACCGTCGGGCTGAGTATTTGACTAATTGGTGGAATGTGGTGAATTGGCCGCAGATTAACAGGCGATACCTTCGGTAAGCTTTGCTAACGCAACTTTTATCACAACAGCCTCGTTAGCAATACTATCAAGAACATTAAACCGCTCATAGAAATCTGTACAAAGCTACCTGTAGAGGTAGCTTTGTTTGAGGTGGGGTATAAATCCCCTTATGTAACATAATTACGGATTTTTAAAGAGCGGTGTTTGTAACGGACTATGCATAGTAGAACAATTAGCAATACAAGCGCTTTGATCATTGATGGCTCCACTACCTTCTTCACTTCCGTAGGGGTTTTAGGAGTAACATTACATGGAACCTCAATGATCTGTGTGTGATCAGAACCATTACCACTGGGAGTCAGATCACATTCGCCTTTGCTCGTGAGAGACAAAGGTGTAGGTGTATTTCCTGAAGAAACAGATGCTTGATCTGAAGAACTATCCCCATTTAGTAGTAGAAGCAGAATTAAAGCAAGACCCCCGATTCCGATTATTGGCCAGAGTGGAAAGGAATCAGAACTGTCTTGTACTAAAACATCTCCCATAGCGTCAGGGAAAGTATCGAGTCCCATAGCTTCTCCCTCCAACGCTAGTGGATTGTCACTCAGTAAAATATCTCCTGGGACATCTTCTCCCAAGAGCTGATTCAATTCTTGTGGAATCGCGTTATTGGGGCGTCCGAGTTCCCCACCATCTTCGGAGTATGGAAAGGATAGTACTTCAAAAATCCTCTGTTGGAGTTGGTTCTGATCTCCAGAACTCAATGCATCTAAGCCTGTTGAAATTTTATTTAAATAGAAATTCGTCATCTCTGGCGACAGACCTAGAGACTGAATCTGCTCCTTAATGTTGGAAATTTTTGAGGCCTCCTCAAACAGCAGTCGTCCGTATGAGAATTTCAAGTCTAGTAATCCATTACGGAGGCTGACCGAGTTATTGATTCCTGAGTCTGGTGACCAGTAGAACTGCTTGGTTACAAGTCCAAGTCCTTCTACTGGGTTGCGACCAACAGGTTGTCCAAGAAGGTATTGAGAGCTATCCATGATTGCGGGGGATTGGTTTCTCCAAAATGAGGCGTAAGGCACCGCAGAGAGATTAGGATTGTTACCGTAAAAGCTAGCGAAATTCTGAAAGTTTTTCTCCCCACCTGCTGCTCGGATCAGGAGGTTTTGATAGCTAGTCCCGCCGTTTAACTCCACTAATCGTTGGATTACTGATCCAGTTTTATTGCAGGTCAGACCAAATCCCACATCACATCCAGGAATGACTCGCATCTGGCTCAAATTCTGGTTATTGATTTGGTACTGGAGATACTCAGACTCCAGTCCTTGTTGGATACCATAGCGTCCAATATTGAGCTGTGCAAAAGCAGACTGACATGTAGTGAGTACTACTGCAACAGATGAGAATGCGATGGTCGCGAAGCGAACCGTCTTCAGCATCGCAATTCTTTGAACAATTGATTTAGGCAAGATGCACCTCCACTAAATGACAGCAATTTCATTGGTTGTTCACGTCCCTCTTTCAGTCCGTGAGAAGTCGATATTAATAGCTCCGGAAATTCAACAGGTCGCAGCAATACCGCAGACTCATCGAGTCTGTGAACAGCGTTCCTATCTTTGGTAACTAGGGATTGGAGATTGGGAGAAAATTTTTTCCGAGTTGGGTGAGGTTTGAATCCCCATCTATACCCATTTCACTCCCCAGTTCAACTCTTAGGTAAAGAAATATTGATCGTGATTCCGGTACCTTTGAGATTTCCTGATGAGAGTGTGTGATATAAGACCAATGCCCGGTTTGGTTGATCGAAAAGAAACCCACGACGTGTGGGTTTGATCTTCCCTTGCTTTACTAAGGAAACGAAGGCTTCTAAATACCTACGTATACCTTGATGGTTCTCTTGAGTAGTATTCATATGACGCTCAATCAGCATCATAAAGAAGTTCAAGCTACGATTTTCCTGCCCCTGAATCAGACTGCCCTCATCTAGGAAAGAACTTGCTATGAGCCTGCCATCAACTTGTTTAACCTTAAACAGAGTAAAGTAACGCCCTTCTTTTTTAGGATCGTTCGCATAACAGACCCAGGAACCCTCTTGATTCTGTGTAAAACCCTGTTCAGCAAGGTAAGAAAGCAAGGAATTACTAGCTTTGGTTTGTGGTGGAGGTAATAAATCCTCAATGGGATCTAAAGAGCAAATCCTCTGCGTTGTTTTCCGTTGAGAAACAGCAGGAGCCTCCTGGGTATAGACAGGCAGGGGTTTGTTATCAGACATTGCCATACTAGACATCGCAGTAAACGCAGATATTTGGAAAACGATCGCTCCAAATAAACGAAC
This sequence comes from Nostoc sp., assembly GCF_036919675.1. GTDB lineage: Bacteria > Cyanobacteriota > Cyanobacteriia > Cyanobacteriales > Nostocaceae > Nostoc. Next base: position 34,070 of record NZ_JBALCP010000100.1, read on the forward strand.
AATGATATTCATATTTTTCCTGTTACTCTTTTACGTTGTTAATAATCGAGTTGTTACTAAATCAGAATTGCTCTAGCAGTCCTAAATCATTTGCTGAATTTAAGGTTTGCCTCATTTGGTCGAGGGTAGCTTAAGTTTTCACCAATCAAATAGGACTTTTATATATAGGTAACTAAGCACAAAGAGAATAAATATCTAAAGAAAACACACAATATTAATGTCTTATTTACAAGAAAAATTGGGCTTTTTGAGATTTTTACATATACAAAAAACAATTGACATTGTGTCAAAAATTTTCTATTTATTCTTGTTAATTTTTTGCCATTCTTAAGAGGCTTTGATGCCTTCTTAGCTGGCTATCATGATTCCTAAAAAAGGGCTTTGTTAGCTATTTAGTGGCTTACATAAGCAGATTTTCAAAAGCTCCGTGCTTTGTAATTTGGCGCTTTTGTTGGTTTCCTGGGTGGATTGAATAATTTTTTATTTTCTGGAGGTAGCACACCTAACTAGCTGTTTCAGCATGGTTGTAACTTGATGTATAAAATAATATCTCCCGATAGTAAAATAATATTACCATGAGCTTGAGACATGCAACACTATTGTGGACAGTTGTCAAAGTTGTACACCGTGAATTCTAACCATCTCTTCATTAAATTTCATGGCAAATAGCTGAAAGTAAAAATCAATTTACTTATACATCGCTAGTGTTTAAAAATTTAGTACTCTTGTTCTTACTTAAGGAGTATACTGTATTACATAGAACTTATTATTAATAATTATACGGATAAATAATATATTCTTATTGCTGGATAAGCCTGATTGTCTGAACTTTAAGCTACAAGCGATCGCATCAAACAAAGTTAAATTAGATTACTAAGTATAAAATTTACGATTTAGCCAGATGTTGTTGCTACAGACTTTATAAGCGTCTAAGGTTCAGATTCCCGACTTGTCCAAGTGTTCTGCATAAATGATTAAGTAGGGCTATATATTGTCACGACGAAAGAGGATGTCCTCAAATTTGCTCTGTAGATAGAGAAATATCCTGAGCAAAGCTGGTATCTTTATAAATATTAGTAGTAACAATTTTGACTAAAATTAAGAGATTAACTTGGTATTTTTACAAGTCTTGGCAGAATGAATCTGGAATTTTTTAATAGGATTCCTTTGATGCCTTTAGTATTACTCTTATTGGCTTACGCTCTCTTGGGATGGTATCTTGCTGCTAATCATATTATTTGGTTAGTGGAAGCTTTTGTTGCTGCTATGAGTATTGGCATAATCACCACGATTTATCTGCTGATCACGACTGTAGGGGCATACATCTGTACACCCCTACTCATTTATCTGTAGCCACTCGTGAGAGGTTAAGGTAATTCCACTTTTGTCAAGATGGGTGCAGCAAAAGTGGACAAATTCAGCTTGGAGATTGAAAAGCTCCTGTTAAAAATCCTCGTCCTAGCGGTGAGTAGGCGACTAAACTCGTTCCCAATTCTCGACACACGGGCAATACATCGGTTTCAGGCTCTCGCGTCCATAGACTGTATTCAGTTTGCAGCATGGCAATGGGATGCACCTGAGCCGCTCGACGCAGGGTTTCGGCAGATACTTCTGAGAGTCCGGCGTAGCGCACTTTACCCTCTTGAATCAGGTCTTTGATCGCGCTAACCGTGTCCTCGATCGGCACATTCGGATCGACTCTGGCGGGATAGTACAGATCAATGTAGTCCACACCCAAACGCTGTAGGCTATAGGCTAGAAAGTTTTGCACAGCAACCGGACGATTATCGTAGCCGATAAAATTACCTTTGTGATCGCGCAATGCGCCAAACTTCACTGCAATCAATACTTTGTCACGGGGAATCCCTTTAATTACTTCTCGAATCAGCAATTCATTGTGCCCCATACCATAAAAGTCACCTGTGTCGAGAAAGTTAATGCCAAGGTTGATCGCAGCTCGAATCGTTGCGATACTTTCAGCATCATCGCTTTGTCCATCGCCGTAAAGGTCAGACATCCCCATACAGCCTAATCCTAATGCTGAGACTTGTGTGTCTGTTGTTCCAAGTTTGCGGTATTCCATGATTTGGTTCCTTTGATTGATTAACGAGCGACTCATCTTGATTGCTGCCAATAACGATTGCTTTCGAGAAGCTTAGTTATAGTGATTTCAGTTCATCATTCATTGCACGATTCTTCCGACTCAGACGCTTGAGTTTTGGCAATGCGATCAGCATGACCGCTACAGCAACAAGTGCCTGGATTTAACCCGTCCAATAGGGAGCAGATGGACTCACCGCTATAACCCCTATAACTTGTGCGATCGCCATGACAGCAGCAATACTTGTTTGAACGAACTTTGGGGGTTTAAGTCCCCTGCTTCTATCAAGCAGCGCGTTTTGTGTCGGGGTCTAAATCCCCGTTACAAAACGTAATTGCGAATTGGTTTAATCCGCCCTTGGATGTCGGCACTCATACTTTTCGACATTGCTCCAGTACAAACTCCCTAAATTGAATAGGATTAACGACCGACGTAACCACCATTGATAAAGATCGTTTGACCATTTACCCAGCGAGACTGCGGTGAAGCCAGAAATTCAACCAATGGCACAATGTCATCGATCGTGCCTAAGCGTCCTACCAGTCGGGTAGCCGCCGCGAGTCCTTCTGGTCGTTCCGAGTCGCGAAGAAACGAAGTATCAACGGGTCCAGGTCCGATCGTATTAACAGTAATGTTCCGCTTCCAGTCGATTTCTTTTGCCAGGGCGCGAGTCACATGCTCCATTGCTGCCTTGCTTGCTCCATAGGTCGAATAGTTGGGAATGTTGGCAGCTAAAAGAGAAGAACCAAAGTTAATGATTCGTCCATTGTCTTGAATCCGTCGAATGGCTTCTTGCATGATAAAAAATGTCCCTTTGGCATTGATGCCTGCGGCGCGATCGTATTCTGCTTCCGTCACCTGCGCCAATGGCTTTTTCACCATTATTCCTGCCGTGTGAACCAAGATATCGAGTCGTCCAAACGTTTTGGTCGTTTCATCAAATAGCCGTTTAATGTTGGCAACTTGAGAGAGATCTCCAGGAACGAGAAGTGTCCGTGTTCCCTGTTGCTGCACTAAACGAGCCGTTTCTTCAGCTTGATCGCGCGTGGCTTCGCGATGATAATGTACGACCACATCTGCACCGTTCCGAGCGAGTGCAACCGCAACCCCCCTACCAAGATTGTTTCTCGCACCCGTGACGATCGCAACTTTGCCTGTGAGTTCTCGGTCTGTGGGGGTTGCTGGAGCCGGAGCGGTTCGACGTGGCGTTGGAGTTTGTGCATTGGCTTGTGTAGCTGCGATTGCACTAGTAACACTGGTCGCTGCGATCGCGCCCAAGAAATTACGACGATTAGCGTTCATAATTACCTTCTAGAGTTAGCTTTGATTGGGTTTCCTTGATTTCAATTAAGCCAAACTCAACCGACAAAGAACATGCACATTTTCTAGATAGGCTTGTTTATTTTTAAGTTAGAGAAAATCCAATCATAAGTTTTGCAAACTTTGTCGAAAGCTCAAAGGTGACAATTTAGTGTGTTTTTTGAAGAATCGGGAGAAGTGGGCTGCGTCCTTGAATCCCAAGCGAAAAGCAATTTCTTGTACCGATTCCGACGAGCGCGCCAACATTGCCTTCGACTCAGCGATCGTCTTCTCGGCAATCCAACTGTTTACTGATTTACCTGTTTTGTATTTAATTACTGTACTGAAATAACTGGGATGTAAATATTGTGCCTGGGCATAGTCCTGCACTTGGTTCATGCGATCGCACTTACCAGCTAGCAGATGCGAAAGTGCCCTTCCAGATTTCGCTTGAACGTAAGTGTGATGTCAGAACTGGTTGAAGCTTCAATCAATGGATCATACGCCTTCCAAAACCGTTCTTTAATCTTGAGCAGTAGCACCACGGTTAAACACCCAATCACTTTGTACTTATAAGTTGAATCCGACTGATACTCTTGCAAAAGCTGACCGCCTAAGTCATCAAAGATTTGAAAAATTTCGCGATCAGGATAACTCGGTGGCGCAACTTCAGCAATCAGAAATGGAAACTCATCTAAAATATTCTCATGCACATATTGTTTAAGGAATGATTCTGAAAAGGTGATAATATATCCCTGTAATGTTTCATCAATCTCGAATCCCTTCACATGTCCCGGATTTGTAAAATAAATGATGTTATCCCGAATCAGATAGGATTGGTCGTCAATGATGTAGCGACCTCGCCCTTTGCGAAGGATTAAAACGAAGTAGTAGCTAGTCCGATATAGTGGAGACTTGATCGGAACCTCTGTATAAAGTTCCTCATTCCGATGAATTGTAAAATCAACATCTTGCTCTAGCTTGCCACCGAAGGAGGCATAAAGTTCGGACATCGAATTGTAGGTTTTAATCGCGTCACTCATTCGTATTTGGTATAAATGACTAACATAACGCTCTTTATCTTGAGCTTATGCAATTATACCGGCAACTGGTCACGTCCTTATGAAGAGGCAGGCTACACCATCAGTCGTATTGACGGGGTTTTTGTAGCAATCGTGCAGAAACTTACCCTAAGGCTGAAAAAGTTACCAGTAAAGAGTTTCAGCCCATGCTTTTGCCGCACCCTTATCAGAGCGCAAAAGACGCATCCCACCATTATTTAAAGACTCAGGCAAATGAAAGTGGTAGCGCCCTAACATACCCCTCTTCTGTCACTCTCCGAAAACATTTGTCATTTCTGAATTCCAGAGCTTTTATACAGGAAGCGTAGGCGTAGCCCGCCGCAGGCATCGCCAGATTTTTTCCTAATAACAAATACAAGACCCATTTTTTTCTAATAGTATAGCTTGTATTGATTGCCTCATGAGGCTTCTAGCGATCGCCCTCCCGGAAAATGACAGAAGAGGGTTAATCAGCTTTGCAGAGGGTCTTGAAGGCCCAGGCTGTAGCCTGTAGGTACTAAATGCCCCGCAGGACTTCTATCCCGAATATGATCTAGCCATTATAGTTATACAGGATGCCTCTGCTAACTAGTACCGCAACTCTTGGAGACGCTACGCGTAGCTTGCTTCTCCAAAGAAGTACGTAAAAGTAAACTTAAAATTCTCAAATACCGGATAACTGATACACTATATTATAAGAGGTATCTGAAGTGTCATACTTAGTAATATCACCAGATAGTCTTTGCATAATTAACACGTTTTAACGTGTATAAACCATGAAAATTACTTCAGATTTAATTCCAGAATTTGAAAAACTATTCCGAGAAAAATTACAACTAAATAATTGTAAACTCAGAAAGAAAAGACAAGAGAATAATTATGAAATTATTACTCCAGCTAAAGACATTTTTTTGATGTATTGGTCTGAATTCCCAGAAGTTAACTTAATATATCAAGCTGTAGGGGTACGCACTCAGCAGACTGGAGTTTATGAGCGAGCTATCCGCTCCCACATTAATTTTTGTGTAAGTAGTATCAAGGATAATCCTAGCTCTGAATTACCATTATTGGTGAAATAACTAATACTTAGATAACACAGAAAATATTTACTAAACTCTCGCCAGTTTTTATTACATAACTGACGAGAGTTTCTCACCGAAAATCTGTTGATCAAGAGATAAAAATGCAATCTGAAAAAAATCAAGATCAAGATCAGCTAGATTATAAAACCTTGTTAGCCAATGCAAAGCAAGCCTTAAAACTTGAATACCATAAATCAGCTGCTTTAGCGTCCCAACTACAAGCCATAAAAACTCAGTTAGAGCAAGTTCAGGCTGAAAATAAAACCCTGAGGGAGAGTGCTTATGAAGATGTAATTAAGCACTTTGAGGCGCGGACTCAAGCAGCGGAAGCACTAGCACTAAAAACAGAAGTGCGCCAAAGATTCCTTGAAGCCAATGGTTGCAAGGATGATCAGAGCTTCGATACTCTATGGGACAGCATTAAGAATAAGATTCAGATCAAAGACGGTGAAGTGAGAATCGTTGCTCAAAATGGTACTCCTAAGTTTACCTTAACGGGCAGTATGATGACTTTGAGGGATTTTATTCAATCCCTCAAACAAGACCCAATCTCTGGAAAATTTTTCTTGAACTAGAGAGCCAAATTAATCAAAATCTTTTGCTAAAAGCGGACTAAGGATTCTAGCACAAAGCTATTCATCTTCGTCTCCTGCTGGTCGTTCGCTCTCGCTTTGTTGGGCGTTCCACTCCAAAACAATGCGTTCCAACATCTCAGGCTGCGTACAGTTATTAACATCGGCGTACATTTGAATCAACTGCCTCACTTTAGGACTAATGTGGCGAATCTCTAGTTGGTTACTTTGTACCATGTCTATTAACTTTTAGTGTCTATTACATATGTTGAACCATTAAACTATGTCTGTTGTAATAAATTTTGTTAATAGCGATGTCACTCGACTTGCCCGGAAGCAACGGAAGTCTCCAGCTTTGCGCTGTGCGTCTTTGCTCACCGTCGCCTGCTATGTAATTATTTAGTATTTAGATCACTGACCAGAAAGAAAAAGCTACAAGCCCACTTCGGCTCCCTTCGACGCCGCTCAGGGCAAGCCGCTCAGTGCATCGCCTAAATTTATTTATGGGGTTCTTAGTTTTGACTTTTGACTTTTGACTTTTGACTTCCCCAAAGGGGCTGCTTCCTCTACTGGACGGATAATCGCAGGGGCTGGTGTAACTTCTGGTTTAAAAATTCCCTGCAATGCTTGTTCTAATGTTTGTGCCATGACAATCCGGTTTTCGTAAGCCACGACTACCCGCACCAAAGTCGGCAGACTGTTCTGTCTGGCTTCTAGATAGATTGGCTCGACATATAGCAGCGATTGCTCAATGGGAATTACTAGTAGATTGCCTTGAATGGCTCTCGACCCCTGGCGATTCCACAAAGAAATTTGCTGGGAAATTACTGGGTCTTGGTTAATCCGCGCCTCGATTTGCTCTGGCCCGTAAACCAGGCGTTCCTTAGGAAAGGCATATAGCACCAGCCTACCGTAGTTCTTGCCATCCGATCGCGCTGCTAACCAAGCGATTAAATTAGTCCGTTGTTTGGGAGTATAGGGTAGCAGCAGGATAAATTCTTCTCTACGAGAGGCTGCACCAACAAAGGTTACGTTGGGTAGACTAGTAATCAAATAGTACGGCTCTACTGGACGGGGTTCACTGCCATAGATTTCGTTGGGAATTTGCCACTGGTCTTCCCGATTGTAAAATACCTGGGGGTCGGTCATGTGGTAGGTCATCAACCGCTCAGATTGAATTTTGAAAAAGTCCACCGGATACCGGGTATGACTGCGGAGATTGACTGGCATTGTACTGAGCGGTTTGAACATTTTGGGAAATATCCCTGACCAAGTGGCAATGATCGGATCGCTTGGATCGGCAATGTAAAACTTAACAGTGCCGTGATAAGCATCAATCACTACTTTGATAGAATTGCGAATGTAATTGATCCCATCGTTACCTGTGTCTGAGTAAGGATAGCGATCGCTCGTCGTGTAGGCGTCAACAATCCAGTAAAGATAACTGGGATTACTTGGGAAATCTTGATTAGCAGTAGCAGCTACTAAATAGGGGTCGCTGTCAAATTTCAAAAAGGGGGCGATCGCTTCAATTCTTTGCTTGACATTTCGTCGAAGTAGCACTTTTGTATCTGGCAAAAAGTCCCGCGTCAGCACCATCTGCCAATCTTTCAAATACATCGCAAATAGCCAGCGTCGCCATGCTGAACCGATTTCAACGCCACCCAGACCATCGTAATAGTTGTAAACATTGTCGCTACCACTAGGGTAGTCTAGCTCTCTAACTCTTGTGCCAGTCATCACATAAGTATTAGTAATCTCGCCGTAATAAATCCGGGGTTGACCAATGGGAATACTGTCACGAATGGCTTGATTGGAAGTTGTGAGGGCGCTACTATCACCGCTAATATCTTTGACAAAATATTCTGGAAGCCCACCTGGCCCAACTGTATTAACTGGGTTAATAGTAAACCCAAAACCGTGGGTATAAATTAAACGGCGGTTAACCCATGTTTGAGCCTCCTGTGGTACAGCACTGTAGTCTAATTCTCGTGCAGCAATCAGTACCTGCTGCCGTTCTGCTGGTTCAACTGGTTCTGGTAGCTTTTGGGAGGCTGATGGTTGGCTGACATCGGTTTTGAGAATGTAGCGGTCAATATCGGCATCGGGGAACCGATAGTAGGGCCGAATTTGTTGCAGCTGACGGTTGGTTTCTAACAGTGGTCGCTCATCCCACAGGCGAATATTGCGAATTGTCAAGTCATTCTTTTGAATATCAGCTTCAGTCAATGTTCCTTGCGGGTTGAAGGTTCTAGCATCGATCGCTTCTAAATCGAATGCTTGGCGAGTTAAGGCGATAGTCCGCTGAATGTAGGGTTGCTCTCGTTGCAACTCATTAGGTTGGACAATTAAATATTGCACCACAGTCGGGAGAACAACGTCAGCTGCTACAACTAGAACTAGATAAACCCCTAACCCGTAAAATACTAAGGGACGATACTGAGATTTAGGTTTCCAGAAAAACGTTCGCCAAAGGAGGTAAAAGGCGATCGCTACTGCCAGGATGCACAAGATGGTGTAAGCTGGCAACTGGGCTGTCACATCCGTATAGCTGGCACCATAACTGACTCCCCGGGTAGAATACACCAGTTCATAGCGACTTTGCCAATAACTCAGAGCCACTACCAGCATTAATAAGCCACCCATACCGGATAAATGACGCTGCTGCTGGGGCGAAAAACCAGGGAAAATTCCCTGACTCAAACTGTCCCCTGACAGGAGATAAGTGAGAGTAACGGCGACGAAGCCATACAAACATAATCCCATCAGCCAGAGTTCTAGCAGTTCCCAAAAGGGTAACGAAAATATGTAAAAGCTGATATCTTGACCAAATAAAGGCTCAGTGCTGTTGAAAAGGGTGGGGTGAAAATATTGCAGCACCTTTGGCCAGTGTTGGAAGAGGATGAAGGCAAAAATGGGACTGAACAAAACTGCGATCGCTCTTAGTAAAAATTGGGGATAAATTAAGATTGCGATCGCTACTCCCACAATTAAACCGAGATACCAGACTTGAGAGATAATTTGCCTCAGGAGTTGCCAGATTATCTCTGGTCGAAATAGGGCGGGAATGGGTAGACTAGCGTTATTAACTGGAGAATGCCAGTAGAAAAGAGCAATTTTACTATAGTGAGCCAGGATCAACCCGATCAACAAGCTCAGTACCAGAGTTAGGGGTAATAACCAGCGCAATCTCAATATTTGAAAGGGTTGTGGCGCAAGTGTCCGGGTTTGGTTGCGTCTTGGATAATCAGGACTGAGAAAATTTGTTAATTCACTGCCCAGTTCTGCTTGCTTACGCCTGACTTCCTCAATCTTCAAAGACTGGGGATATTTTAGCCGTTGTGCTAGAGCCAGATTTAGCAGTAAATAGGCAGCAGTTATCCCAGCCACCACTACCCACAAAACACCACGAGTCACCACCCTTAGCAGAAATACTTGGAGATAGCCGACTTCCTGAAACCAAAAAATCTCTGCTCCCAGGCGGGAACCCAGATCCAAGAGTAGCCACAGCCCCAAGAATACAATTAATAGTCTAAAGCTCCATTTCCAATACATTGATATGTAATTTTACCCCCCTAAAAGGCTTTGGGAAGTCCAGCTTGTTTCAAAACTCCGTTGGCGGTATGGCGTGATTTGATGGTTCCGTATAACAAACCGACGATCTATGATTGGACTGTACCAAATTTTATGATCTCCTTTGCCTTGCTGTTCAAAGTAGCACTCAACTTCTGAAAGCATCTTTTCAACTCAGGAGTAAACGACGCACCCATCTATGAAGCCACCTTACAGCAGTTTTCTATGTATTTGAACCACATCTGTCGTAGGGGCGCAAGGCCTTGCGCCCCTACCGCGTGGTCTATTTACCTGAAAATAGCTGTAATCAACTCTTGTCGATGGCTGGTTAACTCAAAGGTGATAGAACCCACATAGTCAGCAGGGACAATTTTGTTGAGAATGATCAGTTCTGAAATTATTTCTCGCAGCTTTTGTGTCAAAACCTCAATCGTAGAAGCTTCTGTTACCAATCCAGGTACGTCATCACTAGTTGCTACCCAAACTTCTGCGTCTGAATCCCAAAATGGTTCAACCTTAAATGTGATTTGTGCCATCATCGAGTGCTTACAACGTAGTTCCAGTTTAGAATATTCCAGTTTTCAGGGTAAGCGTGGGCAAAATAATTCTTAAGTTGACACGAATGGGCAGTGCCGTGCCTCTACGCGTATACCTTATGTAAACGAGAACCACTATAAATATCTTTTTAGTAAGTAAATCCAACATCAGAACTCGGACGTTCGTACTCGGAACTCGGACGTTCGTATTCGGAACTCGGACGTTCGTATTCGGAACTCGGACGTTGGTGCTCGGAACTCGGAAGTTCATGTTCAGAACTCGGAACTTCGCGCTCAGAACTCGGAACTTCGCGCTCAGAACTCGGAACTTCGCGCTCAGAACTCGGAACTTCGTGTTCGGAACTCGGAATTTCGTGCTCAGAACTTGGATCGCATCTTTTTTTTAACAAGCGATCGCCTTTCACTCTACATTTAAACTCAAGATTACAGCAGCAATGTCTAATACGGGCTATGCCTACGCATTTTTTCATGGGGGAGCGATCAGCATTGTTAACTATGGAAAGTAGCGGTAAATGTCTTTACGGTGGAGAACCCGAACAAAGGTGATTATATCTCCTGCAACTGTGAAGCCTATGCGGTAATCTCCAACCCTCAGACGATATGCGCTATCAGCATCTTTGAGTTTTTTCAGATTGCTGATTTCATCCAAAGTAGAATAGCTCTTAATTTCCTCAAAAACAAGAGATTTCACTGACTCAAACACCGGAGTACTTTTAAGCGCCTTGAGGTCTTTGATAAAAGTAGGCATATACTCACAGTTCATGGCTGTTCAAGTTCTGCAAGAGCCTCATTCATTTTCAAAGGTGTTTCGCTTGTCACTGCTTGCATGGCTCGATAAAGTCCCTCGTCTTCAATAGCTTCTAACAAGCGCTGATATTCCTCAAACTCTAAAACAACCTTAAGAACTTGACCTGTTTTGTCTGTAATTAACTCTTGAACAAAGGGATATTCTTCAGCTTTCATAAGTCATTGCACAGAGTCATTACCTTATACTATAGAGCGATCGCCTTTGACTCTACATTTAAGCTTAGTATTATGGCAAGCGATGTCTACGACGGGCGTAGCTGCCGCACCCATCACATACACCCCTGCTCCTCTGCCCCTTTGCCCCCCTGCTCACCCTCTCCCTACTGCTTTGGACACACCTTAGCCGCATTAGGATGGCTAATCAAATAAACCTTAAGCCGACTGCAACCCCGTACTAATAAATCATCAAGATTCAGATTCCACAATTTAATTGTCTTATCATTACTGGCGGAAGCTAAAGTTTTGCCATCCGGGCTGAAGACGACCCTAGTAACCAAATCCCTATGCCCCCTGAGAGTGGTAATTTCTTTGCCCGTCTCGATATTCCACAATTTGATCGTCTTGTCAGCACTGGCGGAAGCTAAAATTTTGCCATCCGGGCTGAAGACGACGCTGTAGACCGCATTGTTATGCCCTCTGAGAGTGGTAATTACTTTGCCCGTCTCCAGATTCCACAATTTGATCGTCTGGTCATAACTGGGGGAAGCTAAAGTTTTGCCATTCGGGCTGAAGATGATGTTAAAGACCGAATCGCTATGTCCAGTCAGAGTAGTAATTTCTTTGCCCGTGTCGAGATTCCACAATTTGATCGTCTTGTCACGACTGGCGGAAGCTAAAGTTTTGCCATTCGGGCTGAAGACGATGCTGTTGACTGAATCGCTATGTCCAGTCAGAGTGGTAATTTCTTTACCCGTGTCGAGATTCCACAATTTGATTGTCTTGTCAGCACTGGCGGAAGCTAAAGTTTTGCCATCCGGGGTGAAGACGACGCTGTTGACCGAATTGCTATGCCCTCTCAGAGTGGTAATTTCTTTAGCCGTGTCGAGATTCCACAATTTGATCGTCTTGTCAGCACTGGCGGAAGCTAAAGTTTTGCCATCCGGGCTGAAGACAACGTTGTAGACCCAATTGCTATGTCCAGTCAGAGTGGTAATTTCTTTGCCTGTGTCGAGATTCCATAATTTGATCGTCTTGTCACCACTGGCGGAAGCTAAAGTTTTGCCATCCGGGCTGAAGACGACGCTGAAGAGGCAATCAGTATATCCACGTAGAGTGGTAGTTTCTTTGCCTGTGTCGAGATTCCACAATTTGATCGTCTGGTCACCACTGGCGGAAGCTAAAGTTTTGCCATTCGGGCTGAAGACGACGCTTGTGACCGAATCGCTATGCCCTCTCAGAGTGGTAATTTCTTTGCCTGCGTCGAGATTCCACAATTTGATCGTCTTGTCACGACTGGCAGAAGCTAAAGTTTTGCCATCCGGGCTGAAGACGACGCTGTTGACCCAATTGCTATGCCCAGTCAGAGTGGTAATTTCTTGGCGCGTCTTGAGATTCCACAATTTGATTGTCTTGTCACCACTGGCGGAAGCTAAAGTTTTGCCATTCGGGCTGAAGACGACGCTGTTGACCGAATTGCTATGGCCCCTGAGAGTGGTAATTTCTTTGCCCGTGTCGAGATTCCACAATTTGATCGTCTTGTCACGACTGGCGGAAGCTAAAGTTTTGCCATCCGGGCTGAAGACGACGCTGAAGACCCAATCGCTATGCCCCCTGAGAGTGGTAATTTCTTGGCGCGTCTTGAGATTCCACAATTTGATTGTCTTATCATTACTGGTGGAAGCTAAAGTTTTGCCATCCGGGCTAAAGACGACGCTGTTGACCAAATCGCTATGCCCCCTGGGAGTGGCAATTTCTTTGCCCGTATCGAGATTCCACAATTTGATCGTCTTATCATTACTGGCGGAAGCTAAAGTTTTGCCATCCGGGCTGAAGACGACGCTATTGACCCAATTGCTATGCCGTTCCAGGCGATTTTGTTCACGAATATTAGTACTAGATAAAATTTTCTGTAAACTAAACAAAGGGTTGTATGCTGGATAGTCTGCTAAAGATTGTTTATCCTTGACCAAACTTTTTAATGTTCTTGCCGCCTCCATTGCTAATAGCAGAGCATTAAATTCGCTGGAAGTCTCAAACAGCTGCAACGCATTTGTTCCATCTTGTTCCAATCGCATAGCCGTTAAAGCAACTTTTCTGGCTGCTTCTGCCTTTTTTAGTTCCTCAATAGCTGTTCGTGCTTGTCCCAATTGATATTGAGCAAATATTAATGATGCAAGTGCCCCCAGCACAGTCAGTCCTAACACCAAAGAACCAATACGAATCCGTTGATTAGCTTTGTGGTTCGCCTGTGCTAAAAGCTGCTTTGCCTGTTCCTCTGCCTTTAGCCTTTTCTGCACATCGCGCTTTTCCAACTCCTGGCTAGCAGCTAAAAACTGATAATCCAAATCACTCAAACTTTTACCTACTGCCCATTCTTGAGCATCTTGCAAAGTCTTTCCTAGCAGCAAGCGCGATTCATCTTGACGTTCAGACTCAACCCAAGCGTTCAATGTATCGGAGTAGGGGCGCAACTTTGCTAAAATCTTGTCACACCATTCCTGCTTAAACACCTCCTTATATATACGGTTATAAATTCGTAGTTTCCCATCGCGCTTCACCACCAAACCCGTCAGCCGCAGTTCCGTTTCTTCAGGACTATCATCAGCTACTATCTTTCCCTGCTGCAAAATCTGCTGATACAACCCCAACAATCGCCCAGTCCGCTGTTCCCCACTCTGCAAAATTCTGTCTCGAATCGTCTTCAAATGCTCCGGCTCATCCTGCGTCTCCCAATTTTCAATAATTCCCCTCCTAACCAACCCTTCAATTTTGGATTTTAGGTCGCACCTTTGGTGCGCTTCCAGCGCAACTTGAATTTTGGATTCTCCTTTATCCGCCTCATCTTCCCTAAACTGCACCACCAACTTACAAACTTTCTGTGTCAAAAACGGCTGTCCCCCCGTCCAATCCAGCAACGCCTGCATCAACTCTTGGGTATTACCCACTGCCGCCAATCCCCGCGCTAATGGTTTCGCCTCCGCGAGTTTAAACCCAGTCAAATCAATTGCTTGCCCAATATTAAAAGGTGTGCGCCGTTTATCTTGAATCAAATCTGAAGGTGTAGATACGCCAATCAAAGCAAAGGTGAGGCGATTATATTCAGGATGGTCTGCTCGTCGGTTATAGCAATCTCGAATCACTGCAAAAAAGTCATCGAAGTTGAATGAAAGACTCAGAACGCTGTCAATTTCATCAATAAAAATAACAATCTTTTCAATAATTGTTTTTAGTAAAATTGTTTCAATAAACTTGCTCAAGCGCTGCACTGGAGAAAGCAACCCGTTATCAGTCCACCAAGTATCTAAATCAAAAGTTGGATAAATATTAAAACTTCCCACCAGAGTATCAATCACCCCGGCATACCACTGTTCTGGGGTAATATCTGCCGTCCCAATAGCTGTAATATCAACAACAGCACAAGCAAATCCCTCAGTTTGCAACTGCTGCATCACCTGCACCCGCAAGCTAGATTTCCCCATCTGCCGGGAATTGAGTACATAACAAAAATCCCCAGCCTTCAAGCCTTCATAGAGGTCATGGTCAGCTTGCCGTCTAACATAAGTTGGTGCATTTTGAGGAAGACTACCACCGACTTGATATTGGTACTGGGTCATAAAAATTAAAAATTAAAAATTAAAAATTATGAAATACAAGCTAGTTTGGTAGGGTGCGTTAGCCAAGGGCAGAACGTACCCTACAAGATTACGAATTACGAATTACGAATTACGAATTAAATCAGCTAGGTGTTTTAACACTTTTACAACAGTATGTAGGTCATCCCTACAATTAAGCGACAGTGTGTAAGATAATGCATATCTTGGTGTGCCCTGTTTCGTCAACTTAATAAATTGAAATTCCTGACCATTGGTTACAAAACCATATGTAGGTCTATCATTACCAGGATTAGCCAACATATAAGCTAATGCTTGAGGAATTGCTACCTCCAAAGAATATTCTGCTCGTTTCGCTTCAATTACAAGAACCCAAAATGGAGGATGAAACACCAAGATATCAATACGTCCTCTAACAATTGTGCCTTCGTCTTCAGAAGAAATTCTGACTTCTTCTTCCGACGCAATGTAAAAAGGCGGTTGATAAAAACCTGCTAGACGCAATAGTGGAGATAGCACCACCATTTTGACTACAGGTTCTAAAATTTGGTAGCGGGATAAATGCAAATATTCTGCCTTGACTTGGTTGAGAGATTCCTTTTCTAAGTCACTCAACTCAGGTAAATCATGCTGCCACTCTGAGAAAAACTGTTCGTTGTCTGCACGTTGTAGCCCAAATTCATCAATAAGTTGGGCTAAGGTTATATCTCTTTCCTGAATAAGTTGAACCATTGTTAATCCTTTTAGTTATAGCGATTCAAAAAATGTTTGCGATAGATTACCCCACCCTAACCCTCCCCTTGTCAAGGGGAGGGAACCGGATTTCTGATCTCCCCCCTTAACAAGGGGGGATTAAGGGGGGTGATACCTGGATAAGCGGAGGGTTTTGTGTATGTGTCACATTCTTTTTTCAAATTGGTATTAAATAGTAATTGCAGATGAAAATCCTATTGCACTCCTAATCTAGTTTTTTAATTTTTAATTCCCAAGCGATCGCAAAAATATTGACGATACAATTCACACAGTGGCACCACTTCATTGCCTTGAAACTTAACTAACCCCATACTGCGGAGTTTAAACGCTTGAGTTGTGCCGACATCTACGGGGCGATTTGCTGTCATCACTTGTTTAACCGCAGCTAGCAATTTTGCATCCTCTTGCAAATTCAGCCAATGGCGGCGTAAATGGTCACTGTAAGGCCCTTCCTCAATTGCAGCGATTTTTTGCAGATTTTCCAGCGTTATCCGACCACGGGCAATTTCATAAAGCGCTACCCGCACTAAATAAGGATGACCAGCCACTAGTCTCATTAATTCTTCAATTTGTGAGCTAGACCAATTGAGTCTGTGACGCTGTACCAAGTTTTGTACTTGTATTTGATTTAAGTCTGGCAACTCAATGGGTAAACCCACATTAAAAGGTGACTGATTTATATTGAGTGGGATATAAACTTCCTTAGAATGCACAATTACCAACCGGAGATTTTTCCAAACTATCTCATTCTTTGACCGCTCATGCCAAGCTCGTAGTAATCCAAAAAAATCAGCAGCAATTTTGGGATGCTTGAAGATTTCATCGACTTCATCCAAACCCAAAGCTATGGGCTTATTAATCGCGGGTAATAAATACCGTTGAAAGTAATTTGTAGATTTATTCTTGCTACCTAAAACGCCCTTCCAATACTCGTCTAATTTATCGGGTAGATTCAGTTCGTAAGTAATACTGGCGCAGAACCACTGCAAAAACTGATCTAAATTGCCGATAAATTCTGCATCGGCTGACTGGAAATTCACGGGTGCTGTCTGATAACCATGTTGACTAGCATCATGGAGAACCCGCGACATCAGCGAACTTTTGCCCATCTGCCGGGGAGCTTTGATGCGAATTAAGGCCCCTGGTTGAAGAATCGCTTCATAACAGTCTACCTCAATAGGCGATCGCTCCACATAGAAGGCAGAATTTAGAGATACCTGTCCTTCTGGATTTTCTAAGGAGACTGCTGGTTTTCTCTGATTATCTGGAATAGTTTCGTTTGCAGAAATAGCACCTTTGGGATTGTTCCGACTTTTCAGCACTGGGGTGGAAGACTCTGGAATACTTTCTAAATCAATAGCGCTACAGCCAAACTCGTAGGCATCCTCATACGACCTGTCAGCGCCTAGTGCATCATAAAAGCCTACCGCAAATTTAATCGCGGCGCGATCGCCAATTGCCCGATTCATCCCAACCACGCAGTTAATGTGTTGGTAAATTGCCTCGGCTTGCACCTCGCTATAGCAGGCATTTAATAAGATACACTCAACCTTGGCCTTAAATAACTTAAATAGCCTTGCCAGTGACTCTGTACTCACCAGCTGCATTTCCCCTATATTATTTTCCAAGGCTAAACCTTGATTTCCTCCACCATGTCCAGAAAAATGGATAATATGAGGATCGTGATCTAAAAGCGCCCGCCGCAAATCGTCAGGACGCACTGCCCATTTAGTAATAAGTTCAAACTTCTCTCGGCTGCGAGAACGTTGCAACCCTTCCTGAATTTCCCTTACTTCCTCGTCCAAGCGGAGTTTATCTGTTGTCGTGGGATTAGCTGACACAATCAGGATTTTTTTCACAGCGCTATCAACTATTGAATGCAAGCTTCTGACTTAGATGTAGTTTACTACAGCAGATAACTAGACAATTACTGATAGCGCATTACCGTTAATGAGTCTTTAATCCTCGTGAACGAGTCTTTTAGCTCCATTAACGAGTCTTTTAGCTCCGTGAACGAGTCTTTGATACTCGTGAACGAGTCTTTGATACTCGTGAACGAGTCTTTTAACTCCGTGAACGAGTCTTTGATACTCGTGAACGAGTCTTTTAGCTCCGTGAACGAGTCTTTGATACTCGTGAACGAGTCTTTTAGCTCCGTGAACGAGTCTTTAGGTGATTTCTGATGAAAAAAATCCCTATGTTGACGAGTTTCAACTTCTCTGCGAGATGCTACCCGTAGCTTGCTTAAGAGCAGGGGTACGCTCAACTCTCGACCACTCAGTTGGTTGAGCGACTTGTGCCGAGCGGAGCCGAGGTAAGTCGAAACCAACGGTTATGGTAATTTTATTCCTAGAATTCACCTTAATACTCATGAAAATGACAGCAATTTTCACAAGCGTGGAATACAGATAATTGTAGGGGCAGAATATATTGTGCCCCTACACGTGTAGTCTATTCAATTGAAAACTGCTGTAATCCCTAGCTGGATGCAACCTAACTGATCTTAATGTCCATTATTTTCTTGGCAACTTGCGTTTAAATAAAAACTTTGACATTCCCTAGCTTCCAGTAATTGCCTAACCGGCTCACCAGACTGACAACTCATCAAAGTTGCCTCCAGTGCAGCCAGTGTAACAACAGTGGCTAGTCCCAGCACTGTAGCTCGTTTTCTAGGTTTGATTATACTGACTAAAGTATCTATCACAGTGGCAGTACCAACAACTTCAATGGGCTTGAGTACTTTCAAAGCAACAGCCGCATTAACATAGCGACGTTTCCGATTTGGTTCCACCATTTTCATTAACCACGACCGAAAACGCGGACTGATTTGAGGAACTAATTTCTGGAAATTAAAGCGATAGTTCTCATCAATTAATTTTCCAATCTCAACAGAACAGGTATTAGTAAGTAAGCAAATTAGTGTTGCTCCTAAACTATATAAATCTGATGCCTTAGTCAGGGAATGACCAAACTGTTCCTCTGGTGGAATAAAACCTGGGGTTCCTGCTACAAAGCTACTAAGAGCTATTTTTGTACCCTGTATCCTAGCTAAACCAAAATCAACCAGGTAAGCATTTAGTTGTTCATCAACCAAAATATTCTCTGGCTTAATATCCCGATGGATAATTGATGGAACTTGCTTTTGCAAATAAACCAAAATTTCTAATATAGACAGAGCAATTTGCTTAATTTCTTCAGGATGAAAGCTACGTCTTAATCCCAAGGATGGGGCATTTTTGTATTCCTGCACCAGATAAAAAACCCCTGGCATTTCAAAGCAATCTACATAGTGAGGGATGCGGGAATGATTCAGTTGTTGCAAGATTTCAATTTCGCGCTCATAGGCTTTCACTCCTGACAAATCAGCACCTGCACGAGCAAAACAAAACTCTTTAATCACCACCTGTTGATTAGAGTTGAGGACATTAGCTAGATAAGTAATGCGTCCCCCTTCTCTATTGCGTCCTAGTTCGGTGATAACTTGATAGCCAAGTTCGGAAAAATCTGGATGGTGATTTAAGGGAATTATCCCTTTATATCCATTGTGCATATCAAGCTCCATTCCACTTCACATGAGTTTGATTTTGTCAAGGTGCAATAAAAAATAAGAGGGACTCACCCAGATTGTTAGCCGTATTCTTGCACGCACCAAGATACATAGGCACAAAGTTATTCTTAGTGACGGACACTTGGCTCAATGTCACACACAAGTGTCCTCAATCGTCAGTCTACTTTCGTCTTTGCGTCTTGGGGCGAAATATATCACCTTTGCGCTAACCAATCGATAATCTGGGCATTAACAACATCTGGAACTTCATCGTGGGGACAATGACCGGCATTGGGAATGGGAACAATTTTGATTTCTTTGCCATTCTCCCGCGCCTTTTCGTAAATCTTTGCCCCGGTAATTGGTGTCCAAGGATCATCAGCACCCCAAATCACTAATAAAGGACATTCGACTTTGGGCAAAAGTTCCTCTGGACTTGGGCCAGGAGGGGCTGTGAGAATGGAGGCGAAGACTTGTTGCGCTCCTGGGTCGCAAGAGGGAGTATAAAGTAAATCGACTAATTCATCGGTGACAGCTTCACGGTTTCGATAAACTTGGTAGAGGGTGCGGCGAATTTGGGCTTTTTGACGGATGCGATTATAGACAAATTTACCTGTAATTGGCGATCGCACAAACCGATTAAAAGCTCCCATCACCATCTGTAGTGGCGGGTTCAATTCGTGGGGACGATGACTCAACCCACCCGCAGAGTTAATTAAAATACCACCAGCAGCAATTTCTGGATGTTCTACCAGTACAATCAAGCTCAAAAGTGCGCCGATAGAGTTGCCAATAAATACAGCAGGTTCGTGTATATGTGCTGTGCAGAAATCTTTCAGCAGTTCCACCCAAACTTCCACAGTGTAATCAATGGGCGCTTTATCGGAACCACCAAAACCCAAAAGATCCAAAGCAAACACCTGGTAGCCAGCATTCGCTAAAACTGGGATATTTTTGCGCCAGTGTCCAATGGAAGCACCAAAGCCGTGAACCAGTACCAAAGGGCGTCCTGTACCCATGACAGTGTACTGAATTTTGTAGCCCTGCCAAGTCCAAATGAGTTTTTCAAAGGCGTCTTGGCTTGCAAACTGCTGTGTAGTTACAGTCATTAATAAGATTCATAAAGTATTTCTTTAATATTAATGTTCCCTGACCTCAAAGAAGACTGAATAAAATGTTATTTTTGAACCCGTCGCCAAAGCGGCGTTCGTCCTCCCCGTGACCAGTTGATAATGAAGATAGGCGTTATCTTCACAAATTTTATGTTCTTAACTTGGTTAGACAGCAACTCTTGGCTGCTAGAAATCGGCGGGAAACGGATACTGATTGACCCTTGGCTGGTTGGTTCCTTAATTTTTAGCAATTTGGATTGGCTATTTAAAGGTTCGCGATCGCAAGAGCGCCCGATACCAGATAATATTGATCTGATCCTGCTATCTCAGGGTTTAGAAGACCATACTCACCCACCAACGCTTAAGCAGCTGGATCACAGCATCAAGGTTGTAGCTTCTCCCAATGCAGCCAAGGTAGTACAGCAGTTAGGTTACACCCAGGTAACAGTATTGGCTCATGGTGAAACTTTCACTTTAAATAATCAAGTTGAAATCAAAGCTTTCCCCGGCTCTCCAATTGGCCCGACTCTGGTGGAAAATAGTTATCTCCTCAAAGAATTGGAGAGTGGTTTAACTGTATACTACGAGCCTCACGGGTATCATTCACCGCAACTTAAGCAGGCTGCACCGATCGATGTAGTGATTACACCGTTTGTAGACATGACGTTGCCTTTGCTTGGGCCGATTATTAAAGGACAAAATAGTGCTTTAGAAGTAGTAAAGTCTTTACAGCCTCAAGTAATATTATCTACAGCGGCTGGAGGAGATGTGGCGTTTGCGGGATTGCTGATGAAATTCATTCAGACTAAAGGAAGTGCTGAGGAATTTCGTTCGTTAGTAAAGAAAAACAATCTTTCGACGCAGGTGCTTGAGCCGAAACCAGGCGATCGCTTTCAACTAGCATTAGAAAAGCGAGCATTAGCAATCTAAGTTGCAGCTAGCCCTAGCGATTAGAAATCACGGCTATACAAACGTAGTCCACCTACGCAGACTAACGGAAAATTAAAGGTTTGCTAACCTGCAAAGGCAGGTAAAGTCTCGTCTAGCTGAGACTTCTAGTCGGCAGGGCTAATTCCGTTCTCTAGCTGAATTATCTTGCATATACACTTTTCTAATCGGAAAAGGAATTTGAATTCCTGCTTGCTGATAGCGTTTGTGTAATTTTTTGACAAATAGATGTTTACCAATCCGCTGATCAAAGTATTCACTTACCCGCATATAAAGCGTAAAATCTATACTAAAATCATTAAAAGTATGAAATCTAATATATGGTTCACTTTCTTTTAATTCCGGTGCAATTTCTTGCATGACTTCTTTGGCAACTTCTACAGTCACTTTTTCAACTTCTTCCAAATCGCTATCATAACTGACACCCACATCCATTGTTAAAGTAATTTCCTTTGCAGGTAAATGATAGTTAGTAAAAATTGCAGTAGACAACTTAGAATTAGGAACAATGACTACATTATTTGACATTTCTTTAATTGTCGTATTCCGCCAAGAAATATCTATGACATATCCCTCATGCCCAGCATCTAATTTTACATAGTCTCCGGTTCTTACTTGCTTAGAAATAATTAAGTAAAACCCAGAAAATAAATTTGCAAGTGTGTCTTGAAGTGCCAAACCAACTGCTATACCACCAACACCTAAAGTCGTGATTATTGGTGTGATTTGAACACCCACTGTTTGCAATATAATTAATGTTCCCAAAACGAAAACAGTAGCCTTAGCAAGATTAGAAATTAGTGATGTGGGAACCCCTTCTGCTCTGCGAATAAATAAATTAACAAAACCGGCAGTCAATCTGGCTAAGACTAGGGTTACTGAAAACAGCAATGCGATCGTCAGAATTTTTTGCAGGACGATGGCAATTTCTGGCTTGAGGGAAGAACTGAGAATTGCCCAAAAAAAACCGGCGATGACAAACCAAATAAAAGTCATGCGGTGCAGAGAGCGAAATATAATTTTACTCCCAACAATTCGTTTATTAGTAACGAATATTTATAGTTTTTTAAAGATAACTTTTTCACCAATTATTCCAGCCACAAAGCCAGCTAGAATAAACCATATCGGCGTAATCCATTCCATCATATAAATTTTAAATTTGGAGTTTTACATTTAGGAGAACAGCATTGTTGCTGCGATTATGGCTAAATTTTACCTTGTTAGTTGTCGGATTACCTGCTTGAGATTTTCTGGATTATGGACTTGCCAATTATTTACCACCCAGATTACATTGCTCCCCTACCTGAAGGACATCGCTTCCCGATGTCTAAGTTCCGACAACTCTACGAATTACTGTTAGCTGATGGTGTAGCTAATCAAGAACAATTTCACACCCCTGAACGTCCGCCGCTAGAGTTGATAGAGTTAATCCACACTCCAAGCTACGTTCAAGCTTACTGTGAGGGAACCCTAGATGCCAAAGCACAGCGTCGCATTGGTTTGCCTTGGAGTCCAGCACTGGCGAATCGTACCTGTGTAGCGGTAGGTGGTACGATACTCACTGCTAAACTGGCACTAAGTCAGGGTTTAGCTTGTAATACGGCTGGTGGCACTCATCATGCCTTTCCCAGTTATGGATCTGGTTTTTGTATTTTCAACGATTTAGCGATCGCCTGCCGCGTTTTACAAAAACTCGGACTTGTCCACAAAATCCTAATTGTAGATTTGGATGTCCATCAAGGAGACGGCACAGCTTTTATCTTCAAAGACGACGACAGCGTTTTTACTTTCTCCATGCACTGCGAAGTCAATTTCCCCGGTACTAAACAAAACAGCGATTTGGATGTTCCTTTGCCGGTGGGAATGGAAGATGACGCTTATTTACAAACCTTAGCGAATTATATAGCAGATTTATTGTCTAAAGTCAAGCCAGATTTAGTATTTTATGATGCAGGTGTAGATCCTCATATAGGCGATCGTTTGGGAAAATTAGCTTTAACCGATGCTGGCATTTTTCGCCGAGAAATGCAGGTTTTAAGTACCTGTATGAGTAGCGGTTATCCTGTCGCCTGTGTCATTGGCGGCGGTTATGCTGATGATATGAAATCTTTAGTCTGGCGGCATTCCCTGCTGCATCGGGCTGCTAGTGAAGTTTATCAGCAGTACAAACTTTGATGCAACATTACTTATTGCAAAAATCCTAATTTATTATTTGGAACGACAGATGAATTATCTGTGTTCATCTGTGGTTTTATTTTCCTAAATAGAAAAACTTTGTCGGCAAAGGCAGTACTGGATGAACAACGGCAAACTCAGAATCTATGAACTAGCAAAAGAATTGAATTTGGATAGCAAGAAGCTATTAGCAATTTGTGAAAAGCTCAAAATTGTAGTCAAAAGCCATACCAGTACCATCTCAGAATCCGAGACAGAACGTATTCGGGTTGCGGTAAATAAACTAACAGCAAAATCCTCGAAAATCAAAACAAATTCTGAAGATTGGGGCTATATATTCATAGCTTCAGCAATTGATAGTTTCATCCGCCATCTTGAAGGTGAAGCTGCCCTAAAATCATATCCCGAATTTAGGGAGCGGCGCGATCGCGCCAATGAGTTAATGTTGGAATGTGTCGGTAAAAAGCCTTGTCTGTTTTATGTACGTCGCAAGGGCGCAGCGAAAGAGCCAAGAGAAGAAATTTGGGATTTGACAATAGCAACAGACTCCGATGATTTTCAATTACCTGCAAGACTTGAGAAGCTCAGAAAAACTTTAGGATTCAGAGCGGCTGTACAAAAAGATGGACACGGCGGTTTAAAGATACTGTCGGCTCAATTGTTACAACCCTCACGGGGACACGCCGATAGCTATGCTGTACCTTGTCGCTTGCGTTTACTGGCTAATCATCAGCATCATCTCGACATTCCGCCAGCGACATTGAAACGCATAGCAGCTACGCCGGTTTGTGGGGAAAATGTACCTACAGAAGATCAGCTTAAAACTTGGAAAGCATTTTTGCAGATTGAGGAAAAAATCGCTAAAGCCCGTCAATTTTGCGTGCGTTACGTAGGTCATAACTATAACTTCAAAAGGCGGATTAGTTTTGAAATTGATGTAGCTTCAGCCACCCTTGACGGCTTTTATCAAAATTCCCTCGAAATAGAAAATTTTTGGGAACGAGCAAGACGCACAAAAAACGAAGATTTGAAGCTTTTTGAAACTGCTCCCATCGGAAAAAATTGGATTAGCGGTCGTCAATTAGGAACTGTTGAGGAGGTTGATCCCAACCGTTGTATTATCAGCCTCAGATTAGAACGCGACTTAGCTGAATATATGGCAGCAGAGCGTTATAAATTGCCAGCTACTGGATTTTTATGTTTCGAGGCAGTTGGTGATATTCAGCAGATTCAGCGCAAGAAAAAAGCTTTGGATGATTTGAATAATGGTTACACCCAAAATCCCTATTTAGGCAACTTTTTATTCGATGCATCTCAAGCTAGACAAATCAAAACAACTATCGAACTTCAACCACAAGATTTGTTATTATCTTCTGCTAATCCTGGTCAGAAAGCAGCAGTAGAAAAGGTACTAGCCGCTAAGGATCTTGTTCTCATCCAAGGGCCACCAGGTACTGGTAAAACTACCGTAATTGCCGAGATTTGCTATCAAATTGCCCTTCGCGGTGGACGTACCTTAATCGCTTCTCAAGCCAATTTAGCAGTAGATAACGCCCTGAGTAGATTAGTTCACAACCCAGTGATTCGGGCTGTACGCAAGGGGAGAGCCGAAAAAGTTGGGGAGGAAGGACAGCCATTTTTAGAAGACCAAGTGATTGGCAGATGGCTAGAAAATACTGCAAATGACTGCGAAAACAATCTTACTCAACGGCTTGAAAATATCCAAACTTTCAGTCAATTACTAGCATCATCACAAAGATTCACAGCCTACTTCCAAGCCGAAGAAGAATTCAATCAGCAACAAACTAAATTCGATAAAAATAAGTTAAAATTAGAGGAAAACTTTAAAACTAAAGAAAAATCTTACAGCGAAACTGTAGAACAATATAACGGGGTTGAATCCCTAATTTCAAGACTGGAAAATATCCTAAATATTGCACCAAATATCAACTGGGAAGCTCCAGAAGTTACAGATTTTTTACCACTTCTTAAGCCTTACACAGAAGGTAACAGTTTAGTAGAAGAATTTTTAGCAAATGTTCGTAAAGCCATAAAATATACTGATGAACTTGGCTTGGTGCGTCCGGCGATTGGTGCTTTTGGTTTAGCAGTTTGGTTGCGTGAAACTGTAGCAAGAGAAATTTCTGAATTTAAAACTGCTTTTACTTATGCTCAAGATGCAACTAAAGCCATGTCAGAAGTTGCAGCATCGGTGCAGATTGTCAAACAAAATTTCGCCTCGTTAAATCAGCTACAACCAGATTATCAGCAATATCTTACCAAACTGCAAAACATCCAGCAAACAATCCAGATATGGGAAAACCGCAAACGGGAAATAGATTATATTATCTCAGCAGTTAAAGAATGGAAATCTACAGCACCTTCTCATCTGTATCAAACTTTGAAAGATTGTCATCAATCAGGTTTACCACTAACAGAGAATTTAGTAGACTTGCCGCTAGGTTTGTTGATGTTTGCTAATACATTAAAATTACCAATAGTACCAAAAATTTACAATATTAACCTACCAGACTGGGAGGTATTGGCAAAAGCGATCGCTTATGAGATAGACGGAGGTTTCACTGACAGACGGGGTAAACAGCATAATTTTAGCTATTTTTTACAACAAAATTTTAGTCAAATTCCAATGGTGCTATCAAAGAGCGATACCTACGGCGGGCTTTGCCTACGCACTCAATGGCAAGAAACCTATCAACAGTTTAGTAATTATCAACTACTCAACCCCAAACAGCGAAAATTGCTGGTTGAGAATACCCAGGCTTTCTTAATTAGAATGCAAAAAACCTATGGTGCATCATGGGAATGGAATAATATTAACTCTACTCTCACCAGAATTACACAAGAATTACTAGATACTATTCTTATAAATGCACGTCAATGCGTTTTAAAAGTAAAAACGGAAACAGAACAACAACTTCAACATCTGCAACGACAATTAGCTGAACTTCAGAAAAATGAGATCAGCCAACAGCAAATATCTGTTACTCAAGCTGAGGTAGAAAAAGCGCAGCAAGATGCTAATTTGCAACTTGGACAAGTTATTAATATTTTGCAAGAACTTAATCAACAAAATATACCTGATCAATTACGCATTATAACTGAAAAATATCTTGCAACACAATCAAATATTTGGGAGCAACCGCAAGAATTCTCAAATCAAGTGAATTCTTGGGTAACTTGTATTAGTCAGCTTGAAATTTTAATTTCATCATTAGAACCCTTTGCTGTGCTGGAGATAATTAAAATTTCTCTACATGAGCATTTATCAAAGCTACAAGAAGAAACTGAAACTTCTCTACAGCAGCTTCAAAAATTACAAATTAGCCTCCGCGAAATAGAACAGAGATTACAACCACAGCCATCAGATAATTTAAGAGGAGAAAGAAAGTGGTGGTTGACAGAATGGCAAAGAATACCGGATAAATTTAAGCCAGAAAATTCTGCTGTTGACCTGTTTAATATAGAGTTATTACGCAGCATTAATATAAAATTTGAATCTTGGCAACAGCAACTTCAAAAAGACGAAATTTATCTCAATCAATATCAGAATTTTGTTCAAGATTGGATAGGAAAACTTAGACAGCCAACTGAAGGCGACCGCGACGATTTAAGGCGTATATATTTAGATAATGCCAACGTTGTTGGTATTACTTGTGTTCAAGCTGCAAATAGAGGTTTTTCTGAAGAATTCAAATCTTTTGATGTTGTCATCATTGATGAAGTTAGTAAGTGTACTCCACCTGAGTTACTAATCCCAGCTTTGAAAGGTAAAAAGTTAGTCATGGTAGGTGATCATCGGCAATTACCACCCATGCTTGATACTAGCACTTTAGAAGAAGTTGCTCAGACAATTGGCAATACACGAGAAGAACTACAATTCTTAGAAGAATCACTGTTTAAAAGTCAGTTTGAATCTGCTGATGAAAGCATCAAGCAAATGCTAACTACACAGTATAGAATGCACCCATTTATTATGGGAGCAATCAATCAGTTTTATGATGGTAAACTAAAATCTGGTATTTTGGAGCCAGATACTAAACGCGCACATCATTTAGCAGGCGAAATTATCCAAGAATCTCAGCATCTTATCTGGGTAAAAACGCCTATAGAGAATCAGTTTTTAGAGCAACGAAATGGAACTTCTTACTTTAATACTCAAGAAATTGATGCGATTGAACGTCTGTGTCAGCAGTTTGAGAGTACTTGGGCTTCTAAAGTTGCTAATGGGGAACCGAAAAAAGAAATTGCTGTAATTACGTTTTATGGCGCTCAATTAAGAAAAATTGATGAACGTCTGCAATCTGAACTTTTCCCTTCTCTAGAAATTCGTACTGGTACAGTAGACAGATTTCAAGGTATGGAACGACCTGTTGTAATTGTGAGTATGGTTCGCAATAATAATAAAGGAGATGTGGGATTTGCTAAGAAGCCAGAACGGGTAAATGTTGCTTTTTCTCGCGCTCAAGAACTGCTGATAATTGTGGGTTGTCATAATTTATTTATCCATCAATCAGGTAAAGTCGGAAGTATGTATTCGGAAGTTTCAAATATTGTAAGTCTTCATGGAGGTTTTGTAGATGTTTCTCGCCTCTTCTGCTAAACCTATTGATGACAACCTCAAAAATTTGGTAGACGAAAGTGAGGCGATATACTGGGCAAATTAACCCGTGTAGGTAGAGGTTAGCCGCTTGCGTCATCGGTGGCAGTTATGCTGATGAGATGAAGTCCCTCGTCTGGCGTCACTTCTTTTTAAGATTAAAGCGATAAATAATTGAGTTCTTTCCTCTTGCCCTTACCCGCAATGCCATTCCCCCTTTCCCTTTCAACCGAAAAATATTCAGATACCAGACATTTCTGGAAAAGAGATTGTGGCATGTGTAGTCTAAAGTAAATATCACTTGATGCTTAATTTAGCTCAAGGGGGTCTAATGATTGATCGCTTTGTAAATCTAATTTTTATCGATTCCTTCGCCGTAGCAATTAACCTGACGTTTGGTACATTGCTTCGGACTAAAATCTGCAACTATTCATGGGATGGAATTGTAGACAATAAGCTTTCAACACCAGAAACTAGCGCTAGTTCTTCTGAGTTGCCACCATCCTTGGAGGAGGTAAATATAACTACTCATATTTCATGAAGCCTGCCTGCTATGTTGGTATCACTTGCGTTCAAGCTGCAAACGCTGTAATTGGTGGCTTGGCGTAGCTTGGCATGTCGTTCAAGAGCGATCGCATCGCAACCAGCAATGCAAAACCCACAGCTAGAAGGGACACTACGGGGTAGTGAGGGAATTATGGAGTATTGGGTCGATTGATTGCGTGTAGGACTTATCTAGTACGCACAAGTCATAGTAGCTAGTTTGTCAAGTTCTTTCAAAGTGTAAATTTTTTAAACGTTCGTTAAACAGCACTTGACAGTCTACCCTAAAGTTGGTATAAGACATTGCAATACCGTAAAAACACCAAGGCTAAAATCTCTAGCCGGCAATGATCCCTTGTCCGTTGTTTTAAACCTGAAAGCGCAATAGTTTTCCTCCCAGCACTGTTTTGAAGGACTACTTAATTGCGCGAAAAAAAATAATTTTTATTTTACAGGAAAGTAAACAGAATGAAAATTTTATTCCTCGACCTGAACGGAACAATTCGCTGTGGAAAAACGGGAAAGTATATTGAATGGCCCCAAGGACAAAAACCGATGCTTGGCGCAGATAAAGCGATAGAGCATTTTGCTGATCGTAATTGGCAGATTATAGGAATATCTAATCAAGCGGCAATTGCAGCCGGGTACAAAATCTTAGAAGCTACAATTGTAGAAATGCAGTTTACTTTAGAGTTATTCCCTAAACTTCAAGAAATATTCTTCTGTCCAGATTTTGAGGGGAGAAAATGTGTAATGGTGTCTAGAGAAAAAACTATTAAATGTTCTCTAGATCCTGAAGAAGGATATGAATTAGTAGGTAACTTCAGAGAAATTAATTTTAGGAAGCCTGGGGATGGAATGCTTAGAGCAGCGATTGAAAAATATTCCCGGATTAATATCGAGTATTTTCTAGAATCATGTCAAGCAAATCCCGAATATGATTGCTGGATGATTGGAGACCGCAAAGAAGATAAAAAAGCAGCAGCAAGCCTGGGGATAAATTATCTTGATGCCGAAATATGGCGGCGGCAGTTTGTGCCAGGAATGCAGGAAGTACGCCAAATTACTCCCATCCAAGTGCGATTTTTGGAAGGAATCGAAATTGACGCTTATACCAATTCTGTGTGAAGATGCGCCAAAATCAAATAGGTGGGTGTTAAAGGTGATGTCAAAATTATAGTTTTGGATTTTCTTCAGCAGAAATTGAAGATGTTGTTCCTTGCCAGCATTTGGGAATACTAAACTTAGAAAACTTTGTTGGCAAAGGCAAGCGGTGGATGAACAATGCCAGAATCTTAACAAATCGTCCCTCTAATAGCCCAGAACTATCTGTTACTACCTCTTTCCAGGCAAATTCCTTAAATATTAAAACAGATTCGGAAAACTGGGGCTATATCTTCTTAGGTTCTTCGGCAATTAATAGCTTAATCAGCAATTTTGAAAGTCAAGCAGCCGTTGAATCCTTACCTGAATTTGGGCAGCGACGAGAGCGTGCTAACGAGATGATATTTGATTTACTAGGTCAAGAGCCTCGCCTAGTCTATGTACGCCGTAAGGGTGCGGGGCAAAATCCTGGAGAAGAAATTTGGGATTTAACCATAGCAACAGACCAGGATGATTTTCAATTACCTGCAAGACTTGAGAAGCTAGGAAAAACACTAGGATTTAGAGCAGTTGTCCAACAAGATGGAAAGGACGGTTTAAAGATACTATCTGCTAGGTTACTACAACTTTCAGAGGGAAATGCTGATGGCTATGCTGTACCTTATCGTTTACGGCTACTGCCTAATCATAAGTATCGTATCGATATTCCGTTAACGGCATTGGCACAGATGGCAGCCATGCCTATATGCGGCGACCATTTGCCTACAGAAGATCATCTACGAATTTGGGAAATATTTTTACAGATTGAGGAAAACATCGCTAAAACACGTCAATTTTGTGTGCCTTTTTTCAGCCACAATGGCTTCGGAAGACCGATCACTTTTAAGATTGACGTAACCTCAGCTACTCTTGACGGTTCTGATGAAAATTCCTTGGCTGTGGAAAACTTCTGGGAACGGGTAAAACGAGCAAAAAATGAAGAGATTAAGCTGTTCGAGACTACTCCCACAGGACAAAACTGGCGCAACAGCCGCCAATTAGGGACTATTGAAGAAATTGTCCCAAACAGTTGCATCATCCGCGTGAGGCTAGAACGCGATTTAGCTGACTACATGGCAGTAGGGCGTTATCAGCTACCAGCTACCGGATTTTTGTTTTTCGAGGCAGTTGGTAACATCCAACAGATTAAACGCAAAAAAGAAGCTTTGACACAATTAAAACAGGGACGCACTCAAAATCCCTATTTAGGAAAATTTTTATTCGACGCCTCTCAAGCAAGACCTATTCAAAAAACCGTTGAATTGCAACCAGAAGATTTGTTGTTATCCTCAGCTAATCCTAGCCAGAAAGCAGCAGTAGAAACAGTGCTTGCAGCTGAGGATTTAGTTCTAATTCAAGGCCCACCAGGTACTGGTAAAACTACTGTAATTGCCGAGATTTGCTATCAAGTTGCTCTCCGGGGTGGACGCACTCTAATTACTTCTCAAGCCAATTTAGCAGTAGATAACGCCCTGAGTAGATTAGTTCATAACCCAGTGATTCGGGCTGTGCGAAAAGGAAACGCCGAAAGAGTTGGAGAGGAAGGACAGCCATTTCTAGAAGATCGAGTGATTAGCACATGGTTAGAAAATACTGCTACGGATTGCAAAAAAAATCTTACCCAACGCCTCAATAATGTAAAAATTTTACAGCAATTATTGGCTGCATCACAACGCTTCATAGCATACCTGAAAGTAGAAGAGGGATTTAAGGTAAAGCAGAATTTATTACAGATGCGTAAAGCAAATTTAGAGTCAGCTTGTACCACTCAAAAAAATGAATCACAACAAGCAGCAAAACAGCTAAAAGAGGTCGAATTTCTGAAAACTGCTTTGGAGGATTTGCTGAATCAAGCACCTTCTGTAGACTGGCAAGATCCAGCACTTCTTAATTTCTGGGCAGGTCTGAATCAATACATATCTACAGACGCTTCCTTACGAAATTTTGCTGCAAATATTAAATTAGCAATTGATTTAGCTTTTGAACTTGGTATGGTTCGCCCAAATTACAGCTTATTTGGTTTAGCCGCCTGGTTGCAAAATACTGTAGCTTCTTGGATTACTGAAGTTCGCACAGCATTAGCCTACGCTAGTAATATATCTATTGCAATGACCGAAGCGGAATTAGCTGCACAGACTTACACACAAAATTCAGAATCTCTTGCTCGTCTAAAGTCAAATCAACAACAATTTCTTACTAATCAGCAAAGCTTACAATCAAGAATTAAAAATCTACACAACCATGAATCTGAGGTCAGTTTAGCAATAAGTGACCTTGATATATGGCTGTCTACAGCTAATTTAAATATCGTCAATGTATTGACACAGTACTTACAAAATCGTCAAGACTTTACAGTTGACTTAATCTCATTACCTTCGGGATTACGAAGCATGACGATGGAAGCTCAATATCTACCCTGGCAACAAAGTCTTGATCAGTGTCGGGTAAAAGTTAATGAGTTAATTCAGAAATACCATGAAAGGGATAGGGTATGCAGTCGGGTTAGTGAAATCAGAGATTTACTCGTGCGGGGGCGAAATATACTAGGTCATCGCTCAATCAATGAAGCTGCTATTTCTCAGGTGAGCGTTAGTAAAGCGCTAGACCCTGTGGAATCCCTCATAAAGCTGAAGCAACTAGCACAAAATAGCATTGATGACATTGAGAAACCACTAGGGGTGTGGGGTCGGATTATTGAATGGGTGCTTACGGTTGCTGTTAACCAGCAAAGTTTGGATTCCATAGCTCAAAAGTTACATCCATATAGCCGCCGTTATAGCGCGGCGGTAACTCTTGAGGCTATTAGGAGACAAGCCCAGATTATATGTCAAAGAGTTCAACCTGTTGAGAGTGAATCGGCTATCTCCCAAATTACAGCGGAGGTGGTTAACGGCATAGTTACGAGTGCGCGTACATGGCTGAAGCAACTACAGGCTGAAACAGAAAATGACCGAAAGCAGGTTGAAGCTCAATTAAATGAACAGATGAGGTTGGCGGCTCATGAGCAGCAAAGAATATCTGCTAATCAAAAGCAGCTAGAAACTTCTCGCAGTGAGACTCACTTCAAATTTAAAAGAGCAATCGCACTTTCACAAGAACTTTCATCCTTTCCACACTTACCCAATGAATTAAGACTTTTAGTGCAACGATATCTCAATAATTCCTCAAATATTCTGACTGAATCCCCACAATTTACAGCAAAACTACGGATCTGGGAAAATCGGCTAAAACAACTTGATAGTTTGATTTACTTAATCGATCCTTTTGCTACACTTTTGACTATCAAAGACCTTCTGGGAGTTCATATTTCTAGCTTACAGACAACAACTGAAACTTACAAAAGCCAATTTATAGAAACTCAAAGCCAAATACAAACAATTGTTGAACTTTTACAGCAACAATTAAAATATATATCAACTGAGCGAAACTGGTGGCAGTCTATTTGGGAAGCTATTCCTGATAAAATCAAGCCTGAAACTAATTCTATAGACTTGTTTAATCTAGATTATTTATGTAACATCAAAAATAATTTTGGATTTTGGCAACAGCAACTCCAAAAAGAAGAAAATTATCTTAATAAATATCAGAGTTTTGTACAAGATTGGATTGGAAAATTAAGAAAGCCAACAGAAGGCGATCGCACAGATTTAAGGCATATTTATCTAGATAATGCCAACGTCGTTGGTATCACCTGTGTTCAAGCTGCAAATTACCATTTTTCACAAGAATTCAAATACTTTGATGTCGTCATTATTGATGAAGTTAGTAAATGTACTCCTCCAGAGTTATTAATCCCCGCCTTGAAAGGTAAAAAGTTGGTTATGGTAGGCGACCATCGACAATTACCACCCATGCTTGACACGAAGACTTTAGAAGAAGTTTCTCAAGAGATTGGCAGCACAAATACGGAACTACAATTATTGCAAGAATCACTATTTAAAATTCAGTTTGAAGCTGCTAATGATAGCATCAAACAAATGTTAACTACACAATATCGAATGCACCCTATAATTATGGGTGCAATCAATCAGTTTTATGACGGTAAACTAGAATGTGGTATCTTAAAGCCTGATACCAAACGCGCACATAATCTAGAATGCGAAATAATTAAACCAGAGAACCATCTTATCTGGATAAAAACGCCTCGAGGAAATGAGTTTAAAGAGGAAGAAGATGGAACTTCTTACTTTAATCCTAAAGAAATTGCTGCGATTCAACTTTTGTGTAAGCAATTTGAGAGTGCTTGGTCTTCTAAAGTTGCTAATGGTGAACCAAAAAAACAAATCGCCGTGATTACATTTTATGGCGCTCAACTCAGAAAAATTGATAAATCCCTGCAATCTGAACATTTTCCATCACTGCAAATTACCACTGGTACGGTAGACAGATTTCAAGGTATGGAACGACTTATTGTAATTGTTAGTATGGTTCGCAATAATAGTAGAGGAGATGTGGGATTTGCCAAGAAGCCAGAACGGGTTAATGTTGCATTTTCCCGCGCTCAAGAACTATTAATAATTGTGGGTTGTCATTCGCTATTTACTCAGCAGCGTGGACAAATAGGGAGTATGTACTCCAATGTTTCAAACATCGTACGTCTACATGGAGGTTTCGTTGATGTTTCTCGCCTCTTCTGCTAAACCGATTGATGACAATCTCAAAAATTTAGTAGACGAAATAGAAGCGCAAAGTCTTAGTTTATCAGTTTTAGCAGCGCGTCAATTTCGCTATAGCTTGCGTCAAACTCCGGTAAAAGTAGAAATCAAGGAACCCCGCCAGTTTAACGTACTCGAAGAATTTATAATCCGCGCTGCTATTGAATTTCAACCTCCGCCAACAGAGGATGAATTAGCCTCTGTACTTGGGCTTGATTCTGTATTTATCCAAACTACTACTGTAACTCTTCGTTCATTACAAACTCTATCAGCAACATCGCCAATTACAGTCACTCCTGAAGGGCGTTCATTTTATGAAAAAGGGTCTGTACCACAGCCCCCATATCCTGTACAGCTTAATGCTATTACAGACCTTTTAAGCGACAAAATCACCTTTCAAGCTGAATCCTTAAACGAGACAGTGATAAATTTGCCTGACTTGGCAGATTTTATAACTATTGATAATACAATTACTGATATTTCCATGTTACCCCTTGAGGAAATACAAAAAAGTATTCAGGCTTCAGGTTTAGCACTTCATATGCCAGAAGATGGAAAAATTATTACTTCGTGTAAGGTAGTAGCTTCGACTCAAAAAATTTGGAGGAAGATATCACTTTTTGTTATCTTCGATGCCCTTGAAGATAAGTTGAGTATCCAAATAAGAAATGGAAAGCAAATTTTAGAGTCAGCATCAAATTGGTTAGAAGTGCTACACGCTGAAGGGAAAATATCTTTGCAAGCATTATGTAAATTGTCAACCGAAACCATTAATTTTGAGCGTGAAGCCATTCTCAAGCAGAAAAAGACTGAAACAGAAGCTAGGCTCGAAAATATTCGCCAAAAGGCGCTAGAAAATGCTACAAAAACCAGTGAAAAAGTAGATAATTCTACAGTCTTAGGTGAAGCCATACAGTTACGTAATGGACAAATTAGCCAAGCTTTTTCAGAAGTTTTAAATTCGGCTAAAAATCAGGTTTTGATTTATTCTCCTTGGGTGAATCAGTCTGTTGTAAATGAAAAATTTTTAACTCTGTTACAAAAATTAGCTAATCGCGGAGTTTGGATTTTAATTGGACATGGAATTTCGCAACGACAAGAAGATGAAGATAAACCAATACCACTAGAAGTAGAGAAAAAACTTCGAGCGATAAAAACACCTGATGGTTTGCCATGTGTACAGGTTTTTTGGTTGGGAGATTCCCATGTCAAAGAAGTAATAGTTGATCAGGAAATCCATCTTTGTGGATCTCATAACTGGCTATCTTATCGCGGCGATTACCTACCACGAGGTGAGTCAGTTTATAAAGTAACAATTCCCTATCAAGTTCAGGAAGCTTATGAATTTCTCGCTAATCGCTTCCAAAATCACGCTCAAAAATTATGGAAAAATGCTCTAGAAAACCGCGATTATAAACTGGCTGTAGAGTCTTTATGTGTGTGGGGTGCGCTAGGTATGGAAGATATTGCACTCAAAGAGATACAGCAAAATAATTGGCTGGAACTTCTGCCTGTGTGGTTAAATGTAGCACTTCAAGGATTAAGGTCGAAGAATATACAAGCTGATTCAGCAATTTTTAAAACAGCACTTTCGTTGCTGAATCAGGTTTCTATTGAAGAGGCTTTGACCCTGCAATTGCAACAGGGATGGCGTCAGGTTGTAGGCGCGATCGCAATTAACAATCCTAAAACTGCTTTAAACTTACTTAGTGATGAAGTATGGGCGCAGTTACTCCGTCTCAATATTGTTCAAGATAAGGATTCACCCAATGATTTTATATTGCAACATAGATAACTCAATAGCAAAAACTCTCAGCATTACACTAAAGGCTTTTACTATCGAGTTATCTATAGTTATCCCTTCATGCTACCTTGTTATTATCTAAGTATGAATAGCAATGCCACAACATAAAACATCATGGTGTTAGCATTATATTTCCTACTTTAATGTAATATTAATACCTCAGTGGTATACACGCAAAACTGATATATATCTTTGGACATATATTTTTGTTTTAAATTAGCAGACGATTTTTAATAAAAAACCTATTGAACGGAGTGTCTTTGGTCTACGCTAACTGTCTAAAACGACCGAGTTTCAATAACATACATGATGTCTATTTGTACAGTGCGTGAATCATAATTAGGATATTTTTCATACTTAAGTAATAATAATTTTCCCGAAGATAGGCAATAAATCTGTCGTCCTGATTTGGTATGAGTTGGCAATTCAATGATTCTTAACCTTTGATTGACTTAAAGATAGATTCAGAGATTCGTCTTCTTCGATACAATTTATAGGCAGAGAGCCGAGGAGAACAAGGTGGTCTTATTAAAAGGCTTTGAGATTGAGATTTACACTGGCACGCCTCAAGGTGAAATCGTAGGTCTCTCCGACAAAATTGTTGCAGCTTTGGATGGATTTATGCGAGAGCCAGATAGCCGCAACGTCGAATACATAACCGAACCATCCCCTAATTACGAGAATTTATTGTGTGCCTTGCTGCGTCCCCGGCGGGAGTTGCGAAACTACCTCAATCGCTTGGGCGATTACACCCTGATACCTGGGAGTACTTTATCTTTGGGTGGGGGCGATCGCTTTCTGCGTTCCGATCCAGCAAACCCCTATCATGACTACATTGAGAACACCTACGGGACGAAAGTAGTCACCGCCAGCGTACATATCAATGTAGGCATCAGCGACCCAGAAGTATTAATGCGGGCGTGTCGGGTGATCCGTATGGAAGCACCTCTATTTCTCGCCCTTAGCGCCTCATCTCCCTTCCTAGATGGCAAAACTACTGGCTATCACTCCACCCGTTGGGGCCTATTTCCGCAAACGCCTAGCCATGTACCGTTATTCGCCAGCCACGCCGATCATATTCAGTGGGTGGAAAATCAACTCGTTGCAGGAACCATGCAAAACGTGCGGCATTTGTGGACATCAGTGCGACCAAATGGCCATCGCCGTCCCTATGACTTGAATCGCTTAGAATTGCGAATTTGCGATTTAGTCACAGATCCCATTGCCTTGCTAGCTATTACTGGCTTATTAGAAGCGCGTTTGTTGCAAGTAATCGAAAATCCCAGCATCGATCCATTAACCCAAAGTACCTTCTCTGGTGAAGAACTCGTCACCTTGACTGGTGACAACGAAGCTGCTGTTGCTGCTGGTAGTCTCGATGCTCAACTGAGGCATTGGCAAGATGGCAGAAGTATCCTAGCCAGAGATTGGATTGCCCAAATGTACCAAGATGTTTGGGCGATCGCCAAACAACAAGGCTTTAGCTGTTTCCTTTCCCCTTTACACAAAATCCTCCGCGAAGGCAATGAAGCTCAACAGTGGTTGCAATTACACTCAGTCGGTTTTGACAGCCAGCGCGTCATCACTCAGGCTATTGTCGCCACCCAAGAGCGCGAAATCGAACTCGAAGACAAATTGTGTTCGTCCCTATTAGCTTAATTGAGGAGGCAGAGGATGAGGGAGATGAGGGAAAAATAATTAATGGCCAATGCCCGCATCTCGTGTCTTCAAACAAATGGTATATTTTCTTGGAGACACTACTCACGCCAAAAGACAGGAACACTTATCTTCTCTACATAAAACTTAATATTTCATGATTTTAGCCAAATATCCTCTCAGACCATTGCTCTGGGAGGGTTTGTGCTTTGGTTTAAAAATTTAATCAATGGAGAATGCTTGATTATTATTAACAAAACCTATGAATAGCCTCTACCCTTTGGTAGATTTAACATTGACAATCAATTATTTTATACAATACGTAGATTATACGGATAATGCCTCAGGTAGTTTTAGTTAACCCACAAATCCCTCCTAATACAGGTAATATTGCTCGGACTTGTGCAGCTACGGGTACAGAGTTGCATCTGGTGGGCCCTTTGGGCTTTGAAATTAGCGATCGCTACCTCAAAAGAGCTGGATTAGATTACTGGCCTTATGTCAAACTGCACTATCACGAATCCCTAGAAGCCTTTAAAAGCGTACATCAAGAGCGTGGAGGCAGATGGTTGGGTTATACTGTCGGTGGAAATTTTAATTATGTCAGCTTTCAGTTTCAACCTGATGATTGGCTGCTGTTTGGTAGTGAAACCACGGGCTTACCAGCAACAATTCTGTCAGATTGCGATGCTACTCTGTATATTCCCATGAGCCAACCGGGGGTTCGCAGCTTGAATCTGTCAGTAAGTGTGGCAATTGGCTTATTTGAAACCCGTCGTCAGTTAGGCTATCTACAATAGCTGTTTACCTGCATGACTATAAGTATATTTACTAATGCTCTCTCCAAATATCTATTAGATGAATGATTTGTGGCAGCAAAAATTTGCTGAATACGGCAGTAATATGTAAAAAAGTATACTCTAATTTTGTTTTTTTCGTAAATTGTAGTGGAAGATACTTACAAACACAGGAAGGTTGTTATAAGAAATTTGTATATAAAACTTGGGATAATGCCAAATTTGAATGGTAGATTTTGATCAATTTGAAACATCTAAACTGGGGAACAAAAGCGCTAAAATCCAGTCATGTCTGGTATTTGAGCCATTTTGGATTTAGGAACGCTAGAAAGCAGCCCCAAAGTAGCCGATAGTTAATACGGTTGTTTTTTAAGGAATAATCAACGTAAAGTCTCGTCTTGAAGAAGACTGATTGGGTAGAAATATCTTGAAGATATCTACAGCAGGGGGCATCACTTTTCCAAAAGTCGCAGCAATTTAATTCTCGGCAGCGACTATGGACTTGGCAAATAGTTTGTCCAGTCCCCGCGATTGACGCAAGACAGGCGCGGATAATGGTAAAGAGTATAAATGTCCTAAGTGGTGTGAGGAGTGGTTGGGATAAGAAAACACAGCAAACTTTAAGTTTTGCTAACACGTGTGAACTTGTCTAAATCAGAGAAGCAGGTTAATCTTGCGTAAGCATCTCTGGTGAATGTGATCTTGATCTATCGTTCGTTGTGATCTAAATCATTGACTAGTATCCAACTGAAAAATCGAGGTCAGTTAAGCGCTAGTGATCATAGGAGGTCGTCTTTGAAACGAGCATTGAAAAAGAGAGTAAAAGCTGTGTTGAACAATAACCCCAGCAGCGATGATGCCCCGGTAGAACTGCTAAATGTGATGAATCCAAAAGTTAACCGCCGGGTGCGGACAAAAGCCGCCATGATTGGCTTGGCAATCTCTATGGGAGCAACCAGCCTTTTGGTGACTCGACAAAGCGATCAAGCCCAAGCAGCGGTGCCAGTAGGCAGCCAAAAGGCAACGTCAACGATTCCTGCTGTTTCTGACACTCAGGTGAAATTCGCCTCCACAAAGCTGGAGTCCCAAGCAGTCTCATCAGCGAGCGTGCCGGAAAATCCTGTGATCGTGGAACCAACGGCAGTCTCACAAGTGCCTGGGCTTGAAGCTAAATGGCAAGTCGCGGCAAATGGAATGTCTTTGCAAGTTCCTGCATTAGCAACGTTTTCCCAAGCAACAGCGGCTTATAAAAATTCCACCCACCTGAAGCCTCAAGTGGCACAGGGAGTGAACAATACCTTAGCCGAAACTAGTTTCCCAACAGTCAATAATCTGTCTGACTCTAGTGCTGATGGTGTTGGTATTACAAATGCATCACTAACTGCCCAGCCACAAACAGTGGCAATATCTGGCGCAGCCAATAGTGAAATAAATGCACAACTTAAGGCGCAACAAGAGTTCGCACTGAATCGCTTACAAGAAAAATCGAACCGTTTAAGAAACAGTCTGGCACAGTTGCGCTCTGGGGAGACCAAAAATTTATCACAAGCTGATATGGGGTTGGTGCAGCCGACGACTGTAGTTGAGAAAATTGTATTAGCTCAGTCGGACACTTCTGGCGATGCGAGCAAAGCAAAGTTGATATCGAGGTTAAAACACAAGACACAGACGACTGCACTAACACCAGCTACACCAACAGTTATTGCGTCCTCGGCTCGAACAGCCTACGAAGTTAAGCCTGGAGATACACTAGCAGCGATCGCCAGCAGATACAATACTTCAGTACCAGAACTTGTTAAGGCAAATAACCTCAATAATCCAAATGAACTGCAAATTAGTCAAAAACTGATTATTCCTGCTGCTCAAGTTGAGGCAATTGTAGCGACCAAGCCCACTTTTGTAGAGTCCAGCAAAACTCCTCATGCTGCCACCTCCCCTGTGAACATTGGTAGTGCCAACTCATATCTACCTACTTCACAATCACCAACTATTGCCGACAACAGTAGCGTTACCGTCCCTACACCGGTAACTGTTCAGATTCAGGCAAATAGTGCGACCGACTTAGAAACAGCCCCTCCCACGGCTAGATCTTACGGCGTCGGGGGTGAAGGTCCAGTGCCAACAGCTTTTGCTGAAATGCAACAGCCGAAAACACCAACAAATAGGGTAGCAAGGGGAAACAATAACGACCGTTTGCGGGGCTTGCAAGGGGAAATTCAGAGGTTACAGC
Organism: Nostoc sp.; assembly: GCF_036919675.1. Lineage (GTDB taxonomy): Bacteria > Cyanobacteriota > Cyanobacteriia > Cyanobacteriales > Nostocaceae > Nostoc. Next base: position 74,873 of record NZ_JBALCP010000100.1, read on the forward strand.
AGAAATATCGCGCTCAACAGTCTGGTAACTTAATTGTGCCAGTAGCAGCTAGCGAAATGAATAATGCTGCAATGCTCACTCCTATTTCTACCCCCAATAATTTCACAGTACCCAATCCCGCAGTTAGACCGAATAGTGTAGCAATACCAATTCCAGTTCCTACACCTATTAGGTCTAGCTATAGCGTTCAGCCAATTAAGCCCCAATTCAGTACTGCTGTACGCCCTACCGAGCCAGTAAACCCAGAGTTCTTGCCTAATCTAGGGTCTGCTAGCCAGTGGACTCCCTCTAGCACTCCATCGGGCACAAGAGTTGCAACGCCTCCTAGAAGAGTAAATGCCTCTGACTCCTTAGGAATGATGCGGGGAAGGACAGTTTCTCCACAGGTGATGCCACCTTTGGCAGCAGTGGATCAATATTTGCCTAGACCCATTGACGAACTGATACCTCCTCCATCTACTTCAACCTTAGCTTACAACTGGCCTGCGAAGGGCACTCTCACTTCTGGCTTTGGTATGCGTTGGGGAAGACCGCACAAGGGAATTGATATTGCTAACTCCACTGGCACACCCATTGGTGCTTCAGCGGATGGTGTAGTAGAAAAAGCAGGCTGGAACAACGGAGGCTATGGTAATGTTGTCGATATCCGCCATCCTGACGGCAGTCTGACTCGGTACGCTCATAACAGTAAGATTCTGGTACAACCAGGTCAGCACGTGCATCAAGGACAAACAATTGCTTGCATGGGCAGCACTGGTCACAGCACTGGGCCACACAGCCACTTTGAAATCCATCCACCAGGTAAGGGTGCTGTTAACCCAATAGCCTTCTTACCACCAAATCGCGTGTAATTCTTGACTGTCTCTAACTAAATCATTGCCTTGTTAGTTGAGGGAGGTAAACTCCCTTTTTTGCTTTCTATTACCTCAACAGGGATGGAAACTGTAATAAAATTGCAAAAGGGGCTAGTTTTGAGCAAATTTGTATGCTATATTAATGAATGATTTGGATAAATATGGCTCAGTAGCTCAGTTGGTTAGAGCACGGGACTCATAAGCCTGGGGTCGTTGGTTCAACTCCGACCTGAGCCACTTTAAAATTTATAAGTAGTGAGCGATGAGTGGAAAGTTTGACTTTTAACACTCAAGACTCAGCACTATTTTATATGGCGGATGACTTCAGCAACAGACCAAGCTTGAGCGATCGCTCCTCTGGGTGTATGAGGTGCATCGCCATCAAAAATCTCAGAAATAGAACCAAGACTTGCGCCAGATAAGAAGTGATCTAGTAAGGGTTGCCAATCAAAAGGCAGTGATTGTTGTAGATAAAAACGTTGCCAAGCACGAATAAATGGGCCAATTAGCCAAGCCCAAACAGTGCCTTGGTGATAAGCGCGATCGCGTTGCTCTTGGTTACCCTCATATCTCCCTTTGTATTCGGGATCTCCCGGATCGAGGCTGCGAAGACCATAGGGGGTAAGCAAGCTGGCAGTTGCCAAATCTAATACTTGACACCCTTGCTGTGGAAAAAACCCACAATGGTGCAGTGACAGTGCCAAAACGGCATTAGGACGAATTTGAAAATTCCGGCGATCGTCTGGCTCAATAGTGTCGTACAAATAACCTAGCTGAGGATTCCAAAACTTTTGCAGAGAGGTTTTCACCTGTTGTGCTTGCTGAGTATAACGTTGTGCTTGCTTAGTGAGACGCACTGGATCGCCAAACTTAAGCTCGCTCAAGCGTTCTGCCCACTGACTCAGCCAACATAAAGCTGAATACCACAGCGCATTAATTTCCACTGGCTTACCATGACGGGGAGTGAGAGGGTGTGCCCCAATTACCACATCCATCCAGGTGAGGGCTACACCACGAGCATCCCAACTAATTAGCCCATCAGTAGCATCAACCTGGATATTGTAGCGTGTACCACCAACAAAGGCTTTGTGGATTTGTTGGACTACGGGGAATTGCTCTGCCAAAAATTCCCAGTCTTGGGTAGCTTCTAAATAAAGTCCTAAAGTTTCAATCCACCACAGTGCCACATCGATACTGTTATAAAGTGGTTCGCCATCGGCATCAGGAAATGCATTAGGAATCAAACCGTGGCGACAGTAATGCCCAAAAGTCCCCAATACTCTTTTTGCCAGGTCAAAGCGCTGTGGAACTAGTGCCAACCCAGGTAAGGCGATTAATATGTCGCGTCCTCGGTCATTAAACCAGTGATAACCAGCAATGATTGTGGGGCCTGCAATTGAGGCTCTATAAACGATAAACTGATCGCTTGCTTTGAGTAGTTGCTGCCAGATTGTAGATTGGGGATTGGGGAACTCGGGGCCCCCTCTGGGGATAAGGGGTAATGGGCATTGGGGAGCCAGCGCTGTGGTGAGGCAGTCCGGTCTTCGAGACGCCAAGGGCGATAGCGCAGCGTTAACGAGTCCGCGTCCCTTGCGCGTCTGGTAGAGAGCGTCTGGGGGTTTCCCCCAGGAGGAACTGCCAAAAGGGTTTTCCGACTTGAGGCGACTGGCGTCATGGGGCATAAGAGGCAGAGGTCTAGGGATGGGGGGCAAAGGGGATTGGGGCAGAGAGATTCGATTCTTTATCACTCCTTTGCTCCTCTGCTCCTCTGCTCCTCTGCCTCCCTCGCTCCAGCCAAAAATCTGGGAGAGCCGTTCTTGCTCTGCCTCCACGGCTTCTGCAAAGGTTTCGGAGGTGAGAACACCTGCCATCGAGTCGGGAAAACCGACTCGTGCTTCTAGAGTCACCGCATCTCCTGGTTGCAGTGTGACTATCAAGTAACCAGGACTGTAGAGGTCTTCCTTGTTGCCTAATCCCCGTTTTGTTTCCTCAGGCAATCCATAATTCCAATACCAAACTGCATCTGATTGATAATTTCCTTGTGTCCAACGCAAGTGCCAAGGTATACCAAAATGCCCATAATTTTTTGCTTGCAGACAGACTTGCTGTTGCCCAAGCAATTCTGAGAACTGTAATCCTTGACTAGCAGTTTGCTGGTGGTGAAAATCACGTTCTGCTATCAGCAGTCGCAGCCGTAAAATCGCTGTGTCACTTCCTTCATAGCGATATTGGATCAAAATTCTATGACCAAATTGGGCAGGGGCATTGCTTATCTCCCTTTGTCCCCAGTCCCCAGTCCCCACTAACCCATAGGGCATCACCAATTGTCTAGTTAACTGCCAGTTATCTTGACCCCAAATCCATTTTGGAACTGGGTTAATATCAAAACAGCGTAGCAGTTCGTAGCCTGTCAGTTCAATCTGACTGTTACCCCAAACATTTGTCCCCAGTGCCACAACGCCCCCAAATACTTCTAAGCTAGCTTCTAGGTGCGAAAACAGCAGAGTCCGCCCAGAAGGCGGGTTTGTAGCGGTAAACAGCCAACCGTGATAAGTGCGTGTGCGGACATCAGAAACCGTACCGCTGGCAAAACTTCCCAAGCCATTGGTAAGCAACCATTCTCTTGTATCTAAATCGGGCATTTGCTACTCAAAATCGTTATGAGTATGATATAGTCGTAACAGATTGTAATTAAACTGTGACAGCGTAGATGGGTGAGTTTTAGCTGACCCGAATTCTAACGCTACTAAACGGATAAAGGAGAATTAGGTTAATGTCCCTCACTTACGGAACCGAAGAAAGCCTCCGCGTTGGTCAACAAGCTCCCGATTTCACAGCAACGGCTGTGGTCGATCAGGAATTTAAGACAATCAAACTTTCCGATTATCGCGGTAAATATGTCGTCCTGTTTTTCTACCCACTAGACTTTACCTTTGTTTGTCCCACTGAGATCACAGCATTTAGCGATCGCTACGAAGAATTCAATAAAATTAATACAGAAGTCCTTGGGGCTTCCGTTGACAGTGAATTCTCCCACCTCGCTTGGATTCAAACTGATCGTAAGTCTGGTGGCGTCGGCGACCTAAATTATCCTCTAGTCTCAGACATTAAGAAAGAGATTAGCGCCGCTTATAACGTGCTTGACCCAGCAGCAGGCATTGCCTTGCGTGGTCTGTTCCTCATCGATAAAGATGGTATCATACAGCACGCCACCATCAACAACCTAGCTTTTGGTCGCAGCGTTGATGAAACCCTGCGGACATTGCAAGCAATTCAGTATGTTCAGTCTCACCCCGACGAAGTTTGCCCAGCTGGTTGGCAACCTGGTGACAAGACAATGAATCCTGACCCAGTGAAGTCTAAAGTATACTTCTCTGCTGTCTAAATTTTGCTAGCTAGCAAACTCTAATCCATCCTGTTGGAATTAAGAGTAAAATCAATGAAAACCACAGATAAATAGAGATACACGATTATTCAGTGTCAACCTCCATATCTATCTGTGGTTTTTTCATCTAATAGTATTTAAATAATCACGGTTAAAATTATGCTTACTTCAACTGATTTTAGTGGTTTATTAAATGAGCGCTTCTTCCGCAATTTTTTACCAGTTCCAGCAACACATCAACTCAGATTAGGAGTGGGAACGCCAGATTTTCAACTGCCAGATATTACCAACGGGACTTTAGTAAAATTGTCTGATTATAAAGGCAAGCAACCAGTATTAGTTGCCTTTACTCGCATCTTTACCGAAAAGCAATATTGTCCTTTTTGTTTTCCTCACATCAAAGCTTTGAAGGAGAATTACGAGCAATTCAAAAAGCGTGGTATAGAAGTTTTGATGATTACTAGTACCGATGAACGGCAGAGTCAAATAGTTGTGAGAGATTTAGGCTTACAAATGCCGTTGCTGAGTGATCCAAGTTGTCGCATATTTCGTACCTATCAAGTAGGACAAGCACTGGGAGCGCCTTTACCAGCCCAGTTTGTATTAGATAAAGAAGGAAAACTCCGTTACTGGCATTTATTTTCTTTTCTGGATCACAACGCCAGTGTTGAGACATTGTTAGAACAATTCAATTGAGTATAAGCTGTAAGATTGGCAATGTCCGCCCTACTTATAAAGCTGTGAGGTTTTCTTGTGCTAACACTTTACCACACGCCTTTTTCTCCCAACTCGCGCCGCGTCTGGATTACTCTCCTGGAAAAAGGACTTGAATTTGAATTGGTAGAGATAAAACTGGATGGAGAGCAGTTTAAACCAGAGTTTTTGGCAATTAGCCCCTTCCACCATATTCCAGCTTTGGTAGATGATGGCTTTAATGTAGTGGAATCTTTGGCAATTCTGGACTATTTAGAGGCAAAATATCCTACACCTGCGATGTTGCCAAAAGATGCCAAGGATTTAGCGATCGCCCGGACAGTACAACTGGTAACTGTGAATGAGCTTTTGCCAGCAGCCACCACCTTTCTACCTCAGTTTCTCGGCTTGCCTGGAGGAGATCCAGAAAAAATCGAGAAGGCACAGCAAAAAATTGCCACAGTACTGAAGTTTTTTGAAAATTTATTAGACGAGCGCCCTTACTTTGCTAGTCAAAACCTCACTCTTGCCGAAGTTGTGGCTGGAACTGTAGTAACTGTGCTGCCAAGTGTAGGCATTTCCTTAAGTGACTATCCAAAACTGAGCGCTTGGCATGATCGCTTAGTAGCACGGACAACGTGGCAAGCTACCGAAACTACTCCGGAGGCAATGGAAGCGTTTAAGTCCATCGTGCTGGCGAGAATGGCACAGTAAATTCTATACCTAACTAATTTAGAGACGCGAAGCTGACTTCGTGCCGCAATGCTTTCGTGTCTCTACAATCCAAAATATTTACAGCTTGACTTGCTGCAAATGACTGCGGGGATTATAAGTACGTATAGCCCGGATTTTTTCATAATATTCCCGCTCCTGTTGGCTGAGGTCTTTTGGTGGTGCGATCGCCACCTTCACCAACTGATCGCCGCGTCCACTCTTGGCGAGAGGCCAACCTTTGCCACGTAAACGCAGCGATTGACCAGAACGCACTCCCGCTGGTAGCTTGACATTAACTGAACCATCAGGTGTGGGTACATCAATAGACGCTCCTAAAGTAGCTTCATCTGGTGTGATTGCCACTTCGCACACCAAGTTATCGCCTTCCATTTGGAAGAACGAGTGCGGCTGAAGTTCGACTTTTAAGTACAAATCCCCGCGTTGTTGAGTCATCGGGTTGATTTGACCTTTACCCCGCACGCGCAGGCGAGTACCAGGTTTAGCCCCAGATGGGATACGAACATCAATTGTTTCGTTACCTAAACTGAAGCGCTTTTGCACACCATTAAATGCTTCAGCAAAAGTTAGGCTGATTACAGCTTCTGTGTCCTGCGAAGTACCCGCACCTGCATCTTGAAACCCATAATCGTTAAAGCTACTAAAACCAGTTGACGAACCTGTGGAAGTCCGGTAAGAGTAATTTTGTGAGTAACTTTGTTGTCGTCCACCACGAGGGCTAGCACCGCCAAAGCGTCCTAGCAACTCATTAATGAACTCATCAAAATTGCCGTATTGACTGAAGTCAAAGCCACCCATATCAGCACCAACACCGCCAGATGGGAAACCTTCACCAGCTTGTTTCCAATATTGACCAAATTGGTCGTATTTTTTGCGTTTATCTGTATCTGACACAACTTCGTAGGCTTCGCTAACTTCTTTGAAGCGTGCTTCTGCCTGTTTGTTATTTGGGTTGACATCGGGGTGATATTTGCGGGCTAGTTTACGAAAGGCTTGTTTAATCTCCTCCTGACTGGCAGTCTTACTAACTCCTAAAATTGCGTAATAGTCTTTGAAGTCGGTTGCAGCCATCTACTAGTCTCCTATAGAAATTCCTGTTATGTTTTTTTTAAGATCACAGATGTTTAATTGCTAGGTATAGTGCCAAGCAATAAAGAATCTAATTTTAAATTAGCAAACAATATAGAAAATCAAGTGTGGTTCTTGCTCACCGTGTGATCGCAATTTCCGTACTCCGATTTTTCTGATCAGCGGATCAGCCTGTCTAACCCTTCTTCCAGGCTTGGGGGAGCATCCCTGAGTTGACGGTGCATCCGCAAAATAATTTCTTCCGGAACCTGGCGCGATCGCCTTTTATTGCGTGCCAAACACAGCCAAACTGGCGTATCCACCAAAATTCCCGTAATGTGGGTAAAGCCCAAGTCACGGGCTAAAGCAATGACTTCACGTCGATGGCGGCGCTGGGCGTTGGTAGCGTCGAAAATTGCTGTATTTTCTGTAGAAATAGCTTGCTGAAATTGGCGTTCTACTTCTTGCCAAATCAGCAGCCAGGATCCCTGAATGGCTTGCGAACCGAACAGTTGCCCCCGGATGGCATCCGTAGAAATCAGCGATATCTGGGGGCATTGTGCCAGTAATGTTTTTGCCAAAGTTGACTTACCACTACCTGGAAGACCAATCAGTAATAGAAGTGAGGAGTGAGAAGTTACAGCAGTTTTCATGTATTTGAATCACATCTGTCGTAGAGGCGCAAGGCCTTGCGCCCCTACCGCGTGGTCTATTTACCTGAAAATAACTGTAAAAGTGAAGAATTAAAAGTGAGGAGTGAAGAGTAATCAGAATTTATAGTCATTAACTCCTAACTCCGTACAGACGCGATTAATCGCGTTTCTCCTAACTAACTATCAAATGATTGTTCCATCAGGAATTACAGCATTTTTCAGCACCACGACGATACCACTACGGATATAGAAACCTTGACTTTCGCGGTCAGCTTCTTGCACATTATCTTTATTGATAATTTTGACATCGTGACCGATACTGGCGTTTTTATCGATGATCGCACGGCGAATAAGTGAGTCAGTACCGATACCTACGGGAATGTCACCTTTTTCTACGTTACATTGGCGTTCTACAGAAGCTTGATAAAAATCTGCACCCATGAGTAGGGACTCTTCAATAACGCAGCCAGATTCAATCCGCGATCGCACTCCTAATACTGAATGTTGAATGCGGCAATTCTTCAGAATACAACCTTCGCCGATAATTGATTCTGTGATGTGGCAATCTAAAAGTTTAGTCGGAGGTAAGTAACGAGGGCGGGTATAAATTGGCGCTTCTTCATCGTAGAAACTAAAGGGTGGCTGGGGTTGCTGAGTTAGGGCTAAATTTGCGTGATAAAATGCTTCAATTGTTCCAATATCTTCCCAATAATCATCAAACAGATAAGCTTGAACGTTGTAATCCTTAGAAGCATCAGGAATAATTTCTTTACCAAAATCCGTCCGTTCTAAAGATTCTTTCAACAACTTGATCAAAACATCTCTTTTAAAGACATAAATCCCCATTGAGGCGATGTAAGGCTGTAATTTGGCCTGTTCTTTCGTCAATCCCAGGATACTGGTATCAACGCGCATTTTGGTTAAGGCTTCACCTTTGGGTTTTTCGCTAAAATCAATTACCCTACCAGAATCGTCAATTTTCATCAAGCCAAAATCCGAGGCGCGGCGCTCATCGATGGGGATGACTGAAAGAGTAATATCAGCACCCGTTTCTCTATGGCGCTGGATAAAATGGCGATAATCCATGCGGTAGAGGTGATCACCGGAGAGGATCAAATATTCGTCTACATTCCATTCTTCCAACAGCCACAGGTACTGACGCACAGCATCGGCTGTACCTTGGAACCAGTTAGGGTTTTCTAGGGTTTGCTGTGCAGCTAGCACTTCCACAAAGCCTTCGGTAAAGCCAGTAAAGTTGTAGGTACGGGCGATATGGCGATTCAAGGAAGCTGAGTTGAATTGTGTCAGGACATAAATTTTGAATATTTCGGAATTTATGCAGTTACTGACTGGGATATCGATTAGGCGATACTTCCCCGCTACTGGTACTGCTGGTTTAGCGCGTAGTTTCGTTAGGGGATAAAGCCGAGTACCCGCGCCACCACCAAGAATCATTGATAATACTTTTTTCACAAAATTTCTCCTGACTGCCTTTCAACTCTCATATTCAGTTTAGGACTGTATGTGGCAGCTGGTAAGGGGGAATCGTAGATTCTCAGGGATGAATTTTACAGAATGCTGTTGGTGATGGATAGTGCGGCTGATAAGGAGATAAATAGAGCATTTGTATTAATTTGTCTGAGGAATGGGGTGCGATCGCTATTGAAGTTTAAACTAGTTCGCGGTGCGAAACTCAGAACGCTCACTCTATGAAGCCTAAAAACCAAGGTTTTAGTTCCTTGAAACATCTTAAATCCGTATCCTTATTTTTTGGAAATTTAGTTTCGCACCGGGAACTAGTCTAAACTCCAGTCCCTACGTAGGAGTTGTAAACAAACACTTTAGTAACTTTCAATTTTTACAGACATAGGACTTACGCAATAACTCTCTAAAACCCTCTTTATTTTGTCTCCTTTACGGTTCGTTTTTTCATAATTTTGCGTAAGTCATAAGACAATTCTGATGTTGTATATGGAAGCTTATTTTTGAGAATAATAGGTGATAAATTCTAATTCAAAAAATTGGCAGTCTATTGTTTCAATAGATGAGATTAGTCTGCCATTTGGAAAAGTATGTATGTTTAATCTACTAAATTTCCTCATCTTTATATATTTTATCTATCAATTCCATTATTTTGTCAATTTTTTTTAAATAGTTAGTAGTATTAGAAGATTTGGAAACAAAATCATTTACTATTTTTAATATTCTAATTATTTTTATAAGTCTATGTTGACAGCACTCTGAATCATTTGGATCGCATCCTATACAATCTTGGTCTAATATCATTTCCACTCTTTCTTTGATTTTTTCCCTAGCTATATCTTGATTCTTGTTGTCATCTAGATTTTCAACAGATATTGTCATTTCCAAAATAATTGTAGCTATTGTCTCAATATTCATCGGTTTTTTCTCTTTACTAAAAAGAATGGAATAAGTCAAATTTTATCATACTTACATATAAGCTTTACAAGTTTTTTGTATATTTAAAAAATTTTGTGTATCTTGTTTTAAGATTAATTTATTATTTATATACATATATAAACTATTACAAATAGACAAAACTAGATTTTTCTTTTGCTCATCAAATTTTTGGGGTATGTAATATTCACCAATAAACCACAATCTAACAGTCGTATCTGCACTAGAAGAAGCAATGAAGTTGTTATTATCTGGGATAAAACTAACTTCTTGTACACCACTTCTGTGGGCTTTAATAAATTTTAACAAATTCCCATCTTTATCCCATAATTTAATAATACCATCTTCTCCAGCAGAAGCAATTATTTTACCATCGTTACTCAAATTTATATTATTTAAATAACCTATATGCCTAGTTTTGAATGTTTTTATAGGTTGTCGTTTGTCTGAATTCTCTAGATTTTTTATACTCCAAATATATATTTCACCACTATAATCACTTGATACAAGAATATTAGCTTTAGGGGAAAATTTTACGGAACTAAGTAGCCCTGGCGGGTTATGTTTTCCAAAAATTATACTCTTTTCGGTTTCTCTGTTCCAAATCTTGATATTATTATCACTTGTAAAGGCAATATTCTTTCCATCAGGCGCAAAATCTATACGTCTAATTAAACTTTCATTTACATAAGATTTAAGAAAATTACCATTTTTTACATTCCAAAGAATTATAGATTTGTCCCTACTGGCAGAAACAAGATATTGACTATCTGGGCTAAATGCTATGTCATACACAGCATCTTTATGACGATTTAGAGTTCTTACATATTTACCATCTTTAGTCCAAATAATGATTGTATGATCAGCACTAGCTGAGGCTATAAGTTGATTATCAGGGCTAAATTTAACACTATAAACCCTATTCGTATGCATAGCCATATTTGTGATTAGTCCTCCATTGATATCCCAAAGTTTTACGATACCATCATAACTAGCAGAAGTAAGTTTCCTCCCATCAGGACTAGAGTTAACACTAGTAACTAAGTCTCCATGCCCTTCCAGTCTGTTTCGCTCTCTTATCTGAAGAATTATTTGCTGTATCTCATTCAAATATTTTGGATTTGTAATTTGCTCTAAAGCTTTTAGGCTCTCTATTAAAACCTCTAGCTGCTTATTACCATCGATTAGATCTTTTGACGTTCTTATTACTCCTAAAGCAGTATTTACTTCCTGTTGTTTAACTTCTAGTTGCCATCGTTGCGCTAATATCAAACTAAAAATAGCAAGGACTCCTACTGCGATCGCCAGCCTAGTTCGTTGTTTTTGATATTTAGCACTTGCCTCTGCCTCTTTTGCTCTTGCAGCTTCCGCTTTAGCTTTATCTTCTGATGCCATAGCTTTTTCAATTTCGGCTATGGCTCTAGCTTCTGCTTCTTTTTGTCGAGACTCTGCTAATTCTCTAAGTTGACGTTCCTGCTCTAATTGAGCTTGAATTTGTCTGTCTCGCTTCTCCAAGCTTTTGTGCAAAAACTCTATTTCTTGTGGCGTAAGTCTGGGCTGAGTCTTATTCACCCACTCAGAAATTACAGCCAAGTTTGCACCCGCCAACAGTGCATCATCCGATTTATTAAATCTTTGTACCCATTCCTGGCAATCTTCCTCTAAAGAACGACTCAGACGAATATTCTCCAGATTTTCAGTAATCCAAGTATTTAATAATTTCCACTCAGATAAAAGTGCTTCATGAGCAACTTCTACAGTATTTTTATCGGTGATAATTAAACGTTGTTGAGAACCTGCCAGTAATCCTATAACCCTTTGCAATTGTTGGGGAGAATCTGCAACTACTTCTAATCTCTCCCAGCTAGCACGCCGCCGCGTCACTTCTCCAGCTTCACCCAACTGTACTAATTCCATAAACAAGCAACGCGCAAAGGCTTGATCTACAGTTGTTAAACTTTCATACAAAATTGTCGCTCGTTTGTCTAAAGCTCCTTTAACTCCGCCAATTTCCTCATAACCTTTATGAGTTAAAAGCGGTTCTGGCGATTCCGGTTCTTCAATGCAAACTCGCCACAATTCCTTAAGCGCATATTGCAGTATGGGTAATGCACCCGGACGGTTGACGACATCGGCGGAAATTTGCGAAACTAAACCACGCTCAAAATTCACACCATGCAATTTTGCTGGTTTTTCTATTGCTTCTTCTAACTCAGCAAAAGACATCGGTGTGACGATGAATGATGTGGGAGGAATATTATTAATAAGAGTTATAATTTCTCGATAGTCAGCACAACGATTTAAGAAATCACCGCGAATTGTCAAAATTATCCGCGTTTCTCCCTCACCCTTTTTTACTTCCTGTGCTACTAAGCGGATAAAAGCTTTGCGTTCCTCATCGTCTTGACAAAGAGTAAATATTTCTTCAAATTGATCGATAAACAATAGATGTGGCCGATTTTGCTGCTGTTGTCGAGTCAAAATATCAACAAGCTTACCTAAAGGATGCTCTCCTGGTGTAAAAGATGCGATTTCCCATTCACTGCTTCCAGGGAGGCGATCGCCTTTCAGTTGCGGTAACAAACCGGCTTTCACTAAAGAAGATTTACCACTACCTGAATAGCCAATTACAGCCAGAAATCGACTCTCTGCTAAACGTGAAATTAGTGTGCGAACTGCTTCATCTCGTCCACAAAAATATTGCGCTTGTTCTGATTCAAATGCATAAAGTCCCCGATAGGGATTTTCCTGATTGAAAGCAATTTTGACTACTGTAGGAATATCTAATTGGGGATAAGTTACCAAAGTAATCGAACGTCCCCAACCCATGCGAATCGGCTCCTGTACGGAACCTTTCAATTCGTTGCTGACAAAATCAAACAAGCGATCGCCACTAATTCGCCTACTATTACCTGCATTTTCTGCTGTTAATCCCTTAACAACTGCACCTGTGAAAATACTATATTCTTCACTCTTAATCACTCCGGCACGTTCAAAGCCCCGACACGCTGTAATTAAGTAATAATCTTTTTGCGAACTGAAAGCGTTAAGAGTTCTTTCTATTAACTGTCTTTCCAGGAAATAGCCGCTATGACAGCAATCGAGTAGCATGACTAAACTACTCAATTGCGAATCTCGAATTAAATCGTTAAGGCTATCCAGTGGAATACCATATTTTTGTTCAACATTTTCGTTTTCTTTAAATTCAATCTGACAATCGGAACTTGCCAAATATCCCTTTTGTTGTCCCAAATTGTCGGAAATGGTAAAACCGTGTCCGCTAAAATAAATCAGCGCTTCATTATTAGCAGCTTGCTCTAGTAAAAACGTTCTCAAATCTTGGCCAAGTTGAGCGCCAGTAACTTTTTGCGCTGCCATTTCATAGCCGTTTTTATCTTTATTCCAGCGCTGCGGTAGTCTTTGCACAGACTGGAAATCACCATATTGCTCTAAGAGTTGCGCGATCGCCTCAGCATCATTTGTAGTCTTCGACAAACGCGCTAATGATGGGCTGAGATACTCGGCGATGCCAATAACAAGCGCGTATCGTGCCATTTAACACACCTTGGGTTGGTAAATGCGATGATAATCTTGACAGACACAATAATGGCTGTGTTACTAGAAACAACACCATCTGTTATTTTTCTGCAAGCAAGCTGAAATTTATTCAGATACGTTACAAAACTTAATTGAGGTAGCCCATGTCAGAAGTACAGCAACTATTTTTCCAAGCAGACGGGGAGATTGAGCAGATTGAGATTAACGTCACAGCCACCGAAATAACTCAGGAAATTCAGCAGGATGACGATGGCATAGAATACAAGGATGTGCGAACAGATGCGATCGCTCGGATGCAACAAGCTCGCCAAATGATTCGCTCTTATACTATCTATGCTCTTAGTGCTTTTAAAGACTTCAATACTGCTGAGATTGAGGAGGTAAAACTTACATTTGGCATTAAGTTGGGTGGCAAAGCCGGCATTCCTTACATTACTGAAGGTTCAGCTGAAAGTAATCTGCAAATTGAGGTGAAGTGTAAGTTTCCAGAAAAACAAAAACCTGATTTACAGTAACTGCAAAAAATTATCCGCGCAGTGTAGGGTTAGGCAATGCCCATTAAACACCCAACTTCCCTATATTGATTCTCTTATTAACCAAATGTAATTGCTGCGATCGCTTCAAATACTTCACCCAAGGTTGCTCTGACAATTGGGAAATGGCATTTTGTGACAGTGTAGCCGTAAAAATATCTTTGCCAGTGGTAACACCACTGACGCCTAAACTTTCTAAAACAGCAGTTGCAGCAGAGTCTAAAATTGGTTCAGTATGGATGAAAACCTCCAAACTAGTTTCTTCTGGGTCTTGAACATCATTCAGCCCTGTAGCAAGAGCGGCATCTAGTTTCTGATAATTCATCAGCAATTCCTTGATAAAAAGGGTAGGCAATAATTCCCTACCCTAACTTATCAAATTTATAGGTTTTTATCGCCTACCCTTGTACAGAAATAATATCCACCTTTTTCAGTCTAATTACAGATTTAAAGCATTAATCACTCCATAACCCCATTTGTGATCAAATGTACCTGCGGGTTTTCCGGGAATGGCACTATTTTTGCGTAGCAAGTCTTTCACAGCAGCCGGATCAAGTTTAGGATCTCGCTGCAACAGCAGTGCCACTAATCCACTAACCAACGGTGTCGCCATACTCGTACCAGCCTGAACCACAAACTTGGAATTAATCATCGATGAGCGGTCAAAACTGGCATCGGCGGAAAGTGTGGAAACAATCATCGCTCCTGGTGCTGCTACATCGGGCTTGTGTCCATCATTCCGTAGAGGCCCTTCACTACTGAATTCCGAAATAGTATCCAATTCTAACCCCATTTCTCGCACTTGGTGATCAATATCTGTGTACGTGGCTTTAGTAGTATAGGCGGCAACTGTAACTGCACTGCTGGCGGCTCCTGGCGAACCAATTTTTATCGCATCTTTCACACTTTTACCTGTGAAAAACACTGACGAAGTGTCATCTAATGTCCACACATTTAAACGTGTGTCAGTTGAAGAAGTGTTGCGGACTCGCAGCTGCCATACACCTCCCATTACTGGGGAGGGGCCATTACCACGTATTTGCACAAAGAAATTATGGTCGCCGTTGGCTTGATCTGGCCCTGGTGTCGCTAATTGCACCCGTGCATCTGGTAATTGGTAATCTTGTGCAGGATTACCGTCAATAATTATTTTTTGGAAGGGGGTGACAAAACCGTTAGGACTCCGCACAGACACTTCCAATTCGCTATCTTTGGAATACCAAGCGTTTAACCAAACTATGCCTACTTGATTCAAAGGAACATTAAAGCGCATACCACGAGTCCGGCCACTGGGTATCGTCGCTTGTCCATGAATATTGGCGTTCCCTTCGTTACCCGCAGCACAGCAAACAATTCTTCCAGGGCCAGTTTCGGCGTCAATGACTTTGGATAAGGAGTCGCTACCATCATGGGGGTCAGCGTGTCCACCCAAGCTGAGATTCACCACTGCTGGACGTCCCAACTCTCTAGCAACTCGGAAAATGTAACGGACGCCATCAGCAATGTGGGCATCCTGTAAATCTGATCTAACGACAACTAATTCCGCCTCTGGTGCTACACCACCATAGGTAGTATCGGCACCGGCGGCAATTCCAGCAACATGAGTCCCATGACCACCAGTATCCTGAGAAATTGTCAGTTGCGCTGCCGTAAATTCACCTCCATAGCCGCCCTCTGTGACTCCTGGGCCTGGTAGTGTTTGATCCCAAATTTGTAAAATTCGTCCAGCAAAGGCGGGGTGTTTCGGATCAATGCCACTGTCTATAATGCCGATGATTACTCCTTTACCAGTCAGTCCGGTTTGGTTCTTAAACTCCGGTAGTTTGATTTTTACCAGTGCAGTGTCCATCCTCAAATGAAGTTTGCGTGATGGCTTAATCCGCTGGATAACATCTTCTTCAGATAAGACATCTAAACTCTCTATTGGTAAGAAAGCTGTCCGCACACTTCCAGAATTCTGATTTACTTCAATATTATATTGTGATAGATAACTCAAGTCTGCATCATGGTCGCAGTAAATAAAAACGACGCTCTTAGTTGGCTTTACCGGGCTTTTGTGGGCAGTTATCCCAAGCGATTTTTTGTGTTGAATTAAAGCTTGTCCTCCTTCATTTTGATAGTCTTGAAATGCCAAAAGTAGTCCGGGAGAAAGTTTTTCGTGTCTCATTTTTACCTCAAATTTAATTTATTAGCTGAAAGTAAAGTAGTTTACCCTGATAAGTCGCTCTAGGATTAATGCAGACTATGTAGTTTTTTGCCTTGATTATTTGATGCGACTATAGTTATCTATTTTTTTCCTAGATAACATCAAATAAGCTTAGGAGGCAGGGTAAGCGCATCTAATTTTGTAGTTATTGATACAGACAAAAAGCTTAAAACTTTGTCTAAATATCGATTTTTCATTCAAAATAGAACGAATTGTCGTAAATGATTGAAAAAACATGAGTGAAATAGCTTTTTAGGTTTTTTAATCACATAAAGATGGAAATGTCAATCCCACCCCTTGACTCAGTGTAGTAATTTTGAACTTATTTGTGTTTTGGGTGAACCCCAAAACTACCGGATCAATAGGGTTTGAGATGCGCTTACCCTGGCTTAGGAGGCGGGAAGTTATTCCTAAAACAATTGCTAATTCATAACTCATATTCATAAATTATGTCTCCCTCATAGTGATTTTCTCTGGCTCGTGAGACATCTTTGAGCAGCCGCATCTAAGAATTACCCAAGACTGGGGTCAGTGGGAATTTTTCTGAAGCTATTAAACTAATCCAGTGTCTGCCTAAATGATTACGGACAAAGTAAATGAAATAAAATTAAGAATAATTAAGTAATAAATCAAAAAGATAAATTTAATAAACATTAAACATTAACAAATTGTAGTCAGAATAGTTAATAGCGATTATCTACGAGGTTGATCCAGAATAAGGGGATTTTGCCCCTTGTTTCAAAAAGAATTGGTATAAATCGTTAATGACTACTGAGAAATCACAGATTTTCTATCATAAGTAAGAGCCATAAAGAAGCTAATATTTGCAACGATCGCTTCTGAAGGTACAAAAAGTTATTCATGCAAATTCAAACACCAGACTGGGTAAAACACGCTGTTTTCTACCAAATATTTCCAGATCGCTTTGCCAGAAGCAAACAGCCGCGCAAACGGCTGCTGCGTGAAGCCCGTTGGGAAGATTGGGACGCTATGCCAACACTCCAAGGTTATAAAGGCGGCGACTTATGGGGCATCATGGAGGGTTTAGACTACATCCAGGATCTGGGAATTAACGCGATTTACTTTACACCCATTTTTCAATCCGCTAGCAATCACCGCTATCATACCCACGATTATTACCAAGTTGACCCGATGCTGGGGGGTAACGAGGCTTTTAAGGAATTGCTCGACGCAGCCCATCAACGGAATATCAAAGTCGTTCTGGATGGGGTGTTTAACCATTCCAGCCGTGGCTTTTTCTTTTTCCACGACGTTTTAGAGAATGGCCCCCATTCGCCTTGGGTAAATTGGTTCAAAATTGAAGCCTGGCCTCTTGCACCCTACACTGGTGAATTTCCCGCAAACTACGTAGGTTGGGGGAGAAATCGCGCCTTGCCAGAATTTAACCACGACAATCCAGAAGTACGGGAATACATTATGGAAATTGCCGAATATTGGATTAAATTCGGCATCGACGGTTGGCGGTTAGATGTACCATTTGAAATAAAAACTCCTGGCTTTTGGCAGGAATTCCGCGATCGTGTTAAGGCAGTCAATCCCGAAGCTTACATTGTGGGCGAAGTCTGGGGAGATTCTCGGGAGTGGTTGGATGGAACGCAATTTGACGGGGTAATGAATTATCTATTTGCCGGGCCAACAATTGCCTTTGCGGCTGGCGATCGCGTAGTCTTAGAACAAGTCCAAAGCCAGGACTATCAACCCTACCCACCCTTATTTGCTGCTGAGTATGCCACTAAAATCCAGGAATTACTGGAACTTTACCCTTGGGAAATTCAGCTAACTCAACTCAATTTGCTCGCAAGTCACGATACAGCCCGATTGATGACTATTGCAGGCAGCGATAAAGCTAGCGTGGAATTGTCAACTTTACTGCTACTCACCTTTCCCGGTGCCCCCAGCATCTACTATGGTGATGAAGTTGGTTTACCTGGTGGCATAGATCCAGACTCACGTCGTAGCTTTCCTTTAGAAGCCAAGTGGGAGCAAAAAATTTTCAATAGTCACCGTCAATTAATTGCCCTGCGTCACACTTACCCAGCGTTGCGTACAGGTGATTACCAAGTCCTCCATGCTCAAGGACAACTTTACATCTTTGCGCGAACTTTGGGGACAGAGGAATTGATAATTGCCATCAACGCTGGCACAAGTTCGGCAACAGCGAATGCAGATGTCGTCAGTTTGCGTACTCAACCCAACAAGCTGTTATATGGCACTGCTGAGGTTGAGTGGAATGGTGAAGCAGAAACTCAGCAATTATCATTAACTCTTCCTGAACGCAGTGGGTGCATCCTGGGAGTAGGGAGTAGGGAGTAGAGAAGAAGCAGAGGGGCACAGGGGATAGGAAAGCGGAAAGACTTACTGCAACTTCTCCCCTGCCTCATGCCTTATACATTAGCTTCCCGCCACCATTGCAGGCATCAACACCCCATCAATAATATGGATCACGCCATTGTCTGTCAAAATATCTGTTTTGAGGACATTGGCGTTATTTACCTTAAATTTGCCGTCGGCAGATTCAATGGCTACAATTGACCCCTCAAGCGTCGCTGCCTCATTAATCTGTACCAAGTCATCAGACCGAACATCCCCACTAACGATATGATACGCCACAATTTTCTTGAGCTTGGGGATATCTTGTAGTAGCGAATCTAAAGTTCCCTCTGGCAGATTGGCAAAGGCTTCATCAGTTGGTGCAAATAGTGTAAAAGAACCAGGACTCTTCAGAATTTCTATGAGATTTGCAGCTTCCGCAGCCTTTACCAGGGTATTGAAGTTTCCCGCGTTGACAGCAGTTTCTAAAAGGTCAGCCATAAGGGTGTGTGACTTTAGTTAGGTAATATTATAAGTAACTTAACTTATAAAGTGATTAAAACATTCTCAACCTCTATCAACAGAGAGGTTGCTAGCGATTAAATACACAGCAGCAGATTTCTCAGGACTGCTACACTGGGGAATGACCCCAAGAACCAGTAATTATGCTAAAGCGTTCTAAGTTCGAGACAACTCAGTCTCAGATTATGCACCGGGCTGAGGAGCTGATTGGTGCAGCCTCAAATCGTTACCGGATTACGGTTCAGGTGGCAAATCGTGCTAAACGTCGGCGTTATGAAGACTTTGAAAGTAACGAAGATGTGATGATGAAACCAGTGCTAAGGGCAATTATCGAAATGTCCGATGAATTGACTCAGCCAGAGATTATTGGTGAAATATAAAAAAAGACTTTAGAGAAGGTAGGATGAGCAAAAATTTATCGTTCATTCAACCCCGACTCAAGCCCTGGCAGACACTCACTGCCTTAATGGTAGTGGGTGTAATTGTTTTGAGTTCAGGGGCGGGCAAATCAATACATACAAATTTATTTAGCATCCAACCTGCGATCGCTCAGAGAATCACTCCTGGCGATGTTTGGCAGAAAGTATATCAGCAATTGCCAAATTTACCACGGGAAAATAAGTATATCAGCAAAGAAAATGGAAAAGTTGCCGAAAACAACACCTTAGTAAATCGCCTGATTAAATATCACATTTATACCAAAGGGCGTGCCCCAATTTATCGCTTAGATTGGAAGCTAACTTTAGCTGATTACCTGGGTGCGAACGAAATTATCTATGATACTAGCTATCCAGGAAATGATTCACTACGCGAAAATCCTCTAGAAGGCGATCGCAAAGCCATCACCCGGCTCACCCGCAGCCAGCGAGATGCTCTAGTGCAAGTCTTAGTCAATATATTTAATCCTACTTCTCAAAATACCCGATCGCCTAACTCGAATACCACAGCCAATCCTAGTACATCAACTACCCCACAGCCACCCCAACGAGGAGGTGCCGAATTACTGAAGTAATGGGAAAGTTATGAGTTGTAAATTAATAACTCCTAACTCTTAACTTTTTATGGAACGCGTTGTAAAAAGCGGATCTGGCTGGCGTATTGGCTGGAAACCTGATGCACCTGAATTTAAAGGTCTAGTCGGTACAGATGATTGGGCAATTGAGTTAACCGAAGCTGAGTTGAATGATTTTTGCCGTCTGCTAGCTGTGCTAGTAGACACGATGAAGCAACTCGCAACTGAATTGATGGAAGAGGAAAAAATTGCTTGTGAAGCTGAAAGCGATTTATTATGGATAGAGGTGGAAGGTTATCCTCATGCTTATAGTCTGCGCTTTATGTTGAATACAGGGCGGTGTGTAGAAGGTAAATGGGATGCTTCTGCTGTTCCAGATTTACTACAAGCTACTGGGATGCTTAAAGTTTTTTAAATTTGCCTCTTGATTATCCGAGAGTTTTGCTATATAATAGTAATTCTGACCGGGGCGTAGCGCAGCTTGGTAGCGTGCCACTTTGGGGTAGTGGAGGTCGTGGGTTCGAATCCCGCCGCTCCGATTGATGATAAGCCATGCCTGCTAGTCTTTTTAAAAGATTGGCAGGTTTTTCAATCATGTCTGCCAGATGATACCAAATCTTTAGGATAAAATCATTCCAAAGCTTCACTACAAATAATAATTGGAATTGGCACAGACAGCGTAGGTAAACTATTATTATTTAGCAATTCGCGCATATTATGTTGACGGTAAATTTGCACCAATTGATTAAACAATTCCTGACCGATAAAACCATTACGTCGCAGTATATTTAACTCTCGGTTGATTACTTGAGTCATGGAACTGCGAAACGCTTTTTCCAGAATATTGATTTGACCTTTTACTTCTTCGTCTGTAATTAATTTAAAAAATATTCTCCGTGAACTGAGAATATAACGTTGTCCCTGAGTCAAACGCTGGTTAAATTCCCGTTCTGCTTGGCGATGCTTCACTTCTTCTGCAAATTGACATTTGACACGCATCACAGCAGAGTTATGTTCTTTGCAAACTGTTAAGGTGGGAGTAATAGAATCAGCTTTAATTGCACCCAAAATGCGGGGGATATCCCTAGAAATTATATTTCCCTGATTGTCTAATAAAAACAACTGCTGATAACCTTTGATATCAGGTCGATTGGGGTCTGAAGCTTCACAAAAAACGTATGTCCCCTTCTGCTGGATAGAGAATTTAGCTGTACGAATACCATGCGGTAAACTAGCAATCCGCTCAAATTCACCGGGGTCTTCTTTCTGTAGTTTTCTGAAAATTTCTTCAGCTTCATTTAAATCTAAGAAATCCTCTTCTTCAGTTGAGTCGATGGGGGATATTATTCCCCGCACCTCTCAGTTAAATCTGGGCGTGCGGCTTTCACCGCACCCAGCTTCCGATGTTCTTAGCTTGCG
>NZ_JBALCP010000101.1:0-142219 GCF_036919675.1 Nostoc sp.
ATTATTGTATTATTTCCTGACAGGCATACTACGCGAGAATTGTTAAAGGTCAGGGATGTTTTTAGACTGACAAGATAGTATTTTTAACCTCTAATTCCTTTTGATTTGCGTTCTCTCATATCGCTTTTAGTCTAAACTCCAGAAATAAATCTAACTAAAAAAATAAAAACCGGGAGAAAAGCCGGTTTTTTGTCAATACGGTTCAGTTAAGGTTAGCAGTCTTTGTAAAAGTCATTTTTTTAACGTAGACGCAAAGCGGCTTCCCGTAGGGTACCACAGAGGTGCAGAGAACACAGAGAGAAGAAAGAGAAGGAAAAATTTTCTTAACTGAACTGTATTGGGTTTTATGTACCCTAAAAAACAGAAATTTTGCACTTTGTTTAATGTAACTTTCTAAGTTAATGTTTCTAATGAAAGACCCAAGTAATTTTGTACAATCTGCAAGATGCGCTCTGCTGCATGACCATCTCCAAAGGGATTAATTGCATTTGCCATTGCTTCATAAGCATCTGGATCACTGAGTAACTCAGCAGCGGCTGCAAAAATGTTCTGACTTGTAGTGCCTACAAGTTTGGCTGTACCGGCTACAACAGCCTCTGGTCTTTCGGTGGTGTCTCTCAAAACCAGTACTGGTTTTCCCAAACTGGGGGCTTCTTCTTGCAACCCACCAGAGTCAGTGAGCAAAAGATGCGATCGCCCAATTGCTCCCACCAGTTGGCCATAATCTAAAGGATCTGTTAAAAAAATTCGGGGATGATTCCCTAAAAGCTCTTGTAATGGGACTCGCACTGTCGGATTACGGTGCAATGGTAGCAGCAAAGCTGTATCAGGAAACTTATCTAAAATTTGTAAAAACCCCTGAGCGATCGCTAACAGAGGTTCTCCCCAATTTTCCCGACGATGAACTGTTGCTAACAGAACGCGATATGAATCCCAGTCTAAGCCTGGTACATTGCAAACTGCTTGGGTTGCAGCTACATTCAAAAGTGCATCAATTACCGTGTTACCGGTCATATGAATTTCACCCAAAACACCAGAACGATGCAAGTTTTCCACAGCCCAAGGAGTCGGCGCAAAGTGCAACTGAGTAATTTGAGAAATCAACCGCCGATTAGCTTCTTCAGGGTAAGGATTGAAGATATCATCCGTTCTTAACCCTGCTTCTACATGACCAACAGGGATTTTTTGATAAAAAGCTGCCAAAGCTGCCGCAAAAGCCGTGGTAGTGTCTCCCTGCACCACCACAAAATCTGGCTTTTTCTTCCTGAATAACCCTTCTAACCCTTGTAAACTGCGGCAGGTAATATCATTTAGAGATTGCTGAACCTGCATAATTTCTAAGTCATAATCTGCCTTGATGTTGAACAGCTGCATAACTTGCTCAACCATCTCCCGATGCTGTCCAGTTAGAATTACTTGCGACTCAAAAGCTAAAGACTTCTGGAAAACCTGAATCACCGGAGCTAGTTTAATCGCTTCCGGCCGAGTACCCAAGATAATGTAAACCCGTTTTTGATTAGTCATTAGTCATAATCATCTGTCATTTGCCAATGGCTATAGTCAATGGTCTATGATTAATAGTCAATAGTTGGCGGTAAATCATCACACAAATCATAAATATAAAAGGATAAATCACATAAAAAGTATGAAAAAACCCGGCTTAACCGGGCAAATGTACTATTTCTTGAATAAAACTCTAATTACTAAATCTTGATCTCCGATGTTTAAATCACAAAAAGCATGAAAAAACCCGGCTTAACCGGGCAGACGCACTGTTTGTTTGTCGAATTCACCTGTAATGACTATATTTTAATCTCACAAGTTAAAGGGCAAGCAGCGTAAACAGTAGTCTGCATTTGGTCTGCCTCTCCATGCAGCCAGCTTAACCATTTAATTTCATTAGGATGAACTCCTTTAAGAGTTAGTACACCCGCAGCCAATACAACTGCCATGACATTAAACATGATTAAAGCGCCTGCTACAAGCAAAACAGCACTAACAGGCATCACCGATTGCAAGACAATTGACAACAGACATCCGACTGTAGCCATCAAGACAACTAGTGGAAAACCGACAACCAACAAGCATACTGCCAATGTAAAAGTCCATATTAAAAAGCTTTTAATCATCAACAAGGAGTAGGTCTTTCCTTGATTAGAGCTTTGAGCAGAAACCATGACTTTTCCTCCTAAAAATACACAGCAAATTTTAATTTTCAGTCATATTTCGCTTTTGGCGAGTAAACTGAATTTGTTTCTCAGTGAAATTCAGTATATAAAAACTAATCGGAAAAATGAGCATTTATTTACTAAACTTTACAGTTATTTTTTTGTAATTGTGGAATATAAAATCAAGTTTGTATCTATTAAAAAAACTTGTTTTCTGCATCTCTCTTCAGGTATATAACCTAAAAGGTATGAGCTTTTAACCTTGATCCCCTGGATATTGCTCCTATTCTAATTAACATTTCTTATAAAAATTAATAGTGGTTCTCATAATTCATCGATGGGCTGAATAAATGATCTGCTAGTCTTTGTGCTGTTAATTGCTGTCCATTTGTGTCCATGCCTGGGATAAATTTCTCATCTAAAGGCTTAGAATATTTATGTTTTATTTTTTGTATTTAAAAATACTTAATTATCTCAATAGTTTTACTGAAGCGTTTTGAGTCATTGCGTGTGTTAAACCAGGTTAGATAGGATAAATAACTTCTCTAAATCTTCTGAGTAGTGGAATCTCAGGAAAAAAAGATACTAATTGAGGTGGATGAAATGGATTGACCGTGGTTCTAGAGTCTCAATCGCCTCCCATCACCGCTAGGGCTTGTAGGCAAGCATTCTCCAAAAGTCATCGAAGCAAGTGACTAGACTTTTCGCTAATTCAACTTTTTAACTGCCAAATGTGAAGATATATGACAGAATCACAGTCTCCATTAAATTCTAACTCTGCAACCGAACGTAACCTGCCACCAATGCCGCCACCACCGCCAACCTTTAGTACGCAGCGGCAGATGACACAAACATTGCATATGCCAATGGATAGAAGCACCAACCCTCCTGTTGCAGGTCATCGTCCGGGTAGTCCACCGCCCATACCTAGTTCAGTTCGCCCTAAAAACAGCAGTCCGGGACTGACTTTGGCGCAGTTAATTAGGGAAGCTTACGATCAGGGATATTCTGACCTTCACCTGGGTGTAGGTGAAGTACCCCGCTTCCGCAACCGAGGAGAAATTCAATCAACCGATCATCCAGAAATAGATAAAGAAACTTTGATGAATTGGTTGCGGGAGGTGATGACTGAGGGGGAAATTCAGCGCTTTGAAGAACATTTAGAATTTGACGGAGCAACTCAGTATGACTTTGCTCGCGTGCGGATTAATGTTTTTGGCTCCCTCAAAGGGCCTGCAATGGTCTTGCGGTTGATTCCGCTGAAAATCTTAACTATGGAACAGTTGAATTTACCTCCAGTTTTTCGGGATATTTGTCATCACCACAAAGGTTTAATTTTGGTGACTGGACCCACTGGTTCTGGTAAGTCCACCACAATGGCAGCGATGGTTGACTACATCAATAAGGAGATGGCCAAGCACATCATTACCATTGAAGACCCGATAGAATTTGTTCATCAAAGCCGCAAGTCTTTAGTCAAACAGCGGGAAGTGGGAATGCACACCCGGAAATTTGATAACGCTTTGAAAGCAGCTTTGCGGGAAGACCCAGATTTAATTCTGGTGGGAGAAATGCGGGATAAGGAAACAGTTAACACCGCCCTAAAAGCTGCTCAGACTGGTCACTTAGTCATGGGAACCCTGCACACCAATAGTGCTGTCAAAACCATTGAGCGGATTCTCAATCTCTACTCTGGTGAAGAACAGGATGCAATGCGGGTGGCAATTTCTGAGTCTTTAGTGGCAGTAATTGCCCAAGGGTTATGCCGCACAACTGACGGGAAACGGGCTGCTTTCCACGATGTCTTGATTAACACTGAGGCAATTAAAGAATGGATCAAAGATGGTAAATATGATGAAATTGGCGAGTTGATGAAACAAGCTGGTTTTGACGGCATGATTACGATGAATCAGTCGTTGCTCAATCTCTATCAAGACGGTCGGATTACTGAAGAAACTGCTTTGGAAATGTCACCAACTCCTAACGAAATGGCGCAGTTTCTCCGAGGTCGAGTTTAAGTCAGTTCCTCTTCGCAATGAAGATGATTGTCTTGTTCCCAGTCGGAGACTGGGAATGCCTATTTGGAGGTTCCGCCTCCGGTTCTAGCGGCACCGCAATCAAAAGCATTTCCAGTCAGGGAGTGGAAACGAGATTTACGGGATTTTTAATGGGTTCCCAATTTTTTAGGTGATCCTGGTTGAGGTTATAGCTAAGGTAAAAGGTAAAAGAGAGAATTTTTTACTTTTAGTTCCCTAGCCTCTGTGAATAACTTGACGACAAACAAACTATCTACACCCCAGTTGTTTAAAGGCATTGCGCTATTTACACCTGGAGGAGATTTAATTTACTGCATCGACCCTAGCAAGCAAGGTCGATGGCATTTGCATTTGTGCTCGGCTTTGCAAGAAATCCTAGATTTACCAGAGCCACCGCACTTTTTAGTGCCTTGTTATACTGCGACTATTGACCACTGGTTAGATCCGCGCACTCAACAAGTGCGAACTTTTGCTGAAGCTTATCCGGCTGTAATTAGACATCAAGCTTTGCTTAATGCCATTTTTGGCACAGGGGAGTTAGTATGGCAAGCAGCTCCCTGGCAAGAGGGGTTGTGCGATCGCATGGTGTTAACAACTTATCGTTCCTCATTTGGGCAGCTTTGGGAAGATCACGATTTAATTGTCCGTCTAGACCTTTCTGAACCTGTGCCAAAATACAACCAACCAGTGATAGTACAAAAAAAGGAAGTTATCACACAAGGGTATGTTCTGCGCTTGTTTGTTGCAGGACATAGCAGTACCACCGAACGCATTCTCCAAAATTTACACGAATTGTTAGAGCGATCGCTCGGACACCCTTATACTTTGAAGGTGATTGATGTTTTAACTCATCCAGAACAAGCAGAACTCAATCAGGTTTCTGCAACTCCTACCCTTGTCAAGGTTTGGCCTCATCCAATTCGGCGAATCGTTGGAGAGTTGGATCATGTAGAAAAGATTTTACAGATGTTAGCTGCTAAGGAAAAATTTTAAGTTTTATAACGATATCATCTACTGGGAGTGCATAAGCATAGCCCAATTCAGACATCCCTGTGAACTTAGTTAGATACAGCTTGGCGTAAAACTGTGACAATTGAGGGTTAAAAGTGAAACGCAGAGGTAACGCAGAGGTTTGATTTGTGGCAATTGTTTTCGCTAGGAATGAAAGAAAGTCTGTACTAAGCTTATGTTTTTTCAAGAGCTACAGGCATAAACGGAACTCCTGCGATCGCATCGCAATTGATAATCGCTACAGCAATATACAGATAATTATGGACTCACTTAGCAAATTGATCAACTCAAGCGATCGCTTGCAATACAGTAACAGTATAGTTGTGAACAAATATTGGATGGTAACTTTAGGGCGATTTTGTTAAAGTATAAAATCTGTCAGAACGCATCTGAGTCCCATTTCGCCAAACTTCCACTCTTTCAGGGCTGACTAAATAATAAAAACTACCATTATCGGCTCGATATCTACCTTTGCCAATATTCAAAGCTGATATCTTTATAGGCTTACTTGGGTCTTGTTTCAACTGCCCAATATAAAATAACTGACCATTTTCTTCACAGACTTTTACACGAATACTTGCAGTCTCACCCTCAATGATGGTAACTCCATTGCATTCAGTATCAGTGCTTACAGGTGCAAAATCTATTAGAATTGGCTGTGAAGATGAAACTTGCTTTGCCAGTGGGGGTGTCGTGACTGGGCGGTTCGGGTTATCCACTTGCTGAACTTTAGAAGCAGGAGCAACACTTGCAGTTAAGGATGTCAACAGACCAAGGGGGTCAACTGCTATTTGACCATTTGGATGAACTTCAAAGTGCAGATGAGGTGCTGTACTATTGCCTGTAGATCCCATCTCAGCAATAATTTGACCTTGAATGACCTGTTGACCTTTACTCACCAACAAACGGCGATTGTGACCATAAACAGTAATGCTGCCGTCGAGATGTTTAATAGTTATGGCATTGCCTAATCCCCAATCATCCCAACCTGCTTTAACAACTGTACCGGATGCAGCAGCAACAATAGGAGTCCCAGATGCCCCTGCAATATCAATTCCTTCATGTTGATATTTGTGGAAGCCTTGAGAAATAAATCCTTGAGTCGGCCATATTAAGTTAGAAGCAGGGATAGGAGTTTGTCCAATTGGGGAATCGTCTGCTAACTGTGTTAGGGCAGATGTAGTTGTACTTAATATGAGGGTTAAGGATATTAACCCAATTAGTCCATAAGTGCAGTATGGAAAAACGGTAACTTTTTTCATGAGTTGCAAGCCTATTAAAACAATAATTCAGATAGTTTCTGATTATTTGCTGTTTCAACCTAACTCGGAAAATATCAGGAAATTAAATACTGCACTTTTTTTATTTAGTAGCTATGGCATCTCTAAGACCTTCGCCAAACACTTTGGAGCTATAAGTGTAATATCTGCCTCGTATGCCAGCCACCGACGCATCGAACGGCGGCATACGTTTATTGTGATTCTTTCCTTCTGGCTCAGGACTTCGTGTAATTATCGATTACTTTGGCTAAGTCTGGCACTGCTTCTTCTACGTGCTTTTTGGCTGAACCGCGAAGTTTTTCATAGGTTCCTCGCACGATTTGGCGCTTTACGTTCTTGGCTCTAGCATCGGTGACACCCAGTAGCGCGTCTGCTGTATGAGAGCGATTCCCACTAAGGTATTCAATTGGATCGCCTTTCTCTACGCCTTCATTCCAGATGGGATCAAGTGCTGTGAAGCACTGCGGCAGAATCTGCTCAACGACGTAAGGGATATACCCTGGCTTGACCCCCTTTAGGGCGGCGAAGGCAGTTTTCAACGCGATACCGCTCATACCTGACTTGGATGCAAGCTGTCCTTCGATCATCTTGCAACAGTCATTTATCACCATAGCCTTTTTGGTCGGGTTCAAAAGTCCCTCGCTAAGTCCCATTTCACTCTTCCTTATCTAAGTACTTAATTTTTATTCAACTAATTTTTTTAGCAAGCAGGAAATTACAGAAAATGTTATCGCGTTTGGGGTCTTCCCAAGTAGAGGAGCCAGCCTTGTGGGCGGGTCTGGCGACTTGAGCGGACTGGCCTCAAGTGGCGCGTGAATTCCATTCGTCAGGGCAGGCGTATTTTTACACTCATTGAAATGCTCCTCCTTAGTGCTTAGAAAATAAGGACTTAAGTCCTTACTACGAACTTGCTTACGTATAAATTTAAACTTCACAGACTACTCGCGCTGGTAAGCCTTCTTGGGTTGCCCTCATCCCCTAACCCCTTTTCCTGAGTTGGGAGAAGGGGAACTAGAGGGGATTTAAGTACTGTGGCGTGGTTGGTTATTACACAACCTTTGTGTTCGCGTAGGGTTTCGTAGATAGGGCGAATCGCAAAAGTCAGGTTATCCCATCCTGCTGAGACCTGAGTTGTGTCTCTGGCTGACTTGAGCCAGCAGGCAGAGCTTTATGTTCAGATGCCGAAGCTTCATTAGGAGAATCTGGAGGCTTTGAACCTCCCGATCGCTTCTGAGAAAATATAGCCTCAGCCAGGGTCTTGATTAAGATGTAAAGAATTGGCACTAAGAACAAACTCAAGAACGTTGAAAGCATCAGCCCCCCAAAGAGCGCTGTCCCTAAAGACCAACGGCTGCTGGCTCCAGCCCCTTGAGAGATCACCAAGGGCAAAAATCCTAACAGCGCTGCAAAGGAAGTCATTAAGATGGGTCGCAGACGTTCTTGCCCCGCTTTCACCGCCGCCCGCGTATAGCTCATGCCCTGCTCATGCAGCTGATTGGCAAATTCCACGACTAAAATCGCGTTCTTTGCGGCTAGACCAATCAAAGTCACCAGACCTACCTGGCAATATATATCATCCACCACTTTGGGGAAAAGGCTACCTGCCATGAAAATATTGGAACGTAGCCAAAGTGCTGTCATCGCTCCTAAGACTGCTAAGGGAACCGTCAGCAAAATAATCAGCGGGTCAATGTAGCTCTCATACTGAGCCGATAGCACCAGAAAGACAATTATGATCGCTAAACCAAAAATCAGACCTGTAGCTCCCCCAGATGTCTTCTCTTGGAGATAAGTCCCTGTCCACTCGTAACCAAATCCCTGAGGTAAAACCTCTGCTGCAACTTGCTCCATCGCTTTAATTGCTTCTCCAGAACTAGAACCGGGAGCAGGAGCGCCCTGGACTTTGATTGACCTGTACAAGTTATAATGCGAAATGGTTTTCGGCCCCACAAAGGGAGTGATTTTCACCAGATTGCTCAACGGAATCATCGCCCCACTTGCAGAGCGAACATACAGCTTGCCAATATCATCTGGATTAGAGCGGAACACTCCATCTGCTTGGACATATACTCGATACTGTCGCTGTCCCTGCACAAAGTCATTCACATATTGCGACCCCAAGTAACTTTGCAATGCCCCAAAGATGTCGTTGATCTCGACGTTGAGAGCTTTGGCTTGGTTGCGGTTCACTTGGATGTCAAATTGCGGAGTATCTGCGGTGAACTGAGTGAAGACTCGTTGTAAAACAGGTTTTTTATTTGCCGCCGCAATGAATTTGTTAGCAGTATCAACCAGAGTTTGAATCGGCGCACTTCCGGTTTTGTCTTGAATGATAAACTCAAAACCACCCGTAGTACTTAGCCCTCTAACCGGAGGAGCATTCACAGCGATCGCTCTAGCATCTGTAATTGCAGAGAGCTTTTTGTTCATCCTCTGAAGTATTCCATAGACAGACTGAGATTCTAGAGTTCTCTCTTTCCAGGGTTTGAGGTTAGCAAAGGCAATGCCTAAATTAGAAGCATTGCCATCGAAACCAAAACCACTGATCATAAAACTAGCTTGAACTTCGGGAAGCGATGTTACTTCTTTGACAACCTTGTTCATCACAGATTCAGTGTATTTCAAAGAAACCCCATCAGGCCCTTGGACAATTACAAAGAAGTAACCCTGATCTTCCTCTGGAATAAATCCGGTAGGCACTGCTCTGTACATCAAAACCGTTGCTACTAAACCAGTAATGAAAACCCCAATTACAATCGGCTTGACATGAGTAAGGTAGCTAACAAACCCGACATAGCGGCGCGTGAACCAGCCAAATCCCCGATTAAACTGCGTAAAAAACCAGCCTAAAGGGCCTCGTGGAGTCTGAGCTGGGCGCATCAGGATGGCTGCCATAGTCGGAGAGAAGGTTAAGGCATTGAAGGTCGAGATGCCAATGGAGCAAGCAACGGTTAACGCAAATTGTTTGTAGACAATCCCAGTAGTGCCCGGAATGAATGCAACTGGAATAAATACCGCCATGAGTACAAGTGAAGTGGCAATGATTGCCCCAGTTAACTCTTTCATAGCTTCGACAGCAGCATCAAAGGGCCTCATACCCTGCTCTAGTTTGACTGCAACTGCCTCCACCACAATAATGGCATCATCGACGACGATACCGATCGCCAGGACGAAACCAAATAAGGTCAGTGTATTAATCTGAAATCCTAAAACTAACAGAGCCGCACATGTCCCAATCAGGGAAACGGGGATCGCAACAGTGGGAATGATCGTGGTTCGCCAGTCTTGCAAAAAGACAAAAATTACCAAGACCACCAGGATAATCGCCTCAACCAGAGTGTGTAGAACTTCTTCTAAAGAAATTTCTACAAATGGAGTGGTATCAAATGCCAACTGTGCTTTTAGTCCAGGTGGAAAACTCTTCGATAGTGTTGCGATCTGCTCTTCAACAGCATGGGCAACGTCCAGGGCATTACTACCCGGAAGTTGATATATCCCCAAACCCACGGCTGCCTTGGGAGTACTTCCTGGTAGGGTGAATTTGGCATCAGCGAGATAGCTCTCTGCTCCCAGTTCAACTCGACCGATATCTCTGACCTTAACTAGGGTGCTATTAGTGCTGTTATTAGTGTTGCTATTAGTGTTGCTATTAGTGTTGCTATTAGTGTTGCTATTAGTGCCACCTTGACTTACCTTTAGCACCATATCCTCAAATTCAGCCGCATCTTTAAATCGACTGGTTGCCCGTAAAGCAAATTCAAAGCTTTGATTATTTGGTGCTGGTTCCTTACCAATCGCCCCTGCACCCACCTGAATATTTTGTTCTTGCAGGGCAGTTACCACATCTTGAGGAGTTAGTTGATGTTGGGCAAGCTTGTTGGGATCAAGCCAAAGACGCATGGCATATTTGCGCTCTCCAAAAATCGTAGCTTTTCCTACACCAGGAAGCCGTTTGATCTGATCGAAAATAAACAGATCAACATAGTTACTAATAAAAATGTTGTCATACTCATTATTTTCTGAGTAAAACCCAAAGACGAGAAGCAGACTGCTCGATGCCGTTTCAACGGTCACACCTGTTCGTTGAACAGTATCTGGCAATTGAGGGTCAGCAAGTCCTTCTTTATTTTGAACGTTTACTTGAGCAATATCGCTATTGACATTAGTTGGAAAGGAGACAGTTATATTGCTAAAACCATCATTACCCGTATTAGAAGATATATAAGATACATCTTTAACACCATTAATTTGTCGCTCAATAATGTTGGTGACAGTACTTTCTGTTGTTTGAGCATCCGCACCAATATTGTTGGCGCTAACGGT
Organism: Nostoc sp.; assembly: GCF_036919675.1. Classification (GTDB taxonomy): domain Bacteria; phylum Cyanobacteriota; class Cyanobacteriia; order Cyanobacteriales; family Nostocaceae; genus Nostoc. Next base: position 10,819 of record NZ_JBALCP010000101.1, read on the forward strand.
GATTTGCACCGGAGCGAGGTCTGGTAGCTGAGAAATCGGTAGGATCGGAATACAGATGCTTCCCAGCAGCAAAATGATGAACGTACAGACCGTCGTCAGGACTGGACGTCTGATGAAGGTATTGACAAACATAAATCAAGGAAAAGTTTGATACTGGTTACGGACGAAGTAGCTTGTTATTAATAATAAGGATTTATTAAGGCTTAGTGTTGGCGATCGCGCAAAATTGCTTACTGAGTACTGGATATTGGGTATGTTTTCCCTGAAGTTGACACCAATGTAAAGATATAATCTCCTACTGTGTATTGTATCCAACCGAGAAACCTCTCCAAGAAGCACAGGGAACAATACAGTTCAGTTAAGGAAAATTATCTGTTGAGGCAAGCTGTTCTTGAGTAGGGGAAGCAGGGGGAAACAAAAAATGCTTAACCCAAGCGTATTGGGACAGGGAAGCGGAAAACTTTTGTTAGCTGGAAGAGGCAGATTCAAAACCTCTCTCTTACCAGGAGAGAGGTCTGGGTTTGGGTTAATCAACTGAAAAATGGGGTAATGAATTAAAATTTCTAATTATCTTTGCCATTCTCATGAAAATTTAACAAATGATCATCATTCACCCAAATTGCTTGTTGAGGCACAGAAATAGAAATTCCAGCTTGGTCTAGGGCAATTTTTAGGCGGCGGCGAAACTCCCGTGCTACATCCCATTGTTTGAGAGGCTGTGTTTTAATCCATACACGAATAATCAAACCGCGATCGCCAAATTGATCTATTCCCAAAACTTGCGGCGGCTCCAAAATTTGAGACTGCCATTGTATTTCTTGATTCATCTGGGAACCAACAGTTTCAATCAATTTCAAAGCCTGTTCTGTATCGGCTTGGTAGGCGATCGGGATTGTTAAATCGGCTCGTGACCAACGACTAGAAAGATTGGCAACAACTTTAATTTCACCATTGGGAATCGTGATCAAGCGCCCTTCCGAATCCCGTAGTTGGGTCATCCGCAGATTCAGATTTTCTACTAAGCCTCCCACGTCTCCCACAGAAATCACATCGCCTAAAGCGTACTGGTCTTCTAGAATGATCAAAAAACCGTTAATCGCATCTTTAATTAAGTTTTGTGAGGCCAGAGACACTGTAACACCAACTAAACTCACACCCGCTAGCAACGGAACAATATCTATCCCCAATGACACCAGCGCTAGCAAGAAGCCTACTCCTATCCAGATACCAGTAGCGATGCTTTTAGTCACGCCAGAAAATGTAGAAACTCGCAGTTGCAGCCGTTCAGAACTTTCTGGAGTCAGTAAAGCACCACTGCTGATCAGAGTGGTGGTGAAGCGGTCAATCAGGGCGTAGGTAAAACGGATCGCTACATAGGTTCCCAAGAACACGACACCTAATCGCAAAGGAAATTGGGCGGCTGTGAGAATTCCTACCTGAAATGGTCGTGTATAGGGAAATAGACCCAAAATAAAGAAACTTCCACCTCCCCAAATTCCGGCTTGAGTTAGCTCAAACAATCGTCTTTTTACTTCTTGGAGATGCTGCTTTTGCCGTTGATTCAGTTGTGTTGCAATTGGTTGAGCTGCTGCTACTGCTGGTGAAATTGGGGAGTTTAGGGGCCCTATGGGGGGTTGGGAAGCAATGGGGTGTAATAAATCTTTTTTGGAGCGCCGCTGCCAGCTATATATCCCCAAACTCATGATCATCATTGCCAGTCCAGTGCCCGCAGCCTTTTTACCTTGGTTGATTATAGATTGAGTTTGTCTTTCTTGCTTTGCTTGTTGCAAGTCTTCTTGTAACGATTCCTTTATTTGATTTGCCGATGTCGATATATCTACCTCTCGCAATCCAGCATCTTCAGAAGTGATGGTCATCAGGTATTGGTCGTTGACATAAATTACTGGTAAGTCGTTTACTTTGCGAACTTCTACCTTGACTGCTGTTTTTGGTGGTGATTTAATGTAACTTTGGCTAATTTTCTCTAACTTCTTTTGAATATCTTCTGAACGCTCAGGAAAGTTGGCTTTTGATGCCGCTATCTGAAATAACCGCCGACCATCTAAATAAATCCAGCCTGAAACAACTCTATTATTTGAATCATTACTCACGCTGCTGGGAGCTTGCAGCTGCGGTAACAAAGGAATTTGGGCTGTGGCTTTTGGCACAGATACAACGGCTATGACCATTGAACTAGCGATCGCCAAAAATTGAAAGCGCACTTAAACACCTCCTTGAGTAAAATTTACTAGTTACTACTTCTATAACCATCCTCCTCAATGAATTTTAGTAAATGTACCTATCTAAAGTTGGGTTTTCCCTTTAGATAATTAAATTTTGATGTTTTTTGGTGTCCTCTATCTTTAGAAAGATGACAATGTACTTAAAATCAGCATGTAAGGCGGAGAACAGCCTTACTCTTACCAAAGATAAAACAAAAAGGAAGAAGCTGGAGATGAAGTTGACATTATGCTGATCAAACGTCAAGCTAGTTTTGATGACTATTGACCGTGCCAATTTTAGATTTTAGATTTTGGATTTTGGAATTGAAAATTGGTTCAAGCCCCACCCCTTGTGGATGGAACAAATCCAATCATCCGCTCGATAACCCGCTAACACTGCGCTATCGTCAATCTAAAATCATCAGAGCCAAGTATCCTTGTGGTCTCTTTCAATCCAAAATTGCAAATCTAAAATCCAAAATTGTTTGGCTAGTAGTTTGCTAATTACAAGCAAAAATCGCCAGTAGTAGAATAACCTAGTAGAGTGCGTAAATTTTACGTAGCTATTTTTAATTTTTTGAGGTAACTTTTGATGACCGCAACTTCTCCCCGATTAAAGCACGAGGTTAAAGACCTCGGCCTAGCTGCCTTGGGAAGACAGCGCATTGAATGGGCTGGACGCGAGATGCCAGTTTTGCGGCAAATCCGCGATCGCTTTGCCCAAGAAAAGCCCTTTGCTGGCTTACGCCTTGTGGCTTGCGCCCACATTACAACCGAAACAGCACATTTGGCGATCGCTCTGAAAGCCGGTGGTGCAAACGCGCTTCTAATTGCTAGCAATCCTTTATCAACGCAAGATGATGTAGCAGCTAGTCTCGTCGTCGATCATGAAATTCCCGTCTTTGCTCAAAAAGGCGAAGATAACGCAACTTACAGCCGCCACGTCCAAATCGCCCTAGATCACCGCCCCAACATCATTATTGATGACGGTAGCGATGTGGTTGCCACATTAATCCAAGAGCGCCAACACCAAATTGCTGATTTGATTGGCACCACTGAAGAAACCACAACGGGAATTGTGCGCCTCCGGGCCATGTTCAAAGATGGCGTTCTCACCTTCCCCGCAGTGAATGTCAACGATGCCGATACCAAGCACTTCTTTGATAACCGCTATGGTACTGGGCAATCGACTTTAGACGGCATTATCCGCGCCACAAATATTCTGCTGGCTGGTAAAAACATAGTTGTAGTTGGTTACGGCTGGTGTGGTAAAGGTACAGCCCTCCGCGCCCGTGGCATGGGTGGTAACGTGATTGTTACCGAAATTGACCCCATCAAGGCAATTGAAGCCATAATGGATGGTTTCCGCGTCTTACCAATGGCAGAAGCTGCTAAAGTTGGCGACTTGTTTGTTACAGTTACTGGTAACAAGCACGTAATTCGCGCCGAGCATTTCGATGTAATGAAAGACGGTGCGATCGTTTGTAACTCCGGTCACTTTGATATTGAACTTGACTTGAAATACTTGGCTTCTCAAGCTAAGGAAATCAAGGAAGTTCGTCCCTTCACCGAAGAGTACAAACTGCAAAGTGGTAAATCAGTTGTCGTTCTCGGACAAGGACGTTTGATTAACCTGGCTGCTGCGGAAGGACACCCCAGCGCGGTTATGGATATGAGCTTTGCCAACCAGGCTTTAGCTGTTGAATACCTAGTGAAGAATAAAGGTAAGTTAGAACCTGGTTTGCACTCAATTCCCATTGATGTGGATAAAGAAATTGCTCGATTAAAGTTGGAGGCGATTGGAATTAAGATTGATACGCTAACACCAGATCAAATTGAGTACACCAATTCTTGGACTACTGGAACTTGATGATTGATTAATTGATTTTTTTGGGGATAGGCTTTTGGGCTTATCCCTTTTTTTTTTGTTTGGCATTATGGATTTATTTAACTAACTACGAAGGCGTGAAGAGCGCGAAGGAAGAAAGGAAAAAGAGTAAATATGCAATAGCTTATAATAGCTCTGGTATCCTCAAGATCACAAATAATGCTGTATTACCCGATATTTTACTAGATAGACACATCTACTCACATATACCAAAATCACTCCGATATATCTCCTTGATATATTACGTTCTAAAATTGATTCGCTTGAAGAGGGCGATCATATACCTGGATTAAAAGCAGTTCTTCTTCATATTGAAACTGCTTCTGGTCATCTTCTGCGTGGTCAAAAGCAAAATGAGGAAACGGCTTTTACTGACTCAATCTACCGAACTAACCAAGCATTTGAAGGTAGTCTTAAAGAAGCTTATAGAGTTTTGGCTAGTAAAGATCCCGAAAGAGAGCGCCCTTACGATATTGAACAATATTTTGAGAAGAATAAAGTTTTTCGCCAACGAGTTTTAGCTCAGTTTACTAATTATAGAACTGAATGGAGAAATCCTTCTAGTCACGATTAAAAACTTGATTTTGATGAAAATGAAGCATTTTTAGCAATTGTTTCTGTATCTGCTTTCGCCTGTCTCGTACTTGACCAAATTTCTGAGTCTCTATCTTACAATAAAACAAAATTAGAAACTGAAACAAAACATTCTGACATTAAAACACGACTTTCAAGTTATGAAGGGAGCATTTTGGATTTAACAGTTGAATTGCTAAAAGAGTTTTCACGTCAACATTGGACTGGTAGTAATGAAAGTGCAAGACAGACTGAAGCAAAAATTATTGGTGCTTTGTCAGGATTTTTTGCTTCAGCAGCTCCTAATCTTGAGGTTCGTTCGGAAGTAAAGCTTACATCCAATTCATCTATAGATTCACGAAAATTTTTAAGAGTAGATTTAATTGTATCCAATAAAAAAGAGCAAGTAATCATTGAGTTAAAAGGAAGCAAACAAGGATATCGTAGTGGTCTTTTACAACTAGAACACTATATGCGTGAAAGCAACATTCCGTGGGGAATTCTCTATATCTACCTTTATAAAAGTGGGGAGCTAGATATAAACCAGCATCTTTTACCAAAAATTAATGGTCTAATTCTAGCTTTAACACCTAGTGAATGGATAAGATAACATCATGCTGTACAAAATAGCTTCTTCAAGTGTTCGCTGAATTTATCAAAAATTAATACTGACACTAATACTCAGGGAATACAATTCGCGTCTACACAGACAAAACCCGGATGGTGCGCGGGTTCAAAAATATTATTTTTAGTCCACGCAGGTGGACTTCGTTTGTATAGCCGCGATTTCTAATCGCCAGGACTTTCCAAAAACCAAAAATATTCACATCATTAATCATTAGGAGGATGCCAATTTAAACTAATCCAAATTGCTCTAGCTTGCACAATATCTTCATTGTTTAATCTTAAAGCTAAAACTGTTCCTCTTCCAGTAGCAGTTATCCCAATAATATGAGTACCACCATTTGCCCATTGAAAATGATCTAACCATCTTTCTTGACGAGGATTAAACAAAGATACAGATTCATTAGTTACAGGATCATTAGCAGTTATTTTTGCTCCTTTAAATTCATTACAACGATAACAAGAAGCACATAAATTCTCTCGTTCATCACTTCCGCCTAATGAACTGGGCAAAATATGATCCATTACTAATGGCATACCTATTAAACGGCTAGATGTGCAGCAATATTCACATCTATATCCAGCTTCATTAATGATTTGTTGACGAATAGATTTAGGAATAGATGACACTGCTATTACTTTACTAATTCCTCAAAATCTGGAAGAGAATAGCTTTTCCACTGTAAAAGTGCATAAGCATAAGCTTTTTTCAACATTAAATAGTCAGCACTCATTCGGAGCGATCGCAACAATAATCTATCTGATTCACTTAATTGATGATTTTGATTTTTTTCTAAAAGTTCTAAATGTAGTTCTTGTTGAGTTTCTGGAACTTGACTTTGACCGATAGTTAATAAATCCTCAATAGTTAATTTTTGCATAGCGATTAACTCTCCTTGTAATTCCAGGGGTGCATAATCAACAGCAGGAGGAGCATTTGTTTGCTTGGTCATAATTTTTGTAAGGATTACTTAATTTTTAGTATAGCTAAACCACACTTGCTTAGGGGCAATTCATGAATTGCCCCTACCTGAAAATCACGGTTTCGGCTATTGTTTGTGTAAGTCGTGTTCACTTTTCGCTGTTCGGCTGAAGACTCGATAGTATAGCCATGTACTAGTTTCTTTTAAGGGAAACAGCAGATAGGTGAGAGGATTTATGGTCACAATAATATTTCGGAAGTCTCGCCGTGCCAAAAATAAGATAGCACGAGCAACTTGCTGTGCAGACATCACTCCATAAGGATTCAGTTGACTCTTAAACGGGCCAAGAATTAACTTGCGAATTACACAATCCCCGTCCAAACGCTTGAGGGTAACAATATCCCCTAGCGATCGCTTGCTGATTTCATAAAGCGGACTCAGGGCTGGAGACACCTCAGCTTCAGACGTATTTACCCAGATTTCCTTAGTCGCTTTTGCTTGTGGGCCTGTCACAGTTGTCAAAAATACATCCATCAACCGCAATGCTGAAAAGGTATTCACCTCATAGGAGGAGTTGATGGCCTCTGGTGTGCGGCTGGCGTAGACATTGACTCCGTGGTTGATAATTAAAATATCTACTTTCTCTAAACTATTCTTCAGTTCTGATTCATTACCTAACTGCCAGGGAACCACTTTCACCCCAACTTGCTCTACAAATTTTTCTGGATTGGTGGTTAATGCCACGACTTTAGCATTATTTTTTACAAGTTCAGCCGTTAATGCTTGCCCCAGCGCTCCTGATGCTCCGGTTAAAGCGACGGTTTTCCCCTTGAGGGACAGTCCTGTACCAAGAATTTTATCCACTAGGGGAAAGACACCACTGTAGTAAGCGTTGACATCATCAAAATGATGCCGCCAATGGTAAGACCGATTCACCCACCAAATGGATGGAATTGTCTCTAAAGGGCCGGGTAAGTGGTTGTAGTCTGTATCAATTTTTCCCTGGAAATACCGCAAGGACGCGCCATATAAAAAGGTGCAAGCATAAGCTACTCCCAGCCATAACCCCATTTGCTGGACAATTAAGGCAATGACTACCAATACCAGCAGCAGTAGACTTGACTCTAAAATGTCGTGATAGAGCTGGGATTCTTGGTAAACTTTCGGGGAAACTATCGATAAATCCCGGCGATAGGCCATGTGGTGCTTGTTGTGCCATTTAGCAAGCCAATTGACTTGGTGACACAAAGCATGGTAGCTGTCTCTCAAGACCTCAGCGAGTAAAAGTGAAAAAAGTCCCCAAGTAGCAAACTGTAAGCTGGCATTTAGCCAAACCCAATTAATTTGTAATCTTGCTTCAATTCCAATCAAGTTTTCAGATAGCATTTTTATCACGTTTGTCTATACTCGTTTTTCTTAATCATTCTTCATGATCATCTGATAAAGGTGCATTAAGGTCGAGCCTAGAGCAAACAAAAATCAAATATACTTATTGTCATCCTACCAACTACCCCTATTTAGCCACAATCTCCCAGTTGACTTTCAGATAGCCAGGTTCAATATGGGTAAAGTGTTTGCTCAACTGCTGATGTGCTTTTGGTAGGGCGTGGAACGGAATTGATGCGTACAAATGATGCTCTGCATGAAATGGCATATTCCACATGAAAAATCGTGCCGGCCAGAGGGTCAGCGTTGTACGCGTATTCGTGAGCAGATTTGCGTCAAGAGTACAACCTGTATGTTCTGCTAACAGAATAAACCGCAGAATCGGCTGACCGACAAGCAGGGGTAACAGCCAATAGAGGAAAAAGCAAGGTTGACTAACTGCAATTGAGATAGCGATCGCACCTGCATAAATACCTAATTGCCAACGTGTGGAGCGAATAACTTCGGCTCGTGCTGCTTCTGGCACAAATGGAAAATCGTCAAATTGAGCGATCGCAACTTGAAAATGCCCACGTATTTTACCCCACCACCACGGGAAACCGCTAATTATCAACAAGTATTTACCCAGGTTGCTCGGTTTGGGATCGGTCAATTCCGGATCTTTGTCAGGAACACGAGTGTAGCGATGATGCCACTTATGATAACGACGAAAAAACGTGCTGTTGTAAAATGAGAGCAAGCCGGAAAACCAAGCTACAGCATCATTGAAACGATTGTTAGCAAAAGCTGTTCTGTGAACACATTCATGCATCGGTGCAAACATCGAAGCCAGACTGAAGCCGTAGATTACCAGTGCTGGTATAGCCACTGACCAATTGCCAAAGTTTGTTGCCCATAAGTAGCCACTCAAACCCATAACAGTGAGATGAAAAGCCAGTTGAACTAGTCCTTTGGAGTTGGAGCGATCGTTTAGAAGACTTAATTCCTGTATAGTGAGAATTTGGTAGAGTTTTTGCTCATTATCAGCTTTGGGTTCCAATAATTTAGATTTAATAATTACTTTATTAGACATAATTTTAAGTAGGTCGGCGTGAACAGTTGCGCGTGGGTTGCCTTTTAACTCCTGACTCCTGCTGTAATTTTAATAGACACGATGAATTTAGCTCACCACACCAGCGCGAAAAATTTGTTCTGCGGTTAAATTCAACTCTGGGAAAGTTGGTGATTGGATACGGTCATTACCCCGAAATTTCTTAATTAGATACTCACCTTCTTCCAAACAGCAAACTAAGATAGTAGGTTGTTTTGGCTTGCCAATAAATTCCCTACCACCGAATGCAGCATAGTCCACAATCCAGTATTCAAGAATTCCCATTTGTTCATAGTCAGCGTATTTTTTGTGGTAATCATCACGCCAATTAGTACTCACTACCTCTACCACTAAAGGAATAGATGCAGCAAGGCTTACAGTAGATGCTCTTTTCCATAGAAGTTCGTTTACTAAATTAGGCTGATTTAGTATTAGGACATCTGGTGAATAAGCTGATTCGTTTTCGAGTGGTTTGACGAATACTGTTTTTGGGATGAAATAAGGAAGATTTAAACGACTATATTCTAAAGTGATTTTTGTGGCTAAAAATCCTGTTACCTCTTCATGGTCTCCTGTTGGTTGTGCCATCTCAACAATTACTCCATCATGGAGTTCATAACGTCGTTGTGGGTTGTCTGGGTATTGAGCAACAAATTCATCGAATGTAACTAGTTTGCGTAAAGCTTGAGTCATGGCTTTATTCCTCAGGGAGGGAGAGCAGGGGAGGCAGAGGAAAAGAAAAAAGGTTTATTCTTCTAAGCGTATTGCACCAGAGGTGGGGACACAAGGATGCGGAGAATATTTACAATCAGTAATTAATAAGACTCGTAAATGAGTCTTTAATACTCGCTGACGAGTCTTTGATACTCGTGAATGAGTCTTTGAACTCCGTTAACGAGTCTTTAATACTCGTGAATGAGTCTTTGAACTCTGTTAACGAGTCTTTAATACTCGTGAATGAGTCTTTGAACTCCGTTAACGAGTCTTTAATACTTGTGAATGAGTCTTTGAACTCCGTTAACGAGTCTTTAATACTCGTGAACAGAGTTTTTGTATGGAATATTCTAGTTTCTACACTCTCAAGTGTCACACTACGGATTTTCGACGTTTGGAGACTGTGGATTTATGATCGCACCAAGTACCCAACCCAGGCGATCGCAATTATGGGAAAGTTAATGGAAGTGAAGTATCAAAAATAACTATGATACATAAAAAACTCCCCTCTAAAATGAAGGGAGTCAAGAGTTAGTGATTAAAAATTAGCTTTACTAGCTGAGTAATCCAATAGCCATTTCCAAGTGAATTTTAGCTTTGTGTAAGTTCAGCAGGTTCTTTTGGTCATGCCTCTCTGGGTAATTCATTCTTTTACCTTCCATTGTGATTTTGATCAGTGCTGCTTGCTCATCAGTGGGTGAGTTCATCTCATCTATCACTCCCTCAAAAAACTGGATAACGCTCAAACCGGGAGATTTTAATCCCTTTCCTTGTCTTAGCTGCTGTAATGCTATTTGGGGGAATACCAGCAAAGATGTGTAGAACCCATTTGAGATATTTTTAGGTTGCGTAAGCCTTTCAGGTGTCTAGGTTTTATTCTTTGGGACGCATAGAACCCATTTGGGATCTATAGTTCTACAATCCTGATTCCGTTGTTAAATCACTTGATCGAGGATTGCCTGAAAGCCATCCATCTATTTCGTGAAGAAAGATACTAAATGGGTTCTATAAAGGATTAAGCATTGATTTGCAGCACGATTTTGCCCCGAACATGACCGCCCTGACTCAATTCCTGAGCTTGACGGGCTTCAGACAAAGAAAACGTCTGAGCAACAAGCGTCTTAACCTGCCCAGAATCAAGTAAATTAGCAATTTCCTCCAGCAGCGAGGCTGAGGGTTTCATATTCATCATCTCTGCACGGATACCTCGTTCTTGAGCTTTTTGAGCATTGGGGGGAGCGGCGGTTGAAACCAGAATGCCACCCGGCTTCACCACTGAATAAGAACGTGCTTGCGTGTCACCGCCTAAGGTATCTAGAACTACATCAACATTCTCAACAACTTGTTCAAAGGGTGTGGCGTTGTAGTCAATCACTTGATCTGCACCCAGAGATTGAACAAATTCTGCATTCGCAGCTGAGGCAGTTCCAATAACGTGCGCTCCTTTCCATTTAGCAAATTGCACTGCGAACATGCCAACTCCGCCCGATGCAGCATGAATTAGCACGGTTTGACCTGGCTTGAGATCAGCATGATCAAACAGCCCTTGATAGGCTGTCATTGCGACCATCGGCACCGATGCCGCTTGCACAAAATCGAGCGTCTTAGGCTTGGGCGCGATCGCATCTTCTGGAGCCGTTGCGAACTGGGCATAAGCTCCCATTCTCAGTTCGCCATAAACTTCTTGACCGACTTGGAGCGCTTTGACATCCGCACCGATCGCTTCCACAATGCCTGCGACATCCATTCCAGGCGTAAATGGCAAAGGCATTGGAAAAATTTCTTTCATATAGCCTGCCCGGATTTTCCAATCGAGCGGATTGATTCCAGCCGCCTGAACTCGAATTAGTACTTCATTCGGTTGTGGTTCGGGTTGTGCGATCGCTTCCAGTGTCAGCACGTCTGACTCGCCATAGTTATGAACGCGGATTGCTTGTATCATATTAGTCATCCAAATTGTTATAGTGTGTCAAAAATGATCCAATCCTGAATCCCTTGGGTTTTCAAAACGGTTTCAGCTTGTTGAAGTTCATCGTTCGTTCCCTCAAGGACTATCAAATACTGTCCTTGTGCTAACCGCTCGTTGTAAAGCTTGACTTGCTCATCTGGGATGTTCGTGCCGATCGCGGCTCCGAGTAAGCCGCCTGCTACAGCTCCATAAAAGGCTCCTGTCGCCAGTCCCACCGAGGCAGCTCTGGCTCCAGCCAAGACGAGCGAGCTAATGCCTGGAATTGCTAAGGTTAATAGTCCACCTCCTAAAAAGCCGATAATACTGCCCCAACTTCCAGCATCTAACGCCCCATGCTCGATCCGCTCGATCGTGCGATCGCGGACAAATTGAGCTTCCGACTGTACGGTTGCCTCTGTTGCTTTAAGCGTCACATCTTCTGAATTGACGTGTTCACCAACAACTGAAACTTTGTTCATCGGAAAATCAGCCGCTTTAAGTTGATCAAGGGCTGACTCAGTGTTTTGGCGATCAGGAAATATCCCGGCTGCATTTTTATGTTCTAGCGCCATATTTAATGTCCTGGTTGAAAGTTTGCGTAGGCACAGCCCGCCGCAGGCATCGCAAGCCCAATTTATGCTTACGAATTACTTTTTGAGGTCAGGAAATCAGTAAGCAAAAAACCTCCTTGGGTTTACTGATTACTGTTAGTTATATTAAAGCTAAATGCGGATCAAGGATGGCATCAGAGTGTAATTAACTTTATGGTTAATCTTTTAGCTCGACTAGTGGCTTACACTTACCAAGAGAAGAAACCTTCTTTAGATATTGACCCAAAAGATTTACCTGCTCTGTCTGCGGCTGCCTTTTAACTTCCTTGAACTCACGTTAAGAAAGAAGATTTACTGTGGTGTTTCACCGTTTATTCATCCATAGAACTTACGCAAAAACCCTCCCAAACTCTCATTCCTCCGTGTCCTCTGCGACCTCTGTGGTTCGTTGTCCATTACCTGTGCGTAAGATCCTAATCCACCCTTCAAGTGACACTCGTTCCTTGCTACCGCTTCTCTACGAGACGCTGCGCGAACGCTAAGGGACTTCCAAGACAATAAATTATCCAAATAAACGTAGACGCGCAGCGGCTTGCCGCAGGCTACCACAGAGACACAGAGAAACCAGTGCGCCCTTGCGGTTCCCCGACTTTAAGCAACTGGCGCGACACAGAGAGAGGAGAAATGAGAGGGTTTTTGCGTCAGTTTTGGGACATTTTTTTATTTGGAAGTCCCTAACGGCAGTTCCTTTATGCCGGGAAACCCGTCCACTGGACTGCTTTACCAGTCGCAGAGAATTCAATTTCTTTTTCTGGCGACTAACACCTTTATATCTTTGTTTTTAATTACAAATTAAATTGGCTGTTTGCGCCAGTTGTATTTTTTAAGCTTTGTTTGCCAAGACTCCATGTAGGTGTAGAAAACGGGCGTCAAATAAAGTGTGAGAAACTGCGAGAACACTAACCCCCCAACTACTGCTAAACCAAGGGGGCGGCGTGTATCTGCTCCGGCTCCCAAACCGAGGGCGATGGGCAGCGTCCCCATAAGTGCTGCCATTGTCGTCATCATAATTGGACGGAATCTTACCAAGCAGGCTTCATAGATAGCATCATAGGGGGTTTTGCCGTTTTGACGGGCAATGATCGCAAAGTCAACCATCATGATGCCGTTTTTCTTCACAATGCCAACCAGCAGGATGATGCCCACGAAGGCGTAAATATTCAAGTCAACTTTAAACAGCAACAGGGTCAGTAGTGCCCCAAATCCAGCGGAGGGTAAGCTAGAAAGGATAGTCAGGGGGTGAATAAAGTTCTCGTAGAGAATCCCCAACACGATATAAATCACGAAGATGGCAACCAGCAGTAACATTCCTAAACCTTGAATCGATGACTGGAATGCCTGCGCTGAACCTTGGAAACCTGTACTAATAGTAGGCGGCAGAGTTTGACGGGCGAGTTCCTCAATCTTCCCAGTGACGTTACCAAGTGATACTCCTGACTTAAGATTAAAGGAGAAGGTAACAGATGCAAGTTGCCCTTGGTGGTTAATGGTCAAGGGGCCCACATCTTTGGTCAAAGTTGCTACAGCGTTGAGAGGTACGAGTTGTCCACTAGGGGCACGAACTGAGAGTAAATCCAGGGCATTGGAATTTTGCTGATATTTTGGTTCCACGCCCATAATTACTTGGTACTGGTTATCGGGGGCGTAGATGGTGGAAACTTGGCGAGTACCATAGGCATTACTCAGGGCAGTTTCGATTTGATTGGCGGTTAAACCTAGAGCCGAAGCTTGGTCGCGGTTAATGTTTACTTTTACTTGCGGATTTTTGATTTGCAAATCGCTGTTGACATCTTGTAAATCTGAGAGCGATCGCAGTTTTTCTTCTAAAAGTGGAGCGTACTGGTAAAGTTCCTGAATATTGGGTGTTTGCAGAGTAAATTGATACTGCGCTTTCGTCTGTTGGCCACCGACATTTATGGCTGGGGGATTTTGCAAGAAAACTTTGATTCCAGGCACACGTGACAACTTAGGTCGGAGTTCCTGTACGACTTCATCAGCACTGAGACGTCCTTGAGTGCGGGGCTTGAGTTCGATTAAAATTCTTCCAGCGTTGGCGGAAGCATTTGGCCCACCAGCCCCGACACTGGAGTTGATGGAATCGACATTGGGATCACGGTAAGCGATCGCAGCTATTGCCTGTTGATGTTTTACCATCTCATCAAAGGATATATCCTCTGATGCCTGAGTAGTTGCAGTGATTTGTCCAACATCTGCGTTGGGAACAAACCCTTTAGGCACAATTATAAATAGATACACTGTTGCTACAAGAATCGCTCCCGAAATCACCATCGTCGTGCGGTGATACTTGAGTGATTTCTTTAAACTCCAATCGTATCCGCCCAATATCACATTAAAAACGTTTTCTGAAAAGTTGTAGAGACGACGGTTAAAATTTTGGATTTTGGATTTTAGACTTCGGCGTGAGCGCTCAGTCGAACGATTTTGGACTTCGGCTTCTCTCCGAGACGCTGCGCGAACGCTCAGTCGAACGATTTTGGATTGAGAATTGAGAATTTCTCCCTCATCTCCCTCATCTTCCCCTGCAACGCCAGCTTCCCCTGCTCCCTCACTCTCCGGTTCATGATGAGGTAAACTCAAGAATCTTGAACACAGCATTGGCGTCAAGCTGAGGGAAATTACGCCAGATACTAAGATTGCAACGCTGATAGTAACAGCAAACTCACGGAACAGTCGCCCCAGAATGCCTTCCATGAACAGTATAGGGATAAATACTGCTACTAAGGAGATGGTCATGGATAAAATTGTGAAACCAATTTCTCTAGAACCATTTAAGGCTGCTTCCATGCGGCTTTCGCCCATCTCCATGTGGCGGACAATGTTCTCTAGCATGACTACGGCATCATCAACCACGAAACCCACTGAAAGGGTTAACGCCATCAGTGATAGGTTATCGAGCGAGAAGCCCAATAGCACCATGACCGCAAAAGTCGCTACTATCGAAAGCGGTACTGCCAAACTGGGAATGAGCGTAGCAGAGATATTGCGGAGAAACAGAAAGATTACCAGCACCACCAGAGCAATGGTGAGCAAAAGCGTGAATTGTACATCATCTACCGACTCACGAATTGACTGGGAGCGATCGTAGAGAATATCTACGTTCACAGCCGCCGGAATTTGTGTCCGAAAGGTGGGTAGCAGTTTCTTGATTGCATCCACTACTTGAACAGTATTAGTTCCCGGTTGGCGCTGAACTGCCAGAACGATCGCCCGGACGCCAGAATTTTGGATTGAGGATTTCTCCCCTGCTCTTTTTGTCCCCTTTTCTTTAACAGGAAAATACCAACTTGCTATCTTGTCATTTTCCACACTATCTAGGACTTGACCCAGTTCTCCTAGCTGTACTGGTGCGCCGTTCTGATAAGCCACACTTAAGGAGCGATAGCTGGCGGCATCGTTGAGTTGACCGTTTGCTTGAATCGTAGAATTCTGCTGTTGCCCGTAAAGTGTGCCGGTAGGCAGATTGACATTTCCGTTAGCGATCGCATCAGCCACTTCATCAATTCCTATTCCCTTTACACTCAATGATTCGGGGTCAAGCTGAATCCGTACCGCATACTTTTGGGAGCCGTACACCTGCACTTGCGCCACTCCATCCACCATTGACAGGCGTTGTGCCAACAATGTCTCAGCATACTTGTCTACAGTTGAGAGGGGCAGAATAGATGAATTGAGGGAGATGTAAAGGACTGGCTGATCCGCCGGATTTACCTTCCGGTAAGACGGGGGATTAGGCATATTCGTGGGCAACTGCCTTGCTGCCTTAGAAATAGCAGACTGGACATCTTGTGCTGCCCCGTCTATATCCCGATTGAGGTCAAATTGCAGCGTAATCTGTGCACTACCCAAAGAGCTGGTAGAGTTCATTGAACTCACTCCCGCTATACTAGAAAACTGCTGCTCTAAAGGAGTTGCTACCGAGGCAGCCATCGTCTCTGGACTAGCTCCGGGCAGGTTAGCTGTTACCTGAAGTGTCGGATAATCCACATTGGGCAGATCGCTAACGGGTAGCTGTTGGTAACTGATCAGCCCAAATATCAAAATGCCAACCATAACTAGGGTTGTCATGATTGGACGCCGGATGAATAGCTCGGAAATGTTCATCGCGCTCCCTGCCTGTTGCTTCCTACTTCCGGTTTCACTTGGACTATGGCACCAGCCACTAGGTTGAATTGTCCATCAGTAACTACTTGCTCACCTGATTTCAACCCTTGCTTGATCACCGTTTCGTTCTTAACGGTGTCACCCACAGTAATTGGACGCATTTCTGCTGTTTTGTCGGGTTTGACTACATACACAAATTGCCCTTGCTGTCCACTCTGTACCGCCTGAGAAGGAACAGTAATGGCATTTGGTTCTTCGCTCAGTTTCAGGACTACATTGACAAACTGCCCTGGAAACAGGCGCTCGTCAGCGTTGGCAAAAGTACCCTTAAGTTGAATCGTACCTGTTTGGGTATTGACTCCACTATCAACAAAGGTGAGTTCGCCTCGTACCGAATGCCCTGCATCTTTAGGAGGTAAAGCATCGACTTCTAACTTACCGTTAGCACTGTATTTTTTGATGTCTGGCAGCAGTCGCTGGGGAATGGAAAAGTTGACGTAAATCGGGCGGATTTGGCTAATCGTAATCAGCGAATCATCGGCATTTGCAGCATTTGCCTTGACTAAGTTGCCTTGAGTTAGCTTCAAGCTACCCGTGCGTCCAGCAATTGGTGCGTAGATGGAACTGTAGGAAAGCTGAACTTTGGCATTGTCGATCGCAGCTTCATCTGATGCTACTGCTGCCTCGGCATTTTGTACATCTGCTTGGGCTGCCGCCACCGCTGCCTGAGCATTTGCTACTCCACCTTGATCTGCTTTCACCGTCGCCTGTTGAGCCTCAGCAGTAGTCTGGTACTGTTGGGCCTGTTCTTTACTGATTGCCCCTTGCTTGAGCAAACGAGTATAACGTTGAGCTTGCACATCTGCATTTGTTGCCTGCGCCTTATCCTTGACTACATTCGCTTTTGCTTGGTTCACATCGGCAATGGCTTTGAGCACATTTGCCTGTGCCTGTTTCACCAGCGCTAAATCTTTGGCTTTGGCAGCATTAGCTTGCATCAGCGCGGCTTGTAGAGGGCGGGAATCAATTTTAAATAACAAGTCTCCTTTCTTAACGTTCTGTCCTTGCTGAAAATAGACGCCAATAAGTTGTCCGCCCACCTGAGACTTGACAGATACTGTGGAATATGCTTCCACCGTTCCCGTAGCCGATAGTTGTATTGGAATCGTTTTTTGAGTCGCAGTGGCAACCACAACTGGCACAGCTCGTTTTTTTCCTGCTTCTTTTCCACTAGATTCGGCTTCAGAAGCATTGCAGGCACTACACAAGTAAGCCAGACTTAATATAAGTAGCGAGAACCGCCCTCTTTGAATAATGCTCTGAAAACGAGGAACAATTTGAGCAGCCAAGGACGAAGGCTTTGTCGTCTCAACAGGGGCTAAACAGCGCATATCAACAATTTGGGGGAAGGGGGCAAGCACAGACACGTACTAGCTTGTCGTTAGACATCGCATTTTCTGCAAAATAATGGTTGGTTGCGATTAATTCTAATTAGAGAAGCGTAATATTAGTTAATCTAAACATTAGTGTACTAATAATTTTTTTGTTTAGCCTATCCCTTTTGGAAAGAAATTGTTGTTAAACGGTTGTGACTTTGGGATGAAGCTGTTGTGACTTTGGTATGAAGACGTTGTAACTTTATTATAGGATTGTGTTGCAAAAATTGTTTGAGGCGATCGCTGTTTGTCGTCAAGCTAAAATAAATATTTCGACTCAGACATTCAAGCAATCGCTCTCAACTGAAATTTAAGCAGCACAAAAAATCGGGGCAGGTTGTAAACCCGCCCCGATCGCTTCTGATATACTGCGCCCAACGGCTGTTGCTACAGGCTTTAAACTATCAACTAGATGCACCATATCTTCTAAAGAAAGTGCTTGACGGGCATCAGAAACAGATTTTTCTGGTTCTGGGTGACATTCAATAATTAATCCATCTGCACCGCAAGCGATCGCAGCCCTAGCCACAGGTGCTACCAGTTCCCGTTTACCGACGGCATGGGACGGATCTACAATCACAGGCAGGTGAGTTATTTGCTTGAGTGCTGCTACTGCTCCTAAATCTAGGACATTGCGAGTGTAATCATCGAAGCTGCGGATACCGCGTTCGCACAACACCACATCAGGATTACCGTGGCTGAGGATATATTCAGCAGCCATGACGAATTCTTCAATTGTCGCTGCTAAACCACGTTTGAGGAGTATTGGCTTACCAGCTTGTCCCAAAGCTTTGAGCAAGTCGAAGTTTTGCATATTGCGACTACCAATTTGAAGCATATCAGCGTGAGCGGCGACTACTTCAATTTGGGAAATTGACATCACCTCGGTGACAACTGGCATATTATAATGCGATCGCACCCTTGCCAAAATCTTTAATCCTGACTCTCCCATACCCTGGAAGGCGTAGGGAGATGTGCGGGGTTTGTAGACACCACCACGCAAGCCCTGCACGGATGCAGTAGAGAGCTTTTGGGCGACTATCTCCATTTGTTCTAAGCTTTCAACGGTGCAGGGCCCGCCGATAATTACCAGTTCTTCGCCCCCGAAAGCGACTTTTTCTGAAAGTTTAACAATTGTCTGATGGTTCGGATGCGATTGTGCGGCAAGTTTGGCATTAATCATGGTTCCATTCTCCTAAAAAATTAAGTATTGGGCACTATACCCCGATAACAAAAAAGCCCAGAACCTTTGAGGAGTTCCGGGCGCGTTCTGATTCATTGGCATGACGCTATTTACCCGGAACTTATTCTGGGCCAAAAGTAAAAGCCATAAAACCAGCTACTGAAATAAGTCATGACGATGAAATTCTCCTTAAAAAAACAAAAACCGCAGAGTTAGCTCTGCGGTTCACCGGGCGGTTTCCGTTAGGAAACTCGATTCACTCCCGGTGAACCACCCTAAACCAAAAATAAAAATAGGAATTTGTGTTAAGCATTTGCGGCGCTTTTGCTGGAAAGTTCAAGAACTATACCTATGTAGGGTAACATTAACAGAAAGAGTCGGCGGTGTCAAGACACCCATAAACCATAAAAAAGCGATAGACTCAGTACAACTGTGGGAGTCAAGACTATTGACATGCTCACGCCTGCTGAAGCCACGGTGATTCCAACTTCGCAAGACGCGAGTTTTCTGGTTCTGCGAGTCGGCTTACTTAGGTATCGTTGTAGAGGTCTATCCACTTAAGAGACGTTAATTCCCGTATGCCCTACGGTACTCAATCCAATACGAAGAATATTCACCGCAGCATTATGATTCACGATCTAAAACCGTTCCACATAAACAGGCGTGAGTCCTAGTGCTTAGACGGATTGAGAAGTTAAAATATATGATTCTCCTGACTTGTCACCTCACCTTGCGAAAGCTGATTGCAGACAATTGACAATCACTATACATTATTCTTACCCAAGTCCTCATTGACCAGATTAACTTTTTAGGATCATCAGTTTCATTATGCCCAGTTCCAAAATCTTAGCCCAATCTTTCGACTATTATGGAGTTTACCCCTGCCCAGTCTGTCGGATAGGTAAGATTTCTCATATGCCATTAATGGAAGCTATGGCTTGTGACTTTTGCCAAGAGATTTTTACAGTTAACCTAGAGTTACAGCAAATCAAAATGCCTTCTAGGCAACCACCCTTAGTTTGGCGTTGGAATGGGTTTAGTTGGACAGAAGCCCAGTTGGAAGGTATGGAATTAGGTTGGGGTTATGGAGTAGCAGCAGCAGCTTTTGTAATTCTTCCCACTACTTTAATTGGCATAGTAGCTTACTATTTTCCTGCTAATCTCAAGGAACCCATTACCTGGATGCCATATATTTGGACTATATTAACTTTCTTATCACATTTATCAATTATTGTTTGGATTTTTATTGAAGTCTATCAGATTCCAATTGCAGCATATTTGAGAGCGATCGCTCGATGGAGAAATGGGGAGATGGAGAGATGAGGGAGTGGCAAGGCTGGCGTTGCAGAGGGGAAGTTGTAGTAAGTCTTTCTCCTTTGCCCCTTTGCTCCTTTATCTCTTGTGCCCCATGACGCCAGTCGCCTCAAGTCGGGAAACCCTTGACGCTCGATTACTCGCTACCGCTACGCTAACGGCAGTGGCTCCCCAATGCCCCATAATCAATGACATAATGATTCAGCGGATAAATCGACTCCATAACTCATAATTAAGTTGATTGTCCACCAAAATATCGTATGAGCGATCTGGAGCAGTACTATAGAATTTTGGAATTAGAGCCTGGGGCAACACTTGACGAAGTGAACCAGGCTTACAAAGATTTAGTCTTTGTTTGGCATCCCGATCGTATTCCCAAAGACAATCTCCGTTTACAGCAGAAAGCACAAGACAAGCTGAAAGCTATAAATGAAGCTCGTGAAAAGTTGCGCTCTCTAAAAACCAAACCTCAAACCACGCTTAACTCACCGCCACCTGAACCACAAAAACCATCTCAAACAACCCAGCAACCACCAAAGAAAAGCTCAGACTTGAGTGGCAAAGACTACAGTCGGGCAAATTTGAGCAATAAAGACTTATCTGGCAGAAATTTAAGTTATGCCAATTTGAGTGGTGCTAATCTCAGTGATACTTTTATGCACAAAGTCAACCTCAGAGGTGCTAATTTATCTGAAGCAAATTTATTTCGGGCAAACTTACTTTTAGCGGATCTACGGGAGGCTAATTTACGTGCTGCTAATTTGATTGGAGCGGATCTCAGTGGGGCCGACTTGCGGGGAGCCGACTTGACAGGAGCGCGGATTCGCTCTGGTGAGCGCCTTCTGGTTAAACTAATTGGTACTAACTTAGCTGGGGCAATTATGCCTGATGGTGCAATTTACCAATAACTGAGGTTGCGGCAAAACACAGAGTGGATGAATTACTCAAATGAATCCCCAGTGATTTATTTTGGGTTGCTGGGGCCTGTGGCTGCTCACCTGCTGCGTGTATTTCATACCGAACTCTTAATACACCCGTGATTAATCCAATCGTACTTGTCAGCGGCTTCCGGTGGCTAGCAATTATAGGCAACACGCCTACCCCTACTCGCCTATGAACAATAACGATGTTAGGATATCTTTCACCAGCGGAATCTGACTTATGAAATTAGTTTGCTCCCAAAGCGATCTTAGTACAAACCTCTCACTCGTCAGTCGTGCAGTACCTTCACGACCAACTCATCCTGTACTTGCCAATGTGCTGCTACAAGCGGATGCTCAAACTAACCAGGTAAGCTTAACAGCCTTTGATCTCAGCTTGGGAATCCGCACCAGCTTTAACGCTGAGGTCTGGCAAGGAGGTGCGATCGCACTTCCTGCTAAGTTACTTGTAGACATCACCTCTCGTCTTCCAGAAGGCGAAATCACTCTAGATGATGAATCAGCCCTCACAGGTGTAACACCGGGTGGAGAAGGTTTAATTGTCACACTCACACCCAAGAGTGGACATTACCAAGTCCGAGCAATGGGGCCTGAAGAATTTCCGGAACTACCTGTAATTGAAAATACAGAAGTAATCCATCTCACCACCACCGCATTAATTGAGGGATTACGGGGTTCATTGTTTGCTACTAGTGCTGATGAAACCAAGCAAGTACTCACTGGAGTGCATTTAACAGTTAAACAAGATACCCTTGAATTTGCAGCTACCGATGGACATCGCCTAGCAGTGGTAGAAACTAGCAACGAGCGTCCTCTAGGCGCAACTAGTCAACTAGAAGTCACAGTACCAGCTAGAGCATTACGCGAACTCCAACGAATGCTAGCTCATAGCGCCTCATCAGATGAACCCGTAGCTTTATATTTCGATCAAGGTCAAGTTGTCTTTTCATGGCAAAATCAACGCTTGACTAGTCGCACATTAGAAGGGCAATATCCTGCCTATCGACAACTAATCCCGCGCCAATTTGAGCGACAAATTACAATTGAACGGCGACAATTTGTAAGCACTTTGGAGCGGATTGCTGTATTAGCTGATCAGAAAAATAATATTGTCAAAGTCAGTATTGATAGCGAAGCTCAAGAAATTACCTTATCTTGTGAAGCTCAAGATGTGGGAAGTGGTAGAGAATCAATGCCTGCCCAGATTTCTGGGGAAAACATAGAGATTGCTTTTAACATTAAATATTTGATGGAGGGCTTGAAAGAGTTACCATCTTCCGAAATTCAAATGCATTTGAATCAAAGTCTAACTCCAGTGATTTTTACCCCATTGGGTGGTTTGAAAATGACCTATTTAGCTATGCCGGTGCAACTTAGAAGTTAAAAAGAATGGTATAAACTCAACAAAAGCTTTATTACCCAATACGCTTGGGTTATACCATTTCTTTGTGAGGCTGCGCTAAATTTTCTTAACTTCTTATTTGTTTCTTCCTTTGTGACGGCAGTCGCTACAACGGCGGGAACCCCCCTTCGAGTTCGGTAGTTCCTCATGGGGAAAACCCCTCTGAGCGACTGCCTCACCGCAACGTGCTGCCTCTCCTTTGCGCCCTTTGCGGTTCGTTTTTCATATATGGCGCATCTTCATACAGAATTGGTATTAAGATAGGTTAAAATTTGATCCCGCCTAACCCTCCTTTTAAGGAGGGAATTAACCAAGCCTTTTTAACACCTTTTTTCCCAGACTCCCAAAATCGCGTTGCTCCCACTATTACGATTATCATTCTTATATAAATTTATTTCTATACTTAGACGTATTGACAAAATTTACTCGCTTTTAACTTGTTACTAATGAACACAATCTAACCTTTTCCCCTCTTCTTTATTATCAATAAAGTAGTCAGATTTTATACGGCTGATCAGAAGTAAAAAGCTTTAGATAAGTAGTAAAATCTCTTAAGTGTTTTCTGAGATGAAAATATGGGAATTTTACGCATAGTAAGTTTGGGATTGGTTTTTGCTACCTTTCCAATGTTTTTGCTGCTAACCTGCAAAGGTCGATTTTTCCTCAAATCGATGGTAGTGGAGATCAAGCATGGAATTAGGAGTCTACTAAAAAATCTCAAATTATGGTCTTTTAATGACCGAGAGTCTCGTGGAGCATCATCTAAATTTCCAGTTGATACAAGACTTCAAAGGTGGGAATCTGGTTATGTAAAACCTAATCGGGTGGTATCAAGACTGTCAAGAACTATAACAATTGCTGTGATCATTATGGCAGCAGTAATAGCTGGAAATACTGTATCTGGTCAGGTTACGGGGTTGCCACCTCTAGCTTCTCTCAAGACTGTTTTGGTACCAGAGCCTGATAATCTTGGAGACTTTGTAAAAAACAAAGTAGCCGCCATTAAGTTAGGAAAGGCTCTTTTTTGGGATATGCAAGTTGGTAGTGATGGACTAACTTCCTGTGCTACTTGCCATTTCCATGCCGGAGCCGACAGCAGATCAAAAAATCAGATATCTCCTGGTCTTATGCGGCTCAACGCTGATCGCACAGAGAACCCAGATAAGGTTTTTAATGTCGGCGGTAGGCCGAATTACCAGCTCAAGCCAGAAGATTTTCCCTTTCACAAGTTGTCGAATCCAAATGATCCGACAACAGTTGTGTCTGACCGGAATGATATCACCTCCTCTCAAGGAGTTATTAATACCAAGTTTGTTGATGTAATACCTGGTAATGCCGAAGACCAAGTAACGCTTAAACCAGATCCCGTGTTTAACGTGGGAGGTATAAATGTACGTCGCGTCGAGCCACGTAACGCGCCAACTACGATTAATGCAGTATTTAACTTCCGCAACTTCTGGGACGGTAGGGCGCAAAACATCTTTAATGGAGTGAATTCCTTTGGTTTGAGAGATTCTCATGCTTCTGTCGTGAAAGCACAGACTCCAAATCAGCTAAAATTTGTCAAAATCAGCCTCAATAATTCGTCTTTAGCTTCTCAAGCAGTCGATCCACCACTTAGCTCCTTTGAAGAATCTTCTGATGGTCTTACCTTTCAAGAAATAGGTGATAAGTTCGGATCAATTGATCACAAATCCGACAGTGTTGGCAAGGGTAAGAAGCTCCCCAGAAAACTTGCTAAAAAGTTATTTCCTCTGAGGCCGCTAGGGAAACAACTTGTGCATCCACAGGACAGTGTTTTAGGTACAGATAGCAGATGGCCTGAACCCGGACTGAGAAATAAAAGCTATGATCGCCTAATTAAAGATGCCTTCAAGCCGGAGTGGTGGAAGTCTAATCAACTGATTCAAATTGATGCTAAGGGTGTCAGAACTTTTGTTAAGAAACCGGATCGCTCTTTGGAAACCAATGAGTACAGGTTAATAGAGTACAACTTCTCGTTATTTTTTGGGCTGGCAATTCAAATGTACGAATCTACGCTCATCGCTAACGATACCCCACTTGATCGTTTCTTGGAAGGAAACACCACTGCCCTAACTGGGCAACAGCAACGGGGGAAACAACTGTTTGAAGGTAAAGCTCAATGCAACA
Organism: Nostoc sp.; assembly: GCF_036919675.1. GTDB lineage: Bacteria > Cyanobacteriota > Cyanobacteriia > Cyanobacteriales > Nostocaceae > Nostoc. The sequence goes on from NZ_JBALCP010000101.1 coordinate 35,347, forward strand.
TTTGTCATAATGGGGCAGAACTTAGCAGTGCTTCTGTGAGTTCTGTGCAGAAACAAAGGATTGGGATTCTTAACATCCCTAATTTCAGCAGATTCGTCTTTGACAATGGCTTTTTCAATATCGGCATCAGACCGACATTAGAAGATGTTAGTGTTGGAGGTAATGACCCATTTGGGAATCCGCTTTCTGAAACGAGACTGGCTCTACTGCGAACTTTCCAGCAACTTCTTGGTTCCCCAGCCAACACCACAGTTAGCTCTAAGGACATAATACTTGCGGATGGTAGTTTTAAAACTCCTGGACTCCGCAATGTCGAACTGACTGCCCCTTATTTCCACAATGGTGGTTCTTTAACTTTGCAGCAAGTGATAGAATTATACAATCGTGGCGGAGACTTCCGCAAGCAAAGCGCTCTTGCCGTGTTGGGATTAACTGAAGCCGAAAAAAATGACTTGGTAGCTTTCCTCAAATCGCTCACTGATGAGCGAGTCCGCTATGAAAAGGCGCCATTTGATCACCCACAACTGTTTGTTCCAAATGGACATCCGGGTGATTCTACATACGTGATCAATGATGGTACTGGCAAAGCCACAGATAGTCTACTGGAAATTCCTGCCGTTGGTAGTTATGGTGGTAATGGCACTCCAAATTTCCTCGTAACTTCAAGACACAAGACAGTGGTAAGTAAATAGCATTTCCGTGTTGGGGAGCTTTTGGTGGGGGAAACCCGGCACTAACTCCCCAACAGCGGAAATTATACAAAATATTGAAATCGGGTTGCCAGGTGGAGCGATACAGACTGGCTGCTGATGGCATGAAGAACTTGATTGAAATCTTTACGTATAATTGCTGTTGAACTGTTGCAGTTGACTTCTCTACACCGCACCCAGGCAACTGCCGACGCTATTCAAGTCCTCAATCCCCTTCAGCTTCACATAATCAGCGCTAAATCACCCAAACTACCCAAGATATTAACAGTTAGTTGGGTGCTTGGTTGCGTAGACGCTTCTTCGGCTTGTCGCTAGACATAGCTCGTTTAGGGGGTTATTTAGAACATCGACATCAAACCGCTATTGGTATCCAGGTACTGTGGCGGGGCGGGTTAAAATTGCACGACAAGAGTCACGGTGGTAGGTCCCCAACCTACGGGAGTTGATGGTGCGATTTGGTGATTTGTCTAATCGGAATTTCAATCCAAAATTCTGTACCTAACCCCGGCTGAGAATCACATTTAAACACACCACTGTGTTTATCCACGACAATCTGATAACTTATTGATAACCCCAAGCCAGTGCCTTTCCCCACTGGCTTAGTAGTGAAAAATGGGTCGCAGATTCTTGCCTTTATCGCTTCGGGTATTCCTGAGCCATTGTCTGCAATGCGAATTACTACGCTATTGACATTGCCTTCAAGCTCACCAAGAGTAGTACGGATAGTAATTTGATGGCTATGAGGTTTCGATTCAGATTCCCTGTAATCTTCTAGGGCATCGATCGCATTGCTTAAAACATTCATAAATACCTGATTCAGTGGGCCAGCATAGCACTCTACTAAGGGCAGGTCACTGTACTCTTTGACTAATTTAATAGCCGGACTTTCCGGTTTTGCTTTCAAGCGATGCTGCAAAATTAGTAAGGTGCTATCAATGCCCTCATGAATATTAACTGGCTTTTTTTCTGCGTGGTCAAGGCGGGAGAAATTCCGTAAACCCAAGACTATTTGACGGATGCGATCAATCCCAATTTTCATGGAAGATAAAGTTTTAGGCAAATCCTCGATGAGAAATTCTAAGTCTATTTCTTCTGAGCGATCGCGAATCTCAGAGTTGGGGTCAGGGCAGTTTTGCAAATACAGGTCTAGTATACTGAGTAAATCTTGGGTGTAATCGTTGACATGGTTGATGTTGCCATAAATGAAGTTCACCGGGTTATTAATTTCATGAGCAATACCAGCTACGAGTTGACCGAGTGAGGACATTTTCTCAGTTTGGATCAGTTGGGTTTGAGTTTGCGTTAAATCATGCAAAGCTTGAGTCAGCTTTTCTGTCTGCTCTTTGGTCTGATTATGCAATTGGGCTTGTTGGAGTGCAACCCCAAGCTGATTGGCAATTTGAGTGATGAACTTAATTTCTGAGGCTTCCCAGTGGCGGGGTGCAGAGTTCTGGTAAGCTGCTAGCAAACCCCATAGCTGTTGCCCGATAAATATGGGTGCGATCGCATACGCCTTTACTTGTAATTGCTCCAAAGCCGCAATGTGACACTCCGAGTGACCAGACTGATAGATATCATCAACTATATAGCTTTCATTATGGCGATATCGTCCACCTTGAGTTTCCTTTAAATAGCTATCTTCCCAAACTGTCTTGAGATCAGAACCTACAAGTTTTACCCAACCATCACCCACAAACTCGGCGATATATTCACCACTCCAATCTGGATGAAAGCGATAGACAACCACACGATCCGCTTGCAGTGATTTGCAAATTTCTTGAGTGGTAGTTTGAAAAATCATATCTAAGTCAAGAGATTCCCGGATTTTCGCAACAACTTCAAACAATACCCGTTGTTGTTCTGCCGCTTGTTGCAAATCAACAGCCTGATGCTTGGTTTGTTCAAGTAAATCAGCTTGTTCCAGTGCTACAGAAAGCTGTGCAGCAACTTGGGTAGCGAACTGGATTTCTGAGGATTGCCATTCACGTGGTTGGTAACACTGGTGAATACACAACAAACCCCACAGTTCATTACTTTTAGCCAGTGGCAAAACTAAATTGGCTTTAACTTGGAGTTGCTCCAGCATTTGGACATAACAAACATTCAGCTCAGAGTTGTGGATATCAGCGATCGCGTGAATGCGTCCTTGACGATAGAGGGCATCATACTTTTTCTTAAAGCAGTTGTCTTGAATTTTTAATGTTAAAGCAGAAGTAAACTCTGGCAAAAGATCCTCTGAAACAATTTCACCTTCATCGAGTTCGGAATTCGCGTCAAAGCGGTATACTACCACTCTGTCAGCATTTAAAGAGCGACGGACTTCACACACAGTTGCGGCAAAAACTGTATTTAGATCAAGAGATTCCCGAATTTTGACAACTACTTCAAACAATACATGTTGTTGTTCTGCGGCTTGTCGCAAACTTAACGTCTGCTGTTTTGTTTGCCTTAGTAATTCTGCTTGCTGAAGTGCTACTCCCATTTGGGCAGCAATCTGACTGAGAAAGTTAACTTCAGAGGCTTTCCATTGCCGGGGGCCAGTGTGTTGATAAGTTGCCAGCAAACCCCAAAGTTTTTGCCCAACAAAAATCGGAGCAAGCACAAAAGCGTGAATTTGAAACTGTTCTAGATTATCGATATGACACTGAGCAAACCCCATACTGTAGATGTCATCGACTGCAAATGTTTCATTGTTGCGGTAACGTCCTCCTTGTGTGTCTTGTAGGTAAGTATCATTCCAAACTGTATTAATACCTAGTTCAGACTCATTCGACCAGTATGGATTAGCAGCCTCAAAATCGCCGACAAATTGACCACCCCAATTAGAATCAAAACAATAAACAGAAACGCGATCGGCTTTGATTAATTGACAAACCTCTTTAGTGGTTGTTTGAAAAATGGTATTTGTGTCAAGAGATTCCCGAATTTCGGAAATGACTTTAAACACAGCCTGTTGTTGTTCAGTTGTCCGTTGTAATTCAACTGTGCGTCTTTTAACTTGTTTTTCTAAATTTTCATTAAAGGCTTGCACTTGTTGGTATAGTTCATACTGCTGAACTGCTGAAGCAAAGTGTTTACCGAGGTCTCTAGCCAGTTCAATCTCTTCGAGCGTCCATTTTTGAGCTTGTGCTTTTTTAGATTCGCGCCAAACCTGAAAGGATTGTCGGGGGTACAGTTGCCTTTGATCGCTGTCATACTGCCCCGCCCACAGGGTTTCTGTATCGATTTCGTCGCGGAAAATACTTAAATAGCCCAGCAACTGCTGACGATACTGGAGTGGGATCATCAACATGCTACGAATTTTAGTTGGTTGAAAAGCAACTTGCAAAGTTCGCAAGCTAGGAGTTTGATATATATCTAAAATCGGCCAAACATCGTAGTTACTTGACTTGTAGTGTTCCTGCCAGACGCTATACTGCTCTATGAGTGGATATATAGTTTGTTCTGGCATCACAGGTTGCTGTCCACAAACATAAAGCTTGATACAACTATTTCCCGGTATTAAGCATTCTGTTAAGCTGGTCAGGTTGCCATTGTGGGAATCAAAAGCTGCATTTCTAATACAAAGCCTGCCACCAACACCATTAAAGGCAGCAACAGCCGCTTCTAGGGCTGGCTGTAATACAATAGTGGGTAGTGAATGCAGGAGGGTAGCAATGCGGTTAATGATAGTTTCTCGTTCGGCTGTTTTGCGGACTTGAGTGAGTAGGGTACTTTGAGCGATCGCTACTGAAAGTTGATCTACTACCATCTGTACAGCTTCCAATTCATATTCTGAAATCTGGCGTGACTCAGAATGGTGAGATACCAGCAGCCCCCAAAGTTGATCTTGATAAATAATCGGCGCTACTACAGAAGATTTGACCCCCATCGCACTCAAGTATTCAACATGACATGGATCTACAGGGCGGTAACGGATATCTTCTGATATAGTTTCTCCATTTTCCAACTCATGCAAGTGACTTTGACCAATCTCTTGAGTATCAAGATTAACAACAGAACGCACCCGTGATTTAATAAATAGTTCACGGGCGGTGGGCGGAATATCATCAGCAGGAAAGTTCAGCCCCAATAGCGACGGCAACCGATTTTCGTAAATTGACTCAGCAATGACCTGACCACTATCATCGGCATGAAATTTGTAAATCATCACTCGGTCAGTTTTTAGTAGCGATCGCACCTCTGCCGTTGTCACTGTGATAATTTCTTTCAACTCTAAGCTTCGTCGGATACGGTTTGAAATGCGGCGTAGTAAACTTTCTTCATGGTGACATAAGGGCAAATCTTGTTCAGGGTTGGAGATCATTGCTTATAGCAAAATAAATTAAGAATTTGCAAACTGAAATAATTAAATCTAAAGCCATTTTGAAATTTATTTCATCAAATTGTCTTCAGTGAAACTACTGCCAAATCCCGAAGACAAATATTTATTTACCTTTTATAAAAATTTACCAAAAACTCATAAAAACAGACGCTAAAATAATTGCGTCTGTACTAGCTATAAGAAAAGATTCTTGCTTCTTAGGTTTGAGTTTTTGTCAAATATTGCCGGAGCAACAAAATTAAACTCTTATGTTGTCAGTAAAACGAATTTTCAGATAGTCGTCTTCCATCTTTGCCCCTCCTGGTTGTAGTGCTGCTAAGGCTTGCGGCAAAACTAAGTTACGACGGTGGTTGCCAATAGTAATGTTTAATTCGTCCCCATTTTTACTCAGTTGAACTTGGTTTTTAGGAATACCAGGTAAGTAAAGTTCTAAACTGTATTGGTTTTGCTCTTGCACGACTCTCATAGTCGTTTCTTTATAATAAACCTGAGTTGGATCTTCATCTTTATAAAGGGTTTTCTTCAGGCGTTCTAATGAAGCCAATCCGCACATTTCCTCAGAAAAAAGCGGAACTTCTTTCACAGGTAAAGGGTGGAAATTATCATGAATTTCCTGGCGATATTGTTCCTGACTTTCCTTCCAACGTTGGAAAAATGGGTCTTGGACTTCACTTGGAATAATCCGATTAGCCACTACTAAATCTGTTGCAACATTATACAAACTCAAATAAGCATGGGCCCGGAGAGACTCTTTAATCACCATCTTTTCGGGATTAGTGACCAGACGCACTGAGGTTTGAGTATTATCTGTTAATACTTTTTCCAGAGCTTCAATTTGTTCATAAAACTCATAAGGTGCATCCATCACCTCTTTATCTGGTAGCGAAAAACCAGCAATTGGTCTAAAAAAAGGTTCAACCAGAGGTCGAAGTGCTACGGAGATGTTTTGAAATGGTTTGTAAAAACGGCGCATATACCAGCCACCGACTTCAGGTAAACTCAGCAACCGCAGTGCTGTGCCAGTGGGGGCTGAGTCGATAATTAAAACATCAAACTCACCTTCATCGTAATGGCGTTTCATCCTTACCAAGCCAAAAATCTCATCCATGCCTGGTAAAATTGCCAATTCTTCTGCCTGTACGCCGTCTAAACCCCTTGCCTGTAAAACTTGGGTAATGTAACGTTTCACAGCACCCCAATTTCCCTCTAGTTCTTGCAGCGCATCCAGTTCTGCACCCCACAGATTTGGGCGAATTTCCCGGGGTACATGTCCCATTTCTATGTCAAAACTGTCTGCCAGGGAGTGAGCGGGATCTGTACTTAAAACCAATGTTCGATAGCCTAATTCTGCACAACGGAGTCCAGTTGCAGCAGCAACGGAAGTTTTGCCCACGCCGCCTTTGCCAGTCATTAAAATTACACGCATAGATGCTTCTGTCCTAACTGAGGATTTTTACATTTATTTACATTATCGACTGTTTAAGGAAAATAAATTAGTAGGCAAGGTTTCGAGTTTATCAAACTGATTATCAATAGTGTCAGTTTATTGATAGACTTTTAACAGAAAATCAAGAATTTTAAAAATAATTTTCCGTTCTTTTGCGTCCATTTGATTGCCAACTCGACTTGTGTGTACACAGTAGCCCAATTTATCGGGGAGCGAGCGTGGTCTCTCCCTTGTCTAAAGCCTCTGGCAATGTGAGAAGGGGAGACGATGCCACGTTAACCGTTGCGCGAAGGAGTCAGACGCTCTCTACGAGACGCTCTTGCTAGCTTGCTTCCCAGCGGTACGCGGACTCGCGCTTCGTTGCGCTATCAAGCGTCTGGGGTCTCCCCAAGTGGAGTGACTGGCGTGGGGAGTGGGGGATCTAATTGCGTAACATAGTTTGATTTATTCTTGTCCACTTACATTATCATTACTAAAGTGAAACGGTATTAAGCTAAAGCCGTAAAGCACCCTACTGGCGTGGCAAGACTAAATTTGTACATTAGATTTATGGTTTTTTGGGGCTAAAGCGCGACTACGAGCCTTTAGCTATTACACCATTTTAGTCTTGCCACGCTACTACTTAAGATTTACTGAATTCTGAATTCTAACTCTCGGAACTTCTGAATCTAAGGAAGCTAAAGATTGAAAAATCCAGAGCAAAGGAAACCTCTGCTCCGGTTTTTCGCTTAACTCAGAGTTATCTCTGAATTCTGCTGTATATCCCATTTGTTTACTTCTTATTCCAGAGACTTAAAAATGCTTGAGAGATAGCTGGGGTAATCTGACTTTGTAAGTGATTTAGTGCATCACGATGGTTTGCATTGTTGTCATCATAATAAGTGAACAAATTCGTCAGCTTGACGATCTCAGGATTTTGATCATTTGTCCCCCTCCATTTATTAGTAACTTTGTATAAAACGTCCTTGGGTAGATTTTGTTGTAAGTTATTTAGGGCTGCGATGTAAGAAGGATTTTGAGGATTCTTTTTGAATTGGAAGCACAAATCTATCAGCTTAAGTTGTGATTGTGGCTGTGGCTGGGGCTTATTTGTTAGAGTAGGTTGCTGTAGAATTTGACGCTGTTCAATAGTGGCAATGCCATTTTCAGTTAAACCCTGAGATTTCTGAAATTTCTTGACTGCTGTATAAGTGGCTGGCCCATAAAAGGGCTTGTCTAGAGGAATTTCGGCATTGGTTGCAAAACCGTGAAACTTCAATCTATTCTGAAGCCCTTTGACTGTATCTTCCATTACAGTTCGAGTCTCTGAATCAGCGTTACCATTTACCACAAGTTTTTGTGAGTACTGTTTCTGAAACTTTTTAATCGCGTCTTCGGTAGGATCATCTGTCAAGGAGTTATTGTTTCTCTTCCAGGGAGCAAATTTTGTGAGATCAGGCTTAGGATCAATCTCAGGAGCTAAATATCCCAGCCCGATCAATATATGACGGATGACTTCAGGGCTACTAATGGCCATGCTTCTTGGTTCCTTTGCTACTAAACTACCATTTAATGTATCTTGTTTGACAAAAACTAAGTAAGTAGAAAAAAATAAATCTAACATATCTTGTTTGCAAGGCGTTCTAAAAGTTAAGCAATGTGTGATGACAAGGTGCAACTCTTTGAGACGTTCGGCGTAAGTGACTACACACTGGTAAAAAGAAAGGTGGTTTTAAGTCTTAGTGAGCGATCGCGATCGCTTGTTCTCAACTATTGATGATGATACTACGCAATGTTTCCTTTACACCAGCTTGCAAGCGACTCTCCGTACTTGTGCGATCGCTCTTTGCTATTTTGCCACGTTTGTAAAAGAAAGTTGCGATTGGCAACGAAGAAAAAGGGGTAAGCGATCGCTTCGGGTTGCTTCCAAATAGCGATCGCATCTATTACAGCAGATTTCAAGTTAGTTAAGTACAGTGCTTTGGTCTACAAGCCAGATAAAAAACCTTTTTGACCAAAAAAGACTCATGATACAAGCCCCTAAATTTATTTATGGGGATTATTAATTTTGACTTTTGACTTTTGACTTCCCCGTTCGCGTAGCGTCTCCAAGAGTTGGGGCTGACTCCTAACCGGAGGCGGAGCGTCTGCGGCTTTGCTCCTAACTCCTGCTCTAAAAGGTTGTTTGAAAAGTGTTTCCCTGGTGACTTTAGGCACTTTCAGATCCCCCCTAACTCCCCTTTTTAAGGGGTATCTAGAGGGATCTAAAACTTTTGATACCGAGAATATAACTTTTAAAACATCCTCTAAGGGACTGACAAAAAATAAATTATCCAAAATTATTTGTACATTTGTAGGGGCGTAAGGCCTTGCGCCCCAAAGATGGGATGTTTTTTTAACTGGAAGTCCCTAATGATAAGTAACTGCACAAAAATATTGACAGTCATTACCAACGAAGTAAAGCAATCCTAAACCGTAAGCGAATTGCAACTTTACAAGACGCTCGCTACGCGTAGCTTGCTTCTTCATAGGAGTACGTTTCACTTCGTTACACTTGTAATCATATTGTGTAATTAATTCTGTCCGACTACTTACTTAGCGGTTTGAGCGCTCTTTTTTGATGTTTGCTTTACGCCACCTTTCAAGCGGGTTATCCTGCTTTTGCGGATGCGTTCGCTTTTGCGAATACCACCCGCCATCTCATATTCGCGGCTATCGTTACCGTACTTGAAAGCGACTCCTATCAACATTTTTGCAGTAAGATTACCTAAGCTTGTTTCCAACTCTTCAATCTCGGTTCGGTAAGAATCAATCATGGCTAGAGCGCTGTTATACTCATCAATTTTGGTGCGTAACTGCTCAATTAGTTGTGTGAAGTTTTTTAAGTTGTGAGCATCCCCAAAATCTATGGTTGGATTAATCGCCTTCAGTCCAGAGGCTCTTAACTCAGCCTTTTCTAGAATGCGGGATATTAGTTTTTTACGAGACATAAATTTACTCTTATCAAAAGCTTATAAAGCTAGCTTGCCCTACATTAACTATATATTGCAGCAGTATAATCCGCCAAAATTTGTATTTTTTTTAACCAAACTAATTATTATTTTTCGTGGTTTATCTTCAGCTTAACGGCAGATCGAGTGTTAATAACGACAACTTACTCAAGACTTTGTTGGGCTGCACTGCGCTTAACCCAACCTACGATTCTTCTTAAGTGAACCGTATTGCTACGCGAACAGCATCCCTCTTATTTCAAGAACTGCTGCGATCATTGTTAGCTATTTCACCATCTTGGCAAAAGGGAACTGCGATCGCATTACCTAAAATAAAATTAGTCACTAAAGGCAATGAAACCGCGCTATTCAAGGGACACGATAAAAAGTGTGCTAACAAATGCTATGGTAGTCAAATAACAAGAAATGCAAGCTTGAGACAAAAGTATTGTCAAGTACAACTGATATTGGCAGTCTAATTAGCTCTTAAAAAAGAAAACTTACCATTGATACCGTTTGGTTCCATCTTGAGTTGGGCAACGTAAAACTCTTTTTGAATTACATCACCTACTGGTGTAAAAGCAATTTCACCGAGAGGAGTTTGATATTTTCCTCTTAGTAACTCTCGATTCAATTCTGTACGCAACTGTGGCAGTGTCAATTTGTTAATGTTGCTTTTCTTATCTAAAGATTGAAGAGTTTCTACATATACCTGCAACGCAGCAAAAGCTTGAGCACTTACTTGGGGTGGTTCTCTATGATATTCTTCAAGGTAGGCTTTGCGAAATGCGGTGTTAATTTCACTGGCATACACAGGGCTATAAGCTTGAGCCACAATCACGCCATCACAAAGCGCTCTGCACACAGAAAATATATGGGATGTGTTAAAACCATTGCCACCAACAATTATTCCTTTATAACCAAGTTCTCGTAATTGTTTAACTAAATTACCTCCATCTACAGCTAACCCGGATATAATCGCTAAATCTGGTTTTAAATTAATAGCACCACTGGCTTGAGCTTGAAAGTCGGTATCTGTAGTTTGAAACTTTTGGACTGTGACTAAATCTAATCCTAAATTTCTAACTGTTTTCTGAAAAATTTCTGTTTCCGACTTATTGAAAGCGTCATTTTGAGCGTAGAATACAGCTACTCTTTTAAGATTAGGATTTTGCTTGAGTGCAGCTTTCACCGAATAAGGAGCGACGACAGCAACAGATGAAGAAACACGAGTTACATAATCACCAATTTCGGGAATGCCTTTAGCAGTGTTTGATGCTCCAATAACTGGGACTTGATTGCGTTCTGCTACGGGATCAGCGCTAAAAGCTTGTTGTGATAAGGTAGGGCCAACAATGCCAACAACTTTATCTTTACTAATTAAAGTTTGAAAAGCGTTAATGGCTCCAACTTCATCGCCACCAGTATCTTGATAGACTAATTTAATTGGTCTACCATTGATACCTCCTTTATCATTAAAATACTTCTGGGCAATTTTTACTCCATCAGTTCCCTCTTGACCAAGTAATGCTACATTGCTCGTTTGTGCAAAGGCGATACCGATAGGAATAGCATTAGCTGCACCTGTTGTCGCTGTTGGATTATTTGCGGAATTTGCATCATTACTGCCACTTTTACCACAAGCTACCAGCAGCATAGAGCATGTAAATAGTAAGGCAGTTTGATGTGTAAACGCTTTTTTCATAGATGTATGGCGATGATATTTGTTAGGATAATACTGGATTGTAGTGTATTACATGTAAATGAGAAACGCTATAGTTTTATGATCAGCAACTGAAGCAGAAGAAAAGTCAGATCATAAACACTGCCAAACTCAGCACTGATGGCACTCATCAAGTTGTTTTTTTGCCCGAAGACTTTCAACTCACTAGCACAGAAGTCTATATCAAAAAAATTGGTAACGCTATTGTTATAGCAACGCCATATTGATTAGGATGTAGATTGGAAAGCAGTTTAAAATCCTGCCTTAGCCATGTCCAAACCATAGAGTGTTGGGATGAGGGGGCTAGCACTGCAATCGTTAAAGTATTGCGACAAATATAATTGTCATAATCAATCCCTGTGGTTAGGGATTAATCATGGCGATCGCTCATACGGAACTGCGATCGCTTCTCTATTGGATCAACCCACCATTACTTCTATAGTTTCAACTTAGATTGCATATTTTTTATGCAATTGTGGCAGGAGTTATGGGATCAATCTGTAATCTTTTCAGAAGAAAACCAAGTCTGTGACGAGGAACTGAAGAACTGTCATGTCCTTTGCACGTCTGGTATAGAAGGCACATTTTACTCAAAATGAATTTTCTTCAAGTTCAGCGATGTCTAGCGACAAGTCGGTTCACGTTTAGGCTCGTAAAACACGGGAGCAAGTAGAACAGGGTTATTCTGGTTCCTTGTTGGGAGAAAACCAACTCTGGCGAGGAGGTGAAAGATTGTTTTGAAGGCACTTGTTCCGCCACGCCTGTCGCTCAAATTGAAAAATCCTCAAGTTGAGTAGCGATCGCATTGCAGGGGTAGTGGGTCTGTACAATAGCCTATAGCGCTTCTCAATTGAGTCGAATACAGACCTAACCCCCAGCCCCTTCCCTTGTAGGGAAGGGGAGTAAGAGATTCAAAGCCTCTCTCCTTTTAGACTACGGTGGTGTGCACAAGTATGACCAGCATAAGTTTTCACTCTTCTAGTTGTTTCGTAGGGTGCGTTATGGAGACGCCGAAACAACAAATGCGATCGGCGAAATAACAAATGAGTTCGCCGAAATAACAAATGAGTTCGCCGAAATAACAAATGAGTTTGCCGAAATAACAAATGAGTTCGCCGAAATAACAAATGAGTTCGCCGAAATAACAAATGAGTTCGCCGAAATAACAAATGCGTTCGCCGAAATAACAAATGAGTTCGCCGAAATAACAAATGAGTTGGTGTAGCCCACCGCAGGCATTGCCATGATTGCAACAATTTAGCTTTGTCACGCCAGCGTAACGCACCCTTTGGGTGACGCTCCTGCGTCGCTAACGCTGCGCTAACAGCAGTCGCCCGCGGAGGGAAACCCTCCCGCAGTGCTGCTGAACCGCAAATCTTAATCTTTGGTGGATGAAGTTTTCCGACTTGTGTGTACACCGTAGCCTAAAAGGCGAAAAGGTCTTCACCTGGGCAGATAAGTTTACCTTGGAACAAGCAGAGGGTGACTGAAAGTACGGAGGTGCATGAGGTAGCAACAAAATTTATCCAGGCGAATTGTTATCAGCCATCAGTGCTAGGTATCAGATTTATAAAATATTGATTACTGCGTGGAAAAGTCGGCTGAAATAAATGTTTACAAACTTCTGAAAGCCTTAAATGTTAAACTTTACAAGTTGCAGCGCGAGAGAAGAAGGTTTCGCGCATCAGAAAAGAAAAGCCGATTGCTGAACTTTATGAATGGTAGGCTGCCCCTATACTTAGTTGAGTTTTGTTTTATACGCTCCATCAGTTTGTTGTACCCCACGAAGTCACCTTCATACCATCCAACTGTCTTGGCAAACCGAAGATAATTTTCAACATCTTTCTCCGTCCAGTCTTCTGGTTTTATCACCAGTCTATTCCCAGTGCTAATCCATATCTTTTTCTGCACACTAAAGCCAAAACGGTTGTCTGCATTGACCCAAAGCTGGTCTATTCTTTTCAGGTCTGGACAAGAAAAATTATTAATAGAGTCGATATCTAAATACTGTTCTTTTTCTCTTTGAGCAAGATTAAGCATGAGTTGATCTGTTTGTCGATCAGCTGACTCCCAATTTTTGACCTTCAAAAAATCTTCTAGTTGAGTATATAAATGTTTAGTGAAAGATGCTTCAACTTCTTTTCTCAATTCCGATTCTATATTATTTTGAGAGATAAGTTTAATTAAATCTCGATGAACTGATTCAATATTTTTGGCTGTAATCAACTGATTATTTTTAGTAAAATTAGTCTCATTCGGATAATTTTTCAAAATCTTAAATGCTGTCTTATAAGACTCTATAGCTTGATGATTTTTTTTGTTGTGAGCTAATAAACTACCGTGAGTTTTCTGGAATAAAACTTGAATTTGTAAGCCCTGACTGGAGTCGAAAGCTTCTTGATCAGCTGCCTCTAAATTTTTTTGGCTTTCCTTAATTTCTTGTTCTGCTTCTTTCATTTTTTTAAGCTGTTGATATACTTGAGACTCAGCAACAAATACTAATGCTTGTTTCAACGAGTGATTATTAATATTAAAAGATAAGGCAGATAGCCTTAAAGCTTCGTTGTAATCAAATGTAACTTCTTCGGAATTATACTTACTGTTATTTTCTAATTCTCCAGCTAGTTTATTTAATTGCTTAACAGTTTCGACTTCCTCTTGAGTTTTCTTCATTTGGTTTCTGGACGATAGCCCGGTAGTCGCTGCTCCTAATATTGCTAAAACCAAAACGACAATTCCAATACTAATTCGTCGTTGAGCTTTCTTATTAGCCTCACTGAGCAATTGATTTCTTGCTTCTGCTGCCTCCTTATCCATCCTCTCTCTTGATAAAGCTGCTTCTTGTTCTTGAGCAGTAATCTCATCTTGAATTTTTTTCTCTTTACTAGCTGCTAAATACTGCTTATCTTGGTAACTTAAATTCTTGTCTCTCGCCCATTCATCGGCTTCCTGCAATGCCTTGCCTCGCAACAGCCGTGATTCATCAGCACCTCTAGAAGCTACCCAAAAGCGAAAGTTTTCAGAATAAGGACGCAAGTTATTTAATTGTTTTTTAATCCAATTAGAATCAAATATTTCCCGATAAATATGGTTATAAACTTTTAATTTATCCTGCCTTTTAACAACTAAGCCTGATAATTGTAATTCACTAACTTCTATACTGTTATTACTAGCTAATTCACCTGATTGTCGAACTTGCTGATACAATTCCAGCAGATAGCTAGCTCGTTGGTCATCTGAGCAAATTCTGTTGCGTATAGTTCGTAGATGCTCTGGGTTATCCTGGGATTCCCAATTGTCAATAATTTTTGCTCTGACTAGCTCCGAAACGGTACAAGGATTGTCTTTAAAAGACTCGTCAACCATCAATTTACACAGCTTTTGGGTGAGAAATGGTTGTCCTCCTGTCCAATCTAAGATCTCCTCAATTACTCTTCGAGGATTATCAAACCTTCCCTGCAATCCCTTGATTAACGGTTGAATCTCCTCAAGCTGAAAACCATGCAGTTCAATTTCTTCGCCAATATTAAAAGGCGTTTGGGTTTTATCAGTAATCAAATCACTGGGTGTAGCGACTCCTAACAATGCAAAAGTTAACCTTTCAAAAATGGGTTTATCAACTCTTTGATTTTGAAAAAACCGAATCAGAGCAAAAAAATCATCCAGAGAGAAATCCTGACTCAATACCCGATCGATTTCATCCACAAAAATGACTATCGGTTGCTGAATCTTTTTGAGTAATACTTGCTCAATGAACAAACTCAAACATCTGACTGGATCTAAAGTCTTTTGGTGTTCTTGCCACCATATCTGCCAATCAAAATCAAATTTTTCTTCTAACTGGCAACTTTCTACCAGAGCGTAAACAATCCCCCCATACCACTGTGATATTGTTACCTTGTGCTTCCCAATGCCTGTCAAGTCAATTGCTGCACAAACAGTCCCTTCTGCTTCTAATCTTTGCATTGTTCGTACCCGTAAACTCGACTTTCCCATCTGTCGAGAATTTAGTACATAACAAAATTTTCCTTCTCTTAATTATTTTGTAAAATTTATCATCAGCTTGCCGTTGAACATAGCTTGGAGCATCAGAGGAAAGACTAGCACCTATCTGATAGAAGTCGGAGTTATTTGCTACCACTTTTCAAAACTCCTTAAAAAACGCGGCGGAAATACTCACGATACAGTTGGCAACGGGGTGTAACATGATTATTATGTCTTTGCACCAACCCCAAACTGTGCAATTTGTAAATTTGCATTGGTTCTAATTCTACCCCGACTTGGGAATTAACCACCCGTTGCAAACATTGGGCTAGTTCTGGTACTGATTGCAAAATCCTTAATAGAGAGCGTAAATGATTACTATAAATACCTGCTTCTGTTGTTGCTGACTGTAATAAATTATTAAAATCTATTTTTCCTGCTGCAATCTCATACATGGCCAAACGCAACAGGTAAGGGTGTCCTCCTACCATTGTCCTTAATTGTTCTAAATATATCTGTGCATCTTGCATTCCATGTTTGTTTGCTAGTTCTAGTATCTGCTGCTGATTAAATTCCTCTAGCTCTATAGGTATTCCAGCATTAAAGGGGGATTGATGGATATCTAAAGGGATATAAACTTCTGTAGAATGTGCTAGTACAAGCCGCAGTTTTTTCCAGATATCCAAAGTCTTCCCTTTTTCATGCCAAGAGCGTAGCATTCCGAAGAAATCTTCTAGTACTTCACTATAAGGAAATAATCGATCTACCTCATCTAAGCCTAAAACTAAAGGGCAATTAATCTTAGTTAGAATATGTTTTTTGAAGTAAGCTGTACAATTATCATTGCTACCTAGCAAGTTCGTATTCCACGACTCATCTACTTTATTTTCTAGGTTAAGCTCATCACTGACTTTTGCACAAAACCAACGTAGAAATCTATCAAGATTTTTAAATGGTGCTAAACCTATTCCACCCAAATCTAAATAAACTGACTGATAATTATGTTGTTCTCCGTAAGCAAGAATTCTAGTTAATAAAGAAGTTTTACCCATCAGTTTGGGTGCTTTAATCCGAATTAATGATCCAGGTTTTAATATAGTGTCATAACAAGTAGATTCCAGACTATCTTGTTTTATGTAAAAAGGTGAATTGAGTGGCACATATCCATCTGGATATTCTAATTCCATAGCTAGAGGAGAGTTCACTGTCTTATTTACCAGAGGTTTTCGTTCAATATATATGTCCTTGTCTTCCGCCCTCATTCCAGAGTTTTCAGTCGCTTGCAACTGTTGTTCAATTGCATCTAACTTGTCATTAAGCTCCTTCAGGGTGCGTTCTTCTGACTGAAGCTGGTGTTCATATTGAAACTTGCGTGATGGATCTGTTTCAATAATCCATTCCTTTCGTATCCTTGCAATCCTCTGGCTTTGGAGTGCGTAGGCTTTTTCGAGTGAGTCTTGTTCTTGCTGCGATCGCTCTCTTTGGTTTTGTGATTGTGCTGGATTGTCTGAAGCCATCTGCTGTTGCCCCATGTGAATATTCCAAATGTCGTCGCCAATATTCCCAGCGTTTACTGTGTCACTATTGATTAACCGACTATCAAATTGGGAATTGGATAAGTGATCAGATTGCTTATTATCATCAAAAGCATTAATAAGTATGATATGGGGTGAATCTTTAAGGTTTAGACGTTCCAAAATCTGGTTTATTTTGACAAGTTCATTTTCTGAAAAATACAATATTACCTTCAATGGAGGATTTGTTGAATCACTAGACTTCTCATAGATTTCGCATTGCTTGGCAAGATTACTTTCTAATTGCGAATTCTTCCCAAGTTTGAATTCAACTAACGTCTTGTCTGCCTTGTCACAGAACACTTTTAAATTGACGGTTTCAGACCCATCATTTACCTCTCTACTTATATTATCAGGAGTGGAAAACCATGTTAAACGGTAGATACGTTGAAGGTCTACTTCTCGTCTGAGAGGTTTATTATTAACATAACAAAAACGATGTCCACCTTTATTTTCAATGACATCTTTAAGAAACAATACTCGCTCTTTTGCCTCATAATATGTGTTTCCTGGGCTTTTATAAAACCCAATTGGCTTTAGGTACTCATTCACTAATTGAGCAATTTGTTCAACAAAAAGAGCTTTTACCTCTGCAACACGTTTTTCTGCAATAGAGGCTGCTTCATCGCCCTCCTCTTCTTTAAGCCGAATGTAATGATCAATAACCTCTGGAAATTTATCTACTGCTAAAGTAATAGCATCTTGTATCTCCTTTTTTTTTGCTTTTGAATCCGTAGGAATAACTCGCAAAAGATACTCATTGACTTGAGCACGTAAGACTTCGTTCGGTAATCCATCAGCAATTCCTTGAAAACGCTCTAAAAGCTCTGGTCTATTAATCCATGACTCATCTTTCGTTAAGATATCTTTGGGAGTAAGAAGAATATAATCACCATTAATGTATGGTAATTGAAAATTTGCAGAAGTCCAACTACGGGTAGTATAATTAAATTTTACCTTGTTTATTGTTATCGACTTAATTTGACTTTTAGATAAATTATTTAATACAAATTCTTGAGTGTATGCAGCAAGAAAATTTTTTATGAGGTTAGTTGTAAAGTCACTGATATTATCACGTCCTACACCTTCACGAACAAGGCATAATTTTTCTAAGTGGCTACTGCGCGTAATTGTCTCTTCGCCAAAACTTCTAAATACAGAATTTAAGTTTTTGTTCAGAGCCTTAGCAAAATCTTTTCCGAGTCCATGACCTTCATTGCCTTTTAGACTGAATCCAAGCCAGTTTTGCTTAACTTCAGGAAACGTAAACCATGCATCTACTAAATGCGGATTAATCGCACTTGACAAAGACATTTCCTTCAAAAAACGCATATAGCGTATGATATCTTCGTGAAGCTCTTTATAGGTTGGGTTTTCACTGTTAAACAGCAAAAATGGATCTACGAATAAGGGTAGATCGTTGATGAGCGATATATTGAAAGCTCCATATTCCTCGATTAAGTCCGGTGAAACTTCAAAAAAATCTGAAAAGAAAATAGCCATTGAGTAACTTAAATGCTTTTTAAGGCAAATTGATAAACTTATTTTAGTCTTGCCAAAAATTATTCAACCTATTGGACGCTAGTTCAGTTTAGCGCATAGGGTGCAGAATGTTCTTGTCCACCAGGTACGTCTGCATTGCATCCTGAACCACTGAAAGACTCAAGATGGCTGAGATTTTAAGAGAGAACCCAGGCTTCGAGTTTTTTATGGAGTGCTGGGCAGATCACCCTGCTTTGCGGATTGTGATTAAGAAATTGCTGGCGAAATTTGGGCAGTGGGGGATTGCGATTGTGGACGGTATGCTGGTTGAGTGGAATGATTAGCGATCGCACTTCAACTACTTGCATATTCCAGTACTCTCCCAAACTCCCAGCGCCAAGCAGTCTTTACCAGTATTTCTTTGCCATTGATAAATTGGATGAATTCTTACCCATTGTCATAAGAAAAGAGGTGAGTAATACATTATTCATTATTCAGTAGGCAAAAAACCAAACTCCGATTTAATATTCCAGCGCTTACCGTCGTGAAGCAGTAGCGTTAATTTGTCGGCAGTAAACTCAAAATGCAACTGACGCTTTTCAAGCTCTGGCCAAGCAGCTTTAAAGTTTTGCTTTGTTAAATCCCGAAACGCAACCGTCATGTGGGGCGCAAAAGGGCGGGTTTTAGAAACCTTGTCAACAATTTCCAAGTTGCTTTCTGTATAAGCCATTAAATCAGTTTGCAAAGTCAAAAGTTCTTGACTTCTGACCACATTGATGTATATGACACGAGGTACAAAGGCATCAAATCCCCTGAGTGTAATTGCTACTGGCTGTTGTCCACTAGCAAACTCCTCCAAGGATGCTTCTAGCAGTGGCAAATTAGCATCTGCCCATTCAAAGGGCGGTTGCAGGGTAATATGAGGCGGAGACTTTAGCGCCCCGCTACTAGCATAGTGATCGGCAAAGTACTGTTTAATCTGGTTGGCGTAGTCTTGAATGTCTTGCGGTGGTAAAAGGGCGACAAAAAAACGGCTCATCTAATTTTATTCCTTAGTAATTGGTAGTCAGTGGGAAAACTTAGGGAAGGCGGATCGAGTTGGCGCTTGATCCGTCATGTTGTGTTGACGAAAGAGAAAACTAAATGAGCGAGCAAATTATTCTGTCCGATGAGGATGTTGTTTCTATGGCTCAGGATGCTAACTTTGCTGAGGCTTCAACATTGACAGGTGAAGAATTGATGGAGACTGTGGCGAATTTGGTATTTCAGAAGACCAGATTAGAAGAGGATGAGGCTAAAGGCTGGGCTGCGAATGGCGTGAACTGTAAGGTTTTACTAACTCAGGGTGGCGGCTGGCAAAAAGGTAAAATCTGAATTCGCTTTGAATTTTTTCCTGACAAGCCGACACCAACAAAACCACTGATTCCCACTAACTCGACATCTCCATTGGATGATCTGCGATCGCACCTAGAGGTCTAATAGTCACAGATGCGTCGCCTGCTAGCAGACAATAGGCGACATATGTGAGCCGCTAGGATGGCTTTATTCGTCTTCTTCTATAGTTTTGACCTTTAAATCTTCAGTAAATTACTATAGTTAGTGTATATTGCTACTAAATTACTACTCAAAAATAGTCATAACTTAAGCAGGATGTCTGTTGCAACTGGAGTTAAAAAGCAAATGCCGTGGTTTGTAAAAATTGAAGAGGGCAAAGTCGATAAACCTACCTTTGACCAATATGTACCTGCCCACAAAGCCTACATTCAGGACTTGATTGCTAAAGGACACAAAGCGCGAACAGGCTACTGGGCAGAGCAAAGAGGCGGGATGTTGCTGTTTGAGGCAGCCTCAAAAGATGAAGCAGAAGCAATTGTAGCTGATGACCCATTGGTGCAACATGGCTGCGTCAACTATCAGCTTTACGAATGGCGAATTGTTATGGAATAACACACACTTACTGACTTTTAATGTTATGCTTTTAGAAGACCTGGATCTATGCGATTGCAACACCCAAATCTTGTCAGAACCGGAAGGTAGCAGCAACACGGGAGGCTTGTGATAGGCGTAGTCTCCGGGTCGCCCTATTTTTAGGAGCGTTCAGCAACAATGGCTGGTTTTGGAGATATTGTTCAAAAAGCTTTTTACCTCGGTGTTGGATTAGCTTCTTACGCAGGTGAGAAAGCAGGGGGGAAATTAGCCCAAGTGCGATCGCAAGTCCAAAAACTGGCAGATGAAATGGTGGCAAAGGGCGAAATGAACACAGAAGAAGCCCGCCGCTTCGTTGAAGATATGATGAAGCAAGCCCAACAGGCTCAAGCATCTGCTGAAACCTCGGATAAAACACCCCCTTCTGAACCTCGCCGCATTGAAATTTTAGAGGAAGATGAAGAACCAACGGTGAAAGAGGGAGCAACTGATGAGAATGTGGATAAATTACGCCAAGAAGTGCTAGACCTGCAAAATGAGTTAAAACGATTGCAACGCGATTAATAAAAAATATTCTTTGCTCGAAATATTAGTAATAAGTGGCAGTTCAGATAGAAACTTGAGTAAGATACATTGCTTAATGTGTACTCTAGTGCTTCCAGCCAGATAACACAAACCGTCCTGTTTATAGCCTGTAAGGGCGTCAAGTTTATGGAACAGTGGCAAAAAGATTTAGCAGAAATCGTCGAAACAGTGGCTGATGAAGTAGAGCGTTTCTTCCTGGGAATGAGTGAAATGGTAGACGCTTTTTTTGAGCTAACGGAAGAAATCACCGAGCAAGTCCCTAACATTGTCACTGAAGTCGATCAGTATTTACAGGATTTGGCTGAACCAATGTTGGAAGCTTACTGGGAACTGGAAGACATTGTAACAGATGTAGATCCAGGCTTTCCTTATTCAGTTGAGCCCACAGCCGAAAAAAATCCTGCCTGCATCGGTTGTACTCACTACCACGGTCAGGTTTATGGTGGTAATTTATTAGTTTGTGCCATGCATCCTCACGGTTGTGAAGATGAGAATTGTCCAGACTGGGAGAAGGAAGAGTATTGAGATGCTGAGTAAGGATTTACGATTTATTAGTCTCCCCATCTCCTCCTTTGCCCAAACTAGCAAATAATCATATTTAATAACTTATGAGTAATTCCTCAGCTGAAAGTGTATCCCAGGCAAGCCTAGAAATGAAGTATGGCGAACGCGACATTGCCGAAGGTAAACTAATTACCTTTCCGAATCCGCGTGTGGGTAGGCGATATGACATTAATATTACTTTGCCGGAATTTACTTGTAAATGTCCGTTTTCCGGCTATCCTGACTTTGCGACAATTTACGTTACCTATGTGCCTGATGAGCGGGTAGTGGAATTGAAGGCGCTTAAGCTTTACATTAACAGTTACCGCGATCGCTACATTTCTCACGAAGAATCTGCCAATCAAATTTTGGATGATTTTGTAGCTGCTTGTGATCCGTTGGAAGTCACGGTGAAAGCAGATTTTACGCCTCGCGGTAATGTACATACTGTGGTTGAAGTCCGTCACCAAAAGTAATATCATCACTGATTAGCGTTATTCAGCAATTTTATTGACAGCAGATTGCACTTGAAGCACAACTTTTTTAGACAAAGGAATATATCCGAGTTCCAAACTGGATTTTTGCCCCTCAATCACAGCCCAATCAAGAAAGTTTTTCAGCACTTGAGCTTTGACTCGGTTTGGATATTGGTGATAAGTTAAAAGCCAGCTGTAAGTGACGATAGGATAAGACTGGGCATCTGTAGGATCGGTGATAAAAGCAATTAAATTATTGGCGGGTAATTTTACTGCCTCTAAAGTTTGAGCTACAAATTTTGGTGTCGGCGTAATATAATTACCAGATTTATTTTCTAAAGCAGCCATAGGAAGTTTATTTTGTTTGGCGTAAACGTACTCTACATAGCCAATAGCTCCTGGTATCTGTTGAATCAAGGCGGTAACACCTTCGTTACCCTTTCCACCAATTCCTACTTGCCATGCTACAGCTTTACCAGCCCCAAGTTTCCTTTTCCATTCTGGACTTATAGCACTTAGGTGTTGCGTCAACACGCTCGTAGTCCCACTCCCATCAGTTCGGTGTACGACTTGAATCGGTAAATTGGGCAAACTTACTCCTGGATTAGCTGCGGCTATTCTAGGATGATTCCAATTCGTAATTTTTCCGAGGAAGATATCTACGTAAACTTGCCGTGGTAGCCTTAGAGTAGTTGGTACATTGACTTGAGGCGACTGCTGTGCAACTTGTGTGAGGTTATAAGCCAGGACAATAGAACCAGCAGTTATTGGCAAAGCGATTACTCCCCGTTTTATTTTGGCTGCTTGTTCACTTGTTATTCCCACATCACTAGCTGCAAAGTCCACAGTACCTTCGATGAGTTGTTGCACTCCAGTACTGCTCCCTATAGCTTGATAGTTAATTTCCACATTGGGATTTTTCTGGTTGTAATCTGAAAGCCAGCGCTCGTACAAAGGCGCGGGAAAACTTGCCCCGACACCAACGATAGAAACATGCTTGATGTTTCTATGATCCGCAGTGCAAGAAGCAATACTCAATGAAACAGCGATTAGGGGTAGAAGGTAAATGCGTCCCTTGGATTGAACTTGAGCAGACATAGAAATCTTTGTTCCAATGTTTAATAAATACCTCTAATAATTTCCCAATCTGTATTCGTGTGGACGTAATTAATTGTAAATAACTTTGAAACCCAAAGGAACGTAAAGTAATCCTCTGCGTTCCTCTGCGATTTACTTTGCACCGCTTTGCTTTTAAACTTCAATTGGCGTCTCTTTCTCCTCACCTTTTGGCTGTGAACTCAGCCGATCTAAAATATCCAAAACCTCTTGTTCAAAAGCAACTTGGGCGCGATTAGTTTTGCCACCCACATACAAGCGATCGCCTTTTTGCAATGCCCATATTTGCGAGTGGGAGAAGTAACTCATCACCACACCCAGCATTAGTAAGCCAAACCCTGAGTAAACAATTGGTATGCCTGGATCGGCTTTAATTTGTAAGCCAGTGCTACCAATCACATCCAGAATTTTCAGCTTCACGCCATTGACTTGGGTGGACATCCCAGTGCGGACAGTATCAACGAGTTTGCCAGTGGGATCATAAATTAATACCATCCCTTGCAAGTCTTTGGCTAACAGGGAGACACCCTCACTCAAATCCGGTTTAGTCGGAACCCACGTTCCCCAAATGCGCCCGTTACCGTTCGTGTTCAATTGTGCCATCGGTAGCTGAAAAATCGGGCTGTTGTTAAATTGGACGCGAACAGCTGCAATTCCCCAATCAGTTTGGTAGAAAGTGACGCCATGATAGCGCAGAGGCTCGTTGACAAAAATCTTCTTGTGATCAACTTCCTTTCCCTGATTATTCAAGACAGACATATCCGAATAAAATTGATCAATGCCGCCAGATGGAGTGTAGTCAATCCAAAAACGATTGACTCGCACAGACCAATCTTTCGGAACTTGGGCTGCTGCTAAAGGGCCAGCATCCACAATATTTTTTACCTGAAATGTATTGCCACTGGCAACCATTTCTTGAGCAAGAAACCCAGTCATCGCCCCCCAAATTCCGCCTAGCAGAATAGCTACGATGCCAATATGAACGATAATTGGGCCGATGCGTCCGACTATTCCCTTGCGGGCATAGAGAAGATTTTCTTTTTCTTGATCTGGAAAAATTTTATAGCGGCGTTTCTGTAATATTTGGCTCAGAGAATTCAAAGAACCAGTATCTAGTTCTGCACTTAAAGCTAACTTTTGAAATTGCCGGGGTTCTTCGTAATATTTCCAGCGCTGGGCAGCTTTTAAGGCTGGTAACTGACGAGTAAAAGAACAAGCAGTTAAGCTAGTGCCAAATAAGATGAGTAATGCCAGAAACCACCAGGTACGATATACGTGGTCTAACCCAACTACCTGAATTACCTTCCAAGTTAAGAAACCAAATAAAGCTGGATGTTCTGGGTAGTTGGCTTGGTAGAATGCGGGTGAGCGACCTTGCTCAATTACAGTTCCGGTGGAACTAAAGATTGCAATCAATAGAAATAGTGCGATCGCTAGTCGTAAGTTGGTCAGTACAGGCAAAAGCTCCTGCCGTAAGAATTGCCCAGGTACTGCCCACCATTTTAATTCTTTGCCCGCTGAATCTTCTCTAGTCATAATGTGTAAAATATTACAAGTGTATTGCTAATATAAATCTCAATCAGGCACTATCAAGGATTGAAATTAAAAACTGCCAAGGGGAATCCGAGAAATTAAGGAAAATACACCGAATCCTACCAATAGCGCCCCGCTGACTGGGTTAATCCAACCAGACCAGCGACGCAATTCCAGTAACTTTTTAATTGAAGCTGTAAAAGTACCCGCCAAAATCAATGGTGCTACATAACCGCCTGTGTAAGAAAGTAGCAAAACAGCGCCTAAAATTAAGTCTTGTGTATTGGCAATCCAACCTAGTAAGCTAGCTAAAACAGGCGTGCTACAAGGGGATGCCACTAAGCCGAAAGTCAGCCCCAGCAAATAGGAACGCAATCCTGCTGGTAAATCTGGCGAAATCCAATTCGTTTCACCCAAGGATGGAAATTGCAGAGGTAGTGCTTCCAGTAAGTTCAGCCCCATGAGAATGGCGATAATGCTGACGATAATCGGCAAACCAATTCCCACTTGACCGTAGACTTTTCCCACAAAAGCTGCTATGATCCCTAATCCTGCCAATGTAGTTGCTAATCCGAAAGCAAACCAAGTTGATTGAGCAGCTGCTTGCAAACGGCTTTTGGCTTCATAACCACCGATGTAACCAATGGTAATTGGCAGCATAGAAAGCATACAGGGTGTGAGACTAGTGAGCAAGCCAGCTGCAAAGATGATACCAATACTTGCCACACTCAGGTGTGTCAGTTGGTTAGAAACGAGGCTGTTGGCAAATTGTTCTAGTTGGTAAATTTGGGTTTGCAGGTTATCAAGCATGGGGAGTTTATGAGCGGGAAATGCTTACTCTGCTTGAATTTTAGCTTATTTTTGGTTTATGAGTCAGCAGAACTGGTTATCGTAACCTAATATTATCTAAATTTAATCTGCCCAAGGAAATGTATCTAAAATACAATTAATCTGGATTATCCCTGAAGAAGTACGCCTGGAGTATTTGGCATGATGATTGCATTACCTGGATTTAAAATTGTCGCTTTGTTAAAAGCAGGGGTAAAAGCAGTCATATATCGTGGAATCAAGGTTAAAGATCAGTGTCCGGTAATTATCAAAGGGCTACGTCCAGAACAGTGTACACCCAATAATATTGAGCAACTTAGACATGAGTATGCGATCGCTCAAAGGTTAAACATTGCAGCAGCAGTCAAAGCCTACGCCTTAGAGATGCACCAGGGAATCCCTTATCTAATTATGGAGGATTTTGGGGGGCGATCGCTTGACCTGTTACTAGACCAATTTCAACAGCCTATTCCATTTTTGAAGATTGCTATTGAAATCACCAGCAGACTCGCCCAAATTCACAGCCATCACATTGTTCACAAAGATATTAAGCCACAAAATATCTTAGTTAACCTCGAAACTAATCAGGTAAAGATTGCCGATTTTGGAATTGCTACTTTCATTCCCTATGAGCAGCAAAGGGTTAGCAGTTCCAGTTGCATTGAAGGTAGTTTACCTTATTTGTCACCTGAGCAAACCGGGCGGATGAATCGAGGGATTGACTATCGCAGCGATTTGTATTCACTGGGAGTCACCTTCTATGAAATGCTCACAAGTCAGCTACCGTTTCAAGGCAAAGACCCCTTAGAGTGGGTGCATTGTCATATCGCCAAATCTCCGCCATCGCCGAAAAAGCTAAACTCTGATATTCCCCAAATGCTTTGTGAGATCATCATAAAATTGCTGTCCAAGGTTGCAGAACAGAGATATCAGAGCGCTTTAGGTTTGCAATTTGATCTGGAACGGTGCTTAGAGCAATTGCAGACAACCACAGAAATCCAATCCTTTGTTTTGGGTGAGCAAGATATCTCAGAGCGCTTTCAAATTCCCCAGAAATTGTATGGACGAGAACAAGAAATTGCCAAGCTTCTCCAAGCATTTGAGCGAGTTGTTAGCCAAGGAAAACCAGAGATAGTGTTTGTCTCTGGCTATGCTGGGGTTGGAAAATCTTCTCTGGTGAAAGAGATTCACAAGCCGATTGTCAAAGAACGTGGGGTTTTTATCTGTGGTAAGTTTGATGAGTACAAACGAGATATTCCTTATTCCACCATTGTTCAAGCTTTTCAAACACTTGTTCGGCAAATTTTAACTGAGTCTGAAGATAAACTTACCACCTGGAAAAAGCGAATACAAGCAGCATTAGGGAACAATGGTAGACTAATCGCTGATCTAATTCCAGAACTTAAACTAATCATTGGAGAACAGTCTCATATACCAGAGTTGGGACCTGCTGAATCTCAAAATCGATTCAACTTGGTGTTTCAGAACTTTATCAGCGTTTTTGCTCAAAAAGAGCATCCACTCACTATTTTCTTAGATGATATGCAGTGGGCAGATACCGCTACTTTAAATTTGATTCAAACTATTATTACTGGCTCTACTATCCAGTATCTCTGCTTCATTTTGGCGGCTCGATATAACGAAATAGATATTGTATATCCCTTAAATTTGATGATGGAGAAGGTTCGCCAGTATGGTGCAAGAATAACTGAAATTATCCTGACTCCCTTGAATCTTATTTATGTAAATCAGTTGATTGCTGATACATTGCATAGTTCAGCAGAACGAGTAGAACCTCTTGCTCAATTGATTATTCAAAAAACTGACGGTAATCCTTTTTTTGTAAATGAATTTCTAAAAACACTGCATCAAGAAAATCTGCTGAATTTTGATCGCCAACATGGTGTTTGGCAATGGAATCTAGCTCAGATTGAAGCCCAAGGCATTACAGATAATATTGTCAGTTTGATGATTGGGCGGATGCAAAAACTGCCACTTCCAACTCAACAGGTGCTTAAGTTAGCCTCCTGTATTGGTAATCGTTTTGATTTAGAAGTTTTAGCGATCGTTGGTGAACAATCTATTGAGAAAACGGCAAATGCACTTGTTGAAGCAATTTTAAGAGGATTAATTATCCCCATTGAGTCAGATGAAAGTACCCAGAAAAACTATCGTTTCTACCATGATCGAGTTCAACAAGCTGCTTACGCCTTAATTGCCGATGAATCAAAGTTGGCAGTTCACCTGACGATTGGGCGACTTTTGCTCAAAAATGCTAGTCCTGAACAAGTGAGCGAGCAAATTTTTGATTTAGTCAATCAACTCAATCTCGCTGTGAATCTGATAAGTGAACAGACAGAAAAAGATGAATTGGTACGATTGAATTTAATCGCTGGTAAGAAGGCAAAAGCCTCCACAGCCTACACTCCTGCTAAAATATTTTTTAGCGTTGCCATGAATCTTTTAGCTGAGAATGCCTGGATTGAACAATATGAGCAAACATTTACTCTATTTAAAGAACAGGCTGAGTGTGAATTTTTAACAGGTAATTTAGAGCCAGCAGAAGAATTATTTGAGCTACTATTGCTCAAAGCAGAATCTCATGTGGAAAAAGCCAACATATATATGCTGCAAATTCGACTCTACCAAGTTGCAGGTAGGTATGAAGAGGCGCTGACACTGGGATTAGAAGCTTTAAAACTTTTTGGCGTGACATTCCCTGATCCAAATGAGCAAGTGCAAGCTGCGATCGCGAAGCGCAGTAGAGAAGCGCTGATCGCAATTGAAAAAAACCAGATATTAATAAATTTAGGTAATAGACAAATCTCTGATTTAATTAATGCTCCGCTAATCCGAGACCCCAATATTAAGACATTAATTAGTCTGTTGACAACTTTGGGTCCACCTACTTATCTCGGTAGACCTGATCTCTTTCCGTTAGTCGTACTTAAAGCTGTTAACTACTCACTCAAGTTTGGTAATACCGAAGATTCTTGTTTTGCTTACAGCATGTACGCCATGTTGTT
The DNA here is from genome assembly GCF_036919675.1 of Nostoc sp. Lineage (GTDB taxonomy): Bacteria > Cyanobacteriota > Cyanobacteriia > Cyanobacteriales > Nostocaceae > Nostoc. The sequence goes on from NZ_JBALCP010000101.1 coordinate 63,593, forward strand.
AGTTTCCATCTTCCATGATATTCCTACAGGCTACGCATTTTCTCAGATGACAATTCAATTAAATGAAAAGTTGAATGACTTGAAACTTCGAGGGACTGTTCTGTACATTCATGGAAGTCATATCAACGTTTGGCGTAACCATATTGCCACTGATATTCCCTTTTTAGAACGGGGATTTATCGGCTGTGTGGAAGCAGGCGATGTGACGATGGCGAACTACAACGGCTATCAAAGCTCTTGGCAAATTATCCAGTTAGGCTCTCCACTTTCAGATACATACAAATCTCTAGAAAAATACACTACCTTTGCCCGCCAGTCTAAACATGAGGCGGTCTATGAGACAATCAGATTACAGCAAATGCTACTGATGAATCTACGTGGACTCACTCACCTAAATCTGACTCTAAATGATGATAGTTTTGATGAATTACGCGCATTGTCTGTGATTAAAGATGCAGGTTTTATTAGTGGAATTATTTTTTATCACATTATTAAATTAATTATATTTTTTACCTATGGACAGTATGCAGAAGCCCTGAATTCCACCTTAAAATTATCCAAGCTTCCAGTTACAACACTGGCATTACCAATTGAAACAGATTATATTTTCTATTACTCACTAACTCTAACTGCTCTTTATCCAACAGGCTCTTTTCAAGAGCAAAAACAGTTTTTACAAACCCTAGAATCCCATCAGCAGCAATTGCAATACTGGGCAAGTCACTGTCCGGCTAACTTTTTACACAAGTCTCAATTAGTAGCTGCTGAAATAGCTCGAATTGAAGGTCGGGACTTGGAAGCAATGCGCCTGTATGAGCAATCGATCGCCTCAGCCCGTGAGCAAGGATTTGTGCAATATGAAGCTTTGGCTAATGAGCTAGGCGCTAAGTTTTACTTAGAGCGGAAGTTTGAATTAATTGCCAAAACCTACTTGCAAGCAGCTAAAAATTCCTATGGGCGCTGGGAGGCATCTGCTAAAGTCAAGCACCTCGAAGAATCCTATCCTCAGCTATTGCCACGACAACAGCTTGTCTCTAACGGAACCTTTTTTACCACAGGTGAACACCTAGACTTTCTATCGGTTGTTAAAGCATCTCAAACAATATCTAGTGAAATTGTACTTTCACGGTTGTTGAAGACATTAATGCAGATTGTCATCGAGCAAGCAGGAGCAGAAATCGGTTATTTGTTGCTTGAAACCGAGCAAAATATGGTAATAGAAGTAGAAGCTAAGGTTAATCCCCAGGCAGCAAAGCCCAATATTTATCGACCCGTATTAGAAGGCGACATTTCAGAGGTTATTCCTCAATCTATCCTGAATTATGTTCAGCGAACTCAAGAAACAGTGATTTTGCCGAATGCCACTGAGCAGAATCTGTTTTCTAGAGATGAGTATGTAATCCAAAAGCAACCTAAATCTATACTTTGTTTGCCGATCGCCCGTCAGTCGAAACTACTTGGGATTTTATATTTAGAAAACAATCTCATCCCCAGCGCTTTTACACAGGATAAACTTGCCGTACTGGAGATTTTGACAGTTCAAATTGCCATTTCTCTAGAAAATGCTCATCTTTATCAAGGTTTAGAAAACAGCAAAGAACAACTCAACCTGGCGTTGAAGTCTGCCCAAATCGGTGTTTGGAGTTGGGATATTACCAACGATCAGTTTGACTGGGATGAGCAAACTTATCAACTATTTAGGCTAACACCTGAAACCTTTGTTGCCACCTCCGAAGCAATTTTAGCTCGTCTGCATCCAGATGATGGCGCATTGCTGGCTCAATCTTTGAGTCGAGCGATTAACGAAGGCGTGGAGCATGATTTAGAATATCGAATTATTTGGAATGACGGCAGCATCCGCTACCTAGCCTGCCGGGGAAAAGCCTTTTTCAACGAAGCAGGTAAAGCCACACACATGAGTGGTGTTGTGCTTGATATCACCGATCGCAAACAATCTGAAGCCAAACGTATTCAACTGATTCAAGAGCAAACCGCCCGTCTGGAAGCAGAAGCCGATCAGCAACGAGCAGCGTTTTTGGCTCAAGTCAGTGCAACACTCGCCTCTTCCCTCGATTACGAAAGCACCCTAACAAGCGTGGCAAACCTGGTTGTGCCCTACTTCGCCGATTGGTGCAGTGTTAATCTCCTGCAAGACAATCAAGCAATTAATCAAGTAGCAGTTGCCCACCGAGATCCAGAGAAAGTGAAACTCGCCTGGGAACTCTATCAGCGTTATCCCAGAGATTTGGATGCAGTTGAAGGTGTGGCTAAGGTGCTGCGTACAGGACTTGCAGAAATGGTAACTGAAATTTCAGATGCAGCCCTAGCAGCAGCCATCCAAGATCCAGAACATCTGCGGATTCTGCGTGAACTTGGTTTAAAGTCATGTATAGTCTTGCCCTTGATGGCACGGAAAAGAATTTTTGGGGCAATTTCCTTTGTGACTGCTGAATCAGAACGTCGTTACAGCATAGCTGACTTGTCACTGGCGGAAGATGTTGCCCATCGAGCTGCGATCGCCATCGATAATGCCCGCCTTTACCAAGAAGCGCAGCAAGCACAAACAACAGCAGAGCAAGCATTAGAGCGAATTGCCCGTCTCCAGTCGATCACATCTGCCCTTTCAGAATCGCTGACACCAGCCCAAGTATCTGAAGTCATTGTCGAGCAGAGCATGGCTGCCTTGGGAGCTAGTTCAGCCCTCGTCGCTTTGCTGAATGAAAACAAAACTGAACTGGAAATTGTGCGTGCGGTTGGCTATAACCAAGATTTGCTGGACACTTGGCGGCATTTTGCCATAGATTTACCCTTTCCCCTAGCAGAAGCCGTGCGGACTGGGCAACCTATTTGGGCACAAGCGAGACAAAATCAGATAGCTCGTTACCCTCATTTAGTTAAAATTTATACTCAATATGACATTGATCCCTGGATTTCTATTCCATTGATGGTAGAAGGTTGGGCAGTTGGAGGTATAACTTTGGGATTTGCCCAGCCTCAACTACTTAGTGGAGAAGATCAAGCGTTTATCTTGGCTGTTGCTCAACAATGCGCCCAAGCGATCGCTCGCGCCCATCTTTACGAAGCCGAACGAACGGCGCGAAACGCTGCTGAATCAGCAAACCGGATCAAAGATGAATTTTTAGCCGTGCTGTCCCATGAACTGAGAACACCGCTTAACCCAATTCTGGGTTGGACAAAACTGATGCGAACCCGCAAACTTGACCAATTAACAAGCGATCGCGCCCTCGAAACCATTGAGCGCAATGCCAAGTTACAAACCCAATTGATTGAAGATTTGCTCGATGTCTCCCGCATCCTTCAGGGTAAACTTAATCTCAACTTCTACCCGATTAATTTGGTATCAGTCATTGAAGCTGCGATCGAGACAGTGCGTTTATCAGCACAGGCCAAATCCATCGAGATTCAGACAATTCTTGAATCTGATGTCGGGCAAGTTTTAGGCGATACCAATCGATTGCAACAAGTCATTTGGAATATCCTTTCCAATGCCATTAAGTTTACTCCCACTGGGGGACAGGTAAAAATTAAATTAGAGCAGGTTGGTTTACAGGTAAAAATCTATGTAACTGACACAGGGAAGGGGATTGTACCTGAGTTCTTAGCTTATGTCTTTGATTATTTCCGTCAAGCAGATAGTGCCACAACTCGAAAATTTGGCGGTTTAGGTTTAGGATTAGCGATCGTCCGGCATCTTGTAGAACTTCACGGGGGAACTGTTCAAGCAGAAAGCCTGGGCGAAGGACAAGGAGCAACTTTCACCGTCATACTTCCATGCTTACAGGATGAAAGCAAAGGAATCAAGGATGCAAAAGATAGCTCCTCACTTCTGGCAGATCAGTCCTCACCCTTGTCTGGCTTACAGATTCTCGTGGTGGATGATGATGCAGATATGCGAGAATTTTTGTCCTTCATGCTAGAGCAGTATGGTGCAACTGTGATCACCGTAACCTCAGCCATTGCAGCTTTAACTGCACTGAGTCAATCCCAGCCAAATCTGATCATCAGCGATATTGGGATGCCAGAAATGGATGGTTACATGCTGATGCGACAGGTGAGGAGTCTAAAACCAGAGCAAGGCGGGACAATTCCAGCGATCGCTTTAACTGCCTATGCTGGTGAGATGGATCAGCAGCAAGCGATCGCTGTCGGATTTCAACAGCATATTTCCAAGCCTGTAGATCCAGAGGAATTGGTAAAGGCGATCGCGTTATTAGATTTATTACAAAAATAAATTATCCAAAATTATTTGTACATTTGTAGTAGGGGCGCAAGGCCTTGCGCCCCTACGATGGGATGTTTTTTTAACTGGAAGTCCCTTAAATTTATTACAAAAATAAATAAATTTTTTGAAAATGAAATTCACCCCACCTCCAGCCCTTAAGAGCAGGCTCTTAGGTTAGCTCAAGCGCAGCTTGGCTCTTTGGGCTTGGGAGTATTATGCTTAATTGCCCGGACATCATATTATCCCAAATTTCAAATCCAACGCTCGCGGACTCGCTCTAAGCGAACGCAAGAGCGTCTCTAAGAGTTGCCATGCCGCAGGCTTTACGCTGCGCTATCGACAAATTCCATTATCCAAAATTGCTTGACTTCCACCTGACTCCACAGGATGACGCTAGCTAAACAAGCGATTAAACTATGGATAATATCAAACAATTGTTGCTTTTAGCACCACTTACATAAATTTAATTTCATTGTTAAATCTAAAATCTTATCCTGCTATATAAAATACCGATTATGTCAGTGTATCAAGGAAGTTGTGGGGAGACCGCCGATATGATTATTGGTGTTCACAACCAAGAAAACCGCGAATTACAAGCAAATTCTGCTCCTGTAGGTGCTCTTGCCACAAGACAAGGAACTTTTTCTACGTTTCTTGCTCCCCTGACTCAGGATACTTTTAAACAGGTCGTTAAGGATGTCGAGCAAAAATTACAGATTGTCCATCAAACCCTGTCAATGCTGGATTCTCAGGGGTTTGAAACTCTTCTGCAAGAAATGTTGCATTCGATTACCTTAAAAACCGGGGAATTACTGGGGGCAGACCGGACGACGATATTTTTATTGGATGAAGAAAAACAAGAACTTTGGTCAATTCTGGCTGAGGGGGAGGGCGATCGCTCTTTAGAAATTCGCATCCCGGCTGATAAAGGTATTGCAGGGGAAGTCGCCACCTTCAAGCAAGTTATCAATATTCCCTTTGATTTTTATAATGACCCGCGATCGCATTTTGCCCAAGAACAAGAAAAAAGAACTGGCTATCGCACCTACACCATGCTGGCTTTGCCATTGTTGAATGAACATAGGCAATTAGTTGCGGTAGTGCAATTACTGAATAAATTAAAATCTGGGAATAATCACGATGCTCCACTTGCAGAGCGCATTGATACCAAAGGTTTTATCTGTGCTGACGAAGAATTATTTCGAGAATTTGCCCCTTCGATTCGCCTAATTTTAGAATCCTCGCGCTCTTTTTATGTAGCTACCCAAAAACAAAGAGCAGTGGCGGCGCTGATGAAGGCGATCAAATCCCTCTCTCAAAGCAGTCTCGACTTAGAAGACACCCTGAAGCGGGTGATGGATGAAGCCAAGGAACTGATGAATGCCGATCGCAGTACCCTATGGTTAATAGACCGCGATCGCCATGAATTGTGGACGAAAATCACCCAGGATGATGGTTCAACTAAGGAGTTGCGAGTCCCCGTAGGTAAAGGCTTTGCTGGTTTAGTGGCGGTTTCTGGCAAGAAACTGAATATTGCCTTTGATTTGTATGACCATCCTGACTCGGAGACAGCCAAACAAATTGACCAGCAAAATGGCTATCGCACCTGTAACTTACTTTGTATGCCAGTGTTTAACGCCGATCAACAACTAATTGGCGTTACCCAACTCGTAAATAAAAAGAAATCAGGAGATTTTCCCCATTATAATCCAGCTGATTGGCCGAAAGCTCCCGACTGCTTCCAAGCTAGCTTTGACCGCAACGATGAAGAATTTATGGAAGCTTTTAATATTCAAGCGGGAGTAGCGCTGCAAAATGCCCAGTTGTTTGCCACAGTCAAGCAACAAGAACAAATGCAACGGGATATTCTGCGTAGTCTTTCCAATGGAGTAGTTTCTACTGATAAAACTGGATTAATTATCGCCGCCAATGAAAGTGCCAAACGTTTGCTAGGACTGGGGCCAGAAGACCGTTTAGAAGGTAAATTAGTTACTGATGCGATCGGCATCAAAGAAGGTGACTTTAGCAAGTGGTATCAGGATGCTTTACACGCAGTTGACTTAAAAGGTCGCCAGCAATATTACCCCGATCGCACACTTTTAAGCACTAGTATCAAACAGCATAGTATTAATTTATCGATTAATACAATTGCCGATGCTAGCGACCAAGAGCAGATCCGTGGGGCGCTGGTAGTGATGGAAGATATCAGTGATGAAAAGCGGCTCAAGAGTACGATGTACCGTTACATGACCCAAGAATTAGCCGAAGAATTGCTGAAACTAGATGACGCTAAACTAGGAGGCGATCGTAAAGAAGTTTCAATTTTATTTTCCGATATTCGCGGCTACACCACTTTGACGGAAAACTTGGAGGCAGAAGAAGTGGTGAGTATGCTCAATGAATATTTTGAATCAATGGTGGAGGCAGTCTTTAAACATAAAGGTACTCTTGACAAATACATCGGCGACGCCATCATGGCTGTGTTTGGTTCTCCCCTACCCTTAGAAAACCACGCTTGGATGGCAGTGCAAACATCCTTAGAAATGCGCCATCGCCTGCACGAATTTAATCAACGTCGCTATGCAGATGATAAGCTTGGAATTAAAATCGGCATTGGCATCAACTCTGATACCGTGATTAGTGGGAATATTGGCTCTAGTAAGCGGATGGAATTTACCGCTATTGGCGATGGTGTTAATCTTGGCTCCAGACTAGAAAGTGTTAGTAAACAGTATGGTTGCGATATTATTATTAGCCATAACACCTTTAAACCATGCCAAGATCATATTTGGGCTAGGGAACTAGATTACATTCGTGTCAAAGGCAGAAATGAGCCAGTAGCCATATATGAATTACTAGGTTTGCGTTCTGATTCCATTGAAAGCGAAAAACTGCAAGTGATTGAGCACTATCATAAAGGACGCGAGTATTACCTCAAGCAGCAGTTTACCTTTGCTAGAGCCGAGTTTGCCAAAGTTTTGGCCGCAGACAAGCATGATAAAGCTGCTATGTTACATCTGTTGCGTTGTCAGCATTGGTTACAATCACCTCCAACAGATGGAGATTGGGATGAAGGAGTCTGGACATTTCTGGAAAAATAAGTAGCGTTAGATAAGTATGTATCAAAGCTGCAATTTGTTCTTCTGCATGAACAACTTTATTGAGCCTACCAATACGGGGTACTTGTTCAACAAGTGAGGCCATTAGTGCTTCTTTATTTGGAAATTACTGATATAGCGAACCAATGCTCACTCCGGCTAGTTTTGCAATCCGATTCGTACTGGCAGTATCATAGTCCTCTTCAGTCAAAATATGAGCAGTTGCAGTCAGGATGGCATCGACCGTAATTTGAGAACAGTGTTGTTGGGGTGATTTACATGGAAAAATATGATTATATTGTTGTTGGTGCGGGATCAGCAGGGAGCATAGTTGCCTCAAAACTCGCTGCTCATGACTCAAGTATAAGTATTCTCCTTATAGAAGCTGGAGAAACACCAAACAAGCTACAGATGTGGACACCAAGCGACTGGTTTGAAGTTTTGCAGAATTGTTCTGAAATTGAGTGGGGTTATCAGTCAGTACCTCAACCAAGGTTAAACAGTCGCGTCATTCAGCTAGCGCAAGCAAAAGTTTTAGATAGAATCCTCTGTAGGTGTTGGAACACTGAAAGGTTTCTCAGGTCCAAAGCATTCTTTCTGGTTGTGGCCAAACATAATGCACCTGAAAAGTACAGGAACTGTTACCTTGTGTTCAAGCAAACCTGATGACGCTCCCCTCGTTGAACCAAGATACCTGACGGCATCTGGAGATATAGAGAAGTGTAAAACGGCACTTGAGTTAGGCATGGACATTGGTAATCAACCAGGCTTGAGCCAATGGCGTGAAAAGCAAATCACTCCAGCACCAGCAACTATGATGATTGCTAATAAGGGAACGGACATCATAATTAGGTCATTAGAATAAAGCTAGTACCGCAAGGCGGAAGTCAAAAGTCAAAAGTCAAAAGTCAAAAGTATTATGGAATAAGCTCTTTAGGGATTTTAAATGGTTGCTCTATTTACGCCGTGGCGTACTAGTAGTCTGTAGATATCAGATATAGGGTACGATCGCCTCTGGCGGGCGCTCTGCGCCATCGCTCTTTTGTTTTCCTCTCTACCAGACGGCACTGTTAGGTCGCTTGAATGCCGCAAGGAGCGTGTTTGCCTCAGCAAGATAGAGGCAGGCGATTGCCTACGGCAGACTACGCGATCGCACATATCTAATTAGGGGGCTTTGGGTTTAACGAACTTGAGAGTCATGCGATCGCTCTCCCCAATGGCGAGGAAGCGTTGCCTATCTTTTTGTCCTTGGCTCAAGGTCGGAGGTAGTGTCCAGACTCCACCTGAATAGTCTTTAGTATCCTTTGGGTTAGCGTTAATCTCTGATTCGCCCACCAATTTGAAGCCGGCTTTCTCCACAGCAGCAATTACCCCATCAACAGACATATAGCCAGTTTTGATACTCTCTTGCAAAGAAATGCCTGGTTTGGCACGGTGTTCTTCCACTCCCAGGATGCCCCCCGGCTTGAGTGCTTTGTAAGCCGCCGCGTAAACCTGCTCGGCATAGCCAGTCTTAACCCAGTTGTGAATATTACGGAAGGTAAGAATCATGTCTACGGAATTGTCTGGGGCTAGGGTGAGTTCATTTGGGGGATTAATTTCAACGACTTTAACTTTACCAAAAATCTTTGGCTCACCTGCTAGCTTCTGTTGGAAAGCTAAAGCCTGTTTACTCGTGCTGGGAGCAAAGTTGGTAACTATGAATTGTCCCTTTTGCTGGAGAAACGGGGCGAGAATCTCGGTATACCAACCACCCCCCGGCCACAATTCAACCGCGGTCATATTCGAGCGCAGACCAAAGAATTCAAGAGTCTGGGCTGGGTGACGGTACTTGTCTCGGTCACGATTTGCAGCAGAGCGATGACTGCTGGTAAGTACAGTTTGGAGCGTGGTTGTATGGTCAAAAGCTTTGGCTTGTTCGCTTTCGTCGGCTAAAACACTGGTGGGCATTATGAATGCCAACAAAAAAAAACCTAGAATTAGGGCTTTTATCAAGCCTTGGTGGCGGGTGGAATTTTGGGCAAATCTCATCGCTGTTTTTTCTACTTTCCGCTTCAGCATAAAGGCAAATAGGGTTCTCATAAATAGTGAGTATCGCACACTTTTGTGCTATTGTTTCTGACAAAACTGGAGGGAATGCAATGTGATGCGATCGCTGATAAATTTTCCTCTTTGAATTGACGGCGATCGCAATCAAGAAGTTTACGCATGGCTCTGGGTTTGAGTATGAGTAACTGCTAGACTGATTGATTCACCCAATAAGGTGAATGTTTAGTCTTTTTGCAATTGCAGATACTGCATTAGCAAAGATGGCAACATCTTTACCAACGCTCGAAAGAGCGAATAATGCAGATTTTTCTCCAGCGATGTTGTGGAAATTATGCAAAAATTAGCTAAATAATAAGGTTTGATAATTCTTTTAGTGACACATGATAACCGGATTCTTGATATTGCCGATCGCATCGTCTATATGAAAGATGGTATATGATGTCAGGGCAAAAGTGAACGCCGCTTAATCTAACCAATTTATAACCGTCATTCTGATATTCTTCCCCACTCCAATATGGCTCAGTTAATCTCACCACCCCAAGAACCCATTGATGGTGCTGTACCAGAGAAAAAAAAGGGTAAACTGTCTCCTGCTGTGCTTATCCCTGTAGCCCTGTTACTCATAGGTGCAGGTGTAACAACCTGGTTTTTTCTCTTACCACACTCGGAAACTAACGCGCTGCGGTTGAGTGGTCGCATTGAAGGCTATGAAACTGATATTGGTGCAAAAGTAGCGGGTCGAATCGAGTCAGTAGCGGTGCGAGAAGGGGATGCAGTCCATAAAGATCAAGTGATTGTGAAGTTGGATGATGCAGAGATTCAAGCACAACTTCAGGGCGCAGATGCCCGTTTAGATTCCATCCGCAAACAAGAAGAACAGGCGCGGTTGCAAATCAATATCCTAGAAAGTCAGATTATGGAAAATCAGCTTTCTTTACAACAGGCGCGGGGAGATGCCAAAGGTCAGATTTTTCAAGCTGAGTCGTCGGTTGCTTCCAGTCAGGCGCAACTAAATCAAGCGATAGCTCAAGTAGAACAAGCCAAATCGGAATTGAAACTCACGCAAATAAATCGCGATCGCTACACTAAATTGGTTGCTGACGGAGCTGTTACCCAGCAACAATTTGACCAAGCCCAAACAAGCCTTGAAACTGCCCTTGCTACCCTGAAATCACGTCAAGCAGCAGTAGATTCTTATCGAAAATTAGTCAATTCTGCCCAAGGACAATTGACCCAAGCCCAAAGCACAGCGTTAAATCCTTCTATTCGTAACGCCCAACTAGGTGGATTACGCGCCCAATTGGCACAGACACGCTTAAAACTAGCCGCATCTCAAGCTGATGTCGCCAATGCCAAAGCTTCCCAGCAAGAAACTAAAGCCCAGATTGCTTACCTGAATGTGAAAAGCCCAATTGAAGGCGTAGTCGTCAGCCGGAGTGTAGAACCAGGAGCAGTTGTTAGCACTGGCAAAACCCTGCTTACAGTGATTGATCCCAAAACAGTTTATTTACGTGGTTTTATCCCCCAAGGCGAAATTGGAAAACTGCGAGTTGGTCAGTTAGCGAAGGTATTTCTAGATTCAGCACCTAAAGAACCCTTAAGTGCTAAAATTGCTGCCGTTGACACCGAAGCATCTTTTACCCCTGAGAATATTTATTTCCAGCAAGACCGAGTTAAACAAGTTTTTGGCGTCAAAATCACCATCGACAACCCCAATGGATTCGCCAAGCCAGGAATGCCAGCAGATGCTGAGATTAGCATGGTACCAAAGGCAAAAAAATGACCTCAGCTATACTCCAATTCCCCAATCCAAAATTCTATGACTACCATCACGCCATCTGCTGATTTGGGCGATTCATTAAGTCATCCTAAAATTGGTGCAGAAGTAATTCAGGTAGAAGGTTTATCTAAACGTTATGGAAAATTAGTCGCGGTTAAGGGAATAGATTTTGCCGTCCAACGGGGAGAAATCTTTGGTTTAATTGGCCCTGATGGTGCAGGAAAAACAACCACCTTCCATATTTTGGGTGGGGTCATGGAAGCATCTGCTGGCAATATCCAGATTTTAGGCAAACCACCCCGCGATGCCCGTTTATCTATTGGTTATCTGACACAGCAATTCTCACTGTATCTCGACTTGAGTATTGATGAAAATCTGCGTTATACTGCGGGATTGCGGGAAGTTCCCGAAAAGCAATTCTTTGGGCGTCGTCAGAAATATCTGCGATTAATGAGTTTGGATAAATTTGGCGATCGCTTGGCTGGTCGCCTCTCCGGTGGGATGAAGCAGAAATTAGCTTTGTGCTGTGCGTTGATTTCTCAACCTGAAATTCTGCTGTTGGATGAGCCAACTACAGGAGTTGACCCGGTATCTCGGCGAGAATTTTGGGATGTTCTCGCCGCCATTGCCGCAGAGGGAGTGACAGTAGTTGTGGCGACACCTTATTTAGATGAAGCCGAAAGGTGCGATCGCATTGCTTTAATGTATGAAGGAGAGATTCAACAAATTGGCACCCTTTCTCAGTTGCGAGAGAGTCTGGGTTTACAGCGTTTGGAAGTTCGGACTCAGCACATTGAAGCAGCTGAACGAGTATTACATGAGGCGACAAATAGCAAACACACATCAATTGTCGATGTGCAAACCTTTGGCGATCGCCTGGATGTGCTAGTTAAAGATGTCGCAGTCGGTACAGCAGCAGTTCAGACAATTTTCACTCAGCAGCGACTACAACTTGACAGCATTCAAACTGCTGACGCTACCTTAGAAAACGTTTTTGTTTCTCGTCTGCGTGCAGCTGGCAATGACCCAGAATTTATAGCTTTTCCTAGTACAAAAAAAGGGACTGGGGACAGAAGAATTTCCAATTTCTCATCGATTGCTATTGGTGCAAATAAAATAAGAAAGGTATTTGGCGACTTCCAGGCGGTTAAGAGTGTAGATTTGGAAGTTCGCTATGGTGAAATTTACGGGTTGCTAGGAGCAAATGGTGCAGGAAAGACAACTACCATTAAGATTCTCTGCGGTCTGCTAGAACCAACATCTGGGAAAATTTCTTTAGCTGGACAAACTCAGAATCTGCGTAGTAGTGACGTGCGCCAACGCATTGGTTATATGAGTCAAAAATTCACCCTCTACGATGATTTGACTATTATCCAAAATCTGGAATTTTACTGTGGAGTTTATGGTGTGCCAAGTCGATTACGCCGCACCAAAATTGATTGGGTACTTGCCACCTGTGGTTTAGTTGGCAGAGAAAATATGCTCACGGGACAACTACCAGGAGGATGGAAGCAGCGGGTAGCTTTTGGCGCTTCAGTGATGCACGAGCCAGAAATTTTGTTTTTAGATGAACCGACATCAGGAGTAGACCCCTTAGCACGTCGTCAGTTCTGGCGGTTAATTAATGAGTTTGCCAGAGCAGGTACAGCAGTACTGGTGACTACCCATTATTTAGAAGAAGCAGAACAATGTAACAGGATGGGGTTTATGGTAGCAGGTGAAGTGGTGACACAGGGTTCGCCGAGTCAGATTAAAGCTGCTCAACCCGGTCAACTGGTGGAGGTAGTGACCGATAAAACCCAAGATGCCTCTAATTTACTCAAAACTCAGTTGGCACCGTGGCGGGTGTCGATTTTTGGCGATCGCTTACACCTTGTTCTCGATCATCCAGACTCAGATATTCCCCATATCCGCTCAATTTTACAAACACAGCAGATCAATATTCGCTCTCTGCGACCTATTCCCTTTTCTCTTGAGGATGCATTTATTGGTATTGTGCAACGTACCTAAGAAGAGTAGAGGGGCAGGGGAGGCAGGGGAGGCAGGGGGGAATTAATAACTAAGGAAAAATGACCAATAAAAATGAAACGAATTTTTTCTCAATGTCGCAAGGAATTAGCCCAATTTCAGCGCGATCGCTTTACATTAGCACTAGCATTCCTCCTACCATTTATCAGCTTAATTATCTTCGGTTTTGCGATTCGATTAGAATCTAAAAATATTCCCTTATTTGTCCAAGATTTTGATGTCAGTCCCCTCAGCCGTGCTTATACTGAGCGGTTATTTGCGACAAATCAATTTGAACCAGTTAATAATCATAGCTTTCCGCTTCTCAATTCAAATACAAAACTTCAAATCAAAAATCCTCAATGGGCAATTGATCAGGGACTTGCAAAAGCTGCTGTGGTGATTCCGCCAGATTTCAGTCGTCGGATTAAATCAGGTTTAACTAGCACAGTACAAATTTTAGTTGATGGAACTGATGTTAACAACGCACGAGTTATCAAAAACAGTATTCAAGCAACAACCAGATTCTTTCTTCAAAATTCTGGCTTACAACCATCATCTGATAAAATTATTGCTCATATCCGCCTCTGGTTTAATCCGGGAAGAAAAGAATCTCTTTCTATAGTGCCAGGTGTTTTCGCAGTGATTTTATGGATTTTTCCCTCGTTATTAACAGCAATTACTATGGTGCGGGAGAAAGAAAAAGGGACAATATTACAAGTTTACACTTCTAGCCTCAGCGCTGAAGAATTCCTCTTAGGAAAAGCTTTAGCTTACCTACTCATTGGAATTAGTGAAGCTTCACTTATTATAATTATGAGTGTAATAATTTGGCAATTGACACTAGCTGGAGATCCAACGCCATTATTAATGGGTACACTAATGTTTTTGATAGATAGTACTATGTTTGGTTTATTAATTGGTATTCGCTCTCCCACTCAAAATGCTGCTGTCCAGGCTATTGCACTACTAGGTTTTTTAACATCATTATTACTAAGTGGATTCATTTATCCGCTTAGTAATATACCCTTTCCACTCTCACTAATTACTTATATTGTTCCAGCACGTTATTATATTGAAATTACTCGTGATGCCTATGTACGCGGCACTGGGTGGGCAGGGGTCTGGTTATCATTTTTAATGCTAGTTATCTTAGGGTTATTGCTATTTAATGCAGGCCGTGGGATATTAAAACGAATGCAATTATCAGATTAATTATTACCTGAATATTAGATTTATTCTTTTATACAGCAGTTGGTAACTAAATCAAGTACAGCATCTCACCCTGAAAGCCAGATATAAAACTTTTTTAACTCCTAACTCCTGTACAGACGCGATTAATCGCGTCTCCTACTATCTATATCCTTTTGATCATTTAGAACTAAATTAATCATGAACTTAATCCAAAGATTATTAAATAGCCGATTCTGGAGTTTAGCTATTAAAGAATTTCGCCAAATATTGAGGAGTAAAGAAACACTAGTATTATTAATAATTCCTCCGACAATTCAAATGTTAATTTATGGATTTTGTCTGAATCCAGATGTGCATTACCTTAAATTAGGAATCGTTGATTATGCCAATACTTATGAAAGCCGAGAGCTAGTTGCTGAATTAACTGAAAATAAAGTCTTTGTCGTTGAAAAATATATGTTCAACGATCAGGATTTGGGTGAGCAAGTACGGCAGGGAAAAATCATAGCAGGGTTGGTAATTCCCTACGATTTTAATCGCCATTTATCCGAAGATAAACCAGCCGATATCCAGATTTTAATTGATGCAGTAGATGCTAATACTGCTGGCATTGCTCAAGGTTATTTAAATCAGATTATTTCTCAATTTAATCAGCGATTTACATCTAATCAAGCACCAGCATTAATTAACCCGGAAACAACTTTTCTTTATAATCCTGGACTAGTGAGTAGTTGGTTTTTCATTCCAGGAGTTTTGGGAGTAGTTTTGACACTAATTAGTTCTTTGGTTTCTTCAGTCACAGTTGTCCGAGAAAAGGATACAGGAACTCTGGAACAACTATTAATGACTCCAGCTGAAGCTTGGGAGATTTTGTTAGCTAAAATTGTGCCGCTGTTTATTCTGTTGATGGGCGATGTCATCTTAGCTTTGAGTTTGGGAAGATTAGTTTTTGGAGTGCCTTTTCGAGGCAATGCTTTTCTATTTTTAGGACTATCAGGACTTTATTTATTTGTCGGAATTGGCATTGGGATTATGCTGGCAACAATATGTCGTACTCAGCAACAAGTTGTACTAACATCATTTTTTATTAATTTACCATTGATTCAACTTTCGGGTGCACTCTCTCCCGTCGAAAACATGCCTGTAATACTTAAGTATATATCGCTACTAAATCCCTTACGCCATTATGTAGCGATTGTCCGGGGGATACTGCTTAAAGGCTCAGGTTTGGACGTACTTTGGTTGAATGCGATCGCACTTTTAGTTTTTGCCATAGTGCTTTTATCTATCAGTATTAACCAATTTCGTCGTCAGTTGAGCTAACCTTCATGAGTAACTAAATTCAGTACTAGCAACACTATTCATCAACTTTTACCACTGCCGTTGAAAAATCACCTAAGAAAAGCTGACGCATAATTGAATAATTAATAATAATTTTGTAGATAATATATGAAATAATTAATGCACCTATTACCCTAATTCCTTGATTTGCGAATATTGGATAATTCTTCATAGTTATTTGTATTGGTTGATGCAAATACATAATGAGCATAGAAGCACTACCAAGTTCACACAGGGCATTTCCTATGTAAGATTTATTATGAAGTAGTACTGCCAATTGCTGTGTAATACTAATACCAGATAAAGCTATAACGACATTAAAAATTAATACTCCATAGCTGGTATTTTTCATATTAAAACTGAAATGCAGCAAAGAGCCTGCATCTAGGAAAATTGCAGCCAAAAATACTATTATTCCTAATCTAATGATTTTAGAATTAATTAATAATGATTTAGCTGCCATGTGTGCTAACCAATAAAATGGAAGTGCCATTGCAACTACATTAATACTCCAAGGAAAGACAACATTTTTTATCAAATAACAATTAATCATTGCTAAACAATAATAGCAAAGCATAATTTTTATCATCAGCCAATTATTAGAGCCAAACTTTATATAGATCAGGTTATATAACTGTTGTGTAAAAAATAAACAAGTTACAAACCAAAATATACCAAACCAAAGCACCAGATTTGCTCCACCATACACTTCTTTGCAGATTATTGGAAATGAAAATATGATAATTTTATTTATCGACAATAATTTTTTATGCTGCCAACTATCCATTATCAATGGTAGATGCTGAACTAGAGTAAATAAAAAAAGAAATGAAAAATAGGGTACTAAAAGATGAAAAAACTTTTTCTTGAAAAAAGCAGAGTAGTCAGTTTTTTTTCTATAAAGATATCCACTGAGAAAGAAAAAAAGTGGCAGATGAAACCAGAAAATATATTTCGATACTGGATCGATAATGTGTCCGACAACAACTGTAATTATGGCAAGATCTTTCCAACAATCAATCCATTCAATTCTTTGCGACATTAATGATATCTCTTATTTTAGCTATGTACTGTCTTAGTACTTCTAGGAAATGACTATTTAGTGCGTACAACTTAGTAACAATAGTATAAATTTTTGGAAAATACGAACGCAACAGATTGATTAACTGCCTCGGAGATGGCGGAGGCAATCACTTGTGTATCCATAAAAAACCTTTTGGCAGAAGAACTGGCAGAAAGAGGCGAGACTTCTCACCTTCTTCTGTCATCTGGTTACTTGTAGCCGATTACACAATAAAAATATAAGGGTAAACATACTGACATTGCGGTGCGGGATGAAATTTTGTCGAGTGCCAAATTAATAGGCTTACCCTGTCGCAATTTGGCGAGAATCTTTCACTGCTTACCTACCTTTAACAAGGGATTTCGCCCCAAGTCTTGTTAATTGAGATGCTAGCTGGATTTTCGCCGTGCTGTACTAGTTACTTTCAATATAAAAAATGAGTATTTCTAACAGACAAAATATATTTAAATTAATTTTTAAAATATCTTAATATTTCTCAATTAAGTTTAAAAAATCTTGGGATTGGATTAAGAATGAATTAAGAGCGATCGCTTTGTAAAGGTTAGTTGATATTTCTTGTCAAACGGCTAGTGAAGTTAGAAACTAAGAAATACAACACACGCAATTATTTTATGACTGCTATTTCTAGCCTTGAATTCAAACGACCAATTTGGCAAACTGCGATCATATTGACTTTGGGCTTTTGGCTCAGTGCTAGTCTAGTTTTAGACTGAGTAATTATGCTTAGTCTTTATCTTTCTGGGATGATGAGCCAAGCAGGTTTTACGACAGCAGGCTATACGATTTTTTGGAACTTCAATCGGATGGAATTATTATCTGCTGCTGTAGTATTGACTGGGGCACTAGCTTTGGGCAAAATCCGATATCACTGGCGTATTGGCAGTATTGTTTTATCTGGGCTGCTACTAACTATAGCTATGCTTGATACCTATTTCTTAACTCCGCAAATGTGCGCTATAGGAGTTCAACTCAACCTATTTGAAGCTGCTGCTGCTATTCCATCGACAATGAATTTACTACACGGCAGTTATTGGGTACTGGAAGTAGTTAAGCTGGTGGCTGGTGGTACACTTTTAAGCTGGTGCTGGCGGGAGCAATTTTAAGTAAATGACGAAGTATAACAGTGAGATTATTCACTTCTAAATCTCACGTCAAAGACGCAAAGAAATTCTTTGCGTCTTTTTGCTACATATATCTTATGGGTTAATGAATGCGATGTCTATGATGGGCTACGCCTACGCGTACAATTTTGTATTTATATTTGTGACTTTTAAAACTTGAGATTTTTATGGTAAATTGCTACCATAAAATGATTCACTCATTTATAAGTGTAATTCAATAAGCAGAAAAAATTATCTTTTACTGTACATTTTCAGTCTTTCAGGACATCTGAACAAATAAATACTAGAAGATTATATTAATTAGTTTTCATGTTTACTTTACTGATTTATCATGAAGTTTATATATTTCTGCTAACTTTTTTTGAAAATTATAGTAATCTGAATTTTAGTGAGTACGTTACTTGTTATCTACCATCTAGCTGAAAATAGCTATTTTGCAGGTATGTACTAGCAATCAAGAATATCGCTGTAAGTTCTTGAATTTGTCACTCCAGTGTAGGGTGACTATTTAGCCCCACACAACATTAGAACCCGTTTCCAGTGCTTATGAAGAGATTCCCTTCTGCTGATTTGGTCGCCTGTGCATCTCACCACACACCATCATGGCGGCAATTATCAGCTAACTCATTCTTGGTCGGAGGTTACCATTATTGTTGTGCAAGTGATAATTTTGCCCAATCCCAACACTAAGAGTTGCTCTACAATCACAAACCTAAGTAAGACATTGAACTCTTTATTGGGGATTAGGGACTGAGGACTGGGAAGATTTGGATGGGGATTAGAACCCCAACAAAGAACGAAAGTAACAATTTCTTGCCCAGTACTTAGTAGTGGAGCGCCCATTCGTGAGAGGCCAGCGCAGTGAGGGAGTGCGGTCTTCTTCCTACAGCCCTTCTCCTAGAGGAGACGCTCTTGCGTTCGGGCATCCTACGGCAGGTGCTAGCCTCTCACAGATGGGAGAAGGGGAGCCACTCGCTCAGAGGGGTTTTCCCAAGTAGAGGAGCCAGCCGTGTGGGCGGGTATCCCGACTTGAGCGGACTGGCGTCAAGTGGCGTGAGACGATGCCGCGCATAACGCAGCCTCAACTCTAGAAGTTTCCCTCAAGAATAAACTTCTAGCAAAAGTGCCGACGACTTTCTCACGACTACAAAAACATAGTTCGTCAGCGCGGACTTAATGCCTAAAAGCCTTGAGGAAATCCCTTTACGTCTACATTCTTGTAGGTTTTGGTCGCTCTAAACTTTAGCATCAGGGGCAAAACAACTTTTGTAAGATAACTAAAGTATCTGCAATTTTAGGCTGCAAAATACGGATAACAATGATACTTTTGTGACTGATGGGCGAGAGCCAATGGTGTGTGCGTCACACTTGAGCTACTGTTAGATCGCCTAGATTAGCGAAAGATACAGAAAACCAATCTAATTTTTGAAATACTATATCCTGGCAACCAGTCAGGCGATTTTGCTATTGGGGTATAACATGAATTGGTTTAGTTGTAATTCGTGCCTTATAGCTTAACAGAGATTGGTGAATTAGGAGTTGGGGGGTATGGAATCTCTGTACTAACTTAAATGTGACCGCTATATTTATCTGATAGTGCTTCTAACAAAGTCGCGGTGAATTCCGAAAAGGTAATTCACTAATTTTGCTTGCAAATGTTAATTTTATTCCAGAGCCATCCCAATGAAGACACTTCCGATTAGTAGATACAGATTTTTCCAAAAGCTCCAGCCTTTATCTCTGTTAAAAAAAATCACTGGTAAGTCGGTTACTGGTTGTTTGCAGGTGTTTAGCACGTCAGGCTGTTGGTCTATATATGTGGACGAGGGTAAACTCATTTATGCCTCCTACTCAGAGAAAATGTTTGAGCCACTTTACAGGAATTTGCAACGCTTGAGTCAGGAAATTTCTACTCTCCCTGGCGGAATCAAAGAACAGTTGCGGGCGATATTTGAAACTGGTATTGAAAATCAGGCAATACCGAACCCAGATTATCTGGCTATTTGCTGGTTAGTCAATCAGAAATATATCAGTCCCTCTCAAGCGGCGATACTGATAGAGGAATTGGCACTAGAAGTTCTGGAGTCTTTTCTGAACTTAGAAGAGGGGAGTTATGAATTTATTCCTGAAAGCTTTCTGGATGACATGCCAAAGTTTTGTCATCTAAATCTCCGCTTACTAGTTGAACGATGTCAAACACCCCGAAGCGTTGGCGTTCGCGTTAGTGTCTCTGAAAGAGAAGCCTCTCGTAGAGAAGCGACTTATCGTCAGACATCACCAACTTCTCAATCGCACCCCTCACAATTGTTCCAAATAAATGAGCTGAAACCTAAAACTACACCAAAGTCGTCTAGAACAAACAGCTATAAACCACCAGCCTACTCTATTAATACTAATGAACATAGGGATCAACGAATCA
The DNA here is from genome assembly GCF_036919675.1 of Nostoc sp. Lineage (GTDB taxonomy): Bacteria > Cyanobacteriota > Cyanobacteriia > Cyanobacteriales > Nostocaceae > Nostoc. Next base: position 83,929 of record NZ_JBALCP010000101.1, read on the forward strand.
CCCAACCGCCTGTTGATAAAAAAGTCTACACAATCTTTTGTATTGATGACAGTCCTACGGTATTGAATGCTATTAAGAGTTATTTAGATGAGCAAACCTTTTCTGTTGTCGGAGTCACGGATTCTTTAAAAGCTTTAATGCAGATTATTCGCACAAAACCTGACATAATTTTGTTAGATATTTCAATGCCTAATTTAGACGGATATGAACTCTGCTCTTTGCTGCGAAAACACTCACATTTTAAAAATACACCTGTGATTATGGTGTCAGGTAAAGTAGGATTTATAGATAGAGCTAAAGCTAAGATGGTCAGAGCATCAGGCTATTTAACTAAGCCTTTTACACAAGGTGATTTACTAAAAGTAATCTTTAAACATATTATTTAATTTACTATTATAATAAATAACTCTATGAAAGCCAACATATCTCTTTGGAGATTTAAGGTTGAGTATTACCTGGATTAGTATTATTCTAATTATAGAATATTGTTTGATTAAATTTAAATTAATTAGTCATTATCTCAGCGATAAGGGTTACAATCTAATTAAAATAATTAGTGCTAAATAATCTCTAGGAATAATCTTAAAAGAAAAGCCGAATGCAATTGTTACGCATGTAGTAATACCAGGAATAAGTGGATTTGAATTGTATCGCTTCATCAAAATAAATCCAATCAATCAAAAAGTGCCTATTGTAATTTGTAGTAGCCAAAATCAGGCATTTCACCGCTTGTGGGCAACAAAGCAAGGTGCTGACACCTATATAACTAAGACATATACCAATACGCTTGGGTTAAGGTTAAAACTCTTTTATCAAAGTCAATTTTTTAACGTAGACGCGGAGCGGCTTCCCGCAGGGTACCGCAGAGGCGCCGAGAACACAGAGAGAAGGAAAAAATGCTTAACTGAACTGTATTGAGACATATATGTCTAAGCAGCTAGTAAGAGTCATTCAATCGCTTGAGGCATAAACCTGCAAATCAGTTTGTGGGATATAGCAATCCTAAATGAGTTATGAAAATTCGCAGTGTCCAGATCCCCGACTTTTCAAAGAAGTCGGGGATCTAACTTTTCAGTCACCCGTACCCCTACGGGGATCTTGCTACGCGTAGCGTCCCGCTCTTAAGGAGAAGGGTTAGAATATAGTCCTTGAAAGTGAGCGATAAATTGCTCACTACGAACCTTTATTTGGGTTAAAATTGATAACTTTAGTAGCTCTGAAGAAGTGATGCCTCCCCCAGTATTTCCAAAAGCGATCGCTCCATAATTTCACTGACAAATTTATTACCTTGCAAGTTGAGGTGAATGTGATCGTGATACAAACCTTGTGGGTTGGTAGTTGAATTGAATAGCGGTAAAAAATCTATATAGTTAATTTGCTCTACTTTGGTAAAATCGTTCAAGCGCTGCCGTGCTCTAATTTCGTAATCGCGGGGGCCTGGTTCACCAATTTCTCGCAGTAAGGGAGTCATAACTAGTATAAATTGGCTGTTGGTTTGGCGAGTCAGGGCTTGAATTTTGCTGATCGCCTCCAGATTAATCCCAACGCGATCGCCTGCTTCATTATGCACTGCTTTCATTTCGGGAATTGGCTTTTGCTTGACGATATAACGTTGCCACACTTCCACTAATGCCAGGGGAGGTTTACTGTCGGGATAGTTGCGATCGCGTCCTACCGGCAAAGAAGTGGGAGGAGTCGCAAACAAATCATCGGTATTAATTAATAACACTACCACCTGCGCGTTGAAATTGCTAAACTTCTCTAAATAAGCTAACTCGTTCCTTGGTCCCCAAGAGTTAGCTGAAGCATTCAGCACTTCTACTTCCTGATAATTACTGTTAGTGAATGATGCCAGAGAACGCATCATCATTGTGGATATTGTATTATTCTGATCTGTCCACCAGCCACCATTAGCAATAGAATCCCCTAACAGTAAAACTCTCAGCCCAGAAGGTGCAGGTATCTTTTTGATCGGACTACCTCGCATAGAATACTCATTAATTTCAATGCGATTACCAAAACGACGGGTACGCTGGTTAGGAGCCAATAAATAACCAATCTGCTCATCGCCAATGTAAATCAGGGGATTACCAAAGCCAAAGAGCGATCGCAGTCCGATCTCGACTACCACAAACAATCCCACAACCACCGCCAAAATTACGATCAGCGCCACTTTCACCTACTCGCACTCTTTTATACCGAGTTGCTTTTCAACGATCGTAACTGACGCATTGGGCATTGGAAAGAGGTAGAGGGGCGGGGTGCAGAAGGGAAAACTTTTTCCCCTGCTTCTTCCCCACTCCCCAGGCATCTAACTAAGCGGATTAATAGGTATTGAAATGTATTTAATAAGCTTTAAAAACAGCAATTATATGCTTATTAACTGTCTATCTAATAGTTTACCAACGTTTTGATATATTTGGGCTACTTTTGTGTAAGAGTATAGCAGTGTTTTTTAGTGATCTATTTTGTATTATAGGTATTACTATAGCTACAATTTTGAGCGTTTTATCAATTAATTTCGCAAAACTTCGCAATTTTTTTTTCGGGGGTAGGGTAGGATGATCAAAATAGCCACACGTAAATATTTAGGCAAACAAAATGTCTATGACATTGGGGTTGAGCAAGACCATAATTTTGCGATCAAAAATGGCTTAATAGCTTCCAATTGCTTCAATAAATCCCATTCGACTGCCTATGCTTATGTAACTTATCAAACAGCATATTTAAAAGCTAATTACCCATTGGAATATATGGCGGCACTGTTGACGGCAAACAGTGGCGATACAGATAAGGTACAGAGATATATTACTAACTGTACTAATATGGGTATTTCCATAGATCCGCCAGATATTAATCGTTCTGGGGTTGATTTTACACCGACAGCGGGAAAGATTCTGTTTGGATTTTCGGCGGTGCGTAATGTGGGACAGAATGCGATCGCCTGTATTTTGGAGGCGAGAAATGAGACAGGAGAGTTTAAATCCCTTGCTGATTTTTGCGATCGCGTCGATTTACGTGCTGTTAACCGCCGGACTCTGGAATCGCTGATTTATTGTGGAGCCTTTGACAAAATTGAACCAAACCGCCAACAGTTAATTAACGACTTAGAATTAGTGTATGATTGGGCACAATCTCGCGCTAAAGACAGAGCCAGTGGTCAAGGGAATCTTTTAGATTTATTAGGTGAGGGATTTTCTTATACTCAGAATAAAAGAGCAAATAATGCCTTTGAAACTGCTCCCAAATCTAAACCTGTGATGGATTTTACCCCACAGGAAAAGTTGCAAAAGGAGAAAGAATTATTAGGCTTTTATGTATCAGATCATCCCCTGAAATCCTTACGGCAAATAGCACCACTTTTAACTCCAATTAACCTTTCGCAACTGGGAGAACAAAAGGAAGAAATAAGGCTTTGTGCAGTTGTCATGTTGAATAACGTAAAAAAAGTGGTTACTAAAAAAGGCGATCAGATGGCAATTTTGCAAATAGAAGACTTAACTACACAATCAGAAGCTGTAGTTTTTCCTAAAACCTATGAACGCATTAGTTCCCTACTCCAAGTTGATACTAGATTGATTATTTGGGGAAAAGTAGATCGACGCGACGAGCAAACTCAATTTATTTTAGAAGATGCAGAACCAGTGGAAACAGTGCAAATGGTGATGGTGGAATTAAATCCCCAGCAAGCAGGTAATATCGAAGAACTACATCGCTTGAAAACAATTTTGCAAGAACAGTCAGGAGACAAAGAAAAGGCAAAAATGCCAGTGATTGGAATTATCCAAACTGAAAATTCTCGTAAACTTGTTCGCTTGGGTTGGCAATTTTGCGTACAAGATTCTAGAATAACTGTTCAAGCTTTGCAAAACGCCAGTTTTCCTGCTCATATAAAATCGTTAACTGGTAGCTGACGCCAAGACTGAAAAGTTCACTAATACTGAAAAGTAGCTAAAAAATCAGTTTTACTGAACTGTCAACAGTAAATAGACTTAAATACATATGATGATGATTAGTTTTTTAGTTACTTCTGCGGATGATGATTTCCGTGAAGAAGTGGTATCTTTTTATGCCAAGGGACTTGAGGCTGCGATCGGGGGAAGGAGTTAGAACTTAATGATTGTCAACGAGCTAGATAAATTTGTTTCATACTGTAAAAGAATTCAACCCCAAACTCAGGAGGACATTCAAAAATTTTTTGAAGGAGTTATCTTGTTTCCTTATGATAAGGAACTTCTATTGCAAGCTTATTTATTTCTGAATATTAAAGACTTGTTTCCTTCATGCGCCCAATTGCTGTTATTTGAAAAATCTCCAATTTCAGATTATACAGATTTAGGGAAGTGTGATTTTGTCTACCTGACCTTTAAAGGTAGTCTGTTTTTAATTGAAACTAAGTTTATTGATACAGAAGCAACAGGAGCGACAGAAAGAAAAAGAAGAAATAAACATAGAAACAAGGTATTTGAGCAAGTTATTACTTTAAAAGGTCGATTTAGTGAATATTGGAATATGAGGCTAGATCAATTAGAGTGCGGGGTTTTCACAACAGATGCAGAAGTTGCTTGGCGAGGAAATGGTGTGAATGTCGTATCTAAATCAATATCTATAGATCATCTCGAAAAATGGCGAAGAAGTTATCACACCAGTGAAAAAGGTTATCAGGTAAGCAAAATAGGAGTGCAAAAACCGAATTAGTTTTCGTAATGCAAGTCAGTTGGTTGCAGTTTCTGTTTTTAATTTTTGCTAAAACTGAATTCCTACCACTTTAGTGTAATTTTTAGCAATTTATAATTTTATAAGCATAATTCTGCCTGACGATGCTTTCATCTTCGGAGATAGTATGACGGATGTAAATAATCGTTACGATATTACAATAGGGTTCAGTTAGTCCTAAAAATCTTAAGCTGCGTAGGTTGGGTTGTAGCAAGATACCCGTAGGGTATGAAGTGAAACCCAACAATTAACGCTTAATGTTGGGTTTAGTTCTTCAACGCAACCTACGATTATTCTTAACTGAGCCGTATTGTACGATATTATTGATATTAATGTCAAACTTTTAATAACAAGTTAATCTTAAAACTTTAGTTGTATATTCTTAACCTTAACTTAATTTTATTACCGTAATCTTCCTATTATCAATTACAAAATTGGTAGCAATCAAGTTGAACTTAAAATAGCAAATTCCCAAGATAAATAATTCCTAAAACACCGATAAGTCTGATAAAAAAATTTCAACTTTAACGAATCAGTAACCAAATAGCTTTGTAAGCAAGTATCTATCACAGCATTCTGTATAGTTTTAGCTTCGTTGATTCAGTTCTCCAACTATTAATTGTATTGATTCATAATGACAAATATCCTACCTATGACCTTACCAATGGGCCTTCAGGTAAGAGAGTTAATGACTTTTATGCTCCAGAAATCAATGTTAAAGTTGCCTTGGAAAATGGCAAATTAGTTGATCAATCAACTGCAATAGAGGGGAGTATTCAGCGATCGCTCGTTTTTTGCCAATCTCACAAAATCGCATTGCTCTCATCTACCAGTAACACTAGAATTTTTGCGTTATTCCTTGGTTGACTCTTCCTCTAAAGCAGACCCAAGAAGATGCTGATTTGCCTGCCGAACCTTAGCTCTTACCTCATCATAGAGGAAGGGTAAATAGGCATACCGCCGTCCTTGAGTTATAGGTGTCGCTTCGTGCAACAGGGAACAGGAAAAGACGATAGCTCCACCCACAGGCGGTTGATAGGTTTGCTGACCAAATTCTGGAAATCGCAAACATCCACCTTCGTATTCACCCGTATTCAGATTCAATGACACCGCAAAGCAGCGATGAGCAGTCCCTTTGGTGGTATTGTCCCGGTGGGGTCTAAAGTGTCCACCAGTTTCGCCGTCATAGCAAGCAACAATGTGGCGCTCCATTCGGTTCGCTTGAAACTGAAAGGCTTTGAAAATTTCGGGAACGAGGCGATCAGAAATTCGATGCATCGCCGCATTCCGCAGTTCCTCGTCAGTAATCTCCTGATCCCGCCGCCGTTTATGACCGTAATCGTACACTGGGACTGTACGACCATTGACTTCCCGCATAAAGCCAGAGTCTTCACCGCCATGCAATTCATAGAACTGAATCAGCGCCCGACACAGTTTTGGTTCAAATACTCTGGGCACAACCAAGACAGGTGCCTGAACTGCCGCCGGAACTTCTGAGTGAATGGGTGGCAACTCAGCAAGAAATGCCATTAACTGAGGCACATGGGTTTCGGGTGACTCGTTAAACGGCAGCACTGCCAGCACCCGCAGCCTATAATCGAGTACTAAAGTAAATTGTCTATAATTCCCTGTAGGAGTAACAGCACCGTACTGTTGACTAATGGCTTCATTAAAATCCCAGAAGAACCGGATGCCCGGAATATGCGGCTGAATTCGGGTCTGCTTCTCATCCTCTGGATCGACACTCACGCCAAAAAAACAGCAGTTTTGGTCATCAAAGACTGCCCGTTGGCTCCAGATGTCTTCAAGAATGCGCTGGCTCGTCTTTATTCCCGCTGAACCGAAGAAGCAGAGTACTATGTAACGACTCGCAATTGTGTCGAAGTGAAAATTCGCACTGTTTGTAGAACGGGCTGTGAACCAGGGGGCTGGCTCACCGATCATCAGAAGTCTCTGGCGCACGGGCATAGGGTTCTTCCAATTCTTACTCAGCTGATCAAGCCTTATTTAGAGCCGCTGTCATCAGAAAGTGCTTTTTCTTGCTCCAGTAAAAACCGCGTTCAACCATAAGCAACCTTTACCCGAAAAACATGTCAGATTAGTTGAATAAGTAACCAAAAGTCTGACAGGAAAACCATACTAATGAGAATTTGGGCTACTATTGCTGTGCTAGCTTCTTCTTGGCTAATGTTTGGGATCATAGCTTCTGAGCCGATCGCCGCTAATTCTATTGTAGGACAAAATGTCATACCATTTCCTCCGCCAACAAATGCCAAACAGATTACTGTCAGTAGCGCTCTGTTTGGGTTGAAGAGAGTTGACACCAAGGGTAACGTTACCATTTTCCAGACAACAAGAGTGCCACTTCAGGAAGGGAACGCCTACGGATGGCGAATTAAACTCAAAGATTACCAAGGTGAAGTGAAATGGCGCGAAGTCTTGCATTTACCAAAACCTCCAGAAAGTTGGGGTACAGATAATGGTGAAGACTTCTCAATATCAGCAGACGGCACTACATCTGTGACACGGCGCACACAGTCGGCTCCAGAGGGTGTTATTGAGAATTTTTGGACGATCGCTCCTGGCGATCCAGTTGGTAAGCATAGAATAGAGGTCTATATTGATGACCGTTTGATCAGTACTTTCGAGTTTGAAATTATTCCAGTCAAGTAAATATGAAGCAAGAGGCTTGCTCTAATTCCCTCCTTTTAAAGGAGGGTTAGGGAGGATCAAGCCTTAACGCAAGCCTATTGGAATATAAAAGGTTGTTTGAAAAGTGTTTGGCTGTGATTTTAGGCACTTTATTCATCCCCCCTAACTCCAAGGCTGGAGCCGCTTACTACAAACCTTTAATTCTTCACGCTTACCGACTTAAACCAATAATTGATATTTCTCTTGAGCTAGATTGTAAAGAGGTCGCCAAATCAAACGATTGGTCAACACTACTAATAGAGACATGATCACTGTCGAAGCTAATAACAGGGAAAAATTGCCTGTCGCTGTGGCATGAGAAATTGTTGCTCCCAATCCAGAAGTACTAATTACTCGCCCTTGAAATGTGACATACTCACTGACGATACTGGCATTCCAAGCGCCGCCAACAGCGGTAATAATTCCTGTAATTAGGTAGGGAAAGATTGCAGGTAAAATTAAGGTTCGCCAGCGTTGCAAAGGGGATAGTTTATACACCGAAGCAGCTTCGATCAGGTCTGAGGGAATCGACTGTGCCCCAGCAATGACATTAAACAGGATATACCACATTGTCCCTAACATCATCAGAGCGATCGCACCAATCTGCAAACCGCCAGCGATGCGGGTTAAACCTAGCAGCAGCAGCGGAAATAAGGCTGTTGCCGGTACAGAAGCGGCGATTTGTACTAATGGTTGTAACACTTGAGCCAGCCGACGATTGCGACCGATTGCTACTCCCACGGGTACAGTCCACAACAGTGATAATATCAAAGCAATTATCACCCGCAACGCCGTTAATATAGCGCCCTTTATTACCTGTTGCCAATCAGCCCAGCCTAAAGTCCGTAATAGTAATACGGCTTCCCAAGTACCCCACAGGACAATTAAGGTGAAGCCGCTAACAAATACCCAATTTAAAAAACTCGGCAAGTTGAGGTTACCTTTGGCATTTACAGGTACAGAACGCACGGGAAACGACCGAATTAAACTGTTGTCTAGGGCTGTTTGTAATGGCTGAAAAACGCGATCGCCAATTGCACGTAAAGTAGGCGATCGCCTGACAATATCCAATACCCACGATTGGGGTGCATTTTCAGTTTCAATCATCTCCAACTTAAATCTTTCTGCCCAAGCAATCAGGGGTTGCCACACAAAAAAATCAGTTGCCACAATGATCGCAATCAGCACCGCCAAGCCCCAAAATATAGCTTTAAAGTCTCCTTTATTGGCTGCTGTGCCTAAAAAAGAGCCTAATCCTGGTAAACGAAAATCTTTATTCCCCAAAGTAAATGACTCAATAGCAATTAAAAAAAACCAACCTCCAGCCACCGACATTACACTATTCCATACCAAACCAATTACACCAGATGGTAACTCTAATGTCCAAAAGCGTTGCCAGGGATTAAGCCGATAAACCCTCGCTGCTTCTAGTAATTCTCGTGGAATACTTTGGAGAGATTGGTAAAAACTAAAAGTCATATTCCAGGTCATACCAGTGAAAATTAGCAAAATAGCTGCTAGTTCTACACCAATTCTCTGACCTGGAAACAGGGAAATCAAAGCTAGTACCACACCTGGTAAAAAAGACAGTACTGGAATCGATTGCAGAACATCCAACATCGGAATTAAAATCCGCTCTGCAATTCGGGAACGATAAGCAGTATAAGCATACAATAGGGTGAAAATTAGGGATAAAAAGTAAGCCAGCCCCATGCGAATCAGGGTTTGGGCTGTATATCCTGGCAAAGCATTGATATTTGTAGAAATTATAAGTTCAGGTTGAAAAGTACCGCTAAATTGAGAAGCAGTTCTAATAATTGCCACAATGAAAGATAAAATCACCAGAATCAGCAATCCATCTTGCCAAGTCCAATTGCTACGTCCCAGAGTTTTATTAGCAGGAGTGAGGGGTCGGGTCATAAGAATAGTGAGTGGGGAAAGTTAACAATGACAACTGACTAATCAGCATTAACAACTTGCTCTAAAAATATTTGTCCCGATGGCTCATCGTAGCCGTATATCTCGGCGTAACGACCCCAATCAACGACAGTTTTTAATTGTCGTTCGGCTTCTTGTGGGCTAAAGTGACTTTCTAGGATATCTAAAACCAGTTCTTCTGGAATGCGTTGATTATTTTTCGCTTCCAGAAGACGGTAAATTTGTTGTACCAAGCGAATATTAGTTAAGAGTTGCGATCGCATGATTTGTTTGCGATCGTCAATACCACCATTGATAAATTGTTGCCCGACTGGCTTTAGGTTAATATCACCTTCTGCAAGTTCTACAAAATCCATTAATTTTGCAGCTTCCACAATTGGTAAAATCTCATCCACTTCTAGTTGCAATTCTTGAGCAAGCCGATATAAGTCTTTTTCCTGACGATCTTCTAAAAGTTCCAAAAGACCCGCAATAGAACCAATTCGCACGGCTGGCAAAGACTGATATTTTGCTGGTGGTGTTGCAGGTTGTACAGAGGTAGTAGCTGGAGGTTGAATTGTTTCTAGTTCTGGGTTCGTGATGATTGTATAAACTTTATCTACCAGGGCTTGAAAATTTGGGTGTTTGCGATCGCGGTAATGGGGTAGAGTCACAGGTAAATCAGCCCGAATTCTTCCCGGATTGCGTCCTAGAACAATAATCCGATCCGCCATAATTACCGCTTCCTCAATCCCGTGGGTAACAATGAGAATGGCTTGGGTGGGTATGCGACGTTCTAACCACAAATCTAATAACTCAAACCGCAAGTTTTCTGCTGTTAGCACATCCAATGCCGAAAATGGCTCATCCATACATAACAGTTCTGGTTCTACGGCCAAAGCCCTAGCAAATCCAACTCGCTGACGCATTCCTCCAGAAAGCTCTTTGGGATAAGCATTTTCAAACCCATCCAAACCAATAATATCAATCATCCGTAGCGCTTTTTGCCGTCGAGAATCTGGCGCTTCTCCTTTTGCTTTTAAACCTAGTTCCACATTCTCCAGTACAGTTAACCAAGGATAAAGGGCAAAACTTTGAAAAACAATTGCTACTCCAGGATTTAAACCAACTAGGGGACGGTTATGATATATAACTTCACCTTGACTGGGGGGGATTAACCCAGCAACTATTCGCATTAAAGTAGATTTCCCTGAACCTGAAGGCCCTAACAACGCGACTATCTCCCCTGGACGCAACTCAAGATTAATATTTTCCAGGATCACAATCTGCTGACCGTTGGGCTGCTGATAAGATTTGCTGACACTTTTTAGAGCGATCAGGTGTTCGGTTGCTGTTTTAAAGACCATGACTCTTTCTGTAAGTAAATAATTAAATATAATCTGATGTTGAGGTTATTTTACAGTTAAAGTGAACTAAAAATAGTTTGTTCAGGAATTGGAATAGTCCGAGAATCTATCTAATCGCTTGCATTGTCATAAATTAGCTGTAATAGTTAATAAGATAAATTTCCTAGCTGGTGCAAAAAAATGACTGCCCGCCCGAATATTAATAAGAATAAATTGCTCTCTATTAGCTTTGTGTGTCTGAGTAAATTGGAAGTGATTGCAGATATTAAATAAACAAGCTTTATCTACTATGGGGGTTAAAATAGAAGCTGTCCACAGCTAAATTCGTTGGCGTTTGTTTTGAGGATGTTTTAAAACTGGGGGGTATTGTAAAAAAGGTCACAAAGCTTAGAGAATGTTTGGAAAGTTAAAAAAAGCTCTAGTTTCTGTCCCGCTGCTCCCCTGCTCCCCTTAACCTGAAGTTGAGGAGTATCTTAGAGATAGAAGTTTAATTCTTGTTGGGTGGCGATCGTGAATACAGAGGAATTCCTGCGATTAATCGAAAAGCAGCCCCTATGTCCTCAGACACTACCAGAAGGGCTGCAAGCAATGTGGTATGACAAAAAAGGTGATTGGAGCAAAGCTCATGAAATACTTGGAAATGCCAGCGATGCTGATAGTGCCTGGGTTCATGCTTACCTGCACCGCAAAGAAGGCGATTTGGAGAATGCCCATTACTGGTATCGACGTAGTGGTCAGCCAGAGTTTCGAGGAGAACTAAGCCAGGAATGGGAACAAATAACTTCTGTATTGCTAAGGAAGGTCAATGTGACGCATGAATGTTGAGGAATTAAAACGGCGTTTTGCCGCAGGAGAAAGATATTTTCCAGCCGTCAACTTGAGTCGGGACAAGCTGATTGGAGCCTATTTGCCTGGAATCAATTTATGGGGATCTGACTTGAGTGAAGCTAACCTAGCTAAAGCTAAACTCTGGGGAGCAGATTTGAGTAGAGCTAACTTAGCCAAAGCGAACTTGACCAGAGCTAATTTGAGCGGTGTCAAACTGAATGAAGCAAATCTCCGGGGAGCCAAACTCAACTATGCCAAGTTGTATGGAGCGAATCTGACTGGCGCTTACTACGATGAAAGCACGCGGTTTTCTAGAGGTTTTGACCCCATCAGTAGAAATATGCAGAAGGTGTGAAGGGGATTGGGGAACTCGGAGTCCCCTCTGGGGATAAGGGGCAATGGGGACTGGGACTTCCCTGCAAGCGGATTTAAGATTACAGCATTTTTCAATTCATCCGCTAGTCATAGAGAATTCATGCTGAATTCTCTATGACTAGCTCCTTAATTATTTCTAATTAAATTGGCGAAAATGTTGCTTTAAATAACTGATTTTGATCCGTGTTGATGTGAGCCATCTAACATAGATGATATCAACATTTGTTCAAAGACTTTAGAAAGAGCAGTTTGAAAACGTTGACGATGTTTTAGTTTGAAAAAAGGTCGAACTATTTCTGCGTAGGCGTAGCCCGTCGTAGGCATCGCACCGTTAGCCTCTCTGTTATCAATAACTCGAATTGCCCGCAGAGTTCCCAACTGTATTTCTTTTTTTACCATCAACTCAGAAATTCCAATTGCACCGACACCATCTTCGATCGCTGCTTTTGTCATCTCTCCACTGTTGAACACTAAAATTACATCTAATTCACTGAGATTGATTCCCCAATTTTGTAAGGCTTCCTCAAACCTTTGCTGGGTTCCAGAACCTGGTTCTCGCATCACCCAAAGGGTTTTAGTCAATTGGGTTAAATCAATTTCTCCCCACTCAAACCAAGGATGTTTTCGACCAACCACAATTTGCAAGCGATCGCTCCCCACTATTTCATACTCTAGAGTATTTTGGAGCGCTGGCTTCACATCTCCTTCCACCAAACCCAAATCAAACTGTCCTGTCGCCGTTCCGACACAAATCTCTTCTGTATTGGCAAGGCTACAGTCAATCTGGATACCGGGATATCGGCTCTTAAACTCACTAATCTTGCTTGGTAGCCAGTAGTTACCAATTGTCAGACTCGACCCTAATTTTAATTCACCCCGTTGCAGATTGTTCAATTCTCGCAATCCCCTTTCAGTCAAGGAAACTTGATCGAGAATTTTCTGTGCTTCCATTTGCAGTAATTTACCAGCCTCAGCAATCTCGATATGGCGACCAATCCGATGGAACAGTTTCACTCCGTATTCTTGCTCTAAGTTGTGGATTGCTGCACTGACGGCAGGTTGTGTAATATAAAGCTCCTCTGCTGCGCGAGTAAAGTGTAACTGCTGCGCCACAGCCAGAAAGATTTTTAGCTGCTCAAGCGTCATTCCTGCCATTTATGGTATCCCTACAACTTGGTGTCAAATTTTTAATCACTTTCATTTATCATTTTGACAAACAAAAGCATTTGATTCTATCGGTTAGTTTGACTAAAGTATAAATCAAGGCTTCGGCACAGACCCAAACAGACAAAGCAGAGTTTAAAAATTTCAGCAGAGCGAAGCACATGACGCATCAGTGACAATGACACAGGTCATAATTTAGTATTTCTACTCAATATAAGATTTTTGATACCAGTATTTTGGATATCGTAAATCCAATCCAAAATCTCAAATCGTTCGACTGAGCGTAGCCGAAGTCCAAAATCCAAAATTGAATGACCAAGCATGAAAATAAGGACTTCCACAAATGAGCGGTTTAGTAACTGCAATTACCACAGGGATCACAGCATTCAGTGCCACCAACATCGATGATATTGTCATTCTGACGTTGCTTTTTTCACAAATAAATAAAACGTTCCGCAGTCGTCACATTTTTGCTGGTCAGTATCTCGGTTTTGCTGCATTGATCATTGCTAGCCTTCCTGGTTTCTTCGGTGGACTAATCATACCGCAGGACTGGATTAGACTACTTGGTTTAATGCCCATAATCATTGGTATGAGTAGTTTACTAAAACGCGAAGAGGATTCACCAGAGGAAGCCGAAGAAGAAACCGAGCCGTATTGTCCTTCTATAATTGCCAGTTTTTTCTCTCCGCAAACATGCAATGTAGCTGCGATCGCCTTTGCAAATGGTAGTGATAATATTAGCGTCTATGTACCTCTGTTTGCCAATTCTGAATTAGATAGTCTACTGGTAATACTAAGTGTATTCTTTTCGCTAGTGGGTGTGTGGTGTTATACCGCTTATAAGTTAACTTACTTGCCTGCGATCGCACAATTTTTAACTGAGAATGGCAATACTTTTGTGCCTTGTATATTGATTGGACTGGGTATATTTATTGTTACAGAAAATGTTACCTTGACTCTTATATCTGTAGTTTCTAGTTATATATTTTCATTAATTTTAAGTTTCAATACTCAGCCGTCGAGTGAAGAACATTGAAGAAATAGACTTGGGGACAAGGGGAGTCTTGCAGATGCGGATTGGAATACCACCTGAAGATCAGCCACTAAAAAGTGGTGCTCTTGTATTAAATCCAAGGGTGTAGACCTACTTGAGGACTCTTAGACAATTTCTCCAAGTCTCCAAATCTGGCCAGACCTTGAATCCTCTTAATAAAAATTTAGTATCTAAAAATAGGTGCATCATGAATTTTCTGCTCAAAATGAATTCCAAACTGCAAAATATATTATCCATCAACAGGAGTCAAAATATGAAAATCTGGAAATCTCTGCTAATTGTCTTGATGATTTTCGCTAATCTCGCCTTTGCTCAACCTTCTTTTGCTGATAGACCAAAATTTAGCAAAAACCCTGACTATATCGAAGTCACTAAAGCTCTTAACGAACTTTCTCAGACAAAAGATGCCCAAACTCAAGTAGAAGGTCTCACACCAAAAGAAATTCAGAAGAGAGTCGAGGAATTAACACTGCAAAAATATGCTTTAGAGACGGGAATCAACTGGGGTCAATGCAACAACCAAACAGGTAATACCATAGCAGTATACGGTAAAAGACCAAATGATGAAGACAATGAAGATGCCGTATACGACAATAATCTGTATTTTCTAGCTAATGGTCAGTCTACTAAAAAGAACTGGGATTGTGATGGTATCTATCTAGGGAATGATGTCAAGGTAGCAAATTTCACTTCTAGTCCTAATGGGCAAGGTCAAAAATTAACAGGCCCAGCTGCTCTCAAGATCATTGATGGAACTCAGTTGGTGATTAAGACAAATCCAGATACTGCTGCGATTGAATTGAATGTTCCGACTGTGAAAGTTCTTAACAGCAATGAGGCTAACTGGTTTATCCCAGATATATCGCAGGCTCTCATAAATACACGAGTTCCTAATGCGCCTAGCAATCAGTCTTGAAATAGAACTGTAT
Source organism: Nostoc sp. (assembly GCF_036919675.1). GTDB lineage: Bacteria > Cyanobacteriota > Cyanobacteriia > Cyanobacteriales > Nostocaceae > Nostoc. Next base: position 98,973 of record NZ_JBALCP010000101.1, read on the forward strand.
AGTCTATTTTTGAACGATTGTTCTGAATTTAAATAGGGTAACAGCCAAAATTAGAGGATAAACCTGACTTGCACTGGTGAAAAATCTCTCTGATCTTGGCTATTTTCTTGAATTTATTTATCCTCAATCTCAGGCTTGTTTTATTTATATATCTGCATTAAAATAAATTCTGAAAAAAATGTACAATCACAAGAGGTATATTTCATTAGCGCAACTATTGCGCTGGATGCAAGTCATCTGAAAGGAGATTTGCTATTACCTCGGCATTTTTTTAATAAGAGCCGCTTTAGGGATACGGGTGTTATTGATGCAGTTAAAATTGAAATCTACAGAAGAAGATAAAGATAAAAAAAAGCCAGGACGACTGAATCCGTCCCGAATCCGAGATCACTTGGCAAATGAGCGTACCTACCTCGCTTGGATGCGGACAGGGATCGCTCTTTTAGGTTTTGGTGTCGTCATCGTGCGTTTGCGTGCTTTCCAAGTACCTTTGATACCCCGTCCCGGCAACGGCTGGAAGTTAGGTTTAGTCTTCTCGCTGGTGGGTTTAATCACAGTGTGGCTCTCAACAGGACACTATTTCGCAGTCCGTCGTGATATCGAAGAAGATACTTATGAACCAACAGACCGTTGGGTGTTGCTGTTTAGTCTCGCCGTGATGATTCTCGGAACTGGGGTAATCTATTTTGTTTTTACAACTTCTTTAGATCCATCAAGTCCACTTATCCCTGAGTAACAGTATTTTTAAAACCGTACCTTATACAACTCGAATAATTCCCCTGATTTCTGCGTTACCACTTTACCACCAGCCGCCTTAATCATTTTTTCCCACTTAGCCAAAGGTTCTAAAAATACCTCAGCCCCCAAATAGGTTTCCAGAACTGCCCAATCTTCCGCCAAAGGCTGTTCTGGATTGAGAACGTCAAACACAAAATGTCCACCTGGTTTTAACACCCGCTTGACTTCTATCAGTACAGCATCCCAGTATTCAAGTGGAAAATAGCAGCTAAATCCTGTTGCGATCGCGACATCAAACTGCTCTGATGAGTAGCTTAACTGATGAGCTGCTCCCAACTCAACACCTTTGAATAGCTTGGAATTCAACTGCGGGCCACGGGAATTAAGGGTATCACGGGCCACATTACTGATTTCTTGCCCATGAAAATATGCTTGCCAATCCCGCCAAGGATAGATTAAAAAGCTGATACCACAGCCAATATCTATACAGTGCTGGTTTTTTTGAGGTTTAGCAATTTCCCAAAAAGGGGAAGCAATTCTCCCTGAAAAACTACCTCCAATCCACTCCTGGAATATCGGCATCGCCTGGACTTCAGTTGGAAGTTCAAAGGTTTCACCTTGATACTCTCGGTTAAAGCGATAGGCGATTTGGGCTAATCTCTCGTCCCAGTTGGTTGATTTGGGTGAAGCAAAAAGATTTTGGAACTGCGAATCGGACTTTTTAGACATTAGGTTTTTGCTGCTCTTTCTAAGGATTGTAGTCAAATTCGCTTTGCGATGTCTGTTGACAAGCCACTTCTCTACGAGAAGCTACGCCAACGTGTGTGTCTACGCACCCCCATCCAATCTCCTGCTGAGGTTTGTCCGAAGTCATTGATACCAATGACCAATGAACTAATGACTGCTATTCAACTTTTTCATGCCAAATACCTACTTTCTCAAAAGCACCATAAGCAATGACCAGCATAGGTTTTAATTCTAGTAGTTTCGTAGCAGCACTATTTTAGTCTTGCCACGCCAGTAGGGTGCGTTATGTCCACGCCAAAATAACAAATGCGTTCGCCGAAATAACAAATGCGTTCGCTGAAATAACAAATGCGTTCGCCGAAATAACAAATGAGTTCGCCGAAATAACAAATGCGTTTGCCGAAATAACGAATGCGTTCACCGAAATAACGAATGTGTTCACCGAAATAACAAATGAGTTCGCCGAAATAACAAATGCGTTCGCCGAAATAACAAATGAGTTCGCCGAAATAATAAATGCGTTGGCGTAGCCCGCACTTCTCTACGAGACACTCTTACTAGCTTGCTTCCACGTTCGTGTAGCGTCCCGCAGGGAAGTGGTACGACAAAGCTCAGTGACCACCGCAGGCATCGCCATGATTGCAAGTATTTAGCTTTGTCACGCCAGCGTAAGACACCCTTCTCCTATCGGAGACGCTACGCGTAGCTTGCTTCCCGAAGGGTACGGGTGAGGCTCCTGCGTCGCTAACGCTGCGCTAACAGCAGTCGCCTGCGGAGGAGCCAGCGCAGTCTTGGGGGTCTCCCCCATGAGCGACTGGCGTTGGAAACCCTACCAAGAGCGCTGCTTCACCGCAAATCTTTGATGGATGAAAGTTAAGCAGCAAAATTCCACATTTTGGATACAATTACCGATAATTCGGCTAACTTTAAAGATAAAAAATTATTTACCATAAATAGAGAAATTCAAATTTCAATTTAGAAATAGTTTGTGAGTAAATATTTATGAAAGTTATAGTGACAGGTTCTTTAGGAAATATTAGTAAACCACTGACACAAGAGTTAGTGAAAAAAGGGCATCAGGTGACGGTTATCAGCAGCAAAGCCGAAAGGCAGAAAGATATTGAAGCTCTAGGCGCAAAAGCTGCCATTGGCACAATGGAATCCGCTGGCTTTCTATCAGCGACTTTTAAAGGTGCAGATGTAGTTTATGTGATGGAATCGCTTGCCCCCGATGCTTTCTTCGACCCGAATGTTGATGTTATCGCGGCTATCACCGAGATTGGCAAAAACTATAAACAAGCCATTGAACAATCGGGCGTAAAACGTGTCGTGCATCTCAGCAGTATCGGTGCTGACAAAGGAGTTGGCTTGCTCCGGTTTCATTACAATGTCGAAAATATTTTAAGAGAGCTGCCGGAAGAGGTCTTTATTAAATTCGTGCGCCCAGTCGGTTTTTACACTTACATGTATACCTTTATCCAAACCATCAAATCACAAGGCGCGATTGTCGGCAACTATCGCGGCGATGAAAAAGAACCGTGGGTCTCCCCTTTAGATATTGCTGCCGTGATTGCCGAAGAAATTGAAAAACCTTTTAATGGTAAAGAAATTCGTTATATTGCAAGCGATGAAGTTTCGCCAAACGAAATCGCCGAAATTCTGGGCGAAGCCATCGGAAATTCCGATCTGAAATGGCTGGAAATTTCTGACGAACAATTTTTAAATGGTCTATTGGAATCAGGAATGAACCCGCAAACTGCACAGGGTTTTGTGGAAATGAATGCCGCTAGGCGTGGAGGCAGATTGTATGAAGACTATTTCCGCCATAGACCAATATTGGGTAAAGTAAAGCTGAAAGATTTTGCGAAAGATTTCGCGGTTGCTTACAACCAGCAATAATTACATTTCGATATGACAAACACACAACCGCGTAGATTTAAAACGATCACCGAATATCATCGGATGCTGGAGCTTCCTAAACCTGAGCATCCTTTAATCAGCGTGATTAATTTAGAATCCATTAAATATTTGCCTCCCCAAGAATTAATAAATCTTGTCTTTGATTTCTACACAATCGCGCTCAAAAGAACACCGAACACTAAATATAAATACGGTCAGCAGGAGTATGATTTTGATGAAGGCGTAATGTTTTTTATGTCGCCCGGTCAGGTTTTCGGAGTGGAGATTGATAAAGATGCAGCATCAAAGCGTAGGGGATGGTCACTACTAATCCATCCCGACTTTTTATGGAATACATCGCTAGCCAAAACGATCAAGCGATACCAGTATTTCAACTATTCTGTCAATGAAGCTTTGCACCTCTCGGAAAAAGAAGAAGCAATCATAAACGATATTATCGAAAATATGGAGCAGGAATATCGTTCCAATATTGATAACTTTAGTCAGGATGTGATTGTTTCACAACTTGAATTACTGCTTAATTATTCAAACAGATTTTATCATCGGCAATTTATCACCCGTAAAAAAGCGAGCAGTGATTTGCTGGTGAAACTGGAGGATTTATTAAACGAGTATTTTGACAGACAAAATGAATTACAATCGGGAATTCCAAGCGTCAAATATATTGCCGGTAAATTAAACGTATCGCCGAATTATTTAAGCGATATGTTAAGAACGCTGACGGGACAAAACGCCCAACAGCATATCCACAATAAATTAATCGAAAAAGCCAAAGAAGCGTTATCCACAACATCGCTTTCAGTCAGCGAAATCGCGTATCGGCTCGGTTTTGAACATCCGCAGTCGTTTAATAAATTATTTAAGAATAAGACAAGTGTCTCGCCACTCGAATTTAGAAACTCCTTTAATTAGACTAATTTTTTGATAATGCGTAAGTTCTAGTATTGTCGCATTCTTTTTTCAAATTGGTATAATTATGCGGACATGATATAAGATAAAACAAGGGGCTTAAGCCCCTTGTTATAACCTGCGAAAGCAGGTTTTGTTTATTTAGATGCGGTTTCTAACCGCCCTTTTGGCTGCAATATTAGCCTAAATCGAAAAGCAAGATTTCGCCGCCGATGTTGGTGCTAATTTCTAGCTGTTCTTCGCCGTTGATTTGCACTCCATCACCTGCTCTGAGTTCCTCGCCATTCAAGTTCACTATGCCTTGTGCTATTTGTAACCAGGCATAACGATCGCGCTTGACTTGATAATTAACAACATCACCATCCTCTAAAACAGATGTATATAAATCAACATCTTGGTGAATTGTCACAGCACCATCACGCCCATCTTTAGCAGCAATTAAGCGGAGTTTGCCACGCTTTTCTTCTAAAGGAAAAGCTTTTTGTTCATACCTTGGTGTCAACCCTTCTTCGTCAGGAAGAATCCAGATTTGTAGCAAGTGCAGTGGTTCAGTTGGTGAGGGATTAAATTCGCTATGGCTGATCCCAGTTCCAGCGCTCATAATCTGTGCATCACCTGGGCGAATCACTGACCCTGTACCCAAGCTGTCTTTATGCTCTACTGCACCTTCTAAGACGTAAGTGAGGATTTCCATGTCACGATGACTGTGTGTAGGAAATCCAGCACCAGGGGCGATGCGATCATCGTTAATCACCCGCAGAGAGCGAAATCCCATCCGGTTGGGATCGTAAAAACTACCGAAGGAAAATGTGTGATAACTATCGAGCCAGCCGATTTGAGCGTGACCACGGGCATTGCGATCGTGAATTAAGTGGGTAATCGTATTTTGAGACATAAATTTACCTCGTTGTTAATGAATATTTAGTTAGGAGTCGGTCAATTTTAGATTTTAGATTTTTCCTTCAATTGCCGAAGATATTTTTTAATTCTTCAACCTTGTTTTGAACTATTTCAATAGTAAAGCATGTACATATAAAATGAAAAGTACGCACTTAAAAGTAGCGTACTTACCAAAAAGATACTGTAAGATTTGAATTTAAATAAGTCGTGCTAGTAGGGTGTGTTATGCCGGAGGCTAACGCACCTTGAATGGTCGATTGTGCTGTACTCTTAGCAATCACAGACCTTATAATTCTGGATCAAGATGTCCTATGAAATGGTGCGTTACGGCTTTAGCCTACCGCACCCTAGTACTAATGAGTTAGAAAGCGTATTTCTCAGAAGTGCTTATATTACACCAGCAGGCGTCTTTTGAGTTTTAATAGTATCCGCTTTACCATTCTCTGTCTTAATTTCTGCTACTTGCAGATGAGCTTCTAAGAACCAGAGTCGTTTGTCAATGGTGCGGGAAATTTCAGTGTAAAGGTCGGCAGTATCAGCATCACCTAAATCATCAGTTTTAGCGATCGCTTCCCGGATATGTTTAGCATAAGGTGCAAAGCGATCTGCTAAGGCTGTCACATGGTCTTTACCATCCAAAATATCAAAGGGATATTCTGGCAAAATCGAATCACTAGCAGCAGAACGGACTGTTCCTAAGGCATATCCGCCTAAAGCAGTGACGCGTTCCGCAACTAGATCGATGTACTCTTCCAATTCACCAGCAAGTTCATCAAATAATTGGTGTAGCTGGTAGAAGTCAGTTCCTTTAACATTCCAGTGCGCTTGCTTTGTCTGGGTTTTCAGATCCAAAGTAGCTGCCAAAGTTTGGTTGAGAATTACCACGATTTGCACTCGCGCTTCGGCGGGAATGTCAATCCGGGTAGGGTACAGACGTGATGAAAGGGTGTTGTCGCTCATGATTCTACTTAATGCCTTTTATATCTAACTCTACAGATAGTGGTTGGCTGTGCAAAACTCTCTAACGATAGATCGAATTAATGCCTGAATGTATCAAGATTTATGACTATTGCCTGAACTGCGATGGTTTTCTATGGTATCGAATGTACCACCGAAAAGGCGCTCGTGAATTAGATCACTCTGCAAAAAGTCATGGGGAAAACCCAGTTCAATTTGACTCACTTCATCTAAGCGTTGCAAATGTTCTGGCGAGAGGCTGACATCTAAACAAGCCAAGTTATCTTGAAATTGCGTTAACTTACGTGCGCCAATGATCGGAATAATCACACCACTTTGAGCGCGTAACCAAGCTAATGCTACTTGTGAGGGTGTGTGTCCAATTTCTGCTGCAACTTCACTGACAACTTGAGCGATCGCTAAATTCTTCTCGGAAACCTCTCCCCCCGTAGTTTTAAATCGCCCTTGTTCACCCCCTTCTTGAGAAGGCTTATTATACTTGCCTGTCAGCACACCACCACCCAAGGGCGACCACGGCGTTACTGCCAAATCAAAGGCTTTGGCCATCGGTAGTAAGTCACGTTCTGGTGTTCGCTGAATTAAACTATACTCAATTTGCAGGGCGACAAACTGCGTCCATCCTTGGTATTGGGCAATGGTATTTGCTTGGGAAATGATCCAAGCAGGGGCGTCAGAAATGCCGATGTAAAGCACTTTACCTTGACGGACTACATCATCAAGCGATCGCAAAACTTCCTCAATGGGCGTTGTGAAATCCCAAGCGTGCAACCAGAATAAATCAATATAATCGGTATTCAGCCGTTTTAGGCTACCTTCTAAAGACTGAATTAAGTTTTTGCGATGGTTTCCACTGGCGTTAGGGTCGCCCGTCTTATTATTCATCTGCAAGGGAAAGGAATATTTTGTAGCAACTACAAAGCGTTCCCGTTCTTTAGCGATCAACTCACCAACAATTTTTTCACTGCTACCATCGGTATAACCGTTGGCGGTATCAATGAAATTGCCCCCTGCTTCTACATAGGTATCAAAGATTTTACGACTTTCGTCAACAGATGCACCCCAACCCCAATCTTCACCAAAAGTCATGGTTCCCAAGGAGAGTTCAGAGACTCTTAACCCGCTTTTGCCCAAGAGTTTGTATTTCATGAATATTTTCTCATTAATGAAAAAAACTATCGAATACTATCCCAAAAGCATGATAACTGCAAACCGGGGGTGATGTTTGAGGACAAGCCCTTTAGTCTATCTAAACGTAATCTCTTGCATTGTGAATGCGATCGCTTGCATTGTGAATGTGACGACTTGCATTGTGAATGTGACGACTTACATTGTGAATGTGACGACTTACATTGTGAATGCGACGACTTGCATTGTGAATGCGACGACTTGCATTGTGAATGTGACGACTTGCATTGTGAATGTGACGACTTGCATTGTGAATGCGACGACTTACATTGTTAAAAGTAGGCAAACTTCCGCCGTGCTGTACTAGTGTATGCAACTGACGCACTAATTCTTGAAACCTTATTCCTTGCTGTACTTTGCAACGGCAGTCGCTACAATAAGCCAAAGTCCAAGTCAAAACAAGACCTATGACCTACACCTCACCCAAACTACTTACCTTTGAGGAATTTATAGCCCAATATGGTGATAATACACGCTACGAACTAATCGATGGACAACTAAGAGACATGGAACCTACAGGGCCACACGAAGCTGTTGCTGGTAGAATCTATGTAGAAATTTTTAGTTCTAATTTCAACTGGCTAATTCCAAAAACTTGTCTGATAAAACCACCTGCTGCTGAAGCCACAGCGTTGCGCCCTGATGTAATTGTTTTAGATAAAGCAGAACTTGGTAAAGAACCGCTCTGGCAAAAATAACCTATTATTTGTAACGTTAATAAAATCAAGTTTGTTGCTGAAGTTGTGAATATTAATTGGCAAGATGATTATGCAAGGAAAGTGGAAGAATACGCTTTTCTGAACATTCCAGAATATTGGATTGTGGACTTTCGTGATTTGGATGGTTTGCAATTTATCGGTAATCCCAAACAACCCACGTTCACCGTTTGTCAATTAGTTAACGGTGTGTACCAGCAGGAACAATATCGCTTAGGAGATACTATTTCTTCTGAACTCTTGCCAAATTTCCAGTTTAAACTTGACGACATTATGCATATTTAACAAAAGAAATTTTGTTTTGGCTGAAGTGAATCGGATTACTTAGCACTGCTTCGCTGAGGACAGAGCGATCGCCACGGTTTTCTAAGCTAGAATACCAAAGTTGTATTGAGATACATCTGACAAGTCAATTGCCAAAGAGCCGTTATTTTTATGAATTACTACGTAATCTACGACGGAAATTGTAATCTCTGCGTTACCCTAGTGCGATCGCTAGAATCCTTAGACCAAGGAAAGCTGTTTCGCTACAGTCCGATGCAAGATGAGCAGACACTTTTACGATGGGGAATTACAGCCCAAGACTGTGAACAGGGGGTGATTTTAATTGATGCCAATGAACCTCAGAGACGTTGGCAAGGTAGTAACGCTGCGGAAGAAATTGGACGGTTATTGCCAGCAGGAAGTATATTTGTAGACGCTTATCGGGCATTACCGGGGATGAAGTGGGCAGGCGATCGCTTTTACGAACAAATCCGCGATAACCGCTATGCACTTTTCGGTAAGCGTTCTAATACCTATGAATCGTCATACTGTGTTGATGGTAGCTGCAAAGCAGGTAATGAGTAACTTTGAGACTGAGCTAGCTTTAGTACATAAGTTCTAGTATTCAATAAGATAACCCCTGTTTCCGGAGGATTACTATCATTTTTGAGTTTCAAGCCTAAAATATTGTTAACCCTTGAGGTTAACAATATTTTAGGCTTGGTGTTATAATGGATATTGTATTTGAGAACAGTAAATTTGAACAAGAGTGCAATAACCAACGGCTTCTAGTGAAAAATCAGGGTGCAGATAGAGCAAAACGTATCCGACTACGGCTAGATCATTTACGTTACTATGCCAATGTACTTGAGGATATGCGAAATCTCCATGGACGTTGCCACGAATTGCTTTATGATCACGCAGGTCAATTATCGCTGGATTTGGATCATCCATATCGGCTAATATTTGAGCCAGCAAATGAACCAATTCCTACCAAATTAGATGGTGGTATCGACTGGAGTCAAGTAACTGCCGTGAGAATAATCGGCGTGGAGAATACACATGGAAAGTAAGATCCAAAATCAGTATAATCCAGATTACGTTTCTCCTCCTGGGGATACCCTGCTAGAAGTTCTGGAAGAACGGGGGATGACCCAAGCAGAACTCGCGGAACGGACTGGAAGACCAAAAAAAACAATTAACGAAATTATTAATGGTAAAGCAGCAATTACCCCTGAGACTGCATTACAGCTAGAACTGGTATTCAATATCTCAGCTAGTTTTTGGAACAATCACGAACGACGATACCGGGAATTTTTAGCGCGACAGGAAGAAAAAGAGCGCTTAGAACAGCAAGTATCGTGGCTGAAAGAAATTCCTGTTACAGCCATGATTAAGTCTGGCTGGATTCACCGCTATCGGGACAAAGTTGAGCAACTGCGGGAGGTGCTAAATTTTTTCGCCGTCGCCTCCCCTGAAAATTGGGAGGGAATATGGTTGAACACTCATATAAATTTTCGTAAATCTGAAGCATTTAAAAGTGACCTTGGTGCTATTACCGCTTGGCTGCGTCGAGGAGAAATTGAAGCATCTGAGATTGCTTGTGCTCCCTATGATGCCAACAAGTTTCGGGAAGCACTGCAAAAAATCCGCACTTTAACTGTGGAACCACCAGAAATTTTCCAGCTAAAAGTGGAGCGGCTATGTGCAGAAGCTGGTGTTGCTGTAGTTTTTGTGCCACAACTTCCTAAAACGCGAACCAGTGGAGCAACTCATTGGTTGAATCCTAACAAAGCGCTGATTCAACTCAGCCTGCGTTACAAGACTGATGACCATTTATGGTTTACTTTCTTCCATGAAGCTGGTCACATTTTGCTGCATGGTAAGCGTGATTTCTTTCTTGAGGGTACAGGTGTTACATCTGTCAATGATCAAGAAAAGGAGGAAGAAGCAAATAAATTCGCTGCGGATATACTCATCCCCACTGCCGATTTGAAAACATTTCTGGCATCAGTTCAACAATTCAGTAAAGCGAATATTATCCAGTTTGCTGCTGAAATCGGTATTGCACCAGGGATTTTAGTTGGTAGACTTCAGCACGATAATTGTTTACCGCCTAGTCACTGCAATGACCTCAAACAAAAGCTTGAGTGGGCATTTGATGATGAATAACTAATTAGATAGACTTTTTCAGTATAAAAATCCGCCTCCAGGTGCTAGCAAAAAGTCTGCAAGACCAACCATTATGCTATCTGGCGTGTTTGTAAACATTGTACAATCAATGACATTTGCGAACGCGCCACAATTCGGCACAACAAACTGAACTGATGGGAGGATACTGCGTGAGAATTGGTGCTAACTACTTGGGTAACGGAGAGTGTGAGTTTACAGTTTGGTCTCCACTATTAGATAGCGTCACAGTACAAATTTTGACGCCAGAACCGCAGTTAATTCCGCTCAAGCCTCAGTCTGAGGGATACTGGCAGATAAAAGTGAACGATGTGTATCCAGGTACACTTTATCGATATGTCTTAAATGGCCAAGATACCTTTGCTGATCCAGCGTCGCAGTATCAACCTGAAGGGGTACATGGGCCGTCTCAAATTATCGATCAACAGTTTGAGTGGACTGATGAAGGGTGGACTGGCATTCCTGTAGAGTCGCTGATTTTCTATGAACTCCACGTTGGCACATTCACGCCTGAAGGAACTTTCACCGCGATCATTTCCCGCTTACCGGAACTGAGAGAATTGGGAATTAATGCCATTGAAATCATGCCCATCTCCCAGTTTCCGGGAGACACCCATATTGAAGCTTCTCTGACATATCGCAACTGGGGCTATGATGGCGTTTACCCTTATGCTGTCCAAAATTCCTACGGTAGCCCAGCTGACCTGAAGCAACTGGTAAATGCTTGCCACCAACACGATATTGCCGTAGTGCTGGATGTGGTATATAACCACTTTGGTCCAGAAGGTAATTATATGGCGCAGTTCGCGCCCTACTTTACTAAAACCTATAAAACGCCGTGGGGCGATGCGCTAAATTTTGACGATGCCCATAGTCAGGGTGTGCGAAACTATTTTATCCAAAATGCGCTCTACTGGTTGCGCGAGTTTCACATTGATGCATTGCGGCTGGATGCCGTTCAAGCAATTTACGACTTGGGGGCGAAGCATTTTTTATGGGAACTGGGGGAAGCAATTCATCATTTCTCACAACAAGGGCAAAAATGGAAACGCCATTTAATTGCTGAAAGTGACCAGAATAATCCGCAAATAATTCGTCCGGCAGAATTGGGGGGATATGGAATTGATGCCCAGTGGAGTGATGATTTCCACCATGCATTGCACACACTGTTGACAGGCGATCGCCAAGGATATTATGAAGATTTTGGGCAAACTGCTGATCTAGCGAAAGCTTATGAAGATACTTTTGTCTACGATTGGAAGTATGCACCACACCGCAAGCGATTTCATGGGGTATCTTGCCGCGATCGCTCTTTATCACAGTTTACAATCTGCATTCAGAATCACGATCAAATCGGCAATCAAATGAAAGGAGAACGCCTTACCCAGCGGATCTCTTTTGAAGGATTAAAGTTAGCCGCTGGCGCTGTGCTGCTGTCGCCCAACTTACCCCTGTTGTTCATGGGAGAGGAATACGGAGAAACAGCACCCTTCATGTACTTTGTCAGTCACTCCGATGCTGATTTAATTCAATTAGTTCGAGCCGGACGCAAACAAGAATTTGAAGCATTTCACTATGCAGATGATCCCCCAGATCCAGAATCGGCAGAAACTTTCCTAAAATCTAAACTCAATTGGCAATTACGCAATGAAGGTAAGCACAAAGTTCTGTGGGATTGGTATCGCCAGTTAATTAATTTCCGCAAGACGCATCCAGCCCTTTTGAATCAAGACCGCAATTTCATCCAAGCGACTAGCGATAAAGAAAAGGAGTTGGTCATCGTGCGTCGTTGGTGTGAATCAAGTGAACTAATATTTGTGATGAATTTCAATTCGTCTACAATGACAGTAACTTTGCCTATTGGGCATAATGCTCATAAGCTATTAGACTCAGCAGATACCTCATGGTCTGGGCCTGGTTCTGAAGCCGCTGAACATCTGTCTGTGGGCCAAGAAGTGAGAATAAAAGCTACTAGTATAGTCCTGTATGAAAGGGAATGAAGGGAAAAGTTAGAACTTGAACTTTCAGCCTTACAGAAGTTTTCAGTTAAATGAAGCACAAAAGCTAGACATAACCCCCCACCCCCTTCCCTACTAGGGAAGGGGAAGATTCAAAGCCTATTTCCTTGTAGCAGCTACCGTGTACACACAAGTTATCGAATTACCCAAAACAAAAGAAAAACCTCACCCTGTCCTATCGGACATCCCTCTCCTTAGTAAGGAGAGGGAAGGTTTTGCGTAGCAAAATCAGGGTGAGGTTTCTCAGGAGTGGATGAGACTTAACCAAAAATTGCGTTCAGAAAGGACTTGTGTGTACACCGTAGCCTTGTAGCAGAGAAAAATGGAAGTGAGGTTGTCTTATTAGTCTATTCATTTTTAAATCGCTGTAAAGGCTCAACTTCCAACCTCAAAGGCTCAACTGTCAGCCTCAAAGGCTCAACTTCCGACCTCAAAGGCTCAACTTCCGACCTCAAAGGCTCAACTTCCGACCTCAAAGGCTCAACTGTCAGCCTCAAAGGCTCAACTTCCGACCTCAAAGGCTCAACTTCCGACCTCAAAGGCTCAACTTCCAACCTCAAAAGCTCAACTTCCGACCTCAAAGGCTCAAACTCTCCACTTCCTACTTCCCTACCTCCCACTAGAAACAAAAAAATATGCGAATTCCTACTGCAACTTATCGAATTCAGTTTACACCTGAGTTTGGCTTTGACAACGCTAAGGCGATCGCAGCTTATCTGGCAGATTTAGGTATTTCTGATTTATATGCCTCCCCCATTTTCTACGCACGATCCGGGAGTACGCATGGCTACGATATAGTAGATCCCACTCAACTCAACCCAGAACTGGGAACTAATGAATCCTTTGATGCATTAGTTGGTGAAGTTCAATCCCTTGGTATGGGTTGGTTACAAGATATTGTGCCCAACCACATGGCCTATAGCAGCGAAAACCCTTACTTGTTGGATGTATTAGAATACGGCCCAGATTCCAGCTATACCGACTACTTCGACCTTTCTTGGAATGCTCCCTTTGGCGATCGCCAAGAGCGAATCCTAGCACCGCTACTGGGAGATTTCTACGGTGTATCCTTGGAAAACGGAGACATTAAACTACAATATGAACAAAACGGTTTAACTGTAAACTATTACAGCTTGAAACTGCCGTTGCGGTTAGAGTCTTACACAAAATTTATCACTCAGAATCTGGGTAAACTCACGCGCACACTGGGACGCAATCACCCCGATTTTATTAAGCTATTGGGGATTCTATATATTCTCAAAAGTGTGCCCTCAGAGGTTGCGGGAAAACAGCGACAAGACCAAATTGCATTTATTAAAGGATTGGTTTGGGAACTCTACACCACAAACGATGTTATCCGCGAGTTCATTGACGAAAATATCCAAACTTTCAACGGAGAACCAGGCAATTCAGAAAGCTTTAACCTCCTAGATGATTTACTGAATGACCAGTTTTACCGTCTCTCCTATTGGAAAGTTGGGGCGGAGGAAATGAATTACCGCCGTTTCTTTACTGTCAATGAACTGATTTCCGTTAAAGTTGAAGAAGTGCGAGTTTTTAATAACACCCACAGCTTAATTCAAAAGTTGGTTGAAGAAGGCACATTTACAGGTTTAAGAATTGACCATATTGATGGACTTTATAACCCAATCCAGTACCTCGAAAGGCTGCGGGAAAAAACAGGGGATATTTACATCACGGTGGAGAAGATTTTAGAACTCACCGAAGAATTGCCGGAAAATTGGGCAATTGAAGGGACATCTGGATATGACTTTTTGAATTATGTAAATGGCATATTTTGTCAAACGCAAAATAAATCGAAGTTCGATAAAATATACCATAACTTTATCGGCTCCAGAGTAGATTATGCATCGGTGGTGAAGGATAAAAAGCATCTGATACTGGAAAAGAATTTGGCAGGAGACATTGACAATCTGGCTCTATTGTTAAAGAATATTTCCAGCAAATATCGCTATGGCAATGATTTTACACTGAATGGACTAAAAAGAGCGATCGCCGAAGTTTTAACACTGTTCCCGATTTACCGGACATACATTACGCCCGATGGAATTGGGGATAGCGATCGCGCTACCATTCAAGAAGTAATTGACCAAGCCAAAGAACAAGCGCCCCTGTTACATCATGAATTGAACTTTATTGAAAAGTTAATGCTGCTAGAGTTTGATAATTCTCTTACTCAAACAGAACGCGAACAGTGGATATATTTTGTCTTGCGGATGCAGCAATACAGCGGGCCTTTGATGGCAAAAGGCGTAGAAGACACCACATTATATGTTTACAATCGCTTGCTTTCGCTGAATGAAGTTGGAGGTAATCCTGGTCATTTTGGGATTTCAGTAGCCAAATTTCATGGCTTTAACGAACAGCACCAAGCAACCTGGCCTCACACAATGAACACCACCGCCACCCACGACACCAAACGCGGCGAAGATGTGCGCGCCAGGTTGAATGTCCTCTCAGAAATCCCCGATGAGTGGGAACAGCAGGTAAATACTTGGAGCGCCATGAATCAAGGACATCGTAGCGATGGCTTCACCAACCCCTACGGTGTACGCCACGGGTTTGCTATGCCCGATCGCAACGATGAGTATTTTATCTATCAAACCCTAGTAGGGGCGTTTCCCTTTGCAGAAAATGAATATGCATCCTTCATGGAACGGGTGAAAGACTATATAATTAAGGCAATTAGAGAAGCGAAAGTCCACACAGCATGGTTGCGACCTGATAGCAGGTATGAAGAAGCTTGTACCTCCTTTATTGACAAGGTACTTGACCCTTCGATCTCCGGGGAATTTCTAGAAGCGTTTCGTCCCTTTCAACAGCGAATTGCAGACTATGGTATATTCAATTCCCTTTCCCAAACTCTGCTGAAGATTACCGTACCCGGCGTACCTGACTTTTACCAGGGAACGGAACTTTGGGAATTAAGCCTAGTCGATCCAGACAATCGCCGTCCCGTGGATTTTGAACAACGACGTACTTACTTAAGCGCCATCCGCGAACAAGTAAAAACAGACATTCTCGGACTAATTCAGGAGTTGCTGAACGACAAAACAGACGGCAGAATCAAACTATTTTTAACAGCTCAATTACTCCAAGCCAGAACAAACTATGTCTCATTATTCCAGGACGGTGACTATTTGCCACTAGAAGTTCAGGGAACCTACGCCAATCACATTATCGCCTTTGCGCGGCGGGAAGGGAATCAAACAGCGATCGCGATCGCGCCTCGCTTTTTAACTAGCCTCATCCAGCCTGGAGACAACCCCTTGGGCGAGTCAGTTTGGCAAGATACGCACCTGCAATTACCCCCTGGAACTCCCTTGACCTGGAAAAACGTCCTAACTCAGCAACCTTTGGAGGTTACAGAAACATTATCTATCGCAGCAGCCCTTACCCATTTTCCAGTTGCTCTGTTAGTTAGTAGTGCCGAGTAAAACAGGACTTACGCACTGAAACTACCTGAAGCCTCGATTCCCCACTCCCCACGCCAGTCGCTCATGGGGAGTCAATTGATTTTGGATTTTGGATTGACGATTTTGGATTGACACTTCGGCTTACCTCGACTTCGCTACTTCGACGCCGCTCAGTACAAGTCGATACAAGTCGCTCAGTGCTGACCCCCGACTACCTTAGCGTAGCGGGACGAAGTACGGGTATGGGGCTTGAGGATTTTGGATTGACGATAATGGAATTGTTCCGCCCACGCTTGGACGGGGCATAGTTAAGGCAGTGGCTCCCCTTCTCACATTGCCACAGCCTAACACCTGCCGTAGGATGCTTGAACGCAAGAGCGTCTCCTTTACGGAGTAAGGGCTGTTGGGAGAAGACCGCGCCCACTCCCTTTAAAAGGGGGGATCTCTTCTGCCTAAGTCCGATAAAAAAATAAATCTGTCTCGCCCAGAGAAAACGCCGTAAAACCTCTGCGCTCCCACCATTCGCGCAGCGTGTCGCTTAGGATAAGTTCAGATGTCTGACGAGAAACCGCTTCGCATCAACGGCAAAAGCCGCCGCTCATACTTCTCTCTGCGTTAAAAAAATCCGAACTCTTCAACACCCTGTCAAATTGAAAATGATACTATGACCACTTCATCTTCTATCCAAACTCCAGCGTTTACCACCACGCAGATTGATACCGTGCGGGCCCATATCAAAAAGACATGGAAAACCTTAACGCGATCGCACGAACACTTATTACAATCTGCAAAGGATACCAAGCTATACCACAAAGCAGACACTGCTTGGATTGTCTATATTTCACCTTTAGAAGATTGTCCCAATATTCAGAGTGTGTTGGAGCGATCGCTATCTCCCAAGGATATGCAACAGCTGGAAATTCGCACTTTGCCACCTGAAGTCGAGGCGATTAAAGAGCATGGGTTACTATACCTACCAGGGCCTTATGTCGTACCAGGTGGTCGCTTTAATGAAATGTATGGCTGGGACAGCTACTTTATATTACTGGGACTTTTGCACGATGGGGAATTAGAGTTAGCGCAAAGCCAAGTAGACCAACTGCTGTACCAGGTGCAGAATTACGGGATCATCCTCAATTCCAACCGGACTTACATGCTGTCGCGATCTCAGCCTCCTGTCCTCAGCATGATGGTTTTGGCATTATTCCAGCACACCCAGGATGAAGAGTGGTTAAAGTCAATTGTACCGCTGCTAGAGCAATTTTACTATTACTGGGTAGTACCGCCCCACCTAAATTCCGCAACAGGCTTATCTAGATTCTATGCTCTTGGGGAAGGTCCCGCACCAGAAGTTTTGTTCTCTGAGCGGGATGAGCAGGGGAAAAGCCACTACGATCGCGTCAAGGAGTACTATAAAACTTTTGAAGTTGAGGATTATGACGTTAGTCTTTATTACAACCAGGAAACTGACCAACTGACCAAGCTATTTTACAAAAGCGATCGCACCATGCGCGAGTCTGGTTTTGATATCACCAACCGATTTGGCCCTTTCAGTGCTGATATCCTCCACTACGCTCCTGTGTGCCTCAACAGTTTGCTGTATCAGGTAGAACAAGACATGGCGCAAATTAACGATATTCTGGGGAACGAACAACTGGAACAAAAATGGAGCAATCGTGCAGATATCCGCCGCGATCGGATCGATCTGCGTCTCTGGGATGAAGAACAGGGACTTTATCTGGACTATCACTTCCAGAGTGGAAAACGCCGCCGTTACGAATTTGCTACCACGTTCTATCCCTTGTGGCTGGGAATTGCTTCGCCAACCCAAGCTAAACGTGTTGTGGAAAATCTCTCTTTGTTTGAAGCCCCAGGCGGAATTTTTACCAGTACTCGTGTCACCGGAAACCAGTGGGATGCCCCCTTTGGCTGGGCACCATTGACGTTAATTGCCGTCCAGGGACTTCACCGCTATGGGTATCATACAGAAGGCGATCGCATTGCCAATAAATTCCTAGCTATGGTAATTAAAGAATTCGGGCGTCACAACACCCTAGTCGAGAAATATGATGTTGAACGCTGTTCTGCCAACGTTTCCGACGAAATCTGCTTTGGATATAGTTCTAATGAAGTTGGCTTCGGCTGGACAAATGGAGTCATTCTAGAACTTTTAGCAGCCTGTGGGAAAAAAGTTTAAATAAAAAAGCGTGAGTTTTTTTCTCACGCCTTCATCTTAAGTAACGCATCCTCCAATGAAAGCATTACTTCATAGCTGCCTCGTACCAAATCATCAGGAATAATCACAATGGTTCAATCAGCCTCAAAAGTTCTGACCGTTGAGGAATTTATTACCCACTACGATGAGTGCGATCGCTATGAACTAATTGATGGTGAATTAATTGAGATGGAACCAACCGGACCACACAAGCAAGTATCTGCCTTGATTGGGCGAAAATAAAAACTTAAACGTCCGGATTAAAACGATTGTAGACTCTTTACGGAACTTCTCCCGTATGGACGAAGCTGAGATAAAACAGGTCAACATCCATGAGGGCACTGATAGTACGCTGATGATTTTACAGCATCGCCTGAAAGGCAAGTCTAACTGGGAAATTAAATTGGTTAAAAATTATGGCAACCTGCCGTTGGTTGAGTGCAAACCTTCTCAATTGAACCAGGTGTTTATGAATATCATTTGCAATGCAATCGATGCCCTCGAAGAACGAGATCAACAGCGCACGTTTGAGGAAATTGAGCAACAGCCCAGTCAAATTCTGATTTCTACTCAAATGCTTGATTCACATCTGGTACAGATTCGGATTGCAGATAACGGTCAAGGTATCCCAAAAATCGTTCAAGAACAATTGTTTAACCCATTCTTTACCACTAAGTCAGTTGGCAAGGGGACTGGATTGGGGTTGTCGATCAGCTATCAGATTGTGACTGAGAAGCATAATGGCTCATTGTGGTGCCATTCCATACCCGGTCATCAAACCGAGTTTGTGATTGAGATCCCGATTCGACATACTGTCTAAACAATATTTCCGAAATGTTATGTATCTAATCTTACTTTAGTAATGTGGATTAAATAAAGTGCAAAACTTGGTTTAAAGACTTAAATCAATTCTGAGCTTTAGAAACCTTACCAAAACCCCTGGCTTGTAAGCCTTGTAAGCCTTCTAAAGCTTAGATTTCTGCCTCCAGCGATTAGCTAATGCTTGCAACAATTCGCTCTATTTTTTCTTTGCCTAAACTCTTGTTATAAAAGGTGGTCATATCGCTTAAGTCTTTCCCTGCCATACCATAACGGTCATTATAGATATGGAGCGGGGAGCGGCTTATCTTTCCCCTTGCGTCTCTTGAAGACATAGGCATCCTTGAGCGCGTCTCTCCTGTAATCCATCAACTCCTGCCACAGATATTGTGGTAATAAAATGTGACGGGACTTATCCCCCTTCCCCACAACACTAATCTGCCCCGTGAGATTGCCTGGCGTAAAATTCCTCCACCTCAACCCTACCAACTCTGACACCTGCAACCCAGCTATATATCCCTCTTCTGTCACTTTCCCTAGATAAAAAGATGTAAACCTTGCCAGACAAGAGTTTTAGCCTAAAGCAATGATTATATCCATCGTATTAGAAAATAAAGCCACAAACCCAATCCCAGTCAGAGTTTTAAAAGTTGCCTTGGTAGGGAAGGGGTTGGGGGTTAGGTCTCTATTGGACTCAACACAGAAGCGCTATATATTCAGCACCTACTAAGTATCATCTGTACGCTTATCGTAAGGCTCACCTGTAAAAGGTTGTACGCCAATAGAAGGATAAGCATCATCCGTAGGGCCAAAAATCCGCATTGCAGCTTCAGAAATATACTGGGTTATGTTCGCAATGATTTTGGAAATAGCCATAATATTGGACTCCTTTTTTCGAGTCGCTTTAATTGTGATACCTATACTCTAATGCTGATATTCTTGACTGGTTCCAATTCTCAATATATTGAGAATATATGCAATGTTTATTCAGATAACTTCGCAATACTTTAGTTAGTCAAAAAGTTTAACTTTTCTTTTTCATTCTAATTGAAACTTATCTATTTCTCCAAATCCTGTCTGGGAAAGAGGCTGGCAAACAAACTTGCCTTGGCAGGATATCATTTTCTTTCATTAGCCGGCCGTTAAAATAACATTATTGCTAGCTTTTACTATTAAAAAACATTAAATATTCTATGAAGCTAGGATTAATTTACCTATAAATCTACCGTTACACAGCAATCTCTAAAATATACCTGCTAGGAGTTGACATTATTTATGGTAAATATTACCATAATTAGAAGAAGCATCTTGTAAGGAAACTCTTGCATGACAACTTTCTTAGATTTGGACTATGTACATAAACAGCAAAGCCAGCAGAACCAGGAACTAAACTTCTGTACGGATGACTACAGCTTGCTGACGGATCTTTATCAGTTGACGATGGCAGCTTGTTACACAGGCGAAGGTATAGAACAACGACGGGCAAGCTTTGAATTGTCTGTAAGACGTTTGCCAGAGGGTTTTGGTTATTTAATTGCAATGGGGCTGACGCAGGCATTGGAATATTTAGCCAAATTCCGCTTTAGTCCCTCGCAAATTGCGGCATTACAGGCGACGGAAATTTTCGCTCATGCTAGCGATCGCTTTTGGTCACTTTTAGCTGAGGGAAAGTTTACGGGTGATGTTTGGGCAGTACCGGAAGGGACAGCCGTCTTTGCCAATCAGCCACTGTTGCGGGTGGAAGCACCGCTTTGGCAAGCGCAACTAGTGGAAACTTACCTCCTGAATACGATTAATTACCAGACTTTGATTGCCACAAAGGCAGCACGGGTGAGGGATGTAGCGGGGGAGTCAGCAACACTTTTAGAATTTGGGACAAGACGAGCATTTAGTCCGCAAGGGTCTTTGTGGGCGGCGCGGGCGGCCTTGGCAGGTGGGTTAGATTCCACTTCCAATGTGTTAGCAGCGCTACAACTGGGACAAAAGCCAAGTGGTACGATGGCACACGCCCTGGTGATGGCGTTGTCAGCAATAGAAGGCACTGAAGAACAAGCTTTTAGTGCATTTCATCGATATTTTCCGGGTGCGCCATTGCTGATTGATACTTACGATACTGTTGCTGCTGCCCAGCGCTTGGCCCAAAAAGTAAATTCTGGGGAAATGCAATTAACGGGAGTGAGATTGGACTCAGGAGATTTAGTTACCTTATCAAAAGAGGTGCGATCGCTCCTTCCTGGTGTGCCAATTTTTGCTAGTGGCGACTTGGATGAGTGGGAAATTGCCAGGTTAAAAGCCGCTGGGTCCCAAATTGATGGTTACGGACTGGGAACGCGACTAGTTACAGGTTCGCCTGTAAATGGAGTCTATAAACTTGTAGACATTGATGGTATCCCAGTGATGAAGCAGTCGAGTGGTAAGGTTACTTATCCAGGGCGCAAGCAGATTTTTCGATCGTTTACGGGAGGTAAGGTAAAAGCAGATAGGTTGGGACTTTTAGGTGAAAGTCCTCTGGATGAAGAATCTTTGTTGCAGTTGGTAGTGCAGGAGGGTGAGCGGGTGCAACCACTGGAGTCGTTGGCAACAATTCGTCAGCGTACCGCCGCCTCAGTTGCTAGTTTGCCACAACAGACACGGCGTTTGGATCATCCTGTGGCTGTGCAAGTGGAAATTTCTGCCGCACTGCAAGAATTGACTGAGGAAACTAAGAAACGAACCGCAGAGGCACAGAGAACACAGAGGTAAAAGTACTCTTTCAGTCTGTCTTAATTACGAATTACGAATTAGTATGAGAATTGCTTTGTTTGGAACGAGTGCCGATCCACCAACTGCTGGACATCAAGAAATTCTGAGTTGGTTGTCTGAGCGTTATGATTGGGTAGCGGTTTGGGCAGCGGATAATCCATTTAAGTCCCATCAAACACCCTTAGAACATCGGGCGGCAATGCTGCAATTGTTGATTGCAAATATTGACGCGCTACGGCACAATATTGCTTTGGAACAAGAATTGAGTAGCTTCAGAACACTGGAAACAGTGGAAAAAGCAAAGGTTACTTGGGGTGAAGACGCTGAATTGACGTTGATCATTGGTTCAGATTTACTGAGTCAGCTACCACGTTGGTATCGCGTTGAAGATTTGTTACAGGAAGTGCAACTACTGATCGTGCCGCGACCGGGATATGCAATAGATGAGTCTAGTTCAGAGGTAGTGCAAAAGCTGGGAGGGAAGATTGTGATCGCTAGTCTGACCGGTCTAGATGTTTCCTCAACAGCGTACCGCGAACATGGAGATTCTAAAGCCCTCACAGCCCCTGTAGTTGCCTATATTAATCGAGAGCATTTGTACGAATGCCAGGACGTTCCCAAAAAAAGATACCAACTCCGCTAAACCAACAACCTTTGGCCGATTTCAAGGTTGGTGTTGATAATGTAATTTTTTCTGTAGATACTGCACAAAATCGGCTGTTAGTTTTACTAGTAATGCGACAGCAGGAACCATTTTTAAATCATTGGAGTCTTCCCGGTACTTTAGTGCGTCGAGGAGAGTCTTTAGAAGATGCCGCCTATCGCATTATGGCGGAGAAAATTAAGGTAAACAATCTCTACTTAGAACAACTGTATACATTTGGAGGGCCAAATCGCGATCCACGGGAAGCAACCGATAGTTATGGTGTGCGTTATCTATCAGTTAGTTACTTTGCCCTAGTGCGATTTGAGGAAGCCGAATTGATTGCCGATCGCATGACTGGCATAGCTTGGTATCCGGTAAAAGAAGTGCCGCAATTAGCTTTTGACCATAATGAAATTCTGGCCTATGGGCACGGGCGGTTGCGTAATAAACTAGAGTATAGCCCGGTGGCTTTTGAAGTCTTGCCAGAAATGTTCACCTTAAATGATTTATATCAGTTATACGCCACAGTTTTAGGTGACAACTTTTCCGATTATTCTAATTTTCGGGCGCGTCTACTCAAATTAGGTTTTTTATGCGATACCGGAATTAAGGTATCACGAGGTGCTGGTCGTCCAGCTAGTTTGTATAAGTTTGACGCTGAAGCTTTTGCTCCCTTAAAGGATAAACCTTTGGTATTTATTTAACCAATCTCTACCAAAAGTCCAAAGTAATTAATTTTGACTCTGCCTATTTTGGATTTTAGATTTTAGATTTCTCCTTCAATCCAAAATCCAAGTTGCGCTGGAAGCGCACCAAAGGTGCGACCCAAAATCCAAAATTGAACAACTCCTAACTAACCAAAAATGAAGATTGCGATCGCTCAAATTAATCCGACAATTGGTGATTTGCTTTTGAATGCCCAAAAAATCCTGGAAGCGGCACAACGAGCAGCATCTAGCGGTGTGCGTTTGTTGTTGACACCAGAACTTTCTTTGTGTGGCTATCCACCAAGGGATTTATTGCTAAATCCTAGTTTTGTGGAAGGGATGGGCATCACTTTGCAAAACTTGGCCCAGGATTTACCACCAAATTTAGCTGTATTGGTAGGAACTGTTGAACAGAACCTAAAAGCCTCTATTACTGGTAGTAAAACTTTATTTAACAGCATGGCTTTGTTAGAGAATGGCAAGGTCAAGCAAGTTTTTCACAAGCGACTTTTGCCTACTTACGATGTATTTGACGAACGTCGCTATTTTGAACCAGGCTTGCAAGCTAATTATTTCACTCTAGATAATATCCATATTGGCGTAACTATTTGCGAAGATTTATGGAACGATGAGGAATTTTGGGGTAAACGGAGTTATGCAGTAAATCCAATTGCTGACTTAGCAATTCTGGGTGTAGATTTGATTGTAAATTTATCTGCTTCCCCCTACACTGTCGGCAAGCAGCAGTTTCGTGAAACAATGCTTAGGTATAGTGCAGTCCGTTTTCAACAACCGATTATTTATGCTAATCAGGTTGGGGGAAATGATGACCTAATTTTTGATGGGCGTAGTTTTGCCTTGAATCGTCAAGGTGAAATTATGTGTCGCACGCGTGGCTTTGACACTGATTTAGTGGTAGTAGAATTTGACGAGGCGCAACGGGATTTGCAGTTGGGTTCTGTAGCACCTGCATATGAATCGGAAGATGAAGAAATTTGGCAAGCTTTGGTTTTGGGAGTGCGAGATTATGCTCGCAAGTGTCGCTTTTCTAAAGTAGTGTTGGGTTTAAGTGGCGGGATTGACTCTGCAATAGTAGCAGCGATCGCAACTGCTGCACTTGGTAAAGAAAATGTCCTTGGTGTTCTCATGCCTTCCCCTTATAGTTCGGAGCATTCCATTAGTGATGCTGTGGCATTAGCCGAAAATTTGGGAATTAAGACTAATCTTTTACCAATTGGGGAGTTAATGCAAGGCTTTGATCAAACATTAGGTGATTTGTTTGCAGGGACTGAGTTTGGACTGGCAGAAGAGAATATCCAGTCCCGAATTCGGGGTAATTTATTAATGGCGATCGCTAACAAATTTGGTTATCTCCTCCTATCTACAGGTAACAAGTCAGAAATGGCAGTTGGTTACTGTACCCTCTACGGCGATATGAATGGCGGGTTAGCGGTAATTGCAGATGTTCCTAAAACCCGTGTATATTCACTTTGCAATTGGTTAAATCGCAATAATGAAATTATCCCGCAAAACGTCTTGACTAAACCACCCAGCGCCGAACTCAAACCAGGTCAAGTTGATCAAGACTCTCTACCGCCTTACGAAATTTTGGATGATATTTTGCAACGCCTGATTCACAACCACCAATCAGCAGCGCAAATTATTGCAGCCGATCACGATCCGGTGATTGTAGACCGAGTAATCCAAATGGTGGCGCGGGCTGAATTTAAACGGCGACAAGCACCCCCCGGATTGAAAATCACTGATCGCGCCTTTGGAACTGGTTGGCGAATGCCAATTGCTAGTAACTGGGTTGGTGTCAAAAAGGCTTACCAGACTAGAACTATACCTACACCTACCTTAGTCTGTTGGGATGGAAAAGATGCTCATCCGCAAATCAAGTAATTAGTTATCAAACCTCTCACTACCTTGAACTTTTATTAAAGTCTGTCCTTCTCCGATGCGGAGAGGGACAGGTTTTGCGTTTTGCATAGTAAAAGCTTTTTTATTAGGCTGATTAGACTGACACTATATAATCCATCGAACTCACGTTAAATAAATATTCTCCGTTTGGGCTTTTATTCTGGGAAAATTAATTTATATACTCTCATACAGCTATTTAATCAAGTAAATTTAAGAATATGTATAATGCAGTTAAAGTATTTTTTTCCTACTCTTACAAAGATGAAGTGTTGCGAGACGAACTGGCAACTCATCTTAGCATGATGAAACGTCAAGGAGTTATTGAGGCTTGGCATGACCGCGAAATCAGTGCTGGTAGTGAATGGGCAAATGCGATCGATGATAATCTGAATGTTGCAGATATCATTCTGCTGCTGGTGAGTGCTAACTTTCTGGCTTCAGATTATTGCTATGACAAAGAAATGACACGGGCAATGGAGCGACATGAACACAAAGAAGCTCGTGTAATTCCCATTATTCTTAAGCCGACAGACTGGAATAGTGCGCCTTTTGGTAAACTGCAAGCATTCCCTAAAAATGCCAAACCTGTCACAACTTGGCAAGACCAAGATGAGGCTTTTTTAAATGTCGCTCAAGGGATTCAGAGAGTAGTTGAAGATATTGCTAAATCAAAACCCTCCTCAACTGTTTCTGGAAATACTACAGCTGCGACTTCCAGCCCTCCTGCAACGAGTGGAGGTTTAACTGATCGCCAGCGTCGCCGATTAGAGCAAGAACGGGATTCACTACAACAACAGTATGACCTGGCTAGCACAAAATTAGGTCGGCTGCGCCAAGCATACGCCATTGAAACGGATGTATCTACAAAGTGGAAACTAGAAGTGCAAATTCAGGAAGCCCAAACAGAACAAAATAGATTAGATCGGCAGCTTGAGAAAATCGAGCAAAAACTTTTGTAATTATATTTTAAAACAGTAATCGCCATGCCCCCAATGAAGTCTGTAGTTGTGAAAATATAAAAAGTACGTTGATCTGATCGCTTCACCTCAAAGCTTCATCATTCAACCTCTGAACTCGAAGATTGCACCTTAGAACACGAGTTGTCGAGTTAAAAGAGCGATCGCTCAACCTTTTAGCCTCGAAATTGCACCTTTTATCCTCGAAGTTGCGCTTTTTACCCTCATTATTCTACTTTTGAACTTAAAGCTTGCACCTGAGAACAGAAATTATCTAGTTAAAAGGGCGTAAGTCTAGCTTGTCGGAGACATTGCTCAACCTCTGAGCTTAATCAATAGGTTCTTTTTACTCATCTAAGCGGTGTGCGATCGCGTTCACCAATCTCTCAAATTCTGATTCGCTGTGAATATCTTCAGTCTGAGTATTCATGTCTCTCAGCAGGTCGGTAAGTTTGGCGATCGTGCTACGTATCTCTCTGTATTGGTCAATATCTTCTCGAAATCCTTGTAAATTATCTGCATCTACTTTTTTAAACGCTGCGTTTAACTCTTTGATTTTCTCTTCCCAGTACTCAATATATTTAATTCTTTCAATAGGGTTAAAAATATTGGCATCTGCTAAAATAATAGGAAAGATTCGCTGATATAAATTCCCATTTTTAGAAATTTCAACCAGTTCATACATACAATTTTCGGATTTTAAATACTGGTCGCTGATTACTAAAATTACGCATATACCACGGCTTAAACGCTGCATATATTCTTTAAATCTTTCTTTATAGCCAATTTCATTGCTGTCACGAAGAATTTTGATGCCTTTGGCTTCAAATGCTTGCTCTATTTTTTCTACAAGTGTTTTGCTTTCTTTATCCCGCCAAGTGTAGGAGATAAATACTTGCTTTTGATTGCTATCTTGTAATCGATGCGTCAATGATTCATCTCGCTTTCGTTCCAGTTCCTTTTGCAACTGTGCAACCTGAGGGTTGAGTTCCTTATCTGGTCTATCGGGTTGGAACATGACATCATCAATTAACCTGCGGACATCCACCATTTCATAGCTGTTTTCGCACTCAATTTGGTAGCGGTTTGCATCTAAACGTTTTTTGAGTGAGTCCAGAGAATACGAATAAGGTGTGGGCAGATTTTTGCAAGTCTCGCAGTTACAAGGAACTAAAGTTTGATATTGCAAACTTTCATAAGAGTTGTGGATTTTTTCCAGTTCATGGGTGATGACAACCATCAATTCTTTTTTGCGGTTTCCGGCTACACGGATTTTAATTTCCCGTTGATTATAGTTTTCAATGATTTCAGCACGAGTTTGGTCTTTGTTGAGAACAACACCGTTTTTCCAAACGAGTTTTTGCTGTTCAATCGAAGGGTGCGTCTCGACAATAAAGCGGGTGAGGATGCCTTTGGGCATGAATGTATAGGTGTAGCGCAGGATTAGGTTGTGGCGTTCGTCCCAGGTATAATCAGCTTTTTCAATAGAGAGCAATTGAGGCGCAATATAGGTGTCACGACGGCCAGGAATTTCGTAGCAAAGCTTGAACCGCATCATTAATTGCAAGAGTTCATCGCGCATATCTGCATATTCGCTATCTTGCCAAATATCTTTGAGGTTTTCCTTGGTAAAACAACCGGGGTTTTGCTTGAAAGTTTGACTGTCCAAAACTTTGTAAACGGCAGTTGTCCCCCATTCCGGTTTGAGGATGACGTAGTGTTTGAGTGTAGAATCGTTTTGAAAGTGGAGGCAAACGCCGAGGTCATGTAAATAGCTACTCAAACGCAGCATGTCTTTACGGTCAGTTAAATTATTGACTCGGCAAAGGTTACAGTATTCTTCAAAGCTGATGTAATTTCGGGAATTGTTCTCTAGAGCGGCTCTGACTCTTACCCAGAGTTTTGGTAGAGGTGTACCAACATGGTCAAGATTGCTGATGTATAGCTGAATAGCGTCTTTAATTTCCCCTAAACCGCGATTAGTATCTAAATTGGTTGCCAGTATTTTCTCCAGATTGCTGAATTCTCCTCGTAACTGGCCCCCATCGACTTCGCACTGACGGTCTTGTTTTTCGTTTTTGATGATGATAACTGGACTTTTGTCGCTCAAGAGTTCGACAACCTTCAGCCACCAGTAAAAATCAGTGTTTTCTTTGCGAGTGTCGGCCACTAGAGCATAAAGAGAACGCTTGCTGAGGAAAAACTGATGGGTTTGGTGGTAGATTTCTTGACCGCCAAAATCCCAGATGTTAACGCGAAAATCTTTGCCATTGGGCTGTGTAAAGTGCCACTGGATCACGTCGATGCCTGCGGTTGATTTCTCATCTGGCTGGAGTTTATAGTTTTCGTTTTTAATTTTCTTGGCTAAAGAGGTTTTACCTGCTCCTCCTTCACAATAATCAAGAATTTTGCTTCGTAGAAGGGTTCGGTTTCGGTTGGATCTTGCACTCGAAAATAGAAATCGAGAATTTCATTCACATCACCCGGATCTTCGGTTAAATCCTTTGACCCCAAAATCTCAGGTGGTATGGGGACTGGGTTACAACGAAGATCAAGCTTTTTCAGATTTACTAGTTCTTTAATTTCTGGCGGTAAACTGCTCAGATGATTGTTGTCGAGGTAGAGCATTTGCAGGTTGTTAAGTTGGATAACTTCTGGTGGCAAACTACTCAGTTGATTTCTGCCAAGGTTAAGTGATCGCAGGTTGTTAAGTTTGATAATTTCTAGTGGCAAACTGCTTAGTCGATTTCTGCGGAGATAGAGCGTTTGCAGATTATTAAGTTGAACAATTTCTGATGGCAAACCGTTTAGTCTATTGTTGCTAAGGTAGAGGGATCGCAGGTTAATAAGTTGGAAAATTTCTGGTGGCAAACTGCTTAGTCGATTGTTGCCGAGATAGAGCGATCGCAGGTTAATGAGTTGGAAAATTTCTGGCGGTAGACTGCTCAGTTGATTATTGCTAAGATTGAGCGATTGCAGGCTGACCATTTGGACTATTTCTGGCGGCAAGCTGCTCAGTTGATTGTTGGAGAAATAGAGTGTTTGCAGATTGGTAAGTTGGAAAATTTCTGGTGGCAAACTGCTCAGTTGATTATTGCTAAGATTGAGCGATTGCAGGTTAACCAGTTGGAAAATTTCCGGCAGTAAACTGCTCAGTTGATTACTACCCAGGTAGAGCGTTTGCAGGTTGGTGAGTTGGAGAATTTCCGGTGGTAGACTGCTCAGTTGATTATTGCTAAGATTGAGCGATCGCAGGTTAACCAGTTGAAAAATTTCCGGCGGTAAACTGCTCAGTTGATTATTGCTAAGATTGAGCGATCGCAGGTTAACCAGTTGAAAAATTTCCGGCGGTAAACTGCTCAGTTGATTGCTATTGAGGTCTAGCGATCGCAGGTTAGTAAGTTGGACAATTTCTGGTGGCAGCGTTGTTAAACCTTTGTCAGAAAGGTCTAATTTTGTCAGCTTTTTTCTGACAGCTTGTTCAATAATTTGCAGCAGTTCTTCGTTAGTCATTTCGGGTTTTACAGAGGCGATGCCTGACGACGAGTTGCTGCTTGGACGCGCAGCAGAGAAATTGAGCTAATTAATAATGTAGCCTGTATCAAGGATTGGATTATGGTAATGTGCGTTAGCGTAGCCCGCCCTTAGACATCATGGCAGACTCCTGCGCCCCTACGAAATCGTTCACCATTCAACCTCTGAACTCGAACCATATTACGGAAAAAATTTAATATATATTGCCAATAAATAGTTTTTTATTCAGTATAATTTCTGGGAATTTTTGTGTGCTGAATTATAAACTAATAGTAAAAATTGTAACATTATATTTCAATTAGAGTATAGTTTCAGACAACATCAATTTTTAAAGTGAAGTTTATACTTAGAAATAAGTAAATGAAGGTAGGTGCATAATGAAACTACAAGATTTCTTGGGAAAAGAGGAAAAATGGGGATTTGATGCGATCGCTGGAGATGAAGAATTGTCTCGTCAGATTCAGATACTGTTAATCGGCTTAGGTTTGCTGGAACCACCAGCCGATGGTAAATTTGGCCCTGTTTCTGTGATATCTCTCAAAAAATTTCAAGAATTAGCAAAGACTGGAGAGAGTGATTTTTTAGCAGCAGTCACAGCCAAGAAACTGATTGAAACCAAACCAGATGATCTTCCTAAACCCCCCTTAAAACTCGGTAATGACATTGCCAGCAAGATAGTGAAATACTTGCTATCTAAAGATTATCAGGTATTCACCAATCTAAAAGAATACAACATTGTTTATGTAGAGGGCATAGATGCAGACTGGACTCTCAACAGTGACACACCCAATCAATTTAACGATCGCCGGATTGTGATTGAAGTAGTAAATGGCGTTCCAAAAATCGTAGATCACTGGGAAGCGACTACAGAACCAGGGAGGTACTACACTTATAATCCGATGAATCCTAAAGGAGCAGCTAGGATTCAGTTTGGACAATACAAAGCTTGGGCTGTTGGCATCCACGGCACAGCAGAGCCTCACGAAGCATTAGTGCAAGTTGGAGATATAACTGTTTGTAGAGATTTCAACAAAGATTTTAAACGGACTGGCGACAAACTTGATACAGGTGATGATTTTTATGTGAATCAACACTACGGCTTTGATTTTCCCCGGAATGATATTCGCCTTGCTAGTGCGGGTTGTTTAGTAGGACGTACTCGTGAGGGACATAGAGAGTTTATGGCGATTGTTAAACAAGACCGCCGTTATCTCGCTAATCGCAAGTATAGTTTTTACACTAGCGTGATTCCTGGAGATGATTTACTGAAAATGTTTCCAGGATGAGGTAATGGTTTATTGGTAGCATTTGTTGTTGTGATGCAACGTTTAAGTAAGGTAGCACAGCTGTGCTACCTTACTTTGTCTAACCTTGTTCTTGTGGTTGCCCTATTTCTGCCGTCAGCTTCTCTTTATCTTGCCTGCGTTTTTTGGCGTAAAGCTGAATAGTGACTGCCATGAAAATAATCATGGCAAAAATAGCCCAGGCAGCGATATCTGTAGGTAGATTGTTCTTAAATACAGCCAACAGGACGATCGCTACTAACATAACTGTAGGTGCTTCATTTAAAGCACGTAATTGCTGACTATTCCAGCCACATTCATCTACTGCTAATTTCTTCATCAGCCGAGCGCAGTAATGATGATAGCCAATTAAAATGGCAACAAACAGCAGTTTAATATGCAACCAACCCTCTTTTAATACGTCCGGTTCAGTGCTTAATAAACCGATAGCCATTGCGATCGTCACGAACATTCCTGGGTTAGTGATAATAGAGTAGAGGCGCTTTTCCATAATTTGATACTGATTTTTCAGTATCGTTCGTGCTGGTTCAGGTTCTTGATTAGCTTCAACGTGATAGATAAAAAGACGTACTAGGTAGAACAAACCAGCGAACCAGACTACAAATCCGACAATATGAAAGGCTTTAAACCATGAATAAGCCATAAGTCTTAATCTCCTTTACTTGTGGTTTTAATGCATTTTTAATGGTAATAAAAAGTTCACAAATGCAGGCGGGGATAACATTTATAAATCTAGCAAAAATCCAGAATTTATTTCTTTACCACAGATAAATACCGATAATTTATCTGTGTTTATTTGTGGTTTCATTTTTATAATATCGATTTTTGCCAAAGGGATATTGTCAATGTGTATCTTTACGACGCACAAAGGGTAAAAGGTCTTCTAAAATCGTCTCGTAGTAGTGTTCTTGAGGATAATGTCCGACGTTATTAAGTTTTATTAATTCGGCATTTGGTGCAGAATCTGTAAAATTTTGGGCAATGTCTACAGATAACCAAGGGTCAATCATCCCCCATTGAATCAGAATTGGCTGTTGCCATTCTTTAAAACCAGATTCGATTTCTGTCATTGCTGAATCAAGTTGTAAATTGCGAATACTTGATAAGAGACTTCGACCAGATGTAGAAGCTTTCAAAAATGGTTTGCGATAAATATCTAAATCCTTATCTCCGATGCGATAACGGCTACCACCTTCTAGCGTCCGGTCAACTAATAGGGGGTCTTGGGTCATGACTTCACCTACCAAAGGTAAACCCATTTGTTTAATTTTCCAGGGTAATTTAGCAGCAGTTGAAATTGGTGTATTTAAGATAGCTAAATTAGCAATTTGTTCTGGATGACGCAAAGCATATTGTAGTCCTACAGAACCTAAAAAGCCTTGTACAACTAGAGAAAAATGTTCAATTTCTAGCGCTTTGATAAATCCTTCTAAAGCTGTAATAAAAGCATCGGGAGTGTAAGCAAAATCTCGTTTTTCTGGTTTTAAAGAATTGCCATAACCAATCCAATCTGGAGCGATCGCTCTTGTACCTTGATTCGCTAAAGCAGGTATAATATTACGCCAACTATAACTTTGTGAAACTAAGCCGTGTAGCAACAACACAGGCACTAAGTCAGTTCTACCGATTGGTAAAGATTCGCGATAAAACCATTCCAGTGAATCTACATTGATTTTATGTTCTGTTATTGACACGCTATTTTCCTATGGATTGGGCATTGGGTATGTGGCATTGGGGAGCCACTGCGTTGGACAGGTTCTCCGGCTTGTCCCTTGGGCGTCTCCCTTAGGAGAAGCAAGTGGCGTCATTGAGCATAGTGCATTGGGCATTGGGCATTAGTTATTTTCTTTCTCCCCCTGCTCCCTCATCCCCATTGCCCACTCCCTGAGGAATAATCATCTCACGAATTGCATAAGCTGTGGCGGGTGCAAGTAAAACGCCGTTGCGGTAGTGTCCGGTAGCTAGGAGGACATTACTAAACCCTGACAACTTACCAATAACTGGGGCTGGGCGTCCTTCAGGACGGGGACGTAACCCCGACCAAGTGCGGATAATAGTTGCTGTGGCTAACTCTGGGCAAAATGCGATCGCTTGTTCTCTAGCAGATTCCAGCAGTTCTTGATTTGGCGGTATCTCATTTTCATTACTGGGAAATTCCACTGTTGCACCTACCCAATAATCTCCACCGCCCACAGGAACAATATGGACATCGTTACCCGTTATCGTCGGCTGGAAGTCGGGATTGCCTAATGGATGCCCTACGCGTACTTGCAATGCTTGCCCAAGCACAGGACGGATATCAATTATCTGATTTAATTTTGCTGTCAATGGTGTTGAACCTAACCCTGCTGCGACTACAAACCAATCAGCGGCTATTTTTCCTTCTGTAGTCTCAAGTTGAACGCAAAATTGGGGGGAAGACTCAGGTGGTGAGGTTTGGGCATCCAATACAGTCACGCCAAATTTGAAAGTTACACCATTTTGCTGGGCAGCCTCAACTAAAGCTAATGTGAGGGCAGTTGGATCAAGTTGACGGTCTTGAGGAGAATAGACAGCGCTAGTAATTTTTTCGTGTAGGCGCAGCCCGTCGTAGACATCAACTTGAGGACACATATTCTGGAGTTTAGCAGTGTCCCAAATTTCTAAATGCCAGCCTTGAGAGTGGCGAATTTCTACTAGTTTTTCCCATACTGAAATTCCCTTGCCGCCCGTGTTCAAGGGGGGATCAGACAAAAGCATCAGAATTCCCTGGCGATTAAAAGGGATTTTGCGACCTGTTAAAGCTTCTAGTTCAGGAATCAAAGTTTCATAGCGTTGGATGCTAGTTTGTCGCATCTGCCAAGCTTTGCCCTTAATTTTTTGGCTGATTGCGCCCATTAAAACGCCAAGTGCAGCGCCCGTGGAAGCTTGTGCTGGTGGTTGTCGATCGCAAACCGTGATTTTTAGCCCTTTTACTTGACTCAGTTCATAGGCGATCGCAGCCCCAACTATACCACAACCGATAATAACTACATTCATGACTTGTGCTTAGAGTTAGAAGTTAGAAGTGAGAAGTTAGAAGTGAGGAGTTAAAAATTTAAAACTCTTAACTCCTAACTCTTAACTCTTAACTCTTAACTCTTAACTCTCTTCTGCTTTAGGAAGCAGATCGAGGAATTTGTCAATGTCTGTGAAAGCAGCTTGGGAGTTGCTCAAGGCAACTTGAGGATTGCCAGCACTAGTAGCTTTATCAAGTTTAACCAGGTCGTTAAACAAATCTCGCGTTATTTGACGTGCTGCGGGTTGGTCTTTGGGTAGAAGGTTGGGAGTGACATAAGTCAGGTTCAGCCTTGCTTCTGTTACGGGGCCATGTATAAAGTTACGCACGTTGATCCAATCACCTGTTTTGATCAGGGTTTTCAACTCTTGTGAGCGATCGCGCACAGCCTGAATTTCAGGAATATATGCCTGAATTCTTTCAAGTTGTGTTGCCGTGTAAGTTGGAGGTACCAGAGCGACACCAGGGCCGCCACAACTAATAAGAAATGTGGCCAATAATACTAGAACAAATGAAAAAATCGAGCGTTGACGCACCATACACTGAACTTAATTGCTTTTTGTTTACCGATTACCAGTGTCATTTTAGATCGCTAGCGCAATTTATCGTTCACTCTAGTCAACTTTTAACTAATTCTCTAAATAGTAACCGCGCTGCCCTGGCTGCAACTTTCATCCTCACCAACTTAACCGGGCGGCCGGCGGCTTTCTCAGTATCTAGCAGTTCGCCCAACTGGTGTACTATGCGATCGCTAAGGCGTAATTGTTTAGGTTCAATTATAGTAAAAACCCATTGCCACAAGGCTTTACGACATAAGTTGCTACCTTCAATTACCTTACTTTTATGTTTATCGCCCGATGATTCCAGTGACCAAGCCATACCCAAAGCCTTCTGAAACCTCCTGAGCCAAAGGTGTCGCTTAGTACAGTTTTTTGTAAAAACGTAGCGTTTTTAATGCAGGAGAACGCATTAACATTCCTTTGGAATGCATTGGCATTGCGTCGGGATGCATTAACAATGCAAGCCGACGCATTAACAAAACGGCTGATACATTAACAATGCAAGCCGATGCATTAACAAGGCGGCTGATGCATTGGTATTGCACAATATTGCCAAATTTAATTCGCTACGAATTAATCAAATGCTGTACTTATACCAATTCGCTATGAAGATACACTTAATTATTAAACGAACCGCCCTTCGGTTGACGCAAGGGTAGCGCAGCGTTAACGTCTGACTCGCTACTGACTACGCTAACACCAGTCGCCTACAGCGGGAAACCCGCCGGAGAGCGCTGGTTCACCAAGTACGCCAAATACGCCAAGAGAGAAGGCACAAGCGCTCGGCATGGTGGCAAACAGTGGCTCTCAAGCCTAGTCCAATAGTCAGCTTGTACAGTAAATCGTATTTCTTGCTTTGGCGATTGCAAATTGTAGTTACGGATGGTAAGACGCGAAAAGTCAATTAGCAGAAAGCTTAAAAACAGAACCTAACGTGCAACTGAGTCCCGACAGATTAATACGGGTACTGCTGTAACTTCTAATCTTGATAAAGCCAGAGTCCGAACTGGGAAACCATCACCTTCGGTGGCAGCGATTTCGGCAGGTTTTTCCCGGCTGGTAAGCAGCACACAGCTTTGATGCCCAGTTTCTCCCAATCGCCACAAAAGTTCGCCGGAGGATTCATTGCCTTCAGTTTTCTGAAGTAGAACTCACTGGGGATTCTTCTCAGCCAAAGATTTTGCAGAAAATTTTGATATTTTTTACAAAGGGCAGAGTTTCATCTGCTTTTGAGGAATTTTTAAGTATAATTACTTAATAGGTGTTAGCCAGTCCCAACAAGAAGCGATTTTTGGCATCTGTTAGTAACGATGATTGTTAGGGAAGTATGATTTAGAGTTGCTAAATTTCAAAGGTCTTGATAAGCTGAAACACCAATGATATAAGCCTTCTGGCGGTTTTACTGTCTTCATATGCCCGAAGATGCCGATGCAATATAGGAGTGTTTTTTAGTGAACGCAGCTGAACAGGCAACGAACCTTGAACTCGCCAGCAACATTGCTACGGTGGTTAATTTGTTCAAATTCGAGTTTCCTGATGCCAAATCTGATCTCAAACCCTGGAAAAATGACCCGGAAACCAGGCAGTTAGTCGATCCAGACTCTATAGACATTGGCTTTCACTTTCCCGGTATTAGCAAATCTTGGCGAAGTCGCAGTATTTTAATTCAAATTCGATTTTATCAAGATCCCATCAATAACTCATGCCGGGCGATCGGCGTGCAGGTAGCTGGATTTGATCATCGCGGCGAGGCGTGGCGACTTTCTACGGTAGAAAATTGGAGTATTGTCGGCGCGTCTTCGCCTTCTGGTGAAATTGGGGATAAGCTCAAACAGATTTGCCGACAGATTTTAGAAGTTTTTAATAAACCAACTGATTTAACTAACACACCGTAGGGGCACAGCATTGCTGATCGGTGTCAAGTCGGTTCGCGAAATTCAAAAGCTGTACCCCTACTCTCAAAGCGTCTTGTAGAAAAGATGTTGACGCCGCGATCGCCTTAGGGACTTCCAGTTAAAAAAACATCCCATCTCCGGGGCGCAAGGCCTTGCGCCCCTACAAATGTACAAATAATTTTGGATAATTTATTTTTTGTCAGTCCCTTAAGTGTATGATTCGCAAACTCGCTCGTCCCGCCACAATTGATATAGCCGCGTCGCTGGCATCGTCATATACAAAACATCCCCAACACTGAGACAATTTTCTAATAAATCCCAGCCGTGATGGATTTGGTGATTTTTCTCTAAGTATAAAGGTACACAATCAGTAGACATGGCTACATCTTTCACCCACTGACCACAAAAGACGTGTGAAGGTGTAATCACAGTTGCAAAAGCCACCCAAAGACTATCTGCTGTGATGCCATTGCCGAGGATGCGTCCCCCTAGTGCAGCAGCGGCAAAAGCTGGGGCCGCTAGTTCCGCTGGACTCAGTACAGCCTCGAAGCCAAATAGCTGTTGCGCTATGCCGGCAAAATCGGGATCGGCATAATTAACAATCACTGGAATGCTGGGTGTTAAGCCTTTGGCTTTGAGGGCAATTTCCAGATTAGTAGCATCATTGTTAGTAACAGCAAGCACGGCGGCGGCAGACTCTATATTGCTGGCTTTGAGTATTGTGCGAAAGCTGGCATCACCCTGAATGACGGGGATACCGAGTTCGCGGGCGGTGTTGACATATTTGTTGTTGGAGTCGGGTTCAACTACTACAACTTCATATCCGCTGGCGTGGAGTTGCTGGACAATTCTCACCCCAATACCACTCAAGCCACAGACAATGTAGTGATATCGCTGGGGAATTCGGGCTGCATCCCAAAATTGCTTAAAGCGGCTTCCCAAGACAAAATCGGTGAGCATTGCATACCAAATACCAATCACCACTGCTCCAACCAGCATCATCACAACGGTAAATAGCTTAATACTATTAGGAGCATTTTCTACTACTTTGTCATTACCACCCGCTCCCGTAATCATGCCTACAGAAAAATATAGAGCATCGACAGGAGACAAACTCAACTCAGCCGACATATAAGTGAATGTAGCAATCGCAATAACCGCCAATAGTGCAACAGCACCCAGTAGTACCGATCGCCCATGTTGCTGAAACAGCCTAAGATTAGTCAAGACTTTCAGCAGTTTTTTAATCAATGATCTCCGAGGAGAACGGATACGGGGTTGAGTGCCAATAATTAAGCGATCGCCTACTTGTATCTTTTGTCCAGATATTACAGCTGACACCAAATCCATCTCACCTTTTACTGGCAAGTAATAAATCAGCATCCGCGATCGGTCTTCCCAGAATTCACTCAGCTTTCGACCCTTCCAGAAGTGGTTTTCATCAATGTATTCTTCGTGAATTGGCCAAGTTTGCTCAAATAATTTGATTTGTCCGATCGCTTGGCTTCCCAGTGCTGCAAACGTGAATACGGGTGCTACTAATCCCACAACACTCATACTCAAGTGGTCTGGCAAACTTTGATCTAGGCGCTCCCCCAAATTTGTATTATAAAAACGGTTGATAATCCGAATCTGGGGATTCAGCACTCGCGCTTGCATCATAATAGACAAATTCAGAGCATCTTTAGATCCAGTGATTACTAAAGTGTCTGCCTGTTGAATTCCGGCTGCTGTTAGGGTAGAAGCTGCTTGTAAATCGCCAACAATCACATCTGGTGCTGTTTCGCCAGGGATGGATTGGTGATGAATACCAACAACGAAGACTCCCTGCTGTCTCAGCAACCGAAAGGTTTTATATCCGGTAAGTCCTAAGCCACAAACAATAATTCGAGGTTTCATGAAACGGCAGCATCTTTTATAGGTAGGGCTGCATTTCTAGTTATTTATCAATATTGTTGCCCACTTGCCTGGAATATAACTGTAGCTGACAACACGATTGTTTCAATTGGGGGCAAGAGGCAGCAGGCAGGAGGTAGAGGCACGAAGTAGAAAGAGAATTATAAATTTGATGATTGAGGGTAAAAGGTTTTATAGCACTTCTCTTGTTGAGTTTAATAGAGACCTAGAACAGCCGCTTCTCTGCAACGAAAGGGGAGTAAGATTTCATTGCTCTCTCCTTTTAAGCTAAGGTGTACACACAAATATTTTGATCTGCAATGCGATTGTATCGGCTGACAATGCGATTGTATCGACTGACAATGTGATTGTTTCGACAGACAATGCGATTGTATCAACAGACAATGCGATTGTATCGACTGACAATGCGATTGTATCAACAGACAATGCGATTGTATCGACTGACAATGCGATTGTATCGACTGACAATGCGATTGTATCGACTGACAATGCCAATGCACACCCTACGTTACCTAGCAGCTTTAAAAGCTCACTATAATTTGACACCTCAAATAGGAGAGTTTTTTCTAGCCAGGGTTTGAACAGGCAATAAAATAATATAGAAAAATATGGCAATTTTTGTAGGTTGTGATACGCTATCTGCTTGAGGAGTGTCGAGGAACCGAAAATGCCTAAGCTGCGCGTGGGGTTACTATTTGGCGGTCGTTCGGGAGAACATGAAGTTTCGATCAACTCAGCCCGGGCGATCGCTAATGCCTTGAGTGCAGAGCAAAATGCTAGTAAGTACGAAATACTGCCTTTTTACATCCAAAAAGATGGATGTTGGCTAGCAGGAGAAACACCTCAAAAGGTTTTAGCAACCGGCAGTCCGCTACTGGAATCTGAACAATTAACTTCTGAAGCACATCTGATATCCAACCCTCAAGCCCAAACCCTCAACAAGTGGCAATCTCCCTCTCAAGTTGCCCAAGTAGATGTTTGGTTTCCCATTCTCCACGGCCCCAACGGTGAAGACGGGACAATTCAAGGGTTACTCACCTTGATGCAAGTCCCCTTTGTTGGTTCTGGGGTGTTAGGTTCGGCAATGGGGATGGATAAAATTGCCATGAAAATAGCCTTTGAGCAAGCGGGACTAGCACAGGTAAAATACAAGGCGATAACTAGAGCGCAGGTTTGGTCTAATCCTTGCGTATTTCCGAAATTGTGTGATGAAATTGAGGCAGTATTAGGTTATCCCGCTTTTGTGAAGCCTGCTAATTTGGGTTCATCAGTGGGTATTGCCAAAGTGCGATCGCGCCAAGAATTAGAAGCCGCCTTAGATAATGCTGCTAGTTATGACCGAAGGCTGGTTGTGGAAGCTGGTGTCGTCGCTAGGGAAGTCGAGTGTGCCGTTTTAGGTAACGATCAACCCCAAGCCTCTGTCATTGGAGAGATTATATATGACAGTGATTTTTACGATTATGAAACTAAATATACTTTAGGAATGGCAGATTTACTGATACCAGCACCGATTCCAGATGCGATCGCCCGTCAAATTCAGGACATGGCTTTGCAAGCCTTTGCAGCTGTTGACGCTGCGGGGTTGGCAAGGGTAGATTTTTTCTACGTGGAAGCGACAAAAGAAGTTTTGATTAACGAAATCAACACCTTGCCAGGCTTTACTGCAACGAGTATGTATCCCCAACTCTGGGCCCATAGTGGAGTCTCCTTTCCAGAGTTAGTTGATCGGTTAATTCAACTTGCGATCGCTAGGCATTCTCCTAGCTGAGGGAGAAAATAAGCAAACTGATTTCAGATTATTAGGGCAAAAGTCACAATAAATACAGAATTTTGGCAAAAGTTAGCCGGATTTGGTAACGTATGTTTTACAAAAAAGCTACTTGAATCTAAAATTTTGTTACGGATACCTGATGCTTGACTCCTCCAGTACAATTTATTGACTAGAGGGGTACAAATCTGAAAGTAATCATGGAAAAAAGTCAGAGTGTACAGCGTGAGCGAACCCAACTAAGAGGGGCTACTCCAGAGCTGACAAAAAGGAAATCGAGACTAAAACAAAGCTCGAATGTTCTGATATATCTGGTTGCACATCATCCTTGGCTATTGTTTACTGGGTTTTTAGCCATGTTTATCGGAGGTGGTGGCTTTGCCCTGTATAGCTTAGGTAATGCTGGACAGGTAGCACAAGAAGAACCAGAAAAAATCCCAGTTATAGTTGAACAACCAATCAATGCGCCCTCTGAGAAT
This sequence comes from Nostoc sp., assembly GCF_036919675.1. Taxonomy (GTDB): domain Bacteria; phylum Cyanobacteriota; class Cyanobacteriia; order Cyanobacteriales; family Nostocaceae; genus Nostoc. Next base: position 139,477 of record NZ_JBALCP010000101.1, read on the forward strand.
AGTAATCCTATACCTTTATGGATGGTGGCTGCGATCGTCCTCAGTTGTGGTAGTGGTTGCTTGCTCATTTTCCGAATGCTCAACCGGAAAGCGCAACCGGAAAAAGTCCAAAAACAGATTAACCGCCATCAGGCACGCTTGGCACAGAGCCATTACCAAAGATTGGAACCACGCCTTCCCAAGAACCAGCCAATTTTTGTGCCACAGCCACGACTGATGCCCGTTATGCAGATGCCACTAAAACCAAAAAATCTGGTGACGGTTCTGCCAGCAGAACACAAGCACCACTTGGATACGCGTACAGAATCTTTGGCAGACTTGATGGATCTTCGTAAAGATAGTTCCTTATCTGCAATTTTACGGCAGTATTAATAGTACTGTAAAGCAAAAACCTGTCAAAATCAGGACTTACGCACGGGTTATGAAAGAACGAACCACAGAGACACAGAGTACACGGAGGAATGAGAGTTTGAGAGGTTTTTTGCGTTAAGTCCTAAAAATAATACTTTTTACGAATTAGGGCACGGTTCTACCGTGTCTTTACTAGTTTTTACACGTCCGGTTAAACTGATAAGGAAGAAAATAGCAGATCAAGCAGTGAATAACATCGTGCGGTTAGTTTTGACAGCAATATTGCTGGTGCTAGTGACAGCTTGTGGCAGTATTGGACTGCTACCGACTAGCGAGTTAGTGCAAAAAGCGATCGCACTTGGGCTAGAGCAAACTCAACAAAAACTTAGCCAACAATTGGATCTAGATTTTCAAGGATTTGAAATCAAACGGCTATCAATTAGCCAGGAACAACCCCTGACGATTGAAAATTTACCAGCTTTCCGCGTTCGCGGAACCTATGACTTGATTGTTAAGTTACCAAAACGACGCTTGACGCAACCACAACAACCCTTTGACGTTTACCTGCAAATTCAGCAAGAAGGTAAAACTTGGCGATCGCTAATTCCAGAAAAAGGTAGTAAAAGTACTCAATCTAATTGGCGCAGTTATCTAGTTGAGTAAACCTGGTGCTATCTTATAAAATCTAAAATTGTCAATCTACCAATAGCTAGTTGACAAGTGATAAAAATCCTGTACAGTAGCCTGCGGGTTCTGGGTTCGCGGAGCGTCTGGTAGAGTTGGAGTATGCTTCATTCGCAATTGACTTTTAACGATTTTGGTAAATTTGCCTGCATTGGGATGCTCCCGGAATATGTGCTCCTAAAAAAACTATCACAAGCATTCTGAACACAAAATTTTTTGAAGTTTGAATTCCGCACAGTGGGATATGTGCTACTAGAAAAACCATCACAAGCATTTCCGTATAACTGCTGGGGTACAGTCATGATCGAGGTGATAGTTTCACCAAAGACAGGGCAAGATGTATATTAACTTTTTCATCAGTTCGATTGCTGGAATTGTGGTTGTGGTGCTGGCGGCTTTTGGCTTACTGCAATGGTTGCACATCCCTGCTGGTAACTTTCTTGATTGGGTGATTGGTGGTGCAAGTTTTTGGTGGCTGTTGGTAATTGTTACCGTACCGTGGAATGTACATTTTCAAGCCAAAGAAGTCTTAGCAGAAGCAGCACAATCCAAGGAAAAAGGAATTCCAGTCGATGAGAAACAAGTGAAGTATGTCACAGTGTTGGCAAAGCGATCGCTCTGGGTTGCCATTGCTTTACACTTATTCTCAACTGTTGGTCTTTATACTCTTGCTGCCACTGGTATTAGTACGGTGGGATATATCAGTTCTGGTGCAGCTTTGTTATTAACAATTCTGCGTCCAGCTATTCGCGCATATGAGTATTTATATGCGCGGTTAGCGATGATTCGCCAAGAATGGAAGTATCCGCGCGAAGATATTTTTGAACTGCGCGATCGCTTCTCTATATTGGAACAAAAAATCCAGTCATTGGAGGAGCAACTTAACCCAGAACAATCTTATTCATTACCAGCAACTCAACAACGCTTCGCCGAAGAAACTCGTAGAGATTTAGCCCGGATTGCTGCTAATTTGGAGGAATTACGAGCTACTAATCAAACTGAACATGAGCGTTTGGGGAGAGAAGCAAGGAATGCGATCGCGCAACTTTCCACTGACGGACAATTTCTCGATCATGTCCGTGAAATTATTCAATTTTTTAAGACTGCTTAATTATTACTCTCATCGCTAACCGAATTTTAAATTTTGGATTTAGAAATAGTTCAAAAAAAGCAAATAGACTTTAGTAAAATGATTCCTGTTCTTTTAGCAATATTTGTATTTGGTATTTCATATTATTTGACCGAATAATTCATAATTAATCGTTGCCAATTGCATAGATATAAAGCAATACGCTTTCTTTTGTGATACTTTGCCCCGGAAGATCCCCCCAAACCCTTTTAAAAAGAGGGGCTTAATTCAATACGCTTGGGTTAATGGGGCTTTTGCTATATGTGGGATCATACCAGGCAAAATATCCAATCCATCACGAGCAGATAAAAAACCCTACATCCGCGTGTGACAGCGATTGTAGGGCTGGTGTGTAATGAGGTGTCGCATTCTGAAATCTTTTAAATTGTACAAAAGGATTTGAAACGGATTAAACAACTGCGGGGGGATATCTGGGTAATGCTGGGGTTATAGTTTATTGAATTTGCTGAGGGTTGGCTATATTACAGGACTTACGCAACTGGCACAGCGCGATCGCAATTTTATAGTATTTAAGTACTATGTCAAAGTCGCGTACCCAGAGGGCATTGCTGAAATTAA
>NZ_JBALCP010000102.1:0-266786 GCF_036919675.1 Nostoc sp.
TCTTACCCTAGCCTGGATAGTGCCACTTTGTTTCTAACTTGATTGCTGATCAGGTAAGTCCGCTTGTCAATAGGGTTTGAGACGCGCTAACCCTGTAACGTAGCTGACTCTAAATTAATATTTACTTTCTAAACAACTATTAACTATTGACTAATAGGTGAGGGTAACAAAAATATGGCTGCAAAAAAACTTTTGATGCTTATTGGGGACTATGTAGAAGATTATGAAGTAATGGTTCCTTTCCAGGCATTGCAAATGGTGGGACACACTGTCCATGCAGTTTGCCCCGACAAAAAAGCTGGAGACAAGGTGCGGACAGCAGTTCACGACTTTGAAGGAGACCAGACTTACAGCGAAAAACCCGGTCACAATTTCACTTTAAATGCTACGTTTGCAGAAGTAGAAGCGGCAACCTATGATGCTTTAGTCATTCCTGGAGGACGAGCACCAGAATATATCCGTCTGAATCAGCAGGTGCTAGAAATCACCCGTCACTTTGCCCAAACTAATAAACCTATTGCTGCCATCTGCCACGGCTTGCAGTTATTGGCAGCTGCTGATGTACTGCAAGGCAAGAGATGTACTGGTTACCCTGCTTGTAGCCCAGATGTCAAGAGTGCTGGAGGTATCTACGTTGATATCCCTGCTGATCAGGCAATAGTTGACGGTAACTTGGTGACAGCACCAGCTTGGCCTGCTCACCCCCATTGGCTGGCAGAATTCCTCACAGTACTTGGAACTAAGATTGAACACCCAGAACTGGCTACAGTTGCTTGAGGCAAGATACCGAAAATCTTTTGGTTCGATCTTCAGGGCAGTTTCTTTCCCTACTCCCTGCCCCGAGGGAGCTTAGTCAATTATCAGTGGCAAAAACAACTCACAACAGACAACCGAAAATTATATAGTTTTTTGATAAAACTAAATGCAATAAAAACTACTATTTTTTGATAAATTGCCGTGGGTTTAATTTGCAACTAGTACGCCACGGCGTAAATAGAGCAACCATTTAAAATCCCTAAAGAGCTTATTCCATAATACTTTTGACTTTTGACTTTTGACTTTTGACTTCCGCCTTGCGGTACTAGGATGTCAAGAGTACAGCACCGATACAATCTGATTTATCCGCCTAGCAAGCCAGGTTTAGGACAAACTCTCAGCAAATCGAATGCTTATTTACATTAGGTGAAACAATTTGAAATTTTGCATCGGAAATTTTAAATTTCTTAGCAGGAAGTGAAGCTATAGTGGATTTAGCAATGCTGCTGTTAATGTGGCTAAGGTTAGTCCTGCTGCCAAATTATATGAAGAAGAATTAGTTTAGAAACGCACTCTAACTCGATGACAGGCAAAAACGCAAGACATAATGCATTTCTGCGGCTAGTGTCTGGTAATGGGGCAGCTTTTGGAGCAGAATCTCGCTACTCGCTGCCCCCCAGTAAAGAGATGGTAATTGGACGCGACCCCAGCTGCCAAGTTGTCTTGGATGCCATGACGTATCGAATGGTATCTCGTCGTCATGCAGTGGTTCGTCCCCTCTCTGTATCCCCAGATAACAAATTCAGCTGGGTGCTTTGTGATTTAAATAGCGCTAATGGCACTTATTTGAATGGACAACGCTTGTATGAATGTCAGGAATTGCACCCAGGCGATCGCTTTTCTCTAGGTGCTGATGGTCCACAATACGTTTTTGAGTACGAGTTTACCTACCAAACCCCGGCCACAACAGTTAACCAAGTTACACCATTACCTTCGGCAACAAACTACCATAACCACACGCAATTAAAGCAGCCAGATTCTGTTAGCTTCACCCAGCTTTTTCCGATTATTTCTACTGGTAAAGATTTAACTCGTAAAGCTTACCTCATACCGGGAATACTGACCGTAATTTTTGTAGTGCTAATGTTTGCTACAGTTGGTCAGCCCCGAGCTAATCAAGTGATCGTAGCAAGTTACATCGCCTTCGCTGCCTACTATTTTGTTTACCAACTTTGCGGTAAACAGAAGCCTTGGTGGGTGCTAATGAGTGCGGCATTGGGTACAACGCTGATTTTACTCAGTCCGTTGTTGGATTTATTTATCTTTGTGTTTCGCATCCTACCTAGAAGCTTGCCCTTACCCCAAGAATCTATTACCTTCACAGAGTTGCTGGTGCGGATGTTTTTTGGGGCTGGGTTGATGGAGGAATTACTCAAGGCATTGCCTGTATTAGCGGCGTTTGCCATCGGTAGAATGTTGTCTTCACCTTGGCGGGAACGGATAGGCGTCTGGGAACCTCTAGATGGTATTCTCCTGGGAACAGCTTCTGCTGTGGGTTTCACTCTATTGGAAACTCTCGGTCAATATGTACCGGATATCACTCAAAATGTCGCGCAACAAGTGGGTACAGGCTCTGCTGGTCAACTGGCGGGTTTACAGCTGCTAATTCCGCGAATTTTAGGCTCTGTAGCCGGACACATGGCTTATAGTGGCTACCTGGGTTATTTTATCGGGTTGGCTGTCCTCAAACCCAGTAGAAGTTGGCAAATTCTTTCTATTGGTTATCTTAGTGCCTCTGCTCTCCATGCCCTGTGGAATGCTACAGGATCAATCAATGCCTTGCTGTTGGTAGTTGTAGGGGTGTTATCTTACGCCTTTTTGATGGCGGCAATTCTCAAGGCACGGGCGCTGTCACCGACGCGATCGCAAAATTTTGCTACCCGATTTCTGGGCCCAAAATAAGAGGGGAGGGAGGGAGGGAGGGAGGGAGTGAGGAAGAAATAATCAATGTCTAATGATTATTGAATATTTATCTCTTGGGATAGATGGCCTAGTTTGAAAATCAGCCCACTGTAAATTTATACTGGCATAACTCTACCTAAAAAATAAAAATCATTAAACTTCTTACAAAAGTCTTGATTTTCGACTCTTTCTTTGCGCCTCTGCGTAAGACAAACCAACATCTTTCCAAGAGACGCCTCTGAACAGAGTGAGTACAAAGGGCGGGCTACGCGAATACAGCGCCCGATGAAAAAAATTTAGCTTTCTCTACTTTTCTATTCCCTGTCACCTGTCACCTGTTCCCTATTTATGGTTCAGACTGAGACTTGTTGAGTTGAGTAAAAGCATAGTAAGCGATCGCTAAACTAATCTTTGCTTTTTCTACTTCTGATAAAGCTGTCCACTCACTATTGTTAAGATTACTAATCGCAGATGACGCGTTTTGTGATTCGCTACTCCGCATCGCGTAAGCAAAAGGACGAGCCAAAACTAAAAGATCCTCTGTTCCCCAAGTTGGTAGTACTGTCTGAACGCACTCAACCAGTTGCTCACCCATTGATTGCTGGGCAGCAAAAATTTCAGCAGCTTTGGTGGCGATGGTGTTGAGCAATCCTTGGGGGATACAGGCGGCAAAAGTAGTGCGTAATGTTTCTTGAAGATTAAGCACTACTATCTGTTGTAGGTTGCTATTGTAGTCTGGGGTAGAAGCAATACCAGACCAAAGTGTGTCTAGATGGCTATAAAAATCTTGCGATCGCGTTGTCAGTTCTTCCTCAAGCAAATCTTGCATTCCAAACTGTTGTTCTAACTCGTGAAAATAAGCTTCTGACTCTTCATCCGCTGGATTCCAGGGATAAGTAGCATCGTCTGGTTCCAGTAACGCTTCCAATAACTCTAAATCTATTTGAGACGGCAAGGAAGAGTAAGTGTCTGAGCCGTTACTTTTATTAGCCATTTTTTCTTACCTCACAAATATTTGGTGGTATTGACAGCTACAATTCCCAAGAGGAGATTTCCGCAAAAACAATTGATTTTTTATCTATTAAAAATAGATTATTTTAAAGGCTGATGCTAAAGACCAAAATGCATTTATGCAATAGCTCTGCTAGGAGTTTTCAATAATAAACTCCCAGATTTCACCTCTAGCACTTCCAAACTTTAACTGCATTCCTGATTTCAAAGGGACTTCCTCTCGGAGGATTTGTTGCCAGCCATTAGATCCTAAAAACCAGGTTGTCCCGTAGGTGGAAAAATCCTGCAAGTAATAAGTTCGCACCAGTGTAGCATCAGTAAGAGTGTTGCGGCAGAAGATTTCGGCGTGTCGTTTAGATACTGATGGTTCGGGGATGACAATCTCATTATCTCTCGTGCGGCCGATGCGGGTGACTCCATAAGGCAGTAACCAGGTTTTACCTTGTGAGGTGAGCGATCGCAAAGAAGCAGTCAAAAGCGCGGAACCTACATCAGGAATGGCTGTGTCTGGTAGTTCGGTAATCCCTTCATCCAGATTTTTAATGAGTTCGCCGTCAAAATCTGGATGCAGGTAGAGAACAGGCAAAGTCCAAGCAGGTTGATTAAATTTATACAATGTTAATAACTCTTGCCTAGCCTGTGCTACGGCTTCATCAATTGGTTTGTGCGATCGCAAAGCTTCGGTAAAGGCTTGAATAAAACTGTGGCTTTCGTGGTCAGCGATTTCATCGCGCATCCCCAAAACCGCAGGCACACCATGACGAATCAGTACTTCTGCTAAACTGCTAGCAGGTATAGCTTGATGATTGATAGCAGCTGGTTGTGCGCCCCAACAGGCGTTGAAAACCGCTAATTTCACACCTGTACGGGTCAATACTTGCGCCAATTCTATCCCATTCAGGGGCATGTCTGACCGCAAAAATAGTAACCCCCCGTCTGGGTCTGGCAAACCATGTCCAGCATAAAAGAAAACATTGTATGCTCTGGTTTCTAATTCTTGAATCAACTCCTGTGGAGTTGGTTGTATGAGTTGATTCACTATACAAGGTGCATATCTTTGGGAATTACCACCCACAGGCGTATCTGCAAGAGTTTGCTGTAAGATAGCAGCTTCTTGTTGCAGTTCCAGGTTTTCATCATGACCTAAAACCAGCAGGATACTTAAAGCCTGGTCAGTTCGCAAATACGGTAATGCATCAACTTCACTGCTGGTGCGACTAAATAGCAAATCTGGGGAGAGAGACATAGCCGATTGACCAGGCTGACGCTGCATAATTTCCCAAGGCAGAGCAATCAGATCCGGGTCACGAATTTCTAGTCGAAAGCGCAAACGTGTATGCTGACCCATAGCAATACCGCGACTGCGTTCCAGGCTACCAAGAATTTGCCCGTCGAATACCCAGCGCCATAAATTCATTCCCAAGTATTGCATCAGACGACTGCTGTAGGGGCCAGTGATTTGACCTGAAGGTGGTGAAATCCAATCTATGGGGAATGGGTTGGACTTTTGAGATGTTGAGTTTGGGGAAATATCTAGGCGACTATGACCAGCAAACATCTGCTGCCATTCTTGCCAGACTTGATTGACTTCAACAGGCCATACACAGTCACGTAAAACGTAGCCACTGGGATAGGGAGCCTTGACCACCCAAATGGCGAAGTTGTCAGTGCCAGTGTTTAGGAGACGGGCGATCGCCAAATTCAGGGATGGCATGGATTCATTAAACTAAAAGCTAAAACAAATAATTTAAAATAACAATTCTTCAAGATGAAAATTTTCTACTTTTTGACCTTGTAAGTTTTTATTTTGGTAGTTACCTGTTATTATTCCAGGTTTTTACCAGTTTATCGAGTATTTGACTAAGTTGGACTAGTGTCAGGTGCAGGTGATGGAATCGCTGGCGGTTGGGTGACGGTTCTACATGGATTTGGTGCGTCTGATTGTAAAACTAAGACCCCAGAGCGTTTCAGTTGGGATAAGTCCAGCAATACTGTTTTCTCTGTTGACGGCAAAGGTTTTGAATTTGGTGGAATTGAGGAAGTTACTGTTGGGTTACTAGTATTAGCTGGAGTTTGCGTGCTTTTATTGGCACAGACTCGCATAGACACCGAAAAATTACCAGAACCAGGTTTGGGATTTGGTTTTGTGTTGATAACTTCTAAAAAAGCTCCAGGGAGAAGCGATTGATTGTTTCCCAAAGAGATTTGATTGTTGGTTTTAATTACCCAGCCAGGAGAAAGGTTAGCAAGCGATCGCGGTACAGGTGTCGCTTTGATGGTAGGGTTTGGAGTTGTTGTCGGATTGGAAAAAAATGGAAATTGCCATGATTGCGATCGCAGTTGCTTCACAAACAATCCTAAAGAACCTGCTGCTACCACAACTATTAACAGAACTATCCACTGTAGCGGTAAACTGCGAGTTTTAGCAGGCTCAGTGTCTGGAATGACCTGAGTTTTGTGGTTGGGGCGATCTAAAAGTGTCGGATCTGCCACTCTCGAAGTAAAATCAACAGTTTTAGCAGAAAAACTCTCTGGAATGACGACTTTGATCGTGATTTCTGGTTCCCAGTACTGGACTTGATAGTGGACTAAAGCGACGGTGACATTATCGTGTCCATTTTTAGTATTAGCGATTTCGACTAATCTATCCGCAACATTTGCTATATTTGTTTCCCCAACTAAAATCGGCAAGATTTCTGTTTCCCAATATTCTTCCACCCGATCAAAATCACTCAAACCATCAGATGTGAGCAGAAAAACAGCATCTTCGTCGAGCATAAACCGTCCAGATGTGGGATGCAATGAAGTGCTCGGTCCCATGCCCAAAGCTTGAACTAGAGAGCCAGCAGCACTCTGTTGTACAGCCTCACGATAAATGGCATAACCTAGCCGCACCTCGCGGGAAGCAACATCATCGTCGAGGGTAACTTGATAACAGCCGTGGCGGGTAATCCAGTAAGCACGACTATCGCCAACGTGGGTAATGTACATTTCATGTGCAACTGGCAATGCCATTACTAAAGTCGTACCCATGCGTTGACGCCCTTGACGATTTTCACCGTCATTGCGCTGACTAATTTTGTCATTGGCAATTGCCACTGCCTTTTCTAGGTCATTAAGCAGGAGTGAGGGGTCTATGTGGTCATAGGGAACTTTTGTTAGTTGCTGTACCTGCTGCTGGATCGTTTCAATCGCTAAATTTGAGGCGACATTGCCACCCTCGTGTCCACCGATGCCATCACAGACAATTGCTAAGGCTGTTGGCTGGGGTGGTTTGCTGACAAGAGTTCCACTGGGTGGGCTACAGGCATCTTCGTTCCGTTGGCGACTTGGCCCAGTGTCGGTTTTGGTGATAATTTGGATCGTGGGGGTTTGCGATCGCCCTAACCCAGCCAGTCCCCCATCTAAAACTCCGATTAATTGATCGGTTGAATTGATCTCTCCCTGAATTAAGGAAAGGCTAACGTGATCAACAAATTCAGCTATGGCTGGTTTAGCATCACTAACCAACTGCTGCCAGAATCCACCTAATTGGGGCAATTCTGGTGATGTTGCGGCATCAAAACGCAATTCCAACAAACGGACTAATGATCCTTCTACCCGTAATACATAAGAGTCAAGCAAGCTAGAGGCGACACCTTCACTCACAAGAGGTTGCCACAGATGAGCTATTTGCCATAACCAATTGAGTTGGCGCATCGATGTAGCATCACGCCAAGCGGTGGTTAACTCGCTGCCCAAATGCACTTGTTGGATTGTGTCATTTACTAATAGTGGCGGTTTTTCTAAGAGTAATATTTCTCGATCGGGGAGGCCATCAGCTAGAAATAGCACTCCATATACCTGCGGTACGTGTAAACGGTAGGGAATGAGTCTCAAATAAGCTTTTAGAGGCTGTAAATTATCTAACTCAGGCGTTAGCGCTAATAAACCAGGCTTCGTATCTAAAAGAACAGATTTCTCAAGGACTAAATAGCGATCGGCTAATATTTCTCCAGGGCTACCCACACTCGGGCCATCTACCACAGCCCAGAGGTAATTTTTCGGTAGGGGCGTTGAGCATCGCTGGCAAAACTTGTGAGTCAGGGGGTTAGCAGCCTGACAATTTTCATTTGGACAGTAGAGCGTTGCCGCGTCATTTTCCATAGTTTTCGCACCGATCAGCGATTGGCAATTTCTTTAACAGCATTAGTAGGGACAATCTAGACCGCTCATCTTCTTAAACTTGACATACCCAGACTTTAGATGATGATTTTAGCTGGTGGATATCAGCAGGTGCAAATACTTACTTATCCAAAAAATACGCTCCCAAGTCAACCCTACAGCCTCATCATAGCTTCTATTGCTCTGTGACTCTCTATCGCCAAAGCAACTAACTCCAACCCTGTTACCAAAGCATAACCCAAGCATAACTGCGCTATTTGCTTTTGCTGAATTACCCCATCATCAAGAAGCAGATGATGTTGGTATTTATTTAGTTTATAAGTAGGATAGCAACAATTAACTTTAATTAAGAATTAAGAATAGCAAATATAATAATTTTGGCAAAAGTACCTGACGAATCAAGAAAACCTCACTTCTATTTCTCTCTCCTACCAGGAGGAGCCACTGCGTTGGGGAGCCAGCGCTCTGGAGAGGGGGTTTCGACGTCACTTGACGGCAGTTGCTTCAAGATAGTCGAAGAAACCGCAAAGGTGCACTGCCTCCTTTATGCCAACCCGTCTACCGCAGTGGCTCCCCATGAGCGACTGGCGTCTGGCGAGCCACTCGTGGCGTCAGAGATTTGAATTTTCCCCCTTAGAGCGTCGGCAAGGGGGTTAGGGGGCTAGGTTTTTTGTGGGCTTCTCCAGATGACCTGAATTGTCAAAATGGTTCAGCCAGCCAGCCTGCTACTAACTCATTCGCTTATTGTTTGTCGTTAATTGCAACTTGGGGGACTCCCATGCTGTAGTTGGTAACGCGGGCAGAAAGATTGTAGCTGAGTTCGCCGAGTTGCAGGAGCGATCGCAGATAATGCTCTAAGTCTGACCCCACACGGCGCAAGTTATAGTCTGTGAGGTCTGCGCCACTAGATGCTTCTACTAGTTCATCAAATTTTCGATAAACTTTTTGCAGCGCATCTTCATTCCAGTTAAATTCGTTATCTGGGTCAATATCTAACGTTAAGACCTGTTGACTGGGAATCAGTTCGCCATCCCGGTCAATTTCGCCTGCAAAAATGCGGACATGCCGGGTTGTGGACTTGAGCAGCATCGGGTTAGCCATAAAAGGGTGTAAGATTTGGGTGGATTACACTGAAATTATTGTAGCCGCTATCTCTGAGCTTGAATGCTCTCAATTTACAAGCTTTGAACGCAGTTTCAAAAGGGTATATTGAATGGGCATAAGTAAAAATATCACCTGTACTGATTAACTTACTACTTCTGTTAGGAGTTGAAGACGCAGTTAGCTGCTAGTACTGACAGTAGTCCAATTATTTTCCTGTAAAAATTATTGGAGAGAGTGTTTTCATTTGAGGTATACAAACAAGTCAAAGCGGTCTACTAATCTTACCTACTGCTAAGATTTTTGTACTCCTCAAGCCCAAAAGCCAGTAGGGAAAAGCACTCACCAGGAATAATTTGATCTGTGTACGTTTTTTTATGGAGAACAAAAGTTTTTACCTTAATAATTATGCTCATCAATTTCTTCGGAATTTTCTATTGCAAAAAACGTACATCAAGTAATTTTACTGAATAGTGCTACATCGACCTCTGGCTTTAGTAAATTACAAAAAGTTAAGCGGTTTTACTTACGTATAAACACCAAATTTAGAGTAACAAGTAAACATGTTATTGACGTTAACATAAAGTTGATGTAAAAAGCTTTAAAAAGGTTGCACAACTTCTTACAGAAACTTTATTGTGTAGAATCTTAAAAACTGAATAATAGTTATGGCTTACCATAAGCTACATCTGGCACAGTTACATCAAAATCTAGACAGTGAAAATTTAGCTTGTAAATACAACACAGGAGAGTGAAATGGAATACAAAGGTGATTGATGAAGAAAAATTCTTAATTCAAGCACTTTGGATTCAAAAGAGATATAAAGAATTTTTGCTGGATATCTACCTCCTTACCCTCATGACAACCAAGTAAAGGAATCTCAATAGCTATGAACTCCAAAGTATTACCACGCCAGATAAATAATCTCGAAGTAGGTGTTTATGAGTGCGAAATCCATCTCAAATTCCGGTTGATTGAGGAAAAGAGTCTATTAGGCGATCGCGAGCAACTCTTACAGGTGCTACTTGATGCCTTGACTGTGGGTTCGGACGACTTTCTAGAGACGCTGCAAGCATCCGTTAAAGCGCAGGAAGTGTCTGAATTCAAAGCCTCACCTCAAATGCGACGCCAGCTGATGCGCTTGCGTAATGCTGCTGAAAACTCCCCAGATTAAAGGTATAATTTAAGCAGTTAAAAACATGAGTTGGGCATCAAATCAAATGTTGATCTCACACCCCAGTTGCAATAAAAACTAATCAGTAAGTAGAATTCATAAAATATTATGATTTCTACTTTGTGAAAGTCTTATTTAGCAGCACAAAGTCCCAGGAATAGTTTCCTCGATTAAAAACTTTGTAGCAAAGGGTACTGGTAGAATCAGAGAGCAAATTCAGCCGGGTGCATTTTACCGAGTTTTTATTAAAACATTGCAGGAATAACAAAACCCTGTGTCTTTACAGATGGCAAATTGGAGAACAGGCGCGAATCCAATGAAAACCTAAAAGACCAAAGTAAAAATAAATAACCTTTCTTTTAGCTTTTTGCTTTAGCTAAGTGCCTGATTTGCTGAAATACTTATGTTTTATCTATTACTGGTAATAGGTGATGGTTTAGCGCCCAGTTACCTATTACCAATTACCCACAGTCAAAAAACCTCTAAGAGGTTTTGCCACGCAAAATTGTCCCTCTCTGAATCCCAGAGGTACAGACTTGAACTAAAGTTCAAAGCAGCGAGAGGTTCGTCGAACTTACGTTGACGAAGTGGACGCGGGGAATACCAGAAGCGGAAGCTAAAAAAAAGGACAAGGGGAGCAAAAAAAGATGAGGGAGTGGGGGAGAAGATTACAGCTATTTTCAGGTAAATAGACCACGCGGTAGGGGCGCAAGGCCTTGCGCCCCTACGACAAATGTGGTTCAAATACTTGAATTCTGCTGTAATAACCAATGACACCAGTTGCTTCTCCTGTCGGAGACGCTACACGAACAACGGATAGCGTCCCTTGCGCGTCTGGTAGAGAAGCGGTAGCGAGTCAGACGCTCCTACGGACGCTCGTTCCTCGCTACCGCTTCGCTAACGCTAACGCAATGCTTACGAGCGTCGGGAACCTCCGCAACGCACTGGCTCCTCAATGTCTATTTAGCCAGACCGTGTTCTAGAGCAAAACGAACTAACTCTGTACGGCTATTGGTGCCAGTTTTACTAAACAAGCGGCTGACGTACTTTTCTACATTGCGGACGCTGGTTTCCAAACGACGGGCGATTTCTTTGTTCATCAACCCTTCAGCGACCAAGTTTAAAACACTTTGTTCTCTGGGAGTCAAATCAATTTTGAAAGGGGCTGGCGATTGGGAAATGGCATTTCTTTGAGTTAACAATGCCTTAATTTGGGCAATCTGATTGGCTAGTTCAGCAAGATCGGGGGTTTCAGCGTCATCTCCGGTAGTTGCAGCCTTAGCGGCGCGGCGGGCTAGCAAATTTTCGACTATAGCCACTAACTCGTCTGGATCGAAGGGTTTGGGTAGATAGGCATCAACACCAGCATGATAGCCTTGGATGCGATCGCCTGTCATACCTTTAGCAGTTAAAAATACTACCGGGAGTGCTTGGAAGCGGGGGTCTTCTCGCAGTTGCTTCAGGAACTGATAGCCATCCACCTGGGGCATCATGACATCGGAAATCACCAAGTCAGGTGTATTCATCTGCATCCATTCCCAACCTTCAAGGGCGTTACTGGCGACTTGAACGCTGAAACCGCTCTCTTGCAAATAGTCTTTCACGGCTTCCCGTATCCCTGGTTCATCATCCACCAGTAACAATTGTGCTGACATTTAAAATTCCCTTAAGTTTACCTTTTTCCAATTTAGCTTAATCCAAAAGAAGCCTCTCACTCACCTGCAAGGGGAGTGATGAGATAGACAGTCCGCTCAAGTCGGAAAACTCGCCCACACCGCTGTCCTCATGAATTTTGGGGCGATGAATCGCTAAACTTCTAATGCATTCACGAATGATATCCGTTTTGGATGACAATAGTACAAACCCAAGCTGCTAGTTATCAAAAAACGCCTATTTCTAAGTCCCAAAGTTGACATGCATTGAACAACCTGAATTCACCTCTACTGCCCCCAAAGCTTTTAAAGTTGACACCTCAGCCTCGGTCAACCCTGTCGCCGCATTAATGATCATGCCTTCATAGGAACCGGCTGGCCGTAAAGTTGTCCAGCATTCCCCTGTAGCAAGATCCCAGCAATTGATTGTTTCATCCTGGCTACCGCGCTATTGCTGATCAGAGTTTTGCCGTCTGGGCTAAAAGCGATCGCTAGCACACAACCAGGATGTCCCGGCAATGTTTGCAGACATTCACCAGAATGCACATCCCAAATCTTAACTGTGTGGTCATAGCTGCCACTAGCAAGGAAGTTACTATCTGGACTGAATGCGATCGCCCAGACCCAACTACCATGACCATACAAGGTTTTGAGGCATTGTCCTGTATGAGGACTCCAGAGTTTAATGGTGCGATCTGCACTGACACTAGCAAGGAGGTTTTGTTGCCCACAGTGGGGGATCGCGTAAATAATTCGGCGACGCTAGAAACAATATCCTCATTGGGTTGGGCGGCAATGACCTAATTTACGGTGAAGCTGGCGACGATTGGCTCGATGGCGGTACAGGAAGCGATAGCCTTTACGGTGGAGACGGCAACGATCAACTTTAAGGTCAAGATGGCAACGATACCTTAAATGGCGATGCTGGCAATGACTATCTCGAAGGTGGCACAGGCGATGACCTCCTCAATGGCAGCGAGAGCAATAAATTGCTTACTACGAACCGCGCAAAACTCATAACACAGACCACTAGTATTTTTACAGCCGATCAATTATCTTGGCATTCTCTGGCAACTTGGCGTTTCGTTGCCCAGCAGTCCGCGCCCTAGCAGTGAACAGACCAATGGGAGTATTTAATAAATCTACAAGGGTGGCTTGACCTGCGATGCCTGCGGCGGGCTGCGCCAACGCCTTTTTAATATCCCTTGGAACTTCCTTCAATAACCAACGTCCTAAGCGATAGCCGTATTCTTTGGGTGTCAGATCTCGCATCAAATCTACACCGTGCAGTTCGTGTAGATAGCGATTTGAGCGTCCATAGCGCCGCCATTGACTTTGCAGTTCTTTAAGTGTGGCGCGGTGGCGATGCCCAACGATCGCATTTGCGGCAAATTCCAAACGCCCGATGTTTTCCCCCAAAATCCGCCAGCAAATGTCTGCATCGCCACCAGTGGTAAGATAGGGACGAAATAAACCCGCTTTTTCTAAGGCAATGCGTCGAATCGCCAAATTAGCGGTTTGACCATAGGGACGAAAGGGATGGTCAAGGGTATGCTTTTGGGACAAAGTTTCTTGACGGTCTGCGTGAAGTTCTAGCAGAGTTGTGCCTGGTAGTGCCAAAATTTCACCAGGGACAATTACCACTTCTGAGTTGACAAAAGGCTGGATTAATGCATTTAACCATTGCGGTTGCGGACGGCAATCAGCATCGGTAAAAACGAGAATTTCGCCCACAGCGGCGCGAATCCCAGTATTACGAGCAGCATAGGAGCTTTGAATTTGGTTTTCGCTCAATGGGTGAATTGTAATTGGGCAATTTTCGGCAGATGTTTTGAGGATACTGAGAGTGCGATCGCTACTGTTATTATCCACCAACAAGTATTCTACCCGGTCTTTTGGGTAGGTTTGAGACAACAAACAATTGATTAACTCTGGTAAATCTGTCTCACCGTTATAAATAGGAACAACCACCGACACCATTGGTAAAAAGCTGGTGGTGGTGGTTGCATCAACTGGCTGATGATTCATAAATCTGAGATTTTGGAGATGGGATTAGTAGCTAGTATTCCCAATCCAAAATCCTAGAACGGTATATCAAGCAGTTTTCATAACTCCAAAAATCTGGATTTGGGAATGACGTGGGATGAATTTTTGTTTTAGCTAAAATTTCAGGTTATCAGCGCTACTCATGGGTCGAGTGGGTCGAGTTGCTGGCGGCTGGGCAAAGTTGTTACTTGATAGAATTGTGATTGCCCGGGCATATTGCGGATCACTCTTAGTTCCGATTAAATCTGGATTAGAAGCCAACTGACGCTCTTGTGCCTCTGTCAAGTCTAGCTTGATATCTGGTGTAATCCCTTTATGGTTAATATCCGTTCCCGCAGGGGTGTAGTAATGGGCAATGGTAACTGCCAAGCCGGAACCATCTGCGAGTTTATGAACTGACTGCACTAAGGCCTTACCAAAGGTTTGACCACCTACGACTACCGCCCGCTTATTATCCTTGAGTGCCCCTGTGAGGATTTCGCTAGCACTAGCTGAATTTCCATCTACTAATACCGCCAAGGGACGATTTGTCAGAGAAGTGCGATTGGCTTTAGTTTCTTCACTGCTGCCCACACGGTCTACTGTCTTGACAATCGCGCCGTTATCATACCACATCCGGGCAATTTCAATGCTCGCGTTCAACAACCCGCCAGGATTTCCCCGCAAATCCAAGACATAAGAATCTACTTTCTTATTGTTCAAATCGCGGATGGCTCGTTGCATTTGATCTGCGGCGTGGGCGCTAAATTCCCGCAAACGGATATAGCCAACGCGGCGATTCCCTTCTTGCCTAAGGGTATAACGTACTGTTGGCACTTCAATCTTTGCCCTTGTCAGCTTCAAATCAAAGGCATTTAGCCCTGTCCGTCCCACCCGTAGCTTGATGGGAGTACCCACTTCGCCACGAATTAACTTGGAGGCGTCATCCACTTTCATTTTGAGAGTGGGTTTGCCATCAATTGCCAAAATTTCATCGCCTGCTTTGATCCCAGCTTTCAGTGCTGGAGAATTTTCTATGGCTTCGACAACAGTGAGCCGCTGAGTTTTTTGGTTCACTTCCATCCGAATGCCAATCCCAGAGACTTCCCCGTCTGTTTGGCTAGTCAGGGCTTCAAACTGTTTGGGGTCCATAAATCGAGTGTAAGGATCTCCCAACTTTTGTAAAGCTTCGCGGATGGCAGTATAAGCTTCTTCCCGAGTAGAATAGTCTTTGCTCAACAGGCTTTGTCTGGTTGCTTGCCAATCTTGTTGATTAAATTTGGCATCAACATATTCACGATTTACCACTTGCCAAACTTGGTCAACTATCACTTTCGGGCTGTCTTGTAGGGCTAGAGCAGCACGGACACCACGAGTCCAAACGGGGCCGAACACAGACATAATAGCAGTCGTGGCGATCGCTCCACCAATCAAGGCTACTTGGAGCGGTGAGTAACTTTTCGGAGATTTGTTCATGTATATTAGCTGGAATAATTGTGTTGTTGACAGTTTAGCAATCAGGCTTTCCAGAAAATTTTAAGTTTTTATACCCCAAACTAAGCTATGCTTCCTTCATCATTTTTATCGTTGAATGATGCCGAAAATACTGCATTATTAACAACCATTTCTCGGTTTGTTAGCCTTCTCCGGAAGGCTCTTCTGACCATGTGACACTTTGATTAGCGTCATGTTTACACTTATTCATTACTTTTATAAGATAGCACTTTGTTCACTCAGTTGCAGTACTGTTAGACAGCTATTAAATCAGCTTTTCTTACCTAAGTCATGAAACGCAAATTTACCATCAAATCGTTAATTTCTATTAAAAAAAATTTTGCTAATCTGTGGCAACTGTTACAAAAACTAACTGGTATATTGTACTTTGTCTTGGGCACTTGGCTGATTTTTACCACTATAACCTTAGTTTTTGCTTCTTCGCAGCCAGTAGATGCCTTCTTGGTGCTTGGTGGCAGTGTTCATCGAGAAACTTATGTTGCCCAACAAGCAAAACAATACCCGCAAACCCCAATTTTAATTTCTCATGGTTCCCCAGACCCCTGTATATGGTTAATTTTTCAGGACGAATTAGCAAGCTTACAAAACGTTTGGTTAGAAAAGTGCGCGAATTCTACCTTTGAAAATTTTTATTATGGTATACCGATTCTGCGGCGTTGGGGAGTGCATAAAGTCATGTTGATTACCTCGCCAAGTCACTTACCCAGAGCTAAATGGATGGCACAGATTCTTTTAGGCGCTCATGGTATTTGGGTAGAGTCAGAGATTGTTCAGGAGTTGGGTATTCCTGGTAATCGTGAATCTTGGCCCAAAACTGGATTAGATTTAACACGCAGCCTATTTTGGGCGATTGTAAGTCAAATTATTCAACCGCAATGCTCAAATGTGACAAGACTTACCCAAGTAGATATGCAAGCTTGGAAGAATCGAGGTTTTCATTGTGAACACCAAGTGGCGTGGGTTGAGGAGATAACAACAGATGAGAGTTCCAAACTATAGACCCCTAGTTATTAAGCTTCTTTCTTCCTGTTAGAGGAAATTGTGCAAAAAATTTGGTGCTTGTAGATGATGCGATCGCCGTAATACCCGTAACACTCTATCGGCTTTAACTTTACAAGCACCTTACTAATTTTTTCATCTATGTCTGGTGCAACTGGCTTCGGCGATTGGCAGGCATTCCGTTGATTGCATCCAAAGGAGAATTAATGCAAAAGTTCCCAATCTTGCAGCATCAAAATAGCATCTCTATACAAAGACAAATCCACCTGGTGAACTTCTATTCCCTGTCCGATTCCTTGTAGAAGAGTGATTGTCAATTTTCCTCCCAAGTGCTCACGGAATTCGGTAAGCCCCCTAAATAGACAATGCGGATGGTCTAGTTGATCTAATTGCTCTGTCAGCGCTGATACATACAAGGTAAAGCCTAATTTCTTTAGTGTACTTATAACCCTTTGCCACTCAGATTGTAAGAGTTGCCCTGTTAAATATGAATAGGTCGTATCTAAAGCAATGCCGATCGCTACAGCTTCACCGTGACGTAGGCTGTAATTAGTTAAATGCTCCAGTTTGTGAGCAGCCCAGTGTCCAAAATCCAAAGGACGCGATGAACCCATTTCAAAGGGGTCGCCGCTACCAGCAATATGCTCTAAGTGCAATTGGGAACAGCGATAGATCAGCCTTTCCATGATGTCCATGTCTCGATTAGCCAATTTCTCGGCATTAGTCATAATGAAGTCGAAGAAATCTGCATCTTTAATCAACGCTACTTTCACAGCTTCTGCAATACCCGATCGCCAATCTCGATCATCAAGGCTAGTAAGAAAATCAAAGTCATTCAAGACACCATAAGGTGGCATGAATGTACCCAAAAAGTTTTTCTTGCCAAAGGCATTAATTCCGTTTTTTACCCCTACACCCGAATCGTTTTGCCCTAATACTGTTGTCGGTACTCGTAATAGCCGAATTCCTCGGTGAGCCGTTGTTGCTGCGTATCCTGCCATGTCTAGGACGGCTCCACCTCCAATTGCTAAGACGTAGGAGTGACGGCACAATCCAGTTGCATTGATCCGCTGATGAATTTGCTCTATAAATCTAGAATCGTTCTTGACTGCTTCTCCACCTGGAACTACTATTGGCTCACCGCTCAGTGTTAGTACATCTTCATAACACTGGGCATAGACTGATAATTTTTTTAGCAACCCATCCTGGTACTGTAAAAATCCTGCATCTACCACTGCTAGTACTTGTTTTGGGGTTGTCTCCCCATCTGCGGCAATCACTTGTGCCAATAAAGGATTATCTAACTGAAACAAACCTCTAGTGAAGTGAACATCATAATTGAAGGTGACGCGGACACATTGGTTAATTGGTTGCAGATTAAAAGCTGTTTTTTGTTGAATAGCCATTTGAATATTATTATTTTTTAAGTACCTGTAAATAGATGCGCTACTACAATTAAAATTAACAGTCAAATTAACCCAATAAGTCCATTAAAAACTTTAAGTTTAAAATGATTTACTAAATGAATAGACTTGTTAAATGAATCATACTTCTAAAGTTTTTCACTTGAGCAGATAAAATTAAAAATAATATTAATTTACAACTTTATTGATGCCTAGTCTTTATTTTGGAGGTTGGCAATAGATATCAGGATTAGATAAGATTTTAATTTTTTCCGTAAGATAATTTTATAACTTATCTAATCAAAATGATATCTTTACAGTATCTTATTTAAAGTCGGAAGATTTTTATAGATTCAGTGAAGTTATGATCTCAGTAGTATATGATCTAGCTGCTTTAATCACAAAGTATCAAGTTTAGTGGTAGATTTTATACTTGGTTGCCACAAAACAGTTGGGCAACTTCTCCTGAATTCATCATGAGTAAAGTAAACAAGCTACTGCATCACTGGCTGTTAAAGTCTGTTTCAGAGAAAGCTTTTGCTTGGCTGGAACAGAAGCAGGCACAAATTGCTAGCGGCGCTGCTGAGAGAGTGTTTTTTACAGCATTTAGTGCTGTGCCGCGTTATTTAGGTAAACAGGATTTGCAGCTAACATTCCAGGACTTGGAAGCAGCACAGGATGTGATTCCCGGTTGGTATCCTGGTCATTGGAGTGTAGATCAAGCAGGGCGCAAACTCTTGCTTCTAGCTTTACCCCACGATGATGCTCAGGGGTATGTGCGATCGCTTGATCAAGTCTTCTCCACTGCCGATATGGGGGAGTTAGTTGTCCTTTATCAAAGTTTGCCGCTTTTACCACATCCAGAGTTACATCGCAACCGCGCTGCTGAGGGAATTCGCAGCAATATGAGTAATGTATTCCAAGCGATAGCACTACGTAACCCTTATCCAGCGGATTATTTAGATAATGCTGCTTGGAATCAGATGGTGCTGAAGGCTGTGTTTGTCGGCAGTCCGTTGCATCTAATTTGGGGTTTGGATCGGCGTGCTAACCCAGAATTGGCGAGGATGTTGGCAGACTATGCCCATGAACGTTGGGCAGCTAAACGCTCAGTTACGCCAGAACTTTGGCGACCGGTAGGGCGGTTTGCGGATAGCGCAATCATCACAGATTTGGAAAAAGTACTGGCTAATGGGGATATAGACGAACAACAAGCAGCAGCGTTAGCTTGTGCCCAATCGCCTTTACCCCAAGCAGAAGCATTACTTTCCCGTTACCCAGATTTACAGTCATCCATTCAACAAGGTAATCTGACTTGGAGTAATTTTAGCCGCGATCGCCTCTTTGGTTACAAATAAAAGGAACTGGGGACTAGTACCGCAAGGCGGAAGTCAAAAGTCACTTGTACTGAGCGGCTTGTGCCGAGCGGAGCCGAGGTAAGCCGAAGTAAAAGTCAAAAGTCAAAAGTATTATGGAAGGGCTTTTTAGGGATTTTAAATGGTTGCTCTATTTACGCCGTGACGTACTAGGGAGATGAGGAAAATAACCTATGCCCAATGCCCAATGCCCAATGCCCAATGCCCAATCATTAAACCACACTATGATGTTCATCGATCCTCACATTCACATGTGTTCCCGTACTACTTACGATTACTTAGTAATGCGGGAATATGGCATTGTTGCCGTTATTGAACCAGCCTTTTGGTTAGGACAACCCCGAACCAACGCTGGCACATTTAAAGACTACTTCAGCAGTCTTGTGGGCTGGGAACGGTTTCGTGCTAGTCAGTTTGGTATCGAACACTATTGCACAATTGGCCTAAATCCGAAAGAAGCTAACAATGAGGCGCTAGCAGCAGAAGTTTTAGAACTGTTACCACTTTATGCTTGTAAAGAGGGAGTTGTTGCCATTGGTGAAATTGGCTATGACGACATGACAGAAGCAGAGGATAAATACTTTTGTCAACAGTTAGCATTAGCCAAAGAACTCGATATGTTGGTGCTAATTCATACCCCTCACCGCAATAAAAAGGCGGGTGCTAGTCGGAGTATGGATCGCTGCATTGAATATGGCTTAGATCCCTCACAAGTAGTTATTGATCACAACAATGAGGAAACTGTTGAGGAAGTATTAGGACGGGGTTTTTGGGCAGCTTTCACGATTTATCCACAGACGAAGATGGGTAACGCCAGGATGGTAGAAGTTGTCCGCAAGTATGGATGCGATCGGATCATTGTAGATAGTAGCGCTGATTGGGGTATTAGCGATCCCTTAGCAGTACCAAAAACTGCTCAGTTGATGTTAGACAGGGGCATTCCTGAAGAACATGTGCGAGCAGTTTGTTATGAAAATGCCCTAGCTGCTTACAGTCAAACTGGGCAGATGAAAGCATCAGCCTGGCTCAATCCCCAATCTGTTGATCAGCGTCAAATGTTCAGTGGTAATTCTGTATTACGGGGACAGGAACCAGGAATCAAATCAGTTTCAGATTATGTGTTGATTGAGTAGAAAATTGGGAGTGGGGAGTGGGAAAGAGGAATTGCATAAATATCTGATTCATCTATAATACGCGGTTTATTTTGATAAGTTACTCGGCAATGAGGCAGACGAATGAATGTTGCAAGCTTAAATTTTCAAGGCTGGAGGGGTTATCTAGAATTGATGCGTCCTGCTAATATTGTTACTGCTTGGGCAGATATTCTTGTTGGCTTTGCTGCTTCTGGCTCTGGGATGATTTTTACGAAATTAATCAATGGAGAAGTAGGTTTTTCCACATTAATTCCATTAGCTTGGTTGTTATTGTCCACAACTGGTTTATACGGTGGCGGTATAGTTTTTAATGATGTTTTTGATGCTGAATTAGATGCAAAAGAGCGACCAAATAGAGCAATTCCTAGTGGTCGCGTATCTCCTCAAAATGCTACTTTATTGGGGAGTATACTGTTTGCAATTGGAATTATAGCTGCTTTTCAAGTATCCTGGTTAAGTGCTGCGATCGCTATATCTATCACTCTTTCATGCCTCCTGTATGACGCACTCGCCAAACATCATCCTTTTTTTGGCCCACTTAATATGGGTTTGTGCCGTGGTAGTAACTTATTGTTAGGCGTAAGTGCTGTACCCGTAATAATAGGAGAACGTTGGTATTTAACGCTGATTCCTATTCTTTACATTGCTGCTATCACCGCAATTAGTCAGGGTGAAGTTCACGGAGGTAAGAAGATTACGGGAGTCCTAGCACTACTGCTAATTGCAATAGTTTTGACGGCAGTTTTAGCTTTAGGATTATTAGGAGAGTATACAGCGATCGCAGCCTTACCATTTGCTGTTCTATTAGCTATCCGAGTGTTACCTAATTTTATCAAAGCTGCGCGTCAACCAGTAGCCGAAAATATCCGAAATGCTGTGAAAATAGGCGTGTTATCTCTAATTGTCTTAGATGCAACCGTTGCATCTGGTTTTGCTGGTTTGTATTACGGTTTATTAGTTCTAATCTTGCTGCCAATTTCGATGAAATTAGCACAACTATTTGCCGTAACTTAAATTTGAATGTACACACCCAGTAATACCATGAATCGGCTGTATGAGTGCATAGATGTGCATTAGTGTCAACTTAAGGTGAAAGCCTCTCTAGAACAAGGTTTTAGAGATTGTCTCGTCGTCTCGTTCCCAGTCAGAGACTGGGAATGCCTAAGAGGCTCCGCCTCGAGACTAGCGGCAGAACCGCAATGAAAGAGCATTTCCAGCCAGAGGCTGAAAACGAGATTTTAAAGGGGTTGTAGCTTAAGTTGACACCAATGATAGATGTGCGCCCATACCCATGAATATGTAGCGGGTATTTTTTGAAATTGTCTAAATCCAAGAAAACAGATTCTTAGCATATATAGGGGATAAAGCTAGAAAATGAAAATTACAAAAGACAGCAACTTTCATTTAACTTATTGCAGCAATATTCATCCTGGTGAAAGTTGGCTAGAGGTTTTCGCCAATTTAGAAAAATATGTTCCCAATCTCAAGTCAAGTTTATCACCTACAGAACCTTTTGGGATTGGTTTAAGGTTAGCAGATGCAGCCGCCAAACAACTTTTAGAAAGTAATAATTTAGCTCAATTCCAAGATTGGCTGACTCAAGAAAATTTATATGTTTTCACCTTAAATGGATTTCCTTATGGCGGATTCCATCGACAGGTGGTAAAAGACCAAGTTTATGCACCAGATTGGTCTACACAAGAAAGGGTAAATTATACATTAAACTTAATACAAATTTTAGCTATTCTGTTACCAGAAGGACTGGATGGCGGAATTTCTACACTGCCATTATCCTATAAACCTTGGTGCAAAGAAGACCAAGCAACTTTTGAAACAGTTATGAAAAAGAGTTGTTTGAATATAGCATCAGTTGTCACAGAAATGATTCGCATCTGCGAAGAAACAGGAAAGATACTCCATATTGATTTAGAACCTGAGCCTGATGGATTAATTGAAAATACCTCAGAAGTAATTGATTTCTATCACAATTGGTTATTGCCAATTGGTGGGAATTACTTATCAGAAAAATTAAATATTGAGCAGAGTTTAGCAGAGACTAAATTGCTAGAACATGTTCGGGTTTGCTATGACACCTGCCATTTTTCAGTTGAATATGAGCAGCCTCAGTCTGTATTTGGACGTTTGCAATCGGCAGGAATTAAGATTGGCAAAATTCAAATCAGTGCCGCAATTAAAGTAAAAATACCTGCTGAGATTGAGAAACGTAGTTTGATAGTTGAGCGTTTACGTCCTTTTGCTGAATCTACTTATCTTCACCAGGTAATAGAACGTCGGAGTGACGGTACACTGGATCACTATCCTGACTTAATAACTGCATTACCACACGTAGAAAAATCTCTAGCTGAAGAATGGCGCACTCACTTCCATGTGCCAATTTTTATTCATGATTATCAAATTTTGCAGTCTACGCAAGATGACATTGCTACTGTTTTGCATCTACTTCAAACAAACAATGCTTGCCAACATTTAGAAATTGAGACTTATACCTGGGATATATTGCCATCAGAAATGAAGATAGATTTGCTGACTTCTATTCAGCGGGAATATGAGTGGGTATTAAAAGAATTTGCCGCCAATTAAGAGGAGATTAATTTTATGCAGAAAACGGTTGTTCTAAATGTCGTGGGATTAGCGCCCAGTTTACTAGGAGAAAATACGCCGTTTTTATCTTCTTGGGCGGCTAAAGGGCAGGTAGTTCCGATCGCAACAGTGTTACCTGCTGTGACTTGTTCAGTTCAGGCTACTTATTTAACAGGAAAATTGCCTGATGAGCATGGAATTGTCGCTAATGGTTGGTACTTCCGCGATGAATGTGAGGTTAAATTTTGGCGACAATCTAATAAACTAGTGCAGGCTCCTAAAGTTTGGGAAATAGCTAAATCAATAGATCCAAACTTCAGTTGTGCTAACCTTTTTTGGTGGTACAATATGTATTCTTCAGTAAATTATGCAATTACACCGCGCCCAATGTATCCCGCAGATGGCAGAAAATTACCTGATATTTATACCCATCCTAGTGATGTGCGATCGCAAATTCAATCTGATTTAGGTAACTTCCCTCTGTTCGATTTTTGGGGACCAAAAACTTCTATTAGTTCTAGTCAATGGATTGCCAATTCCGCAAAATGGATTGAGGAACGCTACAGCCCCACTTTATCATTAGTTTATCTGCCACATTTAGATTACTGTTTGCAACGATTTGGTAATAATGAAACACAAATCCAAGCTGATTTGCGAGAAATTGATGCTGTTTGTGGCAATTTAATTAAATATTATCAAGCACGAAATATTCAGGTAATTATTCTTTCTGAGTATGGCATCACGCCAGTCTCCAAAGCAGTGGATATCAACCGCGTATTAAGGGAAAACGGTTTAATCGCTGTGCGGGAGGAATTGGGGCGAGAACTGCTCGATTTTGGTGCTAGCATTGCCTTTGCTGTTGCCGATCACCAAATTGCTCATGTATATGTGAAT
Organism: Nostoc sp.; assembly: GCF_036919675.1. Classification (GTDB taxonomy): domain Bacteria; phylum Cyanobacteriota; class Cyanobacteriia; order Cyanobacteriales; family Nostocaceae; genus Nostoc. The sequence goes on from NZ_JBALCP010000102.1 coordinate 23,789, forward strand.
GATCCAGCGTACATCCCAAAAGTGCGATCGCTTTTAGAAGCAACTGAAGGCGTGGCGCAGGTATTGGATGAAGAAGGTAAGCAAGCCTACCATCTTGCTCATCCTAGATCGGGAGAGTTGGTGGCGATCGCTCAACCTGACGCTTGGTTTACCTATTATTATTGGCTCGATGATGCCAAAGCGCCTGATTTTGCTAGAACTGTCGATATCCACCGCAAACCTGGTTACGATCCTGTAGAACTTTTCCTCGATCCGCAGATGAAATTGCCTCAAGTAAAAGTTGCTCTCAAGTTACTTAAGAAACAACTAGGTTTTCGCTACTTAATGGATGTGATTCCTCTCGATGCTTCCTTAGTACGTGGCTCTCATGGTCACATTACCACTTCTTTAGCCGAAGGGCCTCTATTTATCACCCATCAAACTCACCTAGTTGATGAAAATCAAATTGAGCCTACAGATGTTTGCTCGTTGATTCTCAAACATTTAAATCAGGAGTGCTGACGGTATCCCTGTTGCCAACAACCAAAACTCCCTCACCGCCGGCCCCCGTGGCCCTCTATTAATACAGGATTTCCACCTGATAGAAAAGCTGGCTCATTTCAATCGGGAACGTATCCCTGAGCGCGTTGTCCATGCCAAAGGTGCTGCGGCTCATGGTACTTTTACTGTTACCAATGACATCACCAGGTATACGAAAGCGAAACTTTTTTCTGAGATTGGCAAAAAAACCGAAGTCTTGCTGCGCTTTTCTACAGTTGGGGGAGAAAAGGGTTCAGCAGATGCCGAACGTGACCCTAGAGGCTTTGCCATCAAGTTTTATACTGAAGAGGGCAACTGGGATATTACAGGCAACAATACCCCTATTTTCTTCATCCGTGACCCTCTCAAATTTCCTGATTTCATCCATACCCAAAAGCGCAATCCTCAAACCAATTGCAAAGACCAGAATGCAAAGTGGGATTTTTGGTCACTCAGTCCAGAATCGCTCCACCAGGTGACAATCCTGTATTCAGACCGAGGAATTCCGAAAACCTTTCGACACATGGACGGTTTCGGTAGCCACACCTTCAGTTTGATTAATGCTCAGGGCGATCGCGTCTGGTGCAAATTTCATTTTAAGACTCTGCAAGGGCATCAAACCTTGACAGAGAAAGAATCGACCCAGATCAAAGGAGAAGATCCCGATCATGCAACTCATGATCTGTTTGAAGCGATCGCTAACAAAGATTATCCCAAATGGCGGATGTGTATTCAAGTGATGACCGAGGAGCAAGCGGAAAAACATCCTGATAATCCTTTTGACTTGACGAAAGTTTGGAAGCAAGGTGAATATCCCTTAATCGAAGTCGGGATATTAGAACTAAATCGTAACCCTGAGAATTATTTCGCCGAAGTTGAGCAAGCCGCTTTTAGCCCTAGTGCGGTAGTCCCAGGTGTTAGTTTCTCTCCAGACAAAATGCTTCAAGCTCGCATTATCTCTTACTCAGATGCTCAACGATATCGCTTGGGTGGTAACTATCAGCAACTACCCGTCAACCAGCCCAAATGTCCAGTGATGCATTACCAGCGAGATGGCTTTATGGCGTCAGGAAATAACGGTGGTAGCACTCCTAACTATGAACCGAATAGTGCTGAGGGTACGCCTAAAGAAAATCCAGCCTATGCAGAGCCATCTACCCATCTGGGTGATGTCACCGTTGATCGTTACAATCATCGTGAAGGAAACGACGATTACACCCAAGCAGGTAATCTCTATCGGTTACTGACTCCTGACCAGCAAGAGCGTCTTGCTGATAATATCGTCGGCAGTCTCAGTCAAGCAAGGCTGGACATCCAGATGCGTCAACTTTGCCACTTCTTCCGGGCGGATGTTTCCTATGGTCGTCGTGTAGCTGAGGGGTTAGGCATTTCAATTGATCCGTCAATGCTGGGTGCTACTGCTCAACCTGTAGCTATCTAGTACCACTAGGCAAAAGTTAATTAGAGGCAGGGGCTTGTACTGAAAATCGTTTTTCTCCTTTGCCCCCTTGCCTCTTTTTGTCAAGAATTTAGTACAACATTTCACTAATTCGTAGCGAATTAAATTTGGCAATACCTTGCATTGTTAATGCGTCTCAATGCAATGCCAATGCATTCCCTTGAAATGTTAATGCGTTCCCCTGCATTAAAAACGCTACGCTTTTACACAAAACTGTACTTAGTCAGCTTAAGCTGACTTGAGCTATGAGCCTCAGAATTCGTTCTGAGGCGGACTTGTAGTCTAGCCAATATTCCGCAATTATTTAAATACAGATGGATTTCCAATCTCGCGCCTGAACCATCACCCGCCATAGGTTAAAAACCTACGGCTAATAGCGAAAGTCATCTCAAAGATGACTAAATCAATAGTAACTACTAAAGAAAAGCTTTGTAGGGGCGCAAGGCCTTGCGCCCCTACAAATATACAAATAATTTTGGATAATTTATTTTTTGTTAGTCCCTAAAGTCATACAAGAGTTAATTCGCCGACCATTAACTAAAATAGTATATGCATCACATTCACCGCGATCGCAAGCTTTTTTAATGCCCATCAGACCTAGCTTTTCCCGAAGCGCATCCAGTAAAGTAACACGAGATTGTAGCTTCAGGCTGTAGGAGATATTATTAACGTTCAGTGATAAGTCTACTTCCTGTGAACCCAATATTTTCAATTTCTGGGTAAGTGAGTTTGAAGTTATTTTATTTGAGTCCTAAAATTATGACAAGTAAGATTTGACTCACACCTGACGATTAGAAATCGCGCCTTTTTATTATGGAAATAACCTAAGTAAAATCACCCAAATCTAGTCCTTAACCCGAACTGACGTTACATTATATTTTATCCATCCAGCGCCAAATTTGGTCAATAATTCCTCATCAAGTTTTCAACTAGAAATCCGCTTCTCAACTATTAACGTTATGCCTTTTAATTTTCCATCTTCTGTAAAAATTTGGCTAGTGCGACATCTATTATCGTTATTTACAAGATTAATCATTTCCGTTATCAATAATTGTCCCGTCGCTTTATTCCAGGTATTAAAAAGGATAATGCTATCTCCATGTTCACGAGCAATAGCGGTGATATTTTCCCATGAGGGAACATTTATTGCTTCTATTTCTATTTCATCATTACTAATTACCTTACCAACAAAACTGTGGGTGACAATTTTACCATCGGCATAATGGTAACTATTGGTTTGTAACCATTGATTGTCAACTATCTTTTGTGTAATTTCTGCTTCAAAACGTTCTGTTTCTTGAGCATTATTATCCATTCTTGTCAAGTAACCTGACCAAGTGCCAATATGTTTGGGGAAAATCTGAAAATCGCTCAATTGTTTTGGCATATTGCTAATACAAAAAAAAGTTTTTCTACCAGTTTTTACTTTATACATTAAAGAGCGGCACTCATGGAAAAATATTTTATATTTCTTCACTCACAGAGTTTCACAAAACTAGCACAGCCATATTCCGTATTCCACAAGCTAATCGGGCGTGTTGGCAAATTCTCATACACAAGTTTTAACAAAGTTTAGGGGTTTAAGTCCCCTGTCTCTTGTGGCAGCACGTTTTGTGTCGGGGTTAAATCCCCGTTACAAAATATAATTGCGAATTGCGAATTGCGAATTGCGAATTGGTTTAATTGTGCAGATTGAAGCTGGGATGGCAATTGTATTGTGGATTATGATTGTGGCTCAAAGCTTTACAGCCACCCCGTCACGTAGTAAAGCTATAATTGGGATGCAAGAGAAGCCGGATACACTTCGGAGTGATCGCAATGGCAGAATTAATGATTCATAGTAATGTTAGAGGTAGGCTCTAAATACATTTGGATCATATCCAAAAATTTTATATTTGAAAATCTCTATTCAAGATTTGATATAATTCCCTATTAAATATTGTTTTAGCCCATCTAATTAACCTAATAACATGGAAAATCTAATTCAGAAATTATCCAAACCGATAGTAGAAAAAGTTGCCATTGTCGGTGCTGGCCCAGGTGGTTTGGCTGCTGCTATAGCATTGAGAAGCCAAGGGATAGACGTTCAAGTTTATGAAAAAGCACAAGAATTTCGTCCGGCTGGAACTGGACTAGGACTGGCTCCTAACGGCTTGAATTTTTTAGATGCGATCGCGCCGGGAATAGTCGAAACCCTCAAAAGTTCAGGATGTGAGGTTCACCACACGGTTTTAAAGAATATTCAGGGAGAAACAATCCGAACTAATGCAACCAAATACTTGGAGCAATACGGACAGCCATTATTGACTATTTGGTGGTATCGTTTGCAGCAAGTTCTAGCCTCTAGATTGCCATCTGACATCATTCACCTCAATCATCGCTGTATCAGCTTTGATCAAGATGAAAAAGGTGTGGAAATTCATTTTGATGGCGAAAAACCTGTATATGCAGATTTGCTGATTGGGGCTGATGGCGTCAACTCTGTAATTAGAGAAACTTTATTTGGCGAGGGTAAGCCTAATTATATTGGTAGTATGTGTTGGCGTGCCGTCATCAAGTATCACCACGAGCTATTTAATGATTATGAACTAGTTTTTGTTAAAGGCAATAAACAGTTCATGTACATTCTCAATGTGGGCGGCGGCTATACCAGTTGGATTAGTCGGAAATTATCACCTGAGTACTCTCTTTCCAACAGTGCTGATCAAGTGAAATCTCGTATTCTCCATGAATTAGCCGACTGGGATCAATCCTTTCGGGCGGTGGTCCAAGCGACACCAGCCGAGCAAATTTGGGAGGGGCCGATTTGCGATCGCTCTCCGTTAACTCACTGGAGCCAAGGCAGAGTCACACTTTTAGGCGATGCTGCTCATCCAATGGCACCTGCGATGGCACAGGGAGCAAATACCACTTTTGAAGATGCATACGAACTGGGAGAATGTTTTTCCCAGTCAGCTAATCTTCAAGAAGCTCTCACTAACTACGAACAGCGTCGCCTTGAGCGGACAAAAATCATCCAAGCTCGTAGTGGCTGGGGTGAGATGCGCTACTACGACGACACATCAACATCTCCTGGACAGACAGAGCAACGTCAAATAACGCTCAATGAAGATTTTTCTAAATGGTTGTATAATTACAAGCCATCTATAAGAAGTTAAATTTTAGTATTATTAAGTTGGATTGCGGAAGGCATTGCTACTTTTTTTCAAAGTAGTAACAAAAACCTCGACAATTAGCTGAAAAAGTTATAGCAGGTGCTAATCTTATCGAGTAATTTGAGGATATCAAAAGTGACTGTTTTTAGTCAAGTCCTCAAACACAACAAATTCGTTACCTAGTTGAGAATTATTCGCATAAGCTTAATCTAACTTAATCAAAATATTAATTTTTATTAGATAATAAATTTATATTCTATATTTCACAGGGTATGCAGATAAATTATTATTGTGTATCCGATGTCCATCTTTTAAGAATACCCGTCCATAGTCCAATCCTGAAGAGATAAATTAGGAACTTTGCTAAAGTCTCTGTGATTACGCGTAACGAGAATTGCCTGGTTAGCGAGAGCGATCGCAGCAATTCTTAAGTCTTGTGTACCTACCTGGATTTTTTGCTGGCGCAAACTCTGGTAGGAATTGTATGCCGGGTCATCAAAATCCAACAAATTCATACTACAAAAGTAAATCTGAGTTATTCGCAAATTTCGATAAGCAACAGCTAGCAGTTCTGGTTTAGTAGCACATTTGCTGATAGAAGCTAGTCTGCCTTTCAATTGTTCTTCGAGTGTGACTGTTGTAATAAATATGTTGGAACTTCCGACAGTTTGAGCGCGTTGCAGAATTTTAGAATTACCATGTTGAGAAAGAGTAACATGATCGGTATCGAGGATATATAGGCTCAAGCTGACTGATTCTCCTCTAAAGAAGCTTCATAAGCAGCGACTTCTGCATTTAATTCACGTCGATTTGCAGCCATATTTTCTACAAAATCATCAAAAAGTGGGTCATCTTTGAAAATACTATCAAATTTAACCCAAGGATTGGACTCTTCAACCTGCTGTTCATGTTTCAACATTGGCAAACAACAAAGCCGTAATGTGACCCACCATAAGTAAGACATGATAGGGCTGTTGAACTCACTATCATTAATTAAACCATGAGCCATACGGTTTCTTAAATTTGAACCTGAACGCTCAATTAGCAAGCCTTGAATATCAAAAAGTGCATCTTCATTAAAAATTGAGTTTATTTCTGAATAATTGCGGGGGAAAAGAGTAGTATTCAAATCACGCTCATCTTCAATTCCCTTATCAATATCAATTTTTGAGGGTAACGCACCCTGCCTTCGGAGTAAATAACGGATAGAATTTTCAATTTGAGGAATGAGAATATGAGTGGATGTGAAGAAGTCTCCGATTAGTCCAGCGTAAAGCCCTTTTGCAAACTGATATTCTCTCCCTGGTGGTACAAAGGGGTTGTTTGAAACTATTGCAAATAAGTCTTTTAGTTGTACATTATGTTCCAGGTTTATTTGCTCCCTGGCTGGCTCAATATAAGCTAGGGTGTGAAGTTTTTGATAGTCAACTGCAATCCTGTACATCTCGAAACGAATTTCTTTCTCTGCTTCATCTGGATCACTAGATTGACGTGCTACAACCTTACCCATCTCATTCATAATTGTTATTGGCGTAAACCGGGACAACCAAGCTGTCTCCTGCACCTTTTGTCGAAGGTGTGAAACTTTAGATGGAATCCCCAAAAGAGCCAAGGTTAATATTGCATCTTGAAATTTTTTGCCCTTAACATAGGCTTTGGCTTGTTCCACCTCAGTGCTGATATTAAACTGAGAAGATATTGTTATTAACTCATTCAAGGATTGTTTTTGATACTGTGGCAGAAGCTTACGAACTTCCTCGGATCTAGCTTTTGCTGCTGCTTTTTCTTCCTCTGTACCTTGGCTTTTTAATTTTTCAAATGCTTCAAACGCCTTTTGTAAATCATCTGATGCCTTCAAATAAGGCTGAGGGTGTTTTGTCAATGAATCTTCAGCTTCCTTTATATAAGTTTCAGCAGCAAGCATTCGCGCTGCGTGTGTCTGTTCAGCATTTTTGTCAATGCGATGCCATTCTGCTTTAATTTCCCAGTAGTTTCTTGCCTTATCCCAATCTTGGGAAGATTCCGCTATAATTGCTGCTTTTTCAGCAAGAGCAGCATATTTAGTTGGATTACCAAGTTTGTATTCTTGTAAAAGCTCCATAAGCTTTACTGACAGCCACAGTGGATCTTCTCCGTTGTAGCGAGCAAGGACTGCCTCTATGTGTGCAAGAACTAATTCAGCTTGATAATTAATTTTGCGTGCTAGCCGAAGTGCCCGTTCAATCCTCTCGAAACACCAACTCCACTTTTCAGGATCTTCTAACTCTGTAGCAGATTGTAAGTAGGCTGTAACTGCTAACTGTGCCATTCGATAATTGCGCTTTTTGACCCAAAGAATGTCCGCAATTCGTGCTTGAAGTTCTGGCTCTGAGACTTCAGGAGCAATTTCAGTAAGAAAATTTAAATGTTCATCAGTAAGATTTTGGAAAACTTCAGCAAAAAACTCCTCTGTTGATTCTGGCTTGATTGCAGCACCAGTTACGAACGCCAGAGTCTCAAAGACGGCCTGTTCTCTGATATTACCTACCTCTTTTGCTTCCTGTGCTTTGTTCCAAAAGACTCTGTTGTAAGCAAGACACTCTTTTGTTTCGCTGCTATTAATTACTTCTAGCCAACGAGTGTTAATGAAATCTTCTTTAGTGAGAGGAGGGTTTATTAATGGCATAGTCTAGAATTACTTAGCTCTATATCTACTATGCCAAATCTGAAATAAATCAGGCTATTGTTAGTCTTTAGCTCAATAATTTAGGCAAAATCTATAAATTAGCATTCCCCGGCAGAACCAGGGAACGAGAGAATACTAACTCGCGGCTAAATTGCCCCAACCGACATAGGGTAATTTTGCCGCTGTTGCCCGAACTTGGTCAGCATTCGCCACCAACTGACCGCAAGCATCCCAAGTCCCAGAAATAAATGTGCTTCTAGTCCCTTCTTCGATCGCAACTGCGGCAGTGTAATCACCAATCTGCACTTGCAAAGTTTCCAGATTTACTGTCACGGCAGCTTGAGGATTGGCAGCCACTAACTCTTGCAGTTGTTTAACAGTAACAGCATCGCCTGTCAGACAAGGTATGCCCATTGCCACACAGTTACCGAAAAAGATTTCGGCGAAGCTTTCACCGATTAAAGCTTGGATTCCCCATTTGGCGATCGCTTGGGGTGCATGTTCCCGTGATGAACCACAACCAAAGTTGCGGTTGACTATTAAAATATTCGCGCCTTGGTACTGGGGTTGGTCAAAGGCATGTTCACCTTTAAGTGCTGTCCGGTCATCAATAAACGCACCTTCACCTAACCCATCAAAGGTAACGGCTTTCAAATAACGGGCGGGAATTATGCGATCGGTATCTATATCATTGCCCACTAAGGGTATACCGCGCCCTGAAACTGTTTTAACTTCACTCACCATATATTTTTATAAAAAACGAACCGCAAAGAACACAAAGGAAGGAAGGAAAGAAAGAAAGAGAAGTTTAAGAGACTTCTCAATGCCACGAAGTAGGGTTACAGTAACTCACGTACATCAGAGACTTCGCCTTTAATCGCAGCAGTGGCGACCATCGCCGGACTCATTAACAATGTCCGACCGGAGGATGAACCCTGTCTTCCTTTAAAGTTACGGTTAGAGGAGGAAGCACTGATTTGTCTTCCTTGTAGCTTATCGGGGTTCATGGCCAGGCACATGGAACATCCCGGTTCACGCCACTCAAATCCGGCTTCCTCAAAGATTTTGTCCAGTCCTTCAGCTTCCGCCTCCTCCTTCACCCTTTCAGAACCAGGGACAACGAAGGCTTTGATTCCCTCTGCAACGTGGCGACCTTTGGCGATTTTCGCAGCTTCCCGTAAATCACTAATTCTGCCGTTGGTGCAACTACCAATAAAGCAGACATCTATTTTGGTGCCCTTGATGGGTTGACCAGGATATAAATCCATGTAGCGGTAAGCTTCTTCGGCAATAAATCGGTCTTCTTCAAGCAGTTCTTCAGGTTGAGGCACTGACTGGTTGACACCGATACCTTGGCCGGGAGTAATCCCCCAGGTAACGGTAGGAGAAATTTCAGCAGCGTCGAATACGACTACATCATCGTACTGGGCATCAGCATCGCTCTTGATGGATTCCCACCAAGCCACTGCTTTATCCCAATCTGCATCTTTAGGTGCAAAATCTCTGCCTTTGAGGTAATCGTATGTGACTTGATCAGGATTGACATAGCCGCATCTAGCACCGCCTTCGATCGCCATATTGCAAACTGTCATCCTCTCTTCCATATTCATTTGTTCAAATGTCGTACCTGCAAATTCGTAACCATAGCCCACGCCACCTTTAACGCCAAGGGTGCGGATGATATGCAGGATGACATCTTTGGCGAAAACTCCTGGGTTGAGAGTGCCGTTAACTTCAATTTTGCGGACTTTCAGTTTAGAAAGGGCGAGAGTTTGGGAAGCGAGAACATCCCGGACTTGGCTAGTACCAATACCAAATGCGATCGCACCAAATGCCCCATGACTGGAAGTGTGACTATCTCCACAAGCGATCGTCATTCCTGGTTGGGTGATTCCTAGTTCTGGAGCGATCACATGAACTATACCCTGACTGCCAGAACCAATATTGTAAAAAGTTATGTTATTTTCTTGACAGTTATTTTCCAGCGCCTGGATCATTTCCTCTGCCAAGCTATCGGCAAAGGGACGTGCCTGGTTTTCTGTGGGCACAATATGATCGACTGTGGCAACGGTACGCTCTGCAAACAGTACTTTTAGGCCCCTCTCGCGTAACATCGCAAAAGCCTGGGGACTGGTGACTTCATGAATTAGGTGAAGCCCAATAAATAGTTGCGTCAGCCCTGAGGGAAGTGTACCAACGGTGTGTAAGTCCCAAACTTTATCAAACAGGGTACCTTTGCTCATACGTCAATCAATATTTAAAGAGTCCGGTCTTAAATAGTATCAAAAAAGAGTCTAGGTTTTTGCAGATCACTTAATATTACTTACATCTTTACACTCTTATTTCTCTGTGCGCTCTGTGCCTCTGTGGTTTCAATCTTCCTTAACTAACCGCAGAGGCGCTGAGAACACAGAGGAAGAGAGAAGAGAGGTAATATCACCTTTGAACCAATAAAAGCAAAAATTCTCCGAAATATTGAGATGCAAAGATGTAAATAACTTTATCCTCTTGAACAAGGATATCTAGGACAATACGAGATAATTGCACTACCAGGATTATGCCCATAGATTTACGGGAATTTTATCAGGCTAGCGATCCCAGCAGAACTCTGTTTGTCAACAATAGCTCTGATGGCAAGTATTACATCGATTTTTCCTCAGTCCGAGGTGGTGATATTCTTGGCAAGTTGAAGCAGAAAATTACTTTTTTTAAGCCCAATGAACCCACCTGCACTTTATTTACTGGGCATATTGGTTGTGGGAAATCGACAGAACTATTACGGTTACAGGCAGAACTGGAAAAGTTAGGTTTCCATGTGGTTTATTTTGAGTCCAGTGATGACCTGGAAATGACTGATGTTGATATTGCTGATGTGCTGTTAGCGATCGCTCGTCGGGTGAGTCAAAGTCTGGATAAAATTACACTGGAGTCACCCAATAAGTTTAATGAGTTGCTGCAAGGGGCTTGGAAGGTCTTAAACTCCGAGGTGACGGGGGTAAAAGTTAAGGTTCCCCATGTCGGCGATTTTGGTGTCACCTCTGAAAAAGAAAAGCTTTCTCTATCTGTGGGTATTGGTGAAATCACAACCAAGATGAAAAATGACCCAACGCTACGAGAAAAACTCAATCAGTATTTGGCACCGCAAAAAACTAAACTGCTGGAAGCGATTAATCAAGAATTGTTGGAACCTGCGATCGCTAAACTCAAACAGCAGGGTAAAAATGGTCTGGTGGTAATTGTCGATAATCTTGACCGCATAGATAATCGTGCCAAACCTTGGGGTCGTCCGCAGCAGGAATATTTATTTGTCGATCAGGGTGAGTTTTTGACGAAGCTTAATTGTCATCTCCTCTACACCATGCCCTTGGCTTTGAAGTTTTCCAATGATTACGGAATGCTGACTCAGCGTTTCCCAGAAGATCCCAAGGTGTTACCAATGGTACCTGTACAAAGGACTGATGGTAGTGTTCATGTAGAGGGAATGGCACTGATGCAGCAGATGGTATTAGCGAGAGCTTTTCCTGACTTGACACCAGAGGAGCGTTTAAATCAAGCTACCGAGATTTTTGATAGTGCTGCTAGCCTAGAGCGGTTATGTAAAATGAGCGGTGGTCATGTGCGGGACGTGCTGAGGCTGCTGAATACCTGGATTATGGAAGAAATGAGTCTTCCCCTAACCCGTGCAACCTTAGAGCAAGTTATTCGTTCTCGGCGGAATGAAATAATGTTGCCGATTTCTGATGATGAGTGGCAATTGTTACGTCATGTCAAGGAAAGGAAAAAAGTGAGTGATGACCACGGATATCAAAAACTGATCCGCAGTCGGTTTGTGTTTGAATATCGGGATGGTAGCGAGTCTTGGTTTGATGTTAATCCCATTTTGGCTGAAGCAAGGGAGTTGCAATGAGGAATCAGGGAATCGATGAATAATTAGATGATGAAACCAGAAACCAAAAATGTTTTGTTAAAAGCTTATGCACAACTGCACCAAATCACAGAAGAATTGTATTCAGCCTCGGATAAAGCCGTAGAAAACAACGATTTTGAAGACGCTAGTACCGCAAGGCGGAAATCAAAAGTCAAAAGTCAAAAGTCAAAATGAATACAGCGTAAGCGTTTCGTTGATTTGGAATGGGTTGTTTATTTCCGCCGCGCTGTACTAGTTTACTAGCTAGTAGAGCAGATAGACTTTATGAAGAGATAGAAAATTTAGAGATTGTAATTTCAGAACAGGAGAAAATATGAAAACAGTCCCAGAGTTAAAGACTCGTATTAAAGAACTCAGTAAACAAGCTGTTGAATTTAGTATAAAAGCATATGAAGTGTGTTTAAGTGACCGTCAGCAAGCTAAGTATTTTAGACAACAAGCAAGAGAAGCTAGCAAACGCGCTCAAGTATTGATACAGGAGTTAAAACGCCAGGAAGTTTAACTTGTAGTCTTTAATTCTTCCTTTGCCTCCTAAACTCTAGATTTACGTCAGCTTATGACTTAGGTGATTTCTGATGAAAAAAATACCTATGTTGACGAGTTTCGACTTCTCTGCGAGACGCTACGCGAACGCTCAACTCTCGATTACTCAGTTGGTTGAGCGAAGTCGAAACCAACGGCTATGGTAATTTTATTACTAGAATTCACCTTATGACAGACTCGCAACCATCAGAAGATGACCATGTAAATAACGATCGCTCTCTGGCACAATTAGCTTGGGCGATTGAGTCCTCTGTGGGACAGTTTAAGCTGATTTTGGCCCGGTGTAATTATGCTAGTTTGCGCGATCGCTTAATCTCCAGATTGCGAGAAATTTGTCAAGTCGAAATTCGTGTTTTGGCGGTGCAGCAATCTCGCAAAACTCTTTATACTGCGATTCAGGAAGAATTCGGGGAAGAAATACCAGGCTGTGTGATGGTTGTGGGTTTGGAATCAGTGCAGAATTTGTCTGTGATGTTAACTTCTGCTAATCAGGTGCGGGAAGAGTTTCGCAAGAATTTTGCTTTTCCCTTAGTGTTGTGGATTGACGATGAAATCTATAAGCAACTAATCCAGTTTTCACCAGATTTGGAAAGCTGGGCAACTACAAGAAATTTTGCCATATCAACACAGGAATTAGTAGATTTTATTATCGAAACGGCTAATCAATGGTTTAGTAATAACTTAAGCTTTGGCGTAGATGTATATATTAAACTGGAAAACGAGTTAGAAGCGGCGCAAAGATATTTACTCAACAAGCCAGATGTTTATAATTTAGAAATTCAAGCTAATTTAGAATCTTTATTAGGTTTTATCAAACAGATAAATAATCAAAAAGATTCTGCTTTAGAGCATTATCAGAAAGCTTTAAAGCTTTGGAAGCAAGGTAATAATTTAGAGCGGCAGGCAATAATCCTCGGTGAGATTGGCTTTTGTTATTATCTCAAAGCTTTTAAACATCAAGATATCAATCATGTAGATTGGTATACAACTTGGCATTATATTCAAGAATATATAAATTTTATTAAACAGTTTTCCAGTCCAGATTTAATTGCTAATTCAGTAGTTAAATTCGGTGATATCTTGCGAGACTTGCAAAAGTGGGAAATTTTGCAGAGTCTTGCAGAACAAGCTTTAGTAGTACATCAAACGAATAACCAGCTAAGGGAATTAGCCAAAGATTACGGTTTTTTAGCTGAGGTGGCTTTAGCTAAAAAAAACTGGGTTGAAGCAAATCAGCATGTTCAGCAAGCCTTAAAAGTTTTTGCTGCAATTCCCAATCTGGAATCAGAGGGTATATCAGGGGTTGTATCTGAGATTTCCGAAAGAGATGTTAAATCAAAAGATTTGAGCTTATATGAGTTTATTTTAAGTCGTTCTCAATACCATTTAGGTGAAATTAAACAGGCAACTTTCAGCTTAGAAACTGCTAGGCATGTGGGTAATTCCCTAGAAGATTTCAGGCTTTACTTGGATATTCTCAGTTTTTTGCAGCAGCTTTACTTTGAACAAAAAGAATATCTTAAAGCATACAAAATAAAACAGCAGCAGCGTTCCATTGAACAGCAATTTGGCTTACGGGCGTTTATTGGTGCAGGGAGGTTAGAAGCAACAAAACAGGCATTTGTAGAAACATTGCGCTCAAACTCTCCCCAAGCAAATATTGCCCCAGAAATTGCTGCATCTGGTCGCCTATTGGATGTAGAACGTTTGATTGAACGCATGGGTCGCCATGATTATAAGCTGATAGTAATTCATGGGCAATCGGGTGTCGGCAAAAGTTCCCTGGTGAATGCGGGACTGATACCAGCTTTAAAGAATAAAGCGATCGGTACTAAAGATAATTTGCCGGTGGTAATGCGCGTTTACACCAACTGGGTGGAAGAGTTGGGGAAGCTTTTGGGAAATGGGAGAGATGAGGGAGAGTTAGAACTTCAAGTTTCGACCTCAGAAGCTCAACATTCGACCTTTGAACTCGGAACTTCGACCTCAGAAGCTCAACGTTCGACCTCTGAACTCGGAACTTCGACCTCAGAAGCTCAACGTTCGACCTCTGAACTCGGAACTTCGACCTCAGAAGCTCAACGTTCGACCTTTGAACTCGGAACTTCGACCTCAGAAGCTCAACGTTTGACCTCTGAACTCGAAATTTCGACCTCAGAGGCTCAACGTTTGACCTCTGAACTCGAAACTCCGCAATATTTAATATCCAGACTTAAAGAAAACGAACAGCACAACCTCCGCACAGTGCTAATTTTTGATCAATTTGAGGAATTTTTCTTTGTTTACACCGAACCTGCACAAAGGAAGCAATTCTTTGAGTTTCTGGGAGAGTGTCTGAATGTTCTATCGGTGAAAGTTATCTTATCGTTGCGGGTAGATTACATCCATTACTTGCTGGAGTGCAATGATTTGTCCAGCCTGAAGATTATTGGCAATGACATTCTCAGTAATAATGTGCTTTACAAGTTGGGGAATTTCTCACCTGCTGATGCGAAGTCAATTATTCAGCGTTTAACTGAAAATACTAGTTTTCGCTTAGAGCCTGCTTTAGTTGAAGAACTGGTGCAAGATTTAGCCGGAGAATTGGGCGAAGTTCGTCCCATTGAGTTGCAGGTTGTGGGGGCGCAACTGCAAACAGAGAATATTACAACTCTGGCAGAATATCGGCAGCGTGGCACTAAGGACGAATTGGTTAAGCGTTACTTGGATGAAGTTGTTAATGATTGTGGTGTTGAGAATCAGCAAGCAGCAGAAATATTACTGTATTTGCTGACGGATGAAAAAGGAACTCGCCCTCTGAAGACTCGCGCTGAGATGGAACGCGATTTACAGGAGTACTTTTCAGTTAGTAGTTTTCAGCTTTCAGAGATCCCCCCAACCCCCCTTAAAAAGGGGGGCTATATTCTTTCTACCCCCTTAAAAAGGGGGTCGCCGCAGGCGGGGGGATCAGAAACTAGGGGGGATAAAGCTTTTGACATCAGCTAATTAGATTTGATTTTAGAGATTTTTGTCCAATCCGGCTTGGTGGTTTTGCTACCAGAAAACCCGGCTGACCGTTATCAACTGGTACATGACTACATCGCCGCCTTTATCCGCCAGCAACAGGAACCGAAGTTAAAGCAGGTGATGGCGGAACTAGAAAAAGAACGAGAAGAAAGAAAACTGAGTGACGCGAAACTAAATAACTTTCTCAAACGCGCCCTTTTTGGTTCCGTGACCGCAGGATTAGTATTAGCTGGGCTAGCATTTACAGCCTGGGATGCTGCACAAAGGGCAGATGAGCAAAGAAAACAAGCTGCAATTAGTGAAATTAACGCCCTTACTAATTCTTCAGAGACGTTTTTTGTCTCTGGGCAAAACTCCGATGCCTTAATAGAAGCCTTAAAAGCTGGGGGAAAACTCAAACTGACGCCTTGGGCAAATACAGATACCAAAATGCGGACTATGGCAACGTTAAGGCAAGCAGTTTATTTGCAGCCACAAGAGCATAAAGAGAATAAAGCTTTTGAAGTTAACACTTTAGAAGGGCATAGCAGTTCGGTCTATAGCGTCGGATTCAGCCCCGATGGCAAGACACTGGCTTCTGGCAGTGATGACAAGACTGTGATTTTATGGGACTTGGATATCGATAATTTATTACACAGTAGTTGCAACTTGCTGAATAATTACTTCATTGCCCATCCAGAAGTGTTAGAAGAGTTGCAATCATGCCAAACTTTATCACAGAAGGCGCTGGGGGCGACAGTGTTAGTCATCCAAGGTGAGAAGTTAGCGCGAAATGATGATATTAATGGTGCTGTTGAAAAGTTCCGCCAAGCACAGCAGTGGGATAATAAATTAAATTTTGATTTCCAGGCCAGAGCAAAAGAGTTTGTCAACAAAGGCAAGGCTGAACGCTCAGTTGATGAAGGAAACAGCCGCTTAGAAGAGAAAAAGTTTAAGGAAGCGTTAGCAGATTATACCGAAGCTCTAAAGTTTGATCCAAAAGTCGAAATTTCTGTTGATTCTTGGAATACACTATGTCGCCAAGCTAGTCTGCAAGAAGGTAATGGTATGGAACTAATGATTTTCCGCTTGCCAGTTTTTATAGAGCCAGCGTTGCAGTCTCTAACATCGCTATCTATTTACTACTATCTACAAAAACAAGCCGCTGATGTGTTATCAGCCTGTGAACAAGCTGTTGCATTTGCACCTGAAGATAGCAACATTCGTAATAGTCGTGGCTTGGCTAGAGCGCTGACAGGCAACTATCAAGGGGCAATTGAGGACTTTGAAGCATACATTGCCCAGACTGACGATAAAGATAGTAAAGCACAACGGCAGCGCTGGGTGAAAGATTTACGGGCGGGGAAGAATCCGTTCACAGATGCAGAGCTTGAAAAGTTACGAAATTTAGTTAAAAGAGGCGGTTAGAAACCGCGTCTACACGAGGCTTTACCCACCTCCGTGGGTTAAAAAACCTTAATTTTCTCTTAGTCTGCGGAGGCGGACGAGAGTTTGTGTAGCCGCGAATTCCATTGCCCTGGCTTTGTAGCTGCGATGCTCCCATTCAATAAGGCTAAGATTGAGTTGCATCAATATATATATATAGACGAAATAGATAATCACAAGGTGGAAGGATGGCATACAGCGATTTTAGTCTAGCTAAAGTGAAAAAGAGTTTTGACTTAACCCTCGATGAAACTCGTAATTTATTTGCTGATACCAAACCTGTTACACCATCAGAAACTCTCAGAACGATTTTAATAGATTACATTCCTTTAGCAACTGCAATTTCAACCGAAAAAGCCAGATCAGAGTTTTTAATTGCACCAATCCTGGCGGAGGTCAGACGATTATTAAATAATAAAATCTCACTGTTTTCGGGGAATGAATTTAATGTTGATACTACTCAAGGCTTGCAAGGTTTTTGCGATTACATCATCAGTAATTCCCAAGAGCAATTATTTGTTTCTGCTCCGGTAATGTTTATTTTTGAAGCAAAAAAAGAAGATATTATCGGCGGTCTTGGTCAATGTGTAGCGGCGATGATTGCGGCGCAGTTGTTCAATCAAAATCAAGGCAATGAAGTTGGGCGGATTTATGGAGCGGTTACTAGTGGAACTAACTGGAAGTTTTTATTTTTAGAAGAAACGACTGTTTATATAGATTCGACTGAATACTATATTAAAGAAGTTGATAAAATTTTGGGTATTTTATTGCAACCTTTTCAGCCTGTTTTAACTGCTGTTTGAATAAATGGGATAAGATTTAATTATTTCAATATATAAGAGAGATTAAAGATGCTAAGTGCAGTTGAGTTTCAAGCAAAGATTCAAAATAGTTTAATTCAGATTCCCGATGAGTACAAACAAGAACTGGGAGCATCCCACTTTTTTGCATGTCATTGCGAGCGAAACGAAGTGAAGCAAAGCAATCGCAAAATCTCCAACTAAGCGCGAGTCCATGCGATTGCTTGTCTGCGACACGCTGCGCGAACGTCGTTCCTCCTCTCTACGAGACGCTACACAAACGCAATGACAGTTATTCTTTCATTGCAAAATAAAAAGTGGGATGCACCCCAAGAACTCGGTGAAAGAGATGATATTAAAGTAATCGTTTTGGTGAAGAAAAAATCATCTAAAAAAAGAGACATAGTTGATGAATTAACAGAGAATCCTGTTCAAGTGAATGGTGTATTCAGCCGTGAGGAAATTTATAATCTTTAATTCTTCAATTCTTCAATCCAAAATTGGCACGGTCAATTAAAGATTGTGAATCCATTTAAAAAAGGCTAGAAACCGCATTTAAGCTGTTTCTAGCCTTAATTTACTTAATGGGCAGTACCAGACTCGAACTGATGACGTCCTGCTTGTAAGGCAGGCGCTCTACCAACTGAGCTAACCGCCCTTTTTACTGATCCTTAACTAATATAGCAAAATATTTCGCGTGGCGCTAGTAGTTTTGGGAAAATCTTTTTTTCTCTTATACTGACTCAGTATTCAGTTACTCAGCACGGGCTAAACGCCCCGCTATCGCTAACAGGATTTAGGATGCCCTCTGGTCGAACGCACGATCGCATTACTATGTATGCTCTGCCGTTAGTGGCGGGCGTTACTTTCTGGCAAACTCGCAGTAGCAATGCGACTTTGTTGGTCGCAGGCGGGTTTCTCTTTGGAGGGCTGATGTTTGGCCCGGATTTGGATATTTACTCTGTGCAATTTCAACGCTGGGGTTTCTTGCGCTGGATTTGGCTACCTTATCAAAAAAGTCTCCGTCATCGTTCTTTTTTATCCCACGGGCCAATTATTGGCACGATCCTGCGGATACTTTATCTCGGCTGCTTGCTAGCTATCTTGGCAATTTTCGTTTTGGCAATTGCCCAAAAGTTATGGAATCTGAGTTTTACTTGGCAGGATTTGGGACAAACTGTGGGGCGATCGCTCGTACAATACGATACTGAATATATCGCCCTCTTTTTGGGGTTGGAACTCGGTGCAATGAGTCATTCTCTCAGCGATTGGGGCGGTTCGGCATACAAGCGCTTTCAAAAACAGGGGGTTCGGGGGTTGCTTCCTAGTGGCAAAATCAAGAAGCGGAAAGTGAACAGGAGTGGTAGTCGTCGGCCGAAGCCAAAGAAATGATTTTTTAAACGCAAAGGGACGCAGAGGTACGTAGAGGTATAGAAGTGAATCAAAATGAGAGTTTGGCGGCGTTGCAGGAATTGATTGAGGTGGTAGCGAAGTTGCGATCGCCTGATGGGGGTTGTCCTTGGGATTTGGCGCAAACTGCCGAAACGCTAACGCCTTATGTGATTGAGGAAGCTTATGAGGTGGTAGACGCGATTAGGAGTGGGGATAAGGAGGCGATCGCTGAGGAGTTAGGCGATTTATTATTACAAGTGGTACTGCAAGCCCAAATCGCTAGCGAATCTGGGCAATTTTCCCTCAAAGAAATAACTCAAGGAATTTCCCAAAAGTTGATTCGCCGTCATCCCCATGTGTTTGGTGATGTGTCGGTTGCAAGTGTGGATGAGGTGCGGCAAAATTGGGAACAAATTAAAGCTGCGGAAAAAGGCGAAGTATCTCCAGACGCCCAAAAACTTAGTGCTAAACTCGGTCGTTATGGGCGCACCCTTCCCCCACTGACGGCGGCGATGAAGATTTCTCAAAAGGCTGCGGTGATCGGGTTTGAATGGGAAAATATTCAGGGTGTCTGGGATAAGTTTCATGAGGAGTTGGCGGAGTTTCAACAGGCTTTGGCTGAGGAAACACTAGAACGACAACAAGCAGAATTAGGCGATTTACTGTTTGCAGCTATTCAGCTAGCCCGTTGGCATAATCTTGACCCTAGCGCCGCTTTGCAAGGCACAAATCAGCGATTTGTCCAGCGATTAGAAAAAATGGAGGCAGTTGTTGACCGTCCCCTTTCTGATTACAGTTTGGATGAGTTAGAAAACTTGTGGCAACAGGCAAAAGCGCAACTTGCCAAAGAAGGCTCATAAGTTAAAGCCCCTTGGCTAGGGTAAAGGGCAGTATAAATTATTTCCTTAATAAAAAGACTAGAGAAACATAACTCACTTTGTCTCTCTAGTCTCGGTACGCATAAATCATATTTAAGACTTTCAAATAATCCCTGTACTAATACTTAAAATATTTGTATAGCTGTGAAGTTCTTACCTCTGGTTTTTCTGTGTTCGATAATTACAGAATAAATGTTTTAAACCAAGTCTTGCTTCACCCGATTAGAGTAATTATTGATTACCCACATGGTTCACCCGATTGGAGGAAGACGATAAGGGAGGAGCGGGGAAAATAACTAATAACTAATGATTAATGATTAACTCAGTGTTGATAAGATGAGGAAAAGGTAAAGATTTGTGCTATGACTATTCTTAACATTGCTTCTCCCCTAATTACGATCGCAGGGCAAACCCGCCAAGCTGCAAGTAAGCTAGCGATTCTCTCCACTGAAGCCAAAAATCAAGCGCTTGTTGCGATCGCTCAAGCTTTAGAATCAGCTAGAGATGAAATTTTACAAGCAAATGTTGCTGATTGTGAAGCTGCTACTTCTGAAGGAATTGCCAAACCACTTTATAAACGCTTGCAGTTAGATGAACATAAGTTAAGAGATGCGATCGCTGGGGTACGAGATGTTGGTAAGCTAGCTGATCCAGTCGGGAAAGTGCAGATTCACCGCGAATTAGACACTGGTTTGACTCTCAAGCGGATTACTTGTCCTTTAGGTGTTTTGGGGATTATTTTTGAAGCCCGTCCAGAGGCGGCAATTCAAATTGTTTCTTTGGCTATTAAATCGGGTAATGGTGTAATCCTCAAATGTGGAAAGGAAGCGGTGCGTTCTTGTGAAGCAATAGTTAAGGCAATTAAGCAAGGATTATCTCATACTGCTGTTAATCCTGATGCGGTGCAATTGCTAACAACTAGAGAAGAAACTCTAGAACTTTTGAAGTTAGATAAATATGTAGATTTAATTATTCCTAGAGGTTCTAATTCATTTGTCCGGTTTGTGCAGGAAAATACGCGGATTCCGGTACTAGGCCACGCCGATGGAATTTGTCATCTTTATATAGATAAAGCCGCTGATATTTCTAAAGCAGTTCCGATTACTGTCGATGCTAAAGCGCAATATCCTGCTGTTTGTAATGCCATTGAAACTTTGCTAGTTCACTCCTCTATTGCTACAGAGTTTTTACCAAAAGTTGCTGAGGCTTTGCAAGAACGCCATGTGGAATTAAGAGGTGATAAACGTACCTTAAAGATTTTACCTAACATTGCAACTGCAACAGAAATAGACTGGGAAACAGAATACAGCAATTTTATTTTGTCGATTAAGATTGTAGACTCTTTAGAAGATGCGATCGCTCATATTAATGAATATGGTTCTCGTCATACTGACGCGATTATTACTGAAGATTCAGCATCTGTTGAAACTTTCTTTGGACTGGTAAATTCAGCCAATATATTCCACAATTGTTCCACCCGCTTTGCTGATGGCTTCCGCTATGGTTTTGGTGCAGAAGTAGGGATTAGTACGCAACAAATGCCTCCCCGTGGCCCTGTTGGTTTAGAAGGATTAGTCACATACAAATATCAAATGACTGGCGATGGCCATATTGTAGCTACTTACACCGGGGCAAATGCTAAAGCTTTCACTCATCAGGATTTAGTTTAAAACTAAAATATAAGCTCTCATACAGAGAAATATTTGGATGTTTTTTAATTTGAAAGTCTCTTTAAACTAACGCTTTGAGTAACGCCTGAAGCTTAAGCTGCACCTCTGCAAACTCCTTATCAGGATTAGATCCTGCGACAATACCAGCACCAGCATACAATCTCGCGCGATCGCCATAGACCAATGCTGAACGAATTCCCACAATAAACTCGCAGTTCCCCTGAGAATCTATCCAACCTAGAGGCGCAGCATACAAACCTCTTTCAAAGTTTTCGTAACGACGAATTTCGGCACAGGCTACATCTCGTGCTGCACCGGCAACAGCTGGTGTAGGATGCAATTGGGCGACAATCTTTAATGGATGGATGTTAGTAGGAACCATAGCGCTGATTGGTGTCCATAAATGCTGGATATTCGATAATTGTCGCAGGCGGGGTGCTGATATTTGGGGTAATAAACCTAGCTGGCATAGGCGTTGTGTAATGAAATCAAGTACCAGCGAGTGTTCGTGCTTTTCTTTTGCACTATTAAGTAAGCGATTGGCATTAACCGCATCTTCAGCAGGGGTTTTACCTCGTGGTGCAGAACCAGCCAAAGCATCGGTGATTAACTGTTGATTATTAATACTAATTAATCGTTCTGGACTTGCACCAATAAAGTTTTGTCCCTTGCCATTACTTGTAGAAAAAATATAACAGTTAGGATGTATTTGCCTAAGATTATTTAAGGATTTAACTAAGTCAAAGTGATTGCTTGACTTGACGTCTAATATATCTGCTAGCACAATCTTACTTAAATGACTAGACCTAATTTTTTCCAAAACAGATACTACTGAACGTTTAAACTGAGCAGCATTCGTGACAGATTTATTGGAGAATTTTGCCGGAAAACTATCAATATTAGCAGAGTAATATTCTAAAGATTGGAGAAATTCAATTTTATTTTGCACAGTCTCCAACAATCTTTGAATATTTACATTTTCATTGATAATTATATTTGTTACTAATATACAACGCTGATTTTTCACAGCTACTTGCCAACGGGGGAGAAAAATGGTGGCAGATGGAAATGGGTAATCTACTTGAGAATTTTTATCAAAAAAGCTGAAATAACAAAAAAAGTGAGGGCCAGAAAAAGGTTGATTAACGTTACCAAAATTAATTATATTTTTTAGACAAGATTTGATAAAATTTTCCGCTTTAGTAAAACGGTCTGCTCCATCAATTTGTAATTTTGTCACAGCATCAATTGCCGCGATCGCTTCTCCTTTACCTTTGTCCTCAAAGTAAAAATTTATTTCATTTGCTTGTGTAAGTTTGTCCAATACAAGTAAAGGGTCAACTAAATCAATCTCCTGGGAGATACTGACAATTTGCCTGCAATTATTGTTGACGCACTTTTCTTGCACTGCTACCAGAAATTGATATAAATCTTTGTGTTCTACAAATAAGTTGTTACGACATGGTAAAACTGTCATGGATCTTCTAACGATAGTAAATTTTTTTTAAGTTAACTTCCTAAAGTGTAATTAATCGTGGTCGTATTCTTACAGTTAACATATTAAGTTGCCATTTTACCAGCGTAGGGTTTGCCTTGTTTGTGGTGTTCTCAGAACATGATAAGCCAGTTTCAGCCTTAGATTGCAACGTCAGGGTGAGTGTTAACAACACAAGGTTAACAAGCCACAGTAAAAGTGACAGTTATTTGTACATCACCTATATCTGGAGTCTCTTTAAATCATAAAATCGAAAGTGTAAGTAATATTCCGGCAATTTAATTAATCACAACTGATGACTACCAAGCAGATTTTATATCCCAACACTAAGTTATGGATGGCAGCGATTAAACCGCCAATGTACAGCGTTGCCATTATGCCCATTTGGGTAGGAACAGCAGTAGCATTTGCAGAAACTAAAATGTTCAATAGTGCAGTATTTTCTACTTTTGTAACTGCGGCAATTTTAATTCTTGCCTGGGA
Organism: Nostoc sp.; assembly: GCF_036919675.1. Taxonomy (GTDB): domain Bacteria; phylum Cyanobacteriota; class Cyanobacteriia; order Cyanobacteriales; family Nostocaceae; genus Nostoc. The sequence continues at coordinate 47,207 of NZ_JBALCP010000102.1, forward strand.
AAATATCAGTAATGATGTCTTTGATTCGGAAACAGGTATTGATCAAAATAAGCACCATTCTTTGGTGAACTTAACAGGCAATAAGCTATTAATATTTTGGTTAGGAAATTTGTGTTTAGGTTTGGGGTTGCTGGGTATACTAGCGATCGCCTTTTGGCAACAAGACCTAACTGTCATCGCCATAATTCTGCTGTGCTGCGGTTTGGGCTATATGTACCAAGGGCCTCCCTTTCGTTTAGGATATCAGGGTTTAGGCGAAATTCTTTGCTTTTTTGCCTTTGGCCCCTTAGCAGTGGAGGCAGCATATTACAGCCAAACTCAAACTTGGTCAATAACAAGTTTAGCAGCCTCAGTCATTGTGGGGATTGCCACAACCTTAATTTTGTTTTGCTCACACTTTCACCAAGTTAAGGATGACATAGCCGCAGGTAAGCGATCGCCTATCGTCCGTCTGGGAACAGCAAAAGGGGCCCAACTTCTAGTTTGGTTCACTAGTAGCATTTATCCCCTCACCCTGCTGTTTGTCCTGTGGGGAATTTCTCCAGCTTGGACATTGTTGAGTTGGGTAAGTTTGCCCTTTGCTGTCAAATTATGCCGCCACGTCCAAGAAAATCACAACCAGCCCGACAGAGTTAGTAACTGTAAATTCATCGCTGTAGCTGTGCATTTCTGGGCTTGCTTGCTGTTGGGCTTGGGATTTATGCTTTAGCAATTACTAATTGATGCGTTATCAATTTAAATTTCGTCCCTATCAGCGAAGGTTTGGGCGAACACTGACTACCAATCATGGTAATTGGGATATTCGTGAGGGCATTATCCTCCGTCTCACCGATGAAACTCTTAGAGTCGGTTGGGGAGAAATTGCCCCCATTAGCTGGTTCGGTTCCGAAACCCTAGAACAAGCCTTAGATTTTTGTCGTCAACTCCCAGAAGAAATCACAGACAACACAATTTTCTCCATCCCAGATGACTTACCAACTTGTCAATTTGGCTTTGAGTCAGCCTGCGAGTGGGGGAGTGGAAAGTGGGGAGTAGGAAGTAAGGGGGATAAAGAAAATAATTTCCTAACTCCTAACTCCTCACTCCTCCCCTACAGCGGCTTATTACCAGCGGGGGAAGCGGCTTTAAATCAATGGGAAACCCTATGGCAGCAGGGATATCGCACTTTTAAGTGGAAAATTGGTGTAGATGCGATCGCTCATGAACTAGAAATTTTTGAGTTAATGATACACACCTTACCTGCTTCTACGAAACTGCGATTAGATGCCAACGGTGGACTCACCTATGAAGAAGCTAACTTATGGCTGTGGACTTGCGACAATCTCAAGGCAAATGGAGAACTACCCCTAGAAATTGAATTTATTGAACAACCACTACCCATTGAGCAATTTCAGGGAATGTTGGAATTGAGTATGAGTTATGAAACTGCGATCGCTTTAGATGAATCTGTCGCCACACTTGGACAACTCGCCGCCTGTTATCAACAAGGTTGGCGAGGGATTTTTGTCATAAAGCCTGGGATAGTTGGATCACCATCTCGTCTGAGAAAGTTTTGCCACCAGCATGAAATTGATGCTGTATTTTCATCAGTATTTGAAACTGCGATCGCAAGACTTGCAGCACTCCAGCTAGCAGCCGAATTATCCCGAAACAACAGGGCAGTTGGTTTTGGCATCGACCATTTTTTTGAACAAGAGGAGACGTGGCTTCAAAGTTTATGCAAAGAGCTTTAGACTGTCTTAATAATCTGGCTCAGGATGATTGGCTTATCGGTTATAACAGCCGTGAATTTAATCAAATAGCTCAAGAATTATATTTTGAACTAACACAGTTATCAGCGTGGAGAACACCACCAAAAATTATCTTAGCTGAACGCGAACCATTACGATTTTTAGCCAGTTTTATTGCCGCTTGTGCAGCTAATTGTCCAGTTTTTCTTTGTAACCCCGACTGGGGAACACAAGAATGGCAACAAGTGTTTGACTTAGTACAACCAGATATTATTTGGGGAGTAGGGAATAGGGCATGGAAAATGGAAAATGGCGATAATTACCAATGCCCAATACTTCGGCTTACCTCGACTTCGCTCGGTACAAGTCGCTCAGTACAAGTGCCCAATCGTATTATGATTCCCACAGGTGGTTCATCGGGGCAGATTAAGTTTGCCATTCACACTTGGGAAACTTTGATAGCATCTGTACAAGGATTTACAGAATACTTTCAACTAAAACAAGTCAATTCTTTTTGTGTGTTACCGCTATATCACGTTAGCGGTTTAATGCAATTTCTGCGCTCTTTCACCACCGGAGGTAAACTAGCTATTCAACTATTTAAAGCCTTAGAATCAAGTCAAATATTAAATATTAAACAATCAGAGTTTTTCATATCTTTAGTACCAACACAGTTACAAAGACTTCTGCAAAATCCAGAATTAACTGAATGGCTAATCCAATTTAATACTGTACTTTTGGGAGGTGCGCCAGCATGGAACGAACTATTAGAAAAAGCCAGATTTCATCGTATCCGGTTATCACCTACCTATGGGATGACAGAAACCGCCTCTCAAATTGCTACCCTCAAACCAGATGATTTTCTTGGTGGTAAAATGAGCAGTGGTCAGATTCTTCCCCATGTTAAGGTAACTATTCGCAATCAGCAAGACGAGATTTTAAATGCCAATCAAATAGGAAATATCACCATTCATGCTCAATCTTTATCCCTTGGTTATTATCCTAAAACCAGAGAAAATCAGGATATTTTCCAAGTAGATGATTTGGGTTTTTTAGACGACCAAGGTTATTTAAATATTATCGGACGTAACAGCGATAAAATTATTACAGGTGGGGAAAATATTTACCCAGCAGAGATTGAATCAGCTATACAAGCAACTCAAATGGTTGCCGATATTTGTGTCATCGGCATCCCAGATAAACACTGGGGACAAGCCTTAACAGCAATTTACATTCCCAAACAATCAAATACCTCTGCCTTAAAAATCCAAACTCTACTCAAAGATAAACTCAGCAAATTTAAAATCCCTAAACATTGGATTCCCCAGCAAAACTTACCCCGCAACTCCCAAGGTAAAATTAACCGCCAACAATTACAGCAAATAGCCACAGAATTCCTCCAAAATCCCATCACATAATCTCTCTCGATTTTCTTCTCTCTGCGCCGCGCCAGTTGCTTCAAGTCGGGGAACCCGCCCAACGCACTGGCTTCTCTGCGTCTGGGCGGTTCGTTTCCAACCACTGGATTATCTCTTCAGGTAATTCTTGCTTACTTCTACTACTCGCATCAATACAAACATGCCTAGTAATAGCCTTAGCAACTACCACCTTAGCCACCGTAATTTCGTAAGTAATTTCAAACTTATCAACACCTATTTTTTGCGGTATTAAACTAATCAGCAACTTGTCCCCGACAAACATAGGGCGTAAAAAATCAACACTAGTATGAACAATGGGGAAAGCTACAGACGGATTAATAAAAAAATCTTTGAGATTAATAGTTGATGCTTCTAGAGATTCTTCATAAGCTTCATGGCAAATACCCAAAACGTTAGCAAAATAAACTACCCCAGCAGCATCAGTATCTTGAAAGCGAACCGTGCGATTATAAGTAAAAGGCATTTTTGACAATTAAATATTAAAAACAAAAAACAGTAGGTTGATTGCTTGCTCTACAAACTAATTTTATTTCAACTAAGTAAGTCAGCGAGAAAAATTCAATTTCCCCAATTCTGAGTTTGTATCGAGATGTTTAGTCTTATCTAATGCTTTGGAATTGAATATAGGGTAAGAAAGAGTGATCGCTTCTACATTGACTCCAACGGCGGAACCTCGAAGTCATTAAACGAGGAAATATTGGAAGACGAAGCGGTTATTGCCCTCACAAGCTTACCGTCAAGAATCAGCAAAGTAGCACCTACCTGCTGGGAAAGTGCAACATAAGAGCCATCGTAGGCGGAGATTCCATAATTTAAGGCGATCGTAACTGCATCCGCCATCAAGTCAACTGTGGAGACAACACACAAAGGAAAAGCTTTGAGACTAGCTAAATTCCCCTGAATCAAAGAAACATCGTAACGACCTGCATGAGCATACTTCCACAAAACGTTTGCACACTCAATGTAAAATAAGTCAGGTACAAAGATTTCTGTCTGGGGATAGGCAAGGTGAGCAAACAGTTGATTAACCTTGGCTGTTAGCGGATCAGGAATAAATTGCTTAAGGGACACACTGGTATCCACGACGCACCTAAAAGGAATTGTCATCTGTCCCGATCTTCTCTAATCATGGCAGTGCTATCAGGCCATCCAATATCAGTTGGTAGCTGTTCACGGCGAAGACGGATTTCCTCTAAAAGTTTTGGGACATTTTTTCGTCTTTCGTCTTCTGTTTGCTGTGTTTCAGTTTTTAAAGCTTCTTCTAACAGAGTTATAACTTGGGCGTTAATTGAACGGTGCTGAGATACCGCTAACTCTTGCAGCTTTGCATACAAATCATCGGGTAAATTTCTTACATAAAGGGTAGCCATCGCTTTACCTCAAAGTATAATTTATCAAAATGATAGCACTATGCAAGCAAAAGGGGAGCGATCGCTTTCTCTCAATTATCTACTTTTTTTTGATTTCCCTTTAGGTTGATATTCAACTCCTCGCAGAAAGTTACCTAAATCTGAATTCTTGCTAATATCGTAGTTCCCTTCGCCAAACGTCTGTTTTAATTCCTTTTTATATTTATCAATTTCTTGCGGTGCAGAACTGTTAGATTTAATATATGCTTTTGCAATAAAATTTAGTGATGGTTCAGACTGTTTCAAGAATTTTTTAAAATATGTATATGTAGTCATGACTTGCTCTGTAGCTGTTTTTACATCACCACCTTTCAATTCTACAAAGCAAATTATTCTTTTACTCTCTTTTGCATAGAAGACAATTAGATCACAGATTTTCATCCCTTCTTGCTCTAATCCTAATAGTTGACGCAATTTACAATTAGGATTTGACTGATTGTCTATAAGAAAAAAGAGAATTGTTTCACCGCTAGATGGTTTTATATTTATCTCTACTCCATTTTCTGTATAACTTGTTTTTCCTGGTAGCAAACAACTTGATAACAATAAATTATTTAAAGGCATTCTTAAATTACTTTTAAGCTAAAAAGTGACTATGGGAATATATGGGAAATATCATCAGATACATCACCAAACGTACCCCAATCTATATGCCCTTCTTCATTTAAGATATTCTTAGCTATACCATCCTCAAACAGATATACAGAAACTTTTTCTTGAGGAATAAAAGCTTCTGTTCGTTCTAAATAAAATTTCTCTTTTATACTTTCTTTATCTTTATATTTAGCAGCTTTCATCAAATTCGATAGATGATCCAAAATATAAGGACTATGAGTTGTAATTAATACTTTTAGACCAGCTTGGACTAACATTGCTAAAAATTCAGTAATTGCTACTTGTACTGATGGGTGTAAATTCATTTCTGGTTCATCAATAATTAGCAACTCATCCGGTTCAGCCAGATAGCGTAACCAAAGTACTAAAGGTGCTAGTCCTTTAACCAGAGATGAAGCATCTGTTATTTCCAATTTGATTTTTTCTGATGGCTGAAAGATTATTTCATTTTCTAATCCAGGCTCATTAAAATCTATTCTACCTTGCAAAACTTGCTTTTCTAATAATTCTGCTAATTCAGCATAAATGGCAATTTCTGTTCTTTTTTTTATTTTTTCTTCTCTTTCATCTGTTGCCTTTATATATGCATTAGCTAATATTTCTATTAAACCTTGTACTGACTCACTTGGTTTTTTAGTTTTTGGTTTATCCGAGTGTTCAGATATTATTTTTTTAATATTTAAATCAACATCAGAGGTTTCATCAAAACTATCATAATTTACATTTTCAAATTTCAATATTTCTTTTTTAAGAGAAAAAGGAAAAGTTATCAAAGTAGTTCTTTGTGTAGGAAATATATAAACATCTGAATAAAAAGACCTATGAAGTATCTGGAAAATCTCTTGAAGTAAAAGTTCTTTAAATAACCTCATAGGGATTTTTTTTAAAAAGCTACCTTTGGAAATTATGTTAAAATAAATATTATTTTCACCAATTTCCTTTAATATATTTAAATACTCTTTACCTTGTGAGCCAAAAGAAATTTTTCTTTCTAAGCTATATTTTTTGACATTCTCAAGTATTTCTTGTTTTACCGTAGCTAAATCAAAGCTTATCTTCCTTGATTTAAAATCACTACGTTCAGTACTCAAAAATGTTTTCATCAAGCTAGGAGATGACTGAGCGACATCATTAATATATACTTCCGCATACTCCTCAACAAAATTGATTAAGTCAATACTAACATTTCCTTCTTGCAGAAATTGCTCAATAGCATTATCTATAATCGGATATTTTTGCTGAGTTTTGCCATTAATGTAACTTTTCAAATACCTCTCAAATCCATGTTTACCTAATATAGATGCTAAAGTATAAGCTGTCCAAGTTTTTCCAGTGTTATTTCTTCCAATAAAAACAGTAAGAGGTTTTAAGTCAATTTTTAGTTCTTCGATAACACCTAAGTTATGAATTTCTACTTTCATAGCACCGTTTTATTTTAATTACTCAAGGTTCATTTCATATAATAATATACTCAACTAAACCTACTATGCTTTGTAAATTCAGCAAATCATAATTTGTTGCTGAATGACATATCTGAATCCTAATATCTTGAATGATAGCAGGGCTATCTTTAGGCTTACTGTTATATACAATATAACTTTGATTCACTCTCATAAACTTGAATTTGTTAGTCAGAGAGTTTATCTGTAATGTATCATACACAAATCATTCAACGGAGAGGGGGAGATTCGAACTCCCGGAGGTTTTAGCCTCATCCGATTTCAAGTCGGACGCAATCGACCACTCTGCCACCTCTCCAGTAAATCTGTCAAACTTGTGATTTCCCTACTTTCAGACGCTATTCAGGCGCTTTTGTTGGTTAGCACTAAAGCTGACAGATCATACTATATCGTATCATCTACGCAGATTGCACTAGTAGATGCCAATATCTACGACACACTACGCGATCGCTCATACAAAATTTCCTCTGAAGCCACCTGGAAGTCATTGCCCACCCAAACTAGGGAAACCTGCGAAACCATACCTGCCTCTAGGGAGACAATGGAAAAATTACGCAACTTCTCGCTGCCATTTTCCACAATCCTGGGCACTGTGGCTGCATTCAAGTAAATTGTCCCCTCTGGACTTCTAAAGATGGGCTTGCGCTGCACCTTCTTGGTATGGCGTAAATCTCGGTGCATATGACCAAATGTCACCAGGGGAATGGTTTTACCAGCAGTCATGGCTTGAGAAATCGCCTCGCCAAAATCTGGATCACCAAAATCGCCCCCAATTGGGTGCCAGTCTTTGCCGCAGGGGTCTTCGGGGCGATCGCCTAACCCACTAGGCCCATTGTGACCCAAAAATATAATCGTCTCGTAAGCGGCGCTTTTCACCGCTTTAACGATGCGATCGGCAGATTCTTCCAAACTCGTCACACCGTAACGTTGTTTACAGATTTCCGCGAATTTCCACTCTGGACCACCCCAGGTAAAGGGACGACCCCCCACTACAGTTAAATTCCAATCGGGAAAATCTAGCTTACCGTAACCGACATGGGACGCGCCTAATAAATCGAGTTGTTCCTGTACCCAGTCCTCCTTAGAGCGGTCATAAGGAGCCTTTTTGCGTCCCCATTCGGTGGCGGTGTACCAAGCATCGTGGTTGCCCATCACGGCTGCTTTGGGAATATCGAGAGTGGCGATCGCTCTGACCACTTCTACCGATTCATTGCCAAAATCCCCCACAAACAGCACTAAGTCAACACCCAGATGCTTGAGTGCAATACCATCTTCCACTTCCCATTGGTCGTGAACATCTCCAACTACAGCAATTTTGAGGGTTATCAATTGAGTTTTCTGACTGGTCATGCCACTTTCCTTGCCGTCTATCTCCAGGATATGAAACTCAGCCCGATTTGGACACAACCCGAAAATATCAACCGCCCACTATTTTTGGTAAAAACTACTATAATTGATTCCACAGGACATAAATTTGCAACTTAGAGCACCCCCTAACTGTGTTTACTACTGCACTAGCTCAACGAGAAAAAACCCAACCGGGTGAACTACCACTAGATTTGTTTGCCGCCATTGAGAGTCTCAAAAAAGAACTCAATGCAGTTATTCTGGCGCATTATTATCAAGAGCCAGATATTCAGGATATTGCAGACTTTATTGGGGATTCATTACAACTGGCGAAAGCAGCAGAAAAAACCAATGCGGATGTGATCGTCTTTGCTGGTGTTCACTTCATGGCAGAAACAGCAAAGATACTTAATCCTGATAAATTAGTACTTTTACCAGATTTGAATGCTGGTTGTTCTTTAGCCGACAGTTGTCCACCAGAGGCGTTTGCAGCTTTTAAGGCAGCGCATCCAGATCATCTGGTGGTGTCTTACATCAACTGCTCTGCTGATATTAAGGCGATGAGCGATATTATTTGTACTAGTTCCAATGCTGTGAAAATTGTGGAGCAGATACCGAAGGAACAGCCGATTATTTTTGCCCCAGATCGGAATTTGGGGCGGTATGTCATGGAGCAGACTGGACGAGATTTAGTGCTATGGCAAGGTAGCTGTGTTGTCCATGAAACCTTTTCGGAAAAGAAAATTGTCCAGTTAAAAATTGCCCACCCAGAAGCAGAGGCGATCGCCCACCCAGAATGTGAAAGTAGTGTATTGCGCCACGCCAGCTTTATTGGCTCCACGGCAGCTTTACTCAACTATTGTCAAAACAGCCCTGCTAGAGAATTTATCGTTGCTACGGAGCCTGGAATCATTCACCAAATGCAAAAACTAGCTCCTGACAAGCATTTTATTCCTGCACCGCCGATGAATAACTGCGCTTGCAACGAATGTCCATTTATGCGGTTAAACACTCTAGAAAAACTCTACTGGGCAATGAAAAATCGTACTCCCGAAATTACCATGTCAGAGGATATCCGCCTTGCTGCACTGCGACCAATGCAACGAATGCTGGAGATGAGTATGTAATTAGTATTTTTTATCCAGATGGTAGAGACGCAACAAAACTGCGTCTCTACCCACAAGTTATTTTTCTAAGCACTTGCAATTTATAAAAGATGGTGCTAATATTTTAAATCGTGAGACAAATTGGGTCGGTGTCCGAGTGGTTAATGGAGACGGACTGTAAATCCGTTGGCTAGCGCCTACGCTGGTTCAAATCCAGCCCGGCCCACCACTTACGAAGTTATAAGTTATAATGACTGGGTGAGCATCAAAACTCCCAGCATTCTAACTTACAACAAAAATTATATTTCGCCCGTGTGGCTCAGTGGTAGAGCACACCCTTGGTAAGGGTGAGGTCACGAGTTCAATCCTCGTCACGGGCTTATTTTGATAGTAAAAATCAAAGTTTTTATGAAATATGCAGCCTGAAAGCTACTGATAATTTTTCCAGCTTACAAAATTTTGCTGGTTGATTCTTTTAAGATACATAAATTAAGTAGTGGTAGTGTGGGCGATGCCTACGGCAGGCTGCGCCAATGCACCAAAATTGATTTAGTTTATGGGGCTTGCTGCAAATGAGTTTATCCTGGGTTTACAATACTCATGAGCAATGAAATGAGTCGTAATTAGAAGCCTCTGCCTGACTTAGAATGGGTTAATTATATTTATTGAGGAGCCATATATTCGTGAGTATGCTGCTGGGAGCATGGACCCGATATATGGGTGCAGACAGATTTGAAGCTGTGCGATCGCAGGAAGTATGGTGGATACATCAAGTAACTAGCGGCGTTAAACTGATCACAACTGAAAATATCCGCGAGTCCACTCCGACATCAATAGATAATAATGATTTGAAGGGAATAGGATCTTTAGCGTTTGGCATAATGGCATGAGTTTAAAGGCAGTTCTCTTTGATTTTAATGGTGTGATCATTAACGATGAACCAATCCACCTGCAACTGATAGATGAGATTCTCATGGAAGAAAATCTCCAACCCCAACGCGTCGATGAGCGTCAAGCTTCTCTTGGACGCAGCGATCGCGCTTGTTTTCAGCAATTACTCGCAAATCGTGGTAGAGTAGATAATGAAAACTATTTAACTCAGTTGCTGTACCGTAAAGCCCAAGCCTATGTGGTGGAACTAGAGAAAATAGAGAAACTGCCTTTATATCCAGGCGTAGAAGATTTAATATTTCAGGTGCGATCGCGGAATCTGAAACTAGGATTAGTCAGTGGCGCTTTTCGTAAAGAAATAGAACTGGTACTCCAGCGAGCTAAACTAGCCGAACATTTTAAAATTATCGTCGCGGGTGATGACATCACCACCAGTAAACCAGAACCTGATGGTTATTTACTGGCAGTGAAACGCCTGAATAAAGCATATCCGGAATTGAATCTTCAACCAGAAGAGTGTTTGGCAATTGAAGATACTCCAGCTGGTATAGCAGCAGCAAAGCGATCACAAATGCAAGTTGTAGGTGTAGCGAATACTTACCCATTCCATATGCTCCAGCGCTGCTGTAACTGGACTGTTGATTATCTCAGTGATTTGGAACTGGAACGTGTGCAGAAGGTTTATTCCCAAAAACAGCCTCAGCCATCGGTAACTGAGTGTTAGAATACTTTATGGTGAGCGGGTGTTGAGCTAAGGAGTGATATTACTCTTAACTCACCGCTCATTAAGGGGAATTAGCTCAGTTGGTAGAGCGCTGCGATCGCACCGCAGAGGTCATCGGTTCAAATCCGTTATTCTCCATGTGTCCATTAAATAATTATTGTCAGTTTTAAAGAATTATTGTCCAATTTTACGAAATTCGGGAACATAGGTCACCCATTTTCGAGACTTTCAGCAATTAAACCAGTTTTAAAGAATTGTTGTCCAGAGTTGAAACCAGTTTTAAAGAATTATTGTCCAAAATTAGCTTGTAAAACTCGGACAAATATATGTTTTCTAATTTAATAGATTACAGCAAGCCCAAGGCTCTTGAATTACAAGACTAGCTTTAAAGCGTTTTATTTGCAGTCTAATCACAAAAATATACTACCTCTTCTTTTCTTGTTTTTACTCAAGCAGAGGCATCACTACTATAAAATAGCTACGTCTTACGTGCGATCGCAGCGCTCCTTTCAAACCACCCTAATGCAAAATTATATAACCAAAGCGCCTACTTCGGTGATCAGAACTTTCAACCCACCACCTAACGAGAGGGCTTTGGAAACACCGCTAAACAAGCCCGTCAGAGATATCCTGATTCTTTCAACCCACCACCTAACGAGAGGGCTTTGGAAACCTTTTCCGTTAGCTTTGTGAGATGGATCTGTCATTCTTTCAACCCACCACCTAACGAGAGGGCTTTGGAAACCGCACCCGTGAAAACTCTTGCCAACAAGGGTTTCTGAAGGCAAAATTGACAAGCCTCCTTTAATTCCTATTTTCTACAGTCAATGAATAAAATTTTCTTCATGACTAAAATAGTAATACCCAGTGCAGACACGAGTTTTGAACATTTGGCAGCACCCCAGGGATTTTGCCCCCGCTTTGACCTGCCAAAAATAAAAATTAGGGGGTGGTAGTTCGGTAGCCACCATGACGGTATACCCGTACCCTTACTTTAGTTGTAAAGTAAGAGGTAATGACACTCCTCGTAAAACCAAAATCTAAGATTTTAGTAGTACAGGCCGCTCTGGCACTTAACACCAAGCTAAAAGAGTTTGATGTCAAGAGCAAAGGTTCTGGGCTGTTTGGAACCCTAACACCTTATACTTCCCATGCGTCTCGGTGCGAGTACTTTCTCATCTACCAGCAACATTAGCTTACCCAAGCAATTACTGCTAACAAACATTTAGATGACCGCATAGGTAGAGTTGGCAGCTACCAGGGTCAGAAAGAATACGCTTTTCCAAACGTTAAACTAACCCATTCCACAGTATTTACATAAAGGGGTTAATACTGTAGCATCATACAGTTAAGGCTCAAAAGAGCATGTACGACGGCACCGATTTAACGTCTATTAAATCACAATACGGTTCAGTTAAGGCTAAAACTTTTTGTCAAACTTAATATCTTTTAACGTAGACGCCGAGGGTAGCCTGCGGCAATCTACTCTACGCGCAGAGGACACAGAGAGAAGGGAGAAATGCTTAACTAAACCGTGTCCTATTAAATCATACTTTTTGAATAGAAATTTTATTTACTAATAGTATTAATTCGACATTGGTAAGCATAAAATGCTAAATCTCTGGCTTGTTCTTGCAGAGTACCATAATGGGGCTGAATGCCAAATTCAATACTAATTTTTAATTCAGCAGATTTCGACTTTATGCATTCTTGGAGTCTGTTGTAACTCCAATTGTGTATTTGACGGTTATATTCTTTAACGTATAATTTTTGACCATTTACATCTCCGGGAATTTTAGTCTCAGCTTTTGCTTGAATTGCACTGGTGCGAATTTCTCTTATGTCTTTTAATGTAGGTAGTGCAATACAACCTGCCTGATAGGACTTAGCGATTTCTACTATTCTCTTTGCTAGTAATTTATCAACGTATTCCCCTAGTTCCGATTCACCCATATTGCATAGCGAATCTTTTTTCTGAGCTTTTTCTCTCTCTTTTCTTAAATGTACTTGTTGTCGTTGTCTACGGCTTAACAGGTGAAAAGCATTGCCTAGTAACTGGTTTACTGTTTTACATACAAGTACTTTTTTGGTATTTATATCAATTATAGCAACCGTTGCTAACTCAACAGGATGAAAACTGATGCCAACAATTATGTTAGATTGACCTTGATAAGCTAGCTTACTAGGACGAGTGAATGAATTATTAAGTCGAGACAGCGAAGATTGATTTGCTTTCAGGTTTTTTTGTTCCTGTTCATCTAAACTTTTATTTTTATTATCCTCTGCTTCACTTACTACTTTTTGCACCTGAGCAGTCTTTTTTTTTCTAACCTCCTCAGTACCCTCTACTGTCCATAGATGAGCATCATAGGTGCAATGTAGCGCTAATTTATGAACTTTCCACGGTTCACCCTTGCCTTCACCTTGTTGCCATAATAACTGTATAGAACGTAGTGTAGACAAGCTGCCTGAAAGCTTTTCTTCACCTTTTTCGCTTTCTTTAAAAGTTTTGTAGTCTTCTAGAAAGCGTTCAAAAAAATGACGTTGCCGTTGATTGCAACAAATTTTTAAGTGATAATTAGCCCAGCCATTAAAGTAAACGAAAATATGTCCTTTTTCGTTTTTATAACAACCTCTTAAATCATCATACAAATAATGGATTGGATATGGTAAATTAGATGTTTTTTTAGATAGATTATCTATCCATTCCTTGTACTCTTCATTATTTTTAGGTACTTGATTTATTAAATTATCAAATGCCTCATTATATATTTCTCCAGTTATATCTCTACCATTAGGCAATCGGTTATTTTGAATCTGTTTCTCCAAACGTCTAATCTGGACTTCTTTTTCAGTACGACGTTTTTCAAGTTTTTTGATATTTTCCTCTACTTCACTGACCTTATTATAATTTTTGAGCAAATAACTAACTGCACAGCGTGTTACAACTTCCTGTGTTGTTCTGTGAATCTCATATAAAATTCCATTCAATGTTTTGGGAATATTTTTATTGACATCTTGTTTTGGAGCGCTATTTTGTTTTCCACTATTTTTTTTACTTCTTTTCGGGCTGGATTTTGTTTGTTTTTTATTCGCATTATTAATTTGTTTTAAGAATTCTTCCGGTTGACTAAGTATTTCTTGTGCTTTAGAACGTATTGTCTGTAAATCGCAATTACTTTCTTCCACAAGTTCAACATCACTTTTGAGTATATTGTTAAGAAAGTACTCTTTACCCTCTTTTTGTTTTTCTCGTTTTTGATATGAAGTAAGCCATGCAGAATAAACCTCTTTTACAAAAGAGTCTGCTGATGATCCAAGACGACCTGACTGTTCCTCCAATTCTGAATCCTTTGTTATAGATTTACGTAAATTTGTGATTTCTTTATTAGTTATATTTCCGTTTTGTTTATTGGTTTCAAATTCCGGTTGTTTGCTTACACTTTTTAACAATTTAATAATTAGAGGAGTATTCTTTTGAGTCATTTCTTCCCATATTTTACGAAGTATATCTTCGCTAGCGTCTAGATGACATCGTATAGTTTTTAGGGTTGAACCTTTGGAATTATTCTTACTATTGCGGCTCATAGTTACCAAATCTCCACTAAATAAATAATTTTTATTTGTGTACTTAGAACTAATTACTTATTCGTCTTCATCAGATGACGATCGCCACTTGACACGATCGCCATAAAAAAAATCTCGATAGTTTTCAATCTACCATAAAAACATTGCTGCACATTGTTAAACATTATTGAGCCTTGTAACAAGGTTGTGAGGCTATGATGGATTGGCGACAAATCCTTATAGAGTTGATGAGCCAGAGCGATCGCGTACAAACTTCGATATATTTCCCCAAAGATATCCATGAGGCTTTGGTGAGATGGGCGGAGGAAGAAGACCGTCCCATCAGTAATCTTGTGGTGCGAATTGTCAGTAAGGCAGTTGAAGAACGAGACAAGAAGCAGAATTCGCCGCAATAATTATGTTGTATCCGTTACAAGTAAGACAATTTTCGGATTCGTGGTATACGATATATCCTCAGCCACTACATGAGCAAAATCCTTGCGTGTGGTATGTTATTGGTTCTTTGAACGATGTAAAAACTTCAAAGCAAAGTGTCAGATGGGCTTGAAAACGTCTGGCAAAGTTGAGCAGGGGATGTCTGTTGAAGGCTACACGAAATGGCAATTAAGAAAAGTGAACTATATAGTTCGTTATGGAAAAGCTGTGATGAACTGCGGGGTGGTATGGATGCCTCGCAGTATAAAGATTATGTACTGGTATTATTGTTCGTTAAATATGTATCTGATAAATATGCTGGTGTAGCAGATGCCCTGATTGAAGTGCCTGAAGGTGGAGGCTTTCAGGATATCGTTGCCCTGAAAGGACAGAAAAATATCGGGGATGGTATCAATAAAATTATCGCCAATTTAGCCGAAGCTAATGATTTAAAGGGTGTTATTGATGTAGCTGATTTCAATAATGCCGACAAGCTGGGCAAAGGTCAGGAAATGCAGGACAGGCTTTCCAATTTAGTGCGTATTTTTGAGAACTCAGCACTTAATTTTAGTAAAAATCGCGCCGATGGTGATGATATTCTGGGCGATGCTTATGAGTACCTGATGCGGAACTTTGCCACACAATCAGGTAAAAGTAAGGGACAATTTTATACTCCGGCGGAAGTCTCCCGCGTCATCTCTAAAGTTATTGGCGTTAATTTAGCCAAAAGCCAGGATCAAACAATTTATGACCCAACCTGTGGTAGTGCTTCTCTGTTAATTAAGGCTGCGGATGAGGCGGAACACGGTTTAACTATCTACGGGCAGGAAATGGACAACGCTACTCGCGCGTTGGCTAAGATGAACATGATTCTGCACGGACATGATACGGCAGAGATTTGGCAGGACAATACTTTATCAACTCCTTACTTTAAAGAAGTGGATGGTAGCCTCAAAACTTTTGATTTCGCTGTGGCTAATCCTCCGTTTTCCTCCAAGGCTTGGAGTAACGGAATTGATCTAGTTAAGGATAAGTTTCAACGGTTTGATGGCTATGGCATCCCTCCGGCTAAAAATGGCGACTATACTTTTTTGCTGCATATAGTGCGATCGCTCAAAAGCAACGGTAAAGGTGCAATTATTCTGCCGCATGGGGTACTGTTTCGGGGGAATGCAGAGGCGGAAATTCGGAAAAATCTGATTAGCAAGGGCATTGTCAAAGGCATTATTGGGCTACCGCCGAACTTATTTTTTGGGACAGGTATTCCTGCGTGCATTATTGTTTTAGACAAAGAAAATGCCGAAAATCGCCAAGGCATTTTTATGATTGATGCCAGCAAGACTTTTGTTAAAGACGGCAATAAAAACCGCCTGCGGGAGCAAGATATTCATAAAATTGTTGATGTCTTCAACAAACAGCTTGAGGTGGCGAAATATTCGCGGATGGTGTCGCTTGGGGAAATTGAGGGGCATGAGTACAACCTGAATATTCCCCGTTATATCGACTCTCAGGAAGAGGAAGATATTCAGGATATTGAGGCGCATCTTTTGGGGGGGATACCCAAGCAAGATATTGAAGCTTTGAGCAATTATTGGCAGGTTTACCCGACGCTGCAACAGGATTTATTTACGGTAGCAGATCGGCCAGGTTACTTAATGCTGAAAATTCCAAGTTCGGAGGTGAAAGCCTGTATTTTTGCCCATCCTGAATTTATCAGCTATGGGGAAGAAATTCGGGCAGTTTTTGAAAGATGGCAAGGGAAACACACGCCTTTGCCGCAGTTGACGAGTAAGGTTGACGAGTTGACGGCTAAGGTTGAGGGGCATTTGCAGAGAATGGGGTTTGTGTGGTGATTAGCATGAACATACCACAAGGCTATAAACAGACTAAGATAGGTTTGCTCTCGGAGGATTGGGAGATTCATTTTTTAGGTGAAAAAACTACCAAGATCGGAAGTGGAATAACCCCTACTGGTGGTGCAAAAGTTTACAAAAAGGAAGGTAGACCTTTTGTGAGAAGTCAGAATGTAGGATGGGGACAGATATCATTAGAAGATATTGCATATATTGATGATGTAACTCATGACACTTTTAAAAATACTGAAATTATGGAGGGTGATGTTTTTTTAAATATAACTGGTGCTTCAATTGGCAGAAGTGCTGTTGCTGATAAAAGAGTGGTTAACGGAAATGTTAATCAGCACGTTTGCATCATTCGACCAATAGAGGAAGAACTCAATTCCTATTTCCTCAATTGCTTTTTGCTTTCAAATAAAGGTCAAAAGCAAATAGATGCTTTTCAGGCAGGTGGAAATAGACAAGGGCTAAATTTTGGACAAATAAAATCCTTTGAAATTCCTCTCCCTCCAACACTAGAAGAACAAAAAACGATCGCCCAATCCCTCAGTGATGTCGATGCCCTAATTACAGAGTGCGATCGACTCATCACCAAAAAGCGTAACACCAAGCAAAGCACGATGCAGCAACTCCTCACGGGCAAAAAAGGCCTGCCTGGTTTTAGTGGCGAGTGGGAGGTGAAGACGTTGGGGAACTATATCACTGATTTTAAAGGAGGCGCACCTCTTGCTCCAAGTGATTTTACAAAAAATGGAGTTAAAGTTTTGCCGAAAGGGGCAGTTAGTAAAGGAGGTATTTTAACTATTGAAAAAGATAAATTGCAATATTGCAGTGTTAAGTATGCAGACATTCATAAATCAAATCTTGTAGACAACACATACACAATAGTAGTGCTGAGAGATTTAGTTCCCAGTGGCCCAGCTATTGGTCTAATCGTAAAAATTAAAACTAATGATATTTTTATTCTTGCACAAGGAGTTTATGGATTTAAAGTTAAGGATGAAGATATTGATATAGACTTCATTATTCAACTGTCCAACAGTTGGGAATATAGAAATCTCATGAAAAATATCATGGTTGGAAGTACCCAAGTTCATATTACTAATACAGAATTTTTAAAATTACAAATCTATCTCCCCCCACTACCCGAACAAAAAGCGATCGCCCAAGTCCTCAGCGACATGGATGCAGAAATCGCAGCCATAGAACAAAAGCGCGATAAATACAAAACCATAAAACAGGGCATGATGCAAGAACTTCTCACCGGAAAAACGCGCTTAAAAGTAGAAGGAGAAGAAAATGACCCCGATTGAATTATATAGAAAAGGATTTCAAGCCCTAGTAGATGCTTTGGGTTATGCTGATGCCGTGCGATTTATTCATTTACTTGACAGTGGGAAAAGAGACTATATCCAATAACGTCATCAATGGTTAGATAATGTCAGCAAAGAGCAAATATTTGCAGATATTAAAAAGATACAAAATAATCTAGATGATCCTAACCAATATAATGAAATTATAGATTAATCATACTTAACTATAGAAGCAGGAATAAGAGCTAAATCGTACTATGGAACACATTGCTACTAGCGAACTACCTGAAACCCTGCAACAAATATTTGCAGAAATACAACGCACTAAAACACCCGTAACCGTCACCCATGACGGAGAACCCTTAGTTATTATCTATCCTGCCACTCCTCAACCCCAACGCCCAGCATTTGGAGTAATGAAGGGTAGCGGCGAAATATTGGGAGACGTAATTGCTCCAGTAATCCCTGCTACCACATGGGAAGCACTCCAGTGAAGCTATTACTTGATACTCACATCTGGCTTTGGTATTTGCTGGGTAACGAACGCCTATCTCCTGGGCTGCAAACCACCATCGCAGCAGCAACAACCGAACTTTGGCTTAGTCCAATTAGTATCTGGGAAACGCTACTTTTAGCAGAAAAAGGACGAATATCTTTACAGCCTAATCCAGTTACATGGATCGATTTAGCCTTAAATACCTTAGAAATGCGTGAAGCTCCACTTAACCACCACATCGCTATTTTAAGCCGTCAGATTAAGCTACCACATCAAGACCCAGGCGATCGCTTTATTGCAGCCGCCGCAGTTTACCACCAGTTGACATTAGCTACAGTTGATACCAATCTCACGGGTACTTCCTGGTTACAAACATTAAGCTAGACAGAAAATTCACGGTTGACACAAATTAAAGATGACATACTTTGATAAATAGTGTCATCTTTAAAGCTGAGTAAATCAGTGATTATAACAGTGAGAGAGTTGCTATGAGCCAGTTCGCACAACCAGAACGCCAAACCCAAAACCGCATAGTGCAACTATTCCAACAACAATTAAGCTATCGCTATCTGGGTAATTGGCAAGACCGACCGAACAACAGCAACATCGAAACCGACATCCTCACCGCCTTCCTGTGCGACAAACAAGGCTACAGCAACAGCCTTATCACCAAAGCCTTGGATGAACTCAACAAAGTCGCAGGCGACCAAAGCAAAGGTCTTTATGACATCAACAAAGAAGTTTACAGCCTGCTGCGCTATGGGGTCAAAGTTAAAGAAGAAGTTGGCGAGAACACCCAAACCCTTTGGCTAATTAACTGGGAAGAACCCCAAGAAAACGACTTCGGCATTGCCGAAGAAGTCACCGTCAAAGGCGAAAACACCAAACGCCCAGACATTGTACTGTATGTTAACGGCATCGCCCTTGGTGTCCTCGAACTTAAACGCAGCACTATCTCCGTTTCCCAAGGCATCCGCCAGAACCTCGACAACCAAAAATCAATCTTTATTAAATCCTTCTTCCACACCATGCAGTTTGTCATGGCAGGTAACGACACCGAAGGACTCCGCTACGCCACCATAGAAACCCCAGAAAAGTATTACCTCACCTGGAAAGAAGATAGTCACAGCCACATCGAAAAACTCTTAGACAGAAATCTGCTGCAACTGTGTGAAAAAGAGCGTTTTTTAGAACTCATCCACAACTTTGTTGTCTTTGACAGTGGTATCAAAAAACTCTGCCGTCATAACCAGTATTTTGGCGTTAAAGCTTCCCAAACTTACATCCACCGTCGAGAAGGGGGAATTATATGGCACACCCAAGGCAGTGGTAAAAGCCTGACAATGGTTTGGCTGACCAAATGGATTCGGGAATATAACTCTAATGCTCGTGTCTTAATTATTACTGACCGTGATGAACTCGACCAGCAAATTAAAAGCGTGTTTTTAGGGGTCAATGAAAATATCTATCGCACTACAAGCGGTGCAGACTTAATTACCCAACTGAATAATACTACTCCTTGGTTGCTCTGCTCTTTAATTCATAAATTTGGCAGAAAAGACGGTAAAAAAACTCAAGCCGACTACGACAACTACATAGCCGAACTCAAGCGCAGTTTACCCCAAGATTTTCAAGCCAAAGGCGATATTTATGTCTTTGTCGATGAATGTCACCGCAGCCAGTCAGACAAATTGCACAAAGCGATGAAAAAAATTCTGCCTAATGCTTTGTTTATCGGTTTTACTGGTACACCCCTACTCAAAAAAGACAAACAAACAACCATCGAAGTTTTTGGTGATTACATTCACACCTACAAATTTAATGAAGCTGTAACCGATAAAGTTGTCTTAGATTTACGCTACGAAGCCCGCAACGTTGACCAGTACATTACCTCACCAGCCAAAATTGATCAGTGGTTTGAAGCCAAAACTAGAAACTTAACCGAATCTGCCAAAACCGAACTCAAAAAACGCTGGGGTACGATGCAAAAAGTCCTCAGTTCCAAATCACGACTAGAAAAAATTGTTGCCGACATCATCCTAGATTTTAATACTAAAGACCGCCTGCAAAACGGTCGAGGCAATGCCATGCTCGTCAGTAGCAGTATTTATGAAGCTTGCAAATATTACGAGTTATTCCAAAATGCTGGCTTGACAAAATGTGCCATTCTTACTTCCTATGATGCCTCTCCCCAGAGTATTAAAGGTGAAAGCACGGGAGAAGATGAACTCACCCAAAAGCTAAAGCAGTACGAAATTTATCAAAAAATGCTCAATGGCAAAACGCTAGAGAAATTTGAGGAAGAAGTCAAAAAGAAATTTATCGAATCACCCGCGCAAATGAAGCTGTTGATTGTAGTGGATAAGCTGCTGACGGGTTTCGATACTCCTCCAACCACCTATCTTTACATCGATAAATCTATGCGTGACCATAGTTTATTTCAAGCCGTTTGTCGCGTTAATCGCCTAGATGGGGAAGATAAAGAATGTGGTTACATTATCGACTACAAAGACCTATTTAAAATCTTAGAAAAATCAGTAAATGACTATACTTATGAAGCCTTTGAAGATTATGAAATAGACGATGTTGATGGGCTATTAAGCGACAGATTAATCAAGGGTAGGGAGCGCCTAGAAATTGCCAGAGAAAGCATCAAAGCTCTGTGTGAACCAGTGGAGCCACCCAAAGACACCGATGCTTATGGACGCTATTTTGGTGGTGCTAACGACGAGCCAGACAAGCTCAAAGACAACCAGCAAAAACGCCTTGCACTCTATAAATACACAGCCGTTTTAATTCGAGCCTACGCCAACCTAGCTAATGACATGGTGGAAGCCGGATATACCCCAGCAGAAATCGAAATTATTAAACAAGAAGTTAAATATTACGAACAGGTACGCGCCGAAGTAAAACTACGCAGTGGCGATTATATCGACTTAAAAACCTATGAACCCGCCATGCGTCACTTGATTGATAGCTATATCGGTGCAGAAGAAAGCGAAGTTATCTCAGCCTTTGACGACATGACACTAATTCAGTTGATTGTCGATCGCGGTGTAGATGCAGTTGACGCATTACCCAAAAGCATCAAGCAAAACTCAACAGCCGTAGCCGAAACCATCGAAAATAACTTACGCAAAGTCATTATTGATCAGCAGCCAACTAACCCCAAATACTTCGACAAAATGTCCACGCTGCTGGATGAGTTAATCCAAGTCCGAAAAGCAGCCAGCCAAGACTATCAAGCCTACTTGCAGAAAATTGTTGAGTTAAGTAAACAAGTTGTTCAACCTAGCAGTTCCTCACAGTATCCTCAATCATTGAACTCTCGCGCTAAAAGGGCGTTATACGACAACCTGAATCAAGATGAAGTATTAGCTTTAGCGATAGATGCAGCGATTCGCAAAACCAAAAAAGATGGTTGGCGGGGAAACAAAATCAAAGAACGCGAAGTAAAAAATGTGATTAAACAACATCTAGATTCTTCGGAAGATTTAGAACGCATTTTTGAAATAGTCAAAAGCCAAAGTGAGTATTAAAATGCACCAAATAACCATCGGTGAACTCATCATAGACGTTGCCAGAAAAGACATTAAAAACCTACACTTAGCAGTGCATCCCCCTGATGGTCGGGTACGTATCGCCACACCCCTACACATAGATGACGAAGCAGTGCGTTTATTCGCCATCTCCAAACTAGGCTGGATTAAAAAGCATCAAGCTAACTTTGCAGCACAAGAACGCCAATCCCCAAGAGAATTTGTATCTGGTGAAAGCCATTATTTTCAAGGTAAACGCTATTTACTAAATGTCATTTATTACCAGGGAACTGGCAAAGTAGAAGTTAGAAATAATACATATATTGACCTTTATGTAAAAGAAGGAAGTAATGAAGCGCAACGCCAACAAGTCATGATGTCCTGGTATCGACAGCAGTTAAAACAGGAGATTCCCCAATTAATCGCCAAGTGGCAACAGAACATGGGCGTTCATGTTGAGGACTGGGGGATAAAACTGATGAAAACCAAATGGGGTACTTGCAACATCCAAGCCAAACGCATCTGGCTAAACCTGGAACTAGCGAAAAAAGACAAGCACTGCCTAGAGTATGTTGTAGTTCATGAAATGGTACATCTGTTAGAACGTCATCATGGCGATCGCTTCGTGGCTTTGATGAATAAATTTCTGCCGAATTGGAGATTTTATAAGGATGAGTTAAAGCGTTCTCCCCTTGGAAGTTACTAAGTTTGACTTCTAGATATCCAATTCTCAGGTACTAACGCCCTTCCGTCAGTCCAAGGTTCTTCTACTAAAGCATTTTGAAACCTCTCATTATTACCGAGATTTGCGTGTTCCATAATGATGATTTGAAAATTGGGAGATAGTTCTTCACATACATCAAATATAAAATTAAACATCCTTTCAACTGCTGCCATGTCAGTATTCGCACCACTGATTTCATCTGATGGTGTTGCCTGTAAATTTAGATACCCTTCGTTTGATGGAAAATAAATTTGAGTAGGCTGATCTAAAAATAAAAAATGCGGCACTGGACGTTTGCGTTCAACAAAATGTTTGTGTAGAGCAAGAAGTGTAATCAAGTGACAACCAAGCCAGTTTTCTCCTCCTCCCATTCTTGCCATAGGGATTGGTCGTTCAGGTCGGTCTGCAATTACAGTCAATTTATTTAATTCAAATCGGTAGGGAGAGTCACTATGTTCAAGTTTTAGTTGTTTAGCCCATTCTGTCATCTGTTGTCCAATTCGATTTAATATGGAAACTAAAATTGCTTTTATTTCACCAATATTTAGTTGTTGTTCGTAACTGGCAATTAGTTGCTTCAATTGCTCAATATCTGAGCGTATTTGAGAATTTTCATCTGTAAATTCTAAAGTTTCGAGATATAGACTAATACGACCCACTGTGCGAGCTATATGAGCGTTAGTATCACGAATTTGTTGGGCTGCTTCTTGCTCATCTATAGCAGCTTTAATAGCTATTTCTTTTTCTTGAATCTCTAATCTTAGCGTTTCACGCTGTTCTTTAAGTTGTTGAATATGCTCAAGTAGCCTTGGCTGGCTAACTTCTACATTTTTGACATTATTTTGTAAACTTATCAAAGATTCTTTCATTGCGGACAGACTGGGAATAGGTTCTGGTAAACTAGAGTTACAGAAAGGACACTCATTTGGATAACTATTCTCAGTTTTAAACAAATTTATAGATTCTAGTCTTAATAGTTGTTGATTGGCTTCTTTGGAAAAACCTGTTTCTTTTTTTAAAAAAGTTTCTGTAGCAATAATTTTTTCATGTATTTGTTTGAAATTTTGGCGAATTTCTTCAACTTCAGCCTGTAGTTCTGGAAACTGATCATTTCCTGGAAGTATAACTTCAGTTACTCCCCATTGCAAAGTAGACTGGAGTGCATCGAAAATATCAGTCGCATCTTTAGCAATAAAATTAGAATGTATTAAACCTACTTGTTGAGCCTCAATCAGAAGATTACTACCTATAACAACTCTTTTTTTTGTAATCGTTTCTACTTCTTTAAGGCTACTTTGAGCTTCCCCTAACTTCTGACGAGCTTGATGCAGTTCTTTTTGCAATTTAAGTCTATCTTCTTGAATTGCACCTAAAAAATATGGAATTGTATCTTTGATTGTTTGTGGGATATAATTCTCTTGCTGACGATGAAATAAAATATCCTGATTTGCAATAGTACCCTGTTTTTGAAAAAGATAATAAACCGCGTGTCTTATATTTGTTTCAAATTGTTGTCTTGATCCTCCTTCTTCAACAATAGTTTGGTTAGCAGAAATTCCAATTAATTCCGATAAAGAATTCTTTATCGCATCGTCGTTAGAGTTTGGTTCTAGTTGAGCTAACTCAGGAATGACAATATTAGTGCCGAAATCATAATAGACTTGATTCTGTGAAGCACTATTTTCCGATGGCTTAGGTTTTGCAATAAAAACCTGATTTTTATTAATTTGAAAAAGAACTGCATACCAAGCAACTTTATCTCGTATAACACCATCAGGAATCCGAAATTCTGTCCGTCCAAGGCAATAGTCCACAATTTCAAGGAGAGCAGATTTACCTCTACTGGAATCGCCAGTAATTATATTAACTTTTCCTAATTTAAAGTCTATAGTTCGTTTATTCCCGACAGAATTGTAGAGAGTTATGGACTTGATTTGCATACAGAGTAACTTTACGGACAAATGCCCCACATAGTATAAATTGTTGATACTTCTCCTGCTTGAGCAAGCCAACGTCCAACAAATTCAGCTTTCTTGCAGCAGCTATATGGTTCCGTATCTTCAGACCATGATACAGCCAATATACGCTTTAATTTACCGTTTACATAAGTGAATTTTCCATCGTCACAGATATTAACGATACCAGTTTGCATTCCAAAAGCTAAAGCTTCTTTTGTGTAAGGGACTAAGTAACTTGTGCGATCGCCAAATCCAACACGAGCTTCAGGCTGTCTTTGCAGCCAAATATGTAACTTAGTTACTGTTGTTTTTGGTAAAGCATTTCTCGTTGAGCCATGAAGAACAAGCGGCAGAACGAGAAAAAGAAGAGAATATGGCATACCCTGCTTCTTTTGAGCGTGATAGTTCTTGATGGCATTTCGCAGCAGAATCGAACAAAAAGCCGGATTTAGAAGATTGGCATATTCAAATGGACGCTGCTCCCAAGATTGCACAAATTTCTCTCCTAGACACTAGCTAATAACTGAGTTAGTCTTTCTAAAAATTTGGGATGCCAGTGTACGCGGCGTTCATCTGCAAGTATGTGATAACTACCACGCATTACGTATGGTTCTGTAACTTGATCACGAATACAAATGTTAGCATCTCGCTCCATCCAATTAAATACTTTTCTACCGAATTTCTTATATTCAAGCTCATCATCATTACCGTCTAACATTTCATCTTGAAGCGCAAGCTTATAACGCTCCCATTCATCTATTAGCTTTCTCTCATATTTTTCAATTTCGCCTCCAAACAATAGTTCCTCACGCGCCCACCGAGAACGCTGCTCAAATGCTCTGTAGTAGTCTAATATGGCGTTTTCAATTCGCTTGTGATGAACAGCAATTTCTTTTAACTGATCAACAAAACATCTATTGTCTTGTGAAATATCAGGTTGTTCAGGAATTTCTAAATCATAAAAGTCAATTGGCAAAGCATCAGGTTTAAATTGGTCGTTAATCTCGCAAATTTTCTCGCGCACTTCAAAACCCGATATGAAGTTAACAGAATCGTCACGAAGATGCTTTACAACTTTCGCAAACCACCAGCCTTCTAGCCGTTCATAAACACCATCTCGATGTTCTCTCCTAACTGCAACCAACTTTTCTTTAATTTTCGGTGTTATGTCAATAATATCTGGAGAACCATCAATAATTTGTATAGAGTCAATTAGGAGTTCTTTTCGTGTATGATCTAAAGCTTTAAATGCTTCAAAAGATTTAGTTAGAGCTTGGTTATTTGATTTATTGGCAACCTCAATAAGTTTTTGGAGAGCAAGTTTAGCGTTTCTAGCTTTAATAGGACGCAATAAAAATGCAGCAGAAGTTTCAGGAGCTTCAGCCGTAGTTACTAAAGTTAGCAACGTATCAGGTAAAGAAATTTTGTTTTCTTGCAGTTGGGTACTCCAGACACGAAGAGTTTTCCAAAGGTCAGTGCTACTGTCTGTTAAAGAAGCTTGAGTCGTATGATGCTTCAACTGTAATAATTCTGTAGGATTATTTTCTTCCTCAAAAAATGTGATATCGTCTAAACTCTCAACTGCAAGCTCTAATTCTTCTTTATTAGTTAAAATTAAATACAGAGCATAGCGTGCTTGGAACATATATCCAAGCGCTTGTGAACCTGCTGAAAACCCTGTACTCATATCGTTTACTCACCTCGACTAAGTTAACTTACTAGCCAAAGCCAATTTGTCTATCTCGTACAACTTTTTTTATATATTAGAATCAAAATCTAACCTATGTTATTTGTCATTCCTCAAAGTACTGTGACATATAAAGAACTTAGTATATTAGCTTGATACATGGCTGACTGTAATTCATGGTCACTTACTGGTCATAGTCGCATATTTCAAAAAACTATGCTAGCAATCTTCAAAATTCAATAATGTACTAATATTTTTTGCTCATGTTGAACTTATGTAAACACACTCAGAACTCGTTTAACTTTTAGTATATAGAATATTTGTACTATAAGATATATCTTGCAACAAAATTTGGTTAGCAGACGTAAATCGGGTTTTTGATCCAAATGATAGGTAATGGCAAGCTCTGAAACGCCTGGGTAAAGCAATAAAAAATCAAATGGAAGTATTGCTTAATAAGCTTTCTGTCGCTTTGCCATACTTCTAAAAGGAGCATGACATTTTTTGCATTCTCCGTTTTCCCACAAAGCAGGGATAGAAAAACGTTCTTTGCAATAGGGGCACTCTGATAACAAACGTAGTTTATGACTATCACACCCCACCTTTGATTGAAACTGCCACTCCAATCTATGAAATGCTTGCTCTCCATAACACGCAGCACACAAGCGTATTGGCTCTATTTTCATTTTTTCACCCTTGGGAGGGAACATTAGAGCAATTCGGTCTGCTTCCAAGCCAATTAATTTACCGATCGCCTCTAATTCCTTTTGACTAGGAAACGGATTAAATCGAAATTTCTCCCATCTTGCTAATACTGGGCCAATTCCTGCGGCTTTACTTAAAGTTCCTGGATACGATACGCAAACTGCTTCGTGTCGCCTAAATCTACCAAAATAGTGGCTGATACTCTCCCCTTCCTGGGGTTCGATATACCAAGGTGGATGTTGAACAGTTTCTGGCTCCATAAGTTACATTTCAATACCTAAAGGGCTTGCCATAAACCAGGAAAATAAAACTGTTGAACAACTGCCATAGCAGTTCAGTCAGGTATATTGGCAGCAAGCTGGTTGAAATTCTGGATGTTTAGAGTATTATTCGGTTAACCGAACAATTAGATTCGGTTAACCGAATAATACTACAGATAAGTGCGAACATAAATTTTAGGAATTTTGCCTCAGAGTTTTTAGACACCCGAATCCTCAACTGTCTTACTAACTGTCTTCACGACAAGATCACTAATGGAGATGGCGTTCTTCGTGCGCCAATCTCACCAAAGCCTCGTGGATATCTTTGGGAAATTATACAGAAGTTTGTACGCGATCGCTCTAGCTCATCATCTCTAGAAAGATTTATCGCCAGTTCATCATATCACTGCAAAATGTTTAACAATGTTTAATAATGTGTAGCAAGGTTCTTCTGTTAAAGTAACAATATTGGAAAAAATTAATTTAATGTTTGCAATCACCCGAAAAATGCCTAATTTTTGAGGTATGAGAAAACCCTATGCCTGATATTCTCCCCCAAATACCGCCAGTGGCCTTACCGGAGGTTATTCCCAGCAAATTACCTCAGCAGAAATTTCATCTCGGTGAATGGGTACGATGGTTTCAAGTACCCAACGGCGATTTTGGTCGCATCATTGGAGTCATATACACCCAACAAGCTAGTTGTATTGCCACTGGATTACACTACCTAGTTCTTTTTGATCAGCGCAGTCCCTCTCGTGAAATTTGCACCTGCGATTTCGCTTTCGAGGAAGATATCGAACCTCTGGATAATTCATCATTGTCAAGGCTTCAGGGCAATCATGTCTGAAGCTCAACAACATCAGCAATTGCTAGAATTACACAACAAAATGTTTATGTCTCCCCAAGAGTTTAGTTACCGTTGGGGATTGGGTTATGAAGAATTAGCAAAAATCTGTACCATCTCTAAATCGACGGCTTATCACTGGTTGGGTGGACAAGCTAGCCGCCGAGAAGCTGGATTACCTTACCAGAGAATTATGGCTGTGGCTGATTTTCTTTTCGCCAACACCGAAGTAATTAATCCTCTCTTGGAACAGTGGCATAATTCTCAACCACCAAATTAATTTTTCAATTTTTGCAAATTGACAAAACTTTTCTCCATCACCTTGACCGATATAAAAAATAGGTAGTAGGGTGCAATTTATCGTCACCAGCCTACTTACTGTTCATGAACTCCTCCACCAATGACTCCTATTACCTGCCCCCCAGTATTGAATTAACAGAAAACCATGTCCTAATTTATCGCATGGCAATCCCTCTCAAAAATGCCATCAGCTACTTACAACAATTTCACCAGTCAGAATACGAGGATATTTGTCGGGATGCTTTTGAGTTAGGATTTCTTTGCTTGCAAACGGCTCAAACCCGTCATGGCAATGAATTAATTAAGCAGCAGATGGAATCTTTATTGGTGGAGTTTCAGCAGGCAGTTAGGGTAATAGCTGAGTCTTTTGGGCAGGAATTAGTTAATCAAGTAGGGACAGATAATGGTCAATTGTTAGCTCCACTACAAAATCAAATTAATCTCACTTCAGCCATCCTCACTGAAAAACTCAATAGCGTAGGCACTTTGCTTACACACGAAATTGACCCCGCCAGGGAAACTTCTGTTGTTGGCCGCTTTCTCTGTTCATTACGTCAACTTTTAGATGCTAAACGCTCTGATTCTATTCAGGGGGCATTTAAAGCAGCATTAGTAAATGCCACTAAGGAAAACGGTACTCTGGCAGTGGCAGTAAAAAATGTGGTTTCTGAGTCGGTCAAACCGCTAGCTGAACAAGTAGAAAAACTGACTAGGGAAATTCGAGATCAACAGGTAACACAACAAGTACTTTCGCAGACAACTACAAAAGGCATAACTTATGAGGAACTAGTCGTTGTCGATCTGCAAAATTGGTCAAAGTTGAGTGGCGCAGAGGTAGAGTATATTGGTCATGATGGAGACACTGGCGATATTCTGGTAAAGTTTACGAGTAAATCGCTAGCTGCAATCGAAGTATCAATTGTGATCGAGCTAAGAAACCGGCCCTCAAAACCTTTTGGTCGCCAAGCAATCACTCAACATTTACAATCAGCAATGGTGCGACGTTCTGCGAATTCGGCAATTTTTTTAAGTTATTCCCGTGAAGGGTTAGCGCAGGAAATAGGCGACTGGGCAGAGGGAGTTACTGAGTCAGGTTATTGGATCGCCACAACCCATCCATTTTTAATCATTGCTATCCGCTTTTTGGTAATCCAGCAAAGGTTAAATAAATTACGTACCTTTCAATCAGAACTGGATGTGATTGCTGTTGAACAACAAATTCAGCAAATTCGCACAGCTTTGGGCAGAATTAGAACCATGAAAAAATCCCTGACAGAAGTTGGTAAGAGTGTGGCTGTAATTAAAGCTGAGGCGGATGCTATGAGTACAGATATTCAATCAGCCCTGAAATCAATTGAGCAAACGCTGAGTTTTGTAACTGGTGAAAATCTCGGCTAACAGATTAAGTTCCATAATCCTGCAATATTTATTCGCCGATAACTTGCCCAAAAGGTTTTTTTATAAGTAAGGTTGTAAAGTATTACCGTTAAACTCCTAACAGCTTTAGATATAGAGCAAGCAAAAATTCAGCCTTTTCTATTAAATTTAACTTTTGGTTCTTTTCGTCTCCCAAATTTTCTAGTCAGATTAGCTTGGCTCAATTCAAAGGCTGGCTCATCTAGTTTCAATATTGCAATTTTGCGAAGTAAATCATATAAAGGCTCTATCAAGCCTCCAGACTTTAGCCGCAAATAAGAAACTACGTTCTGAATTTTAGTAAGATTTAATCGACGATTTTCAGGAAGAAATTTTTTCTCCCAGTCGTCTACAACTTCAATAATGTCTTCTTCCGCTAAATTAGGAAACTCGTATGACTCTAAAAATGAGTCATGAACACGCACGTATGGAAGACTTTTCCGTTCAATAATATTATCACCTAGATAGTAAGTCCCAACTAAGATAACGGGGATTCGCAGTTTTGTAAAAATATCAATTAGCTCATTAAAGGCTTCCAAAGTTAAATAGTCGGCATTACCAATTATGAGTATTTTGACACCATAAGCTTTGAGAGTTCCCCATGCCCGCGATCGCAAATCTCGAAGTGTTCCAACATGAGCAAGTGGATGACCTATTTCTTCCATAATGGAGCAATATAAATCCGTTGGCCCACCATGTTGATGAATTTCTGCATAGATAACAGTTGCAGGAATTTCCAAAAGCGTCCCTCGTCGTTTAACATATTGCGTCCTGTACAGTTGACTGGCTTTTAATAAGCCAGAACCCGTAGCAGATGCAACATAACCACAGAGTTTTGCATCACGCTGGTCATCAAGCCAGTCAAACAATTCTGTATCGCGGTCTAGGGGAAAGTAAGTGTCAGCTTTACCAATCCGCTCAACCTCAGCCTGAATTTCTCGCGATCGCCGTTGTTCCTCGGCAGATTGAAAACCTGCATTAGACTGCTGTTGAAATTTGAGATTGACATGGGCTAAGTTTGTCTCCGACATTTCACTTACCAATTATCCCTCATGAATTGATTCCAATCATTTACACCTACCCTCGGTCGTCGTCTAGCTTTGGCTGTTTGATTAGTATCAGGTTTATTCTGTGTAACTTGCTTATCTACTGAATTTACAATGTCTTGTGAACCTGCGTCAAATGTAGATGTTAAATTTTCTTGTAATACGGTTATTTCCTCCACTGCTGCATTTTGAGGAAATAACTCAACTACTGTTGATTTATTAGACTTAACCTCATGTTGATGTTGGGCCTGTTTACGGCGTTGTCTGCGTCTCTCCTTGCGCTTTTGCTCAACATCCTCGAATCTAGACAACCGCTCATTCAAAATAGAAGAATTATCAACTTCTTTACCTTCATCCCGCAATTTTTTCTTGATGTAATTCAATTCGGCCAGAGACATCCTTTCTCGTTCACAATCTCTAGCTTGCATAATCCCAATAAACTCTCCTGGCTCACCGTTAATAGGGCGACTATAAGCAAGAACTGTTGTAATATTACGCTTATCATATCTTAAAGAAACTTGCTTACCTTCATAATCTAATAAGTAATCTCCTTGATATACCCAACCAAGAAAATTCACAGAACCATGTTTTTCTACATTGCGATACGCAACTTTCATTAAACAAATGTCTAGTTCACGCTCATCAATAAGCTCAGGTTCTTCTAGTAAAAAACTTGAATTCCATCGCTTAATACGTTTTTGATTTTTGACTCTTGGATAATTATGACAATTATAGTGATCTACAAAATATCTCACTAATATTTTCTCTAGATCATCCAGCGTCAGACAGGCAGTTCTTTCTGCTTCTCGAGGACGTTCTTCAATACTTGAACCAGTGTATCCACCATAGAAAGACAAAATTTCTTTATTAATCTTGTCAAATATCGATTCAATTAAACCACCTGCTTGGGGAAAAGCACGCAAACGTCGTATAAAACCTAACTGTAGTGAAATTTGTTTTAAATGTTCCGACTTAAATTCCTTTGCACGGTCTGTCATTATATATTCTGGAATTCCACAAATCTGCCATGTTTTTTGGAGTTCGTACTCCGCTCCGTAGTGCTTTGGCAGAATTGCATGACGTAGAGCCAAGCCAACTTCATGTGAGCCAGCAGATTCAAAACCTAGATAAAAACCTGTGACACAACCAGAATAACTATCCATTACCAAGGTGATGTATGGACGACTGATAACTTTCCTATCTTTTTCGTCAATCAATAAAATATCTAATATAGTATGGTCTATTTGCCAAATCTGATTGCTGTGGGTGATTTCTAAAATACCTTCAGTTGTTTGAAGAATTTTTCCTTCTATCGGTAAACCTGGATGGCGAACTGTACTATCTTGTTCTTGTAGATAGGAATTAATGATTTTATAAACAGTGACATGAGAAGGGTACTTTCCTAATATTAAATCTTCTCTCACCTGAGAGTATCCTTGAAAATTTTCATCATATTTATTATGTTGCAGTTTCTCTCCTTTGAAAGCTAAAGCTTTTAAATACACAAAAATCTGATTGTGATTGATCCGAGAACCTTCTTTGTTACCCCATTCATGAAGGTTCACAATAAAATCATGCCACTGTTTAGAAATACGATATTGTCCCTTATCCTTACGCCCAACAGCTAGAGTCGCAACCCCTACCTGTTCAACTTTCTCTACCATGCGCTTAATAGTTCGAGTGCTTTTATCCAGAGCTTTCGCTGCATCTGCGATCGCATCCCTACGAGCTGCTTTGTTAGGTGCTTGACGGATACCATCAATTAATTCCACCTTTTTAAGATAATCTGGTGAATCTTCGTTAACAAGCAGGTGCTTTGTATGTTCTTCCTCCATTTTTGCTGCCTTCTCAGTCTCCAATGCTGGAAAGACTTTGCTCGTAGGCTTCCTGGGCATAAGCGGCTCTCAAAAAATATGTCATCATTTACTTTAAAAGTTTACAGTATTTCTGACATCATTTGATTTAAAAGTGTTTGCAGAATGATTAAGATAATAAAATCGTCACAACCCTTGACTATTATGAGTTTTGACGATTATTGCTATTCATTGCAAAGATGACAAGAATTATTTAAATTGGACAATAATTATTTAATGCACACCATGTTCACTAAATGTAGGATGCGTTATTGCGAACATCAATTTTCATCTTACAGGTTTTCAGGTAGATAATTAATATCAAGTAACTGTTCTAAGCTATAAGTGCAATATTGAGGTAAGCTATCTAGTTTACCCTCAGTTTTTTCAATTACATATCCTAAAGCATCATCATAAATAGATGCTAATTCCTTTTCTAAATATTGATATAAATTCGTTGTCAAGTTGCGTTTTAATTGATTCCTAAAACTTCTAACTTCTGCTTTCCAATGTCCAGAATTAAATTGAGATTCTTCTTGCCAATATTGCAACAATAAAAGATGTCTAATAACTTGTTCTAGTAAACTAGCCACCTTCGCTTTGTCTCGACGACCCAAATTTTCTAGTTCCTCAATTAAATTTTCTAAATCTAATTCTTCTAAATGATTAGATTTCAATAGCTTGATTGTTTCTTCTAACCAGAGATGCTCATCAATTTCATAAAGATTTTTTAAACTCAAATTAGAGCTAACTCTTTGCATAAAACCTCCTTGACTTAAATCTGACAAGATTAGGTTAAGTATTGCTTATCCTACTGTATTATAACTTGTACTGCGATCGCCTATTAGAGTTAACGTGAGTTCAACGAACCTCTTCCTGCCTTGAACTAAAATTCAAGTCTATATCTCTGGGAGTCGGAGAGGGACGGTTTTGCGTAGTAAAATATCTTAGAGGTCTTTTAACTCAGCCCTCTTCATAAACTACTAATTAATTGCCCCAGAGTTTCTGTAATATTTTTTTAGGATGGGATTCTAGAAACTCTAAAAACTGTTCTGACTGATCAGAATTATTAGGAAAGAATGTTAAAAGCTCTAAATATTGATTCGTTTTTTTGGGCATTGGTTGATTCTGTTTTTTCGGGTCTTGAAGTAATCGGACAACAGGATACATTCGATGCCAAAGTTTGCCAATTTGCCCAACTTCACCAGTCACGGATGAGCGATAGATAGAACCTTCAGAAATTTTGGTTCTGGGAATCGCTTCCCGGTAGGGACTATGTAACCAACGAATCGCTTCACAGTCTTCTGCTTCATCAGCCAAACGTCCCCAAATTTGCACGGTTTCTGGATGCCATGCTTCCCACCAAGGTGCATAATTATGAGGATCAGGAGTAATGCCTTGCAAGTGCATCCAATTGCTAGCAGCTTGACGCACTTCCTGAATAAACTGGCTGACTTGTTCCAGCTTGCGGACTCGCACATCTTGGATTAAGGATTTTGTTCCTAACCACTGCCAATGACAACCAATCAATGGTTTTGGATCTTCTTGCTCATAATATTCTGGTAAGAATAACCGATGATCTGCTCGTCGCCAAGATTTGCCAAACCCACCCAGCAGCATTGCAAACCGAGTTAATGCTTTGACTAATTTCTGCAATGCTTCGCGTTCTGTATCGCCTAAGTTTTGCGTTAATAACCAAGAAAGATATCCTTTAACTTTGTAGGTAGGCGTTGTGTAAGAACGCTGTCCAAATTCTTCTAGTTCTAATTCAGTTTCGCCAAAAGCCATGCTCAACAAACCGAACTTTTCTTGATGGGAACGCACGCCACCAAACAAAGTTTCTACCAAACGGTCAGCTGTATCAGCATTAGTTAAGCCGCCAAAGATTCGCAAAGCATGACCCCGCAGTGCATCTCTAAATATATTCGGGCGAAACTCACCAGTACCATCCAACTGTTTAGATACTTGACCTTGCCCTTGTATTTGAACGCGGTAAATAAGTTCACCTGTGTGGTGTTCCGGTTGTCCATAGCCTGCACAAACTCGACAACCTATTCCGGTAGAAAGTGCTTTTTCCCAGATGTTCCAGATAGTTTCCCACTCACTTGCTTTTAGGGTAATCGTGCTGGAAATACCAAATATTAATTCTGGTTTATACAGCGAGATTTGCACAAAAGCACCTGCTGACTTTTTATCGTCTTTAACTTGCCAATCCTGTTGGGGATGGACAATATCAACGAGTTTTTCTTGCCAAGTGTCAGTGGTGGGATAGCCGCCATGAAAGCGGAGAATTCCTGGCTCAAAGTCTCCAGCTTTGATGTCTTTGCCGCAGTAGCGTTCTGCTTGTTCTATTGTGCAAGCGCGGCGAAAAATCCCTTTCATTCTGCTACCAGGATAAAAGGGCCATCCTCTAGCACCAATTACCGGACGAATCACACCATCATCCTGTCCGCTATTGGTAACAAAGCGCCAACTGATGGTGTAAGAGCGAGTTTGCACCTCGTCACCAAATATCGGAGGATTCGGGTAGGCTTTGTCTATTCATTGTTCAGCCCAGCGTTCTGACTGTTGCGATCGCTTTTCCTTTCGGGCTTGATCATCTATATATTGTATCTGGCAACGCCCTTTGGTTTGCGCTTGAAACATCAAGGGGACTTTTTTGGCAGCGTCAGGGATGTTGTTAGGCATATAGGGGATTTTCAGCCGATGAATATGTAGTAGGATGTATGGTGTCAAAATTGGGTTAAAACATCATTTATTTCATAGGACAAAGGTTCACTTTGAAAGGGCTAGGATAAAGGGATGTGGGAGTTGCGCTCCAGCAATTCATTGTTCATTTTGATTATCTAAGGTTTCCCGATGTCAAAACCTCCCTCCATTATCAATGCTGATATAAGTCGCTCGGTTACTCCAGAACTTCTCTTAGGTCTGCAAGGTTTCGTTGCCTTTATCGATAACGGAGCAGATATCGAGGCAGTTTTTGATATTGCTGCTGCGTTAGCCAACCATGAAGTTTCTACTGCCGCGATTACCTATCTCAAGTCTCATCCTGAAATCGCTCAACTTTTTGAAGAACAATATATTGCACCGACTCCCAATCTAGAAGCGTTACTCAAGCTGCCATCTGATTCGTTAGGCTTTGTCTATGCCTCTCACATGCGAGCCGCTAACCTTAATCCAGAGTTTTATCGCAAAGTCGAGCTTCAAGATGACGCAAGCTATTTAGCTCTGCGGATGCGACAAACCCATGATATTTGGCATACCGTTACAGGATTTGGCATCGATTCTGCTGGG
This sequence comes from Nostoc sp., assembly GCF_036919675.1. Taxonomy (GTDB): domain Bacteria; phylum Cyanobacteriota; class Cyanobacteriia; order Cyanobacteriales; family Nostocaceae; genus Nostoc. The sequence continues at coordinate 83,224 of NZ_JBALCP010000102.1, forward strand.
GAACTTGGGCTGCAAGCATTTCAGCTCGCGCAAAATCGCTCTCCGCTTGCAGTGATGTTGATTGCCGCAATAACGCTGAATATGATCAAGATGAACAGCGATTTAAACCCGCTTGTACGTATCATTCAGCAGGGTTACGATTTGGGGTATCAGGCAAAACCCTTTCTGGCGCAGAAGTGGGAAGAGGCTTGGGAAAAGCCGCTAGTAGACTGGCGTAAAGAGTTAAATGTCACTCCTCTAAGATAAAGCCTGATCACAAGATGGCAGAGAATGATAGGGCAATCGGCTTTGAGGCAGGCGTGTGAAGAGGGGTTTTCCAAGTCGCGGTTTAGTTGTAACTGTGATGATTTTGCGCGGATTCTGGCAAATCTTCAAAACCCTGATTCTGTCGTTGCGATCCGCGCTGTTTGTCCAGTCAGGGTTTCAGCGATTTTGTTTGAATGTTGCGGTTGAGTTGTGGCAACATAATTTGCAATTCGCGCAAATCATCTCTGGATGCTATTGTTTGTATGGGTTTCAAAACCCTGCAATTCCCAGCGACAGGGTAAGGTCGCTTTGTTGGAAACCCCTTTTGCTCGATAACAAAAGTTAGGTAAGAATGGATTCCCGGCGACAGGGTAACGTCGCTTTGTTGGAAACCGCACAACTTTGGTGCTTAGTTTATGGTTAAAGGCATATTCCCGGCGACAGGGTAACGTCGCTTTGTTGGAAACACCAGCATTACCTATCGGCCGTTTAATTCCACCATGAAATATTCCCGGCGACAGGGTAACGTCGCTTTGTTGGAAACATTTGGTTCCCAGTTTCATCGAAGTTGAGGGGGAAATTCCCGGCGACAGGGTAACGTCGCTTTGTTGGAAACCCAAAATTATCTTTTTTCCCTTAGGTTAGATATTGAATTCCCGGCGACAGGGTAACGTCGCTTTGTTGGAAACATATCTGGTAGAAGACCTGCGATCGCACCCACGGATTCCCGGCGACAGGGTGACATCGCTTTGTTGAAATAATCAAACAAATAACCGTCAGCGAACAGTGCCAAACACTGCTGACGGCTTTATAGTGGTTCTCAATCAGCCTGCAATGCGATTGTTTCGACTGCAATGGCATTGTATTGACTAACAATGCCATTATTTCGACCTACAATGCGATTGTTTCGACTGCAATGGCATTGTATTGACTAACAATGCCATTGTTCCGACTGACAATGTGATTGTTTCAACTTACAATGCCATTGAATCAACTTACAAAAATTAACTTATACCAATTTCAACAATGATTGCAACAGATGAAACACCAAAAGCTCATCCCATAACTCTTTCTCTACAAGACACTACACATAGCTTGCTTCACCATCGGAGTACACAATTCAAAATCTAAAATCCAAATTGGGACTTGTTCGGCTCGTTTTTCTGAAGGCGTAAATGCTCACCCCAAAAGCGTTCCAGTCCGTAAGCAACAGCCATTCGCATTTTATACGACTGCTTGAGAGAAGTTTGATCGCGCAGTTTTGCTGCTAAAACTAGCTTTTGCGCTTCTTGATCTAAACCGTAAGAATTCCAAGCCATTATAGATAATCTCCTCCCAAGGTGACACGGTAACGACCAAACCCGATTGATTCCAAACCGCCAAAATACAGTTCACTGGATGCAGAATTACCAAAAGGTTTCCACCCCTTTTGTTTCAAAGCGACGGGAAACACTAAGACGCTACCTTCTGGCAAAGCTTCCACATCAAAAAACGCTCCCTTTTTCGCTTTTTTCTGTGTATCTTCCAATGCGACTCGACTTTGACGATAGAGTGCCATGTCGTGCAGAATGGCAATATCGTTATCTCCCACCACCACAAGGTTAGATTCTGGTAAGTCAGCACCGATTGGTATCCATTGTGATAAATCTGCTGACTGTTCTATCTCCATAAATCCCAAGTTGAAAAATAGGACTTTGCGATTTACTCCTACCTGTCTACCTTGGAGAGTCTTCGGTGCAGTGTAAGTAGCCGGAAGTTCTGCGGAAATTCCCGCAATCATTTTGTATCTTTTTAATAATCTGGGACAAGTAATCCAGACAACGGGTTGACCGGGACAAAACACTGGCAACCACACTAAGGAGGCATATTCAAACTTTACCAGTGCTTCAGTAGTGCCGCCGTCTTCTTGGTTTTCGACAACATGCTGTCCATACCATAAGGCTTCTAGACCTTCTTTAGTTAGCACGCATATCGGCACGGAAGCGATACCAGCCATCTGCCAGAGAAATGTTACTGAGGTAAATTAAGCAAGCATCAGGATGCATCTGCACGGCGTTTTCTAAAAAGAGACTGCCTTGGGTGCTGTCTCTATCAACTTTGCGCTGATTCAGTTCGATTCTGGGATGCAAGTGCGGCAAGAATTCCCAAGGTTCTTGATATATTTTTTCCGGTTGATGCCAAGAATTAATTGGAATCCAGTGATTTCCCTTGTCAAACTTGCCGCTTACCGATTCACCTGTTTCTGTTAGCCATTCCTGTGTTTCAGAATACCAACGCAATTGGTGTATTTCCCCCTGTTTCACCAAGGAACTAAAGGGTATGGGGACGTAAAAATTTTCTGGTTGCTGACTACACGCCCAAAAAGGCCCAGCGATTTTCAGAGAGGCGATCGCTTCTTCGTTTAAACTGGCAGCATATAACCCCGATACTGTAGCAGCACTGGGGGGAAAGCTGATACCAGAACGCCCGACTAAATTTTCTGGTGAAAGGAACCTGCCTGCACTGCCATACAGCAATCCCAGAGGTTCAATAACAATTAGATATTGGAACAACATATAGTGCTTTTTGTTTGACCTCTCTCCAAACCTCTCTCCTAAAAGGAGAGAGGCTTTGAATTCTTACTCCCCTTCCCACACTCCGTGCCGCTATGCAAACGTAGGGAAGGGGTTGGGGGTTAGGTCTCTATTGGACTCTGTTGTACCTGACATTAGATGAAACCCAACTTTAGCAAGGTTAATAATCCACTCGTTGAGACTTTGATGCTTGTCTTTACAGTCTTCCAGACGATTCCCCAAAATCCCAGTTTTGCCGTCACAGTCCCACAAGTATTTCTCCAAGGTGGCGCGATTATCTTTACCAAAGTAAACTTCAAACATTGCCAAAGCGACTTCTGATTGATTTTCCCCGAAAGCGTGCCGAGATTTCAGCACGGCGACATCATTCTATATATGTGTCCAATTTTTACCGTGGTTGCGATCGCCATAATTCTCTAAAACATCCTCCAGAAACCACCAAGGACAAACCCATTCCATCCAGTTACCACCGTTAAAAAGGATTCGCAAGCCAATGCGATCGCGTCCCATGCCGAACCAAGCGATCGCATCTGCACCAGATAGAGTAGAACTTTCACCTTGCCAGTTGATGCCAATCCAGTCGCGCGATCGCTTAATATTGTTCAGCTTTCGCCTGACATCGCCAATACTGTTACCTTGCTGCCAAAAGAACTCCCAAGCATGATTTGTCCACAATTCCCACTCTTGCCGCCATTGATACTCTTGTTTAATCTGATCTACAATCCACTGCTGACAAGTGAACAACGGCTAAAAGCCATTCCAGATCAAGAGCGAATTCTCGGAATGCTGTTACCGCCTGACGCTGATAATTATATTTTCCTTTCCCCAGCAGGTGAGATTCTCTGGCGACGAGTTACCCAACAACACCAAGCAGCAGAAATAGTAGCAGAACCTTCCGTTTCAGAAATCCAAATCTCAGAAAAAATCAGCAATTCTGTTAAAAGTGTCAAACATCATTATCCGCAAGGAACTTTAGAATTTGCCGAAAACCTTGCTCAACTCGCTTTTGTAGAATCTGTTATTGGTGGTCATTTTGAAAACACCACAATGCGACGCATCAAAAGTGTGAATGATGATGGTTCGATTCGCCTGTTGTGGGCAGATAATCAAAAAGCAGTTAACATTACTGTTCAGACTACCGCACGGGGACAAGTTCAAACATTAAAAGTGTGCGATTTTATCCGTCCACTACTGGATGCTTAACAATTTCTAGCGATCGCTTCAACCAATCTAGTATTTCTATTTTTACAAAAACCGTAATAAAAAAAGGAGCCTGACTCAGACTCCTTAATAAAAAACTAGTAATAAAATTGTGACTACTTAACAGTCACCTTACCGCCAGCTTCTTCGATCCGCTTCTTAGCATCTTCAGCAGCATCCTTAGCAATACCTTCTTTAACTGCCTTGGGTGCAGCTTCTACCAAGTCTTTAGCTTCTTTTAGACCCAAACCGGTCAATTCCCGGACAATCTTCAGCACAGCAATCTTCTTATCAGCTGGGACTGATTCAAGAACCACTTCAAACTCGGTTTGCTCAACAACTTCCTCAGCAGCAGCAGGACCACCAGTACCAGGCATCATCATCATGCCACCAACCGGTGCAGCAGCACTCACGCCAAAAGCTTCTTCAATTTGCTTGACTAACTCAGAAGCTTCCAGCAAAGAAAGGGTTTTTAGTTGTTCTAAAATTTGATCGGTTGCAGTAGACATTGATATAACTCCTGTAATTTTGATTATTTATTTGTCATGGGTCATTGGTCTTTAACTATTGACTTTTGACTCTTGACTAATGAACCACGAAATCTATTCAGCAGCGGTTTCGGTGCTGCTATCTGGTTCAGCAGCGGTTTCGGTGCTGCTATCTTGTACAGCAGCAGTTTCAGTACTGCTATCTTGTACAGCAGCAGTTTCGGTGCTGCTATCTTGTACAGCAGTAGTTTCGGTACTGCTATCTTGTACAGCAGCGGTTTCGGTGCTACCACCACTTTGCTCTTGGTCAGCCACAGCCTGCAAAGCACGAGCCAGTGAACCAGGAACTTCGTTGATACCCACAGCAATCTTGGTAGCCAAGGCGTTGATAGCTCCAGCAATTTGGGCTATGAGTTGTTCCTTAGATGGCAAGTCTCCCAGTACCTTGACATCAGGTTCTTTGAGTAGACGACCTTCCAGTACACCACCGCGAAGTTCTGTTTTCTTGGTGACTTTTTGGAATTCTTGGTATGCCTTAATTGCCGATGAAAAATCTTCTTTTACCAGCAAAAAGGCGGAAGCACCCTTAAGCAATTCTGACAAAGGCTGCCATTTTTCATCATCTTTAATGGCAATGCCCATTAGGGTGTTCTTCGTCACCTTACAAACGGTGCCACTGGGACGCAGCCGCCGCCGTAAATCGGTGATTTCAGAAACTGTTAGCCCCTGATAGTCAATTACCAGTGCCAGAGTTGACTCACTCAAAGTTTCTTTGAGGTCAGCTACTATCTCTTTTTTATTTTCTACTGTTCTACCCATTCCAATCTCACCTCCTTAAAATAATCGGTGATTGCCCTAGTTGTACGTTTCTTCTAAACTTGAACCCAAACAACAAACCCCAGCTAATATAGCCGGGGTTGAGTAGTAAGACTCCTGATGCCATAGTTATCACACCTTTATAGGTGGTAATTCTGACAATTAGAGTTTTAACCTCGGCAGGATATTAAGCTATTAGCACCTGCTGTCTCCGGCTTTGCCTATTTAATTTAAAGTTAGGAACAAGTAGTTAGGAGGAGAGACGCGATTAATCGCGTCTGTACAGGAGTTAGGAATAAAACTCATAACTCTTAACTCCTAACTTATAACTCTTATTAACCTGCTTCGCTCAGTTTCAAATCTCGTAGGGCGGTGATATCAATTTTAATCGATGGCCCCATAGTGGCTGACACATAAAATGTGCGCCAATAACGACCTTTAGCTCCTGAAGGACGGTTACGGTCAATCGTCTCCTGCAATGCCTTCAGGTTGACTAACAAATCTTCAGGCGAGAAAGTTGCCTTACCAAACATAACATGGACAATACCAGTTCGATCGGCTCGAAATTCTAATTTACCAGCTTTAAATTCGGCGATCGCACTTGCTAAATCAAATGTCACGGTTCCACCCTTAGGCGATGGCATTAAACCACGTGGCCCAAGCAACTTACCCAGCTTTGCCACCTGTGGCATCACATCGGGTGTGGCAATCAGCTTGTCAAAATCCATCCTACCTTTCTGGATTTCGTCAATCAGTTCTTCTGAACCTACTATATCAGCACCAGCGTTGCTTGCTTCGTTTACCTTTTCGCCTCTGGCTATCACCGCCACCCGGACGATTTGTCCTGTACCTTTAGGCAGTCCTACTGTTGTCCGTAACTGTTGGTCTGTATACTTGGGGTCAATTCCCAGCCTGATATGCGCTTCAGCAGCTTCAGCAAATTTAGCTGTTGCTGTGTCTTTGAGAAGGGCTAAAGCCTCTAGGGGTTGATAGTCCTTATCTTCTACTTTTGCTTGCAGGGTCTGCAAACGACGCGATATTTTTACCATTTTTTTCTCCTGGGGTAATTCCGAAGCTTCGCCTCTCCCCCGATACAATTTTGGATTTTAGAGTAGGAAGTTAAAAGTGAGGAATGAGGAGTTACTAATTTAAAATTCATAACTCTACCAATTTTAGATTTTGAATTTTGGATTTTGGATTAAAAAAAATTTAAAATCTAAAATCGTTCGACTGAGCGTAGCCGAAGTCTAAAATCCAAAATTGAATGACTCATAACTCATAACTTTTTTAATCTGTGACTGTTACACCCATATTCTTAGCCGTTCCTGCCACAATCTTCATTGCCGCGTCTATGTCGTTGGCATTAAGATCGGGGAGTTTCGTTTGGGCTATTTCTTGCAATTGTGCTTTGGTAATTGACCCAACCTTCTTTTTGTTGGGTTCATTTGAGCCTTTTTCAACTTTCGCCGCCTTCCGAATCAGCACTGATGCTGGTGGCGTCTTGAGTACAAATGTAAAACTCCGGTCTTCAAAAACCGAAATTTCTACAGGGATCACCATTCCAGCTTGATCTGCTGTTTTGGCGTTGTATTCTTTACAAAACATCATAATGTTGACGCCGTGTTGACCCAACGCGGGCCCCACTGGCGGCGCTGGATTGGCTTTTCCAGCATTCAGGGCCAGTTTAATGACCGCTACTATTTTCTTCGCCATTTGTATTTAGCTCTGTTTCTCTACCTGATTAAATTCCAATTCTACTGGTGTATCCCTGCCAAAAATTGAGAGCAAGGCTTTGAGCTTACTCCGCTCTGGAGAGACTTCAATCACCTCGCCTTCAAAGTCTTTAAATGGACCAGAAAGCACCATTATCTTATCACCAGTAGCCATGTCAATTTTGACAACAGCTTCCTGTTCGCTGGTTTGTTTGAATATGCGTTCGACTTCTGAAGAACTCAGTGGTATCGGGTTGACATGACCGCGACCCTTACTACTACCACGTTTTTGTTCTGAACCCACAAAATTAATTACATGGGAGGTGTTTCGTACCACCTGCCAGGTATCATCATCCATCATCATCCGCACCAGCACATAGCCAGGGAAAACTTTTTCTTCTGTATGCTGGCGACTCCCATCTTTGCGGATTTTCACCGCTGGCGTTTGCGGAATTTCTACCTGGACAATTTTGTCAGCTACATCAAAAGTTTGAATGCGTTGCTCTAAGTTAGTCTTTACACGCTTTTCACAGCCTGAGGCTACTTGCACTGCATACCAGCGTGCTTCTTTTGACGCTGCTTCTGCTGTTTCTCCTGTTTCCTCGGACTGCAACGTGGAGTTGCGAGGTTCGTCTGTTGCAAAAGTCATCAGAACACCTGTTTTGCTGCCCAACCAAACAATCCATCGACCAAGTATATCAAAGATGCGGAGAGTGCCACCATTAACAACACAGCGGCGGATTCGCTCACTATTTGTTTCCGACTGGGCCAGACTACTTTCTCAAGTTCTTCTTTGATTCCCTGTATGAACTTGCCCAAGCTAAACCCATTTGTGGTTTCTGGCAATTCTGCTTCGCTTTTTTTGGCCACGACCCTTTATTCCCCCGTTTGTCACTCAATTTTGGATTTTGGATTTTAGATTTACCCCATACCTTAAGGCAAAGGCATTTAATTTTAGATTTTGGGTTGTCGATTTTAAATTTATTCTCAATCTAAAATCGGCAGATTTTGTCTTTTTAATCCAAAATCTAAAATCTAAAATTCGGTTATCCCAGTTTGCAGTTTCGACTTTATTTCACTTAACTGAAAGCAAAACAACTGCAAATACAATAAGTTTACCCAAAATTATTATCGCTAACTGCCATATTAGCAGCTGCGTAATTATTTTGGGCTTTGTTTTTTGCTCTTGAGCGCGCCCTGGAGGACTCGAACCTCCGACATCAGGTTTTGGAGACCTGCGTTCTACCAACTGAACTAAAGGCGCACAAGCTGTTTTTGATTCAGTCATTGCGCTGAACTAAATTTCAGTTTAACGCAATATGCGATTTATATCATACCTCAATTTTGCCTTTGGGAACAAGTCAGCGGCAGATGCCGCTTGAGGCTTGAGATTTCTCCCATACTTTTGAAGAACGAATCACAAAGGGCGGTCAAACCGTTGCTTGATCCGGGTTGCCTTACCTACGCGATCGCGGAGATAATACAGTTTAGCACGGCGTACCTTACCGCGGCGTAATACCTTGATGCTGTCAATCCGGGGAGAATGCAACAGAAACACCCGCTCAACGCCCACGCCTTGAAAAACCTTACGGACTGTAATAGTTTCGTTGATGCCACCATTCCGCATGGCAATCACTACTCCCTCGTAGGGTTGTACACGGTACTTTTCGCCTTCCTTGATTTTCACTCCGACTTTTACTGTGTCGCCCACATAAATGTCGGGCAGATTCGATTTTTTCTGTTCCGCTTCAATGGAGCGGATAATCTCTTGAGCGTTCATAGTCTTTCCGTCTGCTTACAAAAAACTCACAATCATCTATGATAAATCGATAATCTTCTTTCAGTCTACTTATTAAAATTGATAATTTTACTGATACAACAGCCTACAGATCAAAGCTATATTCACAGAATGCTGTACCACAGAGGTGAAATTTATGAAATTTAGCGTCGTCATCACTACCTATAATCGCTTGAACTTGCTGCAAAGAGCAATTGACTCGGCTCGTAACCAAACGATTGAGTGCGAGGTGGTTGTTGCTGACGATTGTTCATCTGATCACACCCAAACATATCTCAAAAGCTTGGGGGACAAGGTTGTTTACCATCGTAACGAAGTTAACCAAGGTCATGCAGCAACCGTAAATGCTGGAGTTGCTAAAGCTAGCGGCGACTGGATTAAGTTTTTAGATGATGACGACTATTTAGCACCCAACTGTATAGAAGAGATGGCGAAGGCGATCGCACTTCGTCCCAATGCTGTAATCTGCTCTTGTGTGGCGGCTCAGGTGGATGGTAATGAAGTTGAACTCAGTCGTACCCCCCAAGTTGGCCCTGGTTTAGCTTTTTATGTCCCACAAGCTGATATTCACTACGGTATGCTCTTAGAGATTGTACCTTTTGGCACACCTGTACAAGTAGCTTGCCGGCGTGATGCTTTTCTACAAACTGGTGGTTGGGACTCCAGACTCGATGCTAACTGTGATGACATCGATTCCTGGATTCGGATTGCTCAGTTTGGTGATGCTATTTTCTTCAACCAGCGTCTTGCTTACCGCACTATTTGGCCGGGTGCGTATAATCAAAAGTTTTCTTTGTCTCGGCGGTTGGCTACAAATATTTTGATGAAGGAGAAAATTTACTCTTTGGTAAATGAACAACATCGCTCAAAGATTCCCGTCTTTCAGGATATAAAAAATTACCTGAAACTCCATTGGATTCTAGTAGCGCTGAAGCAAAAAAATATCAAGAGTTTTCTTTCAATGATAGATGCGTCTATAATTTCTCCTCAGTCTTGGAAGTTTTTGCTAACTGCTGTTTCATCACGCCACTTTCAGGGAAACAATTCTCAGGTTCGCAAACTTGTATTAGACATCTCCAGAAAAGAATCTAGAGACGCGAAATTTCGCGTCTCTACAATGGTTCTGGATAACGCATATTTAATTTCTGAAAATGTCTATTAGACATCTCCGAAAACAATCAAAGCCTTGGTATGGCTAGGATATAGGACGTAAAGGCAATCATCGGAAATTAGCTATAGCGGTTCCCAACCTAGTCAGGTACGTATTTAAAGCTGCTTATTTTACTATAAAAAATTTAGGTGTACCTCAGTTGTTTAGGAAAAGCTATAGTATGTACGATAAAATAAGGCTTTGAGATATTTTTTATTGATAATTAAGCAAAAATATTTAGGCAATGTGCGTTAATTTTAACCTGATGACATAGCGGATATTTCTGCTGGTAATATTAGCCCTCTAATTCGCAACCTTACTAGTCCACAAATCGTCAACAGTTCGGCTTCTCTACGAGACGCTACGCGAGCCCCTGAGCGACTTGTACTGACTTCTACTGAGCGGCGTCGTTGGCGCAGCCTCTCGTAGAGAAATAGCGCAGTCGAAGTAAGCCAAGGGTTAAAATTACTTGTTCATATTTTTGGGGATTTCACCTAAATCTTTCTTGGACAATTCAAAATATTTTAACTAACCGAATTAGATGCTCAACATATATTCGTTTGGCTGAAAATGCTTTGTTTAGTTCTGTCTTGAAAAATTGCTCCTCTTGGGGTAAACCCCAAGACCGCATTTTCTGCTTTTTGTTCACTTGTTAAGTCTCTATTTCTGGGTTTTTTAATTGGAGTTGTAATTAAATCTTCTCCTTGATAAGCCTTATCTCCTTTAAATCTTTGTTTGGGGTCAAACTCCGAGCGATATTCTCGGAATAAAGTTATATCACTTTTTGGGAATTAGAATTTTAGCTCCCTTTTTAAGGAGGTTGGGCGATCTAAAACGATGGAAAATTGGGTGTTTGAGCTTAAGTTGACACCAATGAACCTGACTTACCACCCACTCACACAGAATACATTCTCTATTCTGACTCCTGAATTCTGAGTTCTTTCTTGGTGTGCTGTAAGTCCGATGCCAGGGTATTGGCTTATGCTGGTCATAGCCATTGGGGAATATAAAATAAGGCTATAGCGACTGAAATAGCAGATTCAGTCTTCAGAATTTTGGAGTTTTACCCCGATTTATCGAGCCGTTACTGAATAAGTCTTTAAGCTAAGTAACTGGTTATAAGCGCTCTTAGTCAGTAGTTATTGGTCAATTTTATGTATTACTGGCTACTTTTGAGTTGTCACTGAAAACCTCAATAATTATGTTGATTTACACTCAGTTACTTATCTTGATTTTTTATACATATCTCAAAGATTATGCAAATCATACATATTTTGAACGACGTTCAAGAAATAGGTAACGGTATTGTGAATGTGGCAGTGGATTTGGCTTGTTTACAGGCAAAATCTGGTCATGAGGTAGCGGTTATTTCTGCTGGTGGTGAATATGAGAAATTACTAGATACATATGGTGTCAAACACTACCAACTAGACCAAACTAGGAAACCGATAAATATTATCAAAGCAGCTGGGCGTTACCGAGCGATCGCAGCAGAATTTCAGCCGGATATCGTTCATGCACATATGATGACCGGAGTCATACTAGCACGCATTTTTAAAGGGCACAAATATGCTTTAGTTTCTACAGTCCACAACGAATTTCAGCGTTCTAGCCTGCTGATGGGTTTAGCTGACAGGGTAATTGCCGTTAGTAAAGCTGTAGGAATATCTATGGCACGGCGCGGTATTTCAGAAAACAAGTTGCGGGTAGTATGTAACGGAACTTTAGGCAGTCCCCGCACCCGGCAAATACAAGATTATCAACCTTTACCATTACAACGTCCAGCGATCGCCACCGTAGCCGGGATGTATCAACGCAAGGGAATTACTGAGTTAATCGCTGCCTTTGAACAAATTGCCTCAGATTTTCCCCAAGCGCACCTTTATTTGGTAGGAAATGGTCCTGATAAACAGCTATTTGAGGCACAAGCACAAGCAACTTCTGTAAAAGAACGCATTCATTTTGAAGGCTTCCAGCCGGAACCTCAACGCTATCTCATATCTTGTGACATATTTGTGTTGGCTTCTCACCGTGACCCTTGCCCCCTGGTACTTTCCGAAGCTAGAGAAGCTGGAACTGCGATCATTGGCACTCAGGTAGACGGGATTCCTGAAGCTTTGGACAATGGGCAAGCAGGTCTTTTAGTCCCAGTAAAAGATAGTAATGCTTTGGCTGGAGTTTTAGTGCAATTACTGAGCAATGCCGATATGTTGCATGAGTGGAAACAGCGGGCAAATCAAAACCTACAGTGGCTGAGTGTTGCCCGCGTCCATCAGGAAACACTGGCAGTGTATCGTGAATTAATTACAGAGTGAGGGCATTGGTGATTAGTCAGTTATGTTGTACTAATCCCCAGTCCCCCGTAACAGCGTTAACAGTGTAGCGATCGCTTTAGTTTTAAAGCTACGCCTAAAGCGCCAAAGAGCAGTACACTCGAAACGCTAGTTGATTCAGGAACAGCAGTATAATAGCTAGCCACTCTGATCGGCCCATCTTTATCCACTTTCTCTGGTGGCACTGATGGAATGATTCCAGCACCTGGCGCTAGATTGGGCAGGGTAGCGAATGGATTGTAAAACAGGGTTCCGTTTGGGATTACGCCACCACTAAAAGTGATGATGTTATCTTTGATGGTAACGTCTGTAAAAATATTCTTTAGTTCAGGGTTATTGGAGTAACCAATCTTGCCATCTCCATTAACATCTCCCCACTGCACTGGTTCATTATCAAATGGTGGAGTAGAATTCTGATTACTATAGGACAGCGTTTTTAAATCAAAGACCAAGCTATTTATATCGTACCCGGTGGCATTGAGAAAGTTATTAGCCACATCTGGGACACCATATTCTACTATTTGCCCTGGTTGATATTCTGGCCCAAGGGTTCTTGGCTTTTTCGTGTCGAGTATATCTTGATTTTTAGTCGTCACAATCGGTTCTACCAAGATGAAGGCTCTGGCTGGTGTCAAAGACAAAAAACTAATTCCTGCTGCTCCTAGAACAGACAAGGCTATTTTGGTTGCTATTGTAGTCATATTTGTGTCCTCTTCATATTGAGCGAGAGAATGTGATACCGCGTAGGTTAAATCAAACAGCAAAACTTACTTTGAAACTGCTATCTACCTGCTAGATAAATAGTGGTTAATATATGCCTGCTTGGTGAGTTTAGATTTACTCATAGGTTGATTTATAAAGCAATTCTTGTAATGCTTTATCACCATAACTAGTAATTTCACGCAATCTTTATAAAAAATCTAAATTAGAAGTTATGCGTTGACAGATTGAGCAATATGTGGATTAAAAAAATTTGATTTAGATTCTCAGTGTGCAAGTATGCTGACAAAATTTAATTTGTCGTTAGGATGCTAACCATTTCATGGTTAGGTATCGTTTATTCTCTTGATAAGTGCCTGCTGGGGCATTTATTACTAAAATAAAGTTGACGTTTGTTAAAGTCACACTACGTCTTTGAACTCAGGACTTACGCACGGACTACGATTTTACGTCATTACGAGCGAAGCGAAGTAATCGCAAAGGCTTGGTTTTTCGTCACGATTGCGTAAGTCCTAGAACTATCAAAAATACATCATTTTCATCGCCGTTAGTTTACACCGACTACGAACAATGGCGCTAGTAAGTAGATGGATCTAAATAAATATATTTGTACTAAAATTCTGGGGCAAGAATGAATGATGCATATCAAGATTCGGCGTAGGCGTAGCCAGCCTTCTCTACGAGACGCACTCGGATTCAGCATTGCCTGACCAAAAATTGTCTTAGGGTAGCAAATGGATTGTAAAACAGGGTTCTGTTTGGGATTACGCCACCACTTTTCCCTGTAGTGGGTTACTGTGGAGGGTTTATCCGTTGCCCCGTGAAAGTGAACGTCCCCTCTAGCGGGACATTATCTTTGAGCGGATTTGCCTTTAGTGAGAACAACCTCAGTGTTACTGTTCCTTGGACTATCCCAGTTTTCGGATCAAATGTTGCACGATAATCGGTTCTGGTAATTTTGCCGGGTAATGTCGCTGTTGGGTAATTAAAGTCGAGTCCCGTGGCAGTAATCTCTCTGTCGGAGGTACACTTCCAACTGCCCTGTATATTACCAAAAGGTTGAAAAGGGGGAACATTACTTTGGACTGAGGCAGTGGAAACAAAGTTGCCATCTTGAGTGAACGTTGTAATCCCACGAAACGAACCGAAGTTACCAGAGTTTGTCGTAAGGTACGTGCCTGTCACCAATTTGCGACAATCCGTTATAGATTCAGCTTCGGCTTTGTGCAGATTCACAAAGTTCGGAATAGTGAGTGCCGACAATACACAAATCGTTAACGTGGCAAAAGGATTAAAAGGGCTGCGGATAAATGACTCTAACATAATCAAATAGCCTGGTAATTTCAGCAGTAGATGATCTTAACTGGAAATAATTGTCAATTTTGGGTGAGTGTGGGCTACTGCGGTAGTATCCACTCCCGACAATTCTATGTATAAACAAATAAACTTATTCAACTTCATGAAAAGTTTATAACTGGATACTTTTCGGTAACAACTACCAACAGCTAGTTGATAAGCGTTAAGTATGCTGTGGTCAGATGCTTTTTCCAACCAGCCCTTTGCCAGTTTTGTCCTGACGAAGGGCTATTAAATGCTCTTAAAATCCTGTGGATAAACATCATGGAGGTTGGGTTATGGGCAATGAATGGAGGAGTTAGAGAGAAACAAACTTGATAAGGAAGGTTGAGTATTAAAGGAGGGATAGTTTTTTATTAATCCCTCTCAGGAACTCAAATAAATTTTTTCGTAAATCTACGTAACCGGATAAACACTGGCTTTGCCCAATTCCCACCCAGCAAATCGTGCAGCAGGATATAAAAACAGGGGATGATAAATAATGTCAGCATTGTTGCGATCGCCATTCCAAAGAAAACTACAATCCCTAAAGGCTGCAAAAACTCGGAACCTTCGCCAATGCCCAATGCCAAAGGAAACAGTCCCAAGATAGTGGTGACTGTGGTCATGATAATTGGGCGCAAGCGTTGAGGAGCAGCTTTCATGATCGCAATTTGGCGAGTACAACCTTCTTCATCGCGAATTTGGTTTGCTAGTTCGACCATTAGAATCCCTGCGTTCACCACAATTCCCACCAGCAGCACAACGCCAACAATTACAGTTGCACCAATTGCAGTTTTGGTAATGTAAAGTCCAAAAATTCCCCCAGCTAACGCCAGTGGTACGGTGAACATGATTACCAATGGGTCAATTAGCGAATTGTATTGCACCGCCATGACTACAAAGATTAAGAACGTTGCCAACGCCCCCAAAGTTTTTAAAGCATCCTGAAGTTGCTGATTAGTTTCTTGGGCAGAACTAGTACCGCAAGGCGGAAGTCAAAAGTCAAAAGTCAAAAGTCAAAAGTATTATGGAATGGGCTTTTTAGGGATTTTAAATGGTTGCTCTATTTACGCCGTGGCGTACTAGGCACAATTGAAACGCCATCAGGTAAGTCTACATCCTTGAGTACCTCGTTGACTTCTGCGATCGCTTCACCAAGACTAGCTCCCTCGCTGAGATTGCCTGCCACAATAAAAGCTTGGCGCTGATTAATCCGTTGCACCTCACCAGGGGCTTGACCTTCTTGAATGTTTGCAACATCTGAAAGCCGGATTAGGTGATTGTTTCCTGTAAATAGCGGTAATTGCTCTAGCTGGGAAGGACGCTGAATGGCTTGTTTATTTAGCTGCACCCGCACATCAACTAAACGATTACCGCGTTGAATTTGCGTGGGAACTGAACCTTCAATTGCTGTTTGAACTGTTGCACCAATTTGCCCGGCGCTCAACCCTAAAGCCGAAACCCTTTCCCAGTCGGGGCGAATTTGGATTTCCGGTTGTCGGGGGTCGGCATCTGGTCGGAATGTCGCTAATTTTGCCCTTTCCTGCAAAGCTTGCAGCACTTGCGCCCCTGCTTGCGTTAAGTTTTCTTCATTTTCACCTTGCAGAATCACGTCAACTTCTGACCCTTGCACTGGAGAATTACTCAAGATTAAACCCCGCACCTGACCAGGATTGAGGCGCAGCAGAATTCCTGCTAAGTTGAGTTTGTTAAATTCCTGAGTTACTTTTTTGACGAAGGCTTCGACATCTGTGCCTGGTTTAAGATTGATGGTGCTGCTGGCACGTAAAGGATTTTCTGTAGTATTGCTGCCAAATAAATTACCACCCACGGTTGTGAAAGCAGACTCGGTTTCTGGTTGTTTGAGCAAAATGTCATCGACAATTTGCATAACTTTTTCAGAAGTTGCTAAAGGTGTACCGGGAGGAAACTGCGCTCTCAAGTTAGCTTGACCAGTACTGATCCGGGGTAAAATTTATTGGGGAATTTGACCAAACATAAAGAAGCTGCTACCGCCTAAAATTACCAAAGCAGCGGTAACTACGAGGAGCCGATAGCGTAAAACTCTGGTTAAGAAGTTACCGTATCCCCGCGTAGCATCTTCAAATCGGTGATTAAATTGTTTAAGCAGCCAAAATTCGCTGATCCGACTCGACCAAGGAATTCCCAAGGGTCGAGAAGACAGCATCGGCACTACTGTGATTGCGACGACAAGAGATGCTGCAACTGCGAAGCTAATTGTCAGAATCAGTTCATTAAATAGCAGTGCGATAAAGCCGCCAATTAAGAGGAATGGCACTACAGAAACTAAGTTAGCACCTGTAGCAGCAACTAAAGCAGATTCTACTTCTTGGGACGCAGCGATCGCACTGTCAATAAAGAATTTTTTATTGAGATTTCTCCCCTTTGCCTCTTCTCCCCCTCTCTGTTTGTCCAACTCTCTCTGATTGGGAGTCATGCCTGTTTTTTCGGAAATGTTTTCTAGGATCACAACCGATGTGTCAATTGCTTGTCCGACTCCTAATGTCAGACCTGCTAAACTAAACACATTCAAAGTCAAGCCAAATATTTTCATCAAAGCGATCGCTGCCAGAGTACACAGCGGAATCGTCAAACTGATAATCAATGTTTGCCTGAATGATCCCAAAAATAACAACACTGCTGCTGCTGCTAACAATGCCCCAGAAATCCCTGAAAAGATGACATCATTTAAAGAATTGCGGATGAAGAGAGATTCATCTGTGGTGGGACTCAAAGTCATGTCTGCTGGAATTAAACCCGATTGTCGTAATTGTTCAATTCGCCGCTTCACAGCATCTACAACTGTGATTGTGTTGGCCTCAGGCTGCTTTTGGACTGAAAATTTCACAGCAGGCTGACGGTTGAGGTAAACAAATAGTCGCTGGTCTTCTGTATCATCAATTACCTCCGCAAAGTCTCGCAAATAAACGCGGCGGGGAGGTGTAGGGGAGGCAGGGGAGGCAGGGGAAGTAGAGGGAGAGGAAACTTCCAAGGAGAGGTTTTCAATTTCCCTGGCATTTTGGAAGCGTCCTACAGTCCGAGTTAATGGCTCAGAATTTTGTCCCAGAATCCGGCCACCAGAAGTGTCTTGGTTACGGGCTGTTAACTCATTTAATACATCATTTAACCCCACACCCAAAGCTTGCAATCGGTTTAAGTCAACAAGCACTCGTACTTCTTCTTCAGCACCGCCAGATACATCAACTGAGGCAACCCCTGGTACGACACTGAGTTCACGCGTTAACTGTTCATCAGCAAATACGCGTAAATCTTCACCTGGCAACGAGGCAGATGTCAACGCCAATTCATAAATCGGCAATTGGGAGGGATCGACTTTAAATAAGCGCGGCTCCTCTATCGTATCTGGCAGTTGTCCCCGTCCTCGGTTAAAAGCAGCAGTAGCATCGTTGAGGGCTTGGTCAATATCGCCCCCTGGTTGGAAGTATAAATCGAGGCTTACTTGTCCTTCACGAGTCCGGGAGAAAACTTGCACTACATTCTCGGTTGCCGATAAAGCTTCTTCTAAGGGTCTGGTGATTTCATCTACTGCTACTTCTGGTGAAATACCAGGGGCTTCTAGCCGAACCCCAATTCGCGGATAGGTAATTGACGGTAGGAGATCGACTTGGATAGTTGTCAGAAAAAATACCCCAATGACAATTACTGCCACCGTGAGCATGAGTGTGCCAATGTGTTGGCGGATAGCGATCGCACTAAGGCTAAATCCGCCATTGCCATTATTATTATTTACCTGTTGCATGATCCTAAGTGATAAGTGCTGACTACTGAGTACTGAGTACTTTTTTCATTGGTATGGTGGTTATTGTTCACCCTACTATCGCTTTTCTGAAAGAATTGAAAGACTTACAGTGTCACCTTCTTTTAACGGCTTACCACTACGAACAACATAGCGCTCTCCCGCTTGCAAACCGGATAAAATTTCCACTCTCCCATCAGCCCTTTTTCCCAACATTACAGCTCGTGCTGTTACCTTCGTTTTGCCTTCTATGTCTTTGACGACAAATATTGCCCCACTTTGGTCTTGTAACTTTGCCTCTGCTGTACTAGATGTGTTAGGCAAAGAAGAGTCCTGCCGCACATTTGTTTGCGTCTCCCCTGTACCCTTGGAGTTATTACTGCCTGCTTGTTTTTGAATAGCTGTTTGCGGCACTACAACCCGTTGTTGTGTCTGGTTTTCAAAATTGACTCGCGCCAGCAGTCCGCTACCAATCTTGCCTTGAGTGTTGGGAATCACTACCTCTACAGGTATCAAGTGAGCGGTGGCATCGGCAGCTGGAGAAATGCGCGTAACTCTGCCAATTAATGGTTGATCCGGAAAGGCATCTAAGCGCACTTGTACAGACTGCCCAACCTGAATTTGTGCCAGTTCTAATTCGGAAACTTGGACGACGACTTTAACACGGTTAAAGTCGCCAATTTTTAAGACTTCATTACCTGCTTGCAGAAGATTGCCAGGTTCTGTCACCTTTTGTGTGACTACGCCAGTGATCGGGGATGTGAGTTGAGCGTAAGACCTGCGCTCTTTGGTTTGGGCAACTAATGCCTGTTGGGCCAATACTCTGCCTTGAGCGGCAGCGACAAGCTTGCTGTTCTGTACGGACTTGTTCTTGAGTTGCCCGCAGCGCCTGAGCAGCTGTTTGCGCCTGGGTACGTGCTCGTTGAGCGACTTGTTCAGCGATCGCTCCAGCTTTAAATAGATTTTGTTGGCGTTGTGAGTCTGCCTGAGCTTGTACCACTTCTAGTCGCGCCCGTTCAACGTTTGCACGGGCATTGCTTACCTGATTGGTTGCCCTAGCTACTTCTGATTTGAGGGCTGCTAGTTCTGCTTCTGCTTGCTTTAATTCGGTCAAAAGTATGGCATCATCTAACTGCCCGATGTTTTGTCCAAGCTTTACCGAATCGCCCACATCTAAGTTCAAAGCCAATAACCGGGCTTCCACCTGCGATCGCACTGATACAATCCGAAAGGGTGTTGTATTACCTGTATATTCTGGTTGTTTTTGCAGCAAATCAGTTCGAGCGATCGCCACATCTACAGCCGTTGCACTACCACCACGTTGTCCACTACCAGGACTTTGAGATTCTGCATCAGCCGATTCCTTGGGTAGTGATCCGCAATTCGCCATCAGCAGTCCTATGCCCAGCAAACAGGGAATCAATAATATTGATGCAAAAGGAGAAGACACCTTTGTGTGAACGCTACTCTTTACATCTGCGACAGCCACATCAGTCTTCACAACTGAATCTAGCAGGGTATTAATTACCTGGTTAGCGGCTGCGAAAGGTGAGATTTTCGCCTGCTTTTGCGGCTTATTTCTGTCCAAAATCATTTATTTTTCTCCTATTTGGGGAGCTTTTGGGATTAAACAGCCGTGCATTACCAAGTAATTTTGAGACATTATGACCAATGAAAAGCGGCGAGAGTAAATTAACTATCTTCTTGCAGAATTATGTATCAAAAATTACTTTTTATCGCAAAAAATTCTCACCACTTTAACTCATTACATCGAGGAGGCAATTTTTTCGCTGACGATGCAATTATTAATTTAGTATAAATACTTTTAAATTTATTGCAATCTGCCCTTAGTAGAAGACTTGCGTTTCCTGAAGATATCGGACTTTCACGCCCCTACTTCTAAAATGGGCAGTATCAAATAACTATACTTATGCTTACATACCAAAACTTAACTATAGCAAAATGCCTAGTAATTTTTACGGTTGATTAGATATATTAAGAATAGTAAAGATAAATTGCTTTTTTTGATGCTGTAATATCTCGATCAAGCAATTGCATATACAGCAAAGAAAAGACCGATATTTACTACAGCCACAAATCTTAAATGAGGAAAGTTACGAGTGACATCATTATTAAAAATTGTCCAAACTACAGATGAATCCCAGATTTCGGAATTTTTCCAGGAATCAGCGGGTAAGTGGCGATCGCAACGACGCTATTACACCCTACCTCAGGGAGAAACCAAGGAGATGGAGAGTATAGTTACGATCAATTTTCTAGAGCAGGGCTGTGATGAATTGCAAAAGCTAGCTCAGATGCACGATTTGGCTGATACAGTCAGTTTGATCTGTGGTGCAGCAGTTACATGGGAAAGTACGGATGTGGCCAAGGACAGGAAAGAGTCGCAAGGTTCAACGATATTTGGGGCTATGGGAAACATTTTGTATCGCGATCGCGGTTTTGCCATATCCAAACCAGTCACCGCCCAGTATTATTTCTCCAACCCGAAAACACTGTGTTTGCGAACTGAATACAACGGTTCAGTGTTTGAAGAAGAGTTAAAGCTAATTGGCAGCAAATACCGCACCAGACAGACCATCATCTCCCGTGCTGGTGAGCAGTTGATGATTGGTCAATATTTAGAAAAGAGAGTGGAGGATTAGTTTATCGGGTGGGTGTGGCTGGCAGCTATAGCTTCACCCGTTTTGGTATTACCCAGCACTTAGCGATTAACTGCTATATAACTTTTTATAACATTTTGTCAAACTTTACTCCAGAAAATTAGTTGCCATGTCATCATGGGAAGTGAAATGAGAATTAATTCGGCGACAGTGTTTGTTTTTAGTATTGACAGGCTTTTTCCTCTTGGTATTACAGACTTCTCTCCGAAATCTAAATCTCTACAAACTTATGATTTTGGAGACATTTAATGTCAATTTACGTTGGTAACCTCTCCTATGAAGTTACACAAGATGCGCTGAGTGCTGTTTTTGCAGAATATGGTGCTGTAAAACGTGTTCAGTTGCCTACTGACCGTGAAACAGGTCGTTTACGCGGCTTTGCTTTTGTGGAAATGAGTTCGGAAGATGAAGAAACAAAAGCTATTGAAGCTCTTGATGGAGCTGAATGGCTGGGTCGTGACCTGAAAGTAAATAAGGCCAAGCCCAGAGAAGACCGAGGTGGTTCCTTCGGTGGTGGTGGTAATCGTGGCGGTGGTGGCGGCGGCTACAACCGTGGCGGTGGTGGTCGCTACTAAGCTAAATAGGCGAAAGCAACTTAGTTGAATCTAGAAAAGGCTCAGGCAGCAATGCTTGAGCCTTTTCTATGCAAAACTTGAACTATGAATAATTTCGGATAGTTGCTAATCATAACCGCACCTATGATTCTCTAAATAAAACTTCAGCGGGTTTTGGAGTGTGTGCCGGCGAAGCCCCAAGTTTTGCCTCACGGGGTAAATATATGTCCTTTAGTGTCCGTTGCAGTTAATCTTGATTGGACATCCTAATTCACCCTCGGAGAATTGAATGCGCTTTGGTTTTTTTACTTTATGTGTTCTCGCACTAGTGACAACAAGTGGGCACGCCGCTGAGTCTCCCAAGATCCCAGTACTGGTGATGACCAGCCCGGATTCAGCTGACGCCAACTACGAAGATAAATGCAGCAACGGCGGCAACCTTGACAAGGTAAATCGCGATAAGTATCTTTTACTTATGCTTGCTGATAAAAAATCAAAGCTATCTCAACTGAAAGTAGCTCTCCTCAATGAAATTAAACAAAGTGGTGATCAGCCACGAGGCGAGGGTGTCCATATTGGTGAATGGAATCAAACCTTCCATGACCGAAGT
Organism: Nostoc sp.; assembly: GCF_036919675.1. GTDB lineage: Bacteria > Cyanobacteriota > Cyanobacteriia > Cyanobacteriales > Nostocaceae > Nostoc. The sequence continues at coordinate 105,221 of NZ_JBALCP010000102.1, forward strand.
GGTTGTAGCACAAACACTAACAGTTACTCAGCATTTGTTGTCACCGTGACTGGTGGAAATGCAAACCATACGGTCGTGAAATACCTGGTCACGATTGATGACGACGATAACGCAGGCAAAAGAACCCTCAAGATCCGCGACATCCGCCCAATTAACCTACGAAATGATAACTGACCGTTTATGCGGTCATATAGCAGTTCTAAATCATTTGTAAAAATAAATTAACCGCAGAGGCTAAAGAGACGCAGAGGAGGAATCAGAGGTTTTCACGACTCATTTAGGATTGCTATAAAGGACGGATTTAACAATTCCGTACTTATCAGGAAGTTGGGCTAATTGATTAATAATGAGTTGCCGACTTGCGATGATGCACGGCTGTAACGCCATCTTGATTTAGCACTTTGCCACTCTCGACAGTTGCATAAACTAGCCAGTGGTCGCCAGATTCCATCCGGTTTTGTACAGAACATTCGAGATATGCTAGGGCGTCCGTAAGGATGGGAGAACCGTTTTCCGCTTCTTGGGCGGCGACATCGGCAAATCGGTCTTGTCCTGGGCCGAAGGGTTTAAGGAAGTGCTTCATCAAACCCAAATGATTCCCTTCTTTGAGGATGTTGAGGACAAATTTATTGCCTGAGTGTGTCAGTGTTTCTACTGCGCGTTCTTTAGCTACAGCTATGGTTAAACCAGGGGGACTAAAGCTGGCTTGAGACACCCAAGAGGCTAACATGGCACTGGAACGATCGCCTTCCTTGGCTGTGAGAACACAAAGAGAACCGACAATCCGACCAACTGCTTGTTCTACACTTGTTGCAGGTTGACTTGGCGATCGCACTTTTCTAGCTTTTTTCAGGGCTTGAGCAAAGTCAGTTCCAGCTTCTTCACACAATTGTAAGGTGGCATCGTTGGGTTTGAATTTTACACGGATGGTGTCAAAACCAAACCGATAGCCAGCATCTTTCAATTTACCTTCGATTAAATCAACCGCTTCCCCACTCCAGCCAAAGGAACCAAAAACACCAGCGAGTTTATTGTTAGTAGCGGTGGATAGCACAATTCCTAAAGCTGTTTGCACGGGTGTGGGTGCATGACCGCCGAGGGTAGGAGAACCGATGATGAAACCACCGGCTTTTTCCACAGCAGCCCGGATTTCTTCTGGTTCAGTAAATTCGCAGTTAATCGATTCTACGGCAATGCCAGCTTTTGTGATCCCACGAGCGATCGCTTGAGCCAATGTAGCTGTATTCCCATAAGCTGATGCATAAATCAACGCTACTGTCAAGTCAGCAGATGTTTCCTGTTGACTCCATTCCCGATAAGCTTTAGTCAGGTCGATTAAGCCATAGCGTACCAAAGGCCCGTGTCCATTGGCATACATTCGCACGGGAAAATCGGCAAGTTTATCCAGTGCTGTTTCAACTTGACGGGCATGGGGAGCCATCAAGCAATCAAAATAATAGCGCCGATCTTCGTTATATATTTCCCAACCTTCATCAAATACCTGATCTCCGCAAACATGCGCCCCAAATAACTTATCTGTGTAGAGAATTTCTGTTTGCGGGTCGTAGGTGCAAAGTTGATCTGCATAGCGGGGATTGGGGGTAGGAATAAATTGTAAATTATGCCCATTGCCCAAATCTAGAGTTTCTTCTCCCCGCATGACAAGAATTTGCAAATCTGGATTTTCCAGCGCCCCACGTAAATTTTTTGCCCCCGGATTAGAACAAACAAAAGTGATTTGCGGGGCAATTTCCAACAAAGCTTTTAAAGTCGCAGCGCGGTTGGGGTTGACATGTCCCAAAATTACATAATCTAACTCTTCGACATGGAAACGCTGCTGTAAAGCTTCTAAATAAATTTCCGTAAAGGTTTCCCCTGGAGGATCAATGATGGCAGTTTTATCGCTTTCTATTAAATAAGAATTGGCAGTTGTACCCTTAGCAAGAGCATATTCAATTTCAAATCTAAGCCTTGACCAACTGCGCGATCGCAGTATTCTTGTATCTGTAGCTATTGGATAAACTTGAACGTCACGGGGTTTGTTTGTTGACATGGCAAAAAAATTTTAGATTTTAGACTTCGGCTACGCTCAGTCGAACGATTTTAGATTTTGGATTGTTAATTAAAGATCCAAATTCTGGATATTAAGGAGGAAGGGCTATACTGCACAAATGCTTTATTGATAATTTTGGGATTTTGGATTATTAATCTAAAATCCCAAATCCCAAATCCCAAATTAATAGTGGTTTCCGACTTTCCGGTGATGCACAGCAGTCAAAGCATCTGGCTTAGAAACCCGTCCGGCGTAGACGGTGCTGTATACTGCCCAATGGTCGCCGCAGTCCATTCTACTGACGACTTCGCACTCCATGTAGGCGAGGGCGTCGGTGAGGATGGGGGCACCATTTTCGGCTGGCTGGGTTCTCACTCCTTCAAAGCGATCGGCGCCAGGGGCGAACCGCTTCAAAAAGTGCTTCATTAGTGGTTGAAAATTACCTTCTTCTAAGATGTTAAGAACAAAGCGATCGCCTACTTGCATGAGTGATTCAATTGCCCGATCTTTGGCGACTGCAATGGAAAATCCCAAGGGTTTGAAGCTAGCTTGATTCACCCACGAGGCTAGCATGGCACTGGAAACATCGCCTTTTTTGGCAGTAATAATATACAATCCGCCGCTGAGTCTACCAAGTGCTTTATCCAAGTCAGCACCCAGAGATTTCATGGCTTTGATACTGCGATCGCGTGTTACCCATTGAGCTAAGTCTGTACCCGCTTCTTCACACAGCTTGTAGGTATTTTCTGTGGGTGTTTGTTTAATCCGAATCGCTGGAAAAACCGTTGTCAAACCCAAATTGCGGAATTTACTCACCAAAGGATCTATCGGCTCATCATCGCCACCGCCAGTTTCAAATACGCCGATGGCTTGCTTTTCTTTGGCAGATCCTAAAACTGTACTGAGTGCAGCTTGGATGCTAGCAGCGCCAGAAGCCGGAGGTAGACCAACGACCAGTCCAGTACAGCGGCTAACTAGTTCCCGCAGTTCTTGTAAATCGACTTCAGATCCCAAATCGACAATTTCCACGGCGACACCAGTTTTCCCGATACCGTTGGCAATTGCTTGAGCAAGGCGATCGCTATATCCGTATTCTGAAACGTAAAATATCCCAATTGTTGTTTCTGCCTTGGTTTGTGTTTGGCTCCAAGTGCGGTAACGTCCAGTTAGTTCCTCAACATTATGGGATAATAATGGGCCGTGTCCTGTGGCAATCATCTTAATGGTTTTTAGTTCCGCCATCCGCTTCAGGGCAGACAAAACTGAGCGTGCATTCGGCCCCATCAAGCAATCGTAATAGTAATGAAAGTCTTCTTCGATAGCCGCCAAGTCTTCATCAAAGGTGCTATCTGAGCAATAGTGCAGCCCAAAGGCATCGCAGGTATAGAGAATTTTGGTTTTGTGGTCAAAGCTGAAAATTGTATCAGGCCAGTGTAAATTTGGGGCAATCACGAATTCAAATTCATGACCATTGCCCAAATCTAAGCGATCGCCATTTTTCACAATCCGCCGTTTGAATGGCTGATGTATCAAATCCTCCAGAAACTGAATTGCCACCCTAGAGCCGACAACGGTAATTTCTGGAGCCATTTGCAGCAAATCTTTAACTAAACCGCTGTGGTCTGGTTCGGTGTGGCTGATAATCAAATAGTCAATCTCTGTTGGCTTGATTAGTCCGGTAAGCGTATCAAAGTATAGTTGACGAAACTTTTCGTGGGAGGTATCAACTAAGGCAGTCTGCTCCCCACGGATGATAAACGAGTTATAAGTAGTACCGTTTTGCAGACCAAACTCAATATCGAAGCGATCGCGATCCCAATCCAAAGAGCGAATAGCCGTCGTCTCTTGAGCGATTTCCACAGTCTCTATGGTGAGCCGTTTTTCAGTTTTTTCGGTGAGCGCTACCATAACTCCCCTCCTTGACAAATTGAGTATTTATTCCTCTAGGTTTATTGTTACACGGCTGGAATGTTAATTTTTATTAAAAAAGCTATGACTGACTTAAAAAAGTTAAAACAGTGAAACCGCATAAGCACCCAGAACAAACAGAGAATGTTTGGCTAGCTTTGGAAATTGGGAATTCTCGGCTGCATTGGGTATTTTTTCTAGGCGAGACCCTTTCCTCAGCTTGGGATACTGACTATCTACCTAAGTCTGTTATACAGCAGTTGGCTGAATGTCAAACCCTAGATGATTTTCTAGAGAAAATTTTTCCACTTCATCAGCAAAGTGATTTTTTCACTCTCACAAACATTCCCCCCCTCTCCGTTTCCTTCCCTCTTCCCGTCCTCATAGCCTCCGTAGTTCCCAGCCAAACTGCTATTTGGCAAATTTATCCCAACGTTCGCGTTATTACTTTAGACCAAGTACCACTAAAAGGTGTTTATCTCACATTAGGAATTGACCGCGCTTTAGCTTTGTGGGGTGCAGGGAAAACGTGGGGTTTTCCAATGTTAGTGATTGATGCTGGGACAGCGCTGACTTTTACAGCTGCGGATGATAATCAATGTCTGATTGGAGGTGCAATTCTGCCAGGACTAAGTTTGCAGTTTGCGAGTCTCGGTCAACAAACAGGACAATTACCATTAGTAGAAATGCAAAATTTTGCCTCTCTTCCACCACGTTTTGCGCTGAATACTACAGAAGCAATTAAAAGTGGAGTTATTTATATTTTATTAGCTGGAATAAAAGATTTTATTGAGGCGTGGTGGCAATTATTTCCTAATGGGAAGATTGCAATTAAAGGGGGCGATCGCACTTTATTACTAAACTATCTACAAGCCTTATATCCTGAAATTGCAGCATGTTTAATTGTAGAACCAAATTTAATTTTTTGGGGAATGCGGGAAATAGTAATGGAGCATAAGGAATAGGAATCAGAATTTTCACGGCAAAGAGACAAGCCAAAACCCAGATAGCATAGAATTAAAAGAGAAGTTTACCCCTAAATAAACTTATGCCCAAAACTTCACAGCTAGATGTAATTATGCAGCAATTGGATGCCCTTTCTTCAGCGGAATTGCTAGCAGTTAGGGCAAGAGTCGATGCCTTGATTGAGGGACAATCGTTGCCATTGGGCAAAGGTCAACTACCTTTGTTTCGTTGGTATAACGTTCAGATGCCTGAAAATACTGTATATACTAGGAGTTTTAGTAGATATATATTCATTCGTAATGAGAATAACGACGTAGACATCCTTGCTGCACCTGCAACCATAAACACACCAAGAACAAATGCAACAAATCTCTTGCCAACCTGGTTACAAGAATTAAGGCAAAATAAACTTGCCCAATTTTCTGAATCGGAAGCAAAAGTGGATGATACCTTAGAAAAAGTAATAGGATTGGTTGACGAATGGATGGCTGATGAATCGGGATATGATGAACAAACCTACCCACAAATTGAGACTGGCTTGAATCAAAATCGGATGTCAGTGTAAAAACACAGATGACTAGAGCCGTATTGCTAGACACTCATCCTTTGAGTCAAGTAACGCATCCAAAACCAAACCCAAAAGTCCAACAGTGGTTGCGATCGTTAGGGAAAACCGAAACTGTTATACGTGTACCAGAAATAGCCGATTATGAGCTTCGGCGTAAACTATTGAGACAAGGAAAACAAAAGAGTATAGACCGCCTCAATAAACTTAGCCAAATTTGTCTCATACCACTGACTCCCGAAACGATGCGAAAAGCAGCCGAACTATGGGCATGGGTACGAAACCAAGGGAAGCCTACGGCAAGTAATGACAGCTTGGATGGTGATGTAATTCTAGCTGCTCAAGCAATTCTCCAATTGAAGAGTTTTGATTAGGTGATAGTTGTAACAACAAACTTGAGACATATATCACGCTTTGAAAGCGAAGGAATATGTGTAGCAGATTGGGAGCAAACTCTCAATGATTTAGCTTAATTGGTTGAGTTTACGGCTTTTGAGATACGTAACCCGCTTGACTCTAATTACTAGTTCCCTTTAATAAAATCTCGAATCTCGATCGCCACAATCCCAGCACAAGATTTTGGTAAGTCGTTTCCGGCATGAGGAATCATTTTTAACTCGACTTTCGGCATTAGTTGAGCATAAACCCGGCTCTTAGCTAAAGCATCTGGTGTATCTTGACCACCTTGTAAAATAAAAACCGGGACATCTATCATGTAAAGCTGCTTTTGCACTAATTCCGCTTCAATTTCTGCTTGTCGCCGTTTGAAAAGTAACTGACAACCTATGGGATACGGCAAAAGTGTCTGACGCAGCTGCAAGTCCTGGGCAATTTTTTCATGCCAACCTAAGATTTTAGTCAAAGGAGTGAGCGATCGCAAGAATTTAACTATTAGTGGTGGATAGTTCAGTAATCGCCGCATCTTTTGGTAATACTGTTCTTGTCCTGCTATTTCTACGCCCTCTGGTGCTAGCAGTACCACACCATCAACTTTCTCTGGATACTTTAAAGCATAGCTAGCAGCAATCCAACCCCCAAGAGAATGCCCTACTAAATACACCTTTTCTAGCTTGACAGCTTGCATAAATTCAGCTAAACATTCTACTTGTAAATCTATCGAATGGTGGATATTAGGATTCTCTGACTCACCAAACCCTAACAAATCAGGTGCAAAGCAATGAAAATCTTGTGCAAGGGACTCCATCACAGATAACCATTGACTGCTCTCATTCCAAGCACCATGTAAAAAAATTATAGGAGTTTTTTCACCGACTTCACGCCAGAATATCAGCCCTTGAGAGAGCTTTCTCCGGGAGTTACGGAATAGTGTACCCATTTTATTTAGTAGTTAACTTTTAGCACCATAATTAATAGTCATTAGTCATTAGCATCTGACAAAAGACAAATGACTAATGACAAAATATTATTATGCCAATGTTGTCAAACCTTTCAAGTAGTCTTGCAACTGCCGAGTATGGTCGTGAGACATTTGTCCTAAAGGTAGAAAATTGGGACAGAAAGCCTGGATTTCCATGACTTCTAAAGTATCATGAATTTCCATTGTCCCATGTACCTCAGTTTCAACCACAATACAAATTGAGTGGATTCTGGGATCACGGTCTGGTGCGGAGTAAACTCCTACCAAACGATTAATTTTCACCAATTCTAGCCCGGTTTCCTCCATCAATTCCCGGTGGACTGTGTTGGGAATATCTTCTCCCCAATCTACTATCCCTCCAGGCAATGCCCAAAGACCATCATCACGTCGCCGGATCAGTACTATCCGACCATCAGGTAAAATTGGAATGATACTAGTGCCAGTAATGGGATGACGAAATATGATACCCAATACTGTTTGTCCAATCCGCCATAAGCTACGTGTGGACTGGACAGCTGCCGGAAAAAAAGCAATAACGTTCAATCTTTAAAATTTCTGTGTTGTATTCTATAGTTCCCTACCACTTACATAGCCTCAACTAATAAAATTTTTGTTGAGTTTTGTTTTATACAAAAATGTTTGTGGTTTGAGATTTTATTCTGACGATTTACGTAGAATATTACTAATTCTAACATCAAGTTTCAATAGAAGCACTGTATTTATATATACATAATATTTGTTAAATAATAAAATCTTTCAGTTTCTAACTAACATTAGTCTTGCCCAAACCAGCTATCACTAATAGTTTTTCAGCAGACATTCAAAAAATTAATCTGGATAATAAGTTAGAATCCAGAATTCAGAATTTAGAAGAGAAAATTAAGCGGGGTTTGAGACCGCCACCTAATTCTTGATAAGATTGATTGGTTTGTCCCAAGAACAACAATTAGTTAGCAAATTTATATATATATTGACAGATTTGAATCTAAGAAAGGGTATTTTTCGTCTAGCTGGTGGGGATAATTCTAAATTTTTATTGACATAACAAGTTGAATGCGGTAGACTAGTACATTGTTTAAAGCGTATTGATTGCTGCACTAGGCTACAAGTATATCAATAACATTGGTAGCTGATATTGCCTACGTGATGCCTAGTTGCGACTTTTTTGTTGTTTATTAATGAGGTGAACATGGCCAAGCGCCGTAACCCGAAAAAAGAAAAGGCGCTACGGAACCAGGCGTATGCCAGAAAGTTTCGTAAACGGACTACGACAGGAAGAATGCAGAGAAGGTTCCAACAAAGACCACCGAAGAGTGAAGAAGAAGAAGGCGCAGCAACAGCAGCTGACACTGACTAAGCTGTCCGCTTAAATCCTTGTTATTTAGATTATTTATTTTTTAGGGCGCACATTTATTTGTACGCCCTTATTTATTACTCGACAGCAATTTGAGCGCGGGCGGCTATGAGTGCTTTGCTTACCTGTACAAAGCCAGTACCACCGTAACTATTGCGGGCTGCCACAACTTGACGCGGGGATATCGCCTCATAAATATCTGCTGCAAATGTGGGATGTAGTTGTTGCCACTCTTCCAATTTCAAATCTTTCAGGAGTTTACCTGCGGCAATGCTAGTTTTTACCACCTTACCCACAAGGTTATAAGCTTCCCGGAAAGGAACGCCCCGTGCTGCCAGATAATCTGCTACATCGGTAGCATTGGAAAAATCTTCCGCCACAGCTTCTGCTAACCGCTGGGTACGAAATTCCAAGCCTTCCCTGAGCAAAACCGTCATCGCTTCTAGAGAGGCTTTGACTGTGTTGACGCTATCAAATAGACCTTCTTTATCTTCTTGCAGGTCTTTGTTATATGCCAGGGGTAGCCCCTTCATAATCACTAACATCGCCTGGAGATGACCGAATACACGCCCCGTTTTCCCCCGCACCAATTCTGGCACATCGGGGTTTTTCTTTTGGGGCATGATACTGGAACCCGTGGCACAGCTATCTTTGAGGGTGACAAAGCGGAATTCTTCAGATGACCAAAGAATGACTTCTTCTGCAAGGCGGCTGAGGTGAACCATAATCAAGCTAGCAGCACACAAGAATTCGATCGCAAAATCGCGATCGCTGACTCCATCAAGGCTATTAGCATAAATATCCTCAAAATCCAAGAGTTTGGCTGTGTAGTGGCGATCAATCGGGAAAGTCGTTCCCGCTAAAGCACCGCACCCCAAAGGTGAGATATTCACGCGGCGAGAAACATCTCCTAAGCGTTCCCAGTCGCGTTGCGCCATTTGAAAATATGCCAAGAGGTGGTGAGCTAAACTCAGGGGTTGGGCGCGTTGTAGGTGAGTATAACCAGGAATCAGGGTTTCAACGTGCTTTTCAGCTATATCTAGTAAAACACCTTGAAATTCTCGCAATTCGCTTTTGATTTGTTGAATTTGGGCGCGCAGGTAGAGTCTGGTATCGGTGCCAACTTGGTCATTACGCGATCGCGCTGTATGCAGCTTTTTTCCCACATCGCCGACAATTTCTGTCAGTCGTCGTTCAACTGCAAAATGGACATCTTCAGCATCAATACCAGGCTGAAATTTGCCCTGGCGGTATTCTTGGCGAATTTTTTCTAAACCTGCAACCAGTTGCTCTCCTTCTTGTTGGGAGATAATGCCCGTGTGAGCTAGCATTTTGGCATGAGCTTGAGAACCAGTGAGGTCATATTCTATTAATTCAATATCAAAACCGATACTGGCATTAAAACGAGCGATCGCCGGATGCAAAGCTGATTCAAATCGCTGACTCCAAGTTTGTTCTTTGGTCATAAATATGAGGGGAGTGGGCATCAATTTTGGATTCTAGATTAATCATCAATCTAAAATCCAAAATCCAAAATTGCTTTAACCGTAGCTAGTTAGATTCCGAATCATATAGCCAATGACTAAACCAATCAACAATGCCCACACTTGACCTGTTTGTATAAAATGGCTCCAAGATTTTTGAATCTGACCCATAACGTCTGGGTCGGTAATTGTTTGTGCTAGCACCATCAAATTTACAGGTAAATGCCAAAATAGCTGAGATATCAAATCGTTGTAGTGGCTCATATTTGGTGATTAAGAAGTTGGGGGTGGCAAATTTCAGTATCAGTTTATTTTTTACATTAAATACTGATATGGTACTGAAATATTGGGTATAACTTTAATGTCTTAACTCAAGATCCAGGCGATGCCAACCGCAATTTCTCGGCTGTTCGCAAAATTTGCCCCGCCAACACTGCTGCACCAAAACCATTATCGATATTTACTACGCCTACTCCCGCAGCACAAGAGTTAAGCATTGTCAATAAAGGTGCTAAACCGCCAAAACTTGCGCCATAACCGATGCTGGTGGGTACGGCAATCACAGGACAACTCGCTAAACCAGCGACAACGCTGGGTAAAGCGCCTTCCATCCCCGCCACGACAATCAACACCGATGCTGACTCAATCAGGTGGCGGTTACTTAATAAGCGGTGAATCCCAGCAACACCAACATCCCAGAGGCGCTGTACCCGAAAACCAGAAAGTTCAGCGGTGACAGCAGCTTCTTCGGCAACGGGTAAATCAGCTGTACCAGCAGAAAGAATGCCAATTTCACCCCAGAATTGTGGTTCGATAATAGGAGGAGCGATCGCACAAATTCGCGCCGATTCGTAATATTGCAAACCGCTAACTTTTGATTGCAGTGCGGCATAAATTGCTGGTTCAATGCGGGTTGCCATCACTACCGGGTTACGAAGGCGCATCACCTCCATAATTTGAGCAATTTGATCGGGAGTTTTACCAGGGCCCCAAATCACCTCTGGGAAACCAGTTCTTAGCTGGCGATGGTGGTCAATTTTGGCAAACTCACCCACAGATTCATAGGCTAAGTCTTTGAGTGAGTCTAATGCCATATCTGGTGTAACTTTACCATTGGCAACCGCTTCGAGGAGCGATCGCAAGGTTTTTTCATCGGTCATTAGTCGTTTGTCCTTTGTGCTTTGTTATTTATAATTAGCCATTAGTTAATGGACAACTAATGACTAATGACTAATGACTAATCAATTACTTTAATTTCATAAATGTTCCATAATGCGCCACCAAGGGCGGAGAATCTGATACCTTCAAAACGATTACGTACAGCTGACAGTGACAAGGGGTTAACTAGATAAATAAACGGTAAATTTTCCTGGGTAATCCGTTGGGTCTCGGCATAAATTTCTTTTCGCTTCGCTTCGTCTAACTCCCTTGCTCCTTTAATATAAAGCTTACCAATTTCTGCTTCCCAAGGAGCCACTTCCCGACCCTCAATCGGCTTTTGTCCTGCTTGGGGTTTTTGATTAAACATATGCAATCCACCTTCGGGAGACCAGACGTTAGCCCCATCATTCGGTTCTAATCCACCTGTTAAACCCAGCATCGAAGCTTCCCAGTCTAAGGAGTTAGAAAGCTTATCTGTATAAGTATTCCATGCCAGTGGAGTGAAATCGACTTGAATCCCGATTTTACTCAAGTCTTGTTTAATCTGCGAGCCAATTGCTTCACGGATCTTGTTCCCAGCATTAGTGAATAACGAGAAGCGGACGCGGTTCCCCTGAGCATCTATTAGTTGGTTTTTGTCGTTATATTTAAATCCTGCTTTTAATAGCAGTTCTTTCGCTTTTTGCGTATCGTAATTATAAACTTTTAGCCCTTCCTTAGGTGAAAGGTAATAGGGGCTTTGCACAGAAATTGATGAATCTTGTGGAGTACCTAAACCGCGAAAAGTGTTGTTAATCATTGTTTGGCGATCAATAGCATAAGCTACTGCCTGCCGAAATTCCACAGTGTTGAACCAACTCGACTTTACCGAATTTATCAGGGGTTTTCCATCCCTTTTACCTTTATTCAAATTAAACAAAATAAACGTCGTACCAGTTGCTGGTCCACCATTGTAAATTTTAAAATTACCCTGCTTTTCTTGCCCCTTCAGCAAAGAAAAATATTCTGGTGAAACTCCTTCAGTATCTAAACTGCCAGAACGAAATTGTAGCAGTGAAGTATCTGTTGATTCCACAATTGGCCACACTATCCGTTCAATATAAGGTTGGGGTTCTCCTTTTGGTCCTTTGCGCCAATAGTAAGGGTTGCGCCGGAAAATTACACGTTGACTTGTGTCATAGCGCTCTAACTTATAAGGACCGTTGACAACAATTTGATCGGGAGGAGTATCAACGCCCCACATTGATAGAAATGTTGGCTTACCCTCTTGGTCTTTTGTCTTTACAGATTTTTCTAAGCTATGGGCAGGCAAAATTGGTAATCCTATAGTTACCAAGAACGGCGCAAATGGTTCCGGATTAATGAATTCAACTTGCCGAGCATCAATTTTTCGCACCTTGGGTAATGCACGACTTTCACCAATCCGTAAGACATCTCTAGCATCCGTCGGAATCGCTTCATTGAGGTAAATATCGTTGAAGGTAAACACCACATCATCTGTCGTTAATGGCTGACCATCAGACCATTTCAATCCCTCTCTTAGAGTAAAAACAAATCGCAATTTGTCGTCAGAAATTTGCCATGATTCGGCTAAGTCTGGCTCGATTTTCCCAGTTATAGGATTTTGGGTAGTTAATCCTTCATAAGTCAGACCAAAAATATTTGGTGACTCTTGGCTAAGAGGGTAGTTAAAGGTTTTGGGGTCAGTCAGAATACTATCTACTAATTGAGATACTTGAGCAGCCGAGCTTTTAAAGTTAGCTGGGTTGCAGGCACTAACTGTAAGTGCTATGGCTGAAACCAAAATTATTAAAAACCAAAAGCGTTTAATTAAAAGAAGAATAATATTAGCAAATTTCATAGTTTTAATACACAAATACTGGAATGAATTTTACTAAGATTGTAACCAATCAAAAAAATTTTGGATTTTATCGAAAAACTGAGTATCAGTATTCTGTATAACCTCTAAAACTTTCTATTTACCGAATTTATTAGAACTTTGGTGTGCATATTTGCGGGATGATTTATCTCACGCATAGGCACAGAGAGGATAAGAAGTTTTAGACTTCAATACATCAAATTTCATCCCTTGATTTAGCGATGCTAGAATTTATACTATTTGTATTTATTCACGATGTAAATGTTCATAGTGAATTATGCACTCTAAAATCAACTTGTGTACAATGCTTTTCTCTAGAATAGTTCTATTTAAGCTCTTATTCAGGATGCTAGTAGACAATGTAATCATTTCTGCTTGGTTGTTATCTCATATCAATCTATTAATTTAAATCCTCACGATTATGATGCACCAAAAACAAGTTACTCAAAAGCAACTAGCAAGACAACAGCATAAGCACATATACCTTCTTCTCGTCCAACGGGGCCTAATTTTTCATTCGTAGTAGCTTTGATGCCAATTTGATTTGGTTGTAATTCTAAAATAGCCGCTAGTTTGTCGCGCATATTGTGAATATGCGGTTTTAATTTTGGACGTTCTGCTACTACCACCGAGTCAATATTTCCCACCTGCCAGCCTTGATCCTGAATCAGTTGATGTACTTGAGTTAATAGTACTAAACTATCTGCTCCCGCCCATTGAGGATCGCTAGGGGGAAAATAATGACCAATATCCCCCAAAGATAATGCCCCAAGCATCGCATCCATAATTGCGTGCGTTAACACATCAGCGTCACTGTGACCTAACAAACCCAGTTCATGGGGAATTTTAATTCCGCCTAAAATCAAAGCGCGATCGCTTACCAATTGGTGAATATCGTAGCCGTTACCAATCCGAATTTTTGTCATTTGTTATTTATTATTGGGGATTGTTTATTAGTTATTTTCAATCTCCTTCATCTTCCCCTGCTCCTCCTGCTCCAATTTTTCCAGGAGATCAGGGCGGCGATCGCGGGTTTTTTGAATTTGTTGTTCGTAACGCCACCGGGCGATCGCTGCGTGATTTCCACTGAGCAATACATCAGGCACTTTCAAACCACGAAAATTGGCAGGACGAGTATATTGAGGATAGTCCAACAACCCCTCCTCAAAACTTTCTGCTGTCAGGGACTCTGTTTTGGCAACGGTTCCTGGTATTAGTCGCACTACGCCATTAATTAAAGCCATTGCTGGAATTTCGCCGCCAGTCAGAATAAAATCGCCTAAAGATACTTCCCGAGTTACCAAATGCAGCACCCTCTCATCCACTCCTTCGTAATGCCCGCAAATAACTACTAACTGGTCATAATTTGTCACCAATTCTTTCAAAAGAGGTTGATTAATTGTTTGACCCTGTGGACTCATCAAAATTATTTCTCTTCGGGGTAGAGTTGGCAGCGACTCCACAGCGGTAAAAATAGGTTCTGGCTTCATTAGCATCCCTACGCCGCCCCCGTAGGGTTCATCATCCACCTTCCGGTGTTTGTCAGTGGTAAAGTCCCGTGGATTAATCAGATGCACTTGGGCAATCTGTTTGGCTAAGGCTTTACTCAGTAACCCAGAATTGAGAACAGAGTTAAAACAGTCAGGAAAAAGTGTAACTATATCAAAGCGCACAGTTATTCGTATTCGAGGACACTAATCTTAAATTTGGATGTCTAGCAAACACCGCCAAGCCAAGGTCGAGTCAAACTCCAGTTAAACTTTATCAATAGTATCTAAAACTACCAGGTCTCTTGGATTTTAGATGGGATCAAAAGTTTTTCTAATTACTTAATTTATGTTTAAATGTTGTCACAAGTACATTTAAATTAATAATCATATCAAGTTAACAACTTCCAGGATGCATCGAGCCAGCCTCATAAAAAAGCATAGTCTTAACTGCTCGTCCCCAGCCCCAGAGGGGGAATCTAGCCCCCTAAAGACTATTTTGCCCTGCTGCAAGTGGACAGGTGAAAAACAAGGCCCTGGCTTTGAGGATGGGAATGAACACGTTTAGACTGAGGCAACGCGAGCGTTAAGCGAGAATTTGGAGAGTGGCTGACTCAGTTCCAAACTTCCAAAAAGTGTCCTCTCAAAGAAGCAAAGCGCAAAAATCATCAGGCAACTGATCCTTGTTAAATTCACCTGAAGTTGTTGACAGGAGAAACAAAATGCCGCAATTACAAGCTAAATCGCTGGAAATGAGGACACCCCAAGCAACTAAAACCGCCGTTCTAGTTATCGGAGGCGCAGAAGACAAAGTTCATGGGCGCGAAATCCTACGAACTTTTTTTGGACGTGCCGGTGCTAGTAAGGCTTATATTACAATTATTCCATCTGCCTCTCGCGAACCCGCCATCATCGGTGGTCGGTATATTCGCATTTTTGAAGAAATGGGTGCCCAGAAGGTAGAAATTTTAGACATCCGCGAACGGGAACAGTGTGAAGCCTCCCAAATCAAAGCATCCTTAGAAGCCTGTAGTGGGGTATTTTTGACAGGAGGAGACCAACTGCGTCTCTGTGGCGTATTGGCAGATACGCCAGCAATGGAAATTATTCGGCAGCGAGTTAGGGCGGGGCAACTTACCTTAGCAGGCACCAGTGCCGGAGCGGCAGTGATGGGGCATCATATGATTGCTGGCGGCGGTAGTGGAGAGACGCCAAATCGTTCCCTAGTCGATATGGCAACGGGTTTGGGATTTATTCCGGAAGTAATCGTTGACCAACACTTTCACAACCGGAATCGGATGGGGCGGCTGATTAGTGCGATCGCAGCTCATCCCGATCGCTTAGGTATTGGCATTGACGAAGATACTTGTGCAGTGTTTGAACGTGATGGTTGGCTACAAGTTATGGGTAAAGGCAGTGTCACCATTGTTGATCCCACTGAACTCACCCACACCAACGAACCCCATGTTGGTGCTAATGAACCATTAACCGTGCATAATTTACGTCTGCATATCCTCAGCTATGGCGATCGCTTCCACTTGTACCAGCGCACTGTATTGCCTGCTGTACACCGAATCTCCAGCTGACGGGATAGAGTATCTGAGGTTACACTGAGTTGACCGCAAATTTTAGATTTTGGATTTTGCGAAAAGTTGTAAGGAGGAGCCACTGCGTTGCACGTGTTAAGAACGTTGTTGCAAGTGGCGTTGGTTTCTCTCCATAGCAAACTTTTCAAGACGGATTTTAGATTCAAAGAGCTTTTCGGCACATGCCGCCAGAAAGTGGGCAAAACAAATCAAAAAAACCCTCAAAGACTCCTTAACGCTACGCTATCGTCAATCTAAAATTCCCACAGCTAAGTACCCTAATTGTCTCTTTCAATCCAAAATCATAAATCTCAAATCTAAAGTCGGTTGACCGCACATTTATTTCTTATTGTAGAAAAATGATGAGAATACTATGTAAAAAGAAAAAACTGTTTGTAATGAACAGTTTAGCGGTCAATTCCAGTAAGAAACTAGAATTTTGGTTCCGAATCTCCATCTACCTATTCCCATGAGAATCCTCAAGATCCAGACCTTACGCGGCCCAAACTATTGGAGCATTCGACGCCACAAGCTGATCGTCATGCGCCTCGATTTAGAAACCCTTGGTGAGACGCCCTCGAATGAAATCCCTGGCTTTTATGAAGGATTAGTTGAGGCGCTGCCGAGTCTGGAGGGTCACTATTGTTCGCCTGGCTGTCGTGGTGGTTTTCTAATGCGAGTCAAAGAAGGCACTATGATCGGCCACGTTGTGGAACACGTAGCCTTAGAACTCCAGGAATTAGCTGGAATGAATGTCGGCTTTGGTCGCACCCGCGAAACTGCCACACCCGGAATTTACCAAGTAGTGCTTGAGTACCTGAATGAGGAAGCGGGACGCTACGCTGGACGAGCCGCGGTGCGGTTATGCCAGAGTATTGTTGATCGAGGCCGTTATCCTAAGGCAGAACTAGAGCAAGATATCCAAGACCTGAAAGACTTCACCCGTGATGCTTCCTTAGGCCCTTCCACAGAAGCGATCGTCAAAGAAGCAGAAAAAAGAGGTATTCCCTGGATGTCTCTGGAAGCCCGCTTTTTGATTCAGCTAGGCTACGGCGTCAACCAGAAGCGGATGCAGGCCACAATGACGGACAACACCAGCATTTTGGGCGTAGAACTAGCTTGCGATAAAGAAGCCACTAAACGCATCCTCGCTGCCGCTGGTGCGCCAGTACCTAGAGGTACAGTGATCAACTTCCTAGACGATTTGGAACAAGCCATTGAATACGTTGGCGGCTATCCGATCGTCATCAAGCCCGTAGATGGCAATCATGGACGTGGGATCACCATTGATATCAGAACTTGGGAAGAAGCTGAAGCCGGATACGAAGCTGCTAGACAAGTTTCCCGGTCAATTATCGTCGAAAGATATTACGTTGGACGCGACCACAGGGTACTGGTAGTAAATGGCAAAGTAGTAGCAGTAGCCGAACGCGTTCCGGCTCATGTGATTGGCAATGGCAGATCGACCATTGCCGAACTGATTGAACAAACAAACCTTGACCCAAATCGCGGTGAAGGACATGATAATGTCCTAACGAAGATTGAACTAGACCGCACCAGCTACCAGCTGCTAGAAAGGCAAGGCTATACCCTAAATAGCGTGCCACCCAAAGGAACCCTTTGTTATCTCAGAGCAACGGCAAACTTAAGTACAGGTGGTAGTGCCGTAGACCGTACCGATGAAATTCACCCAGAAAATCTCTGGTTGGCACAACGGGTAGTCAAGATTATCGGTTTGGATATCGCCGGACTGGATATCGTCACCACAGATATTGGTCGTCCGCTGCGGGAAGTGGATGGGGTGATTGTCGAAGTTAATGCCGCTCCTGGTTTCCGAATGCACGTCGCCCCAAGCGTGGGTATCCCCCGCAACGTCGCCGGCGCAGTCATGGATATGCTATTTCCCAACGAGCAATCTAGCCAAATTCCAATCCTCAGCGTTACTGGTACTAATGGCAAAACTACTACTACCCGACTACTAGCACATATTTATAAACAGACGGGGAAGGTAGTAGGTTATACTACGACCGATGGAACATATATTGGTGATTATTTAGTAGAAGCTGGCGATAACACAGGCCCCCAAAGTGCCCACGTCATCCTCCAAGATCCCACAGTGGAAGTAGCAGTGCTAGAAACGGCTCGCGGTGGAATTCTCCGTTCTGGATTGGGCTTCGAAGCAGCAAATGTGGGGGTGGTATTGAATGTAGCCTCCGACCACTTAGGAATAGG
The DNA here is from genome assembly GCF_036919675.1 of Nostoc sp. Lineage (GTDB taxonomy): Bacteria > Cyanobacteriota > Cyanobacteriia > Cyanobacteriales > Nostocaceae > Nostoc. The sequence continues at coordinate 123,274 of NZ_JBALCP010000102.1, forward strand.
TGATATAGATACCATTGAGCAGTTAGCTAACCTCAAGAGTGTAGTAGCGGAATCTGTATTCCCTGATGGCTACGCGGTACTTAACGCCGACGATCGCCGCGTCGCCGCCATGTCAGAAAAAACTAAGGCTAATATTGCTTACTTCACAATGAACCTCGACTCGGAATTGGTGCGAAAGCATATCCAAAAGGGCGGAGTAGCGGCAGTATATGAAAATGGTTATTTGTCAATTGTTAAAGGTGATTGGACACACCGCATAGAAAGAGCAGAAAATATACCTTTAACAATGGGCGGACGTGCACCGTTTATGATTGCCAACGCTTTAGCAGCAAGTTTGGCAGCATTCGTACAAAACGTCACGATTGAGCAGATTCGTGCTGGTTTGAAGACCTTCCGGGCTTCAGTTAGTCAAACGCCAGGACGAATGAATTTATTTAATTTAGGAAACTACCACGCTTTGGTAGACTATGCCCACAACGCAGCCAGTTACGAAGCTGTAGGTTCCTTTGTTCGCAACTGGACTACAGGACAACGGATTGGCGTAATTGGTGGGCCAGGCGATCGCCGCGACGAAGACTTTGTTACTTTGGGCAAATTAGCAGCGCAAATTTTTGATTACATCATTGTCAAAGAAGACGATGACACACGGGGACGCCAACGAGGTTCAGCCGCCCAGTTGATTATTCAAGGCATTACCCAAGTTAAACCGGATAGCCGCTATGAATCAATTCTGGATGAAACCCAAGCGATAAATAAAGGCTTAGATATGGCTCCTAATAACAGTCTGGTGGTAATTTTGCCAGAAAGCGTCACTAGGGCTATTAAGTTAATTAGGGCGCGTGGTTTAGTCAAAGAAGAGACACATCAACAAAATACTGGCACAACTGCTATCGATTCCCAAAATGGGATCGCTCCTTCTTCTGTTGTTAATACACTTTTGTAGTCAAAAGTCAAGACTCCAAAGTTCAGCATCTAAAAGTTTTTCACTTTTGACCCTGGACTATTGTTTTTCTTGTTCCGAATTGGTTTCGTCACTGGGAGTTTTCATCTCCTCCTTAAAACCTCGTAGGGTTTTGCCCAGTGCGGTTCCCAGTTCGGGAATTTTTTTAGGGCCAAAAATTAGAACAGCGACTATGGCAATTACAGCGATTTCTGGCCATCCCAATCCAAACATATAAATTTCCTCTAAGGCATCTTTAATTAAATATAGACATTGATGGCTCAAATCCGATCAGTTCGCCACTGATAAGCGCTCCACCTTCTTGGAGAAAAGGGTATAAATAAAATCAATATAAATAAGTCTTTTTGTCCTCAAAAACTTTTGGCAAAGCAACTAGGCATAATCTGCCAAAGTGGCTCAGTCTGTGATTCACCAACTCAAATCCGTGAAAATGCAACTAAATCTTCTCAGTCTATTCAGCCTGTAACCTTGTCAGAGCATGAGCTAGAGGTGCTGCGGCTGATTTAAAAAATGTAGCAGTTTATAGTAATAGAGCTATCACCTAGACTTGATAGAGAAACTTTTAGTGTGCGGTCTTTAAGGCTATTTTTTAATCAGAGTATAAATCTTTGATGTAAGCGTGAAAATACTTACCATGTGAGTAAGCAGCCATTAGTCCCCTATAAATGAATACGCTTGTGTTAAGGATAATTGTAGGTTGGGTTGAACGTAGTGAAACCCAACAAAGTCCCGAAAATGTTGGGTTTCGTCCCTCAACCTAACCTCCGTAGGTTAAGGTTTTTGGCTTTAACTCAAGCGTATTGCTCTATAAATAGTTTCTGGAACTTTAAAATACTGGTATATGCCTCCACTATGAAATTTAATTTCAAGTGTGCAAGTTGGGGCATCGTAACCAACACTTTGTAAATCGCTTGAGCTAACTCGTGTTCGTAGCATTCTTTATTCCTATAAAAAAATAAATATCAGGTAAAATTACTCACCTGACAGTCCATCTTGAACTAATGCACTAATCTTTAACCTTTAGGTGGGTGCGGGTCATTGCCATAGCTGTTCCGCTCTCGAATTTGCCCTTCTCGGTTATGTATTAATAATTCCGACTGCTGATTAATAGCAATCTCACGCCCTTTCTCAATGGCCTCTTGTTGGGTGTGGAATATTTTAGTAGCCTTACTAGCACCCTCAGACTTAACTGCCCAACCTTCAGAGTGAGGGACGATATGTTGGTTTTTACCTTTAGACATTAGTGATATTATTTATACTTAACTACTTTTACACCTTAACACAACCTTTACTAATGTAAGTATCTTGTAGTAGAAACAATATTAAATAATTATTAAATAATTGTTATTCTTTGAAAATCAACTTTTAAAACTATTCTCTCTCAAAAGTCATTTTGATTTTAGATTTTAATATTAATACCTTTTTCTTGACAAGTTGAAACTATCTCTACATGACGGACAATTTGATGCTTGTCAACAAATAAAGGAGCATTTTCTTCAAATCTCAGTTTTGAGCTTATGATGTAGTCTTCATTAATCTCAAAAGCTAACTAGCGTCTTTGTAAAGTTTCTGCAACTCGACCTGTCATATTAGAATCAGCAAAAGGTTCTAAAACAATATCGCCGCAACTAACTTCTAATTGGATTGGTAATTGGCAAACCTAACCAATCGCTTAATTCATGAGCTAGCCATTCCAGTTCTGCTTCAGATTTAATAACACCACTAATACCACCAAGTTGATATTTTCTTACTCCTACCCAAATATCCAATTGTGCTGGAACGGCAATCCTAGTGCCTTCAGAATCTTTAGTAAAATGTTTGGGAATGTAAACCAACTTAGTAACACTTTGCCTTGGTGATGCACGGGGACGATAAGATTTCCAAGCAAACAACTCCCAGGTTAGGGCAATTTCTTTGGCATTCAAGCGTAAGCAGATGCATCCAAACAAGTTAAAGAAAAATTTATACACCATCAGAAATCCAGCACTCCAAAAAGGAACTGAAAACAAGGCAAAGGGGATATTGGCAGGAAAAGGGGCCGAAAGAGCGATAATTGTCCAAATTAGGATAAATGAATTCCAGGCGATCGCAAATAAACCTGTGAATACTATTGATGGATTAAAACCAGCTGGTGGAACGATAATTTCTAAAGAATCCCAATTTTTGGTTAGTTGAATCTTACTCCCATCTGGTTTGCCTACAACTAAAGCAGGCAAATTTATCGGTTGTGGTTTTTCTAAAGCTGCGAGCGCAACAGCAGCAGAACTAAAACGCCGTTCTAAAGTGGGTTCAGTCATCGACTTTAACCAATTGGTAAAGCTGGGACTCAAATGAGCCGCTTGTTCAAACTGAATGCGAAAATCCTTTTGGGGTAAATCGGCTGGGTAAGTACCCGTTACCAAATAAATTAAGGTTGCGCCTAAACTATAAATGTCAGAGGCAGGAACGGTACGCCCACCAAATTGCTCCTGTGGCATATATCCATAAGTACCCACCACAGTCCTAGTCCCAGTTTCTGCACCGAGGACAGTTTGCACTGAACCAAAATCTACTAGATAAACTTGACCAACAGTATTACCAGAACGCTCTCCCAATAAAATATTGCTAGGCTTAATATCACGGTGGATAACAGGCGGATACAGCCCATGTAGATAAATGAGAATTTCTAAAAGTGCTTTGGCTATCTGTTTGACTTCTGCTTCAGTAAAAGTCCGCCCAGTTTGTAAGTATTGCTCTAAAGTTTGTGCGGGGATATAAGTTTGTACTAAAGCAAATCCTTTGATAGTTGGTGAATTTACCTCAAAATAGTCTAAATAGCGAGGTATTAAGGGATGTGACAAAGATTTTAGAGTTTCAGCTTCCCGCTCAAACAACTTGAGTGAATCCCATTCAAAATCACCACCAAAAGAGAGTAACTTGATGACAACTAATTCTTGAGTTTTCAAATCACGAGCTAACAGCGTCCGCCGCCCTGCTTTTTTTCCTAATAGCTGCTGAACTTGGTAGCACAGACCCGTAGCATCTTGTCCTTGGACATCGCCTAATATTTCGCCAATCATTATAGTTTGTTATAACGCTACGTTTGAAAAGTTTTCATAGCTTATGGCTTTTCAATGTGGTCTGCCAATATCTTTAGTATAATTGCGTAGTTTTATGCCCTCCCAACTTTGGCCTTATATTACCCCTGGTATTCCCGATGATTTATTCGAGCATTTGCCAGGAATTCCCCTGAGCCAGCGAGAAGTCCGACTACTGTTAATTGCCCAACTGCGATTAAAATCAGATTCTGTGTTGTGGGATATTGGCGCAGGGACAGGTACAATTCCGGTAGAGGTAGGGCTATTATGTCCAAAAGGACAGATTATCGCTATAGAAAGGGATGAAGAAGTAGCTAATCTGATCAAGCGTAACTGCGATCGCTTTGAGGTGAAAAACGTCGAAGTAATTGAAGGTAGCGCCCCAGAGTGTTTACATGATCTTAAGATTACTCCTCACCGCGTTTGTATCGAGGGAGGACGCCCCATTCAGGAAATTCTGCAAGCAGCTTGGCATTATTTACCACCATCCGGTCGGGTTGTAGCCACAGCTGCTAATCTAGAAAGCTTGTATGCTATTTCCCAGAGCTTTTCCCTGTTAAGGGCTAGAAATATCGAAGTTGTCCAATCTGCGGTTAACCGCCTAGAGACGCGCGGCTTTTCTCAAACCTTTACTGCCGTTGATCCCATTTTTATCCTCAGTGGTGAGAAACTAGACTAAATCAAAAAGATTTTAGATTTTAGATTTTAGATTTTAGATTGGGGATTTAGGTCATAGTTGATCACAAACCAAGCCACAATTACCAATCCCTAATCTCGAATACCTAATCTCTAATCCAAAATCCAAAATCCAAAATCCAAAATACTTTTATGCCTTGGTCTCGGATTATTAGTGGAATTGTTGCGATCGCTCTTGCTCTTTGTGTGACCCTTTTGGGGGGTTGGTACTTTACCATCATGTTTGCGGTTATCGTCTTTTTGGGTCAAGAGGAATATTTTAATTTGGTGCGAGCCAGAGGCATCGCTCCCGCCGCTAAAACCACTATGGCTGTCAGCCAAGTCTTGCTGGTGATTTGTACCCTTGATGGCAGTTTAGCTGACGCTGTAATGCCCTTAGCTGGTACACTTATTTGTTTTTATTTACTGTTTCAACCCAAATTTGCCACGATCGCTGATGTTTCCGCTTCTATTATGGGGCTATTTTACGTAGGTTATTTGCCGAGTTACTGGGTGCGGTTACGAGCGATTGATAGTGCTGCTTTTAGCAATCTTCCTTTCGGAGGTTACTGGCCCATAACCTGGACAGATTTCTGGGAAAAGGCAAATTCGGCGTCTTTACCACAAGGTTTTACAGCAACACTGCTGACTTTTTTGTGTATTTGGGCAGCCGATATCGGCGCTTACACTATTGGCAAATTCTTTGGGAAAACCCGTCTGTCTGAGATTAGCCCGAAAAAAACTGTAGAAGGTGCTGTTTTTGGCATTACTTCAAGTGTTGCTGTAGCCATAGCAGGAGCCTATTATCTCCACTTGCCCAGATCCCTTTTTACTGGTTTAGCATTGGGTTTGTTGATTGGCATTGCTAGTCTTTTAGGGGATCTTACCGAGTCTATGCTCAAGCGGGATGCTGGAGTTAAAGATTCTGGACAATTAATCCCCGGTCACGGTGGTATTTTAGACCGTACCGATAGTTATATTTTCACAGCTCCTCTGGTTTACTATTTCGTAACACTACTTTTGCCGCTGATAACAGAATAGATGAGTTGGGTATTGGGCACTTGTACTGAGCGAACGCAACAGCGTCTCGTAGAGAAGTATTGGGCATTGGACATGGGGAATAAGGGATGAGTCTTTGATACTCGTGAATGAGTCTTTGATACTCGCTGACGAGTTTTTGAACTCCACTCCTTTGCCCCCCTGGTTACTGAGCTTGTCCTGAATGTAGCCGTTGGCGCAGCCTCTCCAAGAGTTGGGCGCAGCCTCTCGTAGAGAAGTATGCCCCCTGCCCTTATTTCGAGAAGCGTTATATTATTTACAGCAGAATTCAAGTATTTGAACCACATCTGTCGTAGGGGCGCAAGGACTTGCGCCCCTACCTCGTGGTCTATTTACCTGAAAATAGCTGTAAAGTAAGTAATTGGTATTTTTAATTTTTAATTTCTAATCATCAAGGATTAACGTTAATGCGCCCACGACACACTAGCTTGCCTGGGATCAGCGTTAGTTCTTGGATATCAACATCTGAGCCAAGATCCAAATTGTACTCATGATTGTCCTCTAATATATTTCCTTGGTCGGGCTTGATTTGGATATTTGCCAGTCGCAACTCATGGCCATTGAGTAATTGTAAGCCCAGACAAATCTCTAGAGGTGTTGTTTGACTATTGGTTACTTTGATGCCTCGCAGTATAATTTGGTTGTTCTGAAGGAGAATTTCTTGCCAATTAATTGGTTGTGGCTCTGGGTAATGTGTTGGTGAAACCTTAACCAATAGATCACTCAAAGCAGTCGATAATAAGTTAGATGAGAGAGAAGCATTCAGATCCTTCTCGTCTACGATCAAATCGCCAACCACTGGTACTGTTTCTAACAGTCGCAGTGGCTGTCCCTTGACTATTGAGCCGATATTTATCCGAATATTTTCTGCAATTAATTGAATTTTTGTAATCAGGAGACCTTGATAAACGGCATGAGTAGCAAATATAGATACCAAGGGAATGCGTCCAGAGAGAATTTGGCGATCGCTCGCTTTAATCTCCACTTCTAATTCAGATATTTGGCTGACTTGCGTTCTCAACCAGAGCTTTAGGGCTGTTGTGAGTACCTGCGTAATTATGCGGATTTTATTGGTATTTCTTGTTTGGGAATTTTGCTCTGGCATCTAACCAATTTGTTTATGAGTATTTGCTTAACGACCGAACATAGATTAAAACTTGCCTTAAATGTAACATTTATGCCTACTCGCTACAAAATGCAAATATCATTTAATTGTTAACAGTAAATAAGCAATTTCCACATGGAGGCACGGTTACAAAAAATTCTTGCTCAATGGGGTATCGCCTCACGTCGTGAAGCCGAAGAAATGATTAGGCACTCACGGGTGCGAATTAATGGGGTAATAGCACATTTAGGTCAAAAAGTTGATCCCCAAAAAGATGCGATCGCGATCGATGGTAAGCCTATATCCGAAAAGCAGCGTCCGGCTTTAATATATCTATTGCTGCATAAACCAGCAGGCGTGGTTTCTACTTGCTACGACCCTCACCGCAGACCAACAGTCCTGGATCTACTATCGACAGAATTACGAGAGGGTTCAGGTATTCACCCAGTTGGGCGTTTAGATGCAGACTCTACAGGAGCATTAATCCTGACAAACGACGGAAATCTGACATTTGGACTAACGCATCCACGCCACAGCATTTCCAAGACATATCATGTTTTGGTCAAAGGACATCCTCCAGAAACAGTGCTGCAAATGTGGCGTCAGGGTGTGATGTTGGAAGGTAGAAAAACCAGGGCCGCCAAGGTACACCTCATAGAACGTCGTGCCGAGCAAAGCTTTTTAGAAATCGTGTTGCAGGAGGGAAGAAATCGCCAAATTCGCCGGATAGCGCAACAGTTAGGATACCCAGTAATCAAGCTGCATCGGACTGCTATCGGCCCAATTCAATTACAAACTTTAAAAGAACCCTTTTTGTCAGAGGGGAAATATCGTTCCCTCAAAGATCAAGAGATTCAGTTTTTGCAAGAACAGATAACGCAACCTATTAAAGATTCAGCGGAGTTAAGGAGTGTCAGCAGGCATGAAATGGCTAAGAAAGAAGAAGAATAATCACCAGCCATCAATTTCATTAGAGCAAGAACGAGCCGAAAAGTTAGCAGAATTGGGCGCTCAACTTTGGGCATTGCGTCAAGAACAGGGTCTATCTTTAGAGCAAGTAGTTGTATCGACCAGGATTTCTCGGCGATTATTGCAGGCGATCGAAGAAGGTAATTTAACCGAGCTGCCAGAACCAATTTATATTCAGGGTTTGATTAGGCAATTTGCCGAGGCACTAGGTTTGAATGGAGTAGAATTTTCTGGCACTTTTCCGATCAGTTCTGCACAAGTGAACCCCCAAGGTATGGGGAATACTTCACCTCTGAGTCAACTACGCCCGATTCATCTTTACTTTCTTTACATATTTCTAATTGTATGCTCTGTAAATGGCTTATCTCAGTTATTAAATAATGCTGTACTACAAGCAAATAATAGTCAAAACCAGCCATCTCCAAAACAAAAATCTGTCGTTAAACCAGAAATAGCCCAACTAAAAGAGTCAGTGAAAGTTCAGCCTGTCAGCGATACCCTTAGCGGCGTCAAACAGGGACGGGCTGTACAGATTGGTGTCACTTTGAAAGCGTCATCTTGGATTCGCGTAGTGGCCGATGGCAAAACCGAGTTTGAGGGTATTCTGCCAGAGGGAACTCACCGGATTTGGAAAGCCCAAAAGCAACTGACAGTGAAAACTGATAATGCTGGTGGTGTGTTGATGAGCGTCAATCAACAAAAAGCAAAGGAAATGGGAGAGCCGGGGAAAGAGGAAGAAGTTAGGATTGCTGCCAAGCCTAAGTTTTGAAATATGGGGTATGAGGCATTGGGCATTGGGCACTTGTACTGAGCGTACCCCTGCGGGGAAGCAAGCTACGCCTAGCGTCTCGTAGAGAAGCCGAAGTATTGGTTATTCTTTCTTCCCCTGCTCCCCCTGCTTCTGCTTCCCCTGCTCCCCCTACCTCACTGTTGTTGTGGGGCGCGTCCATTTAGTTCGGTAAGAACTTTCAAGCGATCGCCTAATTCCTGTGTCAACGCTGCTGTTTGATAGCGCCACTCCCAGTTACCCTCAGGAATACTGGGAAAATTCATCCGCGCTTGGTTCCCTAATCCCAAAATATCTTGCAAGGGAATAATCGCTTGGTTGGCTATGGAACTCAAAGCTAGGCGAATTAAATCCCAGTGGATGCCTTCAGGACTGATAGAACCTAAATAAAGCAACAAGTTTTGCTTTTCCTGGTCGCTTGCTGTATCGAACCAGCCTAAAGTAGTGTCATTATCGTGAGTCCCGGTATAAACTACAGCATTGCGCGGATAATTGAATGGTAAAAATGGATTAGCGGCATCAGCACTAAAGGCAAATTGCAAAATTTTCATCCCCGGAAATTCATACTTGTCTCGCAGCGCTTCTACTCCTGGTGTAATTACTCCCAAATCTTCTGCTAAGACGGGTAGTTTGCCCAACTTTTGCCTAATCACTTCAAAAAAAGCATCTCCAGGCGCTTCCACCCATTTACCATTCATGGCAGTTTCTTCACCTTGAGGCACAGACCAATAAGCCTCGAAGCCCCGGAAGTGGTCAATGCGAATTATATCTACATAATCCAGCATTGCCTCAAAGCGCTGTACCCACCACTTAAAGTCTTGTTTTTGCAATTCCTCCCAGTTGTAAACTGGGTTGCCCCACAATTGACCGGTGGCGCTAAAGTAATCTGGTGGGACTCCTGCCATTTGGGCGGCAGCTCCTGTCTGTTCATCTAGACAAAAGATGTTGGGATGCGCCCACACATCAGCGCTATCATGAGCTACGTAGATGGGAATATCGCCGATAATGTCAATACCGCGCATATTGGCGTAGCTTTTAAGCTCTGACCACTGGCGGAAAAACTCAAATTGGACAAACTTGTAATAAGAAATCTCTCCATTGAGCCGCTCCTGTACTTGCTCCATTGCTTGTGGATCACGCTTGACAAGTTCTGACGGCCATGTATGCCAGTTTGCATTCTCGTTAGCATCTTTCAACGCCATAAATAAGGCGTAATTATCTAGCCAATAGGCTTTGCTGTCGCAAAAACCTTCAAACTCTTTTTGGAGGATGGGTGTGGCATTGGCTCTAAAATGTTCATAGGCTTTTTTGAGTAGCCCAATCTTAACCGGCACAACCTCCTTGAAATCTACCTTTTCTTCCGGAAATCCTGGTAAATTAGCAAAGTCTTCTTCTGTTAGCAAACCCTCATCTCGCAGTTTTTCTGGGCTAATCAGCAGGGGATTTCCCGCCATTGCCGAGTAGCACATATACGGGGAATTACCGTATGCAGTGGGGCCCAAAGGTAAAACTTGCCAATATTGTTGATGGCTTTCTTTGAGAAAATCGATGAAGCGATAAGCTTCTAAGCCTAAATCCCCAATGCCAAATCGACTGGGAAAAGATGTGGGATGCAGCAAAATGCCACTTGATCTAGGAAAAGGCATATTTAACCTGAATTATGAGAGGAAGCAATTATCTGATCGACACGCTAGGCGATCGCATCGAATCTATCACGGAACAGCATTCGGTTATCAGTTATCAGTTGTCACAGAGCTAACAAATACAGTTAACTATTAACTGTTCACTGTTAACAGATTATGACTTACCGAAATCCTACACCGACAGTTGATATCATCATTGAACTAGTAGATCGACCTCATCGGCCAATAGTGTTAATTGAAAGACATAATCTACCCTTGGGTTGGGCTATTCCTGGTGGTTTTGTGGATTATGGGGAAGCCGTGGAAGTTGCGGCGCAGCGGGAAGCTGAGGAAGAAACGGGTTTGCAGGTGGAGTTAGTTGAACAATTACTGGTGTATTCTAACCCCGATCGCGATCCGCGTCAGCATACGATTAGCATTGTGTTTTTGGCGACAGCGACGGGGAAACCGATGGCTGGGGATGATGCTAAGGGTGTAGGCATTTTTGAGTCTTGGCGTGTGCCTGGTAATTTATGTTTTGATCACGATCGCATTTTGCAGGATTATTGGCGATATCGGCATTATGGGATACGTCCGAGGTTGGGGTAGGAGGGACGAACCGCCAAGACGCCAAGGAAGAGGGGAGAGGAATACCTATGACACAAAGTTTTTGTGATTATACTGTGTCAGTGGTATTTAAAGGTGCATTATGGACGCTGAGGAACTGTTAGAGAAATACGCCGCGGGGGGACGGCAGTTTACTAAAAATCGTCAAGGCATAGACCTTAAAGGTGCAAACCTAAGTGATATAGACCTATCTAGTGCAAATTGGAATGGAGCAGATTTGAGTGACGCAAACCTGACTAGGGCGAAACTTAATAATACTAGCCTCAGCAGAGCATCTTTAATAAATACAAATTTGAGTAAGATAGAGGGTTGTTCAATCAATCTTAGTTGGGCAGACTTGAGTGGTGCGGATTTAAGTTGTGCAAGTTTGAGTAATGCAAATCTAAGTGGGGCAGACTTGACTAAAGCAAACTTTACTCAGATAAAACTAACTGAAGTAAATCTTCAAGGTGCAAATCTCCAGAAAGCCATACTCCGGGGAGTCACTTTGGAGAAATGTAATTTATCAGAGGTAAATTTAGCTCAGACAGATTTAGTTAGGGTCTTCTTAGAAAAAGCAAACCTAAAAAAAGCTTGTCTGCAAGAAGCAAATTTAGAAAGAGCTTGTCTGTCAGATGCAAACTTGATGATGGCAAATCTTAATGGTGCAAACTTGAGAAGGGCTGATTTAACTGGGGCAAATATCTATGGGGCAACCTTTAAAGATGCAGACCTCACTGGTGCGATAATGCCAGATGGAGAAGTCTACAAGCCGATCGCTTCTGAGGGTGAAATCGGTAAACAGGAAACATCATTAGAAAAAGTAATATCTATGACTCGTAAAGTAATTCGTACTGATAACGCACCCGCACCAGTCGGCCCTTATAATCAAGCGATCGCAGCTTCAGGTCAATTTGTATTCATCGCTGGACAAATTGCCATCGATCCCCGCCTTGGTGATGTCGTCTACACTGATGATGTCAAAAAGCAAACCGAGCAGGTTTTAGCTAACCTTGAAGCCATCCTCACAGCATCTGGTGCGACTTTTCAAGATGTGGTGAAAACCACTGTATTTCTAGCTGATATGAATGATTTTGCGGCGGTGAATGCCATTTATGCTAAATATTTTCCTGAAGATACAGCCCCGGCGCGGGCTTGTGTTCAGGTATCGCGCTTACCTAAAGATGTGTTGGTAGAAATTGATGCGATCGCTGTAATTAGCGGTTAGAAGGAACGTATCAATGAGCAAAATCTTAACGGTTACATTTGATGGTTCTGTTTTGCGATGCAAATTCCATATTCCTTAATACTTTTGACTTTTGACTTTTGACTTCCGCCTTGCGGTACTAGTGGGTTAAAAGCCTATGACGAAAATTTTTACCAACTTACATTAGAAATGTTTACCGCAGTCCTACAAAATTCTAAAATTGAGGTTAAATGGCAATCAATTGCTCTAGGTTGGCGTGGTGAGATTTACCGTCTAATGAAGCGTTACGAAGAAGCTCTTCCAGATTTTGACCGCGCTATTGAACTTGACTCTAAATATGCCTGGGCGATCGCAAATCGTGGTGTAACTTACCATTTAATGAAGCGTTACACGGAAGCCCTAGAAGATTTTGACCGTTTAATTGAACTTAACCCAAAATATGACTGGGCGATCACAATTCGTGGTGTAACTTACCGTTTAATTGAACTTAACCCAAAATATGAGTGGGTGATCGCAAGTAGAGGTGAAACTTACCGTTTAATGGAGCGTTATACGCAAGCCTTGGAAGATTTTGACCGCGCGATTGAACTTAACCCCAAACTTGACTGGGCGATCGCAAGTCGCGGTCAAACTTTCCTCCAACTTAAGCGGTACAATGAAGCTCTTGCAGATTTCAACTGCGCTATTGGCTTAAAATCTCACGATGATTGGTATTTGTATGATCGCGCTTTAAGCTACCTAGCTCTTAACCAAGCAAACAAAGCGCTAATTGACTTAGCACTTGCTATCAAGCTTGCTAAACAGCATTATGAAAAAGATACTAAAGACTGGCGTAACACCTTTAATTTAGCCCTTTATTATTTAGCTGCTCAATATACTCAACCAGCAGAGCAATTTATCGGTATACCTTATCTCAAGGTGCTTCCTTAGAGCGTATCCATGTAGCTATCCAAGACCTAAATTACTTTTTAACTGTCTTTCCTAATCATGTGCAGGCTACATCCATGCGACAGTTGTTGCAGTCTTCTCTAACTGAGGTGATCTAATTTCCAGTAGAAATAGCGATCGCTTTTACAACTGTGCCCTTTTGATAATGGCGATCGCCTTTATAACTAACTTTGGAAATACTGAAATTAAGTATCCTAAAAAAGTATGTATAATACACGTTATTTATAGCGGTACAACAATGTTATGCCCCTACCAGGTTTTGTATCCCAAGATTCTTGTAACCTGCGGAGGCAGGTTTTGTCTGTATAGCCGCGACTTCCAGTCGCCAGGGCATTTTTGAGCTTTTGAGGGTGACAGTTGAGCCTTTGAGCCTGGAATTAGAAGTTTATCTTGATAAATTATTAAATTTACTGCTGGTTTTCAGGAAAAATATCATAAAACCTTGTTGAAATATATTGGCTCAGTACATCTACCAGCGTCATACAACAGTTATGAGCAATACCTCTGGATTTTCAGTCAGCAAACCTGTTGCATTATGGAATAAACCCATTAAAGCTGACTTTAAGGAACTATTCAAATCACTAAGCAAAGGTGTGATAGATGGGGTCTTGGGTAAGTGGGAAGAGGTAGCCAAAGATGCTGTGGAAGCTACAGCAGCACTAGGTTTAGCAGCAGCACCAGAGGAAGTTGCTTGGTTACTAATTTACCGTTCTTTGGTAGAAGCAATAGTGAGTTTGGTAAAAGGAAATCAAGGGTTACTGCTTAAAAAACCAAACGAGACTCATCTTGAGCTATTGTGCGATCGCCTTAACGATTCCCTAGAAAGTATAGAATTGCGTATTGACCAAAATTTTTTTAGCCGTCCCAAAGATTTGCCGATTCTGGAAGCGATTAAAACTGCTTTTGCCGACTGGTTAAAATACTTTAGCGTCAATCAAGCACAGGCACAGACAATTAGTCATCGTTTTCCTACCTATTTTGTGTTTGCTTTACATGAAGAGTGGGCAAAACATCCAGAAAAATATGCCTGTTTAAAAGAAGAACTGGATACCCCCTTTACTCAAGCCAATGAACGGGAACAGTCATGGCAGCGTTATTTAGCTTGGCTACAAAAACAGGTTGAAGAACCGATGCTTTTAGAAGCTTTTGGTTTAAAACAAGTTTATGTTCCCTTACAGAATACCTTTTTAACTTTGTTGCGGATGAAATGCCTTTACAGAATACATCGGATGTTGGCAATTGGCAGCAGACATTATGCCATCTGATTGGTTTTATGTTGCGTCATGGAATGCCGATGGAATGCTTGAATCCCAGACCTGATTTTCAAGAAGAAAATCGACAAGCACGAAATGCAGAAGAAGCGTTGTTGGCTGTCTTAAATGCTTGCGCTAGAGTGACAAAGACAGTTTCAAAGATTCAATGGCATACTCCTGAAGCTTTCGGTATCTGGATTTCCCGTTTGCAAGGGCAAAGAATCAATACTTATAGTGATGTGTTTTGCTTGAATTGCCTGAGTTTTTTGGATTTGCAAGGTTGCGTTTTAGTTTTTAAAGACTTTTTAGGGGCGATTCTTAAAGGGGCGATTCTTAAAGGGGCGATTCTTGAAGGGGCGATTCTTGAAGGGGCGAATCTTGTATGGGCGTATCTTGTAGGGGCGAATCTTTATGAGGCGAATCTTTATGAGGCGAATCTTGTAGAGACGAATCTTGGAGGGGCAAATCTTGGAGGGGCAAATCTTGGAGGGGCAAATCTTAAAGGGGCGATTCTTGTAGGGGCAAATCTTGAAGGCGAAAATTTAGCAGACTTGAATGAGGGTTTAGGTTTAGACTCCGATGAGTGACTTACAAACATTAAGAATTTGTAGAGTGCATTACATTCTTAATGCATCATTCTAGATACTTTCGATGCGTTACGCTGCTGCTAACGCATCCTACCAAACCAGCGATCGCTCAAGGTAATTGTATAAAAATATTAAGCGATCGCCTTTACAACTGTGCCCTTCTTAGAAGGTGTAGGCGATCGCTCAGGTAATTCTGTATAAATATAGCACTTGCAGCTTGCGTTAAATACAAGCGATGCCTGTGGTGGGCTACGCCTAC
The DNA here is from genome assembly GCF_036919675.1 of Nostoc sp. Classification (GTDB taxonomy): domain Bacteria; phylum Cyanobacteriota; class Cyanobacteriia; order Cyanobacteriales; family Nostocaceae; genus Nostoc. Next base: position 138,389 of record NZ_JBALCP010000102.1, read on the forward strand.
GTAATGCTGTACTCCTACCGCATATAGGAGATATAAGGGAGAAAATTCAAAGTCTCTCTCCTTTGAGGCTACGGTGTATACATAAGTCTGAAAATAGCTGAAGAAGACAGGTTTTACCCCACCCTAACCCTCCCCTTGTGAAGGCGAGGGAACCGGAAATCTCATTTCCCCCCTTTATAAGGGGGGATTAAGGGGGGTGATACGACTTGTGTGTACACCGTAGCCTCAAAGGAGAGAGATTTAGAGAGAGGTTTTCCACATCCTGTGAAAAGTCAAGTCTAAATCCACTCAAATCCCTGTGTAGCTAAAAATTCTTTAGCCGGTTCCAAAATATCTCTGCTTAAAATCAGGGTGACTTTTGGGGAATTAAGATACAAACGAAAACGCTTAATAATAAATAGTTCGTTAGCAGGTTCAATTTTCCTAATGGCACTCCAGGGAATCAACAACGGCGTAAGTCCAAAGCTAAACAAGAAAATACTCAGATAAATCCCTTGAGGAGTTGTACCAACATTTAAAGTTCCTTTGTAGTACACCAAACCCACAGAACCACTTTGCATTCGGGAAAAGTTTAGTGGCGGCGCTTCTTGGGTGCGGTAGAGTTTGGCGAGGCGATTCCAGTCATGACGGAATAGAAAAATCATGACTATCGTGGAAAATACAAAATAAACGATGTATATCCACTGAGGGATATGTGGCATTTGTTTTTAAGTCATTGATGATTGACGCTTCCACTGTAAGCGATGTTTAACGACAAGCCTCTGTGCGTCTACGGACTCACCAATCAACCACGTTGCCTTGATATCTTTACAAATTATGGGAGCATCCCGGTTAAAAATTGCTCAACAAAGACCCTATTAACTCAAAAAACTGGCTTTAATTAAAGCCAGTTTTTTGATTTTATTGCAAACTTTTAGCAAAGTTTACAGCCGAGTCTTAATGGAACACACTTGAAAAGCTATTATTAAACCTTCTCATTAAAATGTCAAGATTTCACTATTTATTTCAGTAAAGCTTGCCATTATATTTCGCCACTTCCCCTAAATTCTCAGACTGTGCTGACATCTTGTCACCAAAATGCTGATTCATCAGTGCGGGGACTTGTGAGGCTTGAATTCGGCTATGGCGCGTTTTATCTGGCATAACTAGGTTAGGCCCAGCTTTACAGTTCTTCATACAACCAGTGCCCTTGATTGTAACTTGGTCTTCTAAACCGCGATCGCTTAAAGCCGCCTCCAACGCTTGACAAACTGCTTTGCCACCGCGTTTTATACAATCAGACTTTTGACACACCAAAATCGTAGCTTTAGTCTTAGCTGGTTTTGCCTTGGCATTATCAATTGATGGGGGTTCTTGTACTGGAGTAGGCGTTTCAACTCTCCCCATCTCAGAACGCACCGCCATCACCCGTTCAGCTTTCAGTGTAACTGTGCCATCCTTCAAATCATGTATTTTGTAACCAACAACTTGCAGCCAAGTCCCTGGTGGTAAGCGCAAGTCAAAAGCAGCCCGTAAATGTTTAGCAAGTTTAATATAAGACTCACCCTCATGAGTCGCCAGCAGTAAGCCTTTGAGCTTATAGCCATCTTTAATAACAAAATTTATAAATCTGCCTTCAAGACAAAATTCTGATACTTCCATACTGTGAGATCCACCCATTTTTTTGACCTCCTTTTAACTTATACAAGCTACTAAGTAAGATATTTTCAGCAGCAGCTAAAAATTATAACTGTTAGTAGCGACTTTGCCAGCAGTACTCAAGAGTCCAAATCTGGTCTTGACGGGAAGCTGTTAATTGCCGTATCACACTCCAAAGTTGAACAGCTGCTATAGGAGAGCCAATTTCAACTTTCAATGGCTGGTTAGCCGTACAACTACAGGGAATGTCTAACTCCTTTAGGCGTTGATAGACTTGCCAGCGATCTGCCCAATTCACCTCTACAAGGTGCTTTATTTCTATTTCTGAACTAAACGATTTCAAGAGAATTGCCCTCAAGTGCAACAAACTTGCAGTAACTACCGCGATTTAACTCCCGACTTTTTAAAAGTCTTAGGAGTCTAACCTCTTAAAACAGCATACCTTAAGTGCAAAGAATTCTCAGTAATTTTGGAAAAAAAAATCAAATTTTTACAGCGATCGCATATTCAAAAGGGGATAAGGGAGATCAGCAAGACAAGGAGGATAAGGTAAAATTTTCTCTCTCTGCTCCTTTTTTGTAGTATGCATATTTAAGGATAGATGTCAACAATAATGATAAATACATGCAACTTGATGAGCGTGCCATCATCCAGCAAACAATAAACTTGAGACTTTTTGTAGGCAAAAATACAAAACCTTGTAATGGCAAATCGGCTTGTTATTATTATTAAAATGTTAATATGTAAGGAATAAGCAGTTAAAACCTATAACTGCTAAAGAGCGAGGAGAACAATGTCTGAAACGCAAACTTTGTTACGGAATTTTGGTCATGTATATGACAATCCTGTGTTGCTGGATCACAGCGTAACTGCTCCAGTTACAGAAGGATTCAACGTTGTATTAGCCAGTTTCCAGGCACTATACTTGCAGTACCAAAAGCATCATTTTGTAGTTGAAGGCTCAGAATTTTACTCTCTGCATGAGTTCTTTAACGAAAGCTACAACCAAGTACAAGACCACATCCATGAAATTGGAGAACGCTTGGATGGACTAGGTGGTGTGCCAGTAGCTACCTTCAGCAAATTAGCAGAATTAACCTGTTTTGAGCAAGAATCTGAGGGCGTATATTCCTCTCGCAAAATGGTGGAAAATGACCTAGCCGCAGAACAAGCCATTCTAGGCGTGATTCGTCGTCAAGCTGCTCAGGCAGAGAGTTTAGGCGATCGCGGTACACGCTATCTATATGAAAAGATTTTGTTGAAAACAGAGGAACGTGCATATCATTTGTCTCACTTCCTTGCCAAGGACAGCTTAACCTTAGGGTTTGTTCAAGCTGCTCAAAGCTAAAACTCTCATAATCTAGATTTGTCTAGCTAGACTGAAAGAAAAAGTTGGCAGCGCTAACTCTTAAAATATTATAAAAAATGGCAGAAAATGATATCCCTATCTCTCTGCCATTTTTTAATCTAAGTAAACATATTCACATAATATTTAACGTTTAAAATATTTAGCAATTAGCTAGTTAATAAAGATTTTTAGCTAAGAAATTTCTTTGTGCTGAATAATCAGATAGATATATGCCAGAATAAATCACCATCAGTTACAAAGTCTCACCAAATTAAATAATAAAATTCGCAAAAGCTTTAAAAATTTGAGCATCACAATTAAATAAAATTAGAAATACAAAATAATCGTTGGGCATTGGCAAACCCCTTTAAAACCTCGTTTCCAGCTAGAGGCTGGAAATGTTCCTCATTGCGGTTCTGCCGCGAGTAAGGGAGGCAGAGCCTCAATGAGGGGGCATTCCCAGTCTCCGACTGGGAACGAGGTAATCCCCCACTCCCCTCTCTGTGATCAAACTTAGAAAACTTAATAATAAAAAGGACCACAGAGGGTAAAGACCCTTAAAATAATCAGGATTTGTATTCTCGTATTCCAAGGCAACACCACTATGCCCCGCCGTGACGACCTCCGGAAGATTCTACTGTTAGGCTCTGGTCCAATTGTGATCGGACAAGCCTGTGAGTTTGACTACTCTGGCACTCAAGCTTGCAAAGCGCTGCGAGAAGAAGGCTATGAAGTGGTTTTGGTCAACTCCAACCCTGCAACGATTATGACCGACCCGGAAACAGCTGATCGCACTTACATTGAGCCGCTGACTCCGGAATTGGTCGAAAAAGTCATCGAGAAAGAACGCCCTGATGCTTTACTACCCACGATGGGTGGACAAACCGCCCTCAACCTCGCCGTTGCTTTAGCCAAAAATGGGGTGTTGGAAAAGTACAGCGTTGAGTTAATCGGCGCAAAACTACCAGCCATTGAGAAAGCCGAAGATAGAAAACTTTTTGGTGAGGCAATGGCAAGGATTGGAGTAGCTGTGTGTCCCAGCGGTACAGCCGAATCTTTGGAAGAAGCCAAAGCTGTTGCCCGTCAAATTGGTACTTATCCCCTAATTATTCGTCCAGCTTTCACAATGGGTGGAAGTGGCGGCGGTATTGCCTACAACCAAGAAGAATTTGAAGAAATGGCCCAGGTAGGTATAGATGCCAGCCCCGTTTCGCAAATTTTGATTGACCAGTCTTTACTCGGCTGGAAAGAATACGAACTCGAAGTGATGCGTGACTTGGCAGATAACGTGGTGATTATCTGCTCCATCGAAAACCTTGACCCTATGGGCATCCACACTGGAGACTCGATTACCATCGCTCCCGCGCAAACCCTCACTGATAAAGAATATCAAAGGCTGCGGGATATGGCAATTAAAATCATCCGCGAGATCGGTGTGGAAACTGGCGGTTCAAATATCCAGTTTGCCGTCAATCCAGTTACAGGGGATGTAGTTGTAATTGAGATGAACCCCCGCGTTTCCCGCAGTTCGGCTTTGTCTTCCAAAGCCACGGGTTTCCCGATCGCCAAAATGGCAGCAAAATTGGCTGTAGGCTACACCCTGGATGAAATTAAAAATGACATCACCAAGAAAACTCCTGCATCCTTTGAGCCGACAATTGACTATGTGGTGACAAAAATCCCCCGCTTCGCCTTTGAAAAGTTCCCAGGTTCAGAACCAGTACTGACAACCCAAATGAAGTCAGTCGGGGAAGCAATGGCAATTGGGCGGACTTTCAACGAATCCTTCCAAAAAGCGCTGCGATCGCTGGAAACAGGACGTGCTGGTTGGGGTTGCGATAAAGCCGAGAAATTACCCAGTGGTGAACAAATTCGCGCCCAATTGCGGACACCTAACCCTGATCGTATTTTCTCCGTGCGCCATGCCTTGCAGCAAGGGATGACTATTGAGGAAATCTACGAACTCACTGGTATTGACCGATGGTTCTTAGATAAATTGCAGCAACTGTTAGATGTCGAGAAATTCCTGAAGCGGACACCTTTGCACCAATTGACAAAAGAGCAACTTTATGAAGTGAAGCGGGACGGATATAGCGATCGCCAGATTGCCTATGCCACCAAAACCACCGAAGATGAAGTTCGCGCCTACCGCAAGTCACTAGGGATTATCCCAGTTTACAAAACAGTGGATACCTGCGCCGCTGAGTTTGAAGCATTTACTCCCTACTACTATTCTACCTACGAAGAAGAAACAGAGGTCTTACCAGCAACCAAGCCAAAAGTATTGATTTTGGGTGGTGGCCCCAACCGCATTGGGCAGGGAATTGAGTTTGATTATTGTTGTTGTCACGCCGCCTATGCTTTGAAGAAAGCGGGGTATGAGACGATTATGGTCAACTCTAACCCAGAGACGGTTTCGACTGACTATGATACCAGCGATCGCCTTTACTTTGAGCCGTTAACAAAAGAAGATGTCCTTAACATCATCGAAACTGAAAATCCAGTCGGGGTAATTATCCAGTTTGGCGGCCAAACACCGCTGAAGTTGGCTCTGCCGTTACAAGAATTTCTTAACAATGACACTTCCGGACTAATCACTAAAATTTGGGGTACATCACCAGATTCTATCGACATGGCAGAAAACCGGGAGCGGTTTGAAAAGATTCTCCAACAGTTGAATATTGCTCAACCGCCGAATGGGATTGCGCGGAGTTACGAAGATGCGCTGATTGTCGCCAAACGCATTGGCTATCCTGTGGTGGTGCGTCCCAGCTATGTGTTAGGGGGACGGGCGATGGAAATCGTTTATTCCGATGCTGAATTGGAACGCTACATGACTTTTGCTGTACTAGTGGAACCAGAACATCCGATTTTGATTGATAAGTTTTTGGAAAACGCGATTGAAGTCGATGTAGATGCGATCGCCGATCACACAGGACGGGTAGTGATTGGTGGCATCATGGAACACATCGAACAAGCTGGGATTCACTCAGGAGATTCCGCCTGTTCTTTACCCTCCATTTCCCTATCACCAGCAGTTCTCAATCAAATCCGCACTTGGACGGTGCAGCTAGCACAAGCGCTGTCAGTCGTGGGGTTGATGAATATCCAATTTGCCGTTATTGGCGCAAGTAGTTATTCTCCCCAAGTTTACATTTTGGAAGCCAACCCCCGCGCCTCCCGCACAGTCCCATTTGTTTCTAAAGCAACGGGCGTACAGTTAGCGAAACTAGCATCCTTAATTATGTCAGGTAAAACCTTAGAGGAGCTACATTTCACCGAGGAAGTCATTCCCACACATATTGCTGTAAAAGAAGCAGTATTACCCTTTAATAAATTCCCAGGAACTGATACAATATTGGGCCCAGAAATGCGATCGACTGGTGAGGTGATGGGGATTGACAGCGACTTTGGCCGGGCCTTTGCCAAAGCGGAAATGGGTGCTGGGGAGCGTTTACCACTGACGGGAACTGTATTTGTATCAATGAGCGATCGCGATAAAGCTGCTGCGGGTGCTGTGGTGAAGGAATTTATCGATTTGGGCTTTAAAGTGATGGCTACCCTTGGTACACGGCGAGTTCTCCTCGAACAGGGATTAAATATTGAATTAGTGTTAAAACTCCATGAAGGTCGTCCCCACGTCCTAGATGCAATCAAAAACCAGAAAATCCAACTTATTATCAACACACCTTCAGGGGAAGAAGCCCAGACTGATGCTAGGTTAATCCGCCGCACAGCCTTAGCTTACAAAATTCCCATCATTACTACCATCGCCGGCGCAAAAGCTACCGTCGCCGCCATCCGTTCTTTACAAAATACGACTTTGGATGTAAAAACCATTCAAGAGTACTGCCCGATTACCAGGGAGTAGGAAGTAGGGAGTGGGGAACAGGGGAGCAGAGGGGAAGTTGCTTGCAGTAAGTCTTTCTCCTCTGCCCCAATGACGCCACTTGCTTCTCCTATTCGGAGACGCTCTTGCTAGCAAGATCCCCGTAGGGGTACAACCGGGGGAACCCCGGCAACGCAGTGGCTCCCCAATGACGCCGCTTACTTCTCCTGTTCGGAGACGCAACTCTTAGAGAGGCTTTGCCAACGCGAACAACCGGGGAAACCCCGGCAACGCAGTGGCTCCCCAATGTCCAAGAAAATTAAGTAATTGTTATAAGAGAATGACTATAGTTCTCATTAGATATATTTTAACAAATATGAGGAAGCTTATGTCAACCAAATAATTTCTTAAATTGACTTCTAGTCAGCCTTGAGAGAAAGCACAATATTGGATGAACTGGAATAACCAGGAAATTTAATGTCGCCATATAGCCAAAACATTCTCATAAATGTTACAATTGTTAATAAGGTTTCTCTAAAAAAATGTTTAAAAAACTACCTTTTATCTAACTGTAGATACTTGTGAGAAGTAGGAAATAACTGTAAGTTTTAGCAGTTAAGAAGCCTAAATTTGATTATTATGAGCGCTACGTGTTTATCGGGCGCGTAAATTGCAAACCATAGTATGGGTTCCCAGTCTGACTGGGTAGCACCCTAATAAAGCATCTATCCCTTAATGACCCTACCGCCAAACCCATCATTACCAAAGAGTAGCGCCATGAAGACCGCTCAGACAGCCACAGACCTCGTGCGGACTTACCTGCGTGAGATTGGCCGTGTGCCACTCTTAACCCACGAGGAAGAGATTTTCTATGGGAAGCAGGTGCAACGTTCCTGCGCTTTGCACGAATCAAGGGAATCTCTTGCCACCCAGTTAGGTCGTCAACCGACTTTAGAAGAGTGGGCCAAAGCGACAAAGTTAGAACCAGCAGATTTGAACGAAGTGATCGCTGATGGTGAAATTGCCAAGCGTAAGATGGTAGAAGCCAATTTGCGGCTGGTAGTCTCTGTTGCCAAAAAGTACATAAAACGCAACGTCGATTTACTGGACTTGATCCAAGAAGGTAGTATTGGTATGCAACGGGGCGTAGAAAAGTTTGACCCCACCAAAGGGTACAGGTTTTCTACCTATGCCTATTGGTGGATTCGGCAAGCGATCACCCGTGCCATAGCCGAAAAAGCTCGTACCATTCGGCTGCCTATCCATATCACTGAAAAATTAAATAAAATTAAAAAGGCACAGCGCCAATTGTCTCAAAAGTTGGGACGCGCTCCGACCGCTGGCGAGCTAGCTCAAGAATTAGAATTAACCCCCAAACAAGTGCGAGAGTATCTAGAAAAGGCGCGTTTGCCCCTTTCCTTGGATTTGCGGCTGGGTGATAATTATGACACCGAACTCGGAGAAATGCTGGAAGACCCAGGAGCATCTCCAGAAGAGTTTGTCATGCAAGCTTCCCTATCTTATGACTTAGATCGCCTGATGGGCGACCTCACGTCACAGCAGAGGGAAGTGATCACGCTGCGCTTTGGCTTAACTGATGGGCAAGCGCTGACTCTAGCTAGAATCGGTGAAATACTGAATATCAGCCGGGAACGAGTCCGGCAAATAGAGCGGGAAGCCTTAACCAAACTTCGCAAATCTAAAGCCAACATGGATGAATATTTGGCAAGTTAGGGAAAGTTAGGAGTTATGAGTTTTTAATTAACTCTTTACTCCTGACTTTATTTATTAGGGTGAGAAAATACCCTGACTTTGGTACGGTTACACCTACTTCCACTCTTACGTTAGGCTGTTACATTAGTTGACAGGAAGACGAAATAGCTAGCTAAGTCAAATCCAAAACAGGCATTTAATATTCAAATCACAAGCACCGCAGCCAGGAGTGGTAGTTAAGGAGCTAAAAAATGAATAACCAATCCAATCATGTCTCAGAGTTTTTCAATAGCGAATCAGAAACTAGCGATTTACTATGGCAGTACGTTAAATCCTTGAATCCTGAGGCAGTTACCCAACTATCTAAACCCACATCTGCCGAAGTGTTTCAGGTGATGGAACGGAATATTACAGGACTATTGGGTAATCTACCCTCAGAACATTTTGGCATCAGCGTAACCACCAGTCGGGAAAGTCTGGGTCGGCTTCTGGCTTCTGCGATGATTAGTGGTTATTTCTTGCGTAACGCTGAACAGAGAATGAATTTTGAAATTGCCCTACAAGGGACTGAAAGCAACAACAGCGAAGTTGACTAAAAACATAAAATTTGGGAAATTCAATATTGTTGGGCTGATAGCTACTCACAGTCACGGCGATCCGAACTGAAAATAAGCCTCTGCAAAATCTTCGCCGCTAATTCCCAGTCATGCATCAGCTAAATTTTTTAAATATCCAAAAATAGTGACAAATTAGGGTTGAAATTTAAATGCATAGACGCTTGCCTTGCGGCAGCGTATGAGTGCAGAGGTTATCGTAGAGGAACGCGGAGTTTTTGGATTTGGTTATCTGTGAACTCCTGTAAGTTGGTGATTAGTTCAACTAGAGGCGTATTGCTAAATGATTAATACACATTTGTGGATAAACTAACAGCGGTAGACGACCTTCGCAATAAATCAAAACTCGGCAGAATTCAAACTAATCTGCCGAGTTTTGTTATTAGAAGTTAGTATCCCTTATCATCTAATCCGCTTAGGTTAAGGCTAAAACTCTGTTATCAAAGTCAATTTTTTAACGAATGATCTACACTTACTTAAGCTATTCTAAATCTACACCATGTTTTCCGAGGTCTTAATATTTTCGTGTTCTCTAAGAATTATTAATACCACCTTTGTACGGATATGAATAGTACATGGATTTACCATTTGCAAAAGTAGTTCCTCATCTCCCCAATCAATTATGAGTGAAACCAGTTTTTTGCCACCCCATAAAATTATTGGTGTTGCAGTAATTTGGAATGACCAAAAGCAAATTTTAATCGATCGCCGTCGTCCAGAAGGAGTGATGGGGGGTTGGTGGGAATTTCCTGGTGGTAAAATTGAGCCTGGTGAAACTATCCAAGAGTGTATTCAACGGGAAATTTCCGAAGAACTGGGAATAGTAATTGAAGTGGGAGAGCATCTGATTACTATCGACCACAGCTATACGAACTTGCGCGTTACCCTCACAGTACATCACTGCCGCTATGTTACAGGTGTTCCCCAACCTTTGGAATCCGATGAAATTCGCTGGGTAACTTTGGAAGAACTGGAGCAGTTTACTTTTCCTAAAGCAAATACTCAAATTATTGCTGCCTTAAAAGGGACTGAGGACTAGAAAGAAGCAGGGGAAGCAGGGAGTGGGGGGGAAAGAGGGGAAACAAGTAATTTTAATTCTCCCCCTTGCCCCGAGCAAGAACTGCCCCTCTACCTCTTGTGCCCAATCCCCAATGCCCAATCACCGTAACAATCTATTAATTGCATCAGGTTGAGTCCCACAATTTTCTACAATAGGCGCAGGGACTTTGATTAAAGGTGTCAGCAAACAAATGCCTAAAACCGTTGCCGATGTGATGAGCCGCGATCCAGTTGTCGTTCGGACAGAAACTCCACTCAACGAAGCTATCCAAATTCTCGCAGAACGCCACTTCAGCGGATTACCTGTTGTGGATGATGTCGGTAAATTGGTGGGCATTATCTCGGAAACCGATTTAATGTGGCAAGAAACTGGTGTTACTCCACCTGCGTACATTATGTTTCTTGATAGCGTTATCTATTTAAAAAATCCTGCTACATATGAACGTGACTTGCACAAGGCACTAGGGCAAACCGTTGGGGAGGTGATGAGTAAAAACCCGATCGCTATTTCCCCTGATAAAACTTTAAAGGAAGCCGCTACAATCATGCACGATCGCAGTGTTCACCGATTACCAGTACTTGAGGGCGCGGGTGAAGTAATTGGTATCCTCACTCGTGGTGATATTATTCGGGCAATGGCAGCAAGTCAAGATTAGTCAGTTATCAGTCTGATAACTGTTAACTATTTTTTACACCTTTGAAAATCAAGGATAACTAAATGAGTATTAATCCGGAGTCTGTTAAGCAATTGCTCAGTTCTGAGGATTTAGGCGATCGCTTACGTGCAGTAAATCAAATCCGCCAACTGGAACCTGCGATCGGCTTTGAATTAATTCAAAATGCTATTGGCGATCGCAATTCTCGTGTCCGTTACTCGGCGGTGAGTCAAATGGATACACTCGGAACACAAGATTTACAGTTATCCTTAGATATCTTGCGCGATCGCTTGCTTCATGACTCTGAAGTAGATGTACAAGCAGCAGCAGCAGACTGTTTAGGTGCTCTGAAGTTACATGAAGCCTTTGAAGACTTGCAACAGCTTTACCATACAACCGATGAATGGCTAATCCAATTCAGTATCATTGCTACATTAGGAGAGTTGGGCGATCCACGAGCCTTTGAACTACTCAAAGAGGCACTCTCATCAGAAAACGAATTAGTTCAAACTGCTGCTATTAGTTCTTTGGGTGACTTGGGAGATTTACAAGCAGTTCCCCTTTTAGCTCCCTATGCTAACAATCCAGATTGGCAAATTCGTTACAGAGTTGTACAAGCCTTGGCTCGTTTGGGTAGTGCAGAAGCCAAATCTATATTAGAAACTCTGGCTGATGATCAAGTAGAAGCGATCGCAACTGAAGCGAAACAATCTTTGCAGTCAGTTTAAGTCTATCTAAGGTTAAAAAAATTCACCTTTAATATAGATTTGTCTTACAGGATAAAAAAAATCGACCTGGCTGGTACAATGTTGCATTCCAGCCAGATCGAATAGATAAATTAGAGTTACTTTTAGTTTCTAAAAGTAACTTTTTTATATTTAGGATCGGTCTATTGAACGACACCTTTGCGGCGGCGAGACATAACCATGCCAGCACCAACTAAACCTAAGCCTAGCATTGTGGTTGGCTCAGGAACAGTGGTGAGACTTAACTGGTAACTGCTTGAAGCCCCAGAAACAGAAGCGCTCAGAGCACCCTGCCCAATAGTTTGTCCATTGAAATTAAATTTCCCCGTAATCCCCGCTATATCCAAAATGGTATCACCAAACAATGACATTCTGGTAACTACAGAATCATCCAGATCAAAGGTAAGAAGAGCATTAGTGCTACCCAGGGTTCGGACTCCGAAATTAATGAATGGAGTGTAAATGCCTGTAGAGTATGTAGCGCTTGTGGGTGTTTGATCAGTTATCTTGGTTAACTTTAGAGTGTCAATGGTAATACCTGTGGGTGATAAGGTTGGTAAGAAGGCTGTAAAATCACCGCTAGGATTACTAACACCATCAACATCGATAAATGTAATACTAGTACTAGCTGGATTCGTTCCATCATGAGGAACGACAGATGTACCATTAAGACTGATACTACCGCTCAGAGTTACAGCTTGAGCAGAACCAGCAGAGGTAAACAACCCAGTAGTAGCCAAGGGAATTGCAACAGTAACAGCTAGAGTTGCGTTTAGTAATATAGATTTAAAACTAATCATTGTTATTTGAGGCTCCTAGTAATAACTTTAAATCAGAGCGATCGCTTTACTTTTAATCTCAGTAATTTATGGAAACTACTGTCAGTGAAAGCGAAACTTGTCTGATGTATTTCTTATCTCCATGAAATCACATAGACTTAGAGCCTGCAAGATTTACTGAGTGGTCTTCATCACATCTTCAATGCATTACTATCCTTAATGAAATTTTAATTACTTACATACCTGTGCTTCGTATATCTTTCATTTCACAGGGTTTAAATTGTTGGCAATAGCTCTGACTTGAAGAAAGGTAATTTTCGTATAAATACAATGGATATTTTTAATACTTAAACTTACTCAACCATATTTTAGATAAATGGAGTATGCAGTTTATCTATAATCTCTCCAGTTACTAATATTTACTGAAACGGTTCCTCTCAGAGAATAAATGGGAGGAACCGCTGTATTTGTTTACTATGGATAGTCTTTGTTATCAAATTGAATGTTTGTAATAAATAGCTAACTGCTAGCTATTACCTCTGTTCTCAAATCTGTCAGATTTTTCAAATGCTAAGAGCCAAATACCTGTGGCCAAGTTGTCACAACGAAAACTACAACTGCGGCGATCGCTAACAACCCTTGAATCAAATTTCCAATCAAAGACCCGACTATAATTCCTATACCCGCCTTAACCGCCAACCCTAATTCACGTCGGTAAAGGTACTCACCAATAATTGCTCCCAAAAGCGGCCCTAATAAAATTCCTAACAGTGGGCCCCCAAAAGGCAACGTTGGTAATAATCCCAAAAATCCCACGACCAAACCGACAATTGCGCCAATTTGCCCCCACTTGCTAGCTCCAGCTTGTCTTGCTCCCACATAGCTAGCTAAAAAATCCACTCCGACACTGAGCAGTAAAACTATAACTGTCACAATTAGTGGAATCTTGATAGCTGCAAAGGAACTACTAACGATTCCCCAAACGATAATTGCAATTAAAATTAAGCTGCTACCAGGAATGGCTGGAACTACGGCACCGATAATACCCACAACCATTACGGCAATTAATAACCAATAAGTAATTTGCATAGATCAATTGTAAATTTCCTCGTAAGGGCGCACAGCTGTGCGTCCCTACTGTATATTCTATCTGGGCAAGATGGTGACAAATGCCTAGTACACTGTGGTGGAAGTTTGCGTAAGTCCTGTCTTAATTGAGATGGTAGCTGGATTTATGCCATATCGCCTAATGCTTCCTAAACTGCTATTTTAAAGCTTAAAACCCATGACGAGAAAAATATTAACTGGACTAAGTTCTAAAACCTACGAACACCCCTTTGATCGCAAAGCCTTGGCTTCTTTACAAAATATGCCCGGTGTCTCCCTGTTACTCAAAAAAGTTAACGAATACGGCATTGATCGCTTACTCAGATTGCAAAGCCTTGGTAGTGAAATCAGAATTTCGCCCCGTAATTTTCCGCAATTGCATCAGACATTTCTAGAAACCTGCCAAATTCTTGATGTTGCTCCACTTCCTGAACTGTATCTGTTTCAAGGCACAGGTCACATTCAAACCTACATTGTTGGGGTGGAAAAACCCCTTGTTGGTATCAATTTAGATGGAATGGAGTGGCTTGACCCTGATGAGTTACTTTACGTTTTTGGACACGAAGTTGCTCGCATCAAGAGTCAGCATATGGTTTATCACCAAATGGCAATTGTGATGCCGACTTTGAAAAATTTGTTGAGCAGTACCACACTGGGTGTGGGTGGCTTAGTAGCCAGTGGAATGGAACTGGGTTTGTATAATTGGCGAATGATGGCTAGGTTCACTGCTGATCGGGCTGGTTTGCTGGCTTGTCAGGATATTGAGGTAGCAACCACTACACTGATGAAACTCGCGGGTTTACCAGACGAGTACTTGACTACTGCTGTAATCGAAGATTTCCTCGGACAAGCCCGTGAGTTTGCATCCAATAACTTGGATAGTGTTGATCGGGTCACCAAAATATTAAGCTATACAGAATCTGGGCTTTCCTGGGTGGTTATGCGGGCTGGCGAGTTATTAAAATGGGTTGATTCAGGAGAATATGATAATTTAATTCAACAGAAAAATTTAAAGGTACCGGAAGAACCCGAAGAAAAAGAAGGAGAGACACCACAGGAAAAGGAAGGTTGGAATTTTTTGACTTCTTGGTGATGGAATTTTAGATTTTAGACTTTGGCAACTCTTAGAGACGCTCTTGCGTTCGCTCAGTCCTTCGACTTCGCTCAGGAACCATCGAACGATTTTGGATTGCTGATAGCGTAGCGTAAAGCCTGCGGCATGGCAACTCTTAGAAACGCTCTTGCGTTCGCTCAGAGCGAGTCCGCGTACCCCTTCGGGGAAGCAAGCTACGCGCAGCGTCTCGTAGAGAGCGTCTTTTAGATGAAATTTTTTAATCCAAAATACGCTCGTGACACTCAATGACTTGCTAATACCGATTACCTGTGACTTTGCTCCAGAACTTGGGGCAAAATCCCCAAGTCTCACCAAAATTGGCTGACTTCTAAAACTAGCGAATAACCTAAGTATTAAGAGTAACGGCTAATTTATCAGCAATTCCCGCAATCCAGTTTTCATCTTGTTTGGTGTAACTGCGAGGAGCATTCGCTCCCAAAATAAGCGCACCTTGATTGCCAATAGGTTGACAAATTACACCTTGAGTATTTTCTGGTAAATAATCAAATTCAAGCTTACCTGGATATATTTTTAGAGCAACTAGATAAATCGGCTTTTGTTTTTCGAGTACCTGTTTTAAGATTACTCCTGGTACAACCTCAGATTTAGTACCCAGAATACCGCGACGCAACAAAACTTTACCTTGATAAAAAACCACCAGCGATCGCGTTACTGTATTGGTCAACAATAAGTGAGATGCCCAAGCTAGTTCTGTTTTGACAGCTTCAGGTAAATCTGCTGCTAGGACAAAACCTTCTTCTCCAATTAGTTCTACAGTATCAGGCGATCGCGGCTGAACTTGCTGCCAAATTAAACCCGTCAAAATTAACACCGCACTCAAAATCACGCCTACCACATCACCACGCGATTGAGATTGGGTTAGTTCCAGTGTCAACAGACGGTTAATCAACAAAAGCACAGCGCCTAGCCCACCCACAACAATGGGTAGACGCCGCAAAACTCGATTAGGATCAGGTTTAATCATTAGTCATTGAGCATTGGGCAATAATCAATAGTTCTTCTCCTCTGCTTCCCCTGCTCCCCCTGCTCCTCTGCTTCCCCTGCTCCCTCATCTCCTCACTCCTCCCCTGGTTCAATAATCCGCTGGAAAAGATAACCAGTACCCCGCGCTGTGAGAATCAATTCTGGGTTGCTAGGATCATCTTCTAACTTTGCCCGTAAACGGGATATATGCACATCTACTACACGGGTATCCACATGACGTTCTGGTGTGTAACCCCAAACTTCCTGCAAAATTTCCGAACGGGAAAAAGCTTCTCCAGAGCGACTTACTAACAACTCTAATAAGCTGAACTCCATACCTGTCAATCGAATGCGCTCATCACCTTTGTAGACTTGTCGCTTATTCGTATCGATTTTAATAATAGCGACATGGATTACCCCAGAACTGGGAATACCAGATCCACTGGTTTTGTCTACCCGCCGCAGCACCGAGCGAATTCGAGCTTCTAGCTCCTTCGGGGAGAATGGTTTAACTACGTAGTCATCAGCACCTAATTCTAGCCCAGTGATGCGATCGGCTACATCCCCCAAGGCTGTTAGCATAATAATGGGGACATCTGATTCTTTTCGTAATTCTTGACATACACCGTAGCCGTCTAGCTTTGGCATCATTACATCCAAAACTACCAGGTCGGGATCAGTTTTGCGAAAAGTTTCCAAAGCTTCTTCCCCATCGCCAGCTGTCACTACATCGTAGCCAATCATGGAAAGGCGCGTTTCCAAAATCCGGCGAATGCTGGCTTCGTCATCTACCACCAAGATTTTTTCTTTATGGCTTTCCAAGTTTTTCAACGCTCCTTCACTAAAAATTTACATGATTAATTTTTAATACCATAATATTAAGATATCATTCCATCAATTGATTTGGAAAAAGCTCTAAATACTACTATTATTGGTTTTTAGTTTTTCCCAAGAACTAAGCAAATATTAAGAATATTTAATAAGATTTAAGAATGGCAAAGCCAAAAACCTTTTACGTTTGTAACGAATGTGGAGCAGAATCGCCCCAGTGGTTTGGTAAGTGTCCAGCTTGCGGCACATACAATTCTCTAGAAGAACAGATCACTATCCAGTCTTCAGTAGATGTACCCAGTCGAGGGGGAGTTAGTAGTTGGCAATCAACTCAAACCAATGGCAAATCTCACGCTAAACCAGCTAAAGCACGAGCCTCCTTAACGTTTGACCAAATTACCGATCGCCAAATTGCTCGATGGGAGTCTGGTTATGCAGAATTAGATCGGGTGCTTGGTGGTGGAGTTGTCCCAGGTTCTATGGTGCTGATTGGTGGTGATCCGGGTATTGGTAAATCGACTTTATTGTTGCAAGTATCAAATCAATTAGCACAGAAATATCGCATCCTTTACGTAACTGGTGAAGAATCGGGACAGCAGGTAAAATTACGAGCTTCTCGTTTGGGAGTATCAAAAAGCGTAAATCTGGTTAATGATCAGAAGGTAACAGTGGTAGCAGATAGTACACTACCCATAGACCCTGACAGTATAGGTGCAGATTTATATGTATTGCCAGAAACAGATTTAGAAGAAATTTTACGGGAAATAGACTCTCTAAAACCAAATGTGGCGGTGATTGATAGTATCCAAACGGTGTTCTTTCCGGCGCTGACTTCTGCGCCCGGTTCGGTGGCTCAGGTACGGGAATGTACAGCAGCATTGATGAAGGTGGCGAAGCACGAAGATGTGACTATGCTGATTGTGGGACACGTCACCAAAGAAGGAGCGATCGCTGGTCCAAAAGTTTTAGAACATTTAGTAGATACAGTTTTGTATTTTGAAGGCGATCGCTTTGCCTCCCATCGGTTATTACGGACAGTGAAAAACCGCTTCGGCGCAACTCACGAAATCGGCATCTTTGAAATGGTAGCCGAGGGACTGCGGGAAGTTGCCAACCCCTCAGAGTTATTTTTAGGCAACCGTGACGATCCTGCGCCTGGTACTGCCATTGTCGTTGCTTGCGAAGGCACCCGCCCGATTGTTGTGGAATTGCAAGCTTTGGTGAGTCCTACCAGCTACCCCTCCCCCCGGCGTGCAGGTACTGGCGTAGATTACAACCGCTTGGTACAAATTCTCGCTGTCTTAGAAAAACGGGTGGGAATTCCGATGTCCAAGTTAGATTCCTACGTTGCTTCTGCGGGTGGGTTGAATGTGGAAGAACCAGCCGTAGATTTAGGAATAGCGATCGCGATCGTTGCCAGTTTCCGCGATCGCATCGTCGATCCCGGTACAGTATTAATCGGTGAAGTTGGGTTAGGCGGACAAGTGCGATCGGTTTCCCAAATGGAACTGCGGTTGAAAGAAGCTGCTAAGTTGGGATTTAAACGAGCGATCGTGCCAAAAGGGACAAAATTTCCCGATCTTAATATTGAGATATTACCAGTATCCAAAGTAATAGATGCAATTATCGCCGCCATACCCCATCAGGAACTGACAACTGACGATTTAGAACCCGATGAAGATGAGTAACCATAGCCCCCTTTTTTAAGAGGGTTGGAGGGATCTAAATAGAGTCAAACACCAGGGTAAAATCCGAGACTTTAACACCACACCAAAGGACAACTCATCATGACAGCCCTTACCCAAGACTACCAAATCACTTGGGAAAAACTACCCGATGATTACAAACTGCCAGATGATCCAGTGGACAACATCAACCAACCAGCCTTAGCCGCAGCACTTACACAAAGCTTAGAACTTGCTGGAGAACTCCCACCTAACGCCCTCACATCAACAAATTACGGCATCTGCGCCACCTTGAATGGCAGAATCGTCGTTAAAGCTCCCGACTGGGCGTATATTCCCAAAATCAGCGTTGATAGAGAGGAAGTAATCCGTAGTTACACTCCCCAGCTACAAGGAGACATCCCCGTAATTGTAATGGAATTTCTTTCTGATACAGATGGTACAGAGTATTCCGTCAAACCGACATATCCCCCAGGAAAATGGTTTTTTTACGAGCGGATCTTAAAAGTGCCTAACTACATTGCTCAATCTTTGATCCAAATAGCGGCAGTTTAGAGATGTATCGCTTGTTTCACACAGAACAGTACATTTTGCAAGAGTCTGATGAAAATCAAAGCTACTGGATAGCCCAAATGAATCTTTACCTTGGGGTATGGCAAGGGACTCGGGAAAACCGCGCCGGAAAATGGTTACGGTGGTGGGATGAACAAGGAAACCTTCTGCTTTGGGGTGGAGAATTAGCTGAACAAGAACGCCAACATGCTGAACGACTAGCAGCACAATTGCGGGCAGCGGGGATTGAGCCAGAGGTGTGATGACTTCTTTTAGGAAAAATTACTGAAAACCCCAGATGCCCGACAACTTTTACAAAGTCGGGGATCTTGTTTCTCACAAATGATTTAGTAGAGCTATATTTTTGACTTTTTCGACTCGAATACCAGTCGTTAGCCAAGATGAGGGTTTAACAACTGCGATCGCCATAGGTTTATGAGATTGAATATACTGCTTATTGTAGGCTCCATCAGAATTGCCTAAAATCTCCCTTGCCAAACACCGATATTTATGATGTGCCAAAATTAATACCAGTAGAACTACGGTTTTGACCAATAGCGTGGAATCCGGGGCAGCAGTTATTTGGCGATCGCTACATAATCGAGAGAAAATTGGGTGAAGGTGGCATAAGCATAACCTATCTTGCCAAAAATCGACGCGGTGAATAGCGAGTCATCAAAACCCTCTGAGAACAAATCCTGAATCATCCCGCCTGGGTAAGCAAGCAAGAGAAATTACGCCAAGCTCGCAGCACGCTTTTGGATAATTTTAGAAAGCGGAAATAGTAGCCCATGAACACGCGATTGGTCGATTCACTGGTGCAGATAATTGAATCCCTCACCCCAGAAGAGCGCATTTTTTTACAAGAACAACTGAACAGCAAGCCAATTCAAGTGACAGTTGGTGTATGCGGTGGACAGCCACGCATTCGCAACACACGCATTCCTGTGTGGACGCTGGTTGCTTTTCGCCAACAGGGGGCAGATGAAGAAGAGTTACTGCGAAATTACCCTACCCTAACCGATGACGATCTCACAGATGCATGGGCTTATTATGAACAGCACCGCGAACAATTAGATCAAGCAATCATCATGTTCACTGAGGACAACGATGGTTAAGCTCTACTCTAATGAGAACTTTCCAATGGATATAGTTAGATAACTGCGCCAGTTAGGCTACGATGTTTTGACTTCCTACGAAGCAGGGCAAGCAAATCAAGGTATCCCCGATGAAGATGTTCTTACCTTTGCAACCCAAAACGAGCGATCTGTCATCACCCTTAACCGTGACGACTTCATCACCTTACATAGTAGCGGCTATTTCTCACAACGGCATCATTATTTGCAAAACCGATAGAGACTATGTAGGACAAACTCAAACCCTCCACGCCTACCTGCAAGGTATAGAGTCATAAAGTCATGCTTTTGCGCTGACACTGCAAAATCGTCTGATTCGTGTCAAAAAGCAGAATCAGCCCAAATCCAGCAGACAAGTTTTCATTATTCAAGAATACTCAAGGTAAGCATCAAAAAGTAAAATTGCTTTTCATGACATGACTTCTAAATTCAGCTAGGCGTAGCGACTGTGCTAAATTACAAGCGATCGCAACACCATTTAGGATCATTTCAATATATCAGTGAAACCTTGCTAATCATCAGCTTTGTTGCGTGCCGTCTAATAAAATTGCGATCGCAGTTTTTCCACAAGATGAACGTGTAACTTTCCCTTCAATGCTGAATGGAATTGAAAGTTTTATCCTACTAAAGAAATTAAGTCAATCGCCGTTCAAGAAGAACAATAGTGGTTAGTTATTACAGTAATCATCAAATATTTTTAAGTGGGAAATCCCAATGAAAGTTACTTACGATCTAAGATACAACATAGCTTATATCTATCTCCAATCAAAAAAATTTGCGGATTCCCTACTATATTATTTTTAGTCCCTACACTAATGAATTCCGGGCTTTTCAGTTAGTAGGCAGTCACTATGAACCAATGAATTTGACCCAAGGGCGCTTACTAATGCCAGAGATAGATTTAAGTTTATGCTTATGGCAGGGTTCATTTCGAGATATTGAAAAGTTGTGGTTGAGGTGGTTTATTTTAGCGGGAGGATTAATTCCCGCACCTACAGAGAAAGCTGCTGCTGCAACTGAACGAGCTATCATTGCAGAACAAGAAGCTACGGAAGCTAAACAAGAAGCTGCTCAAGGAAGGCAAAAAGCGGAACAACTAGCAGAACGTTTGCGTCATTTAGGCGTGAATCCTGATGATCTAGATGAATTATTGTGGCTTTAGGAGTCTTTTTTTGTACGCAGCATAATTTTCTACTTTGAGGAATTATTGTACCGAAAGCTTTGATAGTCGATACCGAAGCAGCTATTTAATAACAATATTTGCTCCCAGAAAGATTAACTTTTGAGAGCGATCGCATATTCAGCACTTGAAATACATATAATATTCCCTTTGGGAAGTCTATAGCAACCTCAGTTTTCTGAAAAACCATAATGTCACGCTATATGCTTACTGTTCCAAAACTCAGTGCCAATTGAGTTGCTATGGGTAAGATGTGGTTCAGCAGCAAATCCAAAAGGCGATGCCCTGAACACTCGCAGATATTACCGCAGACACTAATTATGTTCCGGCTGCTAAAATACGTAAGTATGAGTAGTATGATCGAACTACTCAAGTAAAAATTGTCTATTTAGTCATACAAGACCGGAGAAAGATGTAGAAAAGTGTGTTTCCCTGTATTGATAGTAGTGCTAACCTCAATTTTAAGGATGTTATCAGCCTTTATCTGCTAGAGTTTCTGACTTTCAGCAAACAAGATAATCTATCAATAATAAAATCGCTAGGAGTGCGATGAGATGTCACAGTCCCCGATGACAAGACCAGAAATAACTGCTGGAACTCTAATCGATAACCGCTATACTATCCAAAAACTTCTAGGACAGGGAGGATTGGGACGAACTTACTTGGCGTTTGACACTCGTCGGTTTAATGAAGCTTGTGTTCTCAAGGAGTTTGCACCCATTGGCACAGGGGAGAGTGGACTGGAACAATATCGCAACTTATTTAAAAGAGAGGCAAAAATCCTTCATCAATTGCAACATCCTCAAATTCCCAAGTTTTTAGCTTGCTTTGAAGGAGATAATCGGCTGTTTCTAGTACAAGAATATGTTGACGGTAAAACATATTCTCGGCTGCTGGGAGAACTTCAACGTCAAGGAAGAAACTTTTCCGAAGAGGAAGTTATAGAGTGGCTAAAGAATTTACTGCCTGTTTTGGAATATGTCCATCAACACAACATCATCCATCGAGATATTTCTCCTGACAATATCATGTTACCCGATGGCAAGGATCTGCCAGTGCTAATTGATTTCGGTGTAGGCAAGCAAATTGCTGATATCAACGAGGGGAGAAGTTCTAACCATCAGGTGACCTTTGTTGGCAAAATGTCCCTTGTAGGCAAAGTGGGATACGCTCCCCGCGAACAAATTAGCTTGGGTTTATGCTCCCCCTCTAGTGACCTTTATGCTTTGGGGGTAACAGCTATTGTATTACTCACAGGTAGAGATCCATCTTTACTAATGGATCAGTACTCCTTAGAATGGAACTGGCGTTATTATACTTACGTTACTGATGATTTGGCTCAAGTACTTGATTATATGTTGGCAGATAGGCCTAACAACCGATATCAAACAGCCAGGGAAGTTCTTATAGATTTAGAGCGGATTGGAGAACCAGAAATGGCAGTGTCTCCTCCAATCATGGTTGATGATTTGCCTGCCACGATATTTAATCCTGAATTTCAGGCTATGTCGGCAATATCGTCGTCATCCAACCAACCTGGAGAAACAATTTTTAGTCCACCTAGTTCACCTATTAGTCCGCAAATTGGGCGAATTGAACAACAAGCTCCACTCAAACCAGCATTTATCAAACATTGTCAGCAAGAGTTAGCTTACCACATCGGGCCAATGGCAAATCTGATTATAGAAGAAATATTAGCTGAAAATCCTTACATTTCGCCTGACCAATTTGTTGAACTTATCATCAGGGAAATTCCTGATTTTCAAGCAGCTTTTGAATTTAAAAAAAGCTTATTTTCATAGACATTTAGACCACCGTTAATTTAGAGAATTTTGAATTGTTTAATCCACTGCACCTCCCTGAGTGCGTTTAATTCTTTTCATTGCCATTTCTAGACTTAACTGCATCCGTTTAAAGGCTTTAGCTAAATTACCGATTTCATCATTAGACATTTGCTCAAATTCAACTTCCATATGTCCCGTACTGACTTCTTCAGCTATGCGAGTCATGCGTTTGAGAGGCAAAACAACTTGTCGATTCAAGAACAAGTTAACTAACAGGATAGTTGCTATAAATATAGTTGATACAATTAGGATAATAAGTAAAGAAGACTGATTAGCTTTGCTGATGACATTATTCGCCGGCACTGATATAATCTGAGCGCCGACAATTTCATTCAGCTTCCACCCAAATCCATTAGCTGTACCATACTGAGTAATCATACTTTGAGGTGCAGCTTCAGGTACGCTATGACATACGAGACAGCTTTGTTCAGAAATTGGCAGCGGACGAGCAATGTAAAAGATATCCCCACCAGGAATTGAGCGAAATCCACTCACTTCTTTAAGGTCTGATTTATTTCTGAACCTTTCTACAATTTCCGTCTCAAAACTGTCAGCCTTATCCCGAAGATTTGTGGGATTGAGAGTTGCTTCTTTATAAAAGAAGTCACGGTAATCTGTCGTTTTTCGTAAAATTTCAAATACCTCCCGTGCTGAGTATGCAGGAACACTTTGCGGCAAAAACTCAGTTGCCAATTTATCAGCTAGCTCTGGATTAACTTGAGTACTGGTGTATTTACGAACAGAACTCATTGTTTGCATGAGTATGAGACCTGTTGAGCTAATATCTTGTTTAGCATTCTCCCTGAGCAGAGAAGAAAGAGCAAAGCCACTCAAGCTCAGACCGAATGTTAGAATTACCAGTAGTAAAATTGTAAATTTTTGTTTCAGTTTCAGATTCTTTAGCATAATTCTAGATCACCTACAAATCAAATTCTTATGAACAAATATGGCGAAACTTATCGTTTACTTTATCATGATCAATCAACTCTCATATTTGGGTGTGAAAACATAGTTTAGCTAAAACTATTAGGGTAGACCCAACTTTATACTATTAGTAATTATTCAGGTTAATGAAAATGTTCTCTAAGTAACTAAGTCCCAAAAAGCTACAACAGCAATTCAAATAGAATTCCCAAAAATTTCTATTGCTGTTTTGATCCCGTGCCAAAATAAATACTATCAATTGTCAAATATTACTAATGGTGTGGAATGCAAGAAAGTCTTTATTCGGGGGACGCTACATTATTGAAAGCCAACTAGGTGAAGGCGGAATTGGCATTACTTACCTTGCCAGAAATCAACGGAATCAACTGCGAGTAATTAAAACCCTCAAAGAAGAAATCCTGAACCACCCTGCCTGGATACTCCACCGAAACAAGTTACGGCAAGACTTCCGTGATGAAGCAGTTCGGCTGGCTGTGTGTCACCATCCTCATATAGTACAGATAGAAACCATCTTCGATGAGGGAAATTTGCCCTGCATGGTGATGGAGTACATTGAAGGCGAAGACTTAGCACAGTACTTGAGACGGATGGGGGTGCTATCAGAAGCAGAAGCGCTGCTGTACATCCGGCAAATTGGCGATGCTTTGACGCTAATTCATTCTAAAGGACTGCTGCATCGGGATTTGAAACCACGTAATATTATGATCCGCATTGATAAATCAGAAGCAGTGCTAATAGACTTTGGCATCGCTAGAGAATTTATTCCCAATATGATCCAAAGACATACAGTGTATCGTACTCCTGGTTTTGCCCCACCTGAGCAATATGAATCGGAAGCACCACGAGGAGAATACATTGATATCTACGCCTTAGCTGCTACCTTGTATAATTTACTCACCGCCGTTATCCCGACGAGTGCAGATGATAGGCGTCACAATATTAATTTAGAACCACCACAATATTTTAATCCTAACATCAGCAACAGAGTCAATCAGGCTATTATGTGCGGCATGGATTTGGAGTCAACCTATCGTCCCCAGTCTGTGCAGGAGTGGTTGGATTTATTGGGATCTGATACAGGAAAAAATGTAGCCTTAGTAACATCTAGTTTAGTGAGAACGCTTAGACTTAAACCACCTCCACCTGTTGTATTAAATCAGCATAACTGGCAATGCATACAGACCCTCAAAGGTCATTCTAGTATGGTTCATGCGATCGCCATTAGCTCAGACGGGCAATTTATTGCTAGTGGCAGTAATGACATGACTATCAAACTTTGGCAACTGGGTACTGGCAAGCTAGTGCGTCAACTGGGTCGTTGGTCTTCTGGTCATTCCAGTATGGTTCATTCTGTCGCCTTTAGCCCAATCTCCTCAAAGCTTTTTTATCAAGGGGAGTCAGGCAAATCTGCGGGAATTACAGACCAGAATTGGGGGATTTTGGCTAGCGGTAGTTGGGATAACACAATCAAATTGTGGGATGTAAACACAGGCAAAGAAATTCGTACTCTCATTGGTCATGCTAATTGGGTGAATTCCGTTGCCTTTAGTCGAGATGGCAAGTTTCTGGCTAGTGGCAGTGCTGACTGCACAATTAAACTGTGGCAGGTACACACAGGCATAGAAATCCAAACTTTCAGAGGTCATTCTGACTCAGTTTCGTCAGTCGCCTACTCTCCGAGAACGCCAACAACGAATAGCAAGGATAGACAACTTGTGGCTAGTGGCAGTAATGATTACACTATCAAACTATGGCAAGTAGAAACAGGCAGAAACATTTGCACACTTAAAGGTCATTCCTTCTTTGTCAACTGTATCGCCTTCAGCCAGGATGGGGAAATTATCGCCAGTGGCAGTGGTGACAACACGATTAAACTGTGGCATGTAAATACAGGCAGAGAAATTCGTACTCTCATTGGTCATTCTGATTCAGTTTGGTCAGTCGCCTTTAGTGAGCATGGGCAACTTCTGGCTAGTGGCAGTTGGGATAACACTATCAAACTATGGCACGTAAACAGTGCCAGAGAAATCAGCACACTTACAGGGCATTCCAACTATGTTAGATGCGTCGCCTTCAGTCCCAATGGCCAAACCCTAGTCAGCGGTGGTGATGACGATACTATCAAGATTTGGCGACGGGCATAATATAATAATTCCTAATGACGCTCTTACGTTGCTCTAAGCGTACCGCTGCGGGGAAGCAAGCTACGCGTAGCGTCTCCAAGAGTTGCCATACCGTTGACGCATCCTCTCGTAGAGAAGGCTTTACGCTGCGAAGAGAGTAATTCGTAATTCCAAATCTTTTTGCTTAGTGTGGTTAGATACTTTTAGTCTACAGATAGAACTGCGATCGCCCAAAACTTGTGACAATAATGACGACAACCGTTATTTTTGAACAATAAATTATATGGGCTTTGGTATCGGTGATTTATTCTGGATTTTCCTCCTTCTGACTTCTTTGCAACCCCTTTGGCAAAAACGTCAAATAGAATATCGGCGCTTGCGTGCTTTACAAGAATTCCAGCAGGAACGCAAAAGTCGGGTGATTTTGCTGATTCACCGCCAAGAGTCTATTAGCTTTCTAGGAATTCCCTTATCTCGCTACATTACTATCGAAGACTCAGAACAGATACTGCGAGCAATTCGCCTCACACCCCCAGATGTGCCGATTGACTTAATTTTGCACACTCCTGGTGGTTTGGTTTTGGCTACCGAACAAATCGCCAGAGCATTAATTCGCCACCAGGCAAAAAAAAGTTACAGTCTTTGTACCTCACTACGCCATGAGTGGCGGTACCATGCTTGCCCTCGCCTCTGATGAAATTATTATGGATGCTAACGCTGTCTTAGGGCCAGTTGATCCCCAATTGGGTAATTACCCCGCAGCGAGTATCCTGAAAGTTGTTGAAGATAAACCTATTGGTGAGATTGATGACCAAACCCTAATTATGGCCGACCTCTCACGCAAAGCAATTCAGCAGGTACAGCGGTTTGTACGGACTCTGCTTAAAGACAGTATACCCAAACAAAAAGTTTTGCCAGAAAATATTGAATCAATTATCGAAGCCTTGACAACCGGGCGCGTCACCCACGACTATCCCATCACTATTGAGGAAGCAACAGAAATGGGGCTGCCCGTAACTGTCGGACTGCCCCATTTTATTTATGATCTCATGGATTTGTACCCACAACCACAAGGAGGGCGACCCAGCGTCCAGTACATTCCTATGCCTTACAATGACCGCCGTCCAACTCTACCTACACCCAAGGGCAGACCCTTAGAAGAACCAAATCAAATGATTTGAGACTTTGGGGTAGGAATTTTTTTGTGACGTCTAGGGTGTAGTTGTTGGCGTAGTTGTTGGCGTAGTTGTTGGCGTAGCTGTTGGCGTAGCTGTTGGCGTAGCTGTTGGTGTAGACATCGGTGTAGACATCGGTGTAGACATCGGTGTAGACATCGGTGTAGACATCGGTGTAGCCGTCGGTGTAGCTGTTGGTGTAGCCGTCGGTGTAGCTCTTGGCGTAGCTCTTGGTGTAGCCGTCGGTGTAGCTCTTGGCGTAGCTCTTGGCGTAGGCGTCGGTGTAGCTGTCGGCTGACTGAAGACTGTCTTTGCTTCTTCATTCAGCTTTTGGCGGAGTGCTAAATTAGCAATTCCAGTTTCTTGCAACTGATATTTCTTCTGATACTCCTTCACCACTGCTTCCGTGCGGGAACCATAAAAATAATCGCGGGGAAGGGGAGGATTTGGCTTCACCACTGCATTCAAATTTGTTTGCAGAATTTTTATGATGTTAGCAGCAAAATCTTGGGTTTTTCGTCCCGCTATCCCATCAACTGGTTGTAGCTTATACCCCGTTTGAAATTCACGAATTGCCTTTTTAGTTTGAGCATCCGTCAAAGGCGTATTTGTTACCTTGACGTTATAGCCTAATCCTCGCAATACAGCACGAAATTGCTGTGGCGTATAGCTACGTTGAGAGGCCGCGAAACCTGTGTCTGCAATTACCAAACTAGCAGTTATCAGGCAGGTAGCTGCAAAAGTCGCGCTTGATTTTCCAAACCCACACCACATATTTAAAACTCCTTTGGATTAAATCAGCAGGATTATAAAGGTTAACAGCTGCATTTTAAGTTTGTTTAATAACTTTTTTCGCTATTTTTTAATGATTTTTGAATAATTTATGATTTATTTTTGTCAAATTTAACTAAAACTACAAAAACTAATTTGTGTCATCCATCAAAAGAAGTATCTTGTATTAGCAGGGATACAGCGGTTATCATTTGAATCGAATACACTCCTTGAACACTAAATTAAAGTAGGGGCGTACATCTGTGCGCTTCTGAGTTGAGTTCAATACAGACCTAACAAGAACAGCCACAACCCTTGTAGCGTTGAGGAGTAAGATTCAAAGCTTCTGACGCCACATGCAAGGCTCGTCGGCACCTGATGCCAGTCGCTCATGGGGAGGCAGTGTGTTGGACGGGTTCCCCGGCATAAAGGAGGCAGTGTGTTGGGCGGGTTTCCCGACTTGTCCCTTGCGCGTCTCCCCTTCTCCCAAAGGGAGAGGCTAGCGCCTGCCGTAGGATGCCCGAAGGGCTGTAGGGAGAAGCAACTGTCGTCAAGTAGCGTGGAAACCCCCTGTGCCTGCGCTGGCTCCCCAACACAGTGGCTCCTCCTTTGAGGAGAGAAGAATGGAAGTGAGGTCAGAGTGTATTGGATACAAACGAGAAACGCTATATTCCAAATATCCAAAAAGCGTATAATATATGACAAAAAATGAAAAATATCAAATCTTCTAAGCAGCGGAATCTTTGGTTTGAAAGATTTATGGCAATTACTGCCACCGTAAATTTAGGTTTAGTTTTGTTTGATTTAAGTTACGTACCTTGGCGAGATTTCTACTTGCGAAAACTTCCCCAAATTATTGAGATTTATGACCCAATAAAAGGTATTGAACCCCATCGAGAGACGAAAAATTATTTAGAACTAGTAAAG
Source organism: Nostoc sp. (assembly GCF_036919675.1). Lineage (GTDB taxonomy): Bacteria > Cyanobacteriota > Cyanobacteriia > Cyanobacteriales > Nostocaceae > Nostoc. The sequence goes on from NZ_JBALCP010000102.1 coordinate 167,145, forward strand.
GCATTAGAAGAACAAGTCAGCCAAACAGGATTACAGTCGCCTCAGGTAAATAGCAGGCTAGAGGAAATAAGGCGTCTGAGCAATGAGATGATTGACACTAACCCATTTGCGGGAGTGAACAAGAGTGGTACTCTAGAAAAAATCAAAAAGCGGATGCGATCGCACATCGGTAACGAATCAGCAAAACAGTCTTTCGCCACTTTTTGGAGTCAGCCTCATATATCACAAAATGGCTGGGTTAAAGAAATTAATTTTTTCAACCAGAGCATCCGCCCTTTGATTGCCTCTAACTACTACCGCCAAATCGGTGAAAATGGTGAATTTGTTGATAATTTCTGGGAAATTGACTTACCCTTTGTGATTTTATTTGGCGTAGAATTGCTGGGGCGGACCTTCCTTCTCAGACGCCAACATCGTGGTTTTAGCTGGTTGGAAGCAGTATTGTGGCGTTGGTATGATTTATTTTTACTACTGCCATTTTGGCGGGGGTTGCGAATCATACCTGTATTAATTCGCCTCGATCAAGCGCGGTTATTGGAGCTGCATCCAGTACGAAAGCAAATTAATCAGGGGATTGTCGCCAATTTTGCCGAAGAACTCACAGAAATTGTAGTGGTAAGGGTAATTAATCAGGTTCAGGGTTCAATTCAGCGAGGTGAGTTAACGCGCTGGCTCTCACAACAGGAAAATTTACGTCCCTACATAGATATTAATAATGTGAATGAAGTAGAAGCGATCGCAGGTCTTTTGGTAAAAACAATTGTCTACCAAGTGCTACCCAAAATTCAACCTGCGATCGTTGCCATTTTGTGTCACAACATCGAAACCGTCTTCGATCAAGTCCCCATCTACCGCAACCTCCAGAACCTCCCTGGCATGGGACAGGCCCAAACTCAGTTAAGTGAACAACTAGCGACCCAAATCACAACGAATCTTTACAACACTTTAGTTAGTGCTGTTGAAGACCCTGTGGGAGCAAAACTCACTAGTCAACTGGTACAAAGCTTTAGCGACGCCTTGGGAGCGGAAATAAAGGAAAAACATGTACTCTCAGAAATTCAGAGTTTACTTTTTGACTTCTTAGAGGAAATCAAACTCAACTATGTCCAGCGTTTATCTCAAGAAGATATAGACCAAATTATCGAGCAAACCAGACAGCTACGAACACAAGTATCAGTTCCAGCAGTAGTGGATAAAGGCACTACTCTCCCAAAAATACGGGAAGGGTATGAGAGAGCAGGGGAGGCAGGGGGAGAATAATAATGCCCAATGCCCAATGCCCAATCCCTAATGCACGACTATAAAAGAAATGCGCTAAACTCGAATCAGGCGAATCATCATTGGTTCGTCACAAGACTTCTTGAAAGATATATCTATCGCAGGAAGTGGGTCGATGCCCACTTTTTTTATTGAATTCTCTCATGGCTCATTTTTTAGTTCCACAAATTATTGATTTGGCGACACCAGTGGCAGAAGAACTGGGATTGGAAGTGGTTGGCGTGGTTTTTCACACTAACCAAAGTCCACCAGTGTTGCGGGTAGACATTCGCAATCCTGAGCAAGACACTGGGTTGAATGATTGTGAGAGGATGAGCCGTGCTTTAGAAGCCTCCTTAGATGCTGCCCAAATCGTTCCAGATGCCTATGTCTTGGAAGTGTCCAGTCCTGGTATTTCGCGGCAACTGGTAACAGACAGGGAGTTTATTTCCTTTAAAGGATTTCCTGTCATCGTCTCCACAACGCCCCCCTACGACGGACAACAAGAGTGGACTGGTCAGTTGATTCGCCGGGATGAGACAGCACTTTACTTAAACCAAAAAGGTCGTGTAGTCGAAATTCCCTGCTCCCTAATTACTAAGGTGCAGTTAGACGAGCGCCGATAAACTAAGGGCTAGGGCTTAGGAGTTAGAGACTAGAGCACCTTGGCTCAAGTCTAAAGATTAGGGGCTAGAGGTTATGAACTAAGGGCTAGAGATTAGGGTTTAGTGTAAAGCTATTCTCTAATCCCTAGCTCTATCTAATGCGTAGTTTTCAGTCCCCATTACCCCTTATCCCCTCCAGGGGCCCCGAGTTCCCCACTCCCTAATTTTTAAAGGAGATTGCTTATGTCAATGGTTACTTTACCTGGATTAAAAGAATTAATTGAAAGTATAAGTCGCGAACGGAATTTACCCCGGCTTGCAGTTCAATCAGCTATTAGAGAAGCACTACTCAAAGGCTACGAACGTTATCGTCGCGCCCAAAATTTAGAACGCAAACAGTTTGATGAAGATTATTTTGAGAATTTTGAAGTAGAACTCGATATTGAAGGAGAAGGATTTCGCGTTCTTTCTACCAAAACCATTGTCGAAGAAGTCAATAACACAGACCACCAGATTTCCCTAGACGAAGTTCAACAAGTAGCTCCCGAAGCGCAATTAGGAGACTCTGTGGTGCTGGATGTTACCCCTGACCAAGGAGAATTTGGTCGGATGGCGGCGATGCAAACCAAGCAGGTACTGGCGCAAAAATTACGGGATCAACAGCGCCAAATGGTGCAAGAAGAGTTCCAAGATTTGGAGGGAACTGTCCTGCAAGCAAGAGTCCTGCGGTTTGAACGGCAATCAGTGGTTCTAGCAGTTAGCAGTAACTTTGGTCAGCCAGAAGTAGAAGCCGAATTACCCAAGCGCGAACAGCTGCCCAATGATAATTATCGGGCAAATGCCACCTTCAAGGTATATCTTAAAAAAGTATCTCAAGGTCAGCAACGAGGGCCACAGCTACTTGTGTCTCGTGCTGATGCTGGTTTGGTGGTTTATCTTTTCGCCAACGAAGTCCCAGAAATCGAAGATGAAGTGGTACGGATTGTTGCCGTAGCTAGGGAGGCAAACCCCCCTTCCCGTTATGTCGGTCCCCGGACTAAAATAGCTGTAGATACTCTTGATCGCGATGTAGACCCAGTTGGCGCTTGTATTGGAGCCAGGGGATCGCGAATTCAAGTGGTAGTCAACGAATTACGCGGTGAAAAAATAGATGTAATTCGCTGGTCGCCAGACCCAGCAACATATATTGCTAATGCCTTAAGTCCAGCCCGGGTGGATGAAGTACGCCTAATGGATCCAGATTCCCGGCAAACTCACGTACTAGTGGCTGAAGATCAACTAAGTTTGGCCATAGGCAAAGAAGGACAAAATGTCCGTTTGGCAGCCCGCCTGACTGGTTGGAAAATTGACATTAAAGATAAAGCTAAGTATGACTATGCAGGAGAGGATGCCAAATTTATAGCTGTAAGAACAAAATATCAATCAGAGGAAGATGATCTTGACTTTGAGGAAGAAGAGTTGGATGAAAATCAGGACGAATTAGAAGAGGAGGATACTTTTGACACTAACGATGATGAATAATTGATTAATTTTGTAAAGTTTTGATACTGTTGATTGTAGTCTTAGTCTCAAGGATTATTTTCTCAAAGGCTACTTGGTATAAGTAAAAAATAGTAATAATAAACTTCTTTTTACATCCCAAATCCTAGACTGAGATTGCAGAGAACCGATGAAACCAAATTATCGGCGCTGTATTAGTTGCCGCAAAGTAGGCTCAAAAGATGAGTTTTGGCGGATTGTCCGCGTCTTTCCATCGGGAAAGGTACAATTAGATCAGGGCATGGGGCGTTCTGCCTATATTTGTCCAAAAACGAGTTGCTTACAAGCGGCTCAAAAAAAAAATCGACTAGGGCGATCGCTACATGCATCAGTGCCAGAAACACTGTACCAAAGCTTGTCGCAACGTCTAGCCCGCACCAATACGCAAAACCAAATTTAGTTGGAATAACTTTGTGAGGTGATCACCAGAGGAATTGTTCCAAAGCCGAAGTCGTGCTTTCATCACACCCTCTGTTGATCGTTAAGGTTAGTGTCAAAATAGTAAATGGGTGTAAAAGGCATTCGGCTCTCCAATAATTAAGAGGGGCGAGGCAACATTCCCAGAACAAGATGTAATCGATTGTGTTGTGGAAGACTCAGAATCAACAAAACAAGAAACTACAAAATGGCAACCTGGTAGCGCTCAGGCGCAGTTCGGCGTCAAGGGTTCCCATAAAAATCTTTTAAAGAAATTTTTATGGGTCTCCCTCAACCATCATTCCTGGTGGGGATGCCATTATTAAACCGAAACATCTCTCTTTCCTGATTGGAGGCACCGGCAAAAACTGAACGGCAATCTAAAAACAGTAATCCAAGGATGGAGATGTCGCAAACCAGGCAACCATCCGCTAAAACTGTAAATTAAAGGGGAAGAGTGGATGAACAACGGCAAAGTTAGAATCTATGAATTATCAAAGGAATTGAATTTGGATAACAAAGAGCTACTAGCAATTTGCGACCAGCTCGACATCGCGGTCAAAAGCCATAGCAGCACGATTTCAGAATCCGAGGCAGAAAACATCCGGGCGGCAGCAGAAAAGCTTGCAGCTACGAGTGTGTCCGCCAAAAAGGAACTAGGTACAACCAGCCATAAATCAAATTCACCACCGAACGGCGGACCCCCGCGACCTGCTGCACCCCACAAACAGCAAATTTTGGAAATACGCAAACCCAAAATATTGAGAAATACTACCTCCAACGCCCCAGAGGCGTCACTTGCTACCAATACCCAAGCTGCCTTGTCTGAAGCTAATCCTCCCTCTCCTCCACGGCCCTTCGCTACACCAGTCTCACCCATGAAGCCGACGGCACCAACTCGACCTGTACCCCGGAATCAAGCTGAGACCCAAGAGCAACCTACGATCACAGACTTGGAACAAACGCCTAATCCAAATCAGGCTCCGGAAAAAATAGCATCCCAAAAACCGGAAAAAATAGTTCCACCCAGACCGAAATCGGAAAAACCTCAAAAACCGCAACTAGTTGCCCCTCCAGCAAGACCTGCGGAAGAAGTTGTCCTGGTGGCAGATGAGCACGCATCTCAGGCAGACAAACCGATCCTCAAACGCGACCAACGGCTACGGCCCGTTGAAGGCGATCGCGATCAAATTAAGCCAAAAGTCGCGAAGCTGCCAACTGACCAGTCCCCACAATCTGCACCACAAAGGCAGGCTCGTCCCACTCCTGCACCTAGCAGACCAGAGCAGAGGGGCAATAGACCATCTTCACCATCACAACTACCAGAGGGGCAACGGCCCAGACCAGCTCGTCCTGGTGAAGCTGTAGCAGCCGCAATGCCGATCGCTACTCCACCCAGACAGATATCAGGAATAGCAGGCAAATCTCAAGGATTGGGTGATGAGCCAGTCGCACCTGATCTCCTCGATTTGAAACGCCCAAGTCCGCCTCGCCCGACCAAAGGCGGCAAAAAGTGGGTAGAAGAGGAAATAATTGACGAAGTTAAAGAGAAGGCTAAAGCTGGCGTCAAAGGCAAGCGGATCAAGCCGATACTGGATGATGAGTTTGAAGAAGATTTGCTGGATGATGACGATATCGACTCACCAGCCACCGTCCAAGTCAGCCTTTCCATCGCCCGTCCTCCCAAACCTAAAGCGACTCGACCTGTACAGATGCCAGGCGCAACCCTTGCTAGCGCCCCAACTGCTAGAGGAAGTAGAAAGTCTGGTTCCAAATCTGGTTCCAGCCGGGACCATCACCAGAACCGTCGCCAAGAAGCCGAGACAAAGCGTGACCGTCCAGAAAAAGTGGTGGTAACAGGCCCGTTGACTGTGCAAGAGCTGTCTGACGTTTTAGGCGTTGCGGATACAGAGATTGTAAAAATCCTCTTCCTTAAAGGCATGGCGGTGAGTATCACCCAAAATCTGGATATTCCAACAATAACCCTGGTAGGAAAAGAACTAGAAATAGAAGTTGAAACCGCCGAGCCAGAAGCAGAAGCTCGGAAAATTACGGAAATGGTCGGTGCAGAAGACCTAGAATATCTCCACCGCCGTCCGCCAGTCGTGACAATTATGGGTCACGTAGACCACGGTAAAACAACCCTGCTCGACTCAATCCGCAAAACAAAAGTGGCTGCTGGTGAGGCTGGTGGTATCACTCAACACATCGGTGCATACCATGTGGATGTGGAACATGAGGGCAAACCGCAACAGATAGTCTTCCTGGATACACCCGGTCACGAAGCCTTTACAGCTATGCGGGCCAGAGGAGCGCGGGTAACAGACATAGCCGTATTGGTAGTGGCTGCTGATGATGGTGTCCGTCCGCAAACCATTGAAGCCATTAGCCACGCCCAAGCAGCAGGAGTGCCAATTGTCGTTGCAATTAACAAAATTGACAAAGAAGGGGCACAGCCAGAGCGGGTGAAACAAGAACTCACCCAGTATGGTCTAACCGCAGAAGACTGGGGCGGTGAGACAATCATGGTTCCGGTGAGCGCTATCAGGGGTGAAAATCTGGATACGCTCTTAGAGATGATTCTGCTGGTAGCGGAGGTAGGAGAACTATCTGCCAACCCAGATCGTTTCGCCAAAGGAACTGTGATTGAGGCACATCTGGATAAAGCCAAGGGAGCAGTTGCTACCCTGCTAATTCAGAATGGCACCCTGCGTGTGGGAGATATCTTGGTAGCTGGCTCGGCTTTCGGTAAAGTCCGGGCGATGGTGGATGACAGAGGCAAGAGAGTAGACATTGCTTCTCCTTCCTTTGCTGTCGAGGTGTTGGGTTTAAGTGATGTGCCAGCAGCTGGCGACGAGTTCGAGGTCTTCCAGAACGAAAAAGAAGCCAGAGCACTCGCTAGCGATCGCGCAGACAGACAACGCCTATCCCGCCTGTTGCAAGGTCGTGTTACCCTTACAACCCTGTCGGCTCAAGCACAAGAAGGCGAGTTGAAAGAACTCAACTTGATCTTGAAGGGAGACGTACAAGGTTCCGTGGAAGCCATTGTCGGAGCGTTGAAGCAAATCCCCCAAAACGAAGTCCAAATTCGGATGCTCTTGGCTACTGCTGGGGAAATTACCGAGACAGATATCGACTTAGCAGCTGCCAGTAACGCTGTAATTATTGGCTTCAACACCACCTTCGCCAGTGGCGCCAGACAAGCCGCTGATGAAGCGGGTGTGGATGTCCGGGAATACAACGTGATCTACAAACTCCTAGAAGATATCCAAGATGCCTTGGAAGGTCTTTTGGAACCAGAGTTGGTGGAAGAACCCTTGGGTCAAACCGAAGTCCGTGCCGTCTTCCCAGTCGGTCGTGGTGCGGTTGCCGGTTGCTACGTTCAATCTGGCAAGTTAGTTCGTAACTGCAAAGTCAGGGTGCGACGCGGCGGTAAAGTGATCTTTGAAGGCGTCCTTGACTCCCTAAAACGGATGAAAGAAGATACCCGTGAGGTCAACGCCGGTTATGAATGCGGTGTCGGCATGGATAAATTTAATGATTGGGTTGAAGGTGACATCATCGAAGCCTATCAAATGGTTACCAAGCGCCGTACTCTCACCTTAACGAGATAGTGTTGAGGGTAAAATGGTTAGAAGTTAGGAGTGATAAATTAGGAGTTAGGAGTTAAAGGCTGCTAATTCCTAACTCCTAACTCTAAACTCACAACTTTTTATAATATGCATTCATTTCGCTCTGAACCTATTTTGTGGATTCACGTCGCTGGATTGGCGACATTGCCTGTTTTTTTAGTCCTCTGCTTATTGTTTCTATCTGTAGGCGAGAGGTTTTTGCCAGTGTGGATGGAGCTATTCTTAGTTGCCGCCATTGGTATTCTCCCCCTGCTATGGATGCAGTTACGTCGCCCTTTTTATATATTTGCTCTTTTAGGAATAGCCTTAAAGCCAGAAAATCTGACTGAGCGGCAGCGAAAAATTCTCTGTTTAATTAATACAAAGTTAAATCGTATCCTGGCATTAGTGGCAGCAGTATTGTCGGTTTGGGTACTGTGGCATCTCTACCAAATTGCCCCATTAGTCGCAAATTCAGCTAAATTTCTTCCCCAATGGCGCAGCCTTGCACTAGTGCTTGCGGGGTTAGCCTTTTTGGGCAGCAATTTATTTTTACAAATACCTGTGAGTGTAATGCGAGTTTTGGTGACTAATGACACAGAATTCGCTGGACTAGAGCCATTATCTTTAGAAAAGATTAAGCAGGATTTCACAATTTTAGGGGTGCGGGTTAATAAAATCGTGCCCCAATTATTGCAATCCTTATTTAGGATTAATAGAGATTCGTAGCATACCAATGCCCAATGCCCAATCCCTAGTTACCGTTGAAGTTTAAAACAAAGGAATGAGAAACTATGGCTCAAATTCCAGCTTCTAGCGATCGCCAATTTTCTGCTGATACTGAAACTTGGTATAACCTCAAATGCGCGATCTCCACTAGTTCCGGTTTTCAACGCTGGCAACTAGAACCGAATGCTCAATTACAGGAAATTAGCTTGGAACAGCAAGTACAACGGTATTTAAGAGAAACTTTAGAAACTTTAGCTTACTAAACACCAAATAAATCTTGTAGGCTTGTTTGCAAGCGACGAAGTTGACGGTATGCTCCCTCCAAGCGATTGCCATCAACTTCTACTTCATTTGTGGGATAATTCTTAATAATTTCAATCAGCGACACCTGCCCGTTTTGACTCGTAGAAAGTACTAACGCGGCTCCTAAAGCCTGCCGATCTGCTCTGGGAGACGTATGTATTAATAACTAAGCCCGTAGTACAGCTAGGCGCGAAAATCCAGCTACCATCTCAATTAACACGACTTCGGGCAAAATCCCCTTGTTAAAGGTAGACAAACTGACGCTACAGTCTACTAGTAAAATTTTATGAATAAAATAATATAACTAATGTATAAGTTCTGTGATCTATCTAGGGAATTTAGCTGAATCAGTGCTAATCATCCAGTATAGTTTTGCATGGGTTTTAAAGCAGCTACAAGGCTGCTAACTTCAACCTTGTTCGACATACCGTAATTCAGCACATCACAGACGGAAAAAATGAAATATCGGGGTTTTCACATTTCTCTAGCGAAAAATTTTCGCCTTTTTTCTAGCAGTCATCTCAGATATACTTTACGCGTGGGAGCCGGACTAACGACTTTGCTAGTAGTTTCTGGTGGGTCAATACTACTACCGGGTGAGGTTAATGCTGGTGCTACTTACCCAGAAGGTATCGCCCCAACTCTCACAGCGCAAGCTCCTGCAACTGCCGCAGTGATTTACGTTAATTCAGCAACTGGTGCAGATAGTGCTGGTGCTGGTACAACCTCAGCTGCACCCTATAAGAGCATCAGTTTCGCTCTCAGTCAAGCCCAAACAGGTGCAGTTATTCAATTAGCACCTGGGAACTATAACAAAGAAAGTGGCGAAACCTTCCCACTCTCGGTTAAACCAGGGGTAACACTGCGGGGTGATGAAGCTACTAAAGGTCAGGCGATATTAATTACAGGTGGAGGTTCTTACACAAGTCGCAGCTTTGCCAGACAGGACATTACCATCCTTGCCGAACAAGATACCACGATCGCCGGTGTCACCGTTACTAACCCAAATAGCCGGGGTACGGCTGTGTGGGTGGAGTCAGCTAATCCGATTATCAAAAACAGTACTTTTACTAACAGTGTCAGAGAGGGTGTTTTTGTCACGGGTACAGGCAATCCGAAAATTGAAGGTAACCTCTTTGTGCAAAACAAAGGCAACGGGATTTCAGTTACTAAAGCTGCCCAAGGAGAAATTCGGAATAACTTATTTCAGGATACTGGTTTTGGTCTAGCGATCGGTGGCACTTCCACACCCCAAATTGTGGAAAACCAAATCATCGAAAATCAAGACGGTCTTTTTATCTCAGAGTCAGCGAAGCCCGTATTGCGTAAGAATTTCATTCAGAACAATAAGCGGGATGGCTTAGTAGCGACTGTCAACGCTCTACCTGACCTTGGGACCAATGAAAATCCTGGTGGCAATCTTATCCGCAATAACACTCGTTATGATGTGAACAACGCCACCAAAACCGGTAAAATTGTCGCTGTTGGCAACGATATCGATCAGAAAAAGATTTTTGGCTCAGTAGATTTTGTTGCCGCAACTGTTGATGTACCACCTGGAGGGCCTGTCGCCTTTAAGGATGTGCCAGCAAATTACTGGGCAAAAAGCTACATCGAAGCTTTAGCCTCCCAAAATATTATTGCTGGCTTTCCTGATCGCAGCTTTAAACCCAATGAACCTGTAACCCGCGCTCAATTTGCCACTATTGTCACTAAAGCTTTAACACCACCAAGCAAACGCGCAGGTATTCAGTTTAAGGATGTAGCAAGCAATTTCTGGGCTTATGCTGCAATTCAATCTGCTTATCAGAGTCAATTTGTTTCTGGTTATCCCGATGGGACTTTTAAGCCACAGCAGCAAATTCCAAGAGTGCAGGCGTTAGTAGCTTTAGCGAATGGTTTGGGCTTAACTGCGAATAATCAGAATGTCCTTTCCTTTTACACCGATGCTGCCCAGATTCCTGATTATGCGATCGCTCCTGTTGCTGCTGCAACTGCACGGCAACTAGTGATCAACTATCCCACAGCGAAGCAACTCAATCCTAATCGTCAGGCGACTAGAGCCGAAGTTGCTGCCTTTGTTTACCAGGCACTCGTCAATGCTGGACGTGCCCGAGCAATTCCTTCATCCTATTTGGTAACAGTTCAGTAAATGCCTAATTAGCATAATTGAAAGCGCCAGACTAACAAATTATCAGTCTGGCGCTTCCAAGATTGTGAGTTTTATTAATTTTGGGGTCTTTAAATATAGCTGACCCCATTTGAATGTGATTGGGTTTATAAATAATGTTGGCTGAAAACTTAAAGAATATAAAGATATATAAAAGCAGAGCAGTAAAAAAAATAATAGCTAAAATTTCTTCCTTCAAGAATTAGGATTTTTATCCGATTGGGGGCGTTGTTGCCGACGCTGTTCCCAGCGCCAGAGGAAGACCATTAGGGTAACTATTCCTACTTGGAGAGCTAAACTAGGTAAAGCACTCTCAACATCCCGTCCGGCAAGCACTTGGAAAAAAAAGACAAATGCGCCAATCGAGCCAGAAGCACCGAAAGCGATGTAGATAAATTGTCGTAAGCCGCGATAAGGAGCGGCTACTTCTGCTTTGAGGCTGGCATATTGTTCAGGGTTAAGGCGATTTTTATCTGCCATGATTAAATCATGTTAAACTATTAGATTGTGTACGCCGATGTGGCTCAGTGGTAGAGCAGCTGATTCGTAATCAGCAGGCCGTGGGTTCAAATCCCATCATCGGCTTTGATGAAAGTATTGCTCAATAGTCAAGTTTGACATAAATGTTGTACATTAACTAATTATTTGTCACTGTTAACAGATTAACAGTCACGTTTAACAAATTGGAGTTGCCGATGGCTTTCAACCCTCCCATCGCTGGAAGAAGGGTTACGACAGAAAAGTTAAACAAACAATATGGTTTGGCAACCAGCGAATTTGTTATCCTTTTGCCTAGCCCAAACAAATATACACTTACTCCCATTTTCAAGGCAGATGAATTATTGCAGCAAAGGAGTTGTGCCATTACCGTTAGTTGACGCATTGGCAATTGCAGCTTGAGTAGGTTGAGTAGTAAGAACCGCTACAACTGGAGTAACTTGTGAACTAGATTGTTTACTTCGTTTTCGATATAGAGCCGCCAGCCTTGGAATACTCTATACTGTTTCTGCCGTAGACAGTTGCAACTCCACTTAGCATTCGTTCAGACATTTCGGAGAGAGCTTTATCCATCTGGGTTACTGTTTTACGCGATTCTTCCAGATTGGAAACCAGCGTATTATTAGCTTCTAGCATCGCACGGGTAGTGTTGATTAGGTGGTTGTAGGCTTCAATAATTAACCCATGTCCTAAATCCAGATTTTCATCAATGGATTTAAGCAAGGCGAGACGAAGTTGGGCTTTGTCAATAGCAGCAGAACCACGAGTTTTTAAAGATATAACACATCCTTTTTTAATAATTCCTTTTTCAACATAGTGGAGTATCCTTTTGCCTGGGATGGGTAGTTTTGTGGATTTATTTCATTAAAAGTTCAACGAAAGAATTACGAGTTTGCCTGTGTTATTACTCATTTTTCATATCGATTTGTTGTTTTAGAATAAGTACAATCAGCAACAGTAATCACAAAATAAATAAATGCGAACCCCGAAATAACAAATGCGAACCCCGAAATAACAAATGCGAACCCCGAAATAACAAACGCGAACCCCGAAATAACAAACGCGAACCCCGAAATAACAAACGCGAACCCCGAAATAACAAATGCGTACCCCGAAATAACAAATGCGTACCTCGAAATAACAAATGTATACCTCGAAAACAATTAAGCGATCACATCGTCCTGTTACCGGAAACAGTTACTAAGCGATGCCTGGGTTGGGCTACGCCAATACATTCATCAACAATTAAGAGATAATGTTAAAAACTTCAGTAACTAGTTTTTTTGTTGAATGTAGATGTAGGGTGAGACGATCATCGGGAAAATATCCCCTATGATGAAACTCTATCTGTACTTTCCCGGAATCTGGGGTAGTGGTGTTAAATTTTTCACACACTATAATAGTGTGATTTCTCACGCCGTTACCTATGAACGAACAGCGTCAGCAAGCCTATTTCAACCTTATTCAAAACCTGTTGAATTGCCGTAGTCACGATGAAGTCCGAAAGATTTTGGCAGCAAATCAAAATTTACTGGATGCTAGCTTAGTACAAAAGATGCTGGAAAGAGCAAGTCATCTGCTAAAGCAGAGAGAATTAGACCAAGCTAATCGTTTAATGAATATAGCAGGGCAGCAACTTGGGGTTTATAGTAAATTATCATCGACTGCCCCAGAAAAAGAATACTTAGATTTCTTAGAGCAAGTACTGAAAGTAACAGCAGATAGTAGAGATAACGTGCAAGTAGTATACCAAATACTTGTAGCAAATATCAAAAAATTCGATAATATTTCTGCAAAAGTATTCCGAGCTTGGGCACAAAATAAACTGACACAGGCAGAACCAGATGAAAGCAATTTTATCGCGTCAGATATCAATGATTTGAGTACTCTGATTCGAGAGTTACTCTTGGGAGACAAAGCTAGTCACATAGAAATTGCAATTGCTGGCTATAAAATAGTCATAAGTATCTTTACCCGCACTGCGTTTCCACTAAAATGGGCAATGATACAAAATAATTTGGGCATTGCTTTCTCTCAGAGAATACAGGGAGATAGAGTAGAAAATCAGGAATACGCTATTAAAGCTTTTACCAGTTCGTTAGAAATAATAACCTGCTCTAAATTTCCACAAGAATGGGCAAAAACGCTAAGTAATTTAGGAAATGCTTATTTATATAGAGTTAAAGGAAACCGATCTGAAAATATTGAATGTGTTATAAAAGCTTATACTAAAGTATTAGAAGTCATAACCCATTCTCAATTTCCACAACAATGGGCAGTAACGCAAAATAATTTGGGAAATGCTTACCTTGAAAGACAAGGGAAAGATAGAGAAGAAAATATCGAAAATGCGATCATTGCTTATACTGCCGCTTTAAAAGTATACACCCGCTTTGAATTTCCACAACAATGGGCAATAACGCAAAATAATTTGGGAAATGCTTACCTTGATAGAATACAGGAAGATAGAGAAGAAGATATCAAAAATGCGATCGCTACCTTTTCTGTTGTATTGGAAGTATTTAGCCGCACTGATTTTCCAGAACTATGGGCGATGACGCAGAATAATTTAGGGAACGCTTACCGTCAAAGAATACAGGGGCATATAAAAGGAAATTTTGAAAAAGCCATCGAATTCTGTACCAATGCTTTAGAAGTATTCACCTGTACCAGCTTTCCACACAATCATGTATTAACTTTATGTAATATTGGTATTCTCTATCAAGAAGCACAACAGTTAACTAAAGCCTATGCCACTTTTAATTCTGCCATCCGAATAGTCGAATCATTACGAGGAGAAATTATTTCTGACGATGAAAGCAAATGCAAACAAGCAGAAGAATGGAACAAACTTTATAGGCGCATGGTAGAAGTTTGCTGGCAATTAAATAAGATTACCGAAGCAATTGAATATGTTGAACGTAGTAAAACCCGCAATTTAGTTGAACAAATCCTCGAACGCGACTCTAAAACCATCTTCCCTCCAGAAGTATTCACTCAATTAGAAAAATACAGGGATGAAATAGCCGTAGGACAATATAAAATCCAAAATGGCAAAGCTGAAAATCCAAAAGTCCTTGCACAACATCTACAACAGTTGCGAAAGCAGCGTAATGAATTACAAAACCAATACTTACCTGTTGGTTATGGTTTCAAATTCGACTCCTTCCAAGATTCTGTGGATGAGCATACAGCCATTATTGAGTGGTATATTCTGAACGACAAAATTCTGGCTTTTATTGTCACAAAAACAACAGAGGTAACAGTTTGGCAATCTTAACCAGAAGACCGAGAAGCTTTGATTAATTGGGTAAATAAATATTTACAAAACTACTATAATCAAAAAGACCTATGGCTTAATAGCTTAGGAGAATCACTCAAAGAATTAGCCTCGATTCTGCACATAGATGAAATATTAAATCAGATACCAAAGCACTGCGATCAACTCATCCTAATTCCCCATCATTTCTTGCATTTATTACCCCTTCATGCACTCCCAGTCAATCACAATGCTGAAAATTCGCGCTGTCTTCTAGATTTATTTGCTGGAGGTGTCAGCTATGCACCCAGTTGTCAACTACTGCAACAAGTACAACAGCGACAACGCCCTAATTTTCAATCTCTATTTGCGATTCAAAATCCCACAGAAGATCTGAATTACACCGATTTAGAAGTACAAGTTATTCAAAGCTACTTTAATACTTCCAACGTTCTGAAAAAAACAGCAGCGACACTCACAGCAATTAATAATACTGACTTAAACACTTACCATTGCGCCCACTTTAGCTGCCACGGGTATTTTAACTTAACAAACCCCGGTAAATCAGCCTTAATTTTGGCAAATGCACCCATCGCAGACACCCCAACAAAACCTGACTCCGAACGTTACCTGAATTTACGAGCAGGGGAAACCCACGATTTAGAAAAATGCTTGACTTTAGATAGAATATTCAGTCTCAAATTAGAAAAATGTCGCCTCGTCACCCTTTCCGCGTGCGAAACTGGATTGATTGATTTCAATAATACCAGTGACGAATATATTGGTTTACCTAGCGGTTTTCTGTTAGCTGGGAGTAAAGCTGTAGTCAGTAGTTTGTGGACTGTCAGCGATTTATCTACAGCGTTTTTGATGATGAAATTTTATGAAAACCTGCAAACAATAAATAGTGTCTCCTTTGCACTCAATCAAGCGCAGCAGTGGCTGCGAAATTTAACAACAGAGAAATTTGAAGCACTATTAGATCAATATCATCCACAAATAGAAGAAATTTTTGCTCAACTCCCAGAAGAAAAGCGTCCGGTAGCAAGAGCAATATTAAGAATAACCTGCAAGCGCAAACCCCACCCTTTTGCAGCACCATTTTACTGGGCAGGATTTACAGCTACAGGGCTTTAGGATTCAGGTTTGGCAGTTTCACAAAATTTCTTAACGCCGATTTTGGCAACATAAATTACTACTGGAGTTGCCAGGGCTATGGGAATATTACCACTTGCTGCTAAGGTAGCGATCGCAGCTGTCAATACTCCCGTCATCAAGTCGTCAAATTCTTTCTGACAGATGATTTTGCTGAGTTTTTGGGCTAAATGGTCTAAATAATTTGAATCTCCTCTCAAGCTGACTTCTGTATCGGTTGTCTCAACAGCAATTAACTGTGCTGCTGCTTCCAGATTTCCTTTACACTCTTCTATGGCATCCAAAGCTGCTAAAGCCTCTGGACTATCGACCAACTGGCTGCGAAACTGAGTAATTTCCTCTGGTGTAACGGTAATCATTTAATAGTTTTAACCAGTAAATAAATATATAAAGTATTCGGTGATTATACATCTAATCCCTAATCTAGAGATATGGCGATGTCTGGGACGGGCTACGCCTACGCCGCTCATACAACATCAACAGTAGGAACAATTTATGCGATCGCACATTTTCGACAACCATAAAAATTCACGCTATTTTGGGTTGATATATGATCGCTCGTTCAAGTCAAAGCCTCAAACTATCACTCAAACTCAGTTTCACAGAAAGCTTTTAACAAATCAATACAGTTAGCGATCGCTCCTAAATGAGCAATTTCATAACCGTGGGTATTTTGTGTAGGAAATGCCAAACAAGCAGCACGCCCAACATGCCCAAATTTCATCGCAATCGAAGCATCACTACCAAACTGACTCAGTATTGTTAGCTGCATCGGCATATCCAACTGTTTAGCACAGTGGCACAGTTGGCTATTTAGCCCTTCATCATATATCCCATAAGCATCTTGAGATAAAAGTACAGGACTTTCCCCATCTTTAACAGGATATTCCTCAGATAATGGACAAATTTCTAAAGCAATTAAGGCATCCAAGCGTTGATTTTGAGTAAAAAATAATGCTCCAATTGCTCCTACTTCTTCTTTTGCTGAAGCTACTAAATAAACATCAACAACTGGCTGTTTCAGATTTTCAGCCAAAGCTAACAAAATGGCAACAGAGGCTTTGTTATCCAAGGTGTAACCAGCAATATGATCCTTTAACCGAATTGGACGCTTGCGATGTTTGCCAATCACCATTCTAGTTCCAGGCCGAATACCAGATGCTTCTAATTCAGCAGATGTCAGCTTCGTTTCGATCCAGGCATTTTCCCACTTAACAGTAGTATCTTCCTGCTGGACTTTTTGGGGTGATTCGTGGGAAACGTGGCGGGAACCAAAGCTGAGAATACCGTTGATAGTTTCGTTATCTCCCAGTAAATCTACAACTCCTTCGCCGTAAACCCACGGGAAAGAACCGCCAAGTTTGCTGACTTTGACACGACCTTCATCACCAATACTCTTGACAATTGCGCCAATTTCGTCTTTATGTGCCGTGATAGCGATCGCTCTGTCTGGATTTTTCCCTGGAATCTTCGCAATAATATTATCGGCGCGATCGCACCAGACTTCTACACCCAGCGCCGCAAATCGTTGCATCAACAACTGGTTAATCTCAGCTTCTGCACCACTAGGAGAATGGTGCATGACCAATTCTTCAATAATGTCAAATAAGCGATCGTAATCCCACATTAATACAGTTAGTTTAATTTTCAACTATTATTATGGGACAATTGTGCATCAACAACCCGACCTGCTGATACAAGTGCTGACCTTTTTTGTTGACGCTTCAGCACTCCTACCGCACCAAAAGCACCGAGCGCTAAAATTCCCAAGTTTATTGAGGGTTCAGGTACAGACTTAGCCTCAATCGCAGCCAGTGCAGTGTCTGCTATCACCTTATGAGCGGCGGTGGTTGGGTGGACACCGTCCCAGATAAGAAACTTGTTGTTTCCTGGGTGACATATATCTGGTCTAGATAGACAAGACTCGGTTACATTCGTAAAACCCAATGCACTTGCCTGATTAAATAAAGAATAAATATCAACAGGGATGATGTTGATATTCGGGTTTTGGTTCAAAGCGCTCACAGTGTTTGCTAAACCCAAGTTAAACTCGCTACTCGATTTGCTAAGGGCTGTAGGGTTACGACCATCGATTTTAGCTGCTGGTAGCTGTCCCAAATCTGGCAAGTTAAATACCAAAATATTTTTTGCGCCGGCTCCTATCAGAGTATTCAACGCCACGGATATATTGCTGATTGGATTCTTGCTCGAGTTTGGGGAGTTAGGAAAAAGCAAATCATTCGCACCTCCCCACAATGTATAAAGTGCATCTGGATTAGCAGTTTGATTATTTGCTTTCAAAGTTCCAGCAAAATCAAGGACTTGTTTGAGCACTCCCGGTAAATTTGAATCGGGAAGGACAGCATTACCTAAACCAGAGCTAGCACCACCGATAGCGAAGTTTATTCCTTGGGTAGGAGGTGTGGAAGGAATAGTAGTGAATAAAGTAGGCTTTAACCCTAGCTGATCTCCGATATAATCTACCCAGTTCAGTCCATCAGAAAAACGTCCTTCAAAGTAAGGTGGGTTTGGAGGGTATCCTTTCTCAGTAATATTATATATATTGCCTGTATCGGAAAGACTATCACCAAATACATAAAGCTGATCAAAACTCGCAGCCGAAGCTTTGGTCGGCAACATGAAAGAAAATAGAACAAATCCTGCCGCGACAGCTTGTTTTTTCATATTTGTTTTACCTGTGGTATTTTTTAATCTGTTTAAAAGTAATCAAGGGGCAATATGACAACTAGTCTTTTCTTCAGTTACTTCAAAACCAGGCATATTTAATGAGTTAATTTGCGTTATTATACCTAACTATGCCTTAAAAATTCATCAAACACAGGTAAAAACGCTGTAAATACTTAGATTTACATTTTCTTGATAAAAATAGGTGTATTAAAAAGAAATAACAAAGTTTCCATACTAAAGATGGAATTGCCCACTTTTATGTAGGCTGGCTATCAACTTAGCGCAAGAGAATTGCGTAACCCTTCGTAGACATCGCTTTAACTTCGCTTTAATTTCAAAGCCTCAGCAGCCGATACACCCTCACCCTGAGTGCCGAAATACCACAAAGCTGTAGCAGCCTCAGCCCGAGTTACTGGTTTTTTAGGTTGAAACAGAGTCGTATAACCAAATACCCGCCGAATATTCGATTGTTCGCTATTTTGGTAATCAACCAACACTGCTCTTAAAGCCTTGGGGTCAATTCGCGCTGCGTCTTGGAAACCCCAGGTTTGTTTAACCGCATCTAAGTTAGCAGAGGGTAAAGCTTGGCGAGTATCTAGGGGTAATTTCCACAGCAGCAACGCCTCCCGAGTTAGAGGTGCATCAGGACGAAACAAAACTACTGTAGAATCTCCAGACAAAGGACTGGGAATTAATCCAGCCTCGGCTAATCCCTGAATTGCTGGAAAATCAGGGTCTTTTGCGGACACATCACTAAAAGCTGGTTGAGTACTTTCTGATGCCAAGCGAATTTGTTTAGCTGGATTGCTGGGATACATAGCATTGTTAGCAGCAATTAGCCAACGGGCGTATTCCCGATGTGTAACGATTTTACCGGGTTCAAACTGGTTAGTTGTGGTAATAGAGTTGCTCTTAGTTGCCTTTGGCTCTATGGATAAAACACCTAATGCAGCCAAGTCTTGGATGTGTTGCCGCCATTCTTGCGGTATCTTATTGAGATCGTTGAATTCCTGAGATTCGGGTGTGGCTGTAGGAGTTGTTTGGTTATTAGCCGTACTTGGTGGCTGTACTGCCAAGTTTGCGGGTGGTATCGGCCCAATGAACTGTGGCTCTCCTGGTTGGGGAATGGCGTTAGTAGTTTCGTTAAGATTTGTAGTTGGGGTAGGCTGTGCCGTAGCGGTACTATTCGGTACGTACTCAATCAGTAATTCAGTGGCTGTTTGGGGTTGATTAGGTGTGGCGTTAGTAACTGATTTAGGCTGAATGGAAACCTTCAACAGCAAATCGTTACGACGTGCTTCAAAGACATCTGCCGCATTATTTGTTGGCTGTTGCAAAATCTGCCAGTTATTTGTTTGAAACTGGCTACTATAAAAGCTAGCAATAAAGTTACTGGGGTCAGAACTTAACCAACGAGTTGAGACTCTGTTTTCTGAGCCGCTAGCAGGTGTAACTTCCTGTAGTTTGGCATTGGAATATAGTGGAATATCTTTGGGAAAATCAGATGGTAACTGAACTGTTGATTCGTTTTGCTGTGCTTGTGGTTGGTTACCCTGAGATTCTCCAAAGACAACTGGATTGCTTTGCAGCTTAGGATCTGCCGCCAAAGATTGCTCAAGGTTTTTGGCGACTGGACTGTTAGCACAGGCTGTTAACGAAGTCAGTAGAACAGCCCAAATTAGAAATACAGCTGGACGTTTACAGGGAAGCACAGGAAATCACTAATTGAGTTTCAATTCCTACCCTAGCGCAGACTGTTCATTAAATGGGCATAGGGCATTAGGGACTGGAATATTGAATAAAACCCCATTTCCTCTGCCTCTGTGCCTCTTCATATCACCAAAAGACACTACCAACTCACCACGTCCTCTTGGTAAATGTCTCTCTTGGTGAAGATGATGATATCTGCTATAGCAATCCTAAATGAGTCGTAAAAATGTCCGATTCCTCTCTCTGCTCTGCGCCAGTTGCTTCAAGTCGGGGAACCCGCCCAACGCACTGGCAACTCTATTGCCTCTGCGGTTAATTTATTTTTACAAATGATTTAGGACTGCTATAAGTTTGTTTATTTAAATGTCAACTAAGCCCTATCTCTAAAAATGAGTAAACGGTAGCAAAAGCTACCGTATTGTCTTTGTTTTACAGCCATTAGGTTTTGATAATTCCCATGCTTATTTATAGAGTTCCCTAAAATTCTGGCAAACTAACACTTGGGAAAAAAAACAGAAATAAACCTGAAATACTTGCTAGATAAGAATTTTATAATTTGGCTCCTCAAAGTTAGTAGTTCACCACACCAAGTTGGATGGGTGAATCAGTTCGTAGTCGGGACTTTAGTCCTTGATTTGAGCGCTGAAATTGTTGCCTTGCCAAAGCACTAGATTGAGAATCAATTTTTTAGATAGTTGTGGAAATATTCAGTTGGCAGAGTGGATAACTGATTGAGAACTCGCCAAAGAACAGCATAGCTAGCAAAAGCTTTAAGCTCCTTCCAGATGCAGTAGTTGTAATGTGATCGCCAAGCAACTGAAGTGATAGACTAGGACTAAAGCCCCCCTTAGCCTCACCCAAGCAAGGGAATAGATCAAGTTCGCTAACGTTCGCTTACAATCGATTCTGGAGATTATTCATCTGACGATGGTAAGCTGAATAAGGCAATAGGTGGAAAATGCCAATGTTAAGCAATTCCAGGAACTTAGCGGCGTAAGTTTGTGCTTATTGGCGACTGGGTTCATAGGCAAAGTAGTCAAGTGTCGCAGCAGTTTCCCTAATATCAAATTGATTTTCTAGGGAAAGTGCTACTTGTACTGTAGCCACGAGTTTCTTGGCAGCCTCGAAAGCAGTGAGTGCTGACTCTAAAAGTGCGTAGTTTACCGCCGTAGGCATCGCCTTTATGTTATCCAAAGCTTTATCTCAGGTAATCCATCTCCTGTTCTTCTGGGATAGGGCAGGGGTTCTTTGAGGAAAGGCTGGATCCAGGGTGCGCTTTGCAAGTTATAGAGGCAGTACATAGTCAGCTATGGCTGTTTTCCTAATCCTACTAATGATTGGGTAGAGGCAAAAAAGACACTTCATCGGATGCACTGGCGGTTGAGAAAACCCTCTACAAACTTGGTCTGAACAGTTAACAGCTTCCTGATAGATTAGATACAATTAGCATCTGCGTTTGGTACAGTGATCACTAGTTCAAGGCGAGTAATCAAATTGACATGCTGCTCCACTAGGCAATTTGACATAGTATTAAACCTTTCACCTGCTGGTTCTGGCGAATATTTTTGATTCAGGGCAAATTAAGACTTATATTATTCAAGGGCAAAGGTGTTTCTTGGAGATGAAGTTAGCCAAAAAGGGGCAAAAGGCTGAAAAAGATATGTCTGATGTCAAAAACGCAGATCTAATCGGAGTATGAATGAACAAAAAACAACGACCATCGACAACCGTCAGTCAATTTTACTTTCTGTAAAACGTCGCCAGGTTGTTACCAGTGCTGAAACACGATTACATGCAAGTTTCCCAGGATCAGCCTATTTATTCTGAGGCTCCACTCCAACTGTTACTGTTTGTCGATGAACGCCCAAAGTCCCGACAACAGGTGCAGCGAATACGTGCTTACTTAAAAGAATTACAGGCTGAGTATACTTTTGAAGTTCAAATTATCGATATTGGACAACAACCTTACTTAGCAGAACACTTTAAATTGATCGCAACGCCAGCTTTAATCAAAATCCATCCGGAACCACGACAGATTTTAGCTGGGAGTAATATAGTAGCACAATTGAAAAACTGGTGGCCTCGCTGGCAAGCCGCTGTAGACGCTTACTTAAAATTACAGGAAGACTTGCAAGAACGTATAGAGGACAACGCTAGGGCGACATCACCCAAATCCACTATCCATTCAGTTGCTGTTTCTGCTGAACTAATCCGACTCTCAGACGAAATTTTTCGCTTGAAACAGGAAAAAGATAACCTCCAAGAGCAGCTACAGTTTAAAGACCGGGTGATTGCTATGCTGGCACACGATCTCCGCAATCCCTTAACTGCTGTCGCGATCGCCATAGAAACTCTCCAATCTAACTACAATTTAGAGAAAGGGGAATTCCAGCGCCTCAAACCATCGATGACGGTACATTTATTAAAACAAGCCCGTAATCAAACTAAGATTATTGACCGGATGATTGCCGACCTTTTACAGGTAGGTCGTGGAAAAGATACAGAATTTCCCATCATACCACAAAAGCTACAGTTAGGAAAACTGTGCTTAAATGTATTAGAAGAATTGTGCGATCGCTACACCGCCAAATGCCAAGAGGTAGAAACAGATATCCCCTATGACTTGCCATATGTATATGCTGACCCAGAACGCATCCGCCAAGTGCTAGTAAATTTGTTGGATAATGCCATCAAATACACCCCAGAAGGTGGCAAGATTAGTGTTGCCGGATTGCACCGTACTACCCAAAAAGTTCAGTTTAGTATTGGCGATACTGGACCTGGTATTCCTGTAGAGAATCGCGATCGCATCTTTGAAAACCACTTCCGCCTGCAACGCGATGAAGGTACAGAAGGTTATGGCATTGGTCTTTGTTTATGCCAACGCATCATCCTGGCACATTATGGTCAAATTTGGGTAGACTCTGTCCCCAATAATGGAGCATGGTTCCACTTCACACTGCCAGTTTATCCTTCTTAGGGATTGGGCACTTGTACTGAGCAACTTGTACCGAGTTTAGCCTGAGCAGCGTCGTTGGCGCAGCCTCTCCAAGAGTTGGGCGAAGTCGAGGTAAGCCGTTGGCGCAGCCTCTCCAAGAGTTGTATTGGGCATTGGTCAGCCCCTTCGGGGAAGTCAAAAGTCAAAAGTCAAAAGTCAAAATTAATAATCCCCATAAAGAAATTTAGGGGCTTGTATCCTTTTTTTTCGGTCAAAGCAGAACTAAGAACTTGAGACAAAGCGATCGCGCCCCCCGGTCTTAGCTTGGTAGAGTGCTTTATCTGCCTGCACAATCAAATCTGAAGGTGAGGATTCCCAAGTGGGGACAACAGTTGCTACGCCCATACTGAGGGTGACATACTGACTCACTACAGACCCGTCATGAACGATTTGCAAATCTTTGATTCCCGCTTGTATCAGTTCGGCAATGTGAACTGCGCCAGATGCAGGGGTGTATGGCATAATCACAGCAAATTCTTCGCCACCATAACGCGCTACTAAATCCTGATGCTTTTGTGCTTTAAGGCTTAAGACAGCACCCACCTTTTGTAAACAGATATCCCCAGCAGGATGGCCATATCTATCGTTATAAAATTTAAAAAAGTCGATATCACCCAAAATCATTGACAAGGGAGATTCCTTTTGTACCAGATTAATCCACTGAGTATTGAGATAATTGTCAAAGCGGCGACGATTAGCCAACTCAGTTAAGCCATCTACATAGGCAAGATGCTCCAAAGCTTGGTTTGCTGCCTCTAATTGTTTGTATACTTGCGCTTGCCGTAGCAGTCCGCGCAACCGACGGCGCAATACAGGCAAGTGAATTGGCTTAGTGACATAATCAGTCGCCCCTGCGTCAAAAGCACGGTTTACGGATTCCTCATCGTCCAAGCATGTGATCATCAATATGGGAGTGTGCTCCCATATCTTGGGGATCACAGTATTGTTAAGGGTCGAGTCCGTCTCAAAGGTTTCAACGGCTGATTTTAAATTATTTTTGGCAATTTGGAGCAAGTGCTCACAGCAGGTAAAGCCATCCATCACAGGCATTACAGCATCTAGCAAAACTATATCTGGTTTGATAGTCTCGTAAGCATCTAAACATTGCTTACCATCATTTACCTCGATCACTCGATAACCTTCTTTTTCCATAGCTTTACGCAAGAATACTCGAACGCTCTTGTCATCATCAGCCACTAAAATCAGTGGTGGTTGCTGCTTAGAATTAGAAAATGGGCTTATGCCTAACATGAGTTGCCTTCCACTTGCGGGACTATCCTAAAAAAGGCTGTGCAACTCGATCGCATGGCGGCGATCGCTCTTTTCATCAATGCCAGGATTTGCGGCAAAGGTGTGTCGGGCTTCACAATCAACTGTTTTTTGACACTAGACTGCTCAATGTTAGTGAGCCAAGCAAGCGGTAGATAACTAAGTTGCATAGACAATCTATAATTGGAACACGAAGGCAATTGTTACCTTTTCGTTCGCCTATGGTTATGGGAGGAAATGTTACTTTTATATTTCCCTATTGTTAAAGTCAAATTGCGATTTTTTGGAAAATTTCAAATGCACACCTTAATTATTTAGTTCTGTAGTTAGTTTAGAAACCTAGAAACCTAGTGAGACAGGGCAAAGCAATTGCCAAAGCGTGCTCAGAAGATAGCTAATACTAAAGACTAATATCACCTGACTTAAATTTATTTAGTCTATTCGCAAGGCTTGCAGAGGTTTAGTATAATTACATAAGATTAAGTTAAGCTTTGCACTCAGCTTAATTCTCAAGTCATTCTGAGTTAATAAATTAAGTAAAAATTTTCCTTTAATTCGATTCAGTATAGCTAGTTATATTAAAAAATAGGTTGTTTCTTCAGAAAGACAGCAATTTAGTTGTTAAGGTTATATTGAATATAGCTATACTAAAAAAAATATCTTTAACAAATAAACCCTATAATTGGTTCATAGACAGCAGATAAAACCGCTATCTTTTTGACGACACAAACAACCAGAAGTTTTTATAAAAAAATCAAAACTTATTTACGTTTGCTAAATCTTTAAAATGCCAGACTCATTAATGTATCAGCAGGATCATTTTGTTGTTCTAGAAACAAATCAGCCAGAACAATTTCTGACACAATCAGAGTTATTAGAAAAGCTCAAAAAAACTCTCCAACAACTCATAATTCAAGATTTGCCGCCTGACTTGCAAAAGTTTGATTCTGTGGAAGCTCAAGCACAATATTTAATCGACACCAGCTGCGAATTAGATGTTGGACCTGGGCAATATTTACAGTGGTATGCAGTTCGTTTAGAAAAGTAACTTTTTGATTCAGTTGTTAAGTAGAAAAGGAGTTAACGAAGAAGTAGCTTCCGATGCTCAATGACTCCCTAACGCTGCGTTATCCGTTGGTGTAGCCTGCCGCAGGCATGGTTCGACTACTTCGGCTTACCTCGGCACAAGTTCGCTCGGTACAAGTCGCTCAGTACAAGTTGCACTCACCAGCCGCTCAGTGACCACCGCAGGCATCAGAACTTCTCCTGACGGAAGACACTGCGCGAACGGAGGAAGCAGGGGAGAAACCCTATATTTAAAAACCTTGTCATTACCAATATCAAATAAATCTTCCACTTCGTTGTTATCCCGCCTTGAAATAAATTCTGAAGCTAATAGCTTGCATTCCTCTCAAGAGAACTAAATACAAGATTTTAAGCGATGTATATGGACATCTTTTGTGAAAGTGAAAATTGAAGTTCACGCTTAGTGAACAAAAGCTATTAGTCCAGAATTTAAGTTATGGGTGGGATGTCAATTAGCACAGCACTTTGACTGTTACATAAATGTGGGTAACGACAAGCCATAAAGGTATGGCGTTTGGGTAAGGATAATTTTTGTTCTTGACTATTGACTACTGACTAGTGACTCTTTTTTAGTATTGATCAGTGCTAGCTCAATTGTATTTTCAGATGGCTGCGTTATTTGAATCTCCAATCCAGGTCCAAAATAGTTGGTCATTTTTTCCTGCTTTTTTTGCCACACATCAATTGGTATTAGCGGAGAATCAAATTCCAAAATTAGGGCATAGTTGTGATTAACTTCTGTTTCTCGCAACCCTGTGACTGTTGGTCGTTCCTGGTCTGTGGGACTCAAACCCAGAAAAGAAAGTGTTGTATCTAGATGAGCATCTTGACCGTAGCAATATCGGGTGATGTCTTTGCGAATTTTATTTTGAGTATCAGTTGCTTGCTGCTGGCGCAGTATCAATGCTGACGGTGATGTATTTTGGCTAAATGGTACTGGCTTAAGTTCATTAGCTTTTAGCGCTAGCCCTCCTAACAACAGAGGAATCCCGTAAAAAAATCCAACAAGATTGAGTGTGGCATTATTACCAGCATAGGCGACGAAGCCAATGATGGTTAATATGCCACCGATAGTTAAACCGAGTGTTCCCAAAGAGATTTGGCGTAGCATGAGCAAAAATTAGTATAAAGTCTGAATACCTCAGTTTTATTATCATCGGCTATGAGTAACAAATTAGGGAAGAACATCGTCCCCAGGTGGTAATATTCAACCAACTCAAAATTGCCAGGTTAAGACTGACACAAAGAGAAGTCAATCAATTTTGGATTTTGGATTTTGGATTTTGGATTTTGGATTTTGGATTTTGGATTTTGGATTTTGGATTGACTCCGACCACAAGGGTATGGGGCAAGCCGAATTTTAAATTGAGAATTTTGGATTTGTTCCGGCCACGTACTCCGTAGGAGAAGCAAGCTAGCAAGAGAGGCACGTTCGCGTTAGCGTCTCCAAGAGTTGTGCGGGGCGGGGCATGAACCAAAAAATATTTTATCTAAAATCTTTTATCTAAAATTCGTAGTCAAGAGCTTCTGGCTTGGTTTCTCCCATCAGAGACGTTCTTGCTAGCTGGCTTTTGAGTAGAGGTACACCAGACACGGAGAGTTTCTAAGGGAGGAAAGTTAGTGTAGTGGACTACTAAGGGCGTATAGTGCCCCAGAATGTTGGATTTTGAGTTAACTTTAAATTTAAAGGTAGTTAAATAAGGGAAAAAATAATGGATGTACAGACTATAAAACAACGAATTGTCGCAGTTCAAAGTAAGCGCGAGTACCTGTTAAGTCTACTGGAGCAACCAAACCTGGGAACTTTGAGAGTTGATGTAAATCAGGCTTTGGAAGAACTGGATGAATTAATTGATGAATTTAGACGCACCATTCCGGTACAGTAGAAATTATCAAAAACTGCGTCGGTCTAACCGTCAACTTCAGGCTATACCGACGCTCCTCAGTAGGATCATTTCCTCAAATCCCCAGAATTGAACTAAGCCGGAGTTGGCAAAGCAACATAGCTGTATTATTTATCCTGCAACTGAACCATCTCCTGCACGCTGACCTAACTGCCTAACTAAGACAATAAGTTCGCTTGTAGGTACATCTTTCTTGCAAACGTGATCAAAGCTAGACATTGCCTTTGTCCCCTGAAAATTTACATCTTCCACTGAGGAGTAAGCAAGGATCTGGGTGTTCGGAGATATAGCTTTAATGTGACTAGACGCACTCCAGCCATCCATGACTGGCATCTGTAAATCTAGAACAATTACGTCTGGATGGCAACGTTTAACCATTTCTATAGCTTCTTCACCATTACTAGCTAAACCTACTACTTGAATATTTTCCTGGCAAGAAAAAACTAATTGTAAGGTTAAACGAGTCAGTTCGTGGTCATCAACTACTAGAACACGCAAGGTAGAAAGCTCACAGGATAACATTAACATTTAGGAAAAAGACAATTTTATTTAGAATAATGTCTCCAGTTTATGGGAACAACTGCCAGCACTTCTCTATCCTATGGTTGAATAACTTGTGTGAACCCATGACAAACAACTTAGATAACTTCTCAAAAAATTAAAGTTTTCTAAAAAAAACTAAGTTGAGTTAGTTGTCAAGATAAAAATAACTGATTTTTAATCAATCAGGTTGAGGCTACACCAGTTGCGCGTAATGCCATATTCATGAGAATTTTTTGTGAATTAGCTTCTGGAGAATCATCATAGGGACGGCGTTGAATGTAAGTGCCATCAGCTTGTAATTCCCAAGCTTGGCGATTATCTGCGAGCATAATTCCCATAATTTCTTGCAAATCTTTTGCAATATCAGGGTCTTTCACTGGGGTAATTACTTCCACTCGGCGATCTAAGTTGCGGCGCATCCAGTCGGCACTGCCAATATAGATTTCCTCTTGTGTATTGTTATGAAAATAAAAAATCCGAGAATGTTCTAAAAAGCGACCGACAATGCTGATTATGCGAATGTTTTCACTAATGTCTTTGAGTCCTGGGCGCAAACAGCAAACACCTCTGATAATTAAGTCGATTTGCACTCCGGCGCGGGAAGCTTCATATAAAGTGGCGATGATTTGCGGATCGACTAAGGCATTCATTTTGGCAACAATCCGTCCAGAAAATCCATTTTGAACATTTTCGATTTCGCGGTGAATTAGTGCCAAAAAGCGATCGCGCATATTCACAGGCGCAACCAGCAACTCTCGATAAGACTTTTGCAGGGAGTATCCTGTCAAGAAATTAAATAAATCTGTGATGTCAGCAGCCAATTCTTCACGGCAACTAAACAATCCCAAATCTGTATACAGCCGTGCCGTTTTCTGGTTATAGTTACCTGTGCCAATATGCACGTAGCGACGTATCCGGTCTTTTTCCCGCCGTACCACCATGACGGTTTTACTGTGGGTTTTTAGTCCCACTAAACCATAGACAACATGAACTCCAACTCTTTCTAGTCGTTTTGCCCAGTAAATATTATTCTCCTCATCAAATCGCGCCTTTAATTCCACCAGCACGGATACCTGTTTGCCATTTTCGGCAGCGGCAATTAAAGCGTTGACGATGGGTGAGTCGCCAGAAGTCCGGTAAAGAGTCATCTTGATGGCTAACACATTCGGGTCGTAGGCAGCATGGGTAATAAAGCGCACCACTGTAGCCGTAAAGGATTGATAGGGATGGTGTACTAGCAAATCCTTTTCCCGAATCACAGCAAAAAAGTCTTTTCCTTCGTCCGTCTCCAATGAATCTGGGTTTAAACTCGGTTCCCTCAGCCTTTGTAGGCGTAATGGTACAACAGATTGGCGTGGTGGATCTTTGAGTTCCGGCAATGGTAATGCCATAAAATACATTAAATCCCGTAGACCCAAAAGACCATCTACTTCATAAAAATCACTTTCTGTTAATTCCAAATCATGTAATAATCGCGATCGCACTATTTCGGGAGTTTGGGACTGAATTTCTAGCCGGACTGGACTCCCACCTAGCCGCCGTTTTCGCAATTCCTGTTCGATGGCTAACAACAAATCATCTGCTTCATCTTCTTCTAAGACCAAATCAGCATCACGGGTAATGCGGAACGGATGATATTCTTGAATATTCATCCCTGGAAATAGAGATTCCAAGTTATGAGCGATCGCTTGTTCTAAAGGGACTCCAGTCCAGTGGGCAGGTTTTTCCTTGTTTTGATCTCCCAATTCAGGCGGTATCGGTAAAAATCGTGGCAGAACACTGGGGACTTTAACTCTGGCAAAGAATTCTTCTTCGGTGTCTGGGTTTTTGACCACAACAGCCAGATTCAGACTGAGATTAGAAATAAAAGGAAAGGGATGACTGGGATCAACAGCCAAAGGAGTCAAAACTGGAAAGACTTGTTCCTCAAAATAACTGTTGAGATGAGTCCGCTGTTTTTGATTTAAATCTATGTAATCCAGGATATGGATGCCATGATTTACTAGTAGGGGACGAAGTACTTGCTCAAAATGTTGATGCTGTTTCTTTACATGAGGAATCAGGCTAGACCTAATATCATCTAGCTGTTGTTGTGGTGTCCGACCATCGGGAGTTAACAGGCTGACTTTTGCCTCTACTTGTTGCTTTAAACCAGCAACACGCACCATGAAAAACTCATCCAAATTAGAGTTGAATATTGCCAAAAACTTGAGGCGTTCGAGAAGAGGCGTGCGATCGTCACAGGCTTCATGTAACACCCTGCCATTAAATTCTAACCAGCTTAACTCTCGGTTAAGATAATATTGTGGATCGTTGAGATTGATAGGGGTAGCGCTTTTCTTAGATTTTGCCATAATGACCTAAGGACAGGCAGATGTGGCCCATTTAGCTGGGGGACAATAAACATAGTAAGTTAAATGGGGAGCATCCCAAATCTGTAAAAACATAATTTACGCTTCATTCGCAATTGACTTTTAACGATTTTGGTAAATTTGCTTACATTGGGATGCTGCCGTTAAATGGGGCTTGAGGATTACGCTGAAGCGATCGCTCATACATTAGACCTCTGGCAAAATTATTTTGTGGTATGGTTAGAGGTTTTAAAAAAATGCAGAGCAAATCCATACAGAGAACTTTTTTTACTTCATTGATATGTCTGATTAATATAAAAAGCAAGTTTTTAAAACACGCATTATACCATTAATAGACATCAGTAAAATTATTGCATTCAATCAAAATCGCCTTATATTTTTAAATACTATTACTGTTGACTAAAATATAAATTTACAAAACATCGTTACTGGCATATTTGTTTTAGAAGCACGAAGATTTACAACTCATAATTATGTTTCAGGCTACTCGCCGCCGTCTTGCTCTTTGGTACACTGCCGTCACTGCTGTATTACTACTACTGTTTGCCAGTGGCGTTTATTTATACGTCCGTAGTACACTGATTGAGCGAATTGATGATACCCTTAACCATGTAGTGGAAATAGTCGAGCGTTGTCTCACAACAAGCCGTTGTGCATCTACGCTTATATTTGAGCCAATTAATCCTGATGTAGATAAATTTCGCATTAATTTAGAAGCCAGTTTTCGTGACAATAACGACACCGGAGAAGATGACCACATCGACCTAGAATGGTTTAGTCCGACAGGTGAATTACTTTGGTCAACGCTATCCGAACCCTTAAATATTCCCATTCATGCCAACCGCACTGGTGAAACTGTGCGCGTAGTCAAGGGAGAGAGTGAAAATTCAAAATTCCTGACTCCTAACTCCTCACTTCTGACTAAAAATTCACCACTGTTATTGCGGCAAATCACTCAACGCGTACAAGTAGGACGGCAGGTATTAGGATATCTGCGTGTTAGTCATCCCTGGTTTGAAGTCACTAAACCCAGTCGCCAGTTAATTTTTGATTTGGCGCTAGGTATTGGGTTGATGGTGCTTTCTGTAGGCGCAAGTGGCTGGTTTCTTTCGGGTAAAGCGATGGAACCTGTAGGTGAGTCTTATCAACGCCTCAAACAATTTACTGCTGATGCTTCCCACGAACTTAGAAGTCCCATTACTTTGATTCAAACAAATGTGCAAGTTGCCCTTGCTGACTTGGATTTAGCAGAGACAGAAGCAACTACTTCTATGCAGTATCGGCAACAGTTAAAGGTGGTGGAACGGTTAACGCAGCGTTTGGGAAAGTTAGTCAATGACTTACTATTTCTAGCACGGCAGGATAGTGGTATTAGCAAAGATATTTTTTCACCTTGTCCGCTGGATGCCTTGCTGATGGAAGTGGTTGAAGAACAAGAATTGTTAGTCCCTGAAAAAGAAATTACCCTTTCTCTAGATTTAGTTGACCCCCCCGCCTCAGAAACAAGCCCCGAATTACTGGAAAATTGGTTTACGCTTATGGGTAATTGGGATCAACTGGTGCGGCTGTTCACAAATTTAATTGCTAATGCCTTACATTACACTCCAGCAGGTGGACGGGTGAAAGTGGGATTGGCGCGGATAGAGGGAATAAATCGCGTTTCTGGACTACGTTACACGAGTGCCCAGTTGCAAGTGAAAGTGAGTGATACCGGAGTTGGAATTCCAGCAGAAGCACTACCACGCTTGTTTGACCGCTTTTATCGGGTAGATCCGGCACGGACTCATCCAACTGGGAATACAGCTACAGCCAGTGCGACTGGTTCAGGATTGGGATTAGCGATCGCTCAAGCTATTGTCGAACATCATCAGGGTCATATTCAAGTTGAAAGTATCCAAGGCATTGGCACTACGTTTACTGTCACTTTACCAATAACTCTTGAGTCTTAATTCGGCAAGAAATATTTGTTTCTTGTGATAGATGTAGAAAAGTAAATAAATTAACTAGATTTTTATATAATAACAATTGCAGTATTTAGCCGCATTAAATTTGCTGTTTAAAAACTATTAAAAAAAATAAGTGTTTTTCTAGGAGTCCACAAAGAATATGAAATCTCAAAATTTTCGCAAGTCGGCTGAGTTATTTGGTGCTATTTGTGGGGGATTACTGATTAGTCTGCCAGTAATTCCTCAAGTAGTAGGACAGCAGTCTCCTCCCAAGGTTAACCCTTGTCCGAGAATTTTCTACGAAGAACCACATAATAATCAGGTTGTGGTGCCGCCGGGATGTCCTCCTAATGCCCGAACTAAAAGACTAGCTGCTCAAGGGCTTCTTCCCGTCCCTGCTACCCCATCACCAGAGCAAACAAGATTGAGTGTCGGCGGTGAAGCTCCAGAATCAGGTGTCACAACGCCACCTCCAGTTCCTAGCGAACAAACTCAACAGCCCTCACCAGGCGCGGTTTCCAACGATCAACCACAACTACTACAACCACGGCAAACCCCCAGTGCTACGATTGCCCTAGCAAATGGTATAGTTAATATCAGGTTGGTAAATGAGACTGCGGCTAAAGTAACTTTCCAAGTGATTGGTGATACGGCACCGCGATCGCTACAAGGTAAGTCAGATGTAACACTGCAAGGTCTAAAGGTACCAACAACGGTGACATTTGAACGACAAGATGGCGGACAGTTGACTGTGACTCCACAACCCTCTTCAGAGCCAGGAAGCTTAGAAGTTACATTTAAGGAAGCGACGGATGCAACTCAAGGCAGAAGTACTATGAGAATTGAACGAAACGGTTCTGTCTTCTTGAATTAATGAAACGTGAGTTCGATGAACCTCTCCCTGACAAATCTGTCCCTCTCCGAGTCGGAGAGGGAGGGTTTTGCGTAGTAAAACTAGGGAGAGGTCTTTCGTTAGGCGAACACCACATGAGCCGTCGAACTCACGTTAATCAAAGAGTGAGGAGTTAATAGTTAAACAACTCTTCAGTCCTAATTCTGCCAATTTTAGATTTCTCTTCAATCGAAAATCCAAGTTACGCTGTCAGCGCACCAAAGGTGCGACCCAAAATCTAAAATTGAATGACTCCTAACTCCTACTTCATCTGAAGCATTTTAGTTAGCTGATCGAGCAATTGCACTTCTTGTTTGCTGTCTTCCAATGTCCGCGCCAGTATAATCGCCCTTTCGTAAAAATTGCGGGCAGTGAGGTAATTACCTTGCTGCTTGTATAATTGAGCATAAGACTCAAAAGATTTTAATTCTTCTCGCAAATTTTGCAATTCTTTAGCGAGTGTTAAACGTTGCTCTAGCAAGTCAAAGGCCCGTTCGTAACGTCCGACAGCACTGTGAGCTTTCACTAAACCGTCAATTGCCCGTAATTCATTAGTGCGATCGCGGTTAGTTTTAGCTATCTGCATTGCTGTACCATAAGTGGCAATCGTATCCTGATAATTTCCAGATGCTAAGTAGGCATCACCTAAATTATTCAAGGTATTTGCTTCACCGATCGCATCGCCAGTCTGACGGCGGAAAATTAAAGCATTTTCATACAATTTAATCGCCTTGTTATAATCTCCTAATCTGGCTGCTACCAGACCCAAATTACTCAAAGATAGTCCTTCTCCTTCAATATTTTTGACACCGTGAGCAATTGCGAGTGCATCTTCAACTGTTTTACTAGCAGCAGCAGATTCTCCTTGTTGCAGGAAAAATGTACCGATATTATTCAGCACAAAAATCTGAGCTTGGAAGTCTTGAGTATCACGAGCGATCGCTAATCCTCGCCGTAAAGAATCTTCCACCTCTTTTAAACTACCAAGCTGGACATAAGCCTTAGCAAGCAAATTGTAAGTCAGACCTTCTGCTTTGAGATCGCCAATTAAGTGATATAGTTCCAGTGCCCGCAAGCAAGACGCAATTGTTTTATCGGCATATCCTGAGGCGTATTGTTGTTCACCGATACTCAGCAAGCTGTCTGCTTCATCTCTTGATTGTCGCCCAACGGAACTATTTAAAGAGCGGTGGAGTTGTTGCGTAATATCAACCGCACCCGCAGCTATGGGACTCAGCAAAAAAGTAAACAGTAAAAAGCTGTGTAAAAGTATCTGAGTCCGAGAAATCGCCCGCCAGTTGCTACAACTCTCTTGACCAGAGCAACGCACTGGCTTATCTACACCAACTAAGTTTACCTTTTGCCTTGGAAATACAAGCCATTGTTTCATAAAACTTACCCGTAAAGTTGCGGGTTTAAGTAGAAGGTCTAAGAAGAAGTTTTAAATGATTAAATTCAAGACAATTAATATACGCGTTTATACTTAAGCTAAGATTGGACTAAATCTTCCCCAAAGTAAATAGTGCGAATATCTGTGGGTAATTTGTCCTCTAGCATACGATAGCCTTCCTGGAGAGAATTGGCTACTTCCCTAGGAGCGATCGCTTCTCCTTCGGCTTGCAAATAGGCGGCGATTCTAGTTTCGCTCCAGTGGAAAGTTTGAGCCATTAACACCATCAATCGTAAAACAGCTGGTAATTGGTCTAATGCCTGTTGTACATAGCACCATAATGGCGGCGAAGTTGTTTGAAGAGAATAATGAATTGCTTCTGTGGGTGGTAGCTTAATCTCGTTAATACAGAAAGCTGTCATATTAATTAACCAATTTTGCATGGTTAAGGCTTCCTCATCTAATTCAGAGTCGGTTAAATTTAGTCCACCGAGTTCGTAGTAGATATGTCGCCAGGTGAGGGCAAACAGATAATCTGCTTGCACAGGCGATCGCGCTGAATGCCGAATTAAGGTATACACTATGGGACTATAGCGGCAAAAAATCACCGTAAAGTACTTTCCGGCATCTGGATAGCGCTGAAACAGAGTCAGTAGTTCATCGTCACTGTGATGGAACAGCGACTTCACCAGTGGGTGATTAGCTTCGGGAAAATGAGGAATTTGCACAAGTCTTTGAGTTGATAGTTGTTAAAATAGTTTTGGGAATTGCACTCCCGTAGTTAATCGCATAATATCTTGGTGTTGCCCAGTTTGTAGCCCAGACTCAGACTACTAGAGTATTGATAAACTAGAAACAAAGACTTAATTTTAGTCTTAATCGACAATCATAAAATCGGCTCCCTTATAGAATCCTTATTTGTTCATGGTTATAGCAGTTAGTGTGATATCGTTCCTGCTCAGTCCCCTTACCTTAGGCTCCTTTCTCCCTTCCCTGCCCTTAGATAGCCTGTTCTCCACCCAAGGCATTATGGTGATGCTGCTAGCAGCTTACGCTGGCGCAATGTGGATGTTCCTC
The DNA here is from genome assembly GCF_036919675.1 of Nostoc sp. Taxonomy (GTDB): domain Bacteria; phylum Cyanobacteriota; class Cyanobacteriia; order Cyanobacteriales; family Nostocaceae; genus Nostoc. Next base: position 202,563 of record NZ_JBALCP010000102.1, read on the forward strand.
ACCAGTGCCCCAAAAGTACACACTGTAATGGTGTCGGATTTGGAGATTGCCCGACAGTTGTATGAAGGACTGCTAGATTTGCCAGCAGCTGAGGTGCCCTTGCACTATTACTACAACTACGAACAAACTATAGGCGCAACTGGCATTGATCCACTATATATGTCTACTGGGCCGAGCTTGTCTAGCAAAATGATGAATAATGCCACAGATGGGCTGTGGTATCAATTAAAGAAAAATACCCAGTTACACATTATTACTGGCGCGAGTTTAGGTAGCAAAAATCAGCAACGCCACGTTTGCTTTGACCATGACTGCCTAGAAATGATTTTAATGCGAGTCGAAATGCGCGGTTTGAAATTGAAGATTCGCAACCACAAGCCCCTGAATTTTTTGGTCAAGGACTATGAAGGGCGCGTTATTGAAGTAGCAGAGGTAGCGAATTAGTCATTAGATTTTAGATTATTTGAGGTTGGGTGGTGCGTAGCTTGCTGCCGTAGGCATCGCACCACCCAATATTTTTTATATAGCAGGTGAGGCGATCGCGCTACCATTGATTATTTAAAGTGATTATGGGGTTTTGCTAAATAAAAGCTTATGACCGTTGAAAAGATGTACACATCTCATCTGTATGAAACAGATTTCTATACTTGGACTCAAGAGCAGGTTAGCTTGCTCAAAATTCAACAGTGGGATCAATTAGATACTGTTAACCTGATTGAAGAAATTGAAACTTTGGGTAGAAGAGAACGCCAAGAATTGAGAAATCGTTTGGGAGTATTGCTAGGACACTTACTGAAATGGCAATTTAAACCCGAAAAACGTAGCAATAGCTGGTTGGGTACAATTCGAGAGCAACGTGTTCAAATTAAGCTGCTTCTGCAAGATAGCCCTAGTTTGAAACCCTATCTAGATGAAGTTTTCCTGACTGTTTATGAACTAGGTTTGGCTTTGGCGATTCGAGAGACTGAGTTGGGTGAGCAAGTTTTTCAAGAAATCTGCCCTTACACTTTAGGCGAAACTCTAAATCCTGAATTCTTACCAAATCCGAATCAGGTTGATGAGTAGAGCGAGTAATTACCCCATACTCTTTTATCACCGTAAACCGTGGCAAATAAAAGCAGCCCAGTAATAAGGATCTGAAAAGGGGGATTGCTGAGTAGAGTTTTCGATTTCTTGAATTCGTCTGTTCAATTTAGTATACATATTATATTCACACTTCCATTGTTGATGTTCGATAGAATCTAAAGGATATTTCTTTCTATCTCCTATCAGTTCTTTTTCCCTTGCTTCTACTTCCTGGAATATTTTCTTTAGGTCTACTTTTGTAAATTCCCGTAGCTTAATTTGGGCTTGCTGTAATGCTTCAGGACGGTTTTTACCTTCTTGTCGCTGCTGGTAGTAAAAAATGGAAAATAATCCTGTGGCTAAATCATTGACTGACCACAGAGTACTAACTACACTTCTAGCACCAGCACACAAAAATCCTGTGGAGAGAGTAAGAATATCATCAGTTAGGGAAGGAGTACCTAAATTAGTTTCGCAGCAAGAAAGAAACACTTCTACAAGTTGAGGTAAACGCCAGCTTGGTGTCATCAATTCCCCCAAAGTAATATCACCATCCGCTAATTTTAAATAAGATTCTAAAGGATTATTGAGGCAAGATTGGGCATGGTGGCAGGAATGGAGTACATTAACTTTTTTTGCTAATTGCCGATAGTTATTACAAGTGCCTTGACTGCTGCCAATTAATCTGTTTTCTGGTGGAATGTTGTACATTTGGGCGAGTTTTTCGCCTTCAAATCTAGCACAGAGAAGGTTATCTTCAGCATCTTCTACAGTTCCATATTGTAGAGATATTTCATTAAATATCCCTACATTATCGCGTTGTTGACAAAATTCTAAAATTTGGCAGCTTGGGGTGTAACGAATCAGAAATTTATCTCCTAAATACTCCTGATATTCTCCTGTAGGCAAAGCAGCGAAGGGAATCTGATGCAGTAACAGGTGAGGTACTAAAATTAATTCTTCTATTCCTTGAAGGTGTTGAGATATGAGTTCAGGTATTTGCAGGCGTTCAGCTAATTCACGGAGAATACTGTTAATTTGAGTTTCCCATTTTTTGGGATCATTCATATAAGGCAATAACCAATTCTGGTTAATCCAGCCTTGCAACGTCTCTAACCCTTGTCCTGTGCAGGTATGGAGATTAATTTGGTTTTGCTGCACGACAAAAATATGGGTGTCGCTGTTGGTAGTGTAGAAACTGAGGATAGCTGTATTGGGCTGGTTAATTAGCTTTTGAATTTCTGACAAGCTGAGGGGGTTTACTTGAATTTCGCCAGCTAATACGGGATCTTCACGTCTGAGTTTTTCCCAAACTTGTTGTTTTTGGGTTTCTAAAGATACGATTTTTTGATTGCGTTCTTCCCAAATAGCGCGTGTGTCACTACGGCTATTTCCAGATTTATGGTATTGGCGTTCTTGGTCAATTTCTTGTTGCAGTTCTTCATACTGCTGCAATAACTCTTTGACTGCTGGGGGGATTTCTTCACCCTGAGAGAGGTTGTAGCTTGCCATTAAGTCTACCAGGCGTTTGGAACGCGATCGCTCTGAATATTCAAAGGCTTTTTCTATTTGTCCAGCGTTGATGCAAGCTTGCACCATACTTTCGTAAATGCCAATAAAATCTTCAAGTGTCTTTTGGCGATTAAATTCTGACTTTTCCCAATTACGTTTTTGCTCAAGGGCATCAATTGCTATACAATAGCCATCCATAGCTATTGGCCAAAGTCCAGCACTAGAAGCAGCATTACCTAAATGTCGCCCAGCAGCTAAACAATAAAAGGGGAAAGAAGTGGGTGTATATATCTCTAGTAGTAAAAGCGAAGATTTGATTACTTCTTGGATTAGACCTTTTTTATAGTATATATTACATAAATTAATTTTGGTCATTGCCCATTTTTCAGGAAAGCTTTGACGAGTAAAAACTTGTAAAGCTTTTTCGTAGCAGATTATAGCTTTTTCAAAATTATTGTTCTCATTTCCATCAATATATCCTGCATAGACTATCCCCAAATTATTATTAACTAAAGCCCAATATTCAGGATAATTTTCTGGGGTTAAAATTCGTAAAGCGTTTTTATAGCATTTTATAGCAATATCCTGAGTCTTGCTCCGATTATCAGCTTCTTTCTTGAGATAGGCATTTCCTAAATTCATTTGAGTTCTAGCCCAGTATTCAGGAAAAGCCTGACGAGTAAAAACTTGCATAGCTTTTTTTGAGCAAGTTATAGAATCTTGAATATTCTCATCCCGATCACCATAAAAACGTTGAGAGTAAACTGTTGCTAAATTATGCTGCGCCCAAGCCCATTGTTCGGAATTTTCTGTAATATTAAAAACCTGTAAAGCGTTTTTTAGGTGAATAATAGAAACTTCTAGATTTTCGGCTTTATCGTCACGTATGCGATCTCGATAGGTAAGTCCTATAATATTTTGTACTTCTGCCCAGTTTTGTGGATCAGTTTCATAACTACGAATTTTTAAAGCTTCTTGACATAAATTAATAGAAGTTTCTAGATTTTGCGCTCTATCTTCTTCTATACGTTCCCAGTAAAGATATGCCAGTATAGTTTGTGCTAATCCCCATATTTCTGAGTAAGTAGTTGAAGTAAATACAGTTTGTCCTACTTGGCAACACACGAGGGCGATTTCTATGTTGTCAGATTTATTACCTAATGGAAACTCTCTAAGACGCTTACTAAAGTCAATAATTGCTGCTGCTGTTTCTGCTGCTTCATCAAATGTTAATTCAGGTAAAATAGATATTTTCCAATTTTCCAATAAAATAATAAGTCTTTTATCCAGTTTATCTAAATTTGCTTCTAAAAGGGGATAAATTGCTTTAAGGTCGCCCGTGCTATTTAAAGTTGCTTGTAATGCTGTATTTAAGAATTTACTGGAAATCTCAATAGATACTTTTTCAGCCATTTCATATAAATAAGCCGCCTTTTGATTATCTCCTTCTTCTAAAAGAATATCAGCACATTTGTAAAGTAAATTTAGGAATTGATCATCAATAATCAATTCCTGATTAGCCATCAATATATATCGTTCTTCTCCAGTTTGACAAGTTAAAATTTCTTCAATGATACTTAAGTATGTTTTTAGAAGCTGCTCATTTTCTTCATTGCCAAATTCTTTTTTCATATTAATTTTAACAATACTTAGTAATGTTTGACTCAAAAATTATGTCAACTTCCCTAGCAATTGTTCAGCTAAATCTAACAACTCAATTTCATCAAATTCATCACTTGTTCCGCGATTACTTTCTCCACACACTACATTAGCAGCTAATACATTTTTGACAGCAAAAATCCTATCTTCTTCTTCAGATAAATTCAAACATTTTTCCAACTCTACAGCAATTTCTTGGATTGTCCTTGAACCCAAATGCTCTCTCACTTTCACTGCTACCGAATCGTCACTTTCCAGCAGTTTTACCAAAGCTGTTCTCAGTCCATCATCCTCGCTGGAAAACTTTTCGATCGCTACACGCACATATTCCCGCACGCTAATGTTTGCCGCCAATGCCTTTTGTGCAACTACATCTGGTACATCTACCAGCAATACACCTTCGTTATCGCTAGCTTGATATAATTCATCCCCTTGTTTGACGGCTATCAGCAAATCTGCACCCAATGCGTGTAAATAGTGCAACACTGATTCCAACTCATGTTCTTTTAAGGCTGACTCCAGTTTGGACACCGCCGCTTGCTTTACTCCTAGTTTTTCCGCTAGCTGTGCCTGAGTCAATCCTGCTTTGTTACGTATTTCACGCATGGCATCGGTGAGATAAAGACGCAAATACTCTAACTTCCCTGCCAGAATCACCTCTGGTTCGTCGCTGACTTTCTGCTGCAACCAAGCTTGAAAATTAGGCTTTTTCATGATTGTTCCCTCTGCTGCAATTCATGCAATCTCACTCTTGCAGGTTCTTTGTCTCTATCTTTGATAGCGTCGTCGTATTTTTTCATAAAGGCGTGTAGCACCACAAACCTCTGAGGAGTAGCAGCCGTTAAGATAAACCGTGGATTATGTTCGCTCTTAGCCATACGTAACTCATACAAATCATCTTCCAGTTTCTCAAAGTTGCCACTGGTAAGTGATGCGAGTCCTTTGTTGCACAGGTAGCCAAGATTAATTTGCAAACGCCTGGTTTCGGAAGCACTCAGTAATGGCTTTGGTGGATTTTCTGGTTTATCCTCTTCAGGAATCATGCTGATGAAAAAAGCCAGCAAATCTTTGGGGATTTCCCCATTGACATCTAGATAAAGTTCCCAAGTCCAGGTCACTTCCTTCCTCACAGTTGATAAAGTTCCCAAGTCCAAGTCACTTCCTACCTCACAGTATAGTATTCCTTATAAGGAATGTCAATTGTATTATTCTTTTGAAGGAATATCATATAGATTACGTGAGTGCAACTTAGGCAATAAAAATGGTGCGTTATGGCTTTGCCTAACGCACCCTACTGTTGAATAGCAGTTACTAACTCAACTCAATTGTTCAAATTTAAATTTCCCTTTAATAAACTTGTTAAAGTATTGACCTTTAGACGGTGCATTGTCTAAGTCTTCCTTGACACTAGGAGGTACTTTGAAATACTCGTAAACACTTCCACTATCAAATTCAATAGTCAGTGTTTGAGTTTTTGGATCGTAGCTAAATTCCTTAATAACGCTGCCTTCTGGCTTGAGTAGAGGGAAGGCGATCGCATCCCGAATACTGGCACAATCAGTTAATAACATTACCAACCGATCAATCCCAATCCCTAAACCACCTGTAGGCGGCATTCCATATTCAAGGGCTGTCAAAAAGTCTTCATCTACGCCTTGCGCTTCCAAGTCACCAGCAGCTTTTCTTTCAGCCTGGGCTTCTAGGCGTTCTCTTTGCTCAATGGGATCGGTAAGTTCTGAGAAGCTATTGGCAGTTTCTCGCCCTACTATAAATAACTCAAATCTTTCCACCAAACCAGGTTGAGAACGATGAGGTTTTGCTAAGGGTGAAATTTCTACAGGGTAATCAATTACAAAGGTAGGTTGAATTAAATTGGCTTCTACTTTCTCTTCAAAGGCTAAATTCAGTAACTTACCAATTGATTGGGCTTCATCTACACCAGGAATGCCAGCATTTTTACTTGCTGTTTTTGCTTCTTCCAAAGTTTGGAAAGAATTAAAATCCAAACCCGTAACTTCTTTAACTAAATCGTGCATTGTCACCCGCCGCCAAGGTGGTGTTAAATCTATAGGTTCCCCTTGGTAAGTGATTTCCAGTGTGCTGAGTACCTCTTGGGCGACAGTGGTAATAATCCCCTCAGTCAGCGCCATCATATCGTTGTAGTCGGCGTAGGCTTGGTAAAGTTCAATTGTCGTAAATTCGGGATTGTGTCGAGTCGAAATTCCCTCATTGCGGAAAACTCGGCCTAATTCAAACACCTTTTCAAAACCACCCACAATTAACCGCTTGAGATGAAGTTCTGTGGCAATTCGCAGATACAACTCCATTTCTAAAGTGTTGTGGTAGGTGATAAATGGACGCGCATCTGCACCCCCAGTCTCACTTTGCAAAACCGGCGTTTCAATTTCGAGAAAATCCCGTTCTTCTAAATAACGACGAATCCCAGCAGTAATTTGGGCACGACGGCGGAAAGTTTGCCGCACTTCCGGGTTAACAATCAAGTCAACGTAGCGCTGACGGTAGCGCTTGGCAACATCCGTTAATCCATGCCACTTGTCGGGTAGGGGCAACAGGGATTTAGTGAGGATAGTATATTGTTTAACATAGACAGATAATTCGCCCTTTTCAGTCCGTTTAATAGTACCTTTGGCTCCCAGGATGTCACCTGCATCTGTGAGTTGTTTCAAGTGATTAAAGGCATCAGCATCAATATCTGCCATGCTTTCTTGGATGCGATTTTTATCCAGATAAAGCTGAATTGTGCCGGTTTCATCTTGCAAAGTGAAGAAAGCTAATTTACCAAAAACGCGACGCGCCATAATGCGTCCGGCTATAGCAACTTCTAAATCAACTTCTTCGCCGCCGGGTAAATCGGCAAACTTTTCTTGCAACTGCGCTGCATGATGGGTAGATTCCCAACGATAGGCATAGGGATTAGTCCCTAGCTGCTTGAGTTGTTCTACTTTCTCCAGCCTTGCGGCTCGGATATCTTCTTCCGACATGGTAACGAACTAAATAGGGCAACATTAATTATAGATGTTGCAAAAGTTGAGAGTAAGAGATATTTGCACTTTGCAGATGATCATATCGCCTAAAAGTGATGTGCGTAGGCGTAGTCCGCCGCAGGCATCGCTAAAGGAAATACACAATGACACAAACTAGAGTCCGCCTGTGGACTGTAAACGAATATCACCGGATGTTTGAAACGGGTATTATTACAGAGGATGAACGGGTAGAACTGATTGATGGGCAAGTTATCCCCATGAGTGCCAAAAATCACCCCACACGCAGCGACAACGCTGTGTGCATCTGATTATCTCAAGCGATCGCTAGCAGAAGTTGCCTTAGTTCGGGTGCAAGATCCCATTCAGTTGAGCCAATACTCGGAACCTGAACCAGATATTGCTGTTGTTCAGATTGATGGGCGAAAGTACATTGATCATCATCCTGCATCCAATGAAATATTTTTACTAATTGAAATAGCAGATACGACACTAGAGACAGATCGCAAACAAAAAGCGCCTCTTTATGCTAAAGCAAGAATTGCTGACTACTGGATTTTAGACGTGAATCAGCATCAGGTTGATGTTTTCCGTGAGCCTGGTTTGGAAGGCTACAATGAAGAATTTATTCTGGATGAGGATGCAACGTTATCCTTGATTGCATTCCCAGAAATTGAAATCCGGATTAGTCAACTGTTTCCATAACTTTGGCAATTCTAAGCTAATTCATCAGGCTTGCTCTTATTCCCTTCTTTTTAAGGAGGGTTAGGGAGGAGCAAATCTTAACTCAAGCGTATTGGGCAATAGTAGACTTACGCAACATGATAAAACGTAGACGCAAAGTGGCTTGCCGCAGGTTACCGCAAAGGACACAAAGGAATAAGAGTTTCAGAGAGTTCTTGCTGTAAGTCCTGAGTAGGTGAGATACCTACAATAAAAAGTGCGAACAAGCGATCGCATTTTATCCAAAAGGCTGTCAGAGAAAATACTATTGATATCTTCTATAACAAAGGCTCAAAATTTGACTCTGTAAGTCAAACCTTTATTTCTCTACTATTTTTAGCGAATGCCTAGATGAAACAGCCTTCATTTTCAAGTTAGTAAATTGCACGATCGCCTTTACCAAATCTTGCTGTTCTGGTTGCAAATTCAGTTTTACTAGGGCTTGATTGATATTATTACCAGCCCGGAGATTGTGAGTAAGTTGGGCACGTTGCGATGTGTTTAAAACTGCCTCAATTTCGCTATTTCTTCTCTGACGCACAGCCTGGAGTTGTTGGCTTTGTAAGGGAGTCAGGTTAATCTTCGACGAGGTGGAGTAGCTTGTAGTTTTGGTAGTTTGGGTGAAAATGACACCAGAAGTAGTATGGAGTTTAACGGGTGCAGCTAAGGCAATTCCCGGCATAAAAAGGACAAGAGCTAGAATAGCAGCGAACACAGAAAGCCGTTTTGTCAAGTGAATTGCCATATTCAGAAATGCCTACATCTAATTCTAATGCTGAGATATAGTTAAGTAATTTTCAAGTCTTAATTTTGAATCTTGAATTTATCCTACCCCCAAGAGGATGGTAGTTCAGCTAGAAAATATTATCCACTTTAAGGGAATCTAAAAAAAAATAATTCTTCTGGTTCCTTCACAATTCGTGAACTTCCTATTGCTGAGTCTATTCCTAAACCCGCTTCGACAAGTAGTTTTCTTGCTCTATGGCAGTCCCAAATGATTCGTAAACTTTTTTCCTTCTTCTCTTGGCGCTCTTGGCGGCTTCTCTACGAGACGCTGCGCGTTGGCGGAAGCCTTTCGTAGAGATGGCGGTTCGATAATTTTTACAACTCAAATAGGATTGCTATATTGGGCATACTAAGCTCAAGTTTAGCTCTCAAACACAAAAATAAAATGAATGAGGGGTAGTTTTTCGATGGCTGCAACCTGAGACAAAATATGGGATGTAGACCTTTTGAATATATTAATGCTTAATTGAATAGTTCCCGTAGCGATTTTAATTTCTCATAATTTGGTTAAGAAGAAAATATTCTATGTTTAAACTACTTAAATACGTCAGTATTTTTATCATTCCTGCCTGTTTGCTATTTGCTTGTTATGCCTGGGCACCGACTGAATTCAAACGCCCTCCCTTGAAAGTTGAATTTGCATCTTTTGTTGGCGAGTATCCAGGCATCATTGCTCAAGAAAAAGGATTCTTCAAAGCCCAAGGGGTAGATGTGGAACTAATTTATAAACAACACACTCAATTGGAACAAGCAAATTTCAGTGCGGGTAAATATGATGGGATTACATCCTCATTAGGAAGTTTTATAATCTTGAGTGCCACAAATCCTGATATACAAGGTGTGATCATTATAGATGAATCAACAGGAGCAGATGCGGTAGTTGCCCAATCACAAATTAAAACCGTCGCTGACTTGAAAGGGAAAAAACTGGGCACAAATCTAGGCAGTTTTAGCGAAGTTTTCGTGACTGAGATGTTGAAAACTGCTAACTTAACCAGCGATGATGTGAACTTGGTTAAATCAGAGGCTTTAGAAATTCCTCAACGCCTAAAAAATAATGCTATTCAAGCCGGACACACCTGGGAACCCCATCTTTCTGAAGCTCTTAAATCAGGGGAACATATCCTATTTACCAGCAAACAAACCCCTGGCTTAATTTTAGATATGATTATCTTTCGTAGTGATACAATCCGCGATCGCCCCGAAGACATTCGTGCATTTGTGCGAGGATGGCTGCAAGCCTCGACTTATTGGGAAGCAAATGTTCAGGAAGGAAACGCTATCATCAGCAAAGCGTTAAAAATTCCTAGCAATACACTGTCTTTGGAGGGAGTACACCTAACTGATTTAGGTGAAAATCAAAAATTATTTCAATCTAGCAACCCTAATTCTATCTACAAAACTGCCAAGATATATGGAGACTTTTTTATTCGCTCTGGAAACGTGACGCGCATTCCTGAGCTAAAAGGTTTGTTTAATTCTTCCTTCTTGAACCTTGCTTCCTAGTTTAAAGCCATGCAGCACTCTCTTTTGAGCGGCATCCGTACAAAGTTGATTGCCTCGTTTCTCATTGTTGTTTTGATTCCGTTGCTGTTATTGGCATTTATCAATAAACAGACAACTGAAAAAGCACTAACTGACAACGCTCGACAAGCCTTATCTGCGGCGGCTAACGAAACCACTAATAAAATAGATGCTTTTATTGATGGAAATCTCAATGCCGTGCGCGTAGAGGCGATTTTACCAGGCTTGGCACGCTACCTCAGCCTAACTCCAAAACAGCGAGATCACAGCCCCGAAATGCAATTGGCGACAGAAACATTAATCCGTCTCAGTCGCAAAGATATGGTCAATATTTTCTCCTATGCTTTGCTTGACTTAAACGGGAAAAATGTATTGGATACATATACACCAGACATTAGCAAAGATGAATCAATTCAAGATTATTTTAAAAAACCACTGCAAACTGGGTTATCCTTTGTTTCTAGCATGAAGCGATCGCCGATAATTCCTGATCTTGTTACCCTCTTTTTTAGCAGTCCGGTTCGCAATGCCAAGGGAGATATATTGGGTGTATTGCGTGTTTCATACAATGCTACTGTTGTTCAGCAGTTAGTGATTCGAGAAAATGAACGGGCTGGGGCAAAATCTTTTGCTATTTTTTTAGATGAAAATAATATTTATCTGGCACATAGTAATGCACCAGAACTACTTTTTAAATCAATTGTGCCTTTGCCTTTCGATGTTGTAACTCAACTTCAAAAGGAAGGGCGTTTGCCTAATTCTCCTGTCAAAGAATTGGCAACTAATGAGTCAAAACTTAAGCAAGCATTGGATAATAAACAGTCGTATTTGATTGCATCTCTGTCAGGAACAGATAATCAGGTTAATCTGATTGCGATCGCTCGTTTAAAATATCAACCTTGGTCTGTATTGTTCGCACAGCCCCTTCCTGTTGCTTTAGTACCTGTAGAAAAGCAAATTCGTGACGCAATGTTTCTATTTGCATTGATCGCTGGAGTAGTGACAATCATCGCTTTTGCTATTGGGCAACTGCTAACAATGCTTCCCCATGCACAGTCTGATATCAAGGATGTCGTCACCGTTAGTTTGGGTATTACTTCTCTGATACCCACTTGCGACATTAAGCCAAATACACTCATCCTTTCAGCCGACAAAGCCCTATACAATGCCAAACAAAAGGGGCGCGATCGCTATTGTACTCATTAGACATATAATGCCGGATGCGACTTTCTCTCAACATATATGTAGTGCATTAGGCAAATCGAACGCACTACATATAACTTCATTCAGCACTCAAAACTACTCAGGTCTTTTCATTCTGTCAATTTCTCGTTGTAATTCCTCAATTTGACGGCGCAAAGTTTCTGTTTCATTTGCAGAAGATTCGGCTGCAACATTTACTGATCCGGAAGCAGGCGATCGCTGATAATTTCCTCGGCGAATTTGCTGGTATTCTTCAGATATTGCCCACGCCCGTAAGTAATGCAAGCGTTCAACTGGGAAAGGATGGCTCAACATCATACCCTGAGCGCCATTGTACATTAAGAATTTATACACCTGATTCAGTCCATCTTCATCAAGTGCCTGATAATTTTCTGACTGCTTGATAAACTCTTGTAAACTACATTCATTGGCATATTTGTTACTACCGCCAGAGAGTTTCATCATGGTTGACATCACGGGATTCAAGTCATCCATCACCAGTAGTGCGGCGCGATCCGACGATAACTCGGCTTTTCGCCGCCACTCAAAAAAGGCGTAAATCAAGCCTTGTGTTACAAGATTACCGATGCCGAAGGTCAATTCTCCCAAGGCAGAAGCAGCACTCATCGCCCACATCGCCATTTGAATTAAAATAGTATGACCACATTTAATATGCCCCAGTTCATGGGCTAGCACCGCCCGAATTTCGGCTTCGTCTAGTAAGTCTAGTATCCCTGTATTTATGACTATGTAAGGATTCTCTTGCCCCAGCGCATAACTATTTGCTTGGGGATTTTGCGAGACAAACAGTGTAGGTTCTGGGTAAATGTCCAAATCTCGGACGCATTCCCGAAACATCTGGTAAATAGTGGAATATTGACGCGGCCCGACTTGGATGGTGTTACCCATTAGATAGACTAATTGAGGGCGTTCGTAGATAAATTCCACAAATTTACGAGCGATTAAATCAAATCCTGGTAAATTTCGTAAAGCTTGCTCGGCTTGGCGATCTAGTGGATGCCTAAAGGCTTCGCTGGAAATTCCTGTGTAAGTTGGCATAATTCAGGGTATTGGGTCAGTGAACACTTATTAGTGAACAGTTATCAATAAACAGTCTATTAACTGGTAACTGAGAGCTGAGAACTGAATAATAGAAATGGGGCAATTGGAAGTAAAAGTCACTTTGTATGGAATTAAAAGCGTGTGATTGAGGCTGAAGTTCATTTGTCACTACATAACTTTTTGCGATCGCAAGCGGGGTTCCCTTCCTGGCCCCATCATTTGACGATGGCACGGTTGGTAGCACGCGCCTTGCGCCTGGGACGTAGTGCCCTAATTCAAGTAGGGGCGGTTTGTGGCTATCAAGGGCGGTATCGCACCAGTTTCGTAGCATCAGCCCTAATGTGGCATGGACCTGTAATTATTGTTGCTCAAGAAGCAGTGCAGCAACTTCTGCTACAGGTAGAAATTCCCCGTCTACAGCAGTGGCTACCAGCCAACAAATCGATTAGAACAGGTGACGCTTGGCCTGATGCTGAGTTTCAAGGGCTACTGTTGACCTCCCCGGAAGCTTGGTTAAGAGGACAATTTGCTGGTGGCGATCGCTTTCCCCAAGGCATCCCTACAATTATTGATGGGGTAGATGATCTCGAAGATTGGGTGCGTCATCAACTTACCCAAGATATTCAACCCCATGATTGGGATCAACTGATGCTAGCTTGCCCAAACCAAGCTGAGGCAATTAACGAGGCACGGATACAACTAACACACGAACTTTTTCAGCATCCAGCCAATCCTTATGAGTGCTATCTAATTTCCCAGCCAGAAATAGAGATTTTAAGCCGTCTCTATTCTGCTTTAGAGTCAGTACAAGCACTGCCAGAACCTTGGAAACAATTCTGGCAGCAATTACAAATCCTTGATGAAAATCTTTCCCCCCCTGCCTCCCCTGCTCCCCCTCCTCTCTTCTGGGCGACTATTGCCCATCGACAAGGTTTATTTTCTTTGCATTACGCCCGAATGGAATTAGGGGAAATCCTCTCGCCCATTTGGCAGCGACAACCAGTAGTTTTAATTGGCAGCGCCATAGAACCGGAAACTGATGCTCCTCTTTTCCGACAGCGCCTGGGTTTGGACGATTTAACTTGTCTGAATTTCTCTTCGGAAAGTCAAACGGAAGCAATTCAACTGTATGTACCCTATAAATTGCCTCTACCTAACACACCAGAATTTCAAGCGGCATTTATTCACAAAGTCAGCACACTGGTTTGTCTAAGTGCTACAGCACCAGGATTAACGGTTGTCTTGGTGGGGGATGTACCACTCAAGTCTCAAGTGGCGACAATTCTGGCCTCAGAGTTTGGTTCGCGGGTGCAAGTAGAAAAAACTTGTCTAGATGAAAATGGGATTTTGATTAGCGGTTGGGAATTTTGGCGAGAACATCAACGAGTTTTGCCTGCACCTCATTTGTTAATTATTGCTACTTTACCCCTACCATCTTTGGAAAATCCCCTAGTAGCTGGTAGGGTAGCTCGTTATAAGCGATCGCATCAAGATTGGTTCCGTTTATATTTATTGCCAGCGGCTTTGAATGAATTACAAAGAGCGATCGCTCCAGTCAGAGAAAGTCAAGGCATTGTTGCTTTACTTGATAGTCGTGTAGTTAATCGTAGCTACGGCGCTCAAATTCTTGCTGCCTTAAGTCCTCTGGCACGGATTAACTATCTCGATCCAAGCCTGTTTTCTAATACTAGTGAAGATAATTCCGCTTAAGGTCATTTGTCACCCAATTTACATTTTATGAAGGTAATGCAATTCATTGCCTCTCTATAGCCATGATTCCTGGCAAGATAAATTTAGAACCTAAGTAAAATTTGAGTTGCTGATTATGGGTGAAGCAAAGCGTCGTAAAACCACACAAGGGGAAACATACGGTCAAGAGACTCGGATCTTGCCTTGGGTTCCCATCACAAAAGCTCAATCCGAACTATTTGTCAGTTGGACAACTCGTGGTGCCTGGATAGGCATTATCCTTATGGCTGTAGGATGGGCAACTATCCGTTTTATCGGCCCAGCCTTCGGTTGGTGGCAAGTAGTCTTCTAAATCTTGCTGTTAGCCTTCTGACTCGGAGAGATATTGAATCTTACTCCCCACGCTAGGAGGGAACGAGCTGCTCTTGTTAGGTCTCTATTTGGACTCAACTGAGAAACGCTATAGAAATATACCAGATAAGGGGTTCGGCTTCAAACTGATACAAATTAAATGAGCGATCGCTTGTTTACACTTCAATCCGCTTGGATTAGGGCTTGATCCTCCCTAACCCTCCTTAAAAAAAAGAGAACTAGAGCAAGCTTTTTTAAGAGGAGCCAGCACGGTCTCCCCAAGTGGATCGACTGGCATGGGTTGGGGGGATCTTCCTGGGCAAGATAAACTAATCCGCTTGGGTTAGTTTATCTTGCTTGCTGATTAAAATCCTAACGGGACTGCTTGCTACTTAGTAGAACCCCAGCAGGTACTCTTTCCAATTGGAATTTTCCCGCAGGTTTGGTCAGTGTATGCTCCACGTCTTGGGTCTATCTTTGTAGTATGTAAAGAAGCACTTTTGACCTGAGATTATGCCCTCCTCTAAAAAACCCCTCACCTACCCATCCAGCCACAAGAGCAATCAAGTCGATAATTACCACGGGACTTTAGTCGCAGATCCTTACCGTTGGTTAGAAGATCCTGACTCTGAAGAAACAAGGACTTGGATTGAGGCACAAAATCAAGTTACTTTTGGCTACTTGAGTGAAATTCCTACCAGGGAAAAAATTAAACAGCGCCTCACCAAACTTTGGGATTATGAAAAATATGGTATCCCTTTTAAAGAAGGTGAATATCTGCAAGACGGTTCCACCGAACGCTACTTTTATTTCAAAAATGACGGACTGCAAAACCAAAGTGTCCTCTACACTCTGAAAACCCTCGAAGACCAACCCAAAGTTTTACTCGATCCCAATAAACTTTCAGAAGATGGCACTGTTGCTCTTTCAGGATTGTCTATTAGCGAGGATGGCAAACTTTTAGCATACGGTCTATCCGCCTCTGGTTCTGATTGGCAAGAGTGGAAAGTACGCGATGTCGAAACTGGTGAAGACCTGCAAGATCACCTGAAGTGGATTAAATTTTCTGGTGCATCGTGGACACATGATAATCAAGGTTTCTTCTACAGTCGCTACGATGAGCCGAATGAAAAAACTCAATTAGAAGATGTTAACTATTATCAAAAGCTCTACTATCATCAATTAGGAAAACCCCAATCAGAAGATGTACTAAGTTATCATCGTCCTGACCAAAAGGAATGGGGTTTTAGTGGCGGTGTTACTGAAGATGGACACTATCTAATAATTTCAATTTGGCTGGGTACTGACTCCAAGAATTTATTTTTCTACAAAGATTTGACTAACCCTAATGCGGAAGTCGTAGAACTAATTAACCAGTTTGAGGCAGATTATAGCTTTATCAACAATGATGATAGCGTGTTTTATTTCCGCACAGATTTAAATGCACCACGGGGAAGAGTTATTGCGATTGACACCACAAACCCTGCTAAGGAAAATTGGCGAGAAATCATTCCCCAATCAGCAGAAACGTTGGAAAGTGTAGGCATACTCAATAATCAATTTGTTGCTGATTACCTCAAAGATGCTCACAGCCAAATTAAAATTTTTGACATCAAAGGTGCGTTTATCCGCGAGGTAGAACTACCTGGACTAGGTTCAGCCGGAGGCTTTGATGGCAAGCGTAATGATACCGAAACTTTTTATATTTACACCAGTTTCACCACACCAGGAACTATCTATCGCTACGATATGACAACTGGTAAAAGTACCCTTTTTCGCCAGCCAGAGGGAGATTTTAATCCTGATGATTACGAGACAAAACAAGTCTTTTATCATAGCAAAGATGGTACTAGAGTACCAATGTTTATTACGCACAAAAAGGGGATTAAATTAGATGGAAATAATCCCACTTATCTTTATGCTTATGGTGGTTTTAATGCCTCAATGACACCTGGTTTTTCTGTGAGTCTTTTAGTATGGATGGAGATGGGTGGTGTCTATGCTATGCCCAATATCCGCGGCGGTGGAGAATATGGCGAAGAATGGCATCAAGCAGGAATGAAGGATAAAAAGCAGAATGTCTTTGATGACTTTATTGGCGCAGCTGAGTGGTTGATTGCTAATAAGTATACTAAGACTGATAAGCTGGCGATCGCCGGTGGTAGTAACGGTGGCTTATTAGTGGGTGCTTGTATGGCACAACGTCCCGATTTGTTTGGTGCAGCCTTACCAGCAGTCGGGGTGATGGATATGTTGCGGTTCCACAAATTTACCATCGGTTGGGCTTGGACTTCCGAATATGGTTCGGCAGATAATCTAGTAGAATTTCCAGCACTGTATGCTTATTCGCCATTGCAGAATCTCAAACCAGATACAGCTTACCCAGCAACCTTAATTACCACAGCCGATCATGACGATCGCGTTGTCCCTGCTCATAGTTTCAAATTTGCCGCAGCTTTACAAGAGGCTCACGCAGGTGATGCGCCAACGCTAATTAGAATTGAGACTAAAGCCGGACATGGTGCGGGTAAACCCACGGCTAAAATTATCGAAGAAGCCGCCGATAAATGGGCTTTTTTGGTGCGTACTTTGAATGTTGAAGTTTAAGGGTTGATTTATTTGTAGGGTGCGTTAACGCAGTGTAACGCACTACATTATTTCCATAAGCTCAATTATTTCAGTGGATCTGAATTTAGAACAATTGAGGGAGCATTAGCACTAGTCAAGTTACCACCTTTGAATAAAAAGTCGCCAATTAGATTTTTTGTCTGTGGCGCATATTTCTGCCAAGGGTCTTGTGCAACCCAAACTACCTGAACTTCGCGTGTCCATATCTCATCTCTCTTTTCAGCAGTGGAACTAACTGTTTCCACCACATGAGTTACGCGATGACCATGATTGTAATAGTTTTGGCACAAAAGAATGCGATCGCCCTGATCTGCTTTCTTTGCATCATTTTCTTTTCGTGCTAATCTCTTATTAATTTCCTCCTCGCTCAATCCTTTCTTCAGGTCTTCGTTCATTGCCCAATGCAAATAGAAGGTAATACCAATTTTAGAAGATTCTTTGTAAGACCATTCTGTTCTTTTAGTAGCAGTATGATTAACAAGCTTGAGGTATTTAATATTTAGGTGATTACCAGTTGTTTCTAAAGAAGCTTCTTTGTTTTGTGTCAGGTCTTGGATTTTTGGAAATGAACTTTTAAGCATAAAAGAATTACCTGAGAAAACAGGGTGAAAACTACAGTTATATGCTTCCCTGAAATTCTCCCCAGATTGCAGTAATAAGTATTAAAAGTCAAATTTCCCTATACTGCTATATTTCCCCTATTTCTCGGAGATAAGCAAGTCGCGGTGTGAGTTGCCTAACCAGTGCAGCATCAGCCGTCCAAAACTCCGCAGACGCATTCTCAGCGCAAGCAATAAATGCCGCATCATAAAGGGTAGATAATCCATATTGCTCTGCAATTTTCCAGCTTCTTGTCCTAATTGCCTCTTCTTCAATGTAATCAATAGGCAGTTCGCAGAAGTCTTCAAAAAAACCTAGCGCTTCCTCTGTTGTAATTACTCCCATGCGGGTTTTCTTTCTTAGCACAGAGCCTACTTCTGTCCAAGCAAAAGCCGGAGCCACTAAGGGTATACTCAGACTTAAGGCTTCTGCTACTAGTTTTCTGGCCTGGGATTGATAAACTTCTGGTACAAGATAAGGAATCCAAACGCTGGTATCTAAACACAAAACTCTAGTCACGTCGCCCTTCGTCCTCTCTGAGGCTGCGAATCAAATCTGTAGAGGCTGGTTGTATTCCTGTTTTAGCTTTAACAGTTTCGCTGCGGGCAATTATCCGTTGATGGGCAGCCCATCCCCTGCGGCGGCTCACCTCACGTTCCAAAGCCTCAACTACTAAATCATTCAGGGATTCGCTACCCTCTTTAATTTTCTTAGCTTTGACAAGTAAATTAGCCGGAAACCGAATTGTTAGGGCTTCGCGTTCCATAGCGATAATTGCAACCAAATATTGATACCATTTATTGTAACCGTATATTCAGGGGCTAAACACTCAATGCCATTCATCACGCAAAATGGTGAACCATAATTCGTCTACCGAGTCACCTTTAAACCACAAACTCTTGTGAAAGTGTCCTTTGCGTCTGATACCAACTTGCTCCAGCAGTTTAGCGGATGCTATGTTTGCTTGATCGCAGTTTGCACTTACACGATGCAGATTGTGTTCTATAAATAAATAGTCGAGCAACATCGTTACAGCTTCAGTTGCGTAACCTTTACCTTGGTGCGATCGCGCCAGTGTGAAGGTTAAGCAATAAGGCTGGAGAGAAACAATTATTTATCTTCACCCTTACGGCTTTCCTGCATTTTAGTAAAAAGAAAGTTTAATTTCTTTATCCCTCTTGTGCTTAAAACAGGACAAATCGGGCTGTCCCTTTCAGATTGATTATTGTATAAAGTTGTTTCTGCTGCTGGTTTGATTGAGGAATCGTAGAAAAACGATTCAATGTTGTGATTCCGTTAGTTACAATTTTTACTTCCTCGCCCAATCCAATTTTTACACGCGGTATGAGCAAGCTAAATGTGGTGTACTCACCATTTACCGTCTGTTTAATAGTCACAGTCACTAGTGTACCAATTTCCGTTTCTACAGTCCGGATCTGCTTTTCTCCTTCAAAGTTTAATGTCTGTTTCTGGTCTTTATATTGGAAAGAGGGCTTGCCAATAAAGCTTGTTGTTGAGTAATTAATACTGACTTTATCACCTTTTAAATTATACCCTGTAAAACTATACAAGTCCGGTGTGTTTTCTTCTAAGGCATGAGATTGTGATACAGGTATTGCTGCTAAGGTTATACCTAAAGTGAATGATGCAATTAAGTTTCTTGTTTGCATATCTCAAAAATTTATTGCTAGTTTGATCAAGATATCTACCCTGATGGGATGACAATAAGAATTAAACCAATTATAAAGGTGGATATTCCGAAAAACTTGTCAAATCGAACACATTGCAATCGTTGTTAATATACTTGCAATAATTTGTAACAGTGCGTAAAGTTACATCTATCTTGAAAATAGGGAATAAGTGGCAATAAATAGTGAAAGGGATTTTTATATCCTTGTTGTGGGCTATTGCTCGTAGGTGTCTTGCAAATAGATAAACTTGAAAACCGACTATTACGGCATGACGGAAATCAAGCTACCATTGAAAATGGTAAAAAAGCCGAGAATGTGAGTCTTTTGACTTCCACAAAGCGGTACTAAGGTTTTGTTTTATAATTAGAAATTTTGCATTTCCCATTGCTTATGAAGTTACGCTCATATATGCTTGTAGGGTTTTTCCTCAGCCTGCTCCTAAGTATTGTGCCGCTTTCGGGCAATTTCACCAATGCTGCAACACCAACAGCAGCCGCACCTGTATCTGCTCTCTCGTTCACCCAAGGGGTACAAAAAACGGTATTGGACAACGGCTTAACAGTGCTAACCAAAGAAGTCCATACCGCTCCAGTGGTGAGTGTGCAAGTCTGGTATAAAGTTGGTTCACGTAACGAGGTTAAGGGAGAAAATGGCATTTCTCACCAGCTAGAACATTTGATGTTCAAGGGTACAACTGACCGTCCAGTGCAGTTTGGAAGGTTGTTTAGTGCCTTGGGTAGCCAGTTCAATGCCTTTACTAGTTATGACGAAACAGCTTACTTTGGTACAGTGCAGCGAGACAAACTCGAAGCATTGTTGACACTGGAAGCCGATCGCATGGAAAACTCCTTAGTTGGGACTGAACAACTCGCAAGTGAAAAGCGGGTGGTGATCTCCGAGTTACAGGGGTACGAAAATTCACCAGGCTATCGTCTGGATCGGGCAGTGATGCGAGATGCTTTCCCTCGCAGAGCCTATGGCTTACCTGTGGGAGGCACAAAAGCCGATGTACAGAAATTCACGGTGGAGCAGGTGCGGAATTATTACCAAACCTACTACAGCCCAGAGAATGCCACATTGGTAATTACAGGGGATTTTGCCACAGAACCTGTACTGAAAGTTGTTAAAGAAACTTATGGGAAGTTGCCAAAACGAGCCAAGACGGCTGTGGCTAAAAATTCCGCCCAGGTGATTGCTTCTACCTCTGTTGCTAAAAAAGCACCGATTGTCCTCAAGCAGCCTGGAAGTGCGGCACTACTACAAGCGGTGTATCCGTTACCAGATATCAAGCATCCTGATGTGCCGGCAATTGATGTGATGGATTCCATTCTCACAGGCGGACGTAGCTCTAGACTTTACCAAGCATTGGTGGAATCTGGACTTGCTAGTTCGGTGAATGGCGGTGCAGCCGAACTCATTGAACCAGGTTGGTATGAAATTAGTGCTACGGCGGCAGCCGGTCAAGAGTTGGGTAAAATTGCCCAGGTGCTCCAGGAATCTTTAGCAAAATTGCAACAGCAGCCAGTTACCACAGAAGAATTGAACCGAGCGAAGACGCAACTGCAAGCCTCGTATATTTTGGGTAATCAAGACATCACCAGTCAAGCTAGCCAACTAGGGTATAACCAAACGATCGCCGGGGATTATCGTTTTATTGAAAAGTATCTGGCTGCGATCGCTAAAGTCACCCCTGCCGAAGTGCAGCAAGTAGCAAAAACTTACCTAAATCCGGCTAAACAAACCATCGGCTTCTTTGAGCCAACTCAACCAGATGGTAAACCAGGGACTTCTAGTGCTGGTTCTGGTCGGACAGTGGAAAATTTCAGCCCCGGTAAGCCTGTAGATCCAGCAGAACTGGCTAAATATCTTCCACCTGCCACATCAGCTACAGATTCGGGCAAACAATCACTACCAGAAGAGTTTACCTTGAATAATGGTTTGCGGGTTCTGCTCTTGAGCGATCGCAACCTCCCCACGATTAACCTGAGTGGACAAATTGACGCCGGGACTGAATTTGACGGCAATCAAAAAGCTGGATTAGCGAATCTGACTGCGACTAACTTAATGAATGGGACGCAGACTAAAAACGCTCTTACCCTAGCAAAAACATTAGAAGACCGGGGAGCCGATTTGAACTTCGGTGCCAGCCGTGAGGGAGTTAGCGTCAGTGGTGAGGGACTTTCACCGAACCTGCCCATATTGATTCAAACTCTGGCAGATGTGTTAGAAAATGCCACTTTCCCAGCCGACCAGTTAGAACTGAGTCGCCAGCGGGCGTTGATAAGTCTCAAAGTCCAGCTAGATGACCCCAGAGGACTGGGACGACAAGTATTTCAGCAAGCAATTTACCCAGAAAATCATCCATTCCATAGCTTTCCCACGGCCGAGAGCTTAAAGAGCGTTACTCGTGATGATTTGCTTGGCTTCTACCAGACACACTACCGACCAGATACCACAACGATCGCTTTAGTGGGAGACTTTGATCCAGTTAAGGTAAAAGCTTTGCTGAATCAGGCGTTTGGCAAATGGCAAGCCACAGGTAAGCTACCTGTTCTTAAAATAGCGTCCGTGTCATTACCGCAAACTTTAACACGTCTAAACAAACTAATTCCCGGTAAGACAGAGGCTGTTACTTACATCGGCTACAACGGCATCGCTCGGAAAGACCCACGTTATTATGCGGCACTGGTGCTAAATCAAATTTTGGGTGGTGATACCTTATCGAGTCGCTTAGGTACGGAAGTGCGCGATCGCCAAGGTCTAACCTATGGGATCTATAGTGGTTTTGCCGCCGGAATCAATCCCGGCCCGTTCTTGATTCAGATGCAGACTGCTCCTGGAGATACCCAAAAAGCGATCGCCAGTACTCTGGCTTTACTCAAACAGTTGCGCGAACAAGGAGTAACTGAGGCTGAATTTAACACGGCAAAACGCTCAATTACTAATAGTTACCCCGTGGATTTAGCTAATCCCAGTGATGTATCAAGCATAATTTTGAGTAATGCTGTCTTAGGACTTTCACTAGCAGAAATCCGAGAGTTTCCCCAAAAGATTCAAGCAGTCACTATGGCTCACCTGCAACAGGCAATTGAGGATTTAATTAAGCCAGAAAATCTGGTAATTGTCACCGCCGGGCCTGGAGATACTGTACCCAAGATTGGATCGTAATTTCACATAAAGGTGCAAAGATGTGCTTTGCACCTTTACATGTTGGTTAAGATTAGACCTTTTGCTTTTATAAGAAGAGATCACAAGTCGGGGTCAGAGTTTATAGGGTTTTTTGTTAGGAATCTATTGCTATATATTACTAATTGCGAACGCCTAAAATTTATTAAAACTTTTTTTATATTAAACTCTAGTGAAGAATTAAAAATTTTTTAAGTAAATTAAGTAATGAAACCGTAAACCAATGATTTATATAAATTTATTATAAATTGATAATTTTTTAATGTAAATATCAAAGACTGAGCTAGAAAATTGGGTTATTCTGATAACGGCGGCATCTAGTCAACCACAATTATGAAAAGTCTAGAACATATTGATCCTATTTTTGAAGGACTTTTTTCTAAAATTAGTCCGAAAATAGCAGCCTCTTTTACTGATGAGCAACTAAAAGCTATACAAAGGGGTTTTGGCTCTCATGTTTGGACTCGTCATTCTGTAGATATAAGAGTTTCATTCCCGATTTCAGGACTTCGATTTTATTTAGTTTTATTAGCAGGTTCGGAATGTCTTTCGCAACAGGGCTTGCAATATAAAAAAAGTAGATATCCTCTTTTAAATCCAGGTAATTTCATATTATTAACAGTATTTGTAACCATTCTATTGAGTTGTGGCTTCACTATTTTCTGTTTTTTATGGTCTTCACTTATTTCACTTACTTCCATCTCAACTTCGCCTTACCCTACATCTATTCCTTGGATTTTTGATAAATCTGAATGCGAATACACTAACAGAACTTGGCATAATGAGAAGTGTTGGGATGATCAACACAGTCCGATGTTTTAAAGTCTATTCACATCGACAATAAAAATAATATGCCTAAAAAGCATTTAACTAAATATTCGTCCAAAAGTGGCACTTTTCTACAACAGTTTTTCGCCTGCATTCCTCCTCAAGTAGCAGCTACTTTTACCGATGCTCAATTGACAGAATTACAAAAGGTATTTATGAAGCGGGTTAGCAAGCGTTCTGCTGTGGATATCAGACTTTATATCCCATTCATTAAAAAGCGTTTCTATATAGTTTTTTTACTAGGCAAGCAAAATAGGTCAAAAAAGAACTGAAAAGATCCAATCTTCACACTTGTAAATACTATCTTATTAATCAGATATTGTCTAGGACTAATAACTTTTTTGCTTGGTGCACTCTACATAGTCGAAATGGTGTTGGAAATTAATACCTTTCCCAATAAATAAATCCAAGAGTTTGTCAAATATTTAATGGTCAGTTTTTCAATTTAGTATCGGTGCCGCCAAGCCCTATTCCTTCAAGAGCATCTGGTAACTCGGCTTGTTGATCAACTTGAATAGCTAATACTATTTGTCCGCTGCCAAAGGTGAGTTTCAAAAAAATTTTCATTTGTCAACAATACTGACTGCTTAAGTTTTCCAGCAGATAAGTTCGCAGTCATGTTCTGCAACTGTTGTATAACTCAATTGCCGAAGCTTCAGCTTTTTGTCCCACAGTTTCAAACAATTTTTCATTTGTAAAAATACTGAGTGCTTAAAATTTTCAGCGGATAACTTCGCAGTTATGTACCACAACTGTTGTATAAGGCACAGTCAATTGTCGAAGCTTCAGCTTTTTGTCCCACAGAGGAGCGATCGCAAAAAGCTTTATTTAGCCCAGTTTCAAAAAGCAACGTTATGATAATTAATGCATTAATCGAGCTTGCGTCTAATAATAAATAAGTTGGCACAAATAAACCTCCAGAATACGGAGACGATTAATCGCCTTTGTAAAGCTGTTAGGTGCTGCGCCCAACCAAAATCAGCCGTTGTACAAATTTCCACAAGGATAATTGAAGTGACCAGGACTAATTCAGACTTTCTTACCTCCTCTGATCCAGCGATCGCGGAGTTAATCAACGACGAACTACAGCGTCAGCGAGACCACTTGGAGTTGATTGCTAGTGAAAACTTTACCTCCGCTGCTGTACTGGCGGCTCAAGGTTCGGTACTGACAAATAAATATGCCGAGGGATTACCTGGTAAACGCTACTATGGCGGTTGTGAGTTTATCGACAAAATCGAGCAACTGGCGATCAACCGGGCTAAACAGATATTTGGTGCTGCTCACGCGAATGTACAACCTCATTCCGGCGCACAAGCCAATTTTGCTGTGTTTCTGTCCCTGCTGGAACCAGGCGACAAAATTATGGGGATGGATTTGTCTCATGGGGGACATCTCACCCACGGTTCACCTGTAAATGTCTCAGGTAAGTGGTTCCAAGTTAGCCACTACGGTGTCAGCCAACAAACAGAACAACTTGACTACGACCAAATTCGGGAGCTGGCGCTGAGGGAGCGTCCTAAGCTGCTGATTTGTGGTTATTCGGCTTATCCCCGTGTAATTGATTTTGAAAAGTTCCGCAGCATTGCTGATGAAATCGGCGCTTACTTACTGGCGGATATTGCCCATATCGCTGGTTTGGTTGCTAGTGGTCTTCATCCTGATCCCATTCCTCATTGTCACGTAGTAACAACAACTACACATAAGACTCTACGCGGCCCTAGAGGTGGCTTAATCTTGACTAGTGACGCAGAACTAGGTAAAAAGCTAGATAAATCTGTTTTTCCTGGCAGCCAGGGCGGGCCATTGGAACACGTCATTGCTGGTAAGGCAGTAGCTTTTGGAGAAGCCCTGAAGCCTGAGTTTAAAACCTATTCTGCCCAAGTGATTGAAAATGCTCGTGCTTTGGCAGAACAACTGCAAAACCGGGGTTTAAAGATTGTGTCCAATGGCACTGACAATCATTTAATGCTCGTGGATTTACGTTCTATTGGCATGACGGGTAAGCAAGCGGATCAGCTAGTTAGTACCGTGAATATTACTGCTAACAAAAATACTGTTCCCTTTGATCCGCAATCGCCATTTGTTACCAGTGGTCTAAGATTAGGTTCGCCGGCAATGACCACGCGGGGCTTGGGAGTAGCAGAATTTACCGAGATTGGAAATATTATTAGCGATCGCCTGCTTTCTCCAGATTCCGAGGTAGTAACCCAAGATTGTCGGCAACGGGTAGCAGCATTGTGCGATCGCTTCCCCTTATATTCTCACCTGGAAATTCCTGTACCAGCCTTAGCCTGAGATGATAGTTAGGAGTTAGGAGTTAAGAGTTAGGAGTGATAAGTTTTAAGTTTTGAACTCCTAACTCCTAATACCAATTCTGTATGAAGATGTGCCTATAGGACTTACGAAAACAACACCCTGTAGGGGCAATTCATGAATTACCCCTACTACCTAAACAAAGCGCAACCTCACATAGAATTGCTATAACTCCAAACTCCTGTACAGACGCGATTAATCGCGTCTCCAAACTCCAAACTCCTGTACAAACGCGATTAATCGCGTCTCTCCAAACTCCAAACTTTTGTACAGACGCGATTAATCGCGTCTCTATTCCTTCCAATGAGTGCAGAAATTATTTGTGTTGGTACTGAACTGCTGCTAGGAGATATCCTCAACGGCAATGCTCAATTTTTAGCGCAACAATTAGCGCAACTAGGTATCCCCCACTACTATCAAACAGTGGTTGGGGATAATCCAGAACGGTTGAAGCAAGTTATAGAAATTGCTATTTCCAGAGCGCAAATTCTCATTTTCACTGGTGGACTCGGCCCGACACCAGACGACCTCACCTGCGAAACGATCGCTGATTTTTTTAAAGTCCCGTTGGTAGAACGCTCTGACATCATCGAAGACATAATCCAGAAATTCGGCCAACGTGGTCGGGTTATGTCACCAAGTAACCGCAAGCAAGCTTTGATTCCCCAAGGTGCAGAAATTCTACCCAACCCCACTGGAACAGCACCCGGTATCATTTGGCAACCCCGTCCTGAAATCACGATTTTTACCTTTCCTGGTGTTCCCAGTGAAATGCATCCGATGTGGGAAGAAACAGCCGTCCCATTTCTCAAAAGTCAAGGTTGGGGTAAAGAAATTATTTACAGTCGGAGTTTAAAGTTTTGGGGTATTGGTGAATCTGCTTTGGCTGAAAAGGTTGCTTCCTATTTAAACTTGCCAAATCCCACAGTAGCCCCTTATGCAGGTAAGGGGGAAGTAAGATTGCGAGTTTCTGCCAAAGCAAATTCAGAAGCAGCCGCAGAAGCCTTAATTGCGCCCATTGAGAAACAAATTAAAGAAATCGCCGGACTAGATTTTTACGGCGTTAATAATGATACTCTTGCTTCCGTGGTCGGTCAGTTGTTGCTTGCATCAAAAGAAACGCTTTCAGTAGCAGAATCTTGCACTGGTGGCGGACTAGGGCAAATGTTGACTGAGATTTCTGGGAGTTCTGATTACTTTTGGGGTGGAGTAATTTCTTATGACAATTCGGTGAAGGTTGGGCTGCTGGGGGTTAACCCAGAAGATTTAGATAAATTTGGAGCGGTAAGTGCTACCGTTGCAGAGCAAATGGCAATTGGAGTCAAAACCCGCCTTGCAACAACATGGGGATTGAGTATTACTGGTATTGCCGGTCCAACTGGAGGGACAGACACCAAGCCAGTGGGTCTAGTTTACGTTGGTTTGGCTGGGCCAAAGGATGAAGTGGCAAGTTTTGAGTATCAGTTTGGTACAGTGCGAGGTCGAAATTTAATTCGTCATGTGAGTGCAAATGCAGCGTTGGATAATTTGCGCCGGAAGTTGTTGACGAGATCGGAGGAATGTTAAGTTTGTCATCCGATTTGGATAACAAGCGTACCTAACAATGCAAA
The DNA here is from genome assembly GCF_036919675.1 of Nostoc sp. Classification (GTDB taxonomy): domain Bacteria; phylum Cyanobacteriota; class Cyanobacteriia; order Cyanobacteriales; family Nostocaceae; genus Nostoc. The sequence continues at coordinate 229,998 of NZ_JBALCP010000102.1, forward strand.
TTAATGCGCGATTAGATGAAGAGTATGCTGACAAACTAGCTTACATCCAACAGCAAACTAATCAGTCAATAACGGATGTGATTAAGTCTGCTCTTGAATTGTATTACCAGCAGCTTCAGCAGGAGCAAAAGAACGCATTGTCGATGCTGAAGCAAACAGGCTTTATTGGTTGTGGTCAGGCAGATCCGGATCTGTCTGTAAATTACAAGTCAATTTTGAGAGATGGCTTGAAAGCTAAGTATGATTATCGTTGACACTGGCTTTTGGTTAGCCTTAGCAAATCGAAATGACTTGTACTTATTGCTATAGATGCATGGACTGATTCTCAAGAGGCAAATCTACAGGGGATATTTGGCAATTTGGTCTACTGAATCGAGAAAGTAAACAAATAACTCAAGACCTCAATTTATATCGTGTTCCTGCTGATCTAGAGGATTTGCTGCGGATTTTGGTGGCGGTACTGAGTTAAAGATGAAACACTATCACGTTAATATTTTCTATAGTGAAGAAAATGATGGCTACATTGCTGATATTCCTGATCTGAAATACTGTTCAGCATTTGGTTCAACTGAAGAAGAAGCGCTTCGTGAAGTCTTGCAAGCAAAAGACGCATGGTTATAAGTTGCAAAAATGGAGGAAAACCAATTCCTGAAGCGAGATATCGACCTCCGATTTAGCAGATAGCTTCATGATTATCAGAGAGGCGATGTCTGACGACAAGCCGCTACTCTTAGAGACGCTTTGCGAACGCGTCTACGCATTTTTTATTGAAGTTGCGATCGCCTTTAGTTTTATTCCATAAAACTAAATTTTGTCTAAACCTAGAGACTAAACTCATCAAAAGAGCGAAGCAGCAGGGTAATTATATAATCTACCTAGCTAGATTATCAGTAGTTTCATATTCTAAACCAGGGATAATTTTTTGCTTGAGGTGAACAAGTATTTCAGCTTTTCTTAATGCCATTTATTTGAGACTAGAACCCACATTCTGCACGAGTAAATGTACTCAAAAATTTGCCATCTGCACGTTATTTTGTCAAAACCTGAATTTTTAAAAAACGGCTAAAAATCATTCCTGGCAATCAATTCACGCTTTTTATTATCTATTGAGAGTGAGCAAACGTTTTTAGTTTCAAACATGCTAAATTTATTGACAATAGTGTCAAAAAGCTTTTGATACTTGTTTTCTTTGTGATGCCTGCGGTGGTCACTGAGCTTTGCCGTACCCCTACGGGGAAGCAAACTAGCAAGAGCGTCTCGTAGAGAAGTGCGAGCTAGTTCAATGCCTGAAACCCAAAACGATAGTTGGTTAATATAAAATATCAAGATTTTAAAACTAACCTGCATAATGTGGCTGACAAATTATTAACTTGTTAATATCTTGTTAATAACTTATCAATATCTTGTTAATAGCTTGTTAATAACTACAATATTATATTTTTTATAATCTTTTCCTGATTGGTTTATTGTTCGTACAGTTTCATTCACAGGTATTGCGTTTAAACAACGAAATCTCGTTTGGTAGGAAAAACTTCTTTGTTCTCGAAATGCCTAGAGAATCACATCGGTACTGCTTGGTATTTTGTACATAGTTACAATCCCTCCATTAGTAGTTTTGTACTATCTAAAGTAAGGCTGAGTTTTTGTGAGTCAGTCTCAACCCCTTCTTGAGAGATTAAGATCATAATCAATTTGTTAATAAGTAATAGTGCTTAAAAATTTCGCAAAAATGAGGGTAGAAAACACAAGTTTTGGACTAGCAGTGCCTACGGCTGGCTTTGCCTATGCGTCATCTGAAAAAGTATCACTCATTTTTGTCTTCAAAATTCTGTGTCAAATTGAATTTAATACCCCCATTTGGAGTTAATTTACAGCGTAAATACTATTGACAAAATTAATTTTATCTTAATCTGTCAAGAATGGCTTCAACATCATAATTCCCACACGTATAGCGAGGTCTTAATGATACCCTCAAATGGTGCATTAGCAATGTTACTAGTGCTAATTTCGATGCTTTTTTGGATTTATTTAAGGTATAAAACCAGAATAGGATCAAGATATTCACGCCCTCTGGCAATTTTCGTCATAGTTTCTCTGGCGATCGCTGGTGGAGGTATTGTATCGGCGGTAACACCGAACCCGGCTCCCCTAAATAACATAACCAGTTTACCAGCGGCTACAACTGGAGACCCTAATCCGGCGAACCCACCACTCCTGACAGCGGTGGCTCAACCAAGCAATCTCGGAGACTTTGTTCAAGACCAAACAGCCCTACTCAAGCTAGGAAAATCCCTATTCTGGGATATGCAGCTTGGTAGTGACGGTATTCAGTCTTGTGCTACTTGTCACTTTCATGCCGGAGCTGATAACAGATCAAAAAATCAAATCAATCCTGGTTTTTTGGCATCACTGAAAGATACAACTTTCCAGGTAGGTGGTGGTGCAAATTATCAACTCACGGCGGCAGATTTTCCATTTCACAAACTGGCAGATCCTAACGATCGAACCAGTACTGTTATTTCTGACCCTAACGATGTCGCCTCATCCCAAGGTGTGTTTTATAGTGTTTTGAATAACACTGTTCCGGGTCAACCAGAGGATTCGACTACATCTGAGCCAGATCCAGACGGCTTTCAGGTCAATGGAATTAATGTGCGTCGAGTTGAGCCGCGTAATACCCCAACGGTAATTAATGCAATCTTCAACAAACTCCAGTTTTGGGATGGTCGCGCCAAGGAAACCTTCAATGGGGTGAATATAAAAGGAGCAGCAGACTTTAATGCTAAAGTTTACATAGCTACAACATCAAGGCAACTAACTGCTGTTTCCGTTTCGCTTAACAATTCCTCTTTAGCCTCCCAAGTAACTGCGCCACTCTTGAGTCCATTTGAGACATCTGCTGGTAGTCGGACTTTACCTCAAGTCGGTGCTAAATTTCTGCGGAAAAAAGGTCAGAAGCTCAAAAGCCTCAGACCCTTAGGTAAACAACTTGTAGATCGGCAAGACAGTGTTTTAGGATCTAACAGTCGAAACCGTAAGCCCGGTCTGGATATCGCATCCTATGATCAGCTGATTCGGCAAGCCTTTAAGAAGCAATGGTGGAAGTCAAAGTCAATCATTCAAGTTGACAGTAATGGAACACCAACAGTCCTCGGCAAAAATGATGATGGTAATGAGAGTGAGGAAGGACTGACTTTACCTACAAGTCAGTTTTCGCTCAGGGATTGGAACTTTTCTTTATTCGCTGGGTTAGCAATGCAAAAGTATATATCTACTCTTGTGTCTGACCAGACACCTTTTGATAAATTCCAAGCGGGAAATACCAATGCTCTCACCGATCAGGAGAAAAGCGGTCTGACTGTGTTTGTCAATAATCCGGCTAATGGCGGCGGTAATTGTAACATCTGCCATACGATTCCAGAATTCACCAGAGCCTCGGTGAGAAGAACCGCAGGAGTAGCTTCAACTGATTCAACTGATCCGCTCATTAATAATCCAACTAACGGCTTCTTCCCTAACTACGGAGTCAGACCTGCCTCAGATGACCCAGGTGCTGCAGGAGCCGGAAACACTACCACATCACTTTTCAAAGCACCTGCCCTCCGTAACATCGGCTTGACAGCTCCATATATGCATAACGGTGGGAAGGCAACTCTGGAGCAAGTAGTAGACTTTTACAATCGTGGTCGAGGTGACGACGGTGGACCTGGTGCAGCACCGTTGAACTTAAGCGATGCTAAAAAAGCTGATTTGGTCGCTTTCTTAAGAACCGGACTTACCGATCAGCGAGTCCTCCTTGAACAAGCACCCTTTGACCATCCGCAATTGTTCATCCCCAATGGACATCCCGGCGATCAAAGTTCAGTGACTGCCAGTGGCAATACTAATGGAACTCCTACTGCTACAGATCAGCTAATGGAAATAGCCGCAGTTGGTCGTAATGGTGTCACTACTCCCCAGCCAAATTTCTTAGAGTAAGACTCTAGACTTGAAACCTAACCATCTGCCCTTGTTGCATTGCTTTATCCAAAGTAGCAGCATTGGGCAGATTTTCTAACTTAGGGATGAATATCACTTAATTTTAAGCTAGATTTATAACAAAGATGGGCAAGCACGCGCAAGTAAGTTTTATCAATAACTTATTTTTAGACGTATTTACGACAATTCATGAAACGAGATATTGATCAGCGATTTACCAGATAGCTTCATGATTATGAAAGAGGCGATGTCTGAGGACAAGCCGCTCCGCGTCTACGCACTTTTGCGTAGAGGTTGCGATCGCCTTATTTCACATAAATGGAGAAGACCAAACTCTAACAGCCATATCTGCTAATAATTCCGCTCTTTTATTGATTTCTGTTTCGTTCCACTGTTTCAGATGTCGCAACCCTCGATTCAGACGTAGAGGACTATCTGCGAATCCACCATCCTTTTTATCCCGCTTCTCTATAAACGGGCGATCGCTCAACTCAGGGTTATATCCAGTTAGAGTTAGATTGCCAATAGTGTGTAGATACTTGGCTCGAATTTCTTTCCATTGTTCTCCCAAATCTACCTGCCATTCTAAAGAAAGATTGGGATTTTGTGGCATGATATGCTCAATATAGCGGTGTGCAGTTGAGTGAGATACAAAAACTTTGCTGAAATGATTTGACAGCAATGATTTTGGTGTTATCATCCAATCGATAACCGCTATAGTATATTCTTCAACATTGACTAACTCTTTCCGCTCATAATTTTCTAGTTTACGAAGTAGATAGTTGCGACCACGAAAGTTGTAAATATCCTTAAATGCAAACTCTCGACGAAACTCTTCATCACCTGGAAATCTTTTGTAACTCTTTTTACCATTCAAAGCAATCTGTAAACTTTCTAGGTAGTTTTCTCGGTCAATTTCTCGGCTTAAAGTGGCAAAACTCTTGTTCATAGAGCTAGTAGGAATGCCACAGATAGTCCGCCGAAATACATAGCTTTCCACAAGCTTAAGAATGCTGATAAATTCTTGTCGTGCTATTTTATTTTGATTATAATCATCATAAACTTCTATTAAAAATGGATAGGCAACATCTACCTTAAGAGTATTAATATCCGTAATTAACTGCTTAATTTTTTGGTCAGTTTCCTCAGCAAAAGCTAATTTGACAAAATATTTAGAGTAAAGGTAAACATCCGCTAATATCTCTTTGATTAAAGTATCTTTTTTACCTTGTACATAAATTTTAAAGCTACTATAGACTTCTCTAATATTAGGAATAGTTCCTGATCTAGATTTGATGGTCAGATAGTCCCGAATGAAGCGGTCAAATAGCTGAGAATATCCGGTTTTATCAAAGTTTTTCTCCATTGGATGCCAATAGAGGTTGTAAATTTCGTTCTGCTCCTCCGGTTGAAGTCCCATCAGTACATAGTTCCGAATCTTGTCTGCTTCCGAAAGCTCAAGTCCTGTAGAATTTAGACTTTCAAATATTAATTGTGGATCATCACGATCGCGCTCCAAAGAAATTTCTACAATCATTAACTTGCATATACCTCGGTACAGGCTATTGAGGTCAATGTCTAGTTTAGGAATTTGACTCTCAAAATATCGGTAGTTATCAACAAGTTGCTGAGATTTATCGTTAGATATTTCTGTATCTTCTAGCAATCGAATTAGAGTTTCTCTATCTTTCTTATTTAAAAGTAACTTGTATCGTTCACTACCCTTTGCATGTCTATTAAAAAGATAAAAATCCTCTAGGGCTTCAGAACTAATATCAATTTCTTTATTACTTGCTCTAATAGCTTTACTTAAAACAGAAAGTAGTAATGAAAGGGTTGTTAAACGTTGCTGACCATCAATAACTAACAATTTAGGTATTACTGCTGTTAGATACACAGTATCTACCATGTAAACTAATGAACCAATGAAATGCCCTGAAATTTCATTGTTCTTAGCAGCACGCAAAATATCATTCCATAGCTGCTGGCATTGGGTAATTGTCCAACTATAAGGACGCTGATAGATAGGGATGATTAATTGTTTATTGCCTTCTAAGAAGTTGAGAAACTTGGTTTGAGTAGCTTTCATGGTTTTAGTATTTTATTGGAAAACTGTAGGTATCAAAGCTTCAACACAAACCGCTCTTACGTAATCAGCTAGACTGGATTTAGCTGTGTCATCGTTAGCAGTGGTAAGAAGCTGTCTGATGTCCTAATTCAAGTATTCCCACCAATCAGTTATTGATAACTTTCCTTGCAGAAATTTTATATCAATGTCAACATCTGACTCAGTTTTCCTCACTAGAAATGCCATACTTCTGCTGCATTTCCCGTTTAAATTCCTCAACAAAACGTGTTTGACACGCGTTTATGTCCTCCACTACCTTTGTGGTTAGTAATATCTGATACATTGAACTTCTAACCATCAGCGATCTCATACCTACCCATTAGCACAATTAATCACGGGATCGCTTGCTGTATTCTTCACAGTTTGTTACAAAAGTACAAAGAACTTCTAGAGACCCAAAACCACATGTTCGGCGGACTTACTGGTTTACAAAATCCTAAAGGCACAGATTGGGGAGAGCGGATGCTCAACACAGTCGCCAGCCAAACGATTCGCCACCTGTTTACTCAAAGCGAGTCAGTAGAAGTTTTTGTGCGCTGCTATCCCTCCAGCAAACTGTTGCAAGGCAGCATTGATAGCTTCAAAATGAGCGGTAGTGGCTTGGTGATTCGGAGAGATTTTGCGGTAGAGGAGATGTCTTTTGAAACCGATGCCGTTGCCATTGACTTCGGCTCGGTTTTAAGTGGCAAACTCAGTCTCAAGCAACCCACTCAAGCGATCGCTCAGGTAATTCTATCAGAAGCAGGCATAAACCAAGCCTTTAATGCGGAACTGGTGAAAAAGCGCCTGCTTAATCTCTCGGTACCATCACTGACGGCATTATCTGGCGGTGAACCGGTCTCCTTTACGGAAGTTCAGGTACAGCTATTACCTGAAAATCGCTTACAGCTCGTAGCAAAAGCAGATTTAAACAATGGCGAACTTGTACCCCTGAGCATGATTCTAACTATAGGCATTGAAAGGCGGCGGCGAGTTTCTTTCAAAGATCCGAAAATTGAACTCGACCAAGTGCCAGAAGCCCAGCGGGAAATCTCGCAAACCTTGAGCGTGGCACTGGTAGAAATTTTGGATAATATGGTTGATTTGGATCGCTTTGACCTCGATGGAGTGAAAATGCGGCTCAACCGATTAGAAACTGAAGGTCAAAAACTTATTTTCAGTGGATATGCTGAAATTGAGCGTATTCCAAGTAGCGCTTGACATGAAACTTTGACGTATACAAGGTAAGTAAAGTTTTTTTAACGTGAGTTCGGCGAACCTCTCCCTGCTTTGAACTTTAGTTCAAGTCTGTCCCTCTGTCCCGTCGGAGAGGGACGGTTTAATCTAGTAAAATCTCTTAGAGGTATTTTGATTCAGCTAATTAGACGGACACTATATGAGCCGTCGAATTCGCGTTTTTTTCGCGTCTTTGCATCTTTGCGCGAAGCTCTAAAACAAAATTAAATACCGCCCAAAACGATCTAGGCGGTATTGTAAATAAATTTTTGGGTTTTTAAGAGAGTTAGAGTCAGCAGTTATGGATTATAGGTTGTAAGTAATTCTTATCCATCATTGGATCACTCATAACTCCTAACTATCTATCTTCCTACGCCTACATATTGGAATCCAGCCCGGATCATTGTTTCGGGGTTGAGGAAGTTACGACCATCGATGATAACGGGGTGAGCCATCAATTTTGCCATCTTCACATAATCCAGAGTGCTGAACTGCTGCCATTCGGTGACGAGTACTAAAGCATCGCAGCCGTCAGCAAGTCTTTCGGCATCGGTTTCTACTTGTACACCGGAAAGCCCATGACGTAGACCTGTTTGGGAAACAATGGGGTCATAGGCTTTGACTTTGGCTCCTAGTCGGTTTAGCTGCTCAATTAGGTTGAGTGCTGGGGCGTCGCGCAAGTCGTCGGTATCTGGCTTGAAGGTCAGTCCGAGTAGTCCGACTGTTTTGCCTTTGAGAATTTTCAGAACATGTTGGAGTTTCTCCAGAGCAATCAACCGCTGACGTTCGTTGACACTGACAGCAGCTTTCAGTAGCTGGGCTTCATAACCATAGTCATCAGCAGTGTGAATCAGGGCGGAGACATCTTTGGGAAAGCAGGAACCGCCCCAACCAATACCAGCTTGTAAAAACTTGTTACCAATGCGGGAGTCTAGACCAATACCTTTAGCTACTTGGGTGACATCAGCACCGACGCGATCGCAAATATTAGCAACTTCGTTAATAAAACTAATCTTAGTGGCTAAAAAGGCGTTAGCAGCGTATTTGATCATCTCCGCCGAACTCAGGTCTGTTGCCAAAATTGGCACAGGGGGTAAAGATTGATCCTCAGCATACTTGCGTTCCACAATTGGGGCATACAGTTGTTGCATCAAAGCTACTGCCCTTTGACTATTGCCTCCTAGTACAATGCGATCGGGGTTGAAGGTGTCGTGAACTGCCGAACCTTCGCGCAAAAACTCTGGATTACTGATCACATCAAACTGGGCTGCAACCTCAGGTAATTTCTCATCACTCGACACCCCACCTGCGGTTACTAGTGTTTTCTGCCGTTCAGCGGTACCATCTAAAACAAGCATCCGCACCCAGTCACCTGAGCCAATGGGGACTGTAGATTTATTCACTATGACTTTATAACCACCGTTGAGATTTTCCCCAATCCCACGGGCTACAGCTTCAACATAACGAGTATCACTTTCACCAGTGGGTAAAGGTGGTGTTCCCACAGCAATAAACAGAATTTCTCCGTGGGCAACTCCAGCAGCGAGATCACTAGTAAAATGAATCTTCTCTGTTTGAATGGCAGACTGCATAATTTCTGAGAGTCCCGGCTCAAAAATTGGGGACTGTCCAGACTTCATTAACTTAACTTTTTCTTCGTTGTTGTCTACGCAAATTACATCGTGTCCAATATGAGCCAAGCAAGCACCTGTAACTAAACCAACGTAACCAGTACCAATCACGCAAACACGCATTTTTTAACTCCTCACTTTTTTGGGATTAGTCTTCAAAAAGAAGTTTTCAGACACTTATACACTGCCAGGAAACTCAGCCACTAAGGATATTAGTTATCGAGATCAAACCTGTATGAAAATTCAGAGCGACGCTACGCGCTTTAAATAGTTGAATTATTGACATCGCTTTGAATGCGATCGCGAAAATCTTCTATTGTTAGTTTTAACCCCTCTTGCAGAGGAATTGTAGGTTCCCAATTTAACCAAGTTTTTGCCTTTGTGATATCAGGCTGGCGACGCCGGGGATCGTCCGAAGGTAGCGTCTCGAATTTAATCTGTGCGTCCGGGTTGATCATATTTTGCACTGCTTGTGCTAATTGTAAAATCGTGTATTCACCAGGATTGCCCAAATTTACTGGGCCAATGTACTCGCCATTCATCAGGCGGATGAATCCTTCCACTAAATCGGAAACGTAGCAGAAACTACGAGTTTGCGAACCATCACCGTACACGGTTAAAGGATTACCTCGCAAGGCTTGAACTATAAAGTTGCTCACCACCCGACCATCGTTTTCTAACATTCTCGGTCCGTAGGTATTGAAAATCCGAGCAACTCGAATATCAACTTTATTTTGCCTATAGTAATCAAATGCTAGAGTCTCAGCAATTCTTTTGCCTTCGTCGTAGCATGAACGTATCCCAATGGGATTGACGCTACCCCTGTACTCTTCGGGTTGGGGATGAACTTCTGGATCTCCATATACTTCACTAGTTGAAGCCAAGAAAAACCTAGCTTTCACACGTTTAGCCAGCCCCAACATATTCAGTGTTCCCATCACGTTAGTTTTTACGGTTTTAACTGGGTTGTACTGGTAATGTACCGGAGAAGCAGGACAAGCTAAATGATAAATTTGATCCACTTCTAACCGAATTGGTTCGGTAATATCGTGGCGGATCAGTTCAAAGTACGGATGACCTAACCATTTAAGAATGTTGCGTTTATGACCAGTGTAAAAATTATCCAAGCATATTAATTCATGCCCATCAGTCATTAGTCGGTCGATGAGATGGGAACCAATAAACCCAGCACCGCCCGTCACCAAAATTCTCATAGTTTCCCAGTTACTTACAAATATTTTCTAGTAGCTATTGCACTTACTTTTAGATTACCCAGCTTGAGGACAAAAATACAAAACGAAAAAAAGAACAAGGTTCAATCAATAAGTGTTGTTGAACTTACTTAGATTGTAGGTTTGTGATATTTTTACCTGCTTCTTTAGGAATTTAACTAGCAAAATAACAAACTTAGTCTCAAGATTGTCAGTCTTCCACCTAAAGTTCATCAAATCTTCAATAATATAAAGTGTTTTTACGGTTATTACTGTTCTCACTCGGATGCAAAGAGCAGAGAGGAGGTTGACCAGAAATGTAGAGTTGTACATCCCTACAGTCGATTCATTTTTTGCAAAGATTTTTGTCAATGCAAAGTCGTCCCCCTGTCTCCAAGTCGTCCCTTCATCCTCTTGTTGACTGAACTCTGCCTCGGATCATACAGCAGATGTAATGCTGGTAACTGGGTTAAACATAACTATATTTGTGGTTTGAGTGCTTTGCGGTTCTCCAAGCATGATAATGGAGCAGGTGAGTTGTCTGGCTAACTGGGTTGTGACATCGCTAATGGCTAACCCTCCAGGACTGGTACGATTACGTATAAAAGGTAAAACTACTAAATCATATAATCGTGCTGCCTGCAAAATTGCTTGGGCAACATTTTCATGAGCGATAATTTGAATTTCTGGGGTATTGGTCAAAGCTAATTTAGATACCAATAGGGAGAGATGCGATCGCCTCCAAGCAATTTTACTGGAACTAGTGCGGCGATCGCACACATTTAGCACAGTAATGTGGCTCTGATTTGCCTCTGCCAGCATCTGGGCAAATTGCACAGGCTGTAATATAGGTGCTGTTAAGTTTTCTACTGGTACTAAGATGCGCTGAATTTTTTTCGGTGATTCTACTAGACGTGTCACCGCTACTGGACAATGGGATGCCCAAAGCACACCATCAATCACATTCCCAAATAAACGCGCTCGCAACCCAGTCCGTTTACCCCAACCCATAACAATTAAATTAGCTTTTTGTTCACGAGCAGCTCTGCTAATTCCCTGAGCAAAGGCATCATCAATTCGCAGCAGTGGTTCTGCGGCCACACCCAATACTCGACTTTGTGCCGTGGCTTTGGTCAATAACCGCTCACTCCGTTGTAGAGAGGCTTCTAACTGCGGTGCATCCATCTGAGCAGCAGCAGCAGCGATCGCTAGTGGTACAATTTTGCCCTGAGACTGACGCGCTAATAACGCCGCCATTTCAATCAAATACTGCTCGGTCTGAGGATTATAAACAGGTACGACTATAGTAAAAGCACTGTCTGTTTCTGGTGCGTTTTGGTTAGGTAGGGGTGGTGCTGGATCTTCGGCTGGTGAGGAATTCAAACCAACAGCTATTCTACTAGTCATCAACGGCCCCAAGGTTGATGTGACAAGCATTAAGACAATGACACTGTGTAATACTTCTAGTGGCAGCAACTCAGCCCGATATCCCACTAACGTTGCTGCTAGGGTTGTAGCAACCTGGGGAAGTGATAGCGACCAGATGGTTAGCATTTCTTGCCACTTATAGCGGTAAACCAGTTTTGTGAACAAAGCTGCAATTAATTTACTAACAATCAAACCGACTATCATCAACAGCGTTAACTTGAGCGTGTCCAGGTTGTTCACAAAGGCAGGTAGATTGATCAGTAAGCCAAGGTCAACAAAGAAAATGGGAATAAATAGCACACTGCCAATAAATACCACCTTTTCTTTGACTGGGCCTTCACCCACAGCTTCATTCACCGCCAAACCCGCTAAAAAAGCACCAACAATTTTTTCTACCCCAATCAATTGAGCGCCCACAGCCGCCAGAAACACAGAAAGCAACACAAACAAAAACTTGTTTCCTTCGTCGTCTCCAGACCGTTTGAAAAATTCTTTGCCTGCCCAATCAAAGCCTGTGACAACGGCAACAGAGTAAATAGTTAACCAACCCGATAAGGTGAGTAGTTTAGCAAAGCTGAATGCTCCAGCATGAGTGATGCCTACACAAACAGCCAATATCAGCACTGCACCAATATCTGTAAAAATCTTAGCTCCAATGGTGACAGTAACAGCTTCATTGTTTACCACTCCCAAACGACTAATTATGGGATATGCCAAAAGAGTATAGGAAGCGAATAAAGAGCCAATTAAGATTGAAGTATTCCAGCCAGAGCCTAAAATTAGCCCTACTAAGGTTCCCATCACCAGGGGTACACTGAAAGTCAAGCTAGCAAACCCAAAGGCACGACTTTTCTGGCGGCGGAACTGTTCTAGATCAACTTCTAACCCTGCGACAAACAGCAAGTAAATTAACCCAATGTCTGATAGCAGGTTAATCAGCGGCGAGTCAGACTGAAATAGATTCCAGCCTGAGGGCCCAAGTACTAGCCCTGAGAAAACCAAACCCACTAATCCTGGTAATCTTAGCCGCTCAAACATGATGGGTATAACTAAGATGACCACTAGCAAAATAGCAAAGGGAACAATTGGTTCCTTGCCAAGAACTTGGGAAGTTGGTTCCAGAACAAGAACTTGTGATATGAGTTCCATAGGTAGGAATTGAAGGGGCTATGGTAAAACTGCGATTACCTTGGGGCCAATCGCCTGAGCGATATAAATGTAGAAGCCACCTGACGAAAAATCAAAAATATTAACTTACACTAACTAGGCAATTGTTTAAGAACTAACTACCTACGGATGGATTTGACTCAAAATGAACCGCAAGCGATCATAGTCGTCTTTTAGTAGCACGCTCAGGCTACGTCCAGCTTTAATTAACCATTCTCGGTCAGCTTTGCGTAACTGGTATACATCTCGAATAGCAGCTGCGCTCAAAGACTCTACTGGCGCACCGTTAATACAAAGCAGTGTCCGCAAAAAATCTAGTTCTTCAGTAAATTTAATGATCGCTTCTGGTTCGCACCGATAAACAGCTTGATGAATTTGCGGGGGACGGGGTGGTAGATACTGATATATTCTTTGGTTATAACCTCGATTTTGGGAAGACTGCTCAAATCCCACGATCGCAGCCCGGAATTCAGTTCTGAGCATGGCAAATATTTGGGGTTGTTCCTCGCGTAAGTCTTGCAATGACAACCCCAAAGCTCTGGCCCGGTGTACGGAATCTATCGGCATGGTTGTGGCATAATACACCACAGCATAAACTTGATTGCCAGATTCTTCATCTATAGAACAGACCCAACTACCAAAAGGTGGCATGGAGGGAAAGCTCAAATCTTCCGGTTCCAAACACTGGGCCAAAAATTCGGTACTATTAGTCTCAATCACCTCCGCAATGTGGTTGGGATGGCGATCGCCAGTAGCAAACTGTGGTAGGGGGAGGCGCATGGGAGTGCTAAGTGCTGTTAGCGGATAGCTATGGTTGAGCCAGTGCTGAGTGCTGAGTTAGAAGTTATGAATGATGAGTTAAGGAATCATAACTCCTAACTCCTAACTAATCTTATTTGGCTTTTTTACGTCCGGCTGTGGTCTCTACGAGTGACAATTCGCTCAGGCGGAAGGTAACTAATTTATCCCAGTTCCCACCTTCAAATAATACGGCTACTTTGCCATCACTCACCCGTTGCACGAGTCCTTCGTAGCGGTAATAGGTATCTGCACGATTGTTGACGCGAACAGTTGCTCCAGGCAGAATCATGTTTTTAGCCTCGCTTGTTTCCTGTTATATAGCTTAATACTTTTGACAGTCCCCAGCCTAAATGCTTCTTGTCGTTACCCATATCTTTTTAATCTCTGGCTTCGTTGCCAACCCGCCTTGAAATAAATAAATTTCTCTTGCTTATAGGTTAAGTCCTTTCAAAAAGACTAAATACAAGGTTTTAAGTCATGTAAATGGTTAGACTCTGTGTGTTAGGGAAAATTTTAGTCCACTTGGATCAGTAGTTCTGAGCCGCTGAACTTAAGTTCTGGGCGGGATGTGGATCAGTGTAATACTTTAACTGTGACAAAAATGTGGCTAATGCCTAATGCACCATCCCAGATTTTCGGTTTACCCAAGAGTAGGAAGCGATCGCTAATTAGTGTTATGCCGTAGGGTAAGGCACTATCCCAGATTTTCGGTGCGTTAGGACATTAGTCCTAACGCACCCTACGAGATTCAAGCCAATGTGGATGAGGTTTTCCGACTTGTGTGTACACGGTAGCTTTAAAAAGGAGGGGGAACCAAAAGCCCTCTTTTTAAGGATCTCTTGTGCGGTAAGTCCTAAAGTCCACAGTCTAGGAGTTTTTGACTGTGCCAATTTTAGATTTTAGATTTTAGATTTTAGATTTTAGATTTTAGATTTTAGATTTTATTTGGTTCATGCCCCGCCCCGCACAACTCTTGGAGACGCTAACGTGGGCGGAACAAATCCAAAAGACGCTCTCTTACGAGACGCTCTTGCTAGCTTGCTTCCCCGTAGGGGTACGCGGACTCGCTCTAAGCGTTGGCGCAGCCTCTCTAAGAGTTGCCATGCCGCAGGCTTTACGCTGCGCTATCGTCAATTCCATTATCCAAAATTGGTTGACCCTTGACTCATGAATAATACTTCTGTCTTTGGCGAAAATTTGCTACCGATTCTACTATTCCCAAGGAAATGAAGTTGGTCAGCATAGCAGAACGCCCATAACTCATCCAAGGTAGCGGAATTCCTGCCACAGGCGCTAAACCTACAGTCATGCCAACATTAACAATCACCTGAAACACGATCATGGAAAAAACGCCAATAGCTAACAAGGAACCAAAGTTATCTTTGGCGGTTTGGGCAATATGCAGTAGACGGAAGCAAATTAAGCAGAAGACAAACAGCACTACCAAACAACCAACAAAACCGAATTCTTCCCCCACTGCTGAGAAAATAAAATCTGTATGCTGTTCAGGTACAAAATTCAGTTGTGTCATTGGCCCCTTGAACAGACCCCATCCCCAAATTTCACCAGCACCAATAGCAATGCGAGATTGGATTAAGTGATACCCAGCACCTAGTGGATCATGATCGGGGTCCATGAATACAGTTAGCCGCTCTTTTTGATACAGTTTCAAAATATGGTTCCAGGCGAAAACTCCTAATTCGCCACCCAGTATATTGAGACTCCATGCACTGATAGCACCGAAACCAAATCGACGCCAAGGAAGAGTTTGCCAGCCCACAATCGCCATCGCAACTGACCAAACTAGCCCTAATGGGCCAAAAGATAGTTCTTTGAATAAAACTATCGGCTCTGATAAAGGCCAAGATATACTCAGCAAAATGGCGGCAACCACCGGAGAAACCATCAGAACTAACCAGCCTGGGTTAGCATTTGCCCAGTAAAGCATTCCTAAAACGATCGCACCAAATACCAGTGATGTTGCTAAATCTGGCTGTAAAAATACTAATCCCCAAGGTATAGCAGTGATTGCCAGAACCCGGAAAACACCTTCAAGACTAGAAGCAGTGCGCCTGTGTAGCAAAGCTGCTAAGGTGATGATCATGCCGACTTTGGCAAATTCTGAGGGTTGCACGTTAAAACCAGCGATACTAATCCACCGCTGCGCCCCTTTGGCGCTAGTACCAGCAATCATCACGGCGATTAAGCTAAAGTTCGTTAGTGCGTATGTTACCCAGTGCCACTGCATCAAGAGTTCGTAACGCGTGCGAGATAAAAATAGAGCTATAAGCACACCGATACCCGCTACCAGCCAGTGCCACCACCAGTCAGTTACTGGCTGCTTCAGTTCCGTGCTGAGGATCATGATGCCACCAAAGATACTGACAGCAATTGGCAAACAAAATAGTAGCCAATCTACATCCTGCCAGGGCTTAACCCAAGACTTCCAGCGAATTTTGGGGAGCGATCGTTTTAACAACATTGTGCCAGTTTAGACTTTTTTAAGTGTTGGGCATTGGGCACTTGTACTGAGCGGAGTCGAAGTAGCCGAAGTATTGGGCATTGCTTATTCTCGTTGTCCCTCTAAAGTTCTGATTTAAGGAAGTCTTATCTCAAACTTCTCTACTTATCTTCCTTGTCCCCATGCCCCATGCCCCATACCCAATCCCTAGTATTCCCAAGCTATAGCCCAAAAAGTAGATAGAAATTAAAATTAATTATGTCAAAGCAGCAACTGATACTTTACCAGCAATAGTAAGAGCGATCGCTGTTAATGCTTTTGCTGAAGCTGAATCTGGCTCACCAACGACTATCGGTACACCGCTATCACCGCCAACTCGTGTGGATATCTCTAGCGGCACGCACCCCAACAGTGGCACTCCCAATTCGGCGGCTGTTTTGGAGCCACCACCGGAACCGAAGATATCATACTGCTTATCCGGTTGATCGGGGGGGATAAAATAGCTCATATTTTCCACGATCCCCAATACCGGGACATTCATCTGCTGGAACATCCGCAATCCCTTGCGAGAATCTAACAAGGCTACAGTTTGCGGCGTGGTGACAATTACCGCCCCTGCCATCGGCACTGCTTGGGTTAAAGTTAACTGAGCATCTCCGGTTCCCGGTGGCATATCTACAATCAAATAGTCCAGTTCTCCCCATTGCACTTGATAGAGAAACTGGCGAATTACACCATTGAGCATAGGCCCACGCCAAATTACTGGTTGATCTCGGTCAATCAAAAAGCCCATTGAAACTAATTTGACGCCGTGATTAAAAGCAGGTTCTAGGATATCACCTGTTTCGGTTGAGCGGACAGTAATTTGGGCATCAGCTAAACCCAGCATGGTAGGGTCATTGGGGCCGTAAATATCAGCATCTAGCAAGCCGACTTTCGCCCCAGTTTGAGCTAAAGCTACTGCTACATTCACCGCCACTGTACTTTTACCAACGCCACCTTTGCCACTGGAAACAGCAATGATATTTTTCACCCCAGAAATGCCAGTGCGATCGGGCAAACTTTTTTGTTGTGGTGTTTCTGCCGTCACTTCTATGCTTACATCTGTAACACCTGGGAGCTTTTTGACAGCTTTCTGACAGTCTTCAACGATAAATTCACGTAAAGGACAGGCAGGAGTGGTCAACACCAAAGTGAAGCTAACCTTACCATCGTCAATTTTCACGTTGCGAATCATATTCAGTTCTACCAGACTTTTGCGGAGTTCTGGGTCTTCTACTGGTCGCAACACTTCTAACACAGAGCGGGAGTCAAGGACATCGTACATAAAAATTCAAAATTCAAAATTGAAAATGAAAAAATACACTCGTGGCGAACATCTTAGTTATTAACTGGATGCTTTTTTAAGTAAGGTCAGCTTAGTGTTTTCACTGTTCCTGCCGTAACAAAACTTAGCAAATTGCATTATTACCTAATAGAATCTTAACTTTCTTTAGGGATTAGTTATTGGGCATGGGAAAAGAAGCAGGGGAGCAGAGGGGAGTATTTTCCCCCTTTCACCTACAATAACTGCCCCTCTGCCTCTTAAAAATCTCTAGTCCCCATCACCTAAAAATCAAAACAACTGTCATTAAGGGATTTTTTCTTGCCAGATACCGTTGATAATGCCGTCTTTTCTACCGCCTCTACTAAAGACCGTGCTACGCGGTCTGCATAAGGACGGGATAAAGACCAAATCAGGGGCGATAACCAACCGCGTAGCGTTACAGAATAAGACAGACAAGTACCACAAACCGTTGACTCTACTTGATAAGTCACCCGTTCCTCTATCCCAGGAATCGCCAGCACTCGGATACTCAACATCTCTCTATGATTGACGCGCTCCACAAAAATTCGGATGGGAATCGGCCAAAAGCGTGTTACAGCATGAAAAATTAATCCTGGTTTGGGTACTAATCCGTAGGGCACGTTAGTACTCTTAAGTAGTGGATGCCAGGAAACATCTGTTAAGTCAGCCACTTTTTGCCACAGTTCATCTACAGAAGCCGAACTAATCTCTCGATACGTCCGCACCAGAGAAGCGCAAAACCGACGACGTTTACGGTGGATGAATTTGGATAACCAACCTTGCATTTTTTTAATCCTCCTCCTTCCTAAACACTTTCTGGTAACTCTGGTATGGTGGGCAACTACGCTCAGTTCGTGACAAGAACGTTACCCTGCGGGATCTTGCTACGTTTATAACCGCTTTATATCCCGCCACTGATTTGGAGTACCAAATGAGCGTGGGGGACGAGGGCGCGAAATAATTAAAATTAACAAAAAAAACTCAGTCAATATATAAGCCTATACGCATTTGAGGGAAAATAACTCTAGTGATGCCCATCAATCGGATAAATGCTTAACCAGTAATAAAAAAGCGGGTTGGGTAAATACAGCTTGATTGTTGGCGCCTGTTTTCCCCAAATTTGAAGATAAGAAATTTGTGGCTTTCTGGAAATTGTAATTTAGGTTCGGGAATCTATGTTGACCAACTCGCAAATACCAACTGTAGCAGCAGAATCATCGAAGTCTTTGCCAGCAACTGACGCTCAGACTAGGGTCAGTCAGTTTATGAAACAGCTGCAAGACGAAATCACGCAAGCGTTAACAAAACTAGATGGTGTGGGCGAGTTTCTCGAAGATAGTTGGGAACGCCCAGAAGGAGGTGGAGGGCGATCGCGCGTGCTGCGCGAAGGTGCAATATTTGAACAAGCAGGTGTAAATTTTTCTGAAGTTTCGGGTTCACATTTGCCAGCCTCAATTTTAACCCAACGCCCGGAAGCAGCAGGGCATGGCTTTTATGCCACGGGCACTTCAATGGTATTACATCCTCACAATCCTTACGTGCCCACAGTTCATCTCAATTATCGCTACTTTGAAGCTGGTTCAGTTTGGTGGTTTGGTGGTGGTATTGACTTGACACCTTATTACCCCTTTGCTGAAGATGCGGCACATTTACACAAAACATTAAAACAGGCTTGTGACCAAAACCACCCAGAATATTACCCGGTGTTTAAGCGGTGGTGTGATGAATATTTCTACCTGAAGCATCGTGATGAGACACGGGGCGTAGGTGGTCTGTTTTTTGATTACCAAGATGGTCAGGATGCTTTATATCGCGGGCCAAATCCGAATGGGGAAGCGGCTATTTATAGCAACCAAGTAGGAACACCAGCAACCCGCAGTTGGGAAGATTTGTTTGCCTTTGTGCAAGACTGTGGCAGAGCATTTTTACCAGCTTACGTACCAATTGTAGAACGGCGACATGGGATAGAATACGGCGATCGCCAACGGAATTTTCAACTCTACCGCCGGGGACGGTATGTAGAATTTAACTTAGTTTATGACCGAGGCACTATTTTTGGTCTACAAACCAACGGACGCACCGAATCAATTCTCATGTCCCTACCACCCTTAGTGCGCTGGGAATACGGCTATAAACCGGAACCCAATTCCCCCGAAGCCGAGTTGTATGAAACCTTCCTTAAGCCTCAAGATTGGAGCAACTGGACACCCAGACAATAGTTGAGTTAGGAGTTAGGAGTTAGGAGTTCTTCCCTATCTCCCTCCCATATCCTCCTCATCTTCTCCACTCCCCACTCCCTCATTTGAAATTGCTACTCAGCACTGTTTTGGTGAGTTAAACTACCAAAGGTAAGCACTTAGCAGAAAAAGGTGACAATTTTAGCTATAGCTTGTTAATCTCTAGTGACAGCATTAGAAAATTCTGTAAGTAGTTAATCTTAAGAGGAATGCCACGGGGAGGGCTTTAGTGATTCAGATAGACCAAAAAAGTTATACAACCCAAGATGGAAACACCGTTATTGTCCTGACACCGGCAGGTCGCCTAGATATCACCACTGCTTGGCAATTTCGCCTGAAGTTACAGGAGTGTATTTCCAAACTCAGTCGCCATGTAGTTGTAAATCTGGCTCAGGTAAACTTTATTGATAGTTCTGGTCTTACGTCTTTGGTAGCTGGAATGCGTGATGCTGATAAAATCAAGGGCAGTTTCCGCATCTGCAATGTACATCCAGAAGCTAAACTTGTGTTTGAAGTGACGATGATGGATACTGTCTTTGAAATCTTTGAAACAGAAGAGGAAGCTTTAGAAGGTGTACCTCGTAGCATCGCTAGCTAAAAAAGAGTTAGGAGACCCGATTAATCGTGTCTGTACAGGAGTTGGGAGTTAATTCAAACTTCATCACTTATGATATGAATCATAACTTTAACTTATTGAATACTGATTTCGCTTGGTGTAGCGATAAGGGCCCATAATCGCTCCCCAAGTTGCTTTTCCAGTTGCTGGATCAATTCCTTTGTCGTAGCTGTGAAATTCTGCCGTTGTGGCTTCAAATCCCAAGGAAACATCCACGCTATTGCCAAGATAACTAAAGCTGCAACGAGTCTCTGGTAGTGGGGTAGCGGTAAACTTATAGCGATCGCGGGTTAGTGTTTCTTGAGTAACTGTTAGGATACAACCTGGTAGTAAATCTAATTGTTCGGGTGTCAGTGTGTTTAGTAAAGCAGGGTTATGACCTGCACCGATTAATGCACCTGGATCTTGAGGCATATAGTATTGCACTTCCAGAGATGTATCAGAGTTGCTCCTCTGACGTAACCGCATAATTCGCTGGCGGTAAGGTTTATCTAGGTTAATAACGTTAGCCTGTTCGGCAAACAGGGTGATACTATCTTCTATGAACAAATTAACTGGTCTTTGCCACAGGCGCAGGTGGACATACCAAACTGGTTCTTTTATGGCTTGTTCTCGATTATCAAATTCACCAGCAAGGTACTCACCTAAAGCAATTAACTGTGGCGAGAAATTCATAAATGTGATAAACGAATCATTAAAGATGATAATTTTTGGCTAGTTTTTTAGGGGAAAGGGTCTTATCCCCTGTGACTACCAGATGAGAAAATACTTCTTATTTATCTATATTGTAAATGAAACCGTCACCAGCCAAAAGCTAAACTTGGCAAAGTAGCCTTTAAGCGAGAAAATAAGAATACGTCGCCCTTAACATTTTCTTTGTGAATAACGTCCGTACTGTCTCTGATACAAAACGAACTTTTTACAATCTTCACACCCGTCCGATTAACACTATTTATCGTCGGGTAGTTGAAGAATTGATGGTGGAAATGCATCTGCTGTCAGTAAATATCGATTTTAGCTACAATCCAATTTATGCCTTGGGCGTCGTCACTACCTTTGACCGCTTCATGCAAGGCTATCTACCAGAACGGGATCAAGAATCAATTTTTAACGCCCTATGTCGGGCTATAGAACAAGATCCGCAACACTATCAACAGGATGCCGCAAGATTGCAAGCTGTAGCTAAAGGTTTGCCAGTTAAAGATTTAATCGCGTGGTTGGGCCAAACTACTTTCTTAGATCGAGATGCTGACTTGCAAGCGCAACTGCAAGCGATCGCCAATAACCCTAACTTTAAATACAACCGTTTGTTCGCAATTGGTATATTTTCGTTATTGGAACAGTCAGATCCCGAATTGGTCAAAGATGAAAAGCAACTCACGGAGGCGCTGAAAGCGATCGCTGCTGGCTTGCACCTGTCCGATGACAAACTCAACAAAGATTTGGAGCTATACCGTTCTAATCTAGACAAGATGGCGCAAGCACTGGTGGTGATGGCAGATATGCTCTCAGCCGATCGCAAAAAACGCGAACAACGTAAACAACAATCAACTACCCCAGTTGCTCCCCCGAGTTCTAACGAATAGTTAGAAAATGGGAGTGATGAGTTAGAAGTTAGGAGTTGTTAATAACTTTTAACTCCTAACTATTAACTCCTAACTTTTTATTTTAGACGCCCAATAATTTGTATATTAAGCTGTTAATTATAGTCAGCATAAATGCCCCAATAACAGCACTCCAAATCCCGTAACGCAAGCCAAAGCCTTCTACTAACAAAGCAGCAATATTAAAGCAAACTACGGCAATCATAAATGTGAAAATGCTGGATAACAAGTCCAATGTGAGTAAATTTGGGACTGCAAAAACGATGCTTAAAATCGGTCTGACTATTGCTGTTACAATACCAAGCACTGCGGCAGAAAGGAAGGCTTTACCTGGAGTGTCAATTTCGACTCCCAGAGGCAATTTGCTAATTATCAACAGGCTGATAGCTGTTACTACCCAAACAATTAAAAGCGTCATAATATTCATGCCACAATCCCTGAAACGTGAATGGCAATTGGTGATAAATTACTTCAGTTTATTCGGTGTAAAATCTTTAAAGCTCAACCAATTATCTATAAATTAGCAGGAAATTTTTCTCTAACCGAATTTTATTTTAGATATCTTTAGGTTTGGGAAAGAGCTTGAAGGGGAGTGGAAAGAGAAGAGAAATTCTAACTCTCCCCTGCTCCCCTGGTTACTGAGCTTGTCCTGAGCGGACTTGTACTGAGCATCTCAGCTACTTCGGCTGCGCTCAGTACAAGTCCGCTCGATGGAACCGGAGTCGAAGTAGCCGTTCGCGCAGCGTCCCGTAGGGAAGGAAGTCGAAGTATGCTCCCCCTTGCCCTATCTCATCTTTTAAGAGGAGGTTGGGTTTTTTTAGGTGCTACAGGCGCTTGAGATGCTGGTGGGTTGGAAATACCAGGATTGATAGGACTGATACCTTGTCCAGTTGGAGGTTGACTTACGCCAGGAAAGGGTACGGAATTAGGTGCTAAGGGAAATTTCGGGTTAAGATTCCCTTGGGGATTGATGCCTGGAACTGGTGCAGCACCAGGATTGACTGGGAAAGAGGGGATATTAGGCTGGTTGAGTAAGTTTGTGGGTGGTTGAGATGGGCCAGGAATAATTCCCAAAGAAACGCGATCGCCCCCTACTTGCCGCAGCAAATCCAATGTCTCAATGACATCATTGTAAGTTGCTGTCCGCGAAGCATTCAGTACCACAACAGCACTGGGGTTTGCTTGGAGAAACTGTTTTAACCTCGCTCCCAAATCCTCCCGTTTGACAAGCTGTTTTTCTATGTAAGTATTGCCAACAGCATCGATAGTTACAATCAGACTTCCACTCTGTGATGTTATGCCAGATACTGAACTGGCGCTGGCTTTGGGCAAATCAACATTTATTGCCTGTTGCCGTGTAAATTGTAAAGCCGCTAATAAAAAAAACGTCAGAATACAAAAAACGACATCAATTAAAGGGATGATTTGAATTTGGACTTCTTCAATTGGAGTATGTAGATTAACTTTCATTTTCTCAATTTAAACGCCTGGTTTTGGGGTTGAATTCTTGACTAATTAGATGCATTCGGGGGTTCAGGAGGTTCAGAAACCTTAGTCTTTCCTGGCTTGCGGGGTGGAGTGAAATTTTCCGGCACAATTGCTGATGTACTATTACTAAAATCAGGTGGAGACTGGCGGTAGAGCAATTCCATCTCATTTCCTGCCTTCCGAAAAACTTTGACTTGGTTGACTACAAAACTTTGAAATAGGCGGTAAAATATCAAACTAATAATGGCAACTATTAACCCCGTTGCAGTAGCAATCAGGGATTCACCAATACCAGTAGTCACCCCAGCTGTAGATTCAGTTCCCAAATCGCCAATCCGAATTGCTCGTAAAGCGCGGATTAAACCCAAAACCGTGCCCAACAATCCCAGCAATGGCGCTAGGGCAATTACGGCTTCTAAAAGTTTTTCACCTCGCCGCATTCCAGCCAATTCGTCTTCTGCTGTAGCCTCCAGTGCTAGTCGAAAGGTTTCTGCATCAGTTTTTGGAAAACGTAAGGGGGCGTAGAGAAAACGCCCAACAGGCTGATGGCTTGCAAGTCTTGCAATGTCCGCAGCTACTTGCCAATTATCCTGGGCAGCATCCAGGATGCGATCGACTATTTGCTTTTCCTGAGTCAAAATTCGCAACCAGAACCACAAACGCTCGAAAATCACACTCAAAGACAGAATCGACAGAACTAACAAAGGCCACATTGCTGGCCCGCCCTTATAAAACAAATCTAAAATATCCACTGTTTAAATTTCCTCCCTCTATGACTAGAGCAAATGTGCTAAAGCATTTTAATTCTAGAGATTAATGCAAAATGAGGGACTTCCAAAATATAAATTTCTCGAAAACCTAAAAAGACAGTGCAAGCATGGGTATTTGACTTAGACTGCTGTAGAAACTTGCTGCTGGGTAGGATTTGCCTCTATTTCCTGATAGGTGCGATTGGCGTTTACTTCGTCTGAAGCATCGATTGCATTCACCAGAACATTTATCAAGACTTGATTGAGTTGTCCAGGATAGCATTCCGCTTCAAAATGAAAACCCTGTCCAGAGCGGCTAACATCCAAACGCCGTAAAAACTCACTAGTAATGCTTCCTCATCGGTAGGTTCCATCCTGCATTAGTGCTTCGCCTTCGTAAAAGCAGATAAATTTACACTCAAGAGGCGAAACTTTAGACTTATATAGCTAGGATTCCCCTCTAAAATACACAATCAACATCCATATAATTTATTTGTTGTCAGAGAATTACTAGACTCTTGTGCAGAATCGCAGATTACGAGTAGCGTCTTCCTAACTAACTAGGGCGGTTATTCCCACCAGAAGTTTTTAGGAGAATTTGCCAAAATTAAAAATAACTGGAGGTTCAAAATATGAAATTTTCAATCCAATCACTTTACACCTGGTATCGCGATGTGCTTCGTAACCCCAAGTACCGTTGGTGGGTAATTTTAGGAACATTAGTCTATTTGATCAGCCCAATTGATATTCTTCCAGATTTTATACCCGTTGTGGGACAGATTGATGATGTTTTCCTTTTGACCCTGCTAGTTGGTGAGGTGTCTGGGCTAGTAATTGAAGGCTGGAAAGCTCGTAAGGGTGATATAGCGACTGAAGCACCTGATACTACTGAGGCTTCTACCTCCACTGCAAGCACCATTGATGTTGATGCTGTTTCTGTTAAGTAGTTTTGCAAATAAAATAAAATTTAACCAATTCCCTACTTCGCTGTCTAGCAACAACCGCACTTTTGAAGTAGGGAATATTTTTTGTCAATAATCCTTTTAGTCAACCGATAATAAACAATACTTATAAGCCTTCTCAATAATTTATTTATATCCAATGTAGCGAAAAAGCATAGTTATCTGTGGTACTAGTCATTTTTTCTGAATTTATGTAAACATTTTTGACGATCTCGATTACACTTAAAATATACTCCTAAAGGTTGAAAAAGCATATTTTATTACTTTTTCCACAAAAAAATCCAAATAAACAAAGATATTTTTATGTATATCTAAACCATCTATTGAAATCTTGAAGAATCTGTAATAAGTAATAGCAGGTAAGCAATTATGCCTGTAATTCTTTGTATTGGCACTTTTTTGAATAGTTTGCTTACATGTGAACATAATTTAAACCCCTAAAAAGCAGGAAGAGAACCATGAAATTTGACGAAATCAGTGAAAAAGTTAAGGATGTACCTTATATTACTCCTGAAAACGCACGTTACTTATATGATTTGATTCTGCGTGAGAAGCTGACAAATATTCTTGAATTAGGAATAGCACATGGTACTGGAACTTGTTACATGGCTGCTGCACTAGATGAGCTTGGTATAGGGAAAATTACATCTGTGGATTTGCTAGAAGCAAAAGAATCATTTCAACCGTCAGTAGAAGAACAGTTAGCAAAAACTGGTTTAGAGAATTTTGTGCAAATTGTTCGTATGCAAACAGGTTATACCTGGTTTTTGCATGATGATATTAATAGACTGACTACAAACGATGTTTGCCAAGAAGAATATGATTTGTGTATAATTGATGGTCCTAAAAACTGGGCTATTGATGGATTTACCTTTTTTCTCGTAGATAAATTGCTAAAACAAAATGGTTTGATAATATTTGATGATTATAACTGGACATATGCGGATGCAAGTAAAACACGAGATGTAACTGATGGAATCACTCACCGTAATTTGTCGGAAGCAGAAATAAATACACCTCAAGTCCGTGAAATTATTGACCTTTTAGTCAAGCAACATCCCAACTATTCTGAGATTTTAGTGTATCCAGACCGGAGTTGGGCTATTGCAAGAAAGAAAACTTCTGAGGGTAAAAAATATACTATTGAATTTAACGAGACTTACACAAGTGGTTTTGCTAAGATCAAACGTAAGCTCCAGAAACTGATTAAGTAGATGGGTGAAAACTGGGCAGAATATGGGCAGTGTCCATAAAATTATTGAAATGCTTGCTTGATTGGGTATATATAGCAGTTTTATTTTGCATAAAGTACAAAGCTACGGGTTTTGAGGCAGGAGGTAGAAACTTTCTATATCTGATGCGTGAGTCCTGCGTTTTGTACTTCACTTACTTGCAAACTGCTGTATAGATTTGTAGCTCTTTTTATTGCTAGACACTAGTTATGCTTGGCAATAAGCATTATTAAGTGTGCATCCGGAGAGAGTATTATTCCATTGTGGATGTTATTCTACACCGATAGCAAATTCTGAGCGATGAAATATAGCTATCTAGGTTTAAAAATCTTTAACAAATTCTGTCAAGAACCTGAATGCCTTCAAAATATAATTGGCACAATCTCTAGGAGAGGTATTGTAAAACGATCGCCACGCACTAGCTTTATCCTCATCATAGCGATCGCTGCGATGAGTATGGTTTTCTAGCCACGCCAATCGCACTGCATGACCAATTAACACATCCAACACGATATATTCTTCAATTTGCAGGTTGGGATTATTAGCTGTGATCGCTCCTAATTCTATTAATGCTTCTATATTAACTTGGCGGTATTCTGGAGCTTCAATTTTATTCAAAAGATGCTCAACTAACAGAGCAAAATTTCTTTCCCCCGCTGTCATTTCCGACAGCATTATCTCACTATCTAAACGATTGCGCCGCTCTAGTTTATCCCCAATTACTAGCCCTTTGCAATGTCGCATTAATAGCCAAACCTGCTTAAAAAACTCTTTTGGTACGCGCCCCGTCGCACCCTCGGCTTGACGAAACCGCCGCCAACCGCCTGGTGGGACTTGTATTTCTTCAGTGATTGCTGGTAACACCACCCAAGCGATATCACTTTCTTTTTGTTTGACGTGCAGTGATTCTTGCTGGCGTAACAGGTTACTCATGCCAGTATATCCAGTTAATACCTGACGCAAGCGCATTTTAACTTCAAAGGGTGAAAGTTGCATTAAGTAATCGTATGCTTCATCTTGGGTAACATGCAATTCTCGCGCTAGTTCGCTGGTAATCAATAAGATGAGATAGCCGACTCTCAACGTCAGTAGTCCCTGAAATAGTTCAGGTTCTGAGCGAATTAAGACACCAAGATAGATTAAAATCTCTTGAGTAAGGACGCGATCGCGTATATCTTCACGACAAAAATGATTAATTTTATCAGCGATTTCATCATGAGACATGGGTACGGTAATCAGAGACGCCTCACTGTAAGCTTTACCCACAGCAATTTGCTTACCCCGTACCAAAATACTCGTCACTGCATCTGATAGGCTGATATCAACCATTTGCCGCAATCCCGCAGCCCGGCGTACCACTGCCCAAATACTTAAATCTCCAGCTTTGGTGTAAACTTCATCGAGTAAATCGGCTACGGTGACGCGATATCCTGGGCCGCCATACCCTGTATCAAATTCCATTCCCTGCAAGCGAGTTAAAGTTTGCAATAACTCAATTTGCTCGTAAATATTCTCTGATGAGCGCAAATAAGAAAGTAATAACCCCAAGTTGGTTTCACACTCCATTTGAAATTCTTGGGTATGTCCTAAGCGCCAGTTTTTCTCAGGATGATAAGCTAGATAATAGCAACGTAGTCCAGCATTTTTCACTGGCGATCGTGAGAATTCCGCATTTGGAAGAAAATCAATTCTTTGGATTCCAGCTGTCAGCATTAGCTGATTGAGCCGCCCTAATTTCACCCGCACACCGTTACAAACACCATCTTTCAGTTCTTGCATCAGTTCTAGTAATGCCTCAGAACCGATTTCTAACATGGTGTGCGTCAACATTAAAGTCAGAGTCGGACGCCCTAAATCGCTCCAATATTTTTGAATGTAAGCTAGTTCACTTCTAATTTGATCCAGCAAAAAATGGTAATCGAGGGTTAAGTAAAACTGTTGAGAGTCTGAAAATGAAGGTAAAAATACAATTGTTTCACCGCGAATCCGAAAGATTCTAGATGTTGTCAAACTCCGCAACCGCCGCACTGGCCTCCCAGTTAAACCAAGTTTGGCGTTACGTCCAATTTGGGTATATATAGCGGAAAATTCTCCAGCTTTTCTCACCTGAATCGGTTCTACTTGGGTGGGTGTTTGTGCTTCAATTCCGTGAACTTCTAGTTTCGTCTGTAAGTCTTCATCTTCTGCTAATAAAGCAATTTGTACCAATGCTTCGCGCTGTTTTCCCACACACAAATGTCTTCCCAAAGGGTCGATATCACCAACCGCCAGCAATCCTTCACTCAACATTTCACTTAGAAGATATAAACTCTGTGCCCACACCAAGGGAATATTTTCATTGGGCAAACGTGGTTGCGTTTGGGGTGCTAACTTTTCAGCTTCAATGTTTTCTGCTGGAACGTAATAAAGTTCTGGCAATAAACGCAATCCATCTTGTTCGATGAGTAATGATTCTAAAAGCTCTTGGTATTTTTGAACTTGTTCTTGCTCACCCCGAAATAATCCATCTAGAACTAAATAAGTGAAAAATAAGGGCCATTCGCATTCAATATGTTCAAATTGCTTCAGTTCCCACGGTTCGTAATGTAAGCGGTGATTGTCTTCTAAAACAGTTTGGTGTCCATCACGCAAGAAGCGTTTGCAGCCGTATTTACCTGCGAGTTTATTGATAATATCGTTTAAAGTGCGATCGCGTAACTGCGAGTCTTCCACTGCAAAGGCAGGATAACTAATAATACTTAACAGCGCCGCATCAATTTCTTTGGAACCAGATTCCCTCGGTAAAAGGGATTCTAAAGTAATCCGGGCGCGGGCGATTTCATCTGGTAGCACATGAATTACCGATGCTTGACTACCACGCACACCAAACAAATCTAGTCCATTGATAGCTTCTAAAGCAGCTTTTGCCATGCCTACGGAACTGGCATTTAACTCAGCATTACCACGATTAATTTTATTACCACGTTCCCAAATGCCGTAATCTGGTGTGCGGTAAGCTCGTCCAATGTAGTAAACCAAATTTTGGACGAAATTCACTTCATCAATCGTATAAATTATTTGCAATCCGGCAGCGGTCATTTGTGCCAATATCAGTAAAAATATAGATGTGGCATCAAGTTGCAAATGTCCCCATTGGTCATCACCAACAACAATGTCGCCAGTCGTGGTATTATACTTGGCGTGCAGTCCATCCAGTAGCGACTGAGTATGTTTAAATGTCTCTACTTTATGAGCCTGTCGCATCATCGCAAAGAGCAACCCGCGCATCAGTTTGATCACACTGTGTTCTAGTTCATAGGTGCGTCCTTGATCGTCGTCAATTTTGCGGTATGCAAGTCCTAAACCCCAAACTGCCAAAATGCTGTAAACGTTGTCTCGCACCCAGGCATCAGTATAATCACCGTGGGCTGTAATCGCTGTACTCGCAGGTAGTAAACCAGTAATCGGATTCTGCCGAGTTAGAATGATCGTTTTGATTTGCTGGTAGTAATACTCCAGGCGAGCTAGCAATTTGGTAGATGTTTTCATGATTTGGTTCAAAACTACTTGCAGAATTCGACCCTATGACTGTGAAGTGAATTACTTAAACTAAGCCAGAACAAGTTCTGTAATGGTTGATGGGATAACAGCTAAGGGTGGTGTGAGTTTATTATTATCTCGTGTTAATAGGTTTCTGGGTAGTGAATTTTAGTGATCCCAAACTAAAATACGATATTTGTTCAAATCCTCCTTTATACATGTAAAATTTTATACCTATATTATTTTATAATTCTAAAGAAGGATCAAAAATCCAAATAAACTTTATTTAATGCTACTATCGGCTAAAAATCAAGGATATCGGTGCGTAGACGCTCTTAGCGGTGAGCCAGTCCGGTGGACGGGTTCCCCGGCATAAAGGAACTGGCTGTCTTCGTAGCGGTGATAGCGCAGCGTAAAGCCTGCGGCATGGTAACTCTTAGAGACGCTACGCGTAGCTTGCTTCCCCGCAGGGGTACGCTTAGAGCGAGGAACGAGCGTCACCCGTAGGGCTTGTAGCAGACATCACTGCAATGCTTTTTGTTAAAAAAACCACATCCAGGACATCAGGAACCGCCAAAAGATATCTGTCCGTCTGCGGGCTGGATGCTTTGCGTTGTCTAGCTGTTAGAGAACTGCAATAAGTCTTGTTAGATGTTTGCACCCTAAGTATTTAAATTAAAATTATATGTATATACACAGTTAGTATGATTATTTATCACTAAATATAGCTCGTTTGGTAGTTTCATTACTTAAGTAAGAAAGTGTATACATTACTCATGTAAGATAAATTAAGCTATAATCTCAGCGATTGTATCAAGTAAAAATATACTTCTATTAGATATGCGATCGCATATCTTTTTAAAATGCCAAACTCCAGCTTGAAAGATGACCCATTATGGTTTAAAAATGCAATTATCTACGAACTAGGTGTTCGGACATTTGCTGACAGTAATGGTGATGGTATTGGTGATTTTCAAGGGCTGACAGAAAAACTAGACTATTTACAAGATTTAGGTATTACTGCTATCTGGTTGTTACCTTTTTTCCCTTCACCACTAAAGGATGATGGTTACGATATTGCTGATTACACTAGTGTCAATTCTATCTATGGCACGTTGGAAGACTTTAAAGCGTTTTTGACAGCTGCTCATCAACGGGGTATCCGTGTAATTATTGAGTTAATTATTAACCATACCTCTGACCAACATCCTTGGTTTCAAAGAGCACGTCGTGCCCCAAAAGGGAGTCAGGAGCGAGATTTTTATGTTTGGAGTGATACTCCGGAAAAATACCAAGAATCGCGAATTATCTTTCAAGATTTTGAGACATCTAACTGGGCTTGGGATTCAGTTGCCAAAGCTTATTGCTGGCATCGTTTCTATTCCCATCAGCCTGATTTGAATTATGACAATCCTTTGGTGCGCCAGGCAGTATTTGATGTTCTAGATTTTTGGTTGGAGATGGGTGTAGATGGACTACGTATGGATGCTGTACCTTATCTATACGAACGGGAAGGAACGAACTCCGAAAACTTACCCGAAACCCATGCGTATTTGAAGGAGTTGCGATCGCACATCGACGCAAAATTTTCTAACCGGATGTTACTAGCTGAGGCGAACCAATGGCCTGAAGATGCAGCTCAATATTTCGGTGAGGGGGATGAGTGTCACATGAACTTTCATTTTCCGCTAATGCCGCGCTTGTTTATGGCATTGCGGATGGAAGATAATTTCCCGATTGTAGATATTCTCCAACAAACTCCATCCATTCCTGATAACTGTCAGTGGGCATTGTTCCTCCGCAACCATGACGAACTGACTCTAGAAATGGTAACAGATGAAGACCGCGATTTTATGTATGGGGTCTATGCCCAAGACCCAGTGATGCGGGTAAATTTAGGCATCCGCCGCAGATTAGCGCCACTTTTAGGCAATGACCGCCGCCAAATTGAGTTACTCAATAGTTTACTATTATCCCTACCAGGAACCCCCGTACTTTACTACGGTGATGAAATTGGCATGGGAGATAATGTTTATCTAGGCGATCGCAATGGTGTTCGCACACCTATGCAGTGGAGTTCTGACCGCAACGCCGGTTTTAGTCGCGGCAACCCACAACGCTTGTATCTACCTGTCATCGTTGACTCAGAATATCACTACGAAGCCCTCAACGTCGAGGCACAACGAACTAATACCAATTCTCTCTGGTATTGGATGAAACGTATAATTGCTACTCGCAAACGGTTTCCGGCATTGGGTGAAGGGCATTTTGAATTGCTACAGTCTAATAATCGCAAAGTTTTTGCCTTCAGCCGGATCGCCTCTGAAGAACAAATCTTGGTAGTAGCAAATTTATCTCGTAATGTGCAAACGGTGGCGTTAGATTTATCAACCTTCAATGGGCTACTACCAGTAGAAATTTTTGGTTCCACTGAGTTCCCACCGATTACAGAATCGCCCTATTTCCTCAGCTTAAGTCCTTACGGGTTTTACTGGTTCACCTTACAACGCAAACCTAGCTTGACTCAATCTCTTAAACCCCAAGCAGACTTAGTAACTCTGTTGGTAAATGGTTCATGGCAGAATGTGATTGGGCAACGAGAGTCAAAAAGCATTCTAGAATCAACGTTGCGGGATTACCTCTATACCTGTAGCTGGTTTGGCGGCAAAACTCGGACTGTACAATCAACACAAATCATTGAAGCGATTTCTTTACCCTATAACCAGCAGATAGCTCAAATTGTTTGGTTGCAGGTAGATTATATCCAGGGAAACAATGAAACTTATCTGTTGTTTCTCGCCTATGCAGAAGGTGAGCAAGCCACACATCTTTTGGCAGAAATGCCGCAAGCTGTGATTACACGGCTTGGGGTGCAAGGCAGAACAGACACTCCTCCACCCAATACTCAAGAAGTTGGAATTTTATTTGATGCTTTAGCAGACAAGAACTTTCTCACCTCACTGCTAGATGATGCAATCGCTAATCATCACTCTTATAAAGGGATAACCGGAGAATTATTTGGCACTACTACTGATTTATTCTTGGAATTGCGCTCAGAGTTAACCAATCGTGAGCCAATTGTCCTGAATAAAGAAGAACAAACCAATACTTATATAGTTTATGGCGATCGCTTATTGTTGAAACTCTTCCGCAAAGTCGAGGAGGGTTTGCACCCAGATTTAGAAATCCGGCGTTTCCTATACCAGAAAAAACGCTTGCAAGACTCAGTTTTCCTAGCTGGTGCTTTAGAGTACCACCGTGCAAATAAAACAGGCAATAAAACTGCCCTACCCACGACTATAGGCATATTACAAGAGTTTATTTCAGATATTCGCAGTGGCTGGGACTACACCCTTGATAGTTTGCAAAAGTACTTTGATTTAGTGACCACAGAACACGCCACTATTACCGAAGTGCCTCTTCCATCAGGTTCTTTATTGGATTTACAGAGAATTGAGATTCCAGAATTGGCAATTGCAACTATCACTTCTTACCTGCAAAGTGTTGAACTGTTGGGTAAATCTACAGCTGAATTCCATATAGCGCTGGCTACAAATATAGATAACTCAGACTTTGCTCCAGAATCTTTTTCATCACTTTATCAACGTTCGATATATCAAAATGCACGTAACTTAACCGGACAAGTATTTCGGTTGTTAAAAGAACGAGCAAACTACTTGCCAATCAATACTCAACCATTAGCATTGGAAGTTCTTAATAGCCAAGAGAAAATTTTAGAACGCTTTCAGTTAGTTGTCAGACAAAAAATTACTGCATTGCGGACTCGTTATCATGGAAACTACCATTTAGCGCAAGTATTTTACACAGGAAAAGACTTTCTTATTCCTGATTTTGAAGGCAAAGCAGATCGCAGTTTCAGCGAACGACGCATAAAGCGATCGCCTTTACAAGATGTAGCAGGAATGTTGCTATCTTTCAACTATGCAGTTAACGAAGCTCTCCACTATCAAAAAGAATCTGGGATGATCCTGCCTGAAAATTTACCCCTTATAGAACAATGGGGAGAGTTTTGGTATACCTGGGTCAGTACTAGCTTTTTGAATTCTTATTTAGAAACTGCTAATAAAGAATCTTTCCTTCCAAAGACAACAGAAGAACTAGATGTGCTACTTTTTGCCTATCTTCTAGAGGAAGCGATTGATGCACTAGGCGATGAACTAAATAATCACTCTGAGCGGGTAGAAATTCCACTCAAATTTATTCTGCAATTATTGAGTGAAACTGCTTAAATAGTTTTCCTAGTACAAACTAATTGTAAGAAATAAATGATATTAGGAGGAATAAAAATGAGTAACAAAACTGGTGAACTGACAAGAACAATTTTTTGGAAAGGAAATGCAGAAGAATTTCTCGGTAAGTATTATAACTTACAATTTATTCCGAGAATAGGTGAAGAAGTACAATTAAAAAACAAAACATGGCTAGTGAAGAGAATTATTTATACTCCCGAAATAGATGACATAACTATCATTTTGGAAGATAAATAGTTTCACCAGTGTTACTGAATCAACTAATTTTAGTGTCTTCGTGTTTTGGTGGTTAATAAAATTTATTTTGAAACCACTAAGGCACAAATACACGAAGATAATTCAAGATTAATGAACTATGTCCTCGTAATATTTAAGTATTAATATTAGTAATCAAGCACAAATAAGCAAGGTTTTAAATATTCTCTAATAACAGTAATAAAAGAGCTTTAAGTACTCTGTGTTGACTTGGCAAGATAACCATCCTGATTGGATTGCATCTGAAGCGATCGCCAAAGCTTAAACAGATTACCGCGACTATGAGGTGAAACTTACCAACCCATTTCTGATTCTCTGTCGTCCAGGTGATTACGTATGAAGTTGCTTAATACCAAATACTACTTGTAATGTTGTAAATACTTTAACTCTATAAAGTTTACAATTAAATTCGTTGATTGGCTTGACATAGCTTGTAGCAGTAGTAACGTATCCTTTACTTTTTCAATAATTAAATTTTCTGGGTGTGTCATATCCCCTTTAATGCATAGAGGATGTTTAAAAAGTGGGAGGCTATTGTAAAATCTAGTTTAAGTTACACCAACTGGACTTACGAAAAAACGAACCGCGAAGGGCGCAAAGTACACATAGACGCAGCAGCGGCTTCCCGCAGGTTAGGAATAAGAGTTTTAGAGAGTTATTACGTAAGCCCTAATGAAAATTACCTGAAACTCAGGGCAATTAAATTAATTATTAGTGATAAATGTCACAAATACTGAATATTAGTATTCAGTATCTACCGGAGAGGGCTATTCCGGGTTAGGATGATGAATAGCGATGCCTTAATTCAGATATCGATATTGAATTGTTGAGATTTTATGGACCATAGTCCACAAGATGGCAGTATCAACCTCCTCTGACCTGGCGAGGAAGTCTCCCAGCGCGGGGGAGACTTAGGAGATATAATTATGCTCACAGAAGATATTCGTGATTTGCTGACTGATACTACCGATTTAAACCAGTTGAAATGGGATTTAAATCGCTTACAACCTGTGGATGTGGGAGAATACATTACACAATTGCCTGAAAAAGAACGCGCGATCGCATTCCGTTTACTCAACAAAGGTCAGGCAATTGATGTATTTGAATATTTGCCAACAGAGGTGCAGCAGGAACTAATTAATTCTCTGCATGATGTCCAGGTAGTGCACCTTGTAGAAGCGATGAGTCCTGATGAACGGGCAGAATTGTTTGACGAACTACCTGCTGGCGTAATCAAACGACTATTGCAAGAACTCAGTCCAGAACAAAGGCAAGCAACAGCAACGATTCTCGGCTATCCAGAAGGCACTGCTGGGCGGGTGATGACAACCGAATATGTCCGGTTACGGCAAGGATTGACTGTAGGTGAAGCCCTAAGTAAAATCCGCCGTCAGGACGAAGACAAGGAGTCGATTTACTACGCCTACGTCACAGATGACAACCGGACACTGGTGAGAGTAGTTTCACTGCGCCAGTTGCTGTTTACCTTTCCCGATGTTTTCATCAAGGATATTTCTAGCGATCGCGTCATTAAGGTGAGAACTGAAACTCCTCAAGAAGAAGTGGCGCGAATCATGCAGCGCTACGACTTAATCGCTATCCCCGTAGTTGACCGAGAAGACCGATTGGTCGGCATTGTCACCATCGACGATGTGATGGATATTTTGGAAGAGGAAGCCACAGAAGATATTCAAAAACTAGCGGGTGTGGGTGGTGATGAAGCAGCTTTATCCTCTCCCCTACTTACCATCCGCAACCGCTTGCCTTGGCTGTTGGGCATCATGGCACTGTATATTGGTGCCGCCAGTGCGATCGCGCCTTTTCAATCTGTAATCGCCGCAGTGCCAGTTCTAGCAGTAATCATGCCGATTTTTTCTAACACTGGTGGCACTGTTGGTATTCAATCATTAACGGTGACAATCCGCGGCTTGGGAGTAGGTGAGGTAACACCCAAAGATACCTTGAAAATTCTTCGTAAAGAACTTTTAGCCGGTTTAGCCACAGCCCTAGTTTTAGCCACAACGATGATCCTGCTTTCCTTAATTTGGGCACGACCTCAAGAGCGATGGGTGGCTTTAATTGCCGGAATGGTAATGGCAACTAATACAATTGTGGCTGTTACACTCGGCACTTTACTGCCAATGGGTTTGAAACGACTGAAGCTTGACCCTGCCCTAGTTAGCGGGCCGTTGGTGACTACAATGCTAGATACTATTGGGTTTTTAACGTTCCTTACCCTGATTTCGTTTGCTTTGCAGGTATTACATTTACCAAGTTAATGGACGGATGAAAGACCAAGAAAATCTGAAGTATCCTAACGTTTTGAAGCACATTCAGGCAGAGTCTGAAGCCCTAAATTTTCGTATGGCTTCAGACTCACAGACAGGTTCTTTTCTAATACCAAGTTGCAATAGATAGTATTATTTAATGGAAGTAAAATTGGTGTACAGTGATGCCTCGGACTCGGATTAAGATCATTCCTCACCTG